>NZ_NFZV01000009.1 GCF_003399765.1 Alkalilimnicola ehrlichii | reverse complement strand
CTACTACGTCGCCGTCGCCGCGCTCAAAGCGCTCGCCGATGACGGCCAGCTACCGGCGAAAAAAGTCGGCGAAGCCATCAAGAAGTACAACATCGACCCTGAAAAAATCAATCCAATCAAAGCCTAAGCTTGCTGCCATTTGAGTTGGAGGAGTATTCGTGTCTAACGTCATGGAAATAACGATTCCCGATATCGGCGACTTCGATGCCGTCGATGTCGTCGAAGTGCTGGTGCAGCCGGGCGAGCGGGTCGAAGCCGAGCAATCGCTACTGACCTTGGAAAGCGATAAAGCCACCATGGAAGTGCCGGCCCCGGAGGCCGGCCTGATCAAGGAAATCAAGATCAAGGCCGGCGATAAGGTCAAGCAAGGCACCCCTATTGCACTACTGGAACGCGCCGAAGCGCTCGAACCGGTCGGGGCCGAAGCAGGCCCCGCGACCGCCGAGCCGGCCGTAGAACCGCCGCCTAAGCCTAAGCCGGCGCCGTCAACGACCGCCGACGCACCAAAACCGGCCCCTCAACCAGCCGCCGACTCGGCAGTCGCCAAAGCGGCTGCCGCCGCTCCGCCGCGGATCGATCGCGAAGGGCATCGCCGGGCTCATGCCAGCCCGGCGGTACGCCTGTTCGCTCGCGAACTCGGGGTGGACTTATCCCAAGTCCAAGGCAGTGCCGCTAACGGTCGGATTCTCAAAGAAGACGTCAAAGCCTTCGTCAAACGACGCTTGGCCGAACCGGCTGCTCGAACCGCCGGCGCGGGTATCGAGCCGATTCCGGCCGTCGACTTCGAGAAATTCGGCCCGATCGAGCGGCAACCGCTGTCGCGTATCAAGAAGCTCTCCGGCCCGCACCTGCACCGGAGCTGGCTCAATGTTCCGCACGTCACCCAATTCGACGAGGCGGACATTACCGAGCTGGAAGCGTTCCGCAAAGCTCAAAAAGATATCGCCGCCGCGAAGGGCATCAAGCTCACGCCGCTGACGTTTATCGTCAAGGCCGCGGCGGCTGCGCTTAGAGAGTTCCCGGAATTCTGTAGCTCGCTGACCCCGGAAGGCGACGCCTTGATTCTCAAGGACTACTGCCATATCGGCGTGGCGGTCGATACGCCCGAGGGGCTGGTCGTGCCGGTTATCCGGGATGCGGATAAGAAGAGTATTTATCAAATCGCGGAAGACCTTGCCCTCCTGTCGCAAAAGGCGCGCGATAAGAAACTCGCTCCGGCCGATATGCAGGGCGGCTGCTTTAGCATCTCAAGCCTGGGCGGCATCGGCGGCACCGCATTCACGCCTATTGTTAACGCTCCCGAGGTAGCCATCCTCGGCGTTTCCCGCAGCTCGGTGAAACCGACATGGGACGGTGAGGAGTTCCGCCCGCGGCTGATCCTGCCGCTGTCGCTCTCCTACGACCACCGTGTTATCGACGGCGCCGCCGCCGCTCGTTTCACCGCCTACCTCGCCGGCGTCCTGGCGGATATCCGGCGCTTGCTGCTGTAGAAGGAAAATCAACCATGCCAGAAACCATTGAACTGAGAGTTCCCGACATCGGGGATTTCGACGCCGTGGATGTGATCGAAGTTCTGGTAAGTCCCGGCGATCAGGTCGAGAAAGAACAGTCCTTGATCACCTTGGAAAGCGATAAAGCCACTATGGAGGTACCGGCAAGCCATGCCGGTACCGTGCAAAAACTCGCTATCAAGCCGGGCGATAAGGTCAAGCAAGGGGATCTTATCGGCCTATTGGAAGCTTCTGTGTCGGCACCGGCAACCGTGGCGCAAGGAAGCGAAGCACCGGCAACGCCGGAAGAGCCGCCGACGCAACCGGCCGGCACGCCGCCGAAGGCCGCCACCATCGGGGAATACGATTGCGACGTCGTGGTCATCGGCGCCGGACCGGGCGGCTATACGGCCGCCTTCCGGGCGGCCGACCTGGGCCTGAAGACGATGCTGATCGAATACTACCCAAGCCTGGGCGGTGTCTGCCTGAATGTCGGCTGCATTCCTTCGAAAGCCCTGCTGCATGCGGCCAAGGTACTGGACGAAGCTTCCCATTTCAGCGATTTAGGGATTACTTTCGGCAAGCCGAAGATCGACGTACCGCGGCTCGTGGAGTGGAAATCCAAAGTCGTCGGCCGCTTGACCGGCGGTTTGAGAGGGCTTGCCAAACAACGGCAAGTGGAAGTCGTGCAGGGCCGAGCGGACTTCCTCGGGCCGCACGCACTGACGGTGCAACAAGCCGGCGGCAGTCGCCGCATCCAGTTCAATCACTGCATTATCGCCGCCGGCTCGCGACCGGTTGCCCCGCCCGGCTTCGATCTCAATCATCCGCGCATCATGGATTCGACCGATGCACTAGAGCTCGAAGAAGTGCCGAAGCGGCTCCTCGTCGTCGGCGGCGGCATCATCGGTTTAGAAATGGCAACGGTATACGAGGCGCTGGGCAGCCAGGTTACGGTGGTCGAATTGGCCGATCGTCTGATGGTCGGCGCCGATGCGGACTTGGTCAAACCGCTTCTCAAGCGGATCAAAGGCCGTTACGAGAATATCTATCTCAATACTCGCGTTGCCGAGCTACAGCCCGACGATCGCGGCGTTACCGTCCGTTTGGAAGGCAAAGACGCACCGGACGAAGCCCGCTTCGACCGCGTACTGATTGCCATCGGCCGCCGCCCCAATAGCGATAACCTCAATCTCGCCGCGGCGGGGCTTGAGGCGAACGCGCAGGGCTTTATCGAGGTGGACGAATTCCTCCGCACGCGGGTACCGCACATCCACGCCATTGGCGACATCGTCGGTCAACCCATGCTGGCGCACAAAGCGGCACACGAAGGCAAGATCGCAGCGGAAGTCATTGCCGGCCATAAAAGCGCCTTCGATGCCCGGGTTATTCCCTCGGTTGCCTACACCGACCCGGAAGTCGCCTGGGTCGGCGTCACCGAAGAGCAGGCCAAACGCGAGGGCTTGGCGTTCTCCAAGGCACAGTTCCCGTGGGCGGCGAACGGCCGCAGCTTGAGCCTCGACCGCGACGACGGAGCCACGAAACTGCTGTTCGATAAAGCCACCGGCCGCATTATCGGCGGCGGCATCGTCGGCCCCAACGCCGGCGACCTGATCGCGGAGATCGCGCTGGCCATCGAGATGGGTTGCGAGGCGGAGGACATCGCCCTAACGGTGCATCCGCACCCCACGCTGTCGGAAACGGTTGCCATGGCGGCCGAAGCGGAGGCCGGCACACTCACCGACCTCTATCTACCACGCCGTTAAACCATCGCACGCTGCGCCCTCCTGGGCGCAGCGCCTATCCGCTTTAGCGCAGCTCGGAAAAACGCACCCGGATACGACGATGACGCGGCTCTGCGCCCACCTCTTCAGCGGCGATAATTTCCGCCTCGCCTTGGAAAAGTACGGCCGCAACTCAAGCTCGGCCTCGGCCACCGTCGGCGCGAAATATAAATCGACCGACTCATTCCGCAACGCCGCTGTGGTGATCAGCGCCACCAGCGCATGCTCGGCCTCGTGATAGCCGTTCTTCCACAAGTGCGCCTTGGGACTACTCTCATGCTCGCCGTCTTCGTTGTAATGCCCCCATACACCGCCGTACTTCCGGTCCACCATATTATCGAGCCAGAACTGGTAGGTAGCGGGCAAATAGCGCGCCTGTTCAGGGTCTTGCAGCGCCAAGGTCGCGGCTGTCTGATCCAATTCGGCATAGGCCCACCAAACCGGCGTGGTGTCGATGCCGTTCTCCAGTGGACGGTTCGCCCAATGCCCGCCTTCCTCGACAAAGGCATCGGCCAGCATCCGCGCCGCCCGCGGCGCGGCGAAATCGATCAGGCGCCGATTGCCGGTGATGGTCCCTACCTGATGAATCATCCAGAACGCTTTGATGCTATGCCCGAAGTCGTTATGGCGGGCACCCCAGGCATCGCTGTCCGACGCTCCCAGCGTGCCCCAGAAAATATTGTGCGTGTCGGAGTAATAGTCGCGAATCAGCAATTCCGACAGCCAGTTGAGGTCGCGCTTCCATTCCGCCTGATAAGGCTGCGGCAGAATCGGCGCCAATAACAACATGTAGGCATTGATCTGATCGAGCTGCGCCACCAGCTCGCGCTGACCGGCCTCTTCGCCTTCGACCGTCCAACGCAGCTCATCGTGCGCTGGATCGTAATATACCGTGAAGATATGGCGTTTAAGACGAAGAATATCCTCCCGCACATCGGGGTCGCGCGTGAGGTAGTAATACATCGCCATGCCTAACTGGGCATAGGCCAAATCCTGCGTGTTGCGGGCAAGTGTCGCCGGCCCCGGTTCGCCGTCGTGCCAGTAACTAATCGCCGAGCCGGTCTCAGGGTCCAGGGCATGTTCGCGAATCCAATTTACCCCAGCTTTCGCAAGCGCCAAATACTCCGGCTTGCCCGTCATGTGAAACGCCACGCCGTAGGTGTAGGCCTGGCGCGAACGCATCCGCGTATAGTCGCGGTCGATATAATCGCGCACCCAGGACGGCGCTTGCGCTAATTCCGGACAAGGCGCTTCGACATTTAAGACGCTACCGTCGCGGCAACGGAAAGTCGGGTAGGCACCTTTAGGCACACCGCGCGCATCGGCGTGCATCCAAAATGGCATGAGATCCTGTTCCAGGTGTTCGATCCAGCGCTCGGGCTCGGGCAGTTGCGCGACGGGATTATCGGCTTTCGCCAATGCGTCGTAACCGAGCCAGGCGGCCCCGACTAGTAATAATCCTAAACCGAACCATGCCTTGGTCCGCATCGCTCCCGATCCTCGGCGGCCGCCAAAATGTATCTTCATATCGTTATCGACCTCTTACAGGCCACTGCCAAGCGCCTCGTCGACCGCCACCGCCCGCCTCTCCTCGTCGGCAGATCCGTCGGCCTCCTCGCGTTACAGCGGGCTGCTTATACTTATTACGTTTGTTTGTATAAAGGCCTATCTCAAGCCCATGTTAGCCAAGCTAGCGGCTCACAATAACATTGTAGTTTCTTGTGAAGTTACACTACAATCCAATCTAACGAATCTCATAATATGGAAAGCTGATTCGCACTTCCGGGATAACGAAAACGCCGGCAACGCGGGGGGGAATGAGCAATGGTCGGTCTACTCAAACACTTACTGGCACAGATCAAAGTCAGTCATCGACTTTACGCACTCTCCGGCGTTTTACTCGCGCTGCTTGTAGCCACCGGCAGCTTTGGCTTATACGGACTCGCCTCGGCTAACGAAAAGCTGCGCTCGACGTATGAGGACCGTGCAGTACCGCTCGCCGCCCTCGGACGAGGGCTGGACGACATAAACAAAGCGCGCATGCGCTTGCTTACCGCCATGCAAACGCGACTGACGCGCCACGCGCATGAGCATTTCGATGCCATGGCTGCGTACGACGAAAGCGGCCTGGCCCACTTCGAGACGCTGCTACAACGTGCCCAAACGCCGGAAGAAATTGCTCTGCGCGAAGAATTTCAGGAACGCTGGGAACGCTATGACGAGGCCCGCAACCAAGCGGTGCAAACCTACCTGGATGGCTCCAGCGGCGGTGCATTGACCACGATTCGGATAGCGGTCAATCCGGCCTTCGACGAATTGGTGGAGACTGTCAACGCCTTGATGGATTATCAAGAAGCCCTCTCCCGCCAGGAGTTCGACAACTCGATTGCCGCCTATCAGTTGCTCCGCGCCTCCATGATTGGGTTGGTGGCGGTCGGCTTCCTGCTCGCCATTGGCCTCGCCGTATCGACTATTCGCTCGATCTCGAAACCGCTGCAGCTGGCAATGCAGGTCGCTCATAGTATTGCGCATGGTCGCTTGAACAGTCAGATTCCGCAGGATCGCCGCGACGAATTCGGCAGTCTCTTGGATTCCTTGCGCAAGATGCAGGAACGTTTACAAGGCATGATCGCCGAAATTGCACAAGGGGCGGAGCAACTATCCTCCTCGGCGACAGAGCTTTCCGAGACCTACGATCAAATTACCACCGGCTCCGCCCAACAAAGCGATGCCGCCAGCTCCATTGCCGCAACCGTCGATAGCGTCAGCGAGAATTTCGCCGGCATCACCACCAGTACCGAATCGGCTCAGGCGAAAGCTGAGGAGGCCGTAGCCATGTCGCTGACCGGGCAGGATTCTGTCGCTAAGGCCTCGTCGGAAATCAAAAAGATCGCCCAAGCCGTCGGCGACTCTTCCCGTAGCGTGCAAAGCCTGGAGCAGTACTCCACGCAAATCAACGGCATCGCCACCACCATTAAACAGATTGCGGAGCAAACCAATCTGCTGGCGTTAAACGCCGCCATCGAAGCGGCCCGAGCCGGCGATCAAGGGCGCGGCTTCGCTGTCGTGGCGGACGAAGTACGGGAGCTGGCCAGCCGCACGGGCGAAGCCACGACCAATATTCATACGGTGCTGGAAACCATTCAGGACGAAATCGCCAAAGCCTCCGCGGCGATGGAGCTTGGCAATCAACGCGTCGAGAGCGGCGTCCGTGCGGTAGACGACCTGGTGCCCTCGCTAGCTGCACTCAACGAAGGCGCGACCGTCACGAAAGACGACCTGGTTACGCTTACCGCGCTATCGCAAGAACAACTTAGCAAGACCCGGCAGATAGCCGAGGAAGTCGAGCGCATCGCCAAAATGGCCGACGGCAACAACCAAAAGGTGGCCCGAACCTCCGATGCGGTACATGAACTGGAACGCTTGGCCGCCAGCTTAAAGATTTCGGTCAGCCGATTTAACTGATACCGGCTCGCTACCCGTCCAGCGGACGGGAGCGGGATGGGCCGGATTGTCCGTCGACTGCGCAGCGTTCAGATATTCCCAGATCTGTATGATGCGCTTTCGCGGCTCGCCCCAGCGATAACCGCCTAAGGCACCGCTTTGACGAATAACACGGTGGCAGGGAATAAAAAAGCAACCGGGTTGGCACCTACGGCATTACCGACTGCGCGCGCCGCCCCGGGCGCCCCGACCGTCGCGGCAAGCTGGGAGTAACTGACCGTATAGCCGCGTGGGATACGCAACAAGGCTCGCCACACGGCAATTTGGAGATTGGTACCGGATACGGAGAGGGATATAGGCTTGTTCGGCGTCGTGGCAGCACCGAACAAGCTGGAGACGACTGCCGCCGTAACCTCTTGGGCCGGAGCGACGACAGCGCGCGGCCATGTCGCCGCTAGAATCTTAAGCTCCTCATCGAGCGTCGTTTCTCCCAAGAATGTCGCTCGGCACACCCCCTTTGCCGTCATGGCGACGAACAGCGAGCCAAAGGGTGTCGGATGAACGCCGCAATCGATACGAAGCCCCTCGCCTCCGGACCTGTACTCGCCCGGCGTCACTGCCTCAAGTCGCACAAAGTGGTCGTAGAGGCGGGAACTGCTGCTCAAGCCAGCGGCCTCGGATACGTTCAGCAACGGCTCCTCGCCCGCGAGCAAGCGCTTAATCCGTTCCAGCGTTAAAACCTGCAGAAAGCGCTTCGGTGTGGTGCCGGCCCAGCGGCAGAACAGACGCTGGAAGTGAAACGGACTCATATGCACGTGAGCCGCGATTTCCGCCAGACTCGGTTGATCGGCAACGCGATCGCGAATGTAGTGCATCGCCTTGGCAATCCGTTCGTAGTCAGCCGCTTTGTCCATCGCCCGCTCGCTCCGAAAAACCTTTGCTTGCGCCATTGTGCGCATCCCGCGCCAGCCATGCGAGCCGAATCTTGCGGTTTTACGCGCAGCAATCAATAAAAGGAGCAAACCCTACAGCTAGCGGCTGCTCGGCCACTAGAGCGATACCAGAATATTCCGGATTCAATAACCGCCCCCACGGCCTTCCCCCGCTCCCAACGTTCGCTTGCCCGCTGTCAGCGCCGAGCTCCGCCTGCGCTCGCCATGACTAGGCTGACTAGCGGGCAGCCGTTAACGCGGTATTGGGTCGTTCCGGATATTTCTTGGTCGATTATCGCTCGCTCCCGTAGGGTCTGCCCGCTACAACGGTTCGACTTCGAGAGTCGCTACTTTTGTCATAAGCTCGTTGCGTTTGCCGTTCGCCAAACCGACAGTCTGGTACGCAATACCCGTGCTATAACGTTTTGTGAATTCGATAGCCCCGTTAGGGTCGGAACGGTACAACGCGGTAAGCATGGCTTTGATATAAACGTGCTCGCGCAGGCAACTGCGCTCATAGTTTTTCCAAAGCGTTACGATCTCGTCCAAACAGGTATCGCCTTGGCTTTTGGCTAAGGAATAAAGACCGCGGAACGACCAATACGCCGACAAAGGACCGTACTGGTTATCGCCTTGGGTATAACCGTCGGGTATATCGTCTATGGTGTTGAACAAGGGCATATAGGGCGAGCCTAAGGGGGTGCTCACGGCCTGCCAAATAACCCCTTTTAGCTCTTTCGGCATTCGATCGTCCAACACTATAATGTGGCTCTCGGCAGTACGTTCGTAGCCAATCGGACGCTGGGCCTTAGCGGCCAAAACCGTGCCTTGGTAAGTAGCCCGCAGTACCGTCATTACCGTGTCGAGGCGGATGCCTTGGTCGGGTTGGAGAAAAAGCGGGTATTGCCGCTGCCGCGGTGCCTGCACCAAGGAAGGCGTCAGGATTTTTGCGCTAACCACACGCGATCGACGTTGTAAGGATCGCCCACCACACCGAATGCTTCGGCAAAATCGAAGCTGTGGCGGTCCGGGTGGTCCAATAGACCATGCGTAACGGCGAATTCGTATAATCCGCGGGAGCATTTAACGTCGGGGGAATCCAGATCGACCCCGTGCACGCGCATCCCGTTTGCCACGGCGATGTAGCTATCCTGCGGTACTTTCACCGCAATCCAGTGATGCGCAGAGCCGTTCTCGAAATACCACGCCTCCTGCGGATCGCCCAGCAGAACGCCGTTAACCTCGCTCGCGCCGTATTCCTCGATATAGCGACCCAGTAGGCTCACCGCCTCGCGCGCGCTATCCACCTGCGGCAGAATCAACGTCAGAATGACCGACTCGGCAACCCCGCCCGCTTTTAGGAGCGGGTCCGCGGCCTGGGCCTTATCGTTGATGGCGAGCGAATTGGTGGCGGAGATCGCAACATTCCGCTCGTTGATGCCGCGCTCTTCGTAGAAGAAACGATCGCCTATGGCATGAGACGCTTCCCGATAACCCGCAGAGTCGGGGATCGCGCTGTAGCCATAGGCTTTGGTCGGGATCGGCACGCTAAGCCCATTGCCCAAGGTCCAGCGCCCGTCGACGATTGCATTAGCCTTATCCAGCCGGTACTCCGGTAACCGGCGGTACACCAAGTACTTGTTCCAGTTATTGCGGGTAAAGTCCTCGTTGCGCGCCAGAACTACGACACCGTCGTCAGTCGCTTCTTTGCCAGCCATGATGCTCGTACACATGTGCCGATCCTCGTTCTAGTACGCCTTTCGCTTTGCCGTCGCGATCCGCGCGTTAACGGGGATGTTCGTGGCATCGAGCCCTGGAGTCTGACCGTGCAGATCGAACTCCAGCTCGACTTCCGGCCGGAAATCAAGCAGTGGGTCGAGCCGCCGTAATGGAACATGCCAAGCTGCTCTCCTTTGTTCACATGCTGGCCTTCATAAACGGTTACGTCGCAGCTTGAGACCTCCGCCATACCGACCGCCATGAAACACATCAAACCGATATCCGGGTTATCCGCCTCGATAAACACGAGCGCCCGCGTCGCCACCTCGGTGATATAGCCCTGCGATGCGTTCGGCCCGGCCGGTCCGGCCCCTCCGTTAAAGTTTCGGAGTAATAAGTGCCGTCGACGACGCAGGTCTTTACAATCCGACCGCTGACCGGACTGTGCCAGCGGTGGTAACTCAAGGCGCTCAAAAACGCCTGGTAGACAGTGCCGCCGACGAATAGGTCGACCAACGGGTCGCCATCGAGCATGTGCGCGAGCGAATACGGTTGTGCCTTGATCCAGAATTTATCGGTTCGCCGAACCTTTTGCGCCAATTTGTAAGGCGCCGACTCGCAGGCGTTTACCACGACGGCGTCGTCGCCCGGTTCGGCGATCGGCCGCCGACCGTCCTTGAACCGACGAGTAAAAAATCGTCCCAGGATCTAAATCCGGCATAAGGTTGCGACGGATCCGATTTAAAATCATCGAAGCCCATGGCTTCTTTTGCCTCCGGCGATAACCATCCTGTCGGCGGATACTCGTTAAGTACATACCGCGAATCGGGCGAAGCCAGAAAACGCCCCCATTCGTTCAATACCTTTTTAAGCTGCAAGTTCAACTTAGGGTTGAGGAAGGCGGCAAAACCGCTCGGCGTGGCCATCGACCAGTCCAAGATGGCGTTGATAGGAAAACCGACCAAGCCGGTTTTGTTGAACTCCGGCGCCCGCGTCATGATGGCGTTAATCAGCTGTAGCATGAGCCTGTAGTCGCGCACTTGCGGCTTACCGTCAGGGCTTTTGTCGTACGGCGGCCGAGTCGGAACCTGGCTGAACATCTGATCGAACAGCATGTAAAGCTGCGGATCGGTCTCGATCAGTTGCCTCAATTCGTCAACCACAGGATGCAGCTCTGCCGTCGGATCGACTTCTTCGATCAACTGTTGCAACCAGGCATCCAGCGCTTGTTGATCCGAGGGCAACCATTCCCCGACCCGAAACGGAGCGGAAGATGCGGTGGAATCGTTCATTATTTGGCCTTTCCTTTTGCTTGTGATTCTTCGCGAGCGCAGCTCTCAAAAGCTACCGGGCGATTGCCCGAAGTCACGGCGGAACCAGAGGTGCAGGTAAACGGGGGTTGGCCGCTTTACACCCCCCGGTCACGCCGTGACGCCAGGCAATTCCTCACGTCTCCTTAGCAGCGCTTAGTCCATCCCTGGGTCCAGACTCGCGAGCCAATTTCTCACCACTTGGCGAGGAATTCCGCGGGTTCGGCAATGCATGGCATCTGTGCCCAACCAGGGAAACTCGGGTACGGCCGTGACTGGCGACGGCGTATCGTTTTCGTAGATCTTGCTTTTCGGCGGTGGCTCGCATTCAGTCCGCGCCCTAAATGCATCGGCCAATTGTTTCGGTGTGGGATGGCGAAACGTGTCGTTGTTTAACATTGCCCTGACTCCTTTGGCTTGCGCCCGCTCCATGTGGTTATTTTTTCAGCGCTTTTCGGTGCATCTCAGCGGCGTTTTCGGCCCGCGAACTCAACTTAGGATCAGTCTACGAAAACCGCTCGGGGGATTTAGGATCAGTTTGGGATCAGTTGCTCGCCGGCGGTTGCCGGATGGCTTAGGACATCCGACTATGCGGACTCACAATACCGATTCTGGAGGAATCCAATGGATACTTCGCACGTGAGGATAGCGATTATTGGGGCGGGCATTTCCGGCTTATCGACCGCTTATTATTTGATGCAGCGGGCACATGCGCACGGCACGCCATTAGAAATACAATTATTCGAGCGCAAACAACATTTGGGCGGTAACGCCGACACCGTCGTCGTTAACCTCGGCCAGCGGTATGGCGCCAACGGCCCGGAAGGCGCGTATTTACGCTGGGCCGACTTAGGCGTCAACGACGTCAATTTAGCGACCTACCACCGCCTAAAGGCATGATGCGAACGGTCGGCTACCTGGACAAGATGAAACCGCTGGAAGATACCACGAGCTATACCAGCGCCGACGCTCGTCTGGCGCTAACCGACGATTCCGGCCTGAAAAGCGGCGTCTCCGACCCCGCCTTTAACATCGATTATGCCGACGACGGCAAACTGGCACCTCTTAGCAAAGTGGTGCACCGAGCCGCGCTCGACTTATTCGAAACGGTTACCAATGACTATACGGTCGGCCACTTCTTTGCCGATTGCATCAACTCGCCACGCGAATTCTTAAGCCAAGCGGCGACCGAGCTTCATATCGAGATCGATTGGAACGATCCGGCCTTGAACGCGCGTCTCGTGCAAGTGCGGGATCTTATCTATTATCCGCGGATCGCCGCCATGTACTTTACCGACGATCGAGGTCCTCAGTATCTCCCCTTACGATCGCCGTTTCAGTACTACAAAATCCAGGAAGGTAGCGAAGCGCCTAAACGATGCTACTTTAGCCACGGCGCACAAACCTGGCTGGAGTCCTTGCGGGATTATCTGCTTGCTCAATCGAACGCCTCGGTGACGATCGCTATCCGTACCAATGCGGGCGTTCAGGTTACGGCCGGGCCGGATGGGGCCTTCATCGACAAAGACGACGGACAAGCCGCCGAACGCTTCGACCTCTGCGTTGTTACCACGCATGCCGACGATGCACGCGCCCTGCTTCGGTTTACTGCCGCAGCAAGCAGCGAGGGCTTACGCATTCAAAAATCCTGAGCAGCGTGCGATACACACAAAGCTACGGCGTCTGCCATACCCATTCCGGCGCCTTGCCGCCCAACAAGAATCTCTGGCGCACCTATAACATTTCCATCCGCAACCCAGGCGATACGTTCCAGCCTTACCGCATTAGCTACGTATCCAATCGGCATCAGAACGATGCGGAGAATCCGGACTACGCCGAAGCCAACCTGCCGCAGTTTTTCGTCTCCCTAGTCAACGACTTAAATCAGATACCGCAGCAGGACATGCTGGACCGCGTACGGGATACGACACTCATCCCCGCTCCGCTGCGCGAGGCATTGCCGCAGGCAACTCTGCTTCAGATGGACGAGCAGGCCCCCGACACCGGCTATCGGCACTTACTCGGCGATATTCCGGCCGACCATACCAATAAGGCCTGGACGGTCTTCAAACACAATGTACTCGACGCCGATTGTTGCCTGGCACAGGAGAATATCGAGAAGTACAACCAAATGACGGCAGCCGCCATTGCCGAAGGAGAGCGCCTGACCTGCCCGCTGTTATTCGGCGGCGGCTGGAGCAACGGCGCAGGCTTGCACGAGCAATGCCTGGAGCAAGCGGAGAAAATTGCCGCTTGGGTGCTTCCCAAACAAACAAGCTAAGGCTCCGCTACCGCACTACGCCACGGTTGGCGCAGCGCCAACCGTGTCATCACCCTACCGATCCCCGCCGCATCGGCAGCTTGCCATTGCTGCTCTAAACGTTGCCGCGCCGAGGCAGTCGCGTTTTCAAAGTACGCCGCGTAACGGCGGATCAATTCGACGTGATGATCGGCCCAGGGGCAAGGCTCCGCCGCGGTGAACACTGCCAAATGCTCTGCGTATTCGACCGCCCGCTCAGGCTCGCCATACACTAGGCAGGCTTCGGCTGCCGCCACATAGAATCGATAATAGTTATGGCCGACACAACCTTCCGCCAGTAGCGCCTCCGCTTTCCGCAGTGCCGCCTGCCGTTTGCCCGTATCGTCTTCCAACACCGCCAGCGTCCCTAGCACCCAAGGCCCGATAAAACGATATAGCCCTTGCTGTTCGACGATACGCCAGGCTTCGCGAACCGCCGCTTGCGCCTCCGCGTCCCGCCCCTGCAAAACACGCACGCGTGCAACACTTTCTAACAAAAAGGCCTCAAAACGAGCCGCCCCCATCGTGCGGGCCAACGCTAGCCCCTGCTGGACTTGCTGCTCGGCGCCTTCGGCATTGCCCAGCGAAATCTGCAACCAGCCGGCCGTTAAACGGGAAACGATCTCTGCCCGTAGGTTACCGACGCGGCGGCCGAGTTCGGCCGATGCGATTGCCTCCCGCAGCGCCGCCTCGGTGTTATTTGCATAAATATCGGCCGTCGCCACCATGAAACGGTTAGACGCCTCGATATCCGCAAACCCATGACGTTCGCATAGCTCGACGCACTGCTGAAAAGTGACCAATGCCGTCGGCATTCGCCCTTCCGCATAATACGAATCGCCCAGGCCGCTGAGCGCTAGCGCTTCTATGGCAATACTCTCGGCGCGGCGGGCGTACTGGCGTGCCAAGTCGTGGAAATACCGACATTGACGAAAATCGCCGCGGGGAAAAAATATGTTGCCTTTCAAATAATAGATTTCCGCCAACGCCCCGTAAGCCCCAACTTTGTCCGCCAGGGCCGCCGCCTCGTCCAACAAACGCTCCTCAAGCGCAATCTCTTCCAGGACATTCAACGCTCGGGCAAGGCCGATTACCGCTTGTAAACGCTGCCCCTCCTCTCCAGCGGCGGCGAGCGCACGCTCATAATAGTCTCTCGCTTCCTGCATCAGGCCCATCTTGGCCTTCGCTTCCGCCGCCAGCATGGCAAGCGAATAGGTATCGACAGGCGCATAAGCGATAGAGGCACACTGATCGCACAACTCTAACGCTGCCTCATACTGATAGGCGGCCAACTTTTCCTGGATCGCCGCAACGAACATCGCCGGCGCACGGTCCACCTCGGCCTTATGCAAGTGCCTGGCGCACAGGGCTTTATCCGTTTCGGTGTAGTGCTCTGCCAGCCGTAGGTGTAAACGCCGCCGCAGAGCCGGTTCGGTAAGTTCGTACACGCCCTGCAGGATCAAATCGTGCACGAACATATACACCCCCGGCTCGGCCGGCCGCACGAGGCAATAACTCGCCGGCAAAACAGGCTCATAGTCCGGCTGCTCCAGTAGCTGGGTCAGTACATCCAGACTAAACCGTTGCCCCATAGCGGCGGCGGTACGCAATGCTCGACGGTCGATCGGCGCTAAACGATCAAGCTTCGTCTGCACCAGATTTTTCAGACTCCCCGGAAGCGCCGAGCCATGTCCTCCCAGCAGCAGCTGAGTTAAAAAAAGCGGGTTTCCTTGCGCGCGCGCAACGCACTGATTCCGGTAATTCGGGCCGACATCGCGGAACTGGAGCGCGAGCATCGCGGCGGCAGCGCCCCGCAGCGGCCCCAGCTCCAACACGGTCATCGGCACATCGGTCAGGTAATTCCTTAGCTGTCGCTCCAACGGGTCTTGTTCCAGACGAGACGTGAGCGCCCAAATGATGGGTGCTTCTCGTACTGCCTGAATTAAACGCCCGACAACATCGAAAAGCGCTTTATCCGCCCAATGCAAATCTTCGATAATCAGCACCAGCGGCCGTTCCAACGACTCGCGCACAAGCAAAGCGACCAAGGCCTCCAGCTGGCGCGGAACCCGAGTCGCATGATTCATCGCCGCGTAGACTTGCTCATCGCCCGGCGCCTGCGGCAACCCCAACAAAGCGCGGTAGAACATGAGATAGTCGGCGGGAAGACCGAGCTGACCAATCCTCGCCGAAAGCTGCCGATCGGCCTCTGCAAAAGAGGACTCAAGTTGCAACACACCGCGTAGTAATTGCCGGATAGGATTCGTATCCTCCTTACCGCCGAAATCCAACACCGCGGCAGCGTAGCAGTCGACCCCGTCCTGTCGCGTCATTTCGACGAACTCGGCAATCAACCGAGATTTTCCGATACCGGCAATACCACGAATGTAGACGACATGCCCTTCTTGGTATGCCAGCGTCGTCGCTAGTACTGTCTTGAGCTGTTGGACTTCCAGATCCCGCCCTGCCATAGCGAAAGGCGTATTGCGATCGGCCGCTTGCGTCTGTTTGTAGCGCACGTAGCCGGTAAGCTTCGCCGGGGTAACGACGCAGCAGTCCGATAGGGCATGCGCAAGATCCTGCTCGATTAGAATCGAAGACGTTTCTAGAGCCGACGCGAACGATGGCGACGCCAAACAATGCATTTGCCGCTCGGCGTCGAGCGGCCACTCACGGTAACCAATGATGAGCGTACAGCCGGTAGCAGGTTGTTTGCTCTTCCATATCTGCAGCAATTCTTCCGCGCACTGAAGACAACGCCGCGCATCGCTGGAATAAGCACGGGGGGTGCCAAAACAAGCCTCTAATACCACCGAAGTATCGCGTGTCTCGTCAGGCTCAAGTACAACGCCGCCGAATTGTCTCACCCGTTCAACGATAAGACCGTGCAACGGTGCGCTGGCAGTTGCCTTCGATAGAAGCGTGAGATGAATCACTGGCCGGCGCTCAGCGCCTAAATCGGGGATGTCGGCGGCGGCGGGAGCCCCGTTATCACCTTGCTCGGGAATGCTACCCACCAGCAAGTTTGCAAGATCGACACCGTAGATTTGAGCCAGATGCCGCGCAGTACGCAAAAGCACCGGCTTTCCGGTTTCCGCCCGCTTAATGGAGGCGATGGACACGCATAAGCGTTTTCTAAAACACAGCTCCGCCAAGGCTTCTTGGCTCAGTCCGATCTGCCGCCGCCGTATTTTTAACTGCTCAATGTCGAGGACGACCCTTCCCTTCAGAGTAGACGGCTCCTTCCCCATCCCTTGTGCTCCCGAAGGCCTGCCCCTGCGCCAGGCTCATACCGACACAGATCGTTGAAGATATTCGAAAAGATGTCTTGGCTGCGTAGTAAACAGGATCAGCCTCAACTTTGCAAAAAAGTCCGGGCCTTAGAATAAGCCGGGCGCAGGCGCCATAACGGGATCGGCCGCCAGGGCATGCCAAAGCCGACAGGGACACCACACCTACACGTGCAACAAGAAACAAACCTGGCTCAATCAAAAAAAGACTCAATATTCAATGCAAAAAGTGACAACATCCAATATAGCAAGCATTGCCTGTCAGCATCTTGTAACAACTTAAAAGAGAACAGCCTTTTAATACCCACCACATAAGAACATAAAATTAAAATAAAAAAACCCTAAAACAAACCAGGCATCCGAGCCATAGAAAAACACGATCCTACAACCGCCCTAATCAATCATATGATTAAATACAACCACCCACTAAAAAATTACCTAGAAAATTTGAAAGACTAAAAAACGTGGTCTATAAAACACCACGGGAACGGCCTAATAAGCACTCTGTTCCCATTTTTGCCCGCCTAAGCAAAAGTGTTTACCAAAAGCCAAGAGAGACATCACTAACCGCAAGGAGCGGCATAAGACGATGAAAGCAAGAAAAATTAGTTTAGGCGCGATGATGCTAGGAGTAACGGTCTTAAGCGGGCTGCAAACGGCACATGCAGAGGGCTACACCCAAACGCAATACCCTATCGTTCTGGCTCACGGCCTGGCGGGCTTTGACTCGATCGCCGGGGCGTATCAATACTTCTACGACATCCCACGCCAACTGGAAAGGAGCGGCGCCGAGGTCTTCCTCACCCAAGTCTCATCGGCGCATTCCAGCGAATACCAAGGCGAGCAATTACTGGCACAAGTGGAAGAGATCATCAGCATCACCGGCGCCGAGAAAGTTAATCTGATCGGCCATAGCCAAGGCTCCATGACAGCGCGTTATGTTGCCGGCGTACGACCGGATCTCGTCGCCTCGGTAACGTCGGTCAGCGGCGTCAACTGGGGCACGCCAGTCGCGGATGCCTTAATCGATTCCGTAGACGATAACCGCTCCGCTAGCACCGTCACCTACGCTATGGCCGACGCGATGTACGGTTTGATCGACCTCGTTTCGTTCGGCGGCAACGAGATCGATAGCCGAGAAGCGGCGCGTTCGCTCTCCACCGAAGGCGCCCTCGCATTTAACGAGAACTTTCCTGCCGGCCTGCCGTCGGCATACTGCGCGGGGGACGGCGAGCACGAAGTCGACGGCGTTCGCTACTACTCTTGGACCGGCAAAGACACGCTAACCAACGCGTTGGACCCCAGCGACTACTTCTTGACGACAACCAGTTTCGCCTTCTCGAATGAAGAGAATGACGGCTTAGCCCCGGCTTGCGGCCAGCAGCTTGGCAAAACGGTAGGTACCTACAAGCGACTCAATCACTTCGATCAAGTCAATCAGGTTGCCGGTCTGACATCTCTATTTGGCGCCAACCCAATCAGAATCTGGCGTGATCACGCTAATCGCTTAAAGCAAGACGGCCTCTAATAAAACGCGTTTTTCACATTCGGCGAGAGGTATAGACCCACGCCGTATTGTGATACGTCGTTCATGTCACGGCGGAGTTTCGTACTCCGCCGTATTCGGCATGCTCGTCCTATTTCCCATTAAGACGATCGAAAGGCCTAAAAAGGGGCTGCGAGCCCTCCCTATTCTGACTTGCCGAAAATGAGAATTGCGAAGGAGCTGGAGGATGAAGAAACTTTCACTAGCGGTGTTCTGTGGTGGCGTCGTCGCGGCCGCTTTATTCGGAGCCTTCCGGGTAAATAACGAAGGCACGCCAGTACCGCCGGCCTCGGCTGAGGCGCCCACCGACAGAGGAACGACTGCAGCGGACGGTACGGACAGAGCCTTCGAACCACCGAAGAGCCGCACGATTACGCAGCATGGAATCGACGGGACTATCAACCTGGATCACGACGGCCGCCTAGTCGTCGATCATGACCTCCGAGATCTGATCGGCTTTTTCCTCAGCCGTGCCAACAGCGAACAGGACCTCCCTGCGGTGCGAACGGCACTGCTAAACCACCTTGAATCGCTGGACCTGCCGGCCGAGACGATCGCCGAGATCATGGCCACCGCGGATCTCTACATCGATTATCGAGTCGCCGCTGAACAGTTGCAGTTTGGAGAAGACTTCTCGATCGATGGTATAGCGAATCGTATCGAGACCCTGCATCACTTACGCCGCGAAGTACTAGGACAACACATAGCTGAGGGCTTCTTCGCGGAGGAAGAGGCCTATGACCGCTTCAGCCTAGAGTTCCGGCGCCTGATGCAAGACACTTCGCTAACCCCGGAGCAGCGCCGACAACAAAGCGCGGCGTTGGAAGAACACATGTTACCGGCGGCAGCACTTAAACCCCAACGCCGCGTCGAAGCGATTCGGAAAACACAGGAGGAGGCTCAAGCACTGTTGGAACAAGGCGCTTCCGACGCCGACATTTATCAGCTACGCGCGCAACGCCTGGGCCCCGAAGCCGCCGAACGGTTAACAAAACTCGACCGCGAACGTCTCGAATGGCAACAGCGGCTGGGTGAGTACCATAGGGAGCGCGACGCTATAATGAGCAACGAGGGCCTGAGCGAGCAAGATCGACAAGATGCCGTAGAGCGCTTAACGAACGAGCAGTTTTCGGAACCCGAACGCCGCCGCCTACGCGCCTTAGCATCCCTTAACGAAAGTTCGTAGCATTTCTGAGCGCCGGACTTGCATTGGGGCTAGGCGGACGCTTTAGTTGAGGCGGCTAGAACCGCCGCCAAACTTCGATATGGTCACGCCGGCCAACGGTGTAGGACTTACCCTGCGGCAATACTCGCTTGAGCCCGAAACGTTGCAGGTAACCCATGACACGCTCCCGCTCGCCGCCGTCCAAACCGTCGAGCAGGTCGCTCCCGCGCTGCAGAAGGTATAACAGGTAGGGCTCCACCCCCACCTCGACCGAAGCGCCCCGGAATTGCGTGTTAATGGTGCCTAATTGCCGGTGATGGGGCTTCTCCGTCACCGGCTCGGCATCCGCCGGTTGCCGCGCCTCGACCCAGGCATCCATAAACGCTAACTTATCGTCCAATTCCGGGAAGATCTCTTCGGCGACGTGCAGCAGCAAGGGCTCCAGACTGGGTGGAACGCCGTCGCCGGGCCAGAACTCCGCCGCCGTCCCGGGGTATTCAATGGTGTCCAGGCCGGGGGCTGTCATTCTTTCCACCCAGCGATATACACGCGGCGACCGTAGCTTCATGATCTGCGCCGGGACGGGATCACGCCCTAAATGGGCGAACAAGGGGCCAATTAAACCATAATCGGCCGTCGACGGACGACCGCCCAGCAAATACGGCTGCTCAGTAAAATGGGTTTCAAGAATTTCCAGCAATCGCTCGTAAGACCGTTCGATTAACGGAGCCGTCTCCGGCGTGACACCCAATCGCGGCAAATACGATTGCATGCGCGTCATGAGCTTCGCAGCCGTCGCCGCATCGGTACCGCTGGCAAACGCGTGCCGCAAAAAAGCTTCCTGTTGCTCTAAGTAAGACCAACGATAATGCATGGCATGCTTGAGCATGGCCTGGCTACCGTAGTACTCGATGATAATCGCGACGATTCGCTGTAAGGGTGTGCCAGGGTATACCGGATAAGGCACGCCGAGCCGCTCGAAGTAGTCGATGATATCGATGGTATCCTGGATAAGCTCGCCGTCCGGCGTTTCTAAGACGGGAATAATGCTACGCCCTAGTTGAGGCACGATACGCTCGGCGAACCTTGGCTCGGAAGGCGGCCGCTCCAGATACGATATTCCCTGGTTGCGCAAGTAACAGCGGGCTTTTCCGGTATAAAGCGAATGCGGCAGCCCGTAAAGAATATAATCTGCGCGAGCGCTGCCCATCGTTCATTCTCCCCTGATGTTTCTTGTTAGTTCTGGTAAGGCACCAGTATACCGTGCTCAGGCGTTAAGCTCGCAAGCCGTCGCCGCCCTGGCCGCGCACCGTTAGCCCTCTCCCTTGCTTCAACCTATGCCCATGCGCTAAAAGAGTAACAACGCGGGCAGACTCGAAACCCAATTTCGCATAACAAAACAAGAATAAACTCATGCTTTTATCGCGTTACAGCCTTGGAGAAAAATCCACAGCGCAAATGCCTTACTCAAACTTATAAAAGGAGAATTCTATGAACATCCGCGGTGGCGTCAGTATCGTAACCGGCTCATCCTCCGGGGTCGGGGCGGCTTTAGCCCTCAAGCTTGCCGATTTAGGCTCGAATGTCGTGATCAATTACTCCCGCAGCGAAGCCGCCGCCCTTGAAGTTGCCAAGCAATGCGAGGCCAAAGGCGTCGAGACTTTAGTGGTCAAAGCCAATGTTGCGGAAGACACGGCATGCCGGGAAATGGCCGATGCGGCCATGGAAAAGTGGGGGCGAATCGATGCCCTAGTTAATAATGCCGGCACCACCAAATTTGTCGATCATCGCGATCTCGATGGATTGGACGCACAAGACTTTCAGGACATCTACGCGGTAAATGTAATCGGTGCTTATCAGATGACGCGCGCCGTCGTCCCGCACATGAGAACCACGGGCCGCGGCTCTATTGTCAATGTCGCCTCGATTGCCGCCGTTACCGGCGTGGGTAGTTGCGTCGCCTACACCGCCTCGAAAGGTGCACTGGTTACCATGACGCTATCGCATGCCCGAGCGCTGGGCCCTGAAGTACGCGTGAACGCGGTCTGCCCCGGCTTTATTGCCGGAGAGTGGCTCAAGCAAGGTTTAGGCGAGGAAACCTACAATGCCCAGTTGGAATTCCTGACCGCGGCCGCCCCCTGCGCACGGTCGCCACGCCGGAAACGGTGGCCGATGGGATTCTTTACTTTATTACCGGTGCCGATATCGTCACCGGCGAAACGTTACTCTTAGATGGCGGCATACATTTGAACACAGCGCCGTTGGGTAGACGTTAAGCGCCCAGGCAGGGCACGCAAATGCGTGCCCTCAGGCCCTGCATCAACACGTGCTTACTCAGGGTGTAGGTGCACGGCCAACCATACCGCCCCTGGGAAACACGCACTAGCGTATGCGGCACGTCGGCAGGTAAAAACACATAATCGCCTGCCATCAGCGATACGCTCTCCCCCGCCACGTCAAGCAGCGCCTCGCCTTGCAGCAGCACAACCCATTCATCCTGCTTCTGAATTGACGTCTCGGAGATTATAAACTCAGAACTTACGATACGTTCGACAACAAGATTTTTATGGCTCAACAAGGTATCGAAGCGCTCTCCTTCGTTAGGGATAGCGGCATTGGCGAATAGGTTATCGGCTCGCATTGTGATGCATATTCCGTATCGGTCGGACAATGTGGGCACTCGGGCAATGCCACGCTCTTATGAGTTCACGCGCTCCTCAATCAACCGATCCAAGCGCTGTAGGCCTTGCGGTTGAAAGAGATTCAGCGGTTCTAGTCCGGTTAACTTTTTAATAAGCTCTTCCCCGGCTAAGGTGTTGGTTGCCGGGCCGGTCACGACATCCGGTTTTAGCTTAAACGCCTGCGTAACGCCGAGTACGGCATACGGATCGGATGCCGCCAGCACGGTAAAACAGAGCGTCGGCACCAAACCGGCGACCGCTAAGGCGCCCTGATAAGGCTCCAAAGGCGAAGCGCCGGCTTCCGCGACCAAAACATCCGCCCGCGTTGCGGCAATCCGGGCACTTAATTGCTCGAATGCCGCTCGATACTCCGCGTCGCTACAAACCGTCGACGGCAAGCCCACGTCAACGAAATCGAACACCGCCTCGGCACCGGCGTCGGCCATGGAAAGTATATCTCGATAACGTCCGGCTCCGGTAAACTTTGCCGCCACCGGAACTCGCCCAAGCTCTCTCAAACGCCGCACGATCAGGCGTGCGCTCAAGGTTTTGCCAGCTGACATCGAAGTACCGATGATCAACACAACCGGCATCGCCAACGGCTTTGGCTCGTGCTGCTGCACGAAGTCGCCCATTGAAACCGGAGCGCCCCCCGCTACCACGTGACCTAAATAATCGCCGCGGGTGATAGGCCCTGCAAACGGCGAACAGGAGGTCACCCGCCCCAGTAAGCCGCCAGCAGTCAGCAAGTCCATCTCCCGATCAACCCCAACCGCACGCCAATCGCCGACCGATTCCAACGTTGCGTGACGTACACCTAACGCTCCGACCACGGTGTCTCCCGGCATGAGCTCGCTCATGCGGCCGTTGGCGAGTTCTATATCCGGTCGCCCGCTAGGGCGGGTAATACGCACGACCACGTAATGCCCGGTTTGCCAGTGTTCGAAATCTAAGGTCTGTGGCGCCCAGGCCGACTCCGCCAGATCGCTAATTCGAGTCACCGAGGAATAAAATGTCGAGCCCATTTTTCCCTCCGCCTCCTAAGCTTTCCGCTCTCACGTTTGCAACAGCAATAAAAGCGCAAGAAGCGCCGTGCGCTCGGCCATTCGACTAGCAAAAACGAACTCGTGAGCGGCATGGGCGCCGTCCCCGACGGCGCCCATGCCGTCCAATGTTGCGGTATAGAGACTTGTGGTATTACCGTCGGAACCGCCGCCCGCCTCGCCTTCCTTCAGTTCAAAGCCTAAGTCCCGCGCGACATGTTGCGCGGCGGTCGTTAACTGCCGGTTACGGGGTGTCGGCTCCAGAGGCAGGCGTCCGATTCGCCCGCTGATATCGATTTGACAGGCAGGATCCCGCGGCCGAAGGCTATAAATGGCAGCTTCCACCCGTTCGGCATCGGCTTGTGTACGCACCCTAACATCGACAACCGCTCGACTCAGAGGCGCAATCACATTGGAACGAATGCCACCATCGACCTGACCGACGTTCACCGTCGTCCCACTGCTCGCGTCGTTTAAGGCAAATAACTGCTGAATAACATAGGATAATTCAAGGATTGCACTCACGCCCTGCTCGGGATCCAGCCCGGCATGTGCAGCACGCCCCCGCACAGCGATTTCGAAGCGACCAACGCCTTTTCGACGCGTCTTCAATCGCCCCTCTCGCCCTAAAGACGGCTCAAGCACAAACGCGCGCTCGGCACCCCGCGCCAAGCGGGTGATCTGGCGCGTTGAATCATGACTGCCGATTTCTTCATCAGAATTGATGAAAACCACCGGTGTTAGCGCCGGCCTTAAACCTTTCTCACCCAGAACTTTAAGCGCAAACAGCATCTGCACGAGGCCTGCTTTCATATCGTACACACCCGGCCCCCGCAGAATGCCGTCTTCTTCTCGGAAGGGGTTATCGGCAAGCGTCCCGACCGGCCATACCGTATCCATATGCCCAAGCAGTAACTGCCACCGCCGCGGCTTGCGAGCTTTTGTAGGCATTGCCAACAACTGACAGCCACTGGTCCGTCCGGACAAGTACCGGCACCGCATGCCCACCGTTTCGAAAGCTTGTCGCAAGCGTTCGCACACCGGCATTTGCCGTTCAGGCTCAAGGGATGGCGATTCCAGTCGAACCAGGTCGCCGAGCAATGCGGTCATCGCCGGTCGCTGCCGTACTAACCAATCATGTAGCTCAACCGCCTGCCTGGCATTAGCCGCACACACTACGATTTAAACCCTTCAGCGAAGGGAAACGCATGCGTTTCCCTGATGACGGCAAAACGGCCGGGATAGACATACGCCAACAAGGGGCTATCGGCGAGCATTTGGTGGTCGTCGCGATCGGCCTGGCGTAGATAGCTTCCCCTTACCGAAGCCGCGATAACTTCGCCGACGATAAGACACTCCTCGCCAAAGCCGTCCACCACGCGAGCTAACCGACATTCAAGGAAGGCATAACCTTCCGTTAGCAACGGCGCATCGACCCGTTGCGCAGGAAAGGTGCCTAACGCGAAGGTAATGGGTTTCGTACCGTCAGCCTCTCTCGGGGAAGCCGCCAGCGTCGTCTCCAGCAAACCTTCCGGCTTTGGAAAGCTAACCGTAAACGCCCGCTCCCGCTGCACATTCTGATAAGTACCGTGGCGGGGGGAGCAAACGAAAGCGAAATAATTCTGCCAGCCGAAGCGGGTAACCATGTGTTTCGGAGCGAGATCGTCCGCGCCGCCGGCCTCGCGCGTTCCTATCAGCACTAGCGGCGTTACCGTAAAGCAGCGCTCCCAGAGCGACGCATCGACTGCCAGCTCAACCAGATCCTGCTCCGGCATGCTTCCTCCAGGCCCGTACTCTCGATAGGAGAACACTGGGTCTGGCGGAACTCTTATCCAAGCACGTCCACCTTACATCGCCCGTTTACCTGCTAGCACAGGTGCCACCACGTTAAGCGCCGAACGGTCGACGATCGTATTAAGACACGGAGGTTTTAAGAAAACGGCGGAAGGCGTCATCCCGTTAATCGCTCGGTACGCACGAGAAAGGTGGGCGGAACTCGAAAAGCCGGCAGATAACGCCGCTTCGGTCATGGAATGGCCCAGCGCCATGAGGATGGAGCTGATAAAGACGCGATAACGAGTCCGATACTGCGTTATCGGTAAACCCACCTGCTCCTTGAATAACTTCTCCAACCGAGACGTAGAAAGCCGAACTGCATCGGCAAACTGACTTAACGGGATATTCTCCAACGACGACTCGCGTATACGCCGCGCCACTTCGACTATACGGGGTCGAACGTACGAAATACAGTATCGGCAATGCCGGCGGGAAAAGTATCTCCCGCAGCCTCTCCCGTGCCATCGCCGGCGAGACATACTGGCGGTTACGGATAGCGATCGCGGCCCGAATGGCAGCGCGCTCGTTCGGGTGGCTATGATAGACACCGTTTAACACCGGCTTCATCAAGCTGCTCAGCGCCGCATAATCCTGCGAGAAGGGAGCTAGGTGATAAATTGCGACGACTGCTTGAGACGCATCGAAGAGCGCTCGGTCGGCCACTAGCCCGGTCGGCAAGACGCAACTACGGACGTTTATCGGGCGGCCTTGCTCGGTACGAACTTTCAGGTAGCCTTTGAGGCTAAGAACCAGCTTTTCCTGAGCATATCGATGCGCCTCTTGTCGCGCGTAGCATGTCCCCAGAAAGAGCACTTCGCGAGACCAAAAGTACATTTTGGGCGTTCGTGCGCAAGTGGGCTGCACCTTGCTATCAGGGAACATAGCCTAGCGAAAGTCCTCTGCCGTCATCGACCGGATCATCCACCTAATAGCTAAGCACAAAGCCGGACCTGCGCAAGGCAAACCCGGCTTTGTAAGGAGAACACGTTCTCTCGACTACTTTGGTATCAAAGCCTTAACTCAGAACGGACAAGTACTCCGATGTTCTGAGATCTGACGGTCGCGCTCATGGTTCGGACCGCAGAGGAATGGCGCGTAGCGTTGGTCTTGATCGAGATGTAGCTTCATCCAAGCCACACCGTACTTGCCGAGTAAGGCGTCGTAACGGTTGCTGCCGTTGGCGCAATAGTGATTACCGCCGCTGATCTCGAAATAGGCCTTATCCGTAGAGCTTGGAATGGCGTTGTAGAACGGCGACGCGTGGGAACGAACCGGGGCGATGCTGTCGCGTTCGCACGCGAAAATCAGCGTCGGCGTCTCGATGCTGCGGAAGCCCAAACTGGACGTGTTCCAGGGTGCAAGGCCAATGGCCGCTTGGATACCGTCATCGGCAGCTAAACGCAGCGTACCGCCGCCGCCCATAGACCAACCGACCGCACCAAGGCGATTCGGATCGACCATCCCGTTGATCGGGCTGCGCGATGAGTTGCTTTGATCGACCAGGTACTCTAGCGCCGCTTCGATTTGGTCGCGACGGGAAGGCGGCTGATCGCTGATACGGTTGGTATCGATCGTCATCACCACGAAACCGTGAGAAGCCAAGCGCGGCCCCCAGAAAGAGATCGAGGACTGATAGGACATATAGCCCGGAATCACGACAATGGCCGCCATCGTGCCTTCGGCGTTAACCGGGTAATAGATAGTCCCTCCGCCAAAACCGCGCACTAAGGAGCTAACATTAGAGGTAGCGATCGTGTACGGACCGCTATCGGCTTCAAGAAAAGACTCTGTCGGATCCGGGCCACGGGCATAGCCGCAATCCCCTTCGCATGTATCCGGCACATCGCCCGGATTCATCGACCATACAGAGGTGCTCAGCAACATTGCCGCGGAAAAAGCAAACAACGACGCCAGCTTACGCTTTATGATTGAACTCATTGGGAGTCTCCTCCAATCCTTTGTTTTTTTATTAGTTGGATGCCCAGCATCCGCAAATACCATAACCGATGCAAAACATGACACGCTTTCACGTTTTGGCACTTTAGCTACACGGTCAGACGCTTTGCCTCGTCAACAGGCGCGGCATAAGCATTCGTAGCGACACGCCCTTACCTGCAAACAGCGAATAAAAGCAAAAACAATCAAAACGTTACAATCCATCACCGCAATTTACTGCCGATAACAGCAAGCCGGTTCGCTAGTTGGTCATGACTACAAAGAGGTTAGTTTGAGTCTAATCGGGCGAGTGGCCGATCACCTGTCGCAGTCGGCGGGTCTTGTTTCGCAGACGCTGCCACAATATCGTTCTGCCTAAGGCGTCCGCGCAGTTCCGCAACCACGGCGGACGCGATAAACACATGGAGTGGATAGGATGGTTAAGAAGCGAAACGGGTCTCGCCGGGTAGAGGATATTCTGCATAGAGGCGAAATCGAGGCGCAGAAGCGCTTTGGAGCGGAACATGCTTGGAACGAGCATAACCTCCCGAACATGATTCACGAGACCATTCCAACCTCCATGAGCACCTTCATCGAGGATTTGCCGTTCTTCTTCATCGCCACGGCCAACGATGCCGGAGATTGCGATTGCAGTTTTCGAGGCCGTGAGTACAACGCCTCCGGACAGCCCTTACCTTTGCTAAAAGTATTGGACGAGAAACGGCTCGTTTTCCCGGACTTTAAGGGAAATAATCTTTTCAACTCCTTAGGCAATATGCTGACGAATCCGCATATCGGCATATTGTTCATCGACTTCGAGAACCGGCTACGGGCGCGTGTTAACGGAGCCGTGGAAATCATCGAGCGATGGGATGAGATGCAAGCTGTCTGGCCGACCGCACGGCGCTATGTGCTGGTGACGGTAGAGCAGGTTTACGGCAATTGCCGCGCCAGAATCCCGAAGATGACTTTGGTTCCTCCCTCTGACAGCTTGTTGCAGGAAGGCGACTTTTAGTCGCCTTCGGCCGCCGGCCTCTCCCGCTCTTCCGCATTAATCCGCTCCAGCGCACGCAGCCGTCTCGCTTCGGGTTCGGAAAATGCTCCTGCATCAGGCGTTGTAAGGCCTGTTCCTTATCGTCGTCGCTCAGGCCTGGATTGTTGAGTACTGCATCGCGCTCGGTGCGATACGCAGCCACACGGCGCTGCCATTGGGAGCGCTCGGCGTCGCGCTGGGCCAGCCGCTCGGCAGCCTCCGAACCAAAGCGCTCGGCCCGTAACCGATAGATCTCGGTATCGCTGGCACCCTGTTCGCGCAGCACCGCTACCTCCTCACGGGTGTTATGAATGGTGGCCGCTCGCTGCTGTTGCGCCACGATTGTTTCCGGCAACCACGCCTCAATCGCCGCCAACTGCTGCTCACGCTGCGCCGGCGTCAGACTCGCGTCCGCCAGAATCCGCCGTAGCTCAATGCTATAGCGGTCATAGGCCTCCTCCTCGGCGAAAAAAGCTTCTGCCAGTTCAAGGCCCAGGGTTTCCCGCCGTAGGTGATGTAGCCTCTCCAGACGACGCGCCAGGTCATCCGTCTCATACCCATCGGCCGCCTCCGCCGCCAGCAAATATTCGACATAGCGATCCATGACCGCGAGCACTTCATCGATGACGGGGTTGGCAAGGCCGAGCGACTGCAAATACCCGAGTAAGGCGGTACGCACGAGCGGCAAATCCTCTTCGCTTTGGATACCGGCAAGAAAGAAATCGATCAGATCGCGTAAATCGAGGTCCAGAATCAAGGCGCCGTTAGCATCCACATTAACGCTACCGGCAACGTCAACACCTCGCAGTTCCGGTGCTTGCATGAATGCGTTAAAGGCCTCCTCGGCACTGAGCGCTGGCGCTTCTTCCGCGATACCCGATGCCGCCAACACCGGCGCCTCGCCCGGCCGGTCGACGCTTACCGCAGACATAGGCTCATCGCTGCCGCGAAACAGCCCCACGCTGACCGCAACGCCTGCGATCAGGCCGACACCGACCAACGCTAACGGAGTCTTCCTCATAAACCTCCCCCTGCAAAACTTGCTGCTCGGTATTCGCCTCAGCACAAGGAAAGCGGCGCAATAGCGCCGCTTTCCACTCTCGGGCAGCTAAAGCCAACCGAGTAGGCTGTCTTAAAGCCCGTCGTTCTTTAGCCGATTAGCGTGGTTGCGCCATACAGTGTTGGGATTAGTACCGAGCAAGGGGGTAAAACCGGCGATCTGATTGACTTGATCGAGATGATTCATCCGCCGGAAGAAACCCACCGATTGCCCAAGCTGCTGACTACAAACGGAAACCAAACCGTCGTTCTGCTCTCCCCGAAATGCAGCACCCATGGCCAACAGCAGGTAGTCGCTAGGGTCGAAACCGTTAGTCAAATGACCGCGACTGCCCCAAGAGTAGTAACGAACGCCATCGACCACATGCTCGCCGTTATCCGCGCAATACTCGGAAGAAACGCCTGCGGGGAAATTTCGATTAAAGGCGAGACTTCCCTCGGTGGACAACGACGCCAGCGCGGCTCGTGTGTCGATCGAGTTGAAGCCGAAGGAGAGCAGATCGATCAGACCGAACAGCGCATCGCCCATGGCGTTGATTACCGCGCCGGTAAACCCTCCGTTAGTACCGCCGCCCACCGCATCCGCGACACGGGAACCCCAGTTGACGCCACCGACCGACGTCACCGAGGCGACGAGATCCGGTCGTACGCCGGCAACATAACGCGCTGTCATGGAGCCATGGCTATGGCCGATAAGATTAACTTTCTCGGCGCCGGTGATGCTGAGAATATCTTCGACCTGCTCCAGCAACTGCTCGCCGCGCCATTCGCTCGAATTGGCGGCCGAAACCTGGACGAGGAAAACTTCGGCTCCCTCTCTTTCGAGCCGCCGCGGAATACCGTAGAAGTACTGATACACCCCGGCGAGCGAATCGAAACCCGCCAGACCATGAACCAATACGAGAGGATGCTTGGTTTCGGCAGCGCTTGCATGCGCCGGCTGCCAACCCAGCACGACCAATAAGGCTAGAACTAGCCCGAGCGACCACAGTCGCTTGTCCGTCTTTATCTTCATAATTTTCTCCTCCTCATCGCATACGCAAGAATGCGTTGCGCGGTTATCGTTTTTTTAGCTTTTAAAGATCAACAAAGTCAGATGGCTATCTGACTGTAGTCTATAGAAAAGAGAAGACCTCCTAAGATTAGATATTGAACCATTAGCTTCTCCGCTTGCGGAGTATTAAAGCGCGGCCACAAGACATCGCTTTCCTCCACTTTTAGACGATAGTCCACCCAGCCGGAAATCGCTTGAATCATCCGGCTATCTAGCGAATACAATCGACGAACCAAACCCCGCTTTTATGGACTAACGGTGTCAGGGTGCCGGAATAATGCTGCCATCGTCTTCTTGTGGAGGCGAAGGAATGCGCTATGCGCAAACCGGTACCGCCATAAGCCGCCGAACCTTCCTTGCTGTCGCGACAACCCAGGAGAACGAATCCGTGCCATCTAAAGCTGTTCCAACACCGGGAGGCAGTACAAAAGCATTGATTCAATCGATCGATTGGTCAAAGACAGCGTTAGGCCCTACGGAGAATTGGCCGATCAGCCTCCGAACCACCGTCGGTATCGTCTTGGAAAACCGCTTTCCTATGTGCCTGTGGTGGGGACAAGAGCTAATATCGCTCTACAACGACGCCTATTGTCCTATCCTCGGCGACAAGCACCCCCACGCCATGGGCGAGCCCGGCGCCAAAGTATGGGAGGAGATCTGGCCTATCGTCGGGCCATTAGCCGAGAGTATTCTCGACGGTGGCCCGGCCGTCTGGAACGAGCACTTGCTCCTGCCCATGCAACGCAAGGGCTTCCTTGAAGAAACTTACTTTACCTTTTCCTATAGCCCGGTACCTGGCGACAAGGGTCTTGGCGGCGTGCTCATCACCTGCCAGGAGACTACCGAGGAGGTACAACGGCGCCGGGAAATGAAGCTACTGCGCGATATCGCCACCCATTCTTCGGTAACGAGAACGCCGCAGGCAGCAGGCGAGCTTGCCTGTCGTACCCTTAGCTCGAACCCTGCCGACATTCCCTTCGCCTTGCTGTATCTCGTAGAAGAGGACGGTGCAGCGGCACGCTTGGTCGCCACGGCGGGACTGGACAACTATGACGGCCCGATGAAACCGTCGCGTATCGATCTACTCGCTCCTCGGCAGGCTGCCCCTTGGCCGTTAAGCAAAGTCATGGCGCGCGGCCAACCGGTCAAGGTAGACGGGCTGCGCGAGCACGCGCTGCCCAGCGGCGACTGGAGTATTGCGCCCGATGCGGCACTCTGCCTGCCGCTGGCTCACGCCGGGCAACCGCCCCATGGCTATCTGATCGCCGGCATGAGCGCCCGCCGAGAATTGGAAAGCCGTTACGAAGCGTTTTTTGGCTTAGTCGCCGACCAACTCACAACAACCCTCGGCACCGCCCAATATTTAGAAAAAGAGCGACAGCGTGCCGAAGAATTGGAAGAATTGGACCGCGCCAAAACGACGTTCTTCCACAATATCTCTCATGAGTTTCGTACACCGCTTACCCTCCTCATGAGCCCGATCGAGGAGCTGCGGAAAAACCCCGATCGAGGCGCCGACCCCTACCGTCTAGAACTCGTTGATATCGCTTACCGAAACGGGCAACGCTTACTCCGGCTGGTCAACGACCTGCTCGACTTCAGTAGAATTGAAGCGGGACGCACCCAGGCATGCTTTCAACCGGTTGATCTGGCCGAGTTTACAGCCGGCCTCGCCAGCCAACTGCAATCGGCCTGTACCGGTGTCGGCATCCAACTGAAGGTGGACTGTGCCCCGTTGCCGGAGCCAGTTTGGGTCGATAAGGAGATGTGGGAGAAAATTGTCATTAACTTGCTCTCCAACGCCTTTAAGTATACGCAAGAGGGTGAAATTCGCGTACGGCTAGAGACGACAACGCATGCGGTAGCGCTACGGGTAGCGGATACGGGAATAGGTATAGCGGCCAACGAGATCCCGCACATTTTCGATCGCTTTCATCGTACCAAAGATCAGCGCGGCCGCACTTTCGAAGGCACGGGTATCGGCTTGTCCCTGGTGCAGGAGCTGGTCCGGCTGCACGGCGGCGAGGTCGGCGTCACGAGCGAAGAGCGCAAGGGGAGCACATTCACCGTCACGGTTCCCCGCGGCAGAGCCCACCTCCCTGCGGAGCAATGTATGGAGGCAGAACAACACTCCTCCCTCCTGCACACAACCGATGTTCTCCTAACCAACCCCGAGCGCCTATGTCAAGACGGCGCCGACGACACGGCGGAACCGCTATCGCCGCTAACGGAACCGGCCGCCGACGGCGGCATACCCGCCTTAGAGCACGCCCGCATTCTGGTTGCCGAAGACAACGCCGATATGCGCAAGTACATGTGTCGCCTGCTGGAGCGCCGCTACCATGTGGAGACAGTCGCGGATGGGGAAGCCGCGCTGGCGGCTATTCGTCGCAAACGACCCGATTTGGTACTGACAGACGTCATGATGCCTCGGCTCGACGGCTACCGACTGCTGCGAACGATCAGAGAAGATGCCTCTTTACACGATTTGCCGGTCATTGTGCTATCGGCACAGGCAGGAGAAGAGGCCAGCGCGGAAGGGCTTTCTGCCGGCGCGGACGACTACATCGTAAAGCCTTTCTCTGCCAAAGAGCTAACGGCCAGGGTTAATAACGCGCTAGCAATGGCTCAATTGCGGGAGAAAACCACGCAAACCTTACGGGATAGCGAAGCACGCTTCCGCAACATGGCAGACCATGCCCCGGTCATGATCTGGCTTACCGACGAAAGTGGCGACTGCACCTTCCTCAGCCGCTCCTGGTACCGGTTTACCGGACAAGACCCAGCCGACAGCCTAGGCTTTAATTGGCTTACTTACGTTCATCCCGACGATAAGATACGAAGCCGAGAACGCTTTATCGAAGCCAACGCCAAGCAAGAGTCGTTTCGGTTCGATTATCGCCTGCGACGACACGACGGCGAGTACCGCTGCGTGATTGACGCCGCCACGCCCCGGTTCGCAGCGGACGGTACGTTCGAGGGCTATGTCGGCTCGGTCATGGATATCACCGATCGCCGGGAGGCTGAAGAAAAACTACGCGAACTCAACGAGACTCTGGAAGAGCGGGTGAAAGAGGAAGTTGAAGAACGCCGCCACGCCGAAGAGCAGTTGGTTCAGGTCCAAAAAATAGAGTCCTTGGGCCAGCTCACCGGCGGTGTCGCACACGACTTTAACAATATTCTAGCGGCGACGATCACCAGTCTGGAACTTGTCCTGCGCCGAAACAAGGACGAACGGCTAACGGTTCTCCTAGAGAATGCGCTAAAAGCTGCCCGCCGCGGAGCCAAGCTCGTGGATCAGCTGCTTACCTTTGCGCGTAAACAAAGGCTAGCCCCCAGCCCTCGGATCTCAACAAGCTCATCCTGTCGTTCGCCGAACTGCTGCAGCGCGCCTTGGGGCCGACCATCGAACTCAAACTCGAACTCGACGAGTCGCTCTGGCCGGTCATGACCGATATCGGCCAGTTCGAAAACGCCGTTCTCAATCTAGCTATGAACGCACGCGATGCGCTTACCGAGGGGGGCAAGCTCACTATCGCTACCGGCAATGCCATTAGCGATACCCCTCCTCTGCCCGCCGATCTGGAGCCCGGCGACTATGTTCGCCTACGGATTTCCGACACAGGCACCGGAATGAGCCCGGAAGTAGTGGCAAAAGCTTTCGATCCCTTTTATACGACAAAGGAAGTCGGCAAAGGTACCGGGCTTGGCTTAAGCCAAGTACATGGTTTCGCCAAGCAGCTCGGGGGCACCGCTAGCATTGCCAGTCGCCCCGGAGAGGGCACCACTGTTTGGCTATTCCTTCCCCGCTCCGAGCAACCGGCAGTACAACCTGCCGAGGAAACGTTTTTCTCCGCACCGGTCAAACCCCGCAGGGAGGGGGATAAACCCCGAGTCCTGGTCGTTGACGACGATGCCGAGGTTCGCGCCTCCATGGTCGCTATGTTGTATGAGCTGGGTCTAAGCCCGGAAGCGGTCGGATCGCCGAATGACGCTCTGGCTAAACTTGCACGGAAAGAACCGCCGAGCCTTGCGCTGATTGACTTCGCTATGCCGGAAATGAACGGCCAAGAACTCATTCGGCGGGCGCACGATCTGCACCCCAAGCTCCCCTGCCTGCTCGTTACCGGCTACGCCGACGATACCGGCAGCCGACACGATTGGACGAGCGCCCCGACACTCCGCAAACCGTTTACGGTAGATCGCCTCGCCGCTGCGGTTGAGGAACTACTGAAACATGGGTGATCGGCCACCATAGACCCCGCTTCGCCTCACTACTCTAACGAATTTTTGAGATACAAGGCTGCTGACAAAGCATTTTCAGCAGCCTACTAGGCTTCGCACGCCCTAACCACCATAACAGGAAAATGATATTTGAGGAGTACCGCAAGCTCGATGCCATATCGATGGCTGAGCTGATAAATACGGGCCAAGTATCCGCCGAAGCGCTGCTTGAGATCGCAATCCAGCGTGCCGAAGCCGTCGACGGCCAACTCAACGCGCTCACCCACCCCCTCTACGAGCACGCCCGCGAGCAGCTTGCCGGCGGCACCACAGGCCCTCTTGCCGGCGTACCGATGCTGGTAAAGGATCTGTTTCAGGAAATCGCCGGCGCACCTCACTACCGAGGCAGTCAAGCATTACTAGAAGCCGACATTCGCGCCACGGAGGATGCCGTTCTGGTCCGCCGCTGGAAAGCGGCTGGGTTGGTTCCCTTCGGCCGCACCAATACGCCGGAGTTCGGCGTCAAAAGTATTACCGAACCGGAAGCATTCGGCCCTAGCCGCAACCCTTGGAACCTTAAGCACACACCCGGCGGCTCTTCCGGCGGCTCGGCCGCCATGGTCGCTGCCGGCGTTGTGCCGGTTGCAGGCGGTAACGACGGCGGCGGCAGCATCCGTATTCCGGCCGCTTGCTGCGGTTTATTCGGTCTCAAACCGGGACGCGGTCGCACCCCTTGGGGGCCGACGCTCAGCGAGCTGATGCACGGCATGGTGACAAACCATGTGTTAACGCGCTCGGTACGCGATAGCGCCTTGATTCTCGACCTGACCCACGGCCCGGAGCCGGGCAGCCTTTTCCATATCGCACCGCCTAAACGCTCTTATCTAGAAGCGGCCCGAACGCCGCCCGGCAAGCTCGTCGTCGGCTTCTCCACAACCTCTCCGCTCGGCACCCCGGTCGCTTCGGAGGCCATCCAAGCGGTAGAAGATGCAGCGACGTTGCTGGACGATCTAGGCCATGAGGTCGAAGAAGCGCAACCGGCGATGGAAATGAAACAAATGTGCATGGATTGGCTGTATATCTGGTTCGGCCAATGCGCAGCGATCATAGAGGAAACAAAGCTCGAAACCGGCGCCGATCGAACCGGTTTCGAATCCGATACCCTCGCGATGGCAGCCGTCGGGCGGGCGCTGACGGTCGAAAAATACGAACACTGTCTTAGCCAGGCTCAAGCCTACATGCTCGCACTGGATAGCTTCCTCGACCGTTACGACTTCTGGCTAACCCCCACCTTGGCGCAGCCGCCCAGCGTGATCGGCGAGCATAAAACACCTGCCTGGCTAGAAAAACTCATACGAGCGAGCCTACGCATCGGCATGGCGAAGATAATAGTAAAAAGCGGTCAAATCGAGCGCGTTGCTTTGCAACACTTCGCAGCCACGCCTTTTACACAACTAGCGAACATGACCGGCGTCCCTGCCATGTCGGTGCCGCTTTACTGGTGCGACAACGGCTTACCGCTCGGTGTGCAGTTTGTCGGCGGGCATGGCGACGAAGGAAAACTACTGTCGCTCGCCGGCCAGCTCGAACAAGCGCGCCCCTGGTTCGATAAGCTACCCTCGCTGGGCACTGCCGGATAGCGACGATACAGCGTGCTCATGGCGGGCAAAGTAGACGATCATTCTAAGATGTCGGTGCGCGTCGACGATCATCGTTTCGTGGTCGAAATCCATGCGAACGGACTCGGGGTCGAGTATCGCCGCGATTCCTTGACAATACTCGTCCGCCCCCGCGTTTCCCACCACCGCCGAAAGTCCGCAGATACTTTCCGTAGCTCATCGATCAGCTCCAGCATCGCCGGGTCCTCGGGCGCGGCCGCTAAATCGCAGCGGAATTGAGTCAATAGCCGCGGCGCATCCCGCTGCCACTCGGGCAGTCGCCCACGCAGCTCTCCATCCGCGAACATCATCCGCATGACATTGCGCCGATAATGGTCTTTGCCGGCAAACCAAACAAGCGGTCGGCCGCAGTATTCCAGGCAATAACATCCCAACGCAGATTCATGACATAGGCGGGCCTGGCTACCAGATCATCCAGCAAGCGCTGCGTTAGCGGAGACACGGACAACCACTGGTAGCTCTCGGGCGGAGGGGGACGTCGGTGCGCCAGCATGAAGAGATGGCAACACTCCGCGTCGTCAAGTTTCAACGCATGGGCCAGATTCAAAAGAAACTGCTGCGAGACATTAATATCGCGCCCCTGTTCGAACCACGTATACCAGGTAAGCCCCACTCCGGCGAGCGCCGCCACTTCCTCTCGCCGCAAGCCGGGTGTGCGGCGGCGCCCCGTGATGGGTAAGCCGACATCTGCGGGTTTCAGCTTGTTTCGGTGGTGAAGCAAGAACTCCGTAAGTTCGTTCCGCGTTCGTGCAAGGGTCCGTTCCTTCACCGCATTACTCCTGGTAATAGGATAATTAGATATATTGTACCCCCACTAGAGCCGTATTAATAATGCCGCTTCCCATTCTATTCCGGAGGCGACATGAGTTCTTACGCTGGCCAACACACACCCCCTTCTCATACAGGCGCAGGCATCCGGGAATGGCTCGGGCTCGCCGTGCTCGCCTTACCGACCTTATTACTGGGGCTCGATGTCACTTTGCTGTATCTGGCACTGCCGGCGCTTGCTTTAGACCTCCAACCCAGCAGCACCCAGGCGCTCTGGATCATGGACATTTACGGCTTCATGATCGCAGGTTTTCTGATTACGATGGGAAATCTCGGCGACCGAATAGGCCGCCGCCGGCTGTTGCTGATCGGTGCCGGCGCCTTCGGTATCGCATCGGTCGTTGCGGCCTATTCCGTCAACGCCGAGATGCTGATCGCTGCGCGGGCAGCCTTGGGCGTGGCAGGTGCAACGCTGATGCCGTCCACCTTGGCTTTAATCAGCAACATGTTCAGCCTACCGCGTCAGCGCGCGCTTGCCATCGGGGTATGGGCTACGATGTTTGCCCTGGGCATGGCCGCCGGACCCATTGTCGGTGGCCTTTTACTGGATCTCTTCTGGTGGGGAGCGGCGTTTCTCGCGGCGGTTCCGGTCATCGCCATTCTTCTTATCACCGCGCCGCTGCTACTACCCGAATACCGCTCGCCAACCAAAGGTCGATTAGACCCGGTAAGCGTCTTGCTATCGCTCGCTGCTATTCTCTCGTCAATCTACGGCATCAAAGAAATGGCCAAGATAGGCTTTGAGCTGCAACCGCTAGTGGCATTAGCGGCAGGAATCGCATTATCCATCGTATTCGTGCGCCGACAACATCGGCTGGAGACGCCCCTGCTCGATATGAAACTGTTTTCCAGCCGGACCTTCAGCGCCGCTCTCGTGGTCTTGCTCGTCGGGCTGGTTGGCGTTTCCGGTGTGATGCTCTTAGTTACGCAGTATTTACAATTGGTGGCCGGCCTATCGCCGCTTATGGCCGGCCTGTGGATGGGACCGCCCGCACTGGCGATGGTCGCCGCCGGGATTACCGCTCCCCTCATTGCCCGACGCATCCGGCCCGGCTTAGTCGTCGCCACGGCCCTTGCCCTATCGACCGTCGGCTACCTACTGCTCACCCAACTCAAAGCCGACGCCTCGGGTATTATTATCGCCGTCACCGGTTTCTCGTTTGTTTATCTGGGGCTAGGCACCATCGCCGCGCTGGGAACGGACCTTGTCGTCGGAGCGGCACCGGTCGCCAAGGCGGGCTCAGCGTCGGCCATGTCGGAGATGGTACAGGAGCTCGGCGTCGCACTCGGTGTTGCCGTCCTGGGGAGTGTGGCGACCTTAGTCTATCGCGCCAACATTGGCGCTCATCTTGCGCCGGATCTCGCCACCGACGTGTCGACAGCGATGGGCGATAGCCTTTGGGCGGCCACCGCTATCGGCGATAGCTTGGCCGACAATCTACTACAAGAGGCCCAAGCAGCCTTTACCCTCGGCCTTAATGTGATTGGCTTAGTCGGCGGCATCGGCATTATAGGATTAGCGATTATATCGGCCGTATCGCTACGACATGTCCAAACTCTGAGCGAGGCCCCCTAAAACGCGACGCGCCCCACTTGGGGCGCCCGAGCCGAACAAGAGTCAACCGTTCTCGGCACTGCTCAACTCGAGACGAGACGACCTCAGTCATAAGTCGGCTTGAGGTTCGCGATACTCTGATCTCCCATGCGCATACCAACTTGGCGACGAAGGTGGCCGGAAGCAGCGCGGGATTCAAGAACGACCAACCTAAGCTACGACTCCTCGGCGCCACTTACCCGGTTACGCCCTGCGTTTTTGGCCCGATAGAGCGCGAGATCGGCTTGCTCGATCCATTCTTGATGGTTGGCAATCGCCGGGGTCAACGCTGCCACCCCTAGGCTGACCGTGACCTGTAAAACGCGACCGTCCATGGTAACCGTGGCTTTTTCTATTTCCTTGCGCAACCGTTCGGCGAAATACACGGCGGCATCCGCGCGTGTGTTAACGAGCACAACGCCAAACTCTTCCCCTCCGTAGCGACCGGCAATGTCGCTTTCTCGGACATTCCTACGGAGAACCGACGCTACGGTTCGCAGCACTTCGTCGCCGGCTTGATGGCCGAAAGTGTCGTTGAAGTATTTAAAATGGTCGATGTCGAACAGGACCAGCGCGGCCCCCCGCCGCCGCGTTGATAACGGCGAAATTCCTGAATCAGGCACGTTTCCCAATAACCCCGGTTATTCAACTTCGTAAGAGCATCGGTCCGACTCAGCTGCTCCAACTGATCGTTGGCCTCGGTAAGCGCCAGCTTGGTAACGGCGATATCGGTGACGTCATACACGATGAGGCAAGCATGAGTCACCTTCCCATGCGAAGAGCGCAAAGGAATCATCGTCGTATTCTGATACATAAACTCGGCGGTACCGGTGATAGGACGATAATTGCGGAACCGGAACAGATAAGGCCGCTGCTCCCAGATGGTAAAAGCTCTGTTATTAAGCAGAAAAACGGGGTCGACTTTATGTCGGAGCCAAGCCTCCGGGATCTCCGGAAACAACTCGAATAGCTCCCTGTCCATGACCTGCGTCGAACTCTTGCCGCTATGGCTTTCCATGAAGCTATTCCATAGCTGAATCCTATAGTTGCTGTCGAGCACCACGAGGCCGACATCGACATTTTGCAGTATTTCCAAAAGCCAGTGAAACTCGGCGATGTCGATTTTGGTATCGCTGTTATGCATTGATAAGAGGAGCCATTTTTTCGTTCAGGGAGGTCATCGAATCTTCTGTGAACAAAAGCAGCAGGTCGCAGCTAATGTCGTAATCTTCAATGGTATAGCAAATCTCGATCGCCAAGGTGCGGCTTCCGCGCGCCTTGCTGTTTTCAACCAACGCATCGATATCGCGGTGCTGGCCGAGGACGGTAGGATGCCCTTGGCTAAAGCGCGTATCCAGCTGATCGGCAATCCCTTTCAAACAAGCGCCGATAAGAATATTGCCGGTATCCAGTAATAATTCCGATTTCGCCGACTCATCAAGTTCGCCCCGGTATTTCATTAACCGCGCAAGATTAGGAATGCTAGTATCGTTAAAGATCAACAATGCCTCGCCCGCAATACCGGGCGACATGTAACCTTGGCACACAGCCGCTCCGCTACCGGAGCGGGTCGCCGCCGACAAGGCCATACTAAGCTCTCCGGGATCGAAGAGGTTGACGTTGGGAACCGGCAAAACGACAAACACATCCAGCAGCCTCGCCAGCAGATCCGCCGCCTGCCCCATAGCGACGTTGGCCAGCTCCCGATAACAATCGAAAGCGTTGACCGAAACATCCTGCTCCGGCCACTGCTCGCCCCCATCGCCCGCCAGCCCAGCGATATTTAACCGACCAAGCACGCTAGTCAGAAGCTTGCCGTCGATCGGTTTTTTATAAATTCCAGCGCCCCAAGTGCTTTTACGCGCCGACGCGCATCCGGTTGGATATCGCCAGAGATCACGACAACCGGTATATCCAGACCTTCGGCAGCCATGGCTTTGAGCACGTCGAAGCCGTCCATTACCGGCATAGTTAAATCCAACAGCATCAGCGCGGGGCGAGCTTTGCGAAGCATGCTCAAGCCCTCGGCCCCATCCTTGGCAAACATCACCTCAACGCCCCATGCTGGGTCTAGAGCCCGGGCAATTTGTTTGCGGGCCATGCTGGAATCGTCACAGATAAGTATGGATGTCGGCATATAAACAACGGGGTCTTTAATTATGCAGGCCTTCTCAGCCAGCGGGACGGGCGAAGCCGCAGCTTCGATCGCGCATACAACTAATGCCGATAATCGGCAATCCGCTTGAGCCTGTTAGCCCAAGGAAACAATCAGCACTTCCTTAATCAGGATAGCGCAGAATCAACCGCAAATCGGCGACATCAATCGCTTGGTGGAAAAAACAGTACGCGTGAGGGGGGGGCAAAATACCGATAGCTCGCCAAGAAACCCACGCAGGCGCACGCCTGCGTGGGTACAGTTAAGGCAACGCGGTACGACAAGCGTCGCTTTAGGCGGCAGGCACTGAATCCCGCTTGTTACGACGCGCCACCGCTCGGCCCATGAAGATTCTATATAACAGCGGTATCACAAATAGCGTCAGCACCGTCGAGAACGCTAAGCCCCATACGATAGCCGACGCCACCGGCCCCCACAGCATCGAGCGCCCGCCCAAGCCGACGGCGAGCGAGAACAGGCCCGCAATGGTTGTCAGCGAGGTGATCAGAATAGGTACCACACGACGGCGCCCGGCGTAAACGATGGCATGCAAGACCGTCATACCCGATTGCAAACGGCGATTTGCCGCATCGATCATCACGATCGCGGAGTTTACCGCGATACCTCCAAGGGCAATGACGCCATACATCGTAAAGAGACTAAGCGGCGCCTGCGTTACCACCAGCCCTAGCGTCACGCCAATAAAGGCCAGAGGCACGGTGACCAGAATCATAAACGGCTGCCAGTAGCTCTTAAACAGCGTCCCCAGGATCAGATAAATCAAGCCGATACCGAGTAAAAACAACATCAGCATGGCGTCCAGGCTTTCCTGGATATCGTCCATCTCGCCCGTAAAGTCGAGCACTACGCCCGGAAACCGATGCCGTATCTCCTGCCACTCGTTAACGACCTGGCGATTTGCCGCCAGGGTATTCATCTGCCGCTGATCGAGGTCGGCCTCCACCGTAATCACCCGGCGCATGTTGTAATGCCGGATGCTTGCCCGCCCCAATCCGGTTTCGACACTCAGCAATTGCCCAAGCGCAACCTCCCCGCCATCGGCGAGCACGATCGGTTGGCGCAACATGGCATCGATATCATGTGTCACCGTCGGTAGCGCGCGCACTCGCACCTCCAGCGTTTCGCCCTCGTGCTGCATGCTGGAGACTACCTCGCCATCCACCAGCAACCGCATCGTGCGAGCCAGATCCGCAGGGTTGATTTGCGCACGCCGCACCGCATCGCTATCGAAGCGGAAACGCAGCTCGTCTTTGCCGGAGGAGTCGTCGTCGATGATATCGGTTACACCCGGCATCGCCGCCAACACCTCCTTCAAGGCGTCCGCTGCGGCTCGCAATTCATCGAAATCGTTGCCGCGGACCTTGATATTGATAGGTTTAGAAGTCGGCGGACCGCCAGATAAGGTCAAAAAGGCGATGTTCTTCGGCCCTGCGGTGCTCATTACATCGGCGCGCACCTGTTCGACGATGTCGTCGGCATCCCGTCCATTGCGGCCGCGCGGCTGTAGGCTGACCATGACCTGACCGTAATTGTCGCCGAAAAAGGGCGCCGTTTCGGTAAACATCATGCCGGCCATGGCGCTGCTTCCGCGCAGCTCGTGGTCTTCGACACCGCTCAGTACTTTCGATTCGATGAGCTCAACATGACGCAGCGTGTCTTCCAGACTAGCGCCCGGCTCCATCTCGACGTTCACGTAGAACAGCCGCAACGGGTCGAAGGTGAAGAACTGCACCCGCACCAAGCCGGCGGCGAATGCCCCAATTGTCAGCACGAACAGCAAAACCACTGCCGCCAGCGAAAGCCAAGGCCTGCGTAGTACTTTGACCAAAGCCTGACTGTATTTCACCCGTAGCCAATGCGTACCGCGGACACGCAAGGCCTGCGTGCGGGACGGACGGTCGAACTGCACGCCTGCCGCGGAAATGTGAACGGGCAGCATCCAGTAAGCCTGGAACAGGCTTACCACGAGCGCGACAGTGACCACAAAGGGAATGACGAACATGAACTCGCCGACAATGCCGGGCATTAACATTAACGGCAAGAAAGCGGCAATAGTCGTCAGCACCGAGGTAGTCACCGGCGCAAAGACCTCACGCAGCGCTTCCAATACGGCCTGCATGGTCTCCATCCCGCGCTGCAAGCGGTAGTAGACGGATTCGACCACCACGACGGCATCGTCCACCAACATACCCAAGGCGATCACCACGCCCAGCAGGACCGATTGATTAAGCGTTTGGCCGCTTACGCTCAACACGAGGAAGGTGCCGGCCAGAACGAACGGAATACCGATACCGACGAAGAAGGCGATACGCCCGCCGAGAAACACGAACGCCACCGCAAACACAAACAGCAGCCCCAACAGCGCGTTCGTTTGCATGACATTGATCGCATCGCGGGTCGAGGCAGTCTGGTCGTCCAACAACACAAGCTGAACCCCCATGGGAGCCAGCAGGTCGTTCCTATCCTCAATGTACTCCCCGATCCGGGCTACCAGATCCAGCGTATTCGCATCGGCCGTTTTGCTGATGCCCAGCGTAACCGCGGGTCGCTGTTGATAGGAGACCATCTGTCTGGCATCCGAACGCCCCCGCTGCACATCCGCCAAACTCGCAATCGGGACTTCCCCGTAAGCGGTCAGCACAGGGAGCTGGGCGATGTAGGTGGGCTCGGCATCGGTACCTAGCACGCGCACCAACCATTGTCGCTCGCTGAGGCTGAGGTTCCCGGCCGAGGTATCGCGGAAATAGGCACTGATCGTATCGGCCAGCGCCGTGGCGGTGACGCCATACTGCTGGAGCCGCAGCGGATCGAAAAACACCTGTAGCTCCGGATCGTTCAGGCCAGCGGCATCCACGGTGTCCACACCGCGCAGCCGCTGGATATCTTGCCGAGCGATCCGCGCCTCGCGGCGCAGCATCTCATCGTTGCTTTGCCCGACGACGACGACGGTGGCAATGGGAAAGGCGTTGGACGTCGTAATCTCGCGGATCAGCGGGTCTTCGGCGGCCACCGGCAGCTCTTGGCTGCTCTTATTCTGAACCTCCCGCCGCAGATCGTTTAACCGCCGCTCGAAGGCGCGCGTGCCGATATCGTCGAAACGTACCAATATATCGGAAAGCCCTTCTCGGCTGGTGCTGGAGACAAAGCGGATATCGGGAACATTCTCGATAGCCTCTTCCAGCGGATCGGTCACCAGCTTCTCGACATCGGCCGCACTAGCGCCGGGAAAGGCCGTTATGATACTGATCCAATTAAAATTAACTTCCGGGTCTTGCGCACGAGGCAATGCCAGATAAGCCAGCACACCCAGAATAATAACGACCACGAAGGCAATGTTGGCCAGAACGTGGTTAGAGAGAAAAGCGCGCAGGAGCTGCATCCTAGTCCACCTTTACCGGATCACCGTCCTGTAGACGAAAGCGCCCGTCGGTGACTAGCAAACCTTCCAGCGTGTCGGACAGCGGTGCCGCACGCCCCTCTCTCGCTTGTTCCAGAGGTACGAAGCGCGCCCGCGGCTGCTCGCCGTCGTCAACGACAAACACACCGAGCCTCCCTCCACGGCTAAGCACCATACCTGGGGGAAGATGCGGAACATCGCTACGCCAGCTCAAGCGCCCCGCCGTACCCGGCAAGGGTCGCTCGCCGGAGAACGACAAGCGTACTTCTTGGCTGCGGTCGCGGTTATCCACCGCCGGCGCAACAGCCCGCAGCGTCAGCGGATAACGAACACCGCCCACAGCAAAGACGACGTCGCGAACCTCGTCGAGCGTTGCGACATCTTCGGTACGAATGCGTGCCGAAACCTCTATACTGTCGAGATCCAACAAACGCACGACCGGCGCCCCCGGGCTGACTAACTCGCCGACCTGCGCCAGCCGTTCCATCACAACGCCGCCGAAAGGAGCGCGCAGGGTTGTGCGTTCCAGGTCCGCTCGCGCCCGCGCCAACACCGCCTCCTGTGCCTCGCGCTCGCCGAGCAAGCTGGCAACCTCGGTCCTGTGTCGCTTAACCTCTTCCTCGGAAACGTCGCCGGTATCCATCAGCTTCTGCTTACGCTCCAGCTGATACTGGGCAAGCTCAATCCGAGCTGCAAGTACCCTTAAACTCGCCTGGGTTTGCGCCACTTGCAGTTGGTAATCGGTACCGTCCAAACGCGCAAGCACTGCGCCCTCGGACACCACATCGCCTACCCGAATAGGAACCTCCAGCACCCGGGCATTTACCTGAGCGCTGATACGGCTATCGTTCAGGCTCAAAACCGAAGCCGGCGCGCTCACTTCCGGAAAAACGACCAGCTCGTCCAGCGGCTGGGCCGACACCGGCACAGGTTGTGCAGCCCAAGCGGAACCCTGACTAAAAAACCGAAACACAAAAAGCCGCCCAAGGCAGAATACGACCTGACGTTAAACAGCGCGTAACGCCTTTCGAGTAACGCCTGGACACAAGCTGCGGCATGCCGAGATCAAATCCGAGAGACATCTTAGCGTCGATCCTATTTTCCATAATTCACGCACATGCGTACGCACACCGCGCCACCTTAAAGGGAGGGGTATAAGTTACAGCTAACATATTGATTTGGCGTGGCCTCATTAAGCCACGGTTTACGACAAAATGGAAGCTACGGCAGCAGGATAGCTTGTCTTTATCGGCCTAATCGGGGCCTGCATGCAGCACACGGTCGCAACACGCCGGGAGCATACGCCAAAAATTGCCCATACTCCCGGTTTGACGTTAAAGGCGCCGGGCAAATCACATTATCGAAAACACACGATTTAACGTCCGCCCTTGCTTCACTGATGTCTAATAAACATAACAATTTCGTCTTTTATTAAACCGTAGACATAATGCACGAGCCTCTCCCCTACGCGTGAGCAGGCTTTGCCTTACCGGCTCCCCCCGTTCTCCGGTATGGGGCAAACAACTTCAACCGTTCAGGCAAGCTATGATTCGCCCCTCCATGTAGCGAACAAGCTTCTCCAACTCAACTGCCCGAGGCCCCCAGTCGTCCTGGGTTCGACCAAGGTAAGCGAGCCTGGCCTCGCCGAGCAGATGGCCATGCTCAACCGGTAGCTGCTTTATGGCCCATTCGGCAGCCACATCTTTCGGGGCAATATCGCCCTCGGCGAGGGTCAACCACATACGCGCAAGCGTCAGGATCGTATTCCGCTCATCCCCCTCGACACCGCCCAGCACCGCGGGTAGAGAGTCCCGTATTGCTTGCCGAACAGCGCTCATCGTAACCGGCTCGAACAACTCGCCGGCATTGGGACCATAGAGCGGGACACTGTGATCCAAGACTTTCTTCAAGACGATCGTCAGGTCGGGGTCGGTAACCGGTTGCGGCACACTCCCGGCCTCAAAGTCGTCGCGCAGCCATTCGCCATAGACGAATTCGGCTGCGGGAGGATAACGCCAAGGCACCACGTCCGGCACATTGAGAACGGTCAGTTCCAACGGCCTGGCAGCAGGTGACTCGCCGACCCTCCCGGAAATCCGCAGCAAGCGCGAGAGTAGGTTACTGCGCTCTTCGTCGCCGAGCGGCCTAGCGGTCGCGACCAGGAGATCGACATCGCTGTCGACACGCAGACCTCCGATCACGGCCGAACCAAACAGATAAATACCGACTAACGAATCGCCAAGCAAATCTCGGACTGCCGCCTGGGCCTGCTCCGCTTCGCTAGGAATCTCAATAGTCTTTCGATTATCAACCATTTCCACTTACCGATTGAATCCATGACTGCCCACGGCTCAGACAACCGCCTGTTTCACCGCCCGCAGCGCCATAAATAAAGGAATTTCTTTCCAGGTGCGCCGGTCGGCCCGGCTTGGAGGCGTGCCCTTAGCAACCGTTTCCAGTACGGGGATTTCGCGCAGGGCATCGACCAGCAGGCCGACTTGACTCAAGCCATTGATGTAATCCGACAACGGCCGATGGAAGCTACGAGTCGCCCCCTTGCCTTTCCGATATCGCTGCATCGGTACGCTGAGCGGAGAAAGGTAATGATCCACACGCCGGTACCGAAGCTTCCGTTCGCCGTCCCAGCCCCAACCGCTTTGGCGGGGAATGCGGAAACAAGGGTGCATCATCACCGCCACCAAACGGCCGCCGGGACGCAACAGCTTGGCCGCATTCACTAAAGCGCCGGTTAGGGGGTGGATATCCTGCAGGCTGAGCAAAAAGACAGCGCCATCGAAACCCTGCTCGCCCAACGCCTCCAGTAATCCGGCCTGTGTGACGTCGCCCACTAAGAAACGGGCTCGTGGGCTTGTATTATGTTTGCGGGCAATGCGGATCAGCTTACGGCTAAGATCCACGCCTACATATTCGCCCGCAACCCACCGCGCCAATGCACCTGGGCCACACCCTAAATCCACTATCCGCTGCCCGGCGTCGCACTGTAAAAGCTCAACCGCCGTCGGCAGCACAACCTTACGGTGATAGAAACTGCCGCCTGGACCGGACCATCCGGCATACCAGTCGGCCACGCCATCCCAGCTATTGCTGGCCTCAGGTAAGGGATATTGCTTCGCCATATCGATATTCCTGTCATTGCATAAAACGACGGAATAAGTGGCGAGCGGGCGTTCGGTCAGAAGCCGGGCACAGAAAACCGCCCCGCGACCAAACTAAGAATGTCGGGAATTAGAGAATCAGCGCCATCCGCTCGCCACTTAGGCGATGCGCAGGCGTCCAAGGTTGGTGTAAGCGCGGAAAGAGAAAAGCATGAGAATTAACCGTTTGTTCTCTTGAGTCGAATGGCAAAGTTTAAAAAGACCCCCAAAGGGCTGTCAAGTAGCTGTGCTGGGCCAGAAGCGCCGCTGCGCGCGAGCAGGAGACACAAGCAAAGGCCGTTAGTCCGAAAATGCGCTTTGCGGCCACCGATAGCACTACACCTTTTGCCAAGGAAGACGGACAGCGAACCGCGGCCCCGGCTATGCTCAGCGGCTCCTAGCGGTGTCCCTTAAGCCGTCTATAGCGGACCGGATCAAGTTCTTATAGCTAACGTCGCCGAGCGTAATCAGCTTTGCAGGCCAAAACTCCTTGCGCCCGACCAGTCTCTTGTAGATTTCCCTATCCGTCAGCCCCTTATCGACCAACTCGGCAACGTCGCTCACCACGCTTTCGAAAAAAGCGAGCTTTCGTTTAATGTGGTTCACTGGGTTACCAAACTGCGGGTTATGGCCACAAAACAACGCATCGAACTCTAAGGAGGCAATCTTCTTAAGGGAGGCGATCGTTCGCATAACGCTCTCGTCGGATCGAAAGTACTTGATTCTAGCCCCTAAATACATATCGCCAGAGAACAGCCACCCTTGCTCTGCTTCCCAATAAACCACATGGTCGTCGCTGTGACCGGGAGTGTGAATTACCTGAAACCGATACTTATCGCTTTCTACCTGGCCGGCGATTTCCCGTACCTCGGTGGGCTTTAGACTCCCCCACATATAAAGCTCGTAAGGCTTCAGCGCAATGCGCTTACGCAACGCCTGGCATGTCAACGGATGGCCGTACACCGGAATCTGCCGCCGTTCGACCAAGTACGCCGCATTACCGGCATGATCTTCGTGATAATGGGTAAGATAAACGTGCTCTACCTGTTCCCACTCCACGAGCCGAACAAAAGACTCGTGCGCGTTGGACGGGCCGCAATCGATCAGAATATTGTCCAGTTGGTAGCAAATAGCCGACATCAGGGGCTTTCCGACGGGGGCGAATCCCATCCGCAACCCCTTAACAGGCCCAAAGTCCAGTACCTGCTCAAGACGCATGGCACGCGTCCCCAACGTCCAAGGCCAGGGTCCGGTTCTCGCTCGGCGCCGTATTCGTTTCGGTTTCGATGCGAAACCGTCGGTAAATGTCAGGCAGCTTGTATAAATTCTTGCTGCCGTCGATAAACCCGGTCTGCATATAGAAAATGTAGGTCGTCAAAAGCCAGTTCGTAAAATCCTGCTTTGATCGTAAGTGCTCTTTCATCGAGCCGATCACCCAACCATACGTAGCCCACAGATCGGTACAGGTTTCACAATCCCTCGCACTACCGACACAACACCTTCGCGTTGTCCTTAAATCGGCATTGTAGGCCCGGAACTGAGTGGGGTATTTCTTTCCCTCTCTCATTCTTTCCTGATTAGCGGGGTGATCGAACGTAACGCTAGGGCAAACGTTATACCCCCACGGAACACCAAACAGATTTCGTTTGGCAATCGTACTGTTAATATAGGGACTGGAAACGACTTGCCTGGGATACTTTTCAATCATTCGATTAATTTTGTCGATAGCGTCCGCGAAACCGAGCCGATGGTTGTACTTCCCCCTTGCTTCGCCAAGTCTGCGTAAAAGTTATACGCAACATAATTGCCATTCTGAATCATTCGATCGGTAGCGCTTTCGATACCATCGGTACATCCGGCGACGGTTGTATAATAAAAGCCGACTCGATCGTCGCCTTTAAAATTGCTCAACGCTTCTGAAAATACGTCCCGCTTATCTTGCCCACGCAAAAACGTATCTTGCGACTCGTCCCCCCAAAATGAGACGGCAACCCGAATATTCTCCAGTCCGTCCCGCGGGACGGGCAGCGACCCGTTGGTTACTACGGTTAATTTAAAGTGCTTTGCCAGCAGTCTTAAGCGGTCGAGCTCCAACGCCGGCTCTCCGCCTACGACGGTAAGCATATTAGTACCTCTCGCCTTCTCCGCCTCTACAAAGGCTTCGAATTCCCGGCGGCTGGAGATCTTCTTGTGTCGATCCATCCCTTCGACGAAGAAATAACAACCGACGCAGCGCAGGTTACATTTATGGGTAAGGTCGAGAAGAGAAGATTTCATGTTGCCCGCCGCTTTGATCTCGCCAAAAAGGCCGGCCAGAAATGGATCTTGCAGGTAAGCCTTAAGAGAAGCACCTTTCATCAGAAAATCCCTTTCCTATGAAAAACGAAATCGACACTAGCGAGAATACATTTTAGCGACTTAGCCAAATCAACTAAAACAATTTTTCCGAGAAAATCGAAAACACTCGTTGCTACCGTATTCACACGGCTCGCCCAGCAATCCAGAGCTTATCCGGTTCGAGGTCAAATCAAGGCTTGACCTCAGGCTTAGTTGAGGCCCTACCCTTCTATCACCCGTGCACCACCCGCGCTCGAAACGGAGACCTACACATGATCGCGTCCACGACCTCCAACCTGCACCCGACCGCCCGCTGGGAGACAGAAGGCCTCGATCTAGATGCCTACCTAGCACGCATTGGCTACGACGGGCCACTGGCCGCAGACGTTGCCTCGTTGCGCGCCTTGCAGCGAGCACACTTGGCAGCGATTCCGTTCGAGAACCTAGATGTCATAAGCGGCGGGGAAATTCGTCTGGACATCGCCAGTCTACAGGACAAGCTCGTTCGTCGACGCCGCGGCGGTTACTGCCACGAGCAAAACATCCTTTTTGCGACCGTACTCGACCGCCTCGGCTTCACGGTAGAGGGACGCAGTGCCCGCATTCTGATGGGCAACGACGAGCGCGAACTGACTGCAATGTCGCATACGATCCTTGCCGTACAAGCGGAGAGTAGAGACTGGCACATCGATGTCGGTGTCGGAAACGAGGGCCCGCGGGAGCCCATTCCACTGGCGGATGGCATCGAGGCTCGGCATGACCGCTGGATCTATAGGTTAGACCGAGCGGTATCCGGACACTGGGTGCTGCGACATCGACGCGGCGATGACTGGTTCAATCTCTACCAGTTCTCAGAGGAGCGTTACTATCGGGCGGACTACGCAGATCATAACTACGTTGTCTCGCACCATCCCGATTCGCCGTTCACACGCCAAATCATCGTTCAACGCAACGGCGCGGACACCCGTTACGCATTGACGGACCGGACGCTGAAGGTCTTCCGTCCCGGTAAGGAACCCGAGGAGCGGGAGATCGAAGCCGAGGCGGTGATCGAGTTGCTGAGGGAAACATTCGCGTTACACCTGGCTATAGACCAGGAGAAAAGATTGCTCGAACGTTTGCAGGCCATCCCGCCTTCCTGAACCAAGAGCAAAAGGCCGCATCGAGTATTACCCGCTGCTAGTTCGTACCGCTTGCCGCCGATACCCGACCACTGCGACCAGCGTAACACAGGCCAGCCCCGTAGCGACCGGGAAGAGTACTGTGGTTAGCGTGTACTGCTCCAGGGCCGCAACCGCCACGGCATTCCGTACCGCGAAGATGGCAAAGAATACTAGGTTCTCTTCATGCGGCCGCACGTACGCTTTTCTGAGTGTAGGCCCAAAGCCGATAACATCTACAGCAGTCAGAACGACCACCGCCCACAACGGATCGGAAGTGAAGTACCACAGCGGCAACGAGCTCATCGCCGCGAGCAAGAACCACCAGTCCTGCCGGGTAATGACGCTGTCGGCTCTGCGGCTATAGGCCAGTATTGCGATGTAGAGGGAGATAAGCCCGGAAACGCCAATAGGCCAAGCACCGACACCGCCGCCACCGCTAAGCTGAGCCAGGAATGCGATAAACGTGCTGGAGCCCCAAATTACCCACGAGAACACATGCGGCTTAGTCTTATGCTGCCGAATGGCTCGGATATACGGCACAAAGCCGACAAACGTCAACCCGATAGCAATGCCGCTAAGAACTCCCCGTTCGATCATGCCCTGGCAACCAACTATATGCTCATATCCGAACCCACCGTATTGTTACGATCCTCGCACCGGCAAAAGTATAGCGCAGAAGGCTTGTGGCAGTTTTTGGCAAGGGCAACGCGATCGGCCACTAGAGCGTAAGTTCGGGAACGAGGAAATGCTCAAGCTTTTGGCGCGCACTGTCCGGAATGGTAATGGCCCGCCGCTCGTCGAGATCGAACATCACCGCCACAGCCTCAGCCGTCACTACCGCTTCGCCTGTGCTCAGGTCGAACATCCAGTGACAGAGCTGATAGGCCTTCGAACCGACCTCGCGAACCCCACTGTGCAAAGCGAGTAAATCGCCGGCCTGTGGTGCACGACGATAGCAAAAGCGGTACTCCAACGCTGCGCCGCCGATGCGGCGCTTAACCTCGGTGCGGTCGCTACGAAGGTGGTGCAAAAGGTTGGGCACGGCATCCGAGATCACGCCCATGCAGGCACGGGCCGAAAGATGTCCGTCGGCATTGCAAAGGCTGGGCAGCACCGCACCCGTATAGGTGCGCACCATGCCCAGTTGTTCCGCCTCGCTCAGCATGGGTGCTCGACGCGGGGGCCGCAACTCCAACCCGCGCGGCGCGGCATGTGCGGGCAGCTCCACCTCCACGCTTGCCGCTGCCTGGAGTGCGGCATCCGGAATCGGTCGCGGCTTCCCGGTGGCGATGTCACACAGCTCGACCTCCATCACGAAGGTAGCGGCGACATCGTCTGTTGCCGGGTTGGTCATTTCTTGTAAGAGCTGAAGGCGGTCGCGAGTCGCACTCAGCGTGCCTCCGGTAATCCGAACGGGCGCTCCGGGGTGTTGCTCGCGCAGAAAACGCACATGGCAGGTCCGAGCGGTCAGACGTGCACCCTCACGCCGTACGAACTCGGGCCCCAAGCCCAAACGGTGAGCAAATACTTGCAGCCCTACATCCGCCTTCTCCATATAGAACTGAACATTCATATGGCCCATTTGGTCGACTTCCCAGGCCTGGACACTGCCACGGTAGATCTCGATCGGTGCTGGCATGAATAACTCTCATTGTTGCGATACCGGAAGACGGCACAGGCGGACCGCCTCCAACTTATAGAGATTATGCTAATAATCAGATGCAGCGCAAAACGAGCATCGTCGATCGCGCACAGCGAACCGGCCGCGGCGTCTTGCTACCCACGTTATAACGAAACGATTTAACAAGCGGGCTTTGGCCTATGCACCTCCCCCCAATATCAACGCTCATCTCACTCGGCACAGCGTTAGGAGATCCGCATGCACAGCCAAAGCCAGGTCAACGGGGTTGACGTCAAACAAATGGTCTCGACCATCAATGCGATTAACGAGGACACGCCACTGGCCGGATTCCAGTTCCGCGCCAGCAACAAGTGGGTTAACGGCAGTAATAACTGCACCACCGTTAGCAACTTCTACGGCGCGGGCGAGGAGCAGCGGCACCAGCCGCCGTTTCGGTATGAAGAGGACGAAGCGCCGGTACTGCTGGGGCAAGATAAAGGCGCCAATCCGGTAGAATACTTGCTTACCGCCCTCGCCGGCTGCCTCACCACAACGTTGGTGCTACACGCCGCCGCCAAAGGCATTGAGCTGGACACGGTCGAATCCGAGCTGGAAGGCGATCTCGATGTCCGTGGGATGCTCGGCCTGGACGAGAGTGTCCGTAACGGCTACCGGGATATCCGCGTACGCTTTCGCGTTAGCTCGCCCACCGCCTCCGAAGCGGAGCTGCAACAACTTGTCGAACTCGCGCAACAACGCTCGCCCGTGTTCGATATCGTCACTCACGAGGTACCCGTACATGTGACGCTAGAACCGCCTCAGTCGCTTACATGACGCGGCAACGCGGAATGGGGTATGGTGAATTCAAGTACCCGCGGGTATTCTGCCGTCGTCTCTAGAAACATGACTCTTAGATCGCCTTCGATCTCGGATTTTTCTGACTTAGGCGGATTTCCAGCGTGTGATTACTCGGCAGTAACTGGTGACCGGTATCGATTTTCCGACCTTGTTCGTCGATCACCGCACTGAAACCTAAAAGGGCGATGTGCCTGCTGCCCTCGACATAGAATACAAGCCTGTCGGCAAAGAACTCGCGCCACGTCTCGCCATAAAAGGGGATCCTGGCGAAGAACTGGCGGAAGAAGAAGTCTATGTCGTCGGCAAGCCCTTCTCTTGCCTTAATTTCTGCGAGCTTTTCTTCGAACTTCTCTTCGTCGGACCATCGTAGGTCAAAGAAGTAGTTCTCGTCCACCAGCAGGATCTTTACTTTCGGGTGCTCGCCCTTTAACAGATCCGTATGGCGTTTGTCCGACGCGTCGGAGCAAGCGATCATGCTCGTCATAAGGAATAACCCAAGAAGTGCCCTTTTAATCATCTTTTGCGCCTGAACATGCGAGAGTAGTCGATCGACTTGGTCGATTTGCAGTATGCGCTAATGATACTACGGCATTCCAGACCTCGCACCGTTGCAAAGCGCCGCGGCCGTAACCCAACCTTTCCTTGCCAAGATATTGCAGCCGCTGTCGACCTGCCCTGTCGCTATTCGACTATAGGGCACTGTCACAGATATTACTCAAGGATAAGCCAATGAAGATCACCATCGAAACGGTTGTGAAAGCCGAGCTGCATAAGGTCTGGGAGGCTTGGAACAACCCGGCCGATATCAAGCAGTGGAATTCCGCTCAGGATGACTGGCACACAGTCCGGAGCGTGGTCGATCTGCGGGAAGGAGGTAAGTTTCTATCGCGTATGGAAGCCAAGGACGGCAGTGTAGGCTTCGACTTCGAAGGCACCTACACCCGCGTTGTCCCGTACCGAAGCATCGAATACCGAATGAGCGACGGCCGCGAGGTCGGAATCGAGTTTGTCGAACGTGCCGACGGTATCCTCGTAAAAGAAACCTTCGATGCAGAAACCGAAAATTCGCCCGAATTACAGCGTACCGGCTGGCAGGCCATCCTGGACAACTTCGGCCGCTATGTGGAGACCAAAGCTTAAGCCCGGTATTTCTGCTTGCGGGCCGTAACCTTAAAGAGCGAATACTGGAGGCGACGACATGAATTATCTTCTTGTTCCCGGCGCATGGGCGGGAGAATGGGTGTGGAACGAAACCGCCTCTTGTCTTAGAAAGTGGGGGCATACCGTTCATACGATCACATTGTCTGGACTCGATGGCGCGTCGACGCCTTCCCGTACTCGCCTCGACACCCATGTTCAAGACGTACTCCGGTACGCGAGACGCGAAGGCTTGAAACAGGCTGTGTTGGTCGGTCATAGCTATTCTGGACTCGTGGTAGGGCAAGCGGCGGCACTAGCGCCCAACCTCTTTCTGCATAGCGTGTTTGTCGAGGCGTTCTTACCCATAGACGGTCAATCCCTGTTCGACGTGTCAGGGTTAGACCCCTCGCACGAGAAACAACTGATTGCAGCCAATTCGGGGCTTTGGCCCGCCCCCACAGTGACTGAACTCCGTCAGGAGCCTCTACTCAATACCGCGCACATCGAGTTTCTATCGACGAGATTCGTCGGCCATCCCGGGCTAACCGTTTCGGAGCCTGCCGCACTGGCGAAGCCCCTTTCGACCCTTAACGCTACGTTTATTGCTAGACCCGGTTGGCTCGCGGGTTCCCGAGAGCTGGAGCTGATTAAAGCGCTTAGGCAGGAGAGATCGTGGACCTTCAAGACCGTGGACGGCGGTCATTGGCCGATGATCACTGTGCCGGAAAGATTATCCGAACTTCTGCATACCGTATCGGAGAAACAGGGGGTAAAAGACAGCGGGCGGCGGCTAGCACTCCTTCACGCTCAGATTTGCCTTAAGTAAAGACAAGAATACAGCCGCCTCACACGTTGGAATCGACACCTTCTCCTACCCGCCCTGTTCACAAGCAGGGCGATTTCTGCAACGCGACGTTCCATTTTCAGTAAGATCAACAATCGACAAGCATCAACCCCTGTGCGAGAATGATAATTATTATTATTCGCATGGAGCGCCTACACTCGTGAAGCTGAAGCCCGCTACCCTAATCGCCACCGTCCTTTTCGCCGCAACTACCGCTCACGCCGGCGAGCGGATTGTTTCTTTCGATCACGGCAGCCTCGATACTCTGGAAGAACTCGGCCTCAACGAGCACATTGTCGCGCTGCCTAAACAGGCCCTACCGGAATATCTCGAACGTTATGCCAGTGCCGATTATGCCGATGTCGGCGGCCTACGGACCCCCGATTTCGAGGCCATTCGCGACGCCGAACCCAGCCTGATTCTGATTACCGGCCGCCAAGTCGAGTGGCAGCAGACATTCGAAGAAATCGCCCCTGTGCTGAACACCGGTTTAGACGGCAGCGACTACCTTGGCGCTTTCAATGAGAATGTACGGGATTTGGCCGCTCGACTCGACGCCGCCGCAGAAGCCGAAAGTGCTCTAGAACGCCTTCGCGTCCATATCGAGCACGCACGCGAAACGCTAGCCGGCACAGCGCCGGTGCTGGTCGCCACCCATAACGACGGTAATCTGATTCTCAGCAGCCATCCGGTGATGTATGACGTGCTCGGTCTAACCCAACCCGAGATCCCCGACAGCGTACCCAGCCTTGAGCGTGGCAGCCGCATATTCCGCCCGCTTTCTGCCGAGGCCGTCGCCGAAATGGCCCCGGAAACCCTGCTGATCATCGATCGCAGCGGAGCCATCGGCGGCGATTCCGTCGATCTCGACACCGTGCGTGCCGCCTTCGCCGAAGCCGGAGCCGAGGAAACCAAACTCGTCGTACTCTCTCCTGCCCTTTGGTACCTTTCCGGCGGCGGTCTACAGAGCTTAAGCCTACAGATCGACGAAGTGGTTACTGCACTGCAACACTGACACTCTTCCGGAAATATAGCGGCCGGCAAGCCGCTATATTCGCCCAACAGCAACCTGTTACCCACCCTGCTCCGGCAGTATTTGAGGCGAAGCTCTCACAGACCGAACATTAACGAACGGTGCACAGCCGTCCCTGCCATTGCACCATCGCCCACCGCCAGCGGAACCGATCCTGCGGCACGAGCCATATCGCCACACGCAAATACGCCAGGAATCGACGTTGCCTTGAACTGATCCGTTTTGACGATATCCCCAAGCGGCGTCTCTTCTAAGGCGCAGCCCATCTCGACAACCACCGGGCATGGCCGAACGCGGGGGGCAACGAATAGTCCAGCCAACGGAAAGGCACGGCCATCCTGCATGGCAACGGTAACGCCCTCGCCTTCAAGGCCCGCCACGGCCCCCTCTTCTACCGCAACGCCTCGCGCCTCTAACTGAGCCTGCTGTTCAAGATCAAGTGCGCTTCCATTGAGAAACAACGTTGTCCGGCCCCAATCGGGCAACATCAACGCTTGGTGCATAGACATCTGAGAACCCGCCAGCACACCGATCCGCCCTTCATTAAGTTCGTAGCCGTGACAATAAGGGCAATGAAAGACGTGCTTACCCCAACGCTCGGCCAAGCCGGGAATGTCCGGGAGTTCATCGATGACACCTGTCGCTAGGATGAGGCGACGCGCACGGCTTTCGCTTCCATCCGAAAGCGCTACGATAAACCCGTCGGCCTCGCCGCTCACCGTACGAACAGTACCTTCTTTCCACTCCACGGTTGGATACGCCAATAGCTGCTCCCGGCCTTGGGCCGCAATTTGCCCTGGCGGCACACCGTCTTGCCCCAGAAAGCCATGGGAATGCTCAGAGAATCGGTTACGCCGCAAACCGGCATCAATGACTAAAACTCGACGCCGCGCGCGCGCCAACGGCAGCGCGGCGGATAGACCGGCATAGCTACCTCCGATGATAATTGCGTCCAAGAGCATAGAACGTCCTCCAGCAAATATTGTTTTCACGTATCTTTTGTTGTTACATAATAAGCGGGCAGCGTCAATGCCTGTGACGCACCCAGGGAGCGGTTCTACAACTTAGGCTGGGAAGGAAAAGGCAACCGGAAAACGATTGTTCAGTGCGGGGTATTCTTGCTTCGCTGGTCGACAATGGCGTCGAACTCGCCAGCCAGATCGGCCAGGGTGACCGCACCCAGACGCTCTATCAGTAGTTTCTCCGCCTGCTGCAAGGCATCGGCTATGGCATCGTTGACAACGCGCTCTACCGCACAATCAGGGTTTTGCCGGTCCGTGCCGATCGCAAAGATGCGGGGGCCGCCCACGGCATGGTGGATATCCAGTAACGTGACAGCATCGAGATCGCAGGCAATTTGCCACCCGCCCTTATGGCCTTTTTCCGATTGCACATAACCTGCTTTACGTAGACCGGCCATGGTACGACGCACGACAGCGGCATTCGTGCCCAACATAGTTGCTAGCTGCTCGGAGGTAATGGGGTCATCCTCCCGTGCCATATGTAACAGCACATGCAACATGCGGGACAAGCGACTATCGGTTCTCACAGCTGACTCAAATGGAAACGTGCGATGGATTAATAAGGAATCGGCCAAGACATAGCGACCGTCACACACACTATCATAGCTTGCCGGACAGGCAAGCACCTATCCTGCTGCTGGAAAATCATTTCCAGCAGCAGATAATCGACCGAATGCAGACGCGAGCGAAAGCGCTTTTACCGCACTGCCTATGAAAACATTATACTGCTTCTAAAACCGCTATAATTTGCTGCCGCAGCCAATAGTTAGCCGGGTCGTTATCGACATTGGCATGCCAGCAGAGATAGACATCCTGCGGCGGCATATCCAGCGGGAAAGGCACCAGCGCATAAGCATCGTCAATATTAAGCAGGCCTGCCAATCGCCCCGGTATCGTTAGCAGCAGGTCGGTTTCCCGCACAACCCGCGAAGCCGCAAAGAAATGCTGGCAACGGAGGCTTACCTTCCGTTGCAAGCCACCCCGAGCCAATTCGAAGTCTTCCATCCCCTGCCCCGTACGGCGGGAGCTGACCAGAATGTGGCGCTGCTCAAGATACGCCTCCAGGTCCAAGCCATCTGCTAGGGCTGGGTGATCCTTACGCGCCATGACCACTAGCGGATCGGTGTTGATATGAACATGGCGAATATTGCGCGAGCGCGGCAGCAACGAATCCGTCACCAGATCGAGCTGACCGCTAAACAAATCGGCTTCGATATCGCGACGGCGGAAACTAACCGTGGCGATTTCCAGCTCCGGCGCCGACTCGCTCAAGCCGTACATGAGCCTAGGTAAAACGCGAAGCTCCAGCGCATCGCGGCAGCCTAAGGTGAAACGCTGGGCGGAGACTCCCGGATCAAAGCGCTTTGCCTCGTTCAGGGTCAATTCCATGGCCCGTAGCGCCTGTCGTAACGGCCCGATGAGGTTGCGGGTAAAAGGCGTCGGCACCATCCCGTGCCCCTCGCGCACAAACAGCGGGTCGCCGAGCAAGTTCCGCAATCGGCCCAAGGCATGACTCACCGCCGGCTGCGTAACGTTCAGCCGCTCTCCCGCGCGCGTCAGCCCGCCTTCGGTATAGATGGCTTCGAGGACCACCAATAGGTTCAGATCAATACGCGATAAATCCATGTCATTTATAATACCTCATAATAAACATTCATTTGACTGATTAAGCACCGAAGCGCCAAGCTCTGATTACTAACCAGAAACAGCAAGCGAACGGAGCACGACGATGGATTTCCGGTATTCCCCCAAAGTTCAAGAGCTGCGCGAGAAACTGCTTGCCTTCATGGACGAGCATATTTACCCCAATATTACCGTCTACGAAGAGCAACTGGCGGAGAACCATAAAAACGGCCGCGGGTACGGCCCGGTGCCCATCGTCGAGGAGTTAAAGCCCAAGGCACGCGAACTCGGCCTGTGGAATCTGTTCCTACCGCCGGAGTACGGCGAGTACAGCCCGGGCTTGGCCAATCTGGAGTATGCGCCACTGGCAGAAATCATGGGGCGCGTCACCTGGGCCTCGGAAGTGTTCAATTGCGCCGCACCGGATACCGGCAACATGGAAGTGCTGGCTCGCTATGGCAGCGACGCGCAAAAACAGCGCTGGCTGATGCCCCTACTCGACGGCGAGATTCGCTCCGCTTTTGCCATGACGGAACCGGCCGTGGCTTCCAGCGATGCGACCAATATCGAAACGCGCATTGAGCGCGACGGCGACGAGTACGTGATCAACGGCCGTAAATGGTTCATCACCGGCGGCTGTAATGAGCGTACTAAGATATTCATTGTCATGGGTAAAACGGACCCGAATAACCCAGACCGGCATAAGCAACAGTCCATGATTATCGTGCCGAAGGACACTCCGGGCGTGACTGTAGTCCGCGACATGCCGGTTTACGGCTACTACCACGCTCCAAAGGGGCACCCGGAAATTTTGTTCGAAAACGTGCGTGTACCGGCCGAGAATCTCATCCTGGGCGAAGGCCGCGGTTTCGAGATCGCCCAAGGCCGCCTCGGGCCCGGCCGCATTCATCACTGCATGCGCGCGATCGGTCAAGCCGAGCTCTCGCTGGAACTGCTATGTAAGCGTCTTGCCTCGCGGATAGCCTTTGGTAAGCGGTTATCGGAACAAGGCGTATGGCGGGAACGGGTAGCCGATGCCCGCATTATGATCGACCAATCCCGCCTGCTGGTGTTGAATGCCGCGCAAATGATGGACTTGGTCGGTAATAAGGAAGCACGGCAGCAAATCGCTATGATTAAGGTCGCGGTACCCAACATGACCTGCCAGATCATAGATTGGGCTATCCAGGCGCACGGCGCGGCCGGCTACACCGAAGACTTCCCCCTAGCGGACCTCTACGCCTACGCACGCCATCTACGCACCGCCGACGGCCCGGACGAAGTACACCGTAACGCCATCGCCAAACTGGAGATGAAGCCTTACCTGTAAGCCTCATGCTGCTGCGGCTGTTCTAGCCGCAGCAGCAAATGCTCTCGCCCTACTCGCCTATCAATCGACTCGCCGTTGATATTTCGGGCTCCGGTCATAGTTGTCTGCTGAGAGGCTTGGCGCTAATTGCGCCTTCGCCGATAGTCAGGCCGATCGCCGCACTACTACGGGATCGGTCCGAGTCAGGAGATCGTGACTATGCTAACGCCTACCGCAAAGCAACTCTCGGAGTACGCTTTCTTCTCCGATATGAGCCCGGCGTTCATTGAGTTTATCGCGAAACATGCCACCGAAAAACGCTTCGGCCGCGAGCAGCTGCTATTTCGTCACGGCGAACCGGCAGCCACCTTTTACCTCATACTCAGCGGCAGGGTTTCGCTAGAAATACCCGCCATCAGCGGTCCCACCCTGGTCGTGCAAGAGTTGGGGCCAGATCAGGTGTTGGGCTGGTCCTGGTTGATCGCCCCGTATAAGTGGGATTTCAATGCAAGAGCCATCGAAGATACGTCGGTTCTAGAGTTCGACGGCCAGTCTATCCTCACCTATTGCGGGGAGAATCATGAGTTCGGTTATCAAGTACTTAAACGCTTCTCCGGACTCATGTCCGAACGCCTGGACGCCGCTCGGACACGGATGATGGAAGAGTGGAACCCGCCGGGCTTTGCGTAACCATAGCGGCCATACCGATACAAAGCGCCCTTCGACAGCGTTCGTCCTGGACTACGCCTAAAGTTACCTGCTCAGCGGGCCGTGCTTACTGTAGGGCATACCGTTCAATGGGTTACCGGCGGCTAGCTTGGCGAACCCCAACTTGCCGAGCACGGCGGCGTGGGAATTCGGCGCGTGCACCATCGCCGTCATCGTTGCCAGTATTTCTTCGCGAAAATCATGGCGCGGAAACCGTTGATGGACGTCGGCAATCGCAGCAAGCGGCAACAAATGCCGCCCAGCCCCGACGACATCCAAATGCGCCGCCCGTTGTAAGCAAACTGCTTCCGGCTCATGTTTCGCGATCGACAAGTACGGGTTCAGGTGATAGCTGATCGCTTCATAAACGGCTCGTTGTCGCTCTTCGGGCCAATGCAACTTGGCTACGGCTTGCTTTGCCTCGCGGGCACCAACAATAGCAAATCCGCAACAACTCGACGGTTTCGCAAACTGCGGCGACAAACCTAGATCGTGCAGCAGGCTCGCAACATACAACGTCTCGGTATCGACACGAAGGCCGTAGAACTGCGCCCACAGGTGGCCGAAATAGTACGTGCGCAGGCAATGCAGCCGTAGCGCTTGGGTGTAGTAGCGCCCCGCTAACTCATCCGCAACGCGAGTCGCAACGGAATCGGGCACCGCAACGGTATCGAGCCTCACGCGAGTCGTACGACGACGGTAGCTGCCAAACCGTTTTGCAGCATGCGATAGAGCCTCCGCCACTTGGGCTCTGATTAACCCCGCGAGCAAGCGCATCCGGTCAGCCGCGGACAAAATACCGTCGGTTTGCTCGCCCCATTCGTAGGAACCCAACCTTGCCATTGTAATAGCCTCTCGTAGTCGACGAATAAGGCATAGTGTGCTGGTAGGAGGCATGTGGCGGGATTGGCGTTATCGCCCTATTATTTGGCAATACCGCCAGCACGAGAAAGTAAATGGGACAAACACGCGTAGCCATTTTGCTTTATGCCGACTGTCTAACGATGGAAGTCTGTGCAGTCAACGATTTGCTGCTATTAGCCAACCGAATCGCACAAACCGAAACAAGCTGTGCCAGCCCCCCTTTTATCGTCGAAACGATCAGCGTGGGGCGGCGGAGAGTTACAGCGGCTGGCGGCATACGTCTTAGCGCGAGCCCCGCTTCGAGCAACATGGATCTATTAATCGTGCCGGGACTCGATTTCGGGGGGCTGGACATCTCGCGTACCAGGCTTGCCGAGCACGGTCGCGAAGCCGCGTTTATCCGTCGCACCTTCGCCCGCGGCGTACCGGTTGCTTCGATCTGTGTCGGCGCTTTTATGCTTGCCGAGGCGGGGTTGCTCAGCGGCCGCAAGGCGACCACGGCATGGCTATTCGCGCCGATATTAGCTCGCCTATATCCAGCTATCGATGTAAGACCCGATGCGCTGCTGTTGGAAGATACCGGCGTAACAACGGCAGGCGCCTTCAGCGCTGCGACCGACCTCGCCTTGCACCTCGTCCGCACCTTCGCCGGCCCTACCTTGGCGCAACAAACCGCGAACGTTGCCCTGATCGATCAAGGCCGCGATAGCCAAGCGCCATTCATCGATCGACGCTTACGCGCGCCTATTCAAGAGGACAAATTCTCTGCTCGCGTGCAGCGTTGGCTGGTTAACCACGTCGACGAACCCTATGACCTACCTCGACTGGCCGCCGCTTTCCACATCAGCCCCCGCACTCTCTTGCGGCGCTTTAAGAAAGAAACCGACACTTCGCCGCTTGCTTACCTGCAACAGCATCGAATACAGATTGCACAAGAGTTGCTGCGCTCTACTTCGCTCACAGTCGCGCAAATCACCGAACGTGTCGGCTACGCCGATGTCGCCACGTTCTGCTCGCTGTTTAACCGTCGGGTACGGCTGTCGCCGACAGCCTACCGTAAACGCTTCTCGAACCCAGCCATTATCGATGCCGCGGAGTAAACGAGCGCGCTACCGGCTCCAAAGCTTGCCCTGCGATTACTGCGCGGTGGGCACTCGTCGGGTCTGCAAGGCAGTACGTTTTATGCTTGCACAACAAACGACGTAAAGCGGGGGCAGCGCGACATTCGGCATGCCCGAGCCCCCGCTCCTGAGCCTTGTTTATCGACTGTGGCAACAGGGCGATATCAGGCTTGTCCGGCAGAGGCAAACGTATCGCGGACTTCCGCTTCCGCACCCGACAGCGCCTGGCTACGTAACTTAAGGTGGGCGACTTTCTCTTCGTGCGTCATAGGCTCCCACGGCTCGTACTTACGGGCGACGACATTAAAGGCCCCCAGCACGGTCAGATATAAAAACAGATCCGGCACGCCAAGATCGCGGATTACGATCGAGTCCGCCTTTTTCATCTGTTCGCGCATGGCCTCGAATTCCTGCGGGGATTCCGTCCAGTGTAGGCCGGCCCGATGATGATGCACCAGATGATAGCCTTCGTTGAGGAAGTTCACCGGCGTCTCCAACAGCGTAACGGTATTAGTCATGTAGTTGTCGCCGTCTGCGCGGCCACCGTAGAACGGATGCTGAACCCAGTTGTTAAGCCCCAAAATAAACGCTGACGCCAACCAGGGCACCAGCACATAAAACACCGCGATCTGCCAGCTGTATAGGGCAATCGGCAGGACGAAGGCGAAATAGACCAAATTCCCCTTGATTTGAATCGCTGCCAAATCATCGCGCCCGCGTCGCTTAAAGTAGAGATAAGGCGTAATCAGGAAGATCTGATAAAAAACGTGGCCGATCATAAACCGGTAGAAATCCCACAGGCTCGCGTGGTTATAGCCGGCAGACTCGAAGGCATCGTCCTCGCCGGCATTTTCGCGATGATGTTGCATCACGTGCGCGACGCCGGATTGAATCTGCCCGGTCGGCAGGCTGAATAGCAATGCAATAAAGGTAAACCCGAACACCCGCTCGAACGGGCTCGGACCTTTGAGAATGCCGCCGCGCCGGTGAACCTCCTGGTGCCAGGCACTGAAAGTTCGCACAAAACCCCGTAGTTTCGGACCGAACACCAAGGCATAGAACGTCAACACCAGAAACCAGTTGATGTCGACCACTATCAGCTGCACCACGAAGACCGGCACCGTCGTCAGTATTAGCGAGATCACCGCCGCCAGGATGGGTTCGTCGCGCGGGTCTTTCAGTATGCGCCGGCCTAAGCGATAAATCGCGGCATGGTAAGCAACGTGCCACCCGTTAGCCACAGCGGTGACGCCGGGAATCAGCGCCAACAGTTGCCGTGCCCCATGCAGCACCATACCTAACGCGAAAATAACGCTAATCGCGGCCGTACTGGCGAGGATGAACAATACTCGTAACGGTAGCAGTGCGTAATGCAGCAGCGGATTAATGCCACCGGGCAACGCATTGCGTCTTGGCTCGCTTGCTGTGATGACTTCGCTCATACCGACGCTCCTTCCAGCTCACGCTGCTGCAACGGCTCCTCATTATCCGCAAAAGTACCTGCCGGCTTCGCCCGCAGTTTGATATGAGCTATCTTTTCCTCGTGAGTCATTGGCTCCCAAGGCTCGTACTTGCGCGCCAGAACGCCAAATGCGCGAAATACGGTCAGCAACAAGAAGAAGTTCGTCACGCCAAGATCACGGAAGACCATCGAATCGGCGGCCTTGAGATCATCGCGTAGCCGCTCGAACAGCTCCGGGCTTTCGGTCCAATGCAAGCCGGGGCTGTGGTGATGGCAGAGGTGGTACCCCTCGTTGAGGAAATTAACCGGGGCTTCTTTCAAAGTAATGGTATGCGTCAAAAAGTTATCGTAATCGCGCCGCCCGCCGTAGAAGGCATGCTGCACCCAATGAATAACGCCTGAGAGGAAATTCGAAGCTCCCCATGGCACGAGCATGTACCACAGGGCAATCTCCCAACTGTAAATAGCCACCGGCAGCAGCACCGCGAAATAAACGATGTTGCCTTTGATCATGATGGCAGCCTGGGTGTGTTTACCTTTGCTTTTGAAGTACAGGTACGGCGTAACCATAAATTGCTGATAGATCACATCGCGCGTCATATAGCGGAAGAAATGCCAGAGGTTGGCATGGTCGTAGCGATGCGATGCGAAGGCGTCTATACGCGTGCCGTTCTCCCGGTGATGCTGTTGCGTATGACCGACCGCGTGCGGAATAAGACCGCTGACGACGCACAGGAAGGCGTAAAAGAACGAGCTGCCGCAGGCCTGTTCGTACGGACTACGCCCCTTCAAGCCGTTGTGGTGTCCCTCCTGATGTAAGGCGCTGAAGGAGCGGACATAGGCACGCACATTCGGCCCGAACACCACAGCATAGAATGCCAACACCAACCACCAGTTGATTTCGTAAAGCACCAACTGCGCGATGAAGATCGGCAACGCCGTTGCGGCTAACGAAATCACCGCCGCTAGAATAGGTGCATTGCGCGGATCGACCATGACTCGCCGTGCTAGCGGCGTAATCATCCCGTGATAGTGTTCTAGCAGCCAACGCGACAGAGGACGCACACCGGGCACTGCTCCAAGAAGTAGGCGCACTGCGTGCAACACTGCTGCAAGCGCAAAGATGCCGACCATGCAGACGGTGCTCCAAATCACCAGTGCGACCCGAACGGGCCATAGCGCAAAATGCACAAAAGGGTTAATACCGCCTGGATAGCGAGGAATCCCCCCCGGGCGGCGTCTGAAGAGTAGGTGCGGGTATCCATTAAGAATCCATTCCCCCTGTATTGAGGCTGACGTCCGTCTGTCTGCTCAACATCGGCTGGCAATGCCATCATTGCACTGCTGTCATCCGATATGCCCAAACGGCGGGCCAACAGCCGTGAAGTTCCATTTTTTGTGGTCTACTTCACCAGATTAGCACAGTATTTGAGCAAGTCAGCCTATAACAGTAGGGGACACAGCTGATGGCTCTGCTATGGTTCTAGGTAGAGGTCTTGCAATGTCCGGCCATCTTGCCCGGGCAGGACAAGCCTCCTAGAACGGCACAGGGATGTGCCGTTCTAGGATCGAGTACGCAAGTGCTCGATCCTGGGAGCGCGCCAAGGGCAGGTACCGGGGCGCCGCGAGCTGAGAAAGTCCATGGATGGACTTTTTAGGCAACCTGCTAGTGGCGTTGCGGGCCCTGGCCAAGGGCGTCCAGCCATTACCGGCGGGCCGCATCTTGCCAGGAACCGAGAGCGACACACTGAGCCGGCACATCGAAAAATGACCGGCCACTAGCATGATGCAAGCGACGTAAAAACTAAGAAGAGCGAAGGAACGTAATGAAAACCATCCGGCTTAAAGCGCCAAACTACACCAACTTCTCCGACTGCCTGCGCCACCACGCGGAGGAGATGCCCGACGCGCTGGCATACAGGTTCCTATTGGATGGTGGCAATAACGAAGCGACACTAAGCTTCGCCGAGCTCGACCAGGCGGCTCGCGCGACCGCTGTCTCGCTGCTACAAAACTGCCGCCGCGGCGACCGCGTAATTATTCTGCTCAAACCTGGCTTCGAGTACATCACGGCTTTCTTCGGCTGCCTCTACGCCGGAGTAGTCGCCGTACCGGCCTACCCGCCCAGTACGAGCAAGACGCTTGGCCGCCTCGATGCCATCATCGCCGATTGTCGCCCTACGGCGGCGTTAACAACGCCGGAGCACGTCGATGCAATCCACCCGCGGCTCAATGCAACCGCACCGGGAGCCCGCGTTTTCACGCTACCCGATATCGATATGGCCACTGCCGACCAGTGGCAACCCACGACCGGAAAGTCGAGCGACTTAGCCTTCCTCCAGTACACCTCGGGCTCCACGGGAAATCCCAAGGGAGTTATGATCTCGCATCAAAACCTGATCGTTAACTCCACTACGATTCAGCAGCATTTCAACAACCGCCGCAGCGGCCATGTCGTCAGCTGGCTGCCTCCCTACCACGACATGGGCCTCATCGGGGGCATCTTGCAATCGGCCTTTGTGGGTTGCCCCACAACGCTAATGACGCCAATTCACTTCCTGCAACGGCCAGTACGTTGGCTCCGGGCGATCACCAAGTATCGCGCCACCGCCAGCGGCGGCCCCAACTTCGCCTATGAACTCTGCGTGCGAAAAATCAAGGATGAAGACCTGGCAGAGCTCGATTTGAGCAGCTGGGAAGTCGCCTTCAACGGTGCCGAGAACGTTCGGGCCTCGACGGTAACCGCTTTCGAAACCAGGTTCGGCCCCTGCGGCTTTCGCCGCCGAGCGAGCTTCCCCTGCTACGGTCTCGCCGAAGGCACCTTGTTGGCCACCTCGTCCGGCGTACTTCAGGGCGCCTTGATTCGCCATTTCGATACGGAACAACTCGCCCACAACGTCGCCGTACCCGTCGAGCGAGCGAGCACCGAAACGGGCGACACCGAGCATAGCCGTGCGCTGGTCAGTAGCGGCCGCGCATTGCCGGGGGAAGAACCCGTCATCATCGACCCCGACACCGGAGAAAAACTGCCGGAAGGTCGTGTTGGCGAGATCTACGTCATCGGCGGCAGCGTTGCCGAAGGCTATTGGCAGCGTCCCGATGCTACCGAGGCAACTTTTAACCATCAACATAACGGAACCCCGCGTCGCGTCCGTAGCGGCGATCTAGGCTTCATCTCTAATGGCGAACTATATGTCACCGGACGCCTAAAAGACTTGATCATCGTCAATGGCGTCAATCATCACCCATCCGACATCGAAACCACCGTGTGCAACCTACACTCCGGCTTCAGACCCGACGGTTCGGCGGCCTTTAGCATCGTCATCGACGGTACCGAGAGGGTTGCCGTGGCACAGGAAATCGAGCGGCGTGCCTTGCGCGAGCTGGATATCGACAAGCTACTTTCCCAGATCCGCACCAGCCTCTGGGATGATCACCGCCTGATGCAGCCGGTCATCATCCTCACGTTCGGCGGTAGCTTGCCGCGCACCTCCAGCGGCAAGATCAAGCGACACGCATGCCACCACCTACTGACGCCACTCGTCGAGCGCCTACGAAACGGCGAACCGACCGACGACCTCCCTATCGCCAACCGCCTCATTACCGTGGAGGTTGCCGGCACAACGCTCAATTCGACTCAGGAGAAAGAAGCCGTAAGCGCCTAACACATTGAGATACAGCGGCTGCGTGCGCCTTCGGCGGCGTGCGCAGCCATCGCCAAGGAACGATGACAATAATTACAAGGAGCCTCGCCATGCTTGCTCACTTGTCGGACCAACAAACTCCAGACACAGCTGTGCTACAACTGCTGGCATCGATTTTGGGTGCTAAGACCCTGCTCGGGCTCAAAAAAAGACTGCCGATGCACTGAAACACCTGTTACCTTGCGACCACTTTGCATTCGCTATCGTCGAACGACGTGCCGACAGCCTTTATGTAAACGACCTGATCCATACCACACCTTCCGGCTACGCCAGAGCGCTGGTTCGTCGCGATGGTCTAGCACCGTCCACAAACGCCGATATCGTCAGACAGATCGGTCGGGCGCGATTCATCCGCACCGAGTCATTATGCGATCCTGCCGACCAAGGCTGGGCCGAGTTGCTCAAGCGTCACCACATCGAAAACTTTGCCTGGACTATCTTACCGGATACGGAGGCCGACTCGTTCATTGCTTACTTGTTTCATAACGTTTCTCCCTCGGTGGCGGCAGAGTGCAAACCACGCGTTATGCTGCTGGCTCCTCATATTCACATAGCACTCAGTCGCGCCTTACCCAAACGGGGAGATAAAGCCAGAGAAACAGGCCCGGCACCGTTTTCGCAGCAGCCAACACCGTTATCCAAGCGCGAGCAACAAATCGCCGGCTGGGTCGCCTGTGGCAAAACTAACTGGGAAATCGGCCAAATCCTTAAAATTAGCGATCTGACGGTAAAAACTCACGTGCAGAATATCCTCTGCAAGCTATCCCTCACCAACCGCTCTCAGATCGCAGCTTGGTTCGCCGAGCATAAGAAAGCCTCGTAAATTTCGGCCATAGACGCGCCGTGCTTGCACGGCGGCGTCTATGGCCGAGCCGTGCGGCATTCTCTTCCCGGCTTTCAACAGCCCCCAAAACCACTCTGCTCCGCCCCACCCGCAACGCTTTTCTTACTTAGAACGAACCGCGCGAAACCGAATCGACAACAGCCCACTACTCCGGTCAGCGTATTGCCCATTTCCCACCCAATGCTTTCATTATTCATAGGGCAAATTACTACCAGCGAGCGCTCGCTGAAGTAGCGGTAGCGGGCCCGTAACGGCCCGCTACCGCTAACGCCCAGACCCTTGCCGGGGACTGTCTTTCACGCCGGCTTTTGCCGGACATTTTTAGAAAAACATCCGCAGTCGATGCGGCCAAAAGGAATTGAGCGAGTGAGCCTAGACGACATTATCGACATGGTTTCCCAAGCTGTTGCGGCGGTTCTCGACACCGACCCACAGTCATTGGACCGCGAACGCCCGTTTCACGAACTAGGCATAGATTCCGTCCTCGCAGTGGGGCTATCCGCCGAGTTCGAAGACACGCTCGGCGTTGTGCTGGACCCGGAGATCGCGTTCGAACACGACACCGTGAACAAAGTCAGCCATTACCTTCATACACTGGTAAACCCCTAGCGTTATGAGCACTTCAATCCTGAATCAAACACGCCAGGAACTGCTGGGTTTCTTCGGACTCGACGAAACGATAACGCAAGCGTCCGGCACACGCCTTACGACCGCCAGCGGTCGACAGCTGATCGATTTTGCTGCTCAGTTCGGAGCGGTCCCGTTCGGCTACCAGCCGGCATCCATTATCTCGGCCGCCAAGCAGTTTCTGGATTCCGAACAACCTACATTCGTCCAACCGCTGGTCAACCCGATCGCCGAAACGCTGGCTCAGCGCTTGATCGAACTCGCTCCCGGCGATATGACCAGGGCCACCCTGACAACCAGCGGAGCGGAAACGGTCGAAGCCGCCATCAAACTCGTGCGAGCCGCTACCAACCGGACACTCATTCTCGGCACCGACAGCGGCTTCCATGGCAAGACCCAAGGTGCAGTCGGGGTCACGGGCGATCCCCAGTACCGCGAACCCTTCCACGTCGATGCGAGCGATTTTGCGCATGTTCCTTACGGCGATCTACCGGCGTTAGCCGCCAAGCTGGAAACTCGGCAGATTGCCGCGTTTTTTGTCGAAACCGTGCAAGGCGAAGCCGGTATGCGCACACCGCCTGCACAGTACCTGCTGAAAGCGCAAGAACTCTGCCGCCAGTACGGCACGCTATTCGTGGTCGACGAAATCCAAACCGGGCTCGGCCGCACCGGCTCTTTGTTTTCTGCAACGGCGGAAGGGCTGAGCCCCGATGTATTGCTCCTAGCCAAAGCGCTCGGCGGCGGACTCGTGCCGATCGGCGCCTGTCTATACGGCGAACGAGCATGGAACCGCGACTTCGACCGTTTCCACAGCTCTACCTTTGGCATCAACGGCTTTTCCGCAGCGATAGCCACAGCCGTCCTCGACCAACTAACGGCGGACAACGGACGTATGCTTACCGCTGTAGCCGACCTCGGCGCCTACCTCCGCAATGCCCTCGAACGCCTAGTGGAGCGGTACCCCAATGTCTTCCGCGGGGTGGACGGTCGCGGACTGATGCAGGGGCTAAGCCTACGAAACTGGCCCGGCGACCGTTTATATACTTTTTCGCTGGCCAGCTCTTTAGGCGCGCTGGTACCCATTGTCTGCGGCTACTTGAAAGCTCGCCACGGCGTGCACTGCTTGCCTGCTCTTAACGCAGGCAACGTGCTACGCATCCAGCCGTCGCTGATCGTCACGCGCGCAGAAATCGACATCCTGATCGAAGGGCTGACGACCGCGGCCGAACTTATCGACCACGGTCGCCAACATCGCCTAATTTTGGAGGCGAACGACTTTCCACCCCAGGCGCCGGGCTTCCGCCCCAGCATGCCCCCGCCCGCGCCCGCCACATCCAAGCGCAGGGGGCGCTGCCTGGGCCGATTTGCCTTTCTCCTGCACCCAACCAGCGAAGACGGCGTCAACGGCGATAGCATACTCGCGCCGCTGGAGCTAGCAGAGGAAGAAAAAGACTTCATGCAGAAGTGGTTGCGGCGCTTCACCGAATGGGCCAAACCGAACCTCGAAGCAGGCGTCACCTATCATGCCCGCAAAGTCTTCAATGCCGACGGCGATTATGTCGAAGGCTGGTTGATCGGCAGTCTTCTGCAACCCAAGGACTTCATGCGGCTAAGCCTCGCTAAGCGCAAGAAACTATTGCAGAACTACGTCAACGCCGCGTCGGAATTGAATATCGACTTTCTTGGCCTAGGCGCCTACACCTCCGTTATTTCCAATGCCGGCGTAGATATCGTCAACGACGCCTTCCACACCACAACCGGCAATAGCCTAACTGCGATGGTCGGCGTCGAAGGCCTTACCAGCGCCTGTCTTGAGCGGGGTAAACCGTTGGCAAAGCGCCAAACCGGAGTAATCGGCGCCTACGGCTCCGTCGGTCGACTCGCCAGCCTGCGACTCGGCAAGCTTTGCGAGCGCCTGGTTCTACTAGGCAACGCCGCCAATCGCAATGCAATGCAGCAACTTAGCTGGGTAGCGGGCGAAATTTATCGAAACGCTCTGCTCTCGCTCCAGGCCCAAGAACCGAGCGGGATAGCCAAGCCGCTGAGCGCACTCGTTCCGAATCGCGAGCAGATTGAGCAACTGCTGTCCCTAGGCGAGGACGAAGAAGGTCTGACTAAGCTATTTCAGGCCATCGAGGCGCTTGCCGCAGAAGCTAACCGACCGCCTCCGCTTACCATCGCTTCCGAGTTGGAATCTTGGCTACCGCGACTCGAAGCCATCCTGTCCGCGACCTCAAACGGCTCGGCATTTATCGATCCCAGCTCGCTACATCCCAGCGCTGTGATCTGCGACTGCGCACAACCCCCGGACATACAGCGCCATACGGTGACGCAACGCCCCGATATCCGCGTCGTCGAAGGCGGGCTAGTAAACCTCCCCGATAGCGGCTATCGGTTTGGTCACCAGAACCTCGACGACATGCCGGATGGCGTCACCTACAGCTGCCTGGCCGAAACCATCGTACTGACCATGACAGGCAAACGCAGAGACTACAGCATCGGCAAACGCCCTCCTCTCGCCGATGCCGAAGAAGTGCTGCGCCACGCCCTCGCCCTCGGCTTTAAACCTGCCGGGGCGCAGCGCATCAAACGGGCCGGATAATTACCATTTACTGAAAGAGAGGCTGCCAATACATGTCGATTCAAGAAGCCAGAGCGGCTACCGAGCAATACCTGCCAGGACTAATCGCCGAACTCAAGCATCAGGGTCTAATGCAGCTCGAACACGCCGAACCGGCGCAGCTTTGCCAACTATTTCGCCGCTCCAACGCCGCCGGCCTACTCATCCCCCAACAATACGGGGGGCTGGGCGCCTCCCCGCGCGACACCATCAATGTGCTGCGAGCAGTAGGCTCTTTATGCCCTTCGCTGGCGGTCATGATGACGATGCATCATCACACGATTGCGACCATCGTTCAGCTCGGCGGCATCATTCCGGCCGCCGAAGACCTGCTACGTTCGATCGCTAACAATCAACTACTGCTGGCCTCCGCCTTCGCCGAAGGAAAACCCGGCTCGCCCATCTTCAATTCCAGCCTTAAGGCTAGTGCCGTAGACGGCGGCTTTGTCCTCCGTGGGACGAAAAAACCCTGCACCATGAGCCATGACATGGATGTCATCGTCGCCGGCGTCGCCTGCACCGATACAGGCGGCGTCGATCATCAAGGTTTTGCGGTCATCTTCGCGGAAGGCGCGAACATCACCCGCGAACCATTCTGGAAAACTCCCATCCTCCGCGCAACCGACAGCAATGCTCTGATATTTAACGATGTTTTTGTGCCGGATGAAATGGTGCTATTAGCCGAAGGGGCCAATGCGGAAGAGATCGAAGCCTCCGCCCAAGAAGCCTCCATCTCAGGCTTGTGCTGGTTTCAGCTAATGGTCGGTGCAAGCTATTTGGGTGCTGCCTCGGCATTGGTCGAGCTACTCGTTTGCAAGCGCGGCGTGCAGGATACCCACCTCGCCCAGCTAGCGATCGAACTCGAAGGTGCACATCAGGCCTTGCTCGGCACAGCCGGCACGCTCGAACAGCGGCAGGAGGCCGATGCGGGATTGTATAGCCAAGCGCTGTGCTCGCGCTTTAGCGTTCAAGCAGCTATCGAACGGGCAAGCAATCTCGCCGTTGAGCTACTGGGCGGAATGAGCTTTATCGAATCCGAGCAGGTGAGCTACTTACTGGCAGCATCCCGCGCCATTGGTTTCCACCCTATCTCGCGTACCGCTGCCGCGCCGACCCTGGCAGATTTCCTGCGCAACACCGGATCGACAGTAGACGCGCCGGAACCGGCGCATGTTTAAGAAAAGGGCACCGGCATGATTAGCTTGGCCGGCATAGAGGCGTTTATCCGCTCACCGCGGCCAACCCTGCGCCGACTATCGCCAAGCACATGCCTACGGACTACAACAATTTATGCCCAACAAAGAGCCGCTTTGGCAGGAATTACAGTCGGCCAAAGCGGCATGCTTATCGAACAAGAGCCTGACCTGCGCATGTCCCTATACAACGCTAGCCTCTATCCAAAGCGTCCCGGCAACGTTAATCCACTGCTTCATGCCTTATTGCTGCCGGTATTCGCCGTCTTAGTGGCCTTTAACACAGTGGCCGCCGGCGCCATTTTGTTGCTGTCCATCCTTTTGCAAGGCGGCCGCCGGTTACTTGCGCTCATACCTGGGCTGGCCACGCTCGGCAACGGGATTGTCGAGCGTTATCACGCCCTCGTACAGCGGCTTGCGAACCGAATTCTGAAAGACCCGCGCGACGAACCTATCCTGGCAGCCGCTATTACGCTTGGGCTCACGGCCTTTCCGGTACTCGGGCTGCAACTTGTCCTACAAGAGATTGTCTGGCCGCTGGTACTGGCCTTCTACGCATTCGTTTACGGGCCAAATATCCGCGCTTTCGTACGCTCCTTCAGCGCCATGCATCAAGAAGGGCACCGCCGCGGCGGCATTTTCAAGGGCGATAGCCGCTGCGAGACCTGGACCGGCAACACATTCCTCTACATTTTCTTTGCCGTACCACTAGGTTTGGTGCCGCACGCGACCGCCCATCTGCAGCAGCATCACCGCGAAAACACCGGCCCGCTCGATATCTATGCCACCGCACGCTACAACCACGCCAACGCTTGGCACTTCATGGTCTATATGGTGCGCGAGGTTATGTACCAGCAATTCATGATCTCTCCATACTTGTACTTCAAAAGCCGACGTAAGACGGCCCAGATGCGCAGTATGGTGATGGGCAACCTGATCTACTTCGGCTTACTCGCCTTGCTGGCGCTGTACAGCTGGCAAATCGCGGTGCTGTACATGCTCATACCCTGGGGTGCCAGCAACTTTCTAATGGGCGTCATCCACTGGGCGCAGCACGCCTTCTACGGCGGACAACAAGATCCTAAGGATTTCATGTGCAACACGACGACCCTTCTGGAAACACCCGTCAATGTGCTGAACGAGGGCTATCACGTGTGCCATCACCACTGGGCGAACGTGCATTGGTCGGAGTCGCCCGCCCTGTTCGAAAAGATCAAACCGGAAATGAAGGCTTCCCGCTCGATGGTTTTCCGCGACCTCAGTGTGCTGGATCTGTTCTTACTCATGATGTTGCGCCGTTTCGACACGCTAGCTGCCAAGCTCGACTGGTGGGAGCCGATGTCGCACGCGGAAAAGGTAGAGCTGCTGAAACAGCGCGTACAACCGGCACCGATAGCCGAACAAGAAAAGGATTTCCACCGGCACACGTTGACAAAAAACGCTGCTGCCTAGGCAAGCCGGAACCGACTTATGAAGAAGTTACAGAATTTGAAAGTCGTGGCCATCGAACCTGAAACCGATGACGCCGTTACCATTCATTTCAAACAGCCGTTACTGCGCAAAATCAGCTACTCGGCAGGTCAGTATCTAAGCTTCGAAGTGGATACCGGCGATGGCCGCGTGTGCCGGGCCTACTCTCTAAGTAGCACGCCCGGCATCGATAAACACCTGTCGATCACCGTCAAGCGGGTCCAAGGCGGCAAGGTATCGACGCAGTTCGTGCACGCATTGAGCGCCGGCGACAGCGTAAAAACATTCGGCGCCCAAGGCTCGTTCGTCCATACTCCAAGCCCTCGGCAGCCGCGACACTTGGTGCTATTTGCCGGCGGCAGCGGAATCTCCCCGCTGTTTTCGATCCTAAAAAGCGCGTTGCATTTCGAGCCGGGCAGCTATGTGTCGCTGGTTTACTGCAATCGCACACCGGAATCCGTCATCTTCCGCGACAAGTTAACGAAGCTTCAGACACAGTTTCCCGGCCGACTAGCGATTCGGCACATCTTTTCCCAACCGCAGCCTGACCAACCGGCCAACCGGCTCACCCACCAAGGCGCCACAGAACTATTCTCTTCTCTGCAACGGCAGTCGGAGCAACCGGTTGAATATTACCTGTGCGGCCCGTCAGGGCTAATGGAGCAAGCACTCGAGGCACTTACCGAACTCCAAGTCCCCGAACCTAGCGTCCACTGCGAGCGCTTTGTCACAGCGAGACAGAAAACCGGCTCCGGCAATACCGACGTACCGAACACACCGAAGAAAGTCTCGCTGCAGATGAACGGCCAGGAGTTCAGCTTCCAAGTCTTGCCTGAGCAAACGATTCTGGAAGCCGCGCTAGCCAACGGCGTCGAACCGCCGTTTTCGTGCCGAAGCGGCTTCTGTACAGCCTGCGTCTGTAAAAAGCTGGCTGGCGAGGTGGCTATGGAAGAAGGTCACGGCCTTTCCAAAAGCGAGCTGCAAATGGGTCAGGCACTGATGTGCGTTGGCCGCCCGTTAACAGATGAAGTTCGCTTACAAATCGAATAACCCATTAATCCCGACGAGGTCTACACGATGGACAGAACAGACCTGCTGGCTGCGCAAGACGAAATCCGTTTAGCAAAACGGGCGGATCTCAAAGTCGCCAAGGACCGCAACGCGGAACTACTCGCGCTGCTGAAACCTGTACCGGAGAAATTTCTACTGGCACTTACCATCCATCTGGCCGTGTGGTTCGCATGCGCCTTACTCATCGCTTTCACCGACTCGATACTAGTGCATATCGTCGCGGTGCTCATCATGGGCAACCAGCTACATACCTTCACGGTGCTACAACACGACTGCGGTCATCAGAGCGCGTTCCGCTCGCGCACGTTAAACAAATGGTTCGGTCGCGCGCTGGCAGCCTTCATCGTCTTTCCGTACACGGCTTTCACGGAATGTCATAAGCGACACCACCGTTACCTCGGCGATCCGGAGAAAGACCCCGACGAATGGCACTACACGGACGGCGTAAAGTGGCTATTTGTGCGCATTGCTCTGTTCGTACCGCGCTTTACCTACCTTTCGATGGTGCGCTACGGCAATAAGGTACGCAATGCCGTACTGGCCGAGCTGGCCGTCAATCTCACCATCGCTGTTGCTTTGTTCGCACTCTTTATCTGGCAAGGTTTAATCTATGAGTTTGTGCTGATCTTCGTGTTGCCGCTGCTATTGCTCGCACTGGTGATCAATCCCATCTCGCGCGGCTACGAACATTACCCTATGGCGACGCTGCCGTCCGACGACGAAGGACGGCTCGACCTAGCCAAGAACACCATCACCGTAACGAGCCGTTTATTCGGGCTTATATGGGCAAACATCAACTATCACGTCGAACACCATGCTTATCCCGCGGTTCCCTTCTGCAATTTGCCTAAACTGGCGAGGCTGATGGCGGACAAGGAGTTTCTGCGTGACCGCTGGGTTCTCGAGCGTGCCTTCGCAAACTCGCCTCCTGCGGAGGAAGATAGTAGTCTGGTAGCCGACACTCGCCCCGCCGATAACCACGTAAAGTAGCAGGAGAGCATTGCCGCCATGGATTGCCTTTTTTGTAAAATTATCGCCGGCTCGGAACGTTGCGCACAGGTCTACGAGGACGATCTATCCTTTGCGTTCATGGATATTCACCCGCTAGGCGACGCGCATGTGCTTTTAATTCCGAAACAGCACGTAGAAAAGCTAGAAGAACTCGACGCACAGACGCGACAACATCTCTACCGGGTATACGACTTTCTGTTGGCCGCGCAACGCAAGGCGGGCTTCGGCGTGGAAGGCACCCATTTACTGGTCAACGACGGCAAAGCTACCAACCAGCACATTCCGCACGCCCACCTGCATCTCATCCCCCGCAAGCGCGGCGATGCGTTCAAATTCGGCTATCGGATGTTTCTACACTTTACCGGAATCTTCGGGTTTGCCACGCCAATGGAGAAGCTTCAGGAACAAGCCGAGCAAATTAAGGCTCAATTTTCATCGCTTAGCGCGCCCAAGGTAGACGACGCAAACTACCACCGCACGGGCACACGCTAGCGGTGCGCCCGGGCGCCCCCTGCCCGCGGGGCAACATGCGACACACTTTAATGGATAGCATGTTGCCCGCCTTTTGCCTCCTCGCTAAGGCGCCGCGCACCAAGGGTCGTCCTTCATTGCTGCACTCGCGCACAACGCTTCACGGGCGATACGGGCATCCGTCACGTAGTACAGCGTACGCAGCCCTATATCCCGGCGCCCCATATTATGAAAAATAAGGCCGACTTGAATATCTCCGGCACTGAAGTTTTGATCGTTAGCCGCGAAGTAACGAGCCGCTCTTCCCAACTCGTCGTCTTCTAGCAGCTCGATAGTGCGACCAACGCCGATCTGGTAAGACTGCGTGAGAAGGAAACCGTAGAGTTGTTCGCGCTTCTCGGTGGCCATTGCGCCGAAAACGGCCATAAACGGTTCCCGCAAATTGCGGTGATTCTGCTCTACGAGCCGTAGAGCGCAATCGACCTGAGCGATACGATGCAGCCGATATCGTTCCGGAATCTCGCAGTCATCAAGAACTTCGGGCCTAAGCTGCATGATTCCTCGGGCTGCCTGCGGCGACAAGGCATCTTTCTGGCCGCCGCTTTCAATGATGGTCTTACCCAAAAACGTAGGCATCACGCCATCCGGGAACGTAAACCGCCCTTGCGCTTTACGATGCTCGTACACTATGCGAAACAACTCGACCAGCGAAACCTGGCTATCGGGCTCGCCGACACGAATACCGTCCCATGTCCCCCAAATCCTGTACTCGTCGGTCGCCCCCGTTAGCCGGGCGATCGCCACCGCCATGTCGGCATCGGGTTGATGGCACGCCAAGGCTAACGGGTAACCGCGGCTGTTCGCACTGCCACGGCTCCAGTAAGCGGCACGCTCCTGTTGCACTAAGCGCTGTCGCGTATCGTTAAGCCGGTCGATAGTCGCCTCGCGGCTATCCGCATCGTCGATGTAGGCTAGAAACCGTGCACGATGGTCGAACAACAAATGTCGGCGAGACTCGCCACAATACCCCTCCCCCAACAAGACCCAACTGCGAATAGTGGCGAGGTTCTCCGCTACGCCCTGGCTCGCCCAATAGGGGGTCTTACGCACCACATTCAGCCAGTTGCTCTCCGGCTCCGCCGCCGCACTAGCCGGCGCGGCATATAGCATCACGCTCAGTAGACTGAACACGACGAACCGGGGCCGATACAGGAAGAGAAATAAGCGATGCAGAAACGCAGACATAGGAACCACCATATCGCACGACGAACAGTGAGCTTAAACCAAGCCGATCGTTACGCACCATAACTCATGCCTCGCATTGTCGGCACAGACAAACACGTCCTATAGTTTATTCATTAGTAGATTATCGACGCGCTATAACAAAACATGCACGACTCGCTGCTTTAAAACACAGCGTGATCGTGGCGGACGGAGGAGACACCCTATGACAGCCGCTCTTATATTCGAAAATCTGCACCGTTCAGCCGACGAAGTTAGGCAACGCGGATTAAGGCTGGCAGGCGGACTAACGCAGTTAGGGGTAGAGGAAGGCGACGTCATCGCACTCATGCTTCGCAACGATCCTGTCTACCTTGACGTCATCATGGCATGCCGTACCGCGGGAATTTACTACTGCCCGATCAACTGGCATTTCAAGACGGAAGAAGCACGTTATCTGCTACAGGATTCCGGCGCTAAAGTACTGATTATACAGTCCGACTTACTGGCCAGCATTGCCCCGGCGGTACCCGACAACCTGACGGTGCTCGTGACCGACGCCCCCGCTGCGACACCGCGCAGCTACGAACATTGGTTACAAACGCAACCGCTTTACGATGGACCGGAGCGCGCCCCGCGTGGCCACATGGCTTATACCTCCGGGACGACCGGCCGCCCGAAAGGGGTAAGGCGGCTACCGCTGACACCGGAGCAACTGCCATTGCTACAGCAACTCTCCGCCGAGGCCTGGGGCGTGGAGCCCGGCGTTCGCACGCTAATGCCAGCCCCACTCTATCACAGTGCCCCCAGCTCCATGACGCAACAAACGCTACAACTGGGCGATCTGCTAGTACTAATGCCGCGCTTCGAACCGGAGCAGTTACTGGCACTGATCGAACGCCACCGTATTACCACGGTTTATCTCGTCCCCATAATGTACGTTCGCTTACTGCGCCTTCCGGCGGCGGTTCGGCAACGCTATGACCTCTCATCGGTGCGTTTCGTCGCCTCCACAGGCGCGCCCTGCGCACCGGAAGTTAAGCGGGCCATGCTCGACTGGTGGGGCGACGTCATCTACGAGACTTACGCTTCCAGCGAAACCGGCATGCTAACGGTTCAAGACCCGCAAGGTGCGCGCCGTAAACCGGGTAGCGTTGGGCTGCCGATCACCGGCGCTCAAATAAAGATCCTGCGGGAAGACGGCCGCGAGTGCGAGGCGAACGAGATCGGCATTATCTATGGACGCCAACCCGCCTTTTCCGACTTCACGTATCACAACAACCCGGAGGCCCGCGCTAAAGCCGCTCACGGCGAGCTCGCCACCGTGGGCGATATGGGCTATCGCGACGAAGCAGGCTACCTCTACGTTTGCGACCGAGCGGCGGACATGGTCATTTCCGGCGGCGTAAATATTTACCCGGCCGAGATCGAAAACGCCCTGCTGGAGCTTCCCGAAGTCGCCGACTGCGCCATCCTGGGTGTACCTGACGAAGAATACGGCGAATCGCTACTTGGCCTCGTACAGCCGGCAGACGGACTACAACTGGAACCTGCCACACTCCGTACATACTTGTCGCAACGGCTAGCCAACTACAAGGTTCCACGCGATATTCGCTTGGTAACGGCACTACCCCGCGACGATAACGGTAAAGTAGCCAAGCGCAAGCTGCGCGATCGATTCTGGAATAAGCATTAGAAATGCGTTGTATAGCGATATCAAAGCGAGCTGGAGCTTTCGCAGAGCGACAGGCCCCTGGCAACTTCCGGCGTAACCCCCAGGAAGAATAGTAGGCCGTAGAAGCGGCGCAACATCCAGCGAGCTTCATCGCGGACGCAAGGAGCCCCTCGCCTCATTTATGGTCGGATGGCCGGCGGTATCGAGTCCGCCACCATGCGCGACGCGCGAAACGGAGGCGACCGGAATACCCCGCTTTGTCGGGCGACGTTCATAAGCCGCTCGACGGGCCGCCGGCCCGTATCGAGTAGGCGGTACCGTTTGTGGAGGAATGTCATGGACGAAGACCTCGAACAAATGACCCGCGCCGAACTTTTGTTGGAAATCAAAAAGCTACGCCGCGGAATTCGTCGGCATCGCGATGCAACGGGTCATGACCTTTGTTGGCACCACCCTGCGCTGTGGGCATTGCTGCCGGAAAAAACTGATCCGATTCCAGCCGTACCGGAGTGGCCTGTGTTTCTACAAGGCTGTATTCGGTACCGGCGGTCGCTGGACGAACAGGCACCGAGCGCGCCACGTACGAATGAACCCTATGACGAGTGATCCGGTCGATGGATATCTACTCGTCGATAATGGCCAGCGATATGCGAAAAAGTGCAGTTGTCTGGATTAGCCACCCGAAGCTTGCTTGCCGTCGGACTCGTGCCGCAGCGTATGGTAGCGAAATTATCGCTTATCGTTCTTGGCCGCTTCCGCCTACGACCCCATCGATCAATGCCACTAGGCCTTCTCGATACGCTTGTGCGTCGGCACCGGAATCTATCGCTAACGCGGCCCGATCGAACGCCGCCGACAACATAGCCGCTATGGCCGCAAGCGGCAGATGCGGCATGCTTTTCTCTTCCATCGCCGCGGCAAGCCCTTCCTCCAAGGTCCGCCCTCCATAAGCGGCATCGATTTCATCCATTCGCGCTCTACCTAACACGGCCGGCCCATCCAGTAGCAACAGCCGCGTTCGGCCGCGCTCTCGGATGGCATCGAGAAAAGCCTCTCCGCCCCGAAGCAACGCCTCGCGCGCCGATAGCGCATCCGGCGATGCCTGCTCTATAGCCTCGGCGACGCTAGCAGCTTCCTCCTCCACGACGGCATCGAATAGCGCTTTCTTATCAGCGAAGTGATGATACAGCGCCCCCCGGGTCACTCCCGCTGCTGCGACGATTTCCGGAGTACCGGTTTCTGCAAAGCCTTTACTAACAAAGAACTCGCGCGCGGCACGTAACAGCGCCGCTTTGGTCGCTTCCCTTCGTTCTCGGTTGGAACGACGCCTAACTTTCATTTGCATACATTCAGCCTGTATGTAATATTAACCAGTACGTACACATTGTATGTTTTTATCTTCGTGAGGAAAAGCGCCATGCAGATCACCAGCTATTATCCCGTCATAATGACGGACGACGTCACCGGCACCGCCGATTTCTACGTTCGCCACTTTTACTTCCAAACCGTTTTTCACATCGATTGGTACGCGCACTTGCAATCGACCATCGACCCCGCGGTTAATCTCGCCGTACTTAATGGGGCGCATGAGACGGTACCCGAGACAGCTCGGGGGCAGGTCGGCGGCCTTATTATTAACTTTGAAGTGACCGATCCGGACGCTGAGTACGCCCGACTCAAAGCGGCAGGCTTGCCGATCCTCCTCTCGCTACGCGACGAAGACTTCGGCCAGCGACATTTCATCACCACCGACCCCAACGGCGTTTTGATCGATATCATCAAACCTATCGAACCAACCGCCGAGTTTGCCGAGCATTATCGTACCGACGCCGACTAACCGGCTCGTATATATCGCCGCTGGAGCAAAGAAGACAGGAGGAGCCTAAGGCGGGAACGCGGGGGAAAATGGTAATGTCTCGGCCGGAACTAGCAAAAAACCTTTGCCGCTTACCCGAGTTTTGGCTTTCGGCACCGTTGCCGAAAGCCGCAGCCGGCTGGCTTCGACGCTGTTAAGAAGCGCCTATTACAAAAAGGCTTGCCGCCGGGCAAGCCCTTTACCAATACAAGCGAGGCTTACGCGTAGAGATCGATCTGGCCGGCCTGAACGCGCGCGCGCATCATTTCAATATTGGTTTGCATCGAATCTGCAGCTTGGGCCTGTCGGTCGGCAACCTGCTTCATCATCCGTTGCTGGGTCTGTGCAGTTCCCTGCTTAAAGACGTCAAAGAACTGATTCAAATAATTGGATGCGATGCTACCGCCTTCCATCTAAGACCTCCTGCGCATGTAGCACAATCAGCTGGACAAGAATACTCAACAGTTAGCATTGTCTTATATAGATAGGTCGCAAGACAAGCCTCTTCTCGTTTACAAGACAAATCTTGCTACAATCGGTCAGCCCCTTTTACAGCAGAGATGCACGATGGAACCAGACGATCTCGACAACGACGGCCTGTTCGAGGAAGGCCCCAGTCGAAGCCAGCGCAAACGCGAAGCCCACGCGCTGAAGCACCTCGGAGAACAGCTGGTTACCCTACCTAACGAGCAGTTGAACCGGCTCCCGCTCTCCGACGCGCTGCTAGAAGCCATTGCGCTGGCAAAACGCATCAAGGCCCATGGCGGTCGCCGCCGCCAACTCCAACTGATTGGCAAACTACTACGCCAAGAAGACGCGGAACCGATCCAGACAGCCCTACAACAATTGAGTAACCAGCATGAAGGCAACGTAGTCGCCCATCATCAAGCAGAGCGCTGGCGCGAGCGTCTACTGGAAGAAGGCGATACGGCACTTGCCGAGTTCATGAGCGATTTTCCCGCCGCGGATGCTCAACGCTTACGTCAGCTGATCAGAGCCGCCAAAAAAGAATATGCAGCCAACAAACCGCCGAAATCCTACCGGGAGCTGTTCCGTCTGATCCGCAGCCAAATCGGCTAAAAGGTTAGCCACCGGAAACCTTACCCGACTAATAGGGGAGAGCAGGCTCGCCCCTCTCTCCCCTATCAACGCCGCAGGAAGGCGGTGCGCCATACCCTAAGCCACCCTCCTCCACGGTGGTAGAGCCGCCATAACCCAAAACCGATTACAGCTGCTCGCCTCCCCTACTGTGATAGCGCCCCCGCACCGGATGTTGCCGGAGACAAGCGCTGCACAAGAAGATAACGCACAACCAGGCGAGCTCGAAAAATAAAATGCCGATTAAATGGCAAAATAAAAAACCACCCTCCTCCCCACAACAAACCGTCGCCGCAAGCCGACAACCTACCTGTCTTCAATAGACGACAAAAAACCAAACCAGACAACAATACCAGCTTCATCCTCCTATAACGTTTCGTTATTAGAGGCAAAAATTCGTTTTTCTTTTTGTTTTCTTGTGCGATTTTCCCGCTTTTTCCGTGAACAGGTTCAACATCTCACTTCGAAAGCAGCGCCAAACTGCTTCCACCCGCACAGAGCGGAACACCGCGGAAAACACTGCGGCAGGGCGAGGACGAGCAGCGATTGTCTCGACTCAGAATTGATTACTGGCCATAAACAAACGAAAAAGCCTGTTTTTTTATCCACTAAAAAGCAGTAAATGGCTAGACATGATGAAGATCACAATCAGGAACAATCGGGAACCACCATAAAAAAACAAACAATAAAACGATCCCGAAAAACTCTGAAACGAAACAACTGATACAGGTTTAGGAAAACAAGACATGGGCATAATCAATTCACGTAATCTCCGTTATGCGGCACTCACTACCGCTATGCTTGGCGCTTTAGCAGGTTGTAGCGAAGAGGATAGCTCCATTCCTTCGCCGGGCACCCCCAACTTTCAACTTGGGACACCGCAGAACGGTCAAGTTGACGTTGACGTAAGCTGGGCCGCCCCGTCCGGCACTAGGGTTGCCGGTTATGTCTTTAACGTAGAGCAACAACGCGGACCGGCCTGGTCCGACAACGGAACGACGACGCGGCCTTACACCGCTCTACGCTCGGTGCCTCTCGGTGGCGAGTACTTGTTCTGCGTACGAGCTGCGGTCGATACCAGTAGCGCCAGCCCCGAGAGCTGCGCCACGCTTAACACCGATATCGACACTGGCGAACGGCCCACCGACCCGGAACAGCCCGGCGACAACGACAATGACAATGATTCGAATAACGGCGGCAATGACGGAAACGGCGGCAGCGGAGGCAATGGCGGCAGCGGGGGCAACGGTGGCTCCGACGATGGCGACGACTCCGATAACGGCGGCAGCGACTCCGATTCCGGCTCCCCCGGCAACGGTGGCGCTGACAATGGCAGTAACGAGCCACTAAGCCGGCCAGGTCGTCCCGAGTTCAATGTTGGAGAGGTTGCCGAAGGCGACGAAACGGTCCGTGTAACGGCCAGCTGGAACAAACCGGAATCCGGCGTAGCCGCCAACTACACGCTCGCCGGCGGTCGCAACCAAGGAACCCATTGGTCCTTCAATAACAGCACAAACGGTACTCAAGTCGTATTCGACGACGTCCCGTTAGGCGGCAACTATTGGTTCTGCGTGACCAGCCTCGACAGCGAGGGCGGAGAAGGCGGCCGTGCCTGTAATAGCTTCGCTACTCCGGACCCGATCGGCAACGGCGGTCAGGCCGGCCTGGTTAGGGAATGCGACAACCCGCGGCCGGAATGGATTTGGTGCGACGACTTCGAAGAAGACCGTATCAGCTCCTATTTTGAAGCCTCCATGCCGCGCCGTAGTGGCGTCGGTGTTGACGGCTCCACCGGTGTCGTTGGCCGATATGTACTGGGTAGCGCCGAAGCGGGCAACCTGAAGCTGGCTTTCGGCCGCACGCCGAACCCCTACTTCAAGCCGGTCGACTCCGGCACCCGGAACTACCGTGAAGTCTACTGGCGGGTATACGTTAAGCACCCGGAGAACTGGCGGGGTGCTGGCGCCGACAAACTCAGTCGCGCAACGGTTTTTGCGGGTTGGAACTGGCAGCAGGCGATGATCGCGCACGTCTGGAGCGGTACCCAGAACACCGCGAACCAGTATCGTCTGAAACTGGACCCGGCCTCCGGCACCAACACTTCCGGCGGTCTGCGTACCACGCGCTATAACGACTTTGCCAACCTGCGTTGGTTAGGCGCTGAGCACAGCAAAACGCAAGTATTCGATAGCAATCACATCGGCCAGTGGCAGTGTGTGGAAGCTCGGGTACGGCTGAACGATGCCGGCCGGTCGAACGGTATCTTCCAGCTCTGGATCAACGACGAGCTGGAAGCCAGCCAGACCAACCTGAACTGGGTAGGTTCCTATAACAGCTACGGGATCAACTCCGTATTCCTGGAAAACTTCTGGAACAACCACAGCCCGGTCGAGCAGGAACGTTACATGGACAATTTCGTTGTCAGCACCGATCGCATCGGCTGCGGCGAATAATCTAAGTATCGACTGAGACATGAAGGGCCGGCTCTGCCGGCCCTTTTTTATTGCGCTTTTTGTCCTGCAAGGAATTTTCGCTACAGTATGGCTCTCTCCCACCAGCTTCCGAGATGCCGATGGATCTCTTCAGTCAACACACAAGTAACGATATCGAGCCGCTCGCCTACCGTATGCGCCCGCGTACGCTCGATGACTATATCGGGCAAGAAAGTTTAGTTGGCCCGGGTAAGCCGTTACGCCGGATGGTCGAGTCCAAGCTCGTTCGTTCGATGATCCTATGGGGCCCACCGGGCGTTGGCAAAACGACGCTGGCCGAGATCCTCGCTAATGCCTCCAATGCACGGCTTGAACATCTTTCAGCCGTCATGGCCGGGGTGAAAGATATCCGCGCCGCCGTGGAGCGGGCTCGTGCCGAACTCACCCAGCAACGGCAAACGATTCTGTTTCTGGACGAAATCCATCGGCTAAACAAGAGCCAGCAGGACGCCTTGCTCCCCCACGTCGAATCCGGTTTATTGACCTTGATCGGCGCAACCACCGAAAACCCTTCTTTCGAAGTTAATTCCGCACTCCTCTCGCGCGCCCGCGTCTACGTCCTTAAGCCATTGACCGAAGAGCATTTAATCAAGATTCTCCAGCAAGCGCTGGCGGACGAACAACACGGACTCGGCCAGCGACGCATCGAAGCGTCGGCAAACTTATTGAGAATGCTGGCGCAAGCCGCCAGCGGCGACGCACGTCGAGCACTGGGCTTGCTGGAAACCGCCGCCGATTTCTGCCGCGAGGAAAACGGCCGGGAGGTTCTGGACGAGGACTCGGCTCACGCCATCATCGGCCACCACGCTAGCCGCTTCGATAAGCAAGGCGACGCTTATTACGATCTGTTATCGGCGATTCACAAATCAATCCGCTCCTCGCGCCCCGACGCAGCACTCCTTTACATTGCTCGGTTCGTGCAGGGCGGTGGCGATCCGCTAGATGTCGTTCGCCGCTTAACGGCGATTGCTTCGGAAGACGTTGGCAACGCCGATCCGCGCGCATTGCCGCTCGTCATCGCCGCCTGGGACGCCTATCTTAGGCTTGGCGATTACGAGGGCCAGCGCGCTATCGCCCACGCCGCGGTACATTTAGCTGTCGCACCCAAAAGCAATGCCGTGGACCAAGCCTGGGCATCGGCACGCCGCTTCGTCGCAGAAAATCCAAATTTCGATATTCCGCTTTACATTCGCAATGCGCCAACTAAGTTGATGCAGTCGCTCGATTACGGTAAAGGCTATCGCTACGCCCATAACGAACCAAACGCTTATCCCGCCGGCGATTCTCACAACTGCTGGCCGGCAGAGCTGGCTCGGCAGCCATTCTACCAACCGACGACGCATGGCCAAGAAAAACGGTATAAAGAACTCATGGAATGGCGAGCCGCCTTGGACCGGGAAGCCGACGACCGCGAAGGAAGAGACGGGAAGTAACGGCATCCTCGACATGCCGCCGAGGCGGCTGTCGTCGCATTTTAGTCTTTACCGCAACCGATCGGCGCCGTACTCACCACGAGATTATCCATATACCGCTCCTGCTCGACCGGGCTACGGTCATTCCAGTAGTTTTCGATAAAAATCGCATTTACACCGTAGCTATTAAACTGTCCCAACCAGTTGAGGTCATTTTTTGGGCGCTTAGCTCGCCGTCGACCCAGAGCTTAAAGCGGCCATTGGACTGGCCAGGGTCGTTCAGACGAACTTTGGCCTCCACGCACCGCCACTGGCCAAGCGCCTCGCTATTGAACACGGCGTTCGACGTATGCTCGGCCCCTAACCAGCGCAGGTTACCGAAGTCATTATAGCGGGTGGTTTTCAAGCGCCCCTGCTCGTCGGTGCCGGAGGCCGGATCGAGCTTCAGGTAATACATGCGATCGCTGTTGTCGGCACCACTCCAGACGTGCGCAATCATCGCCTGCTGCCAGTCGCTACCGGCGAGAACGGTTGCGCGACTGAGTTTATCGGCGCCACCGCCCTGCCACCCTTCCGGATGCTTGACATAGATCCGCCAATAGACTTCGCGATAATTCTTATCGCCACTATCGACCGGACGGAAATACCGTGCGGGGGTACGCCCAAAGGCCAATTTTAGGTTACCGGCTTCCGACCGGTCCGGCGTATAACGACCGACAATACCGGTAGACCCATCGATACCCACGCCGGGCTTGCGCGGCATCGATGCCTCAAATAAGCGTTTATGCGGTCTTCTTCGAAATCGTCGCACCAGATCCACTCCGGCTCCGGATCGTCGCACTCGCGTTTTGGCGGCATACCGACCGCTGTCGGCCGCTTCTTCGCTTGTTCGCGCAATTCCTCCGCCAACGGCGGCGTGGAAAAACGGTTACAACGGTTACCTCCCTCCTGGCCCCTTTCATCTTCAGCCCGCACGCAGAACCACACATCGCTATCCGGTGGCACTTCGCTCAATGCGGCACGGGGTGAACGCACTACGCCACTATCCGACCAACGCGGCCCAGAATCCGTCCCGGTACTATAGTGATAGCGGGCGATATTCCCCTGCTCAGGCGGCGTCCAGCGAACATTGACGTCGAAAGTTTCAGGGTCGCTGCTACCGGGCTCGATCCCAAACTGCGGCTGCCCCGGGGTTGATGGCGGCCCGCCATAGGTAGCGCATGCTCCAACGATAGAGCCACAAATCACCGCCAACATGGGGTAACGCACGCGGCGCATCATCCACCCTCCCTGGTCGATAGCATAAGCCTTATAGGTCTAAGGAAATGCTGAACGATTTCCTACCAAGCATCCCGAATACCAAAGGAAAATTGGGATAAAGAAGTAGAAGAACAAGCATTGACAGTTGACGGCCACATCGAACATGCACTAGTGTTTGGACGTTCCCATACACAGGTGTATTGTGTAGCGATTCCTGATAGGGCCGCCACCGTTCGTCGGTTCCCCGATCAGGAATCGGAGAAAGCGTGGGAACAAACGCTATAACAACTTACCTACGGCGCACGGAGCACCGCGACCTAGATGCAGCCGAAAAAGGCATTCATCAAGGCTATAACGGCAAACACAGGCTCGCCTGACGTTTGCGGTTCCGACCGATTCGGTTTCCGTCCGATGGAATCCGAAAGGCGCTCGCTTTCCTCTTTTGTTGACTCAAGCAGGAGACCACATGAATAACGCCCATTATGAGTTGCAGGACGGGATAGCCGTCATCCGACTGGAGAACCCGCCGGTCAACGGCCTCTCCTACGAACTGCGTCGCGGCATCGTCGACGGCATTAAAAAAGCCGAGGCCGACGACAACGCAAAGGCGGTAGTCATTATCGGCTCCGATCGCGCCTTCTCCGGCGGTGCTGATATTACCGAGTTCAACACGCCTAAGGTGATGGCGGAACCCACGCTGCCGACCGTTATCAACGTTCTTGACAGCACCGAGCTGCCCGTCGTCGCCGCTATTGGCGGCGTCTGCATGGGCGGCGGCCTTGAGCTGGCTATGGGCTGCCACTTCCGCATCGCTCACCCCCAGACGCAGGTCGCCCTTCCGGAAGTAAAACTGGGCCTTCTGCCGGGCGCCGGCGGCACCCAGCGTCTGCCGCGTCTGATCGGCATCGAATACGCCATGAACCTGATCGTCTCCGGCACCCAGGTTCCGGCAGCCATGTTCCAGGGCACACCGTTATTCGACGAACTCGTCGAAGGCGATCTGCTTGAAAGCGCGCTGACCTTCGCCAAGAAGGTCGTCGAGGAGCAACGCCCGCTCAAACGGGTACGCGACATGAAAGTTTCGCACCCGAAACCGGAAGCTTTCTTCCTGTGGGCTAAGACCTCCGTCGGTGCCGTCGCCAAGAACTACCCCGCACCGCTGAAGTGCGTCGAAGCCGTGAAGGCGTCTATCGAGAAGAAATTCGACGACGGCATTAAGCTTGAGCGCGAGCTGTTCGCGCAGCTGATTCAGACGCCCGAATCGCGCGCCCTGCGCCACGCTTTCTTCGCCGACCGCGCCGCCGGCAAAATCTCCGATGTTGCGAGCGACACGCCGACCCGCGAAATCAACAAAGTGGGCGTCATCGGTGCCGGTACCATGGGCAGCGGCATCGCCATCAACTTCCTGAACGCCGGCATTCCGGTCACCATTCTGGAAATGAAGCAGGAAGCGCTGGACCGTGGCGTCGCCCACATCAAAGGTGTCTATGAGGGCCGCGTCAAGAAAGGCAAGATGACCCAAGAGTCGGCCGAGAAGAAAATGGGTCTGCTCTCTACCACCTTGTCCTACGACGACTTCAAGGACATGGACCTGGTCATCGAGGCCGTGTTCGAGGATATGGGCGTCAAGCAGAAAGTCTTCGAGACCCTGGACGCCACCTGCAAACCCGGCGCCATCCTCGCCTCCAACACCTCCACCCTGGATCTGGACAAGATCGCCAGCTTCACCAAGCGCCCGGAAGACGTGATCGGCTTGCACTTCTTCAGCCCGGCCAACGTCATGAAGCTGCTGGAAGTGGTGCGCGGCGAGAAGACCTCCAAGGAAGTGTTGGCCACTTCCATGAAGCTTGCGAAGAAGATCAAGAAAACCGGCGTCGTGTCCGGCGTCTGCGACGGCTTTATCGGCAACCGTATGGTCGGCAAGTACCAGACCGAAGCGCTGCTGATGATCGAGGAAGGCGCCTCGCCACAGCAGATCGACAAAGCCATCGAGAAATTCGGCTTCGTCATGGGCCCGATCCGTATGGCCGACCTGGCCGGCGGCGACATCGGCTGGGCGATTCGCAAACGCCACTACGAAGAGAAACCGGATACCCGTCGTCTGTACGTTGCTGACCGTCTGTGCGAAATGGGCCGTTTCGGCCAGAAGACCGGCGCCGGCTTCTACAAATACGAGCCGGGCAACCGCAAGCCGCTGCACGATCCGGAAGTCGATCGCGTAATCGAGGAAGTGCGCAAAGAGCAAGGCATCACCCCACGCAAGATTTCCGATCAGGAAATCGTCGAGCGCTGCGTGTTCGCGCTGGTCAATGAAGGCGCCCGCATCCTTGAGGAAGGCATCGCTCAGCGCGCCTCCGACATCGACATCATTTACCTCACCGGCTACGGCTTCCCGGTCTTCCGCGGCGGCCCGATGCTCTACGCCGACGAGGTGGGCCTAATCAACGTCGAACGCGCGCTGCAGAAATACCGCAAGCAAACCGGCAACCCGTTCTGGGAACCGGCTCCATTGCTCGCCAAGCTGGCCGCTGAAGGTAAGACGTTCAACTAATTAGGAGGAGACGCGGTGCAAACCGCCTCTCTCATCAGGAGATTCTTATGACTGACGTAGTGATCGTATCGACCGCCCGCACGCCGCTGGCGAAGTCCTGGCGCGGCAGCTTCAACCTGACTCACTCCGCTACCTTAGCCGGCCATGCCATTCAGCACGCCGTTGAACGTGCCGGTGTCGAAGGCGGCGAGATTGACGACGTAATGATGGGCTGCGCTCTACCCGAAGGCTCCGCCGGCAACGATGTCGCCCGTATGGGCGCCATCCGTGCCGGTCTGCCGGTGAGCGCCTCCGGCGTTACCATCAACCGTTTCTGCTCCTCGGGCCTGCAAGCCATCGCCATGGCTGCGCAGCACATCATCGTCGATAAAGCGCCGATCGTAGTTGCCGGCGGCGTCGAGTCCATTTCCACCGTGCAGGCTAACGTCAACACCACCTACATGCAGGAAGAGTGGCTGGCGAAGAACAAGCCGGAGCTGTACTGGAGCATGCTGCAAACGGCGGAGACGGTGGCCAAGCGCTACAACATCTCCAAGGAAGCGCAGGACGAATACGGCGTGCGCAGCCAACAGCGCGCAGCCGCCGCTCGCGCCGAAGGCAAGTTCAAGGACGAAATCGTCCCGATGACTACCGTCATGGGCGTAGCCGACAAAGCCACCGGCGCCCTGATGACCAAGGAAGTAACCTGTTCGGAAGACGAAGGCATTCGCCCGGACACCACACTGGAAGGCGTACAGAAGATCCGCTCCGCGATGCCGGGCGGCGTCATCACCGCCGGTAACGCCAGCCAGTTCTCCGACGGCGCCTCGGCTTGCGTGCTGATGTCGGCCGAAGAGGCTTCCAAGCGTAACCTCAACCCGTTAGGGATCTTCCGCGGCTTTGCGGTTGCCGGCTGCGAACCGGACGAAATGGGTATCGGCCCGATCTATGCTGTGCCGAAGCTGCTCAAGCGCCACGGCCTGAGCGTCGACGACATCGACCTGTGGGAGCTGAACGAAGCTTTCGCCGTGCAGGTTCTGTACTGCCGCGACAAGCTGGGCATCCCCGACGAGCGGCTTAACGTCAACGGCGGCTCCATCGCTGTGGGCCACCCGTACGGCGTCACCGGCTCGCGCCTGACCGGCCATGCTTTGATCGAAGGCAAGCGCCGCGGTGCCAAGTACGTAGTCGTTACTATGTGCGTCGGCACCGGCATGGGCGCTGCCGGCTTGTTCGAAGTCGCCTAAGCCCTTATTCCCCGCCCGCGCGATGCGCGGACGGGGGCACCCTGACTCGCATCGTCGCGAGTTATTGCAAACGACACTAGAGATAGAGAGATCACTAGCAATGCCCGAGTATAAAGCCCCGCTGCGAGACATTCAGTTCGTCCGCGATGAACTGCTGGGTTATGAAGAGCACTACCGGAATCTGCCCGGCGGCGAAGAGGCCTCTCCCGACGTCGTGAAAGCCATTCTGGAAGAAGGCGCTAAGTTTTGCGAGCAGGTGCTCGCGCCGCTAAATGCTGTGGGCGACCACGAAGGCTGCCGCCGCGACGAAGACGGCAACGTTACCACTCCAAGCGGCTTTAAAGAAGCGTACCAGCAGTACGTGGAAGGCGGCTGGCCGTCGCTTGCCGCACCGGCCGAATTCGGTGGCCAAAGCCTGCCGGAATCGCTGTCCTTCGCGCTCTCGGAAATGGTCGGTCAGTCCAACTGGGCTTGGGGTATGTATCCCGGCTTGTCCCACGGCGCTAAGCGGACCATCCACGAGCACGGCGACGACGCCCAAAAGGCTACCTATCTGACCAAACTGGTCGAAGGCACCTGGACCGGCACCATGTGCCTAACCGAGCCGCATTGCGGTTCCGACCTGGGCCTGCTCCGCACTAAAGCGGAACCGCAGGACGACGGCAGCTACAAAATCACCGGCACCAAGATTTTCATCTCCTCCGGTGAGCACGACATGGCCGAGAACATCGTCCACATCGTACTAGCCCGCCTGCCGGACGCACCGGCCGGCACCAAGGGGATTTCCCTATTCATCGTGCCCAAGTTCCTGCCGGATGCCAACGGCGAAGTCGGCGAGCGCAACGCACTGACCTGCGGTGCGCTGGAAGAGAAGATGGGCATCCACGGCAACGCCACCTGTGTGATGAATTTCGACGGTGCCACGGGCTTCCTGATCGGCCCGCCGAACAAAGGCCTGAACTGCATGTTCACCTTCATGAACTCGGCGCGCATCGGTACCGCGTTACAGGGGCTGGCGCATGCCGAAGTCGCCTTGCAAGGTGCCGTCCGCTACGCCCGCGAGCGTTTGCAGATGCGCTCCCTGTCCGGCCCGAAAGCTCCGGACAAGCCGGCCGATCCGATCATCGTACACCCCGACGTGCGCCGTCAGCTGCTGACCATTAAGTCGTTCAGCGAAGGCGGCCGGGCGCTGCTGCACTACTGCTCCAAGCTGATCGACATCGTCCACAGCAGCGACGATGCCGAACTCAAAGGCAACGCCGAGCAGCAACTGGCACTGTTGACCCCTATCGCCAAGGGCTTCCTGACGGAGGCCGGCTTTGAAGCTTCCTACCACGGTATGCAAGTCTTCGGCGGCCACGGCTTCATTACCGAGTGGGGCATGGAACAGAACATGCGCGATGCGCGTATTTCCACTCTGTACGAAGGCACCACCGGCATCCAAGCACTCGACCTGATCGGCCGCAAGGTGTTGGGCTCGCAAGGCGAGTCGCTGAAGAGCTTCACCAAGGTCATCCATAAGTTCTGTAAAGCCAACGAAAACAACGATGCGGTCAAAGAATTGATCGAACCGTTGGCTAAACTGAACCAGGAGTGGGGCGAGCTGACGATGAAGATCGGCGGCGCTGCCATGCAGAAGAGCCCGGACGAAGTCGGCGCCGCCGCGGTGGACTACCTAATGTACTCCGGTTACGCCACGTTGGCCTACTTCTGGGCCGATGCGGCTCGGGTTGCCGCTGAAAAACTGGCAGCGGGTACCGGCGAGGAAGGCTTCTATAAGGCCAAGATCCAAACCGCCCGCTTCTATTTCCAGCGCATTCTCCCGCGCACCCGGGCGCACGCAACCGCTATGCTGTCGGGCGCCGACAACCTGCTGGAGATCGATGAAGAGAACTTCCTCATCGAGGACTAAAAGTTAGTTCCCAGTCAGTAAAACGAACGCAGCACGGGCTCTGACAGACCCGTGCTGCGTTCGTTGCCCAGTAAAAGACCACTCCGGTTCGTTACTATGGTAGCGAATGCGACCTATGCCGTGTGCTCAAGGAAGTTTTCTAAGCAATTGCCACAATTGACTTTTTAAGAAACTCGCCGCATAAATAGAAAACAAGCTAGCATCTACCACCTATTTTGAAATAGGATTTCACTAGATACAGACAAATCGGCTCGTGAGGCCATTGACAACTCTCGGGCCGGCAGGGAGCGAAAGAATCTCCCAAAAAGAAAAACAGGCTGAATTCGCAGTATCCATAATGGAGGAGAGACCATGACGGACAGCAATGTTGCCGATACCACCAGCACCACCGGCGCAGGCTTCGAAGCCTACGATTCCCGGCCGTGGCTGAAGCATTATTCCGACGACAGCCCACGGGATCTCCCGGAGCTGGAGAGTAAAAACTTCGGCGACATGATCAGTAAGGCGAGCCAAAAATATAGTCAAAACGAAGCCTTCACGACTTGCCTACCGACCGGCACAGTGGGCTCCTTGACTTATGCGGAAGTCGAGCGCCTGTCCAATAATTTTGCCGCTTATCTTCGTTTTGAATTAGGGCTGGCGAAAGGGGATCGCGTCGCGATCCAAAGCCCCAACTGCCTAGCCTATCCTATTTTCCTGTTTGGCGCGGCGAAGGCCGGTTGCGTTATCGTCAATGTCAATCCGCTCTATACCGTACCCGAGATCGACCACGCCCTTAACGATTCCGGCGCTAAGCTGCTCGTCATTATCGACATGTTTGCCGACAAGCTGCCGGAGGTCGTGCCCAAGAGCAAGGTCGAGAAAGTTCTGATCACCAGCGTTGCGGACTTCTTCCCGCCTGTGCGCAAGTTCATCGTCAAGAGCGTACAGAAGCTGAAGAAGATGGTGCCGAAAAACACGGTCGAAGCGCAGGCTTTCACGGAAGCTGTAGAGCTTGGCGGTAAGCAATTGGCAAACGGCAAATCGCTTAGCTCGCTCGAACCCATCGAGTTGGACGATCTACTGGCATTGCAGTATACCGGCGGCACCACTGGCCGTTCCAAAGGCGCTATGCTCACGCACCGGAACCTGGTATCGAACTGCACGCAGTCGTACTACAACCTGATGAAGCATTTGCCGAGCAATCGGACCGCCCTAACCGCACTGCCGATGTACCACATCTTTGCGATGGGCGTGAGCGGTATTTTCTACAGCGTTGGCGGCAACAACGTACTTATTCCGTCGCCGCGTCCGGTATCTAACCTGAAACCGGCGTTCGAGAAATACGATATTACCTTCTTCGCGGGTGTGAACACCTTGTTCGCCGGCCTGCTTAACGAAGAATGGTTCCGCGAGAATCCGCCGAAAGAACTCGGCATTAGCGTTGGCGGCGGTACCGCGGTCCAAAATGCGGTTGCCGAGCGTTGGGAGCAAATCGTCGGTTACCCGATCTTGCAAGCGTACGGTTTGACCGAAACCAGCCCTGGCGTTACCGCCAACCCCAAGGAAAATCCGAAGTTAGGTAGTATCGGCATCCCGTACGCCGGCACTGGCGTTCGTATCGTCGACGACGAAGGCAAGCCGGTACCGGTCGGCGAACCCGGCGAGATGATCGTCAAAGGCCCGCAGGTAATGAAGGGCTACTGGGAACGTCCGGATGCCACCGAAGAGGCTATCAAGGATGGCTGGTTCTACACCGGCGACGTCGCCAAAATGGACGAGGACGGGTACTTCTATATCGTCGACCGGAAGAAAGATATGGTCTTGGTCTCCGGCTTTAACGTGTACCCGAACGAAGTGGAAGGCGTTATCGCCAAGCTTCCGGGCGTACTCGGCGTCGGCGTCATCGGCGTGCCGGACGAACAGACCGGGGAGGCGGTACGCGCTTACGTCGTTCGACAAGACGAATCGGTGACGGAAGAAGCCGTTCTCGAGCACTGCCGGCAGCATCTGACCAACTACAAGCTGCCGAAGCAGATTATCTTCCGCGAAGAGTTACCGATGACACCGGTCGGCAAAGTGCTTCGCAAGGACTTGCGGGCGGAAGCGCTGAAGGAGATGGGCAAAGCCTAAACAACGCCCCACTCCGCAAGATACAGGCAAACGAAAAGCCGGGCTCAAAAGCCCGGCTTTTTTATAAGGCATCGCGCTTTGGCGGGATGAACCTTCCTTATTCCAAATCAATCTGCTGCCAACGCGCGACCGTATCGGCAATTAATCCTTCAACACGCTGAATGGTCGGCTCGTCGCCGGTAGGTCCCGTTAACACGACCTGCGCCCCGATAGTGATCGCGTAAAGAATTAATGCCAAGTCGCGGGAAACGCGCGGATCGGTCGGTAATTGCTCAAGCAGTACCACGTTTTCCGCAATCCTTGCCTGGTCCACCTCGGCAACCACCTCTGCGGCATAGGCATCGCGGCGCGCAAAGTCGCGCACGGCCAACTCGATTCGCAACCGGCGCGCATTCTTTGCCGTCTCGCTCAGCAGCGTGTGAAGCTTTTTCCTCAGCTCCTTAACCGGGTCGTCTTCGCTGAGCTTCCAGTACTTGAATTCCTGAAACCGCCTATCTCGCCAACGCTTAAGAAAGCTTACGATCAAGTCTTGATGATCACGAAAGTGCCAATAAAAGCTGCCCCGCGTCACCCCAAGCTTTCTTGCGAGCACCAGCACGCGCACATTGTCGAAGCCACCCTCCACGATGGCGCCGGCAGCCGCATCCAGCCAGTCGTCTCGCGTCAGCTGAGCTTTGTCTCGCGACGCTTCCCTGCGTCCGCCACGGCTTTTCGTTCCTGACATTACCCCGTATCCCCTACCTACGACAGTCAGCTTCGCGCCTTACGAATGAACATACACTAGTGTACGGCTTTATAGGCTTACTGTCTTGTAGCATGAGCCAAGGGGGCGAGAGGATAGCGGGGATAGACGAGAAAAACAACGCCGACCTTAGGTCGGCGTTGTTTAGCACTGGAACGGCCCTTCCTCGTTTTAGAGCGACGTACGAGGCTCAAGCCAGGGCAACCTATCGCCCTCGCCTCTAGAAGCGGTAGTTCGCTTGTAAACCAAGGCTGTGAATATGCCCGCTGTACTCCCCTTCCAAGCGGTGATACGTACCGGCAGGGTTTTCCCGATTGTTAATGTCCGAATCGCGGAAATGCGTATACGTGTAAGCCGCATCAAGAGTAAAACGCGGCATTAAGGTCCAACTAAGGCCAGTCGCCAGAATCACTCGATCGCTGTCGGGGCCGCGAGGGCTACGCCGCACCTCATTCGGTACCGGACTTCGTCGTAACTCGCGCCCACACGCACAACCAAAGTATCATTCAGGCGGTAAATAGCTCCCAGGCCGAACCGCAAAGTATCCTCCCAAGCGAATGGCTGCACTAAATCCCGCCGCCTTAAATCGTCGCCATCGCCGGTTAGGTCGCTCCCGCCCCGTTCGGCCGAGTCGACGTAGGCAAACCGCAACTCGCTAATGCGGCTCCACCGCGTATGGGTGACCCCCCGACCAACGCCAAGTTCTGACCTAGCGCTTGATAAACGCTCAGCGTCACGATTTCCGGCATATCGGTAACCAGACGAATATCGCCGCCGGCAGCGCCTAACGGGCCAACGGCACGATTCGCCCCGTTAGCGGCCGCATTGGGGTCGAATATGCTGGCTAGCCCCGGCATATTATCGTCGATAGCATCCTCAAGCCGCTGCCGGAACTCCTCGTCCAGGGTTTGCGGACGCTTGGCCTGCCCATCGGCTACGTGGCGAACCCGACTTTGGTAATTGAAACCGATACGGGTCGCCTGACTCGGCTCCCACAGTAAACCAAGGTTAAAACCGTAAGCCCAGCTATCCACGCTCATGTCGTTGTCGACATCGAACTGATGCGCCAATGAATCCACGATAGCGGCCTCATTAGGCGAAACCAGGGGAGCGTCATGAAGTTGGGCAATCAGTTCATCGGCGACCAAATAACCGAGATCGATTTTGTTTTGAAAACGGCCGTCGAAGTACTGCGCGACACCACCGATGCCCACGCCCAGGGTGTCGGTGATCCTCACTGCAAGCGCCGGATTAAGGTTGATGGTGGTTATCTCCGTCTCGGTCGCGTGGTAACGCCCTACCCACTCATCGCCATAATCGGTCGTAGAAGCAAACGGCACATAAATGCCGAAACCGACAGCGGCCGCTTCGCTAAGCGTATGAGAATAATACAGGTGCGGTGCAACCGAACTGGCAGAGATACTACCCTCGCCCTCGCCCGGCACCTGACCGCCGATACTCTCGATCATTTCGCGGTGGGCTTCGGCTTCATAGTCGAAACCGGAGCGGATTATCGTCAGCCCACCGCTTACTTGCCGGCCTTGTAAACGCAGCAATCCAGCCGGGTTATGCGCCACTGCGGACGCATCTTCCAATAACGCCGCCGAACCGCTATAGGCGATTCCCATCTCTTTAATGCCTTTACTCGGCAACTCAAATCCGGCACCGACAGCTTGCAAGGAAATCAGCAAAGGTCCGCATCCTATCAGGACGTACGAACGTCTCCTCCCGAGAATTCTCCTCATCCTAGCATTCCTTTTTGTTGTCTTTGATTAACCGCAGTCACCCCTCGGCCATGCCAATATCGGCTCCGCCATTTAGCCTCCCTAATCCGGCACTACAGCTATCGGAGCCATTGGACCACGGTTAATGAGAGGATAGCGTTCTTAATCGACAGATGCTTGCAAGAAAAGGAAAGATATCATTCCTGAATTTGGACACGCCGGTAAGACATTGGCAGAGCCCATCGCATTCCATGCGCAGGAGATATTCCGAACAGATCGCGAAAGGATCGACTCAGGTGGGGTAAATCGGAAAACCCGGATAGGACGGCCAGCTCGGTCAGAGTGGAGTACTTCGGCACCAAGTCCGCGGCTAGCAGCAAACGCTGCCAGAGACGAAATCGGCGAAATCGCAAGCCGGTGGCCTCTTGAAAAATAGTTTGAAAGCGACGTGGCGATAAGTGCACGAATTCCGCCATGGCAGGTAAAGATAAAGCGCCCGAACACTGCGCATCGAGCTTTGCCAGTGCCTCTCGAACTCGGCTATTCGTCGGCATCTGTCGGCGGCAACCTAACAGCTCGATCAGGGCAGAGACAACCGAACTGCCAGCAGGTCGCTCTCGATAGGCGGAGCACAACAGTTCTACGACATAATTCAGGTTAGGGAAGGTCTCGATGGCTAAGCTGTCGCCAAAACGACTCCAAGCACCTAGGTAGTAAGGGTTGTTGGCAGAGAGGAAAAAAGCCGCCAGGCGTTTGCCACCCACATCGATACCGGGCACCTTGGCTTCCGCAGGCGCATACACGGCGGCTCCGGATTGGCCGTCGCTCAGCCTGATCGGCCCATCCAAACCGATATACAGGCCGATCGCCGGGTGCATATGTGGGCGCAGCGCAGGAGCAGGGCCTATGTAACCTAGCCACCCCGAACCTGCATAAATAACGCCCCCAGCAACCCCATTTTGTTTATCCGTCATTCAGTATTCCTTGTTTTGCAACCGGGTTACCTTCCGTCTTCTTCCAGAAAAATAGGCACACGCCGATAGGATTCATCACCGCCTCTAAGCTCGCAAAAGCTATGAGATCCATCGCGTACGCCTGACGATAATGTGCCGGTGAGCGGGTAAAGCAGCTACGGCCACCCCCATTTTGCAACTTAGCTCTGCTAGCAAAGGCCAGGCGCGGGCACGGCCGCTTCCATGCGTCATTGCCGCCCCGCACACCGCGAAAGACTTGCTACTGAGAATAGTTCGAAACAGCCAAAGTGCCTTGAAAAAAACGGCAAGCTGCCCCTGTATCGATCGTCGCCTCTCTTGCCAGTAGACAGGAAGCGTTTACAAGGTAGGTTCTTTACGCTCTCCAAGCGGTGGCGAAGCCGGCCGCGCTGCCGGCGGCGTGGCTTCTCCGCTTAGATGCCAACCGGACTGGCGGCAGCGTTCTAGAAACTCGGCAACGGCGCGCCTGCGGACCCAAGGCCGCCACGCTGCTAAGCCTTGCTGACGGGCAACGACCGCAAACTCATCGGCCGGGACTGCCCGCACCTGTAGTTGCTCCGATACCTCTAGCCACTGCAAGTGGTCGATACAGAGCGCTCTTGATTCATCGTCCACGTTCAATTCAAGCATGTTATCCGGCGCCAATGCCAAAGCCGGCAGATTAAACCACTGCTCGATCTCGACGCCGTTGAGCGATTTCCACACTTTACTTAACGAGTCACCTGGCTCAACCGCGAACTCGACTCGAACCAATACGTCAAGCTTATCCATTAGACCCCGCATCACGCTTAATATTGATAGAGCGTTTCACTATCCGACAATACGCAGGCGGTCTTCAAGAGGCATTCGGATAGGGCTTGAGTTTCGGGCCAATTCGGTAAGCCACCACGCGCCGGGGTAAGGCAGATAGTGGTTACTCTAGGGACGGCGCCACACCTCCGCGCTCGATCGTGCGCGGGTACAAGCTAAGCGGACAGAGCCAGCGCTCGGCTGCCTCGGCGGTGTTCTTCTTCGCATAGCGCTGTGGTTAAGGTATGCATGACTAAAGCATCCGGGCGCAGATAGGTGTGATAATAGTGAAAGTTGTTCGCCATCATGCGGTGGCGCCGAGCCTGATTTTCCATCAACTCAACGACGCGCTCGACGCACTGCTCCGGGGTCTCGAAGCTTAGATAGTGACGACCGGCGCTTAGCTCCCCAGGCACCTGATAGTTTAATGGCTCGGAGACAATCGCTTTAGACAGAGCCACATATTCGCCAAACTTCCAACCGATCGATCCATGTAGGCCGGTGCTCGCGATACAAATGGGATAGTCCCTTAACAGCTGTAGATAACGCCCTTTTGCACCCACATCGGCACTTGGCAGCAGCAGGTCCGGGTAATGCTCGCGCGCATATGGATCATGGATAAACCCGCCATAGAAACGGGGGCCTAGTTCGCTTCGCAGTAACGCGATACAACGCCCCCGCATCTCGTTTATGTAGCGCCTTTCCTCACGCAGTGCTGGCGACAGCCGCCTGTTACCGTCCGGGTTCCAAGCGCGCACCATAAACAAGGCCTTTGGCGATGCCTCGTTATCCGGCACACCGCACAGATTTTCGACGCTGGAGATCTGCCGCCGCCGCCCCAATAGACTAAGGGATTGTACCGTCTGCGGTAATTTATCCCCCAGCGCCTCCAGCTTCAGCGCTCGATGTACGCCGAACGGGTCCGGCCCAGACGGATAAACCTCGTAGTTCAAACCAAGCGGATAAATTCTGCGTTCGGCCGTCTCCAACCGGGCTGCCCGTTGCGGACAATAGCTCCGCTTAAAGCAATAGTCGGCGGCCTCCAACGCGGCTTTGTCGTGAATTTCCCAGCCATCAAAAGTATCGTAGAGGATACGAATACGGTCATTGACGATGAGGCTTAATCCGGCAGGCCCGCTCATGCCGCTAACTTTTTTCTTCGGCCGTTTTCGAACGGTCTGGCTCAGCGAAATCACACCTGCCCGGTGCAACATAAGCAAACCCGTGTATATCTGCTGAAGATGCAAGCTATTCGATTCCGCTATGACCCTGCAGCTGATCTTGGCCATGTTTTGGACCTCCTTGTCCATAAGGGATATTAGCGGAGTACCGAAAAGCCCCTGCCGGACCTTTTACAGTTCGCTGCTCCACGATACACCGCCCGCGCGACGCTCAGCCGATTAAGCACCTACGAGCTTGATCGGCATACGACGTATCGGGTATACCGCCTTAACAGGATGCGGGAAATGGCTCTTTGTAAAACAAAGGCCATGAACAATCTCGCCTTACCGGCGTCATACATACTGACCATAGTGATGGCGCTGCCGTACAGGCCGAACAAGTGTCTCCATCAGGAGACAGCTCTGCCTTCCTTTGACACACATCGTTCGTTACACTAGCGCGGCAATTTACCTCGTCACACGTTGATCGGCGTACTCAGCAGGTCACCCAATGCCATCAGAGAAAAACGTAGCCGATACTATGGCATGAAGGCTCACGCTAGATCGCTGGAAACACCGATAATTCCTTTATTCCATGAATGGCCGTGCACAACACCTACAACGATACGATTAACCGCGAACTCACCCGCTCTCTCCAAAGCGCCATCCCCAACGCCCGAGCAGAGGCCTGCCGCCTACCGGATGTCCCTGAAATCGCGCTTTATCTGCTAAATTGCGACTATTCCAGCGCCGAGCTAACGCCGGAACAAACCCGTCGCATCATGGATTATCCGGCTTACTGGTCCTTTTGCTGGGCTAGCGGCCAAGTCCTTGCCCGCTATCTGCTAGACCATCCGGGCTGGGTCAATGGTCGCCACGTCCTCGATTTTGGCTGCGGTTCGGGTGTGGTAGCAATTGCGGCGGCACTCGCCGGAGCAGCTCAGGTCACGGCGTGCGACCTCGACCCCGATGCATTAAACGCCACCGCTCATAATGCCGCTCTGAATAAGGTGCAACTGACCCTTTGCTCGGACTTTGCGCACGTCACGGCACCGATTGATCTGATTGTGGTCGCAGATGTCTTATACGATGCCGCCAATCTAGGATGGCTGTCGCGCTTCCTACAAAAAGCGCCGGAAGTTCTCATTGCCGACTCTCGCGTTAAAGACTTCAGCGCGCCGAATTACGCGTGGATTGACCGTCGTCGCAGTCGCACCTGGCCCGACCTGGATGAGTTTGACGAATTCCGGGAAGTCAACCTTTACCGCGGGCGGGCGACTTCGGTCCCGGCCACGGCCACTTGATATTCAAGCGCGCGCCGGTACAACAGCCAGGCGGCAGTACCGGCCAGCAAGTTCCCCACCAAAGCCCCGGTAAAAAGCCCCGAAAGGCCGGCCACATAGGCGCCTAGCCAAAGCGCGGGCAAATACCACGCGAACAAGCGTAACGACGAAATAAGCATCGCCCGCAAAGGCATGCCTAACGCGTTACAGACGGATACCATAATCATACAGACGCCTAGCCCGCCGTAACTTAACGGCACTCGAACCAGGTAATCCTGTAGGATCGCCGCCACCGATAAGTCCTGAGTCAGTAAATGGCTCAGAACCCCGCTTAATACAAGCCAGAGAACGGCGACCGCCAACTGCCACCCCAACACGAAGCCTACCGCTAGGCGAACCAACGCACGCACGTGATCCAACTGCCCGGCCCCGAGGAAACGGCCGACCATCGGCGGTAACGACATGGTCAGCGCCAAGACGACGACGATGGAAAAATACTCCAGCCGGGTACCCAAAGCCCACGCGGCAACGGCGGTCGCGCCGAACCCAGCCACCAATGCAGTTGCCGTCATCGCGGCGATGGGCGGCATGAGTTGGCTTAGCATTGCCGGCCCCGCGATGCCGGAGAGTTGCCCAACGGCACGGTCTATCGGCAGGCTGTGCATATCGAAGCGAACCCAGCCGCGATGCCATACGCGCCAATACACGACCGCCGCACCGGTACCGAAGGCGACCAGCGTCGCCAACGCAGCTCCTGGCAAGCCCCAACCGAAGGTAAAGATAAAAAGCGGATCGAGCGCCAGATTAATGAAACTGGTCACGACCATCATCAGCCCTGGCAAGCGCGTATCGCCGTGAGCACGACAGATACTATACGCGTAGTATAGTGCCGCCCCCATCCAGGCACTGGCTAGCCAAGGAACCCAGTACTGGTCAATCAAGGGCATCAAAGCCGAGTCAATACCCAACAGGCTCAGTAACGGAGCACGAGAAAACCACAGTATCCCGCACAATAGAAAAGCCGCGCCCAAACCGACCGCGATAACCAGCCCGCCCAACCTCTGCGCGCGCACGCTATCTCCGGCTCCTAAAGCACGCGAAATCAGGGCGGTGGTTGCGATACCGATCCCAACTTGCATGCCGATCATGAGCTGCATAACCGGAAGGGTAAAACCCAAAGCCGCCAGCGGGTCCACACCCAGCTGCCCGACGAACGCACTATCGACCAGGTGTACCGTCATTAGCGACAGGACGCCGAAAATCATCGGCCAGGTCATCCGAAACAGTGATCTGCCGAGTCCGTCGCGTACAAGATCGTCCGTCGTCATCGAAGGCTCGCGGCTACAAAAGAGCCGAACATTGTAGCATTGCTATATTGAGAAAGAATGGCCGCCCTCTACCCGTTAATTCGCGGCCTTTCCAAAGCTTTGCCTTACTCGGGAAGTGGAGGAATCGCTTCCGGCTGGTCCAAGGTTACGAAGTGGCTACAGCCCGGCACTTCCCTTAGCTCCAAAAAAGGCGCCTGCTCGGCGCTTTTTTGCATGAGATAGCGGCTGAGTACTTTATCTTTTTCGGGGATCAGAATGACACCGCGCTGGAGATGTTGATAAATCCCATAATCGCGCTGCCGCATCCACTCGCCGATCAATCGAAGATTAGTCGACAGGGTGCGGGTACGTTTGGGATTGAACGGGAGGCTTTCGATCTGAGCCCGTTTGCGCGGCGTATCCACCGGCCCCCACAGCGCTCGGTTACGAGCCGAGATAGGCTGCTTGCGCCACAACGGAACGAAAAACGGCAAAAGCAGAAATGTTCCAGGCGGCAGCCCCTTCTTCGGTGCCGCTTGCGGCAATACCGGCGCTTCCAATATCGCCTCCACATCGGCAAACAGATCGGGCCGGCGGCTCGCCGCCTCCAACACCACAGCTCCACCCCGTGAATGACCGTGAACCCGAATTCGTTGACTCTTGGGTAAATGCGCTAAGGCTTGAATAAGCACTTCAGCGTCGTATTCGATGCTGCCTACCGGCGCATCGGGCGTTTCAGCCCATGAAGCGTCGACATAATGCGGTTGGTCGAGCGGCACATGATAATCGCCGCTATTGACCAAGATAAGCTGCACGTCCGGGTCGTTGTATAGATCGGTAAAGTAAGAGAAGTTTTCGCAAAATCCGTGCATACCTATAACGGTAGCGCGCGGCGACTCGCAATCGCGTACAGCCACAACGGCGTTGCCGACAGGGTACATGACGCCATCGAACGGCTCCCGATACCGTTGCGGCACTTCGTGCCGCAACAACCACTCGCGGAGCCCTAACAAGCCTCCGGTCAACAACACTAGGAACGATAAAGCAATGTACATGCCTGGCCCTTCTTCTATATCTTATCGCGCAGCGGCGTTGGACCATTCCATAGCGCCTGGGTAAAACGCCGTTTCGAGAACACGGTTTAACAGGGTGGTTGGCGCGGGCGCCATAGCGCCCGGCCAATTATCCGAACTTAGAAGTGAAATGCCACGTTCGCCTGCACCGAGTTTGTGTTATCGCGAACCACATACTCGCCGCGCAGCTCAAGCTGGGATGTCAACGCGTAACCGGCACCGACCCCGAACATTAAACCGTCATCGTCGCCAAAGTCGAACCCGGCTCGGCCGAAGAACTGCACATCACGGCTAACGGGGTATCCCACGAGTGCGTTAGCCCAAATCCCACTGAAGGATTCGTCGCCGCCAACGTCAAAGTCGAAATCGCCCGTGTCCAGATAGCCTAACTCAACTGCCACATTAAACGGGTCGACATCGAGCCAGGGCATCTTATAACCGGCAAATAACTGATAGCCGGTTGAATCGTCGGCACCGGACAGGGAGTTAACGTTGATCCCGCCGCCTATATAGAAGTCTCGCTCATCCAGCTGTTGCGCGAACGCACCGCCGCTTGCGAGGCCTATAATCAATCCTAAACTGGTGACCGCTTTCTTCATCCCTCTCACCTCAATCTGTCAGCTAAGCCGTACAGTTGTAATATGTGCCGGCCGTAGCTGGCACGCTGCTACTGCGCCGGGCAAAAAGTATCCCGATGCAGGCTACGACGTATGTCTCTCTTACCGCCTTTTCCAGCCTATCGGCACCACCCCCTCGGGCCTTGGCTACAGCCATTGCCGACAAGGCCCACCTAGCCAAGGTGCGGGAGAAAAGATCGACCGTGAGAAAAGTAAGGCGAAGCGAGGGAAAGCGGACCTGGACGAACCGACTCACTTGGCGGCACATGAGTCTTTTTGGCACACGCCAACGCATGCCAAAACAACCAGAAAAAACCATAAGACACTGAAAATAAAATATAAAATGATATTGGCACGGGTACTGCATTATGCCGGGTGCGTCTGACATAGACTCACTTGAGATCTGCGACTAAGGAGGTTGCATATGACCACGATCATCAAACTTCGTCATATTCTTCTGAGCCTATTTGCCGTTGTCGCTCTGGGCCTGGGCGGTTACGCACAAGCCGGTTTCGGACAGGATGCCGGCACCCATGATCACGAAACCACCGCTCAGCAAGGCGGCGGCACCTGGGACGATCAAGCCGCCGATCAAGGTGGTACCTGGGGCGAAGAAGACGACGATGACGAAGAAGACGATCAGTGGGGTGACACGGACTCCAACTGGTAAGCAAACCTCATCTTCTAGCAAGAAGGCCGCCGCTTAGGCGGCCTTTTTCGTTGGCATACCAAGCCGTTGGAGAGGCAAACGTAGCCCCCGAGCACGCGAAGCGAAACGCATTGCCTAGCCTACTGCCGGCAAAAGGCAATAACTCCGTAAAGCGCGAAGAAATAAAAAAAACCCGCCAGTGATAGCGGGTAAATCGATATCTTGGAGGAGATATCTTAAGGAGGAGAGTCTTAATTATAAGGCCTCTTGTTGCGCTGCGCAATATGTTGCGGCGCAATAAGCGGCATACATTCAAAACTCGCGAAAGTTCCCTCCCCCGTCAGTGACGTCCCCAAGCTGTGACACGCCCCCACCCTGTCGCTAAGTAGCGACTTTTATTCCTATTTTTTGTGAGCTTCTTCGTCCCGGCGCGTGAAGAGCGTCAACAATCCCGCTGCTCAAGCAAGCCAGACTCCTTGCCTACGTCACCGCCCCCGCTACACCGCGGTGGCCTATTGGATAGGACAGTCCCCGGATATGGGACCTGAGCAAAAGGGATCTATACGATGTCGACGACTTATTCACGTCCGCTCTTTGCCACAGCGTTTGCAGCAGCGCTCTTGGTACCGCTGACCGCATGCGGCGGCAGCGACGGTGCACCGAGCAGCCTCGCCTCGAACACGGCAACCGTACCGGCCGCAGTCGATCTACAAGCCATCCGCGGCGATAATGTAGACCTACACTTTTCCTGGAACGGCGCAACCGACGCCCACTACGAAATCAAATCGACCGATGGCGGCTCGTGGTCTACCAACGGCGTAGCCGAAGGCGGCTCGGTCACCTTGTCGGACATACCGCAAGACGGAGAATACAGCTTTTGCATTACCGAAGACGGCGAGCAAAGCTGTACGTCATTCTCGACTCATATCGATAACAACGGCAACCTGGCAGCGCCGACCGTAACGGATGGCACTAAAACCCCGGCAGAGACTGAGACGGCTGGCAGCGACGGCCCGCCGGTTAACGAATGCGACAATCCGCAACCGGAATGGATTTGGTGCGACGACTTCGAAGAAGATCGCATGAGCGCGTACTTCGAAGCGTCTATGCCCCGACGCGACGGTGCCGGTATCGACGGCTCCACCGGCATTGTCGGGCAATACCTACTGGGCACCGCCGAAGCCGGCAACCTGAAACTGGCCTTCGGTCGCACGCCCGGCGGGTCGTTCCGCCCCGTCGACGAAGGTACGCAAAACTACCGCGAGATCTACTGGCGGGTTTATCTAAAACATCCGGAAGACTGGCAAGCGGCGGCGCCGATAAGCTAAGCCGGGCTACGGTATTTACGAATTCCAACTGGCACCAAGCGATGATCGCGCACGTTTGGAGCGGCGACGATCCGGGCGCTCACGCTAACTACCTCCAGCTTGACCCGGCCAGCGGAACCAATCACGCGGGTAACATCATCACTCAGCGGTATAACGACTTCGCCCGTCTACAGTGGTTGGGCTCGACCAATAGCAACACCCCGATTTTCGATCCCGAGCACCTCGGTCAATGGCACTGTGTGGAGGCCCGCGTACGATTGAACGACGCCGGCCAATCCAACGGCATTTTCGAGCTGTGGATCAATGACGAGCTGGAAGCCAGCCGGGCCGATCTGAACTGGGTAGGTTCCTATAGCAATTACGGCATCAACGCCGTTTTCTTAGAAAACTTCTGGAATACCCACAGCCCGGTCGAGCAGGAGCGCTATATGGACAACTTCGTTGTGAGCACCGATCGCATCGGTTGCGGCATCGACTAACCCCCCGCTAACAAGCAGAAACCAAAGAGGGCCGGCACCGCCGGCCCTCTTCATTGAATCGCCGGCGCAAACAGCAAGACCGTGATATTGTCTTCGCCGCCCTTAGCGTTGGCAGCCCGAATCAGGGTTCTTGACGCATCGACCAAACCGGCAGCAGCGTTCAGCTCATCGACGATCAACTCATCGGACAGCGCTTTATTAAGTCCATCGCTACACAGCAGCCAAACGTCGCCTGCCTGCAATGAGTCTTGAGAAACCGTAACATCGATCCGGTCGGCCACCCCAAGCGCCTGGCTTAATACTTGATTATAAGGGGATTCGGCTATACGCGATCGACTCAAAACGCCATCTTTGAGCATTTGCTGGGCCACGGTATGATCTTCCGTCAAACACAGCAATTGCCCTGCACGCTGACGGTAGCAGCGGGAGTCGCCGACATGAGCGACCATCACACGCTCACCGACCGCTAACGCAACCACGATGGTCGTCGCCATCGATTTCAACTCGGGAGACTGCAACTGGCATTTTTGCACCGCGCTGTTAGCCACTTTAACGGCTGTCAGCAACATGGATCGCAGCGCCTCCTCGTCCGGCGCCGATTCCAGCTCGAGCAATGCCTCCCGGCCATGCTCGATCACAGCCCTTACCGCCACCTCGCTTGCCACATCGCCACCCGGAAGGCCGCCGACACCGTCGGCCACAACGGCGAGCAATGCCTCGCGATCCGGCCTTAGCACATAATCCAAAGCGTCTTCGTTACGCCGTTTGACGCAACCGACATCGGTTTCCCCGTAGACCTCAAATCGAGGCATATCAGCTCAACTCCTTAGCAAGCCTCGTCGAGAGTTTCCGTAACGTCTCGGCAAACTCCGCTCCTCTCTGATAGCGGCGATCCGGGTTCTTCTGCAACGCTTTACCAATGACTCGGCTCACCACTGTCGGTAAATCCGGTCGCAATTCATGGAGCGCCTTGGGCTTTTGCTTGCTGATCTGATAAGCCAACGCTGCCAGCGTGTCCCCCTGAAACGGTAACTCCGCAGTAAGCAGCTGAAAAGCGCTAACCCCGAGGCTAAAGACGTCAGCGCGCCCGTCCACCGGTTCACCGGCAATCTGCTCGGGAGACATATAAGAAGGACTACCCAGAATAGCACCCGTGCGCGTTCGAGTCGTATCGGCCAGGCGCGCCACGCCGAAGTCGGTTACTTTTACCCGGCCGTCCTGCTCATCGTACATGAGATTATGCGGTTTGATATCCCGATGGATAACACCCTGGCGATGGGCATAATCCAGCGCCTCCGCCACCTGGGCGAGCAACGTGCAAACCTCCACCGCCGGCAATAACGTATCCGCTTCGGTATATGCACGTAACGGCTGGCCTCGCATATAATCCATGGCTATAAAAGCGACGTCCTTTTCTTCCCCAACATCGTAAATCGTCACAATATTGGGGTGACTGAGTCGCCCGGCCGCTTCTGCTTCCCGGAAAAACGCGCGCGGAACTCGTCGGGATCTTCATCCAAACTGGTCAAATCCAGCGTCTTCACCGCAACCGGCCGCCCGATTTTGGGGTCGACGCCAAGGTAAACAACGCCCATCGAGCCACGGCCTAACTCCCGCTCCAACTCGTAACGCCCGAGTACCGGTCTTGCCAGCCCCTCTTCGGGAATTAGCATCGAAGCTGCACCGTAGGTTTGACCAGGCTGCCAAGCGCTCGTGGCATGCAACTGACTCAGCTTGGCGATACGCGCCGAGGTATCTCGATACTTGCGTCGACGACGCAGAATCGTCTGAAAAACCTTCGCTGCCTGTTCATAGTGCCGCCGTCGCTCGTAGCCAATCCCGATATCGTACAGCACGTCCAGCACCGCATCGGAGGTTTCGCAGCTCTCGATGCGAGCCAACGCGGCCTCCAGATCGGCATCCTCCAACTGACGCCGCGCTAACGCCACCCGTGCCGCATCCGCCTCCCGCGTTAAATGCCGACGGTGACGCCGTAGCGTGTTAGTGATCTGCGCAATCGCATAACCGCCAGTCAACAGCAGTAGGGGCGCAGCCAGGCTCACCCATTGCCCGTGACTGGCATACACGCCCATCATCCCACCCAAGCTCACGAGCACCAGGATCAGGGTCAATAAGGCTGCCACCGGCGCGCGCAGAAACGGCAGAACAAACAACAGATACAGCGCAAATAGCAACAACAATGCCTTTTCGGCCGTCACCGCCCAGCCTGGCGTATACGTTAAGGCTGGCGCGTATAAGCTCACAACCGAGGCCGCCAAGTCACGCACAATCGGATCGTCAGCCGCGCCGAGGATAATAATTTGGCCCGATAGCGAGGGCCCGCCCTGGCGACTCCCCAAATCGCGGATATCGACCTCGCGAACGGACGGAAACCGCTCCACAGCGGTAGAATAACGGGGGTATATCCGCCCGAAGCGGTCTGTAGGAATAAATACGCCGCCGGCACGCAAGCCGCCTTCGGCAAATTCGATATGACCGCCGGTACGCGCGTACACTTGCAGCGCCAGATCCGGGACGATGCGCTCGTTAACATGCCAGAGCAAAGGGCGCGTTACCGCCAACGCCTGCGCCTCCAACACCGGCAACGCCTCAAAGCGCGTGATTTCGCTATCGATCAAGCGCGCTTCACGGTACACAGGGTTAAGAATCGAAGCCTTCGCCAGCGGAGTTTGCCCCTCGCCAGGCTCCACATTACGAGCGGCTTTGGCAGGCCATGAGGCGATCGCAAGACCTGCGAAATCCTCCGCCGGAACCCCGAGCAGCACGCCGGCATCGTCTAAGCGCTGCCGTAAGGCCTGACCTTCCGGCGACCATATCAAGGCGTTGCGGGTGTGTTCATCGAGCACCCATGCAACGGCCGCAGCCGATTGAGTCGCACTCCGAGCACGATCCAACCAAGCAGCCACATGGGTAAGCCGCTCCTCCCACGAGCTTTCGCCGGATCGACCGGTATGCGCCACCACCACCGGGGCGGACACAGAAGCCGGCTCAAACAGTGTTTCCGCAAAGCGGTACAAATGCGCGTCGAGCGCCCGCACCCCCGGCACAAGCCCTGCGAACAACAACCCGATAAGTGTCCCTAAAACGATAAGCCCGTCGCCGCTGGCGACGCGCTTTAACGGCCCTTTGAACAAGTCCCCCCCTATGCCATCGAACGGCAACACGATAAGTTATTAGTAGATGCTTGTTGTCACGCAGCGTTCAGCCCCCATGCCGAGCAGCTGCCTGAATCCACGGGGTAGCCTAAGTTAACGGCTTTCGGAGCGTGCGCTTGAATTCCGAGCGTCCCCGTCAGACTAGAAAGATAAACGCAACTCTACCGCCTGCACGGTATAACCGTCGTTGTCCGAATAAAGCCCGCCGTTACTGGTGTGCTGGATTCTATAACCAACGCCGATGCCAGGCCCCAAGCTCGCGAATGCCCCAATATGGGAAGTAAACTGCCAATGCCCGCCAAAATCCCTGTCCGCCAGCTGGCTTTCCGACAAGTAGGTCGGACCGATACCACCCGACACCGCAACCGGCACTTCCGGGTTTTGTAAGCGCAGATGCAGCCCCGCCCCCGCCGTAGTCAGACTATCGTCCGAAGTCGCTAAACGACCGGCATTCAACTCAAGAGCGCTACGTACATGCCAGCTCTGCGGCTGCCCCACTCCCCAAGGCAGCCCTGTCCGCCAATAAACCTCCTGGCTGTTATAACTGACGCCGTTACCCATACTCGCACCAACGCGGACCCCGAATTGGCTAGCCTCCGCCGTCACCGGAATCGCCATCGCTGCGAGCAACGCCACCAAAGCCCCCCATCGCAAACCGCCACCATCAGGCCGGCCCGCATCGGGTTGAGAACTCAACTTAGAAGCGGCATAAGAAGCTTTAGTTTTCCGAATCACGTCGACATCCTCTGACAGATAATCCTATTGAACATGGAGCTGAGGTGCCTTCGACCAAATGACGCTCTTAAACCTCGACGCCGCCGCCGATTGGTAAAGCGTTGGAATGGATTAATCGTCATTTTCAGGCCTGCCCCGGGCAGTCGGCTTCGAGTTGCCGCCCAACACAGCTGCGAACGACCGGCCACCGGTAAATCTATACAACTAGTATCTCCGATAAGCGATTCTACAGCTACTGACACAGCAGGCTACCGCTACACCGAACGACAACGCTGCACACAGCATTAGATTTTCTTAATCCATGGCATAGAATTTCGATGTTGCGGCGCGTCATGAGAATAGTAAACTAAACACTCTCCTCCTAGCATATTCGTATGCTTTTAGCGGCAATCGCCAAGATTGCCGCTTTTTTTTTTGCTGATCGCAAACCGCCGCACACACGCTCAACGTCCTTACCCTTCAAACTGTTAGCGAATCTTCAGGGCACAGCTCACAAAGGGACAGCAAATAGCGGCCGCTTATATTGCATTGCAGCATAAGCCGTGGCATATTAGACGCTAACGAGCCCTCCATAGCGTTCGCGCCGGCTCGCCGCCAGGCGAATCAGGCGAACAGACTCGAAAAAGCGCAAGATAAAGTGACGCTCTGGAGAAACTCACGCGAGCAGTACTCGCAACAAGGAGTATCTATATGAGCAACAATATGTCGCCTATTCTGCGCCAGCTATACTGGCCCGAAAAAGAAGCGCTCCGGGCCCATCTGTTGCGCTTGGGTCCGGAAGAACGGCGGGGGCGGTTCGCCTGGGCGGCGAACGACGCTTTCATTAACCGATATATCGACAACCTTGAGTGGACACTCAGCACTTACCGCGCAATCGGCGCTTTTGTCGACGGCGAACTGCGGGGTGTCGCCGAGTGTCGCATTTCTCGGAACGACTGGCGCTGGGATGCAGAACTTGCCTTTAGTGTAGAAAGCGCCTACCAGCGGCAAGGCATCGGCAGCGAGCTATTCCGACGCATGGTTGCCATGGCCCGCAATCGCGGCTTGAACAAGATCAGCATCATGACGGAATCGCACAACAAAGCGATGCATGCGTTGGCTCGCCGCAACGGGATGCGCCTCATCGCAGGGCCGGAAGTGGAAGGTCACATGGAACTCGAAGGCCCAACGCCGTTATCGGTAGCCGAGGAGATGATCGGCGAAAGCACGGCTTGGTGGTACACGGGGCTTTCCTTCCTCAGTCAGCAACTAAGCGATCCAAAAGAAGAGACTGCCGAGGCCTAACAAGCCTCGCTCACACCGATAAAGGGGCGCTTGACGCCCCTTTATCTTTAACCACCCAAGAAACCTTAAGACAAAGCGCAGGACCGAGAAAAGTATCAGTGTTTCCTCCCCTTCCTTTCGCTTAGAATGCGACATTAGCATCTCGCCACACTTCGATTTGCCGGTTCGTAAATTGCGCGTTCACAGCTAACCGGCTTGGCACGCAGCTATGCACACAAGCGTTTGCAGAAAATAAGGTTTTGAACTGGCAAATCGAAGTGCGGCGGGCCGTTGACGGAATGCAGGCAAAACCCTCCTGGGCCTTTTGCCGCTTACAGCCCTGCGGCATACGCCTATGGGGCGTATTGACAGTCATTCCTAAGCTTAGGCTACGCTGTGCCGATGAACATGACTATCATGTCAGTTAAACATTTCAGTCTCAGGAGCGAACGTGGGCAGGATTTATATTAGCGGAAGCGGCCTTTTCACCCCATCGGATGCGATATCCAACGAGGAATTGGTTGCATCGTTTAATGAGTATGCAGCTAAGTTCAACGCCGCGCATGCCGCCGACATCGAAGCAGGCCAGGTTGCGGAAGTCCCCGCTTCGTCGGAAGCCTTTATCGTCAAAGCATCCGGCATTAAAAGTCGGTACGTGCTCAATAAAGACGGCGTGCTCGACCCAGAACGGATGCGACCGCGCCTGCCCCGCCGGTCCGAAAACGAAGCGTCGATTCAGTGCGAAATGTCCGTCCTTGCCGCTCGCGAAGCCCTTGAGCGGGCGGGCAAACAAGCAGCCGATATCGACGCCGTCGTCGTTGCCTGTTCTAACCTGCAACGCGGCTACCCGGCCGTTGCGGTAGAAGTGCAGCAAGCGCTGGGCATCGACGGCTTTGCCTTCGATATGAACGTCGCCTGTTCTTCGGCCACCTTTGGTTTACAAGTCGCCGCGGATACGATCAGCCGAGGCAATGCTCGTGCCGTCTTGGTCATTAGCCCGGAGATTTGTTCAGGCCACCTAAACTTTTGCGACCGCGACAGCCACTTCATTTTCGGCGATGCCTGTACGGCCATGGTCGTCGAACAGGAAGATACGCTTAGCACCGATAGCGCTTACGAAATCCTCGGTACGCGGTTGAAAACGCAGTTTTCCAACAACATCCGCAATGACTTCGGCTTCCTTAATCGCGCCGAGGAGCCCCCGCGCCCACAGAAGGAAACCCTGTTCCGTCAGCAAGGGCGGAAGGTATTCAAGGAAGTGGTACCGATCGTCAACGAGCTGATTTTGTCTCATCTGGCCGACCTTGGCCTGGGGGCCGACGATATTCGTCGCTTGTGGCTACATCAGGCAAATATCAACATGAACCAGTTGATCGCGAAGCGGGTACTCGGCCACGCGCCGTCCGACGACGAAGCGCCGACCATCCTCGATCGTTACGCCAACACCAGCTCGGCCGGTTCCATTATCGCCTTTCACCAACATCACGAGGATCTAGCGGCCGGCGACGTCGGCGTTATCTGCTCGTTTGGAGCCGGCTATTCGGCCGGCAGCGTCGTCGTCCGCCGCTGGCGTCGTTAACGCGCCACGCGATGGTGGGTGCGGCAAGTCTGCCGCGCCCACCATCGCTTTATAGAGAGACTACTTTCAGGCTCACCAGTTGTCGTTTTTGCCAAACTAACGACACTTCGCACTACCAGATCTTCACGTGAAAGCCGTCTCAAGGTATCATACGCGCGCCGTGAGACCGGATGCCGCGGTGCCCGTGACAACCGTCGCTTGCGTTGGACACATCAAAAACTTGCCTTCCTCGCGAAGTTTTCGGGCGCTCGTGGCGCGGATTCTCTTTCCCTGAATAACACTGCCAGGAAGGACACCGCTGTGCTTGAAGCCTATCGTGCCCACGTCGCCGAGCGCGAAGCTCTCGGCATTCCGCCGCTGCCGCTTTCCGCCGAGCAGACCGCCGAACTGGTCGAACTGCTGCAAAACCCGCCGAAAGGCGAAGAGGCGTTTCTGGTCGACCTGATCAGTTACCGTGTTCCGGCGGCGTCGACGACGCCGCCAAGGTGAAGGCCGCCTATCTCGCCTCGTTAGCCAAAGGCAACGAAACCAGCCCGCTGATTTCCCGCGCCGAGGCCACCCGCCTGCTTGGCACCATGCTGGGCGGTTTCAACATCGAGCCGATGATCCAGTTACTCGACGACGCCGAAGTCGGCGAGATTGCCGCCGAAGGTCTGAAAAAGACCTTGCTGGTGTTCGATTACTTCCACGACGTCAAAGAACTGGCCGATAAAGGCAACGCCAACGCGAAAGCCGTTCTCCAATCCTGGGCCGACGCCGAATGGTTCACCTCGCGTCCGGCAGTCCCTGAGTCGATCACCGCGACCGTCTTCAAGGTTAGCGGCGAAACCAACACCGACGATCTGTCCCCCGCGCCGGATGCCTGGTCGCGTCCGGACATTCCGCTGCATGCATTGGCCATGCTGAAAAACCCGCGTCCGGGCATCGAACCGGAAGAAGCGGGCGTACGCGGCCCTATCGGACTGATCCAAAAGTTGAAAGAGAAGGGCCACCCGGTCGCCTATGTCGGCGACGTGGTCGGCACCGGCTCCAGTCGTAAATCCGCCACCAACTCCGTGCTGTGGTGGACCGGCGACGACATCCCGTTCGTCCCCAACAAGCGCACCGCCGGCATCTGCCTGGGCGGCAAGATTGCGCCGATTTTCTACAACACCATGGAAGACTCCGGCGCGTTGCCGATCGAAGTCGACGTCTCCGAAATGGAGACCGGCGACGTCATCGAGCTACGCCCGTACGAAGGTAAGGTGCTGAAGAACGGCGAGCAGATCGCCGAATTCGAGCTCAAGTCCGACGTAATTCTGGATGAAGTGCGTGCTGGCGGCCGTATTCCGCTGATCATCGGCCGCGGTCTAACCACCAAGGCCCGCGAAGCACTGGGGCTACCCGCCACCGATATCTTCCGCCTACCGAAGAACCCGGAAGATTCCGGCAAAGGTTTCACCCTGGCGCAGAAGATGGTCGGCCGCGCCTGCGGCTTACCGGAAGGCCAGGGCATCCGCCCGGGCACCTACTGCGAACCGAAGATGACCACCGTCGGCTCGCAAGACACCACCGGCCCAATGACTCGGGACGAGCTGAAAGACTTAGCCTGCCTCGGCTTCACCGCCGACTTGGTCATGCAGTCATTCTGCCACACCTCGGCCTATCCGAAGCCGGTCGACGTCAAAACGCACCGTGAGCTGCCGAGCTTCATCTCCACCCGTGGCGGCGTTTCCCTGCGCCCGGGCGACGGCGTGATTCACTCCTGGTTAAACCGCCTGCTGCTGCCCGACACCGTCGGTACCGGCGGCGACTCGCACACCCGCTTCCCGCTGGGTATTTCCTTCCCGGCCGGTTCCGGTCTGGTCGCCTTCGCTGCCGCCACCGGCGTTATGCCGTTGGATATGCCAGAGTCGGTGCTGGTACGCTTCAAAGGCGAGATGCAACCGGGCGTCACCCTGCGCGACCTGGTCAACGCTATTCCTTACTACGCGATCCAGCAAGGTCTGCTGACGGTTGAGAAGAAAGGCAAGAAGAACGTCTTCTCCGGCCGCATTCTCGAAATCGAAGGCCTGCCGGACCTCAAAGTGGAGCAAGCCTTCGAGCTTTCCGACGCCTCCGCCGAGCGTTCCGCGGCCGGCTGCACCGTGCACCTGAACGAAGAGCCGATCATCGAGTACATGCGCTCGAACATCACGCTGATGAAGTGGATGATCGCCAACGGCTATCAGGATGCTCGTACGCTGCGGCGCCGTATTGAAGCGATGGAAGAGTGGATCGCCAACCCGCAGCTACTCAAGCCGGACGCCGATGCCGACTACCACACGGTGATCGAAATCGACTTAGCCGACATCAAAGAGCCACTGGTTGCTTGCCCGAACGACCCGGACGACGTCAAGACACTGTCCGACGTCGCCGGCGAGAAGATCGACGAAGTCTTCATCGGCAGCTGCATGACCAACATCGGCCACTTCCGTGCCGCCGGTAAGGTTCTTGACGGCAAGAGCGATATTCCGACTCGTCTGTGGATCGCCCCGCCGACCAAGATGGATCAGAAGATTCTCACCGAAGAAGGCTACTACGGCATTCTCGGCCGCACCGGCGCGCGCATGGAATCGCCGGGCTGCTCGCTATGCATGGGCAACCAAGCGCAGATGCGTCGCGGTGCCACTGCGATTTCCACCTCCACCCGTAACTTCCCCAACCGTTTGGGCTTAGAGACCAACGTCTACCTCGGCTCCGCCGAGCTGGCCGCGGCTGCCGCCCTTCTTGGCAAACTGCCGACGGTTGAGGAATACATGGAAATCGTTAACGTTGTTAACGACAACGGCGAAGAGATCTACCGTTACATGAACTTCGACCAGATTCCGGAGTTCGTCGCGGAAGCCGAGAAAGCCGACGAGGCCGTTCCGGCCTAACGACTACTGAGCTCGGTGATAAAAAGCCCCGCTTCTAGCGGGGCTTTTTTGTTTGTTGCTTTATGGCGAGCAGGGCTATCCGATAACGACAACCCCAAAACTCACCCCCCGAACGGTACAAAGCAGGAATCTCCCGCGGCCCGGCAGCATCCGGAGTCACCCTCAGTAAGTACTCCTGCATGCCATTGCGAAGCATCACCGAACGGTCGACAACCAAATTACCGCAGTACTTTTCCAGATCCCACGGCGTATATCGAGGTGCCGCGCGCGTAGCTGCGCTTTCCCCCGCTTCTCCAAACAGCGTTTCCGCCCCCATAGCCGCATAACGCCCAGGACGGTCGGGAATCGTATTGTCTCGAGTTTGAACTAAGGCGTGAACCAACCCGTCGGGACGTACAATTTCGCTAAATAGACGACCTAAGGCCGCAAGCGCCGGCTGACTGAGGTAATTCAGCAAATCCCAGCAAAATACCGCATCGACCGGCTCGTCTAAACCATCAGGCAGCAAGGCTTTGAGTCGTTGTGCTGTAAGCACCTCCGGACCTTCGCTCCCAAGGCGCAGAAGTTCTTCAGCGGCATCCGCAACGGCTAAGCAACAACGAAACCCGCGCAAATAAGCCAGCGTCCCCGCCGTCGCCGATCCCAGCTCGAGAAACACCCGCCGCTGATCGCACCCCATTCTGGCAGCCAATTCACCGAATAGCGGCGCTCGGAACTGCCCCGCTAACCCCTGACTGTCTGACTTTTCTGTCGTCGCTTGCATAGCTTTAACAGCGCCTAGCGGCCAGGGCTAGAGAGCCCGTGGCCGAATCGAGCACCGTCATTTTGCCGCGGCAACATCGGTTTTGGCCTTTTCTTCAGGCTTTTGCGGAGCTTTGTCCGCAACTTCCGGGCGTTTGACAGGGGGCGCACCGGCGGCGGCAGAGCTCGCGGGCAATCCGAACGCTTTACGAACCTCCTGCTCGTCCATTTCAATCATGCCTTTAAAGCGACCGCCGTCCTCTAAGCTAACCCGCGGGGAGAAAATGTTGCCGCGAACATCGCCGCTACGCTTGATCGCAACGCGCTCCGCTCCGTAGAGATCGCCCTCGACCTTACCTTCTACAATGATCGTATGCGCATAAGCATCGGCAAAAACTTTACCTTCGCTACCAACCGTCAGGCTGTTTTCGGCCAGGTGAATCGTACCGTGCACCTGCCCCTGGATGACGAGATCCTCTTCGCCACGCAAGTCGCCATTAATCTGGATGGACGGACCGATAACCGCCGCATCCCTGACACGGGCGCTACTTTGCGGAGCAGACTGCACCGGTGTTGGCGCAACCATCGGCTCGTCGTCCTTCTCCGTAGCCAAACCACCGTCCCGGCTTCCACGCATCACTCTGTCGAACATCCTCGACTCTCCTTAAATTAATTATTCTTTTGGGTATGAGCAAAGAGCCCTCTACGAACCGCTCGTGCCAAAAGACATCGTACAGCCTACCGCTACTGCACCTTCGAAGGCGCCCTCACGGATAAGGAAATTACTTTAACTACAAGAGTAACTTAATACACGAAAGCCATGTCAAACTGACAGCCAGTTCGCAGAATGGAAGGACAGACTAAACTGGGGCCGATTCCGGCCGATAAGCGTCGACGAACACCTGCGGTAGACGTCGAGCACGCCCGCTTTCCATATCGACACACACCCAATGAGTCGATCCGGTAAGAACCGTTTTACCATCGCGAGGCCGAATAATTTGATAATCGCGGAAAACCGATAACCGGCCATCGTTGCCGCTGATCCAGGTTCCGACCAAAAGTTCGTCGCCGGCAAACGTCGGCAACAGATACTCCAGCTCATGCTTACGCGCTACCAATCCGAATCCAAGCTCGCGATATTCGGCAATGGATAATCCCAAGTCCTTCGAGTGCCCCCAGGCAACTTGTTCCAACCAGCCGAGGTACACCACATTATTAGTGTGGCCGAATTCGTCGATATCCGCCTCGGTCACCGTAACCGGTAAGATATAGGGCGGCGGTAATTTCCAATTGAGAGCGCTCATTAAGGCACCTTTATTCACTAACCTTAGTTCGCCCAGCGGGCGCGGCCCATCATAGCTGGCTCAGAAAACGCTGAACAGGAACAGTCTTCATGAACCGAGCGCAGGCGTTCATCGATATTTTACTGGCTTTAGCTTTAACCATATTAGCTGGGGTTGTTGCAGGCATTGTCGCACAAGCGACCATGGGCAGTATCCCGTTCATGCTGATTCTCGCCCTACAAGGCGTCATCATTTTAGTAGGAATCGACATTTTGTTGCGCTTGCGCGGCGAAGGGTGGGCCGACCTTCGGCTGCGCACACCGTCGTCGCAACACTTGCTGGAAGGCCTACAGGCGCTGGCGATTGCTTTCGCGGTTAACTTTGTGCTTAACCTACTCGCCCACATCCTAGCGCCCTCGTTGATAGAGGGACACCAGGAACGTCTCACCGGCGTCGCCGATATCCTCGGCGACGGCCTACCCCTGGCCGGCATCCTGCTGGTGATGTTGTTTATCGGCTTCTACGAAGAGGTGCTTGCGCGAGGTTTTCTCCTCCGACGCTGCGAAATATTGCTCGGCGGAGTCTGGGGCCCGGTGATTATTTCATCGATTCTGTTTGGGCTGGGCCATATGTACCAGGGACTGTGGGGGTGATTCAAACGGCAGTCATCGGTGTGGTGTTCGCGCGGCTAGTGCTACGCTGGGGAAGTTTGTGGCCAGTTATCATCGCACATGCCCTATTGAATAGTTTCTCGCTCATTATGTTTAGAGTTTTGGCAGGGCTCGAGTAGGTTTGTATCGTGCCTCAACACTCGAAGCCTTCTCCGCGCATGTGAGACAGCTATTACCATACGATACACTGAGGTCTTTTGCGGTCTTATGTGATTAAATACCGCCTGCTATGGAATTTCAGCGCCGGAGCACTGCACACATGGGGGAACGTAAGCATGTATTGCGCGTAGAATCGATTCGGGGCGCAACAATCCGCTTACTCACAGCCGACAACCGGCCGGTTGACGTGCCGGCTAAAACACTGCGCGGCGACATTTGCCCAGGAGATCTTGTTTATCTTAGCGCCGAAGGCCTTTCCTTCGCCGTAACCCCCGCCCCTGCGGGAGCCCGCGCCGCGACATTCGGCGAAATGATGGGCCGAGGCTGATCTTGCGCTGTGGCCGTGGAAGGGACGAATAAAACGTTTTAGTGCCGACTTAGCGCTCGAACACCTTACCCATCCGTGCCTTTTGCACGATCGCGAACAAGGAAATAGCCGCGACGATCAGACCGAGAATCGTGTGCACCCAGGCGGCGACAGGCACCTCCAGGTACCCTAAGACCCAAGGCGCAAGTATTAGCCAGATTCCGAGCAGAAGATTGAGCCAATCCTGCCAACGGCCGCCAAGTACGATAGCGGCCCCCGAAAACAACACCAACAGCAAACCCGTCAGCAGCGAATTAAGACCCGGTGCGCCCGTCACACCGTCAGGCATCGGCAGAATAAACGCCGCCAGCACTAACCATAGCCCCAGTATCAATACGATACGGTCAAACCATACCAGGCTCCCCATCGTCCGCTCCGCTTCGATCGTTACTTACCTTTGGCTATCGGGCCGTTTGCGCGTTGCTTCAAGCCATGAGTCTCAAGCCGCAGGCAGCCAACACAAGCATGGATTGACGTAATCCGCGTACAGGTTCTTTGCGTAATCGCCCAAGTAGTCGTAGTCTTACGGCCTACTAATTTTTTATTGAGAACACACCCCTCCAAATTGCAAAAGAACAACGAGACTCGCGCTATGGATCGACATCTATCACTCGCTCTGACGCTCGGCGGCCTATTGCTATGGGGAACGGTCGCCACTGCGGACACCGATGAAATCTCGACACGACAAACCTCCCTGTTAGCGGCCTCCTGCGCTACCTGCCATGGAACGCAAGGAAGAATGTCGGGCGCAGTGCCGCCGCTAGCCGGTCGCTCTTACGATGTGTTGCGGCAACAACTGCTGGCATTTCAAAGCGGCGAAGCCTCCCATGCAACCGTGATGGATCGCGTGGTGGCTAACTACAGCGAAGCCGAGCTTGAAGCCATCGCCCGCTACTTTGCCGCTATCGAATAAGAGGGGAGACTCATGAAACAAGGCAACATAACGCGGCGTGAGCTGTTAAAGTTCTTGGGCGCGGCCGGTGCCGTTTCGGCCGCCGGCAGCCTCGGTATAGCCGGCTGTTCGCGCAACGGCGCGCCGGCAGGTCGGGTCATCGTTATCGGCGGCGGTTTCGGCGGTGCCACCGCGGCTAAATACATTAAACTTTTCAACCCGGACATCCAGGTAGCCCTGATCGAGCCGGCAGAGCGCTTCTATACCTGCCCTTTCAGCAACCTGTACCTAGGCGGGCTGCGCGATATGCAGCTCATCGGTCACGGTTACGAAGAACTGAAACAGCGCTATCAGGTGGAAGTTATTCACACCCTGGCGGAAGACGTGGACGGTAGCGCGAAAACGGTTCGACTAGCCGATGGGCGGGTACTTGGCTACGACAAACTGGTTTTGTCCCCGGGCATTGATATTCGCTGGGATGCACTGGAAGGTTACGACCAAGCAGCTGCCGAAATAGCGCCTCACGCCTGGAAAGCCGGACCGCAGACGAAATTGCTTCGCGACCGGCTAGAGGCTATGGAAGACGGCGGGACGTTCATCCTATCCGCTCCCGCCAACCCCTTCCGCTGCCCGCCAGGGCCCTATGAGCGCGTGAGCTTGATCGCTCATTATTTCAAGCAACACAAACCGAAATCGAAGATCCTTCTGCTTGACGCCAAAGATGCCTTTTCCAAACAAGGCCTTTTTATGGAAGGTTGGAAGGCGGTCTACGGCGACATGATCGAATGGGTCGGACTGTCCGACGACGGCCGTGTGGTGCGCGTGGATGCCCAAGCGGGGGAAGTCGAAACCGAGTTCGGTACGCTTCACAAAGCTGACGCGATGAATATCGTTCCCCCGCAGAAGGCCGGCTTTATCGCCGTCCGCGCCGGGGTTATCGATACGACGGGATGGGCACCGGTCAAACCGCAGACTTTCGAGTCGAAAATGGTGTCGGACATCTATGTCGTCGGCGATGCCAGTGTCGCTGCCCCTATGCCGAAGTCCGGCTTCTGCGCCAATAATCAAGCCAAAGTGGTAGCTGCCGCCATCGTCGCCGACCTGGATGGGCGGGAGCCGCTGGAAGCGCGCTGGACCAACACCTGCTACAGCTTAATCAGCCCCGACTACGGAATTTCCGTTGCCGGTGTTTACGGTGTAGAAGATGGACATATCGTGGAGACGGCAGGCGGTCTAAGCCCGCTTGGCGCGCCGGCGGACTTCCGGCAACGTGAAGCGCGCTACGCCGTCAATTGGTACAACGCCATTTGTCAGGACACCTGGGGCACATCCGACCTTCCCTTGGCCCTAGGCTAAACAATAGGCAAACGATGCGGCCGGGCGAACCTTGGCCCGGCCGCATCGTTTGGCCAAAACAGCCAAAGCTTCGTTCGACGTTTCCTAATACAAGGTAGGATCATGAGTAACACCGTTCTGGTCGCCTGGTCCGGGCTGGTTATCGGCCTGATCTTTGGCGCGGTCGGACAGCGCACCGGCTTTTGCTTAACCAGCGGCATACGACGCTATGCGCAGGAGCGCGACGGTCGTATGTTGCGTGCCTTTGCGCTAGCCTGCGCCATCGCTCTCATCGGCTCCCAAATTTTAGCCGCATACGGCTACTTCAACCTCAACCGCTCGCTCTATATTCAGCCTGGCCTGCCTTGGCTGGCTTACCTAGGCGGCGGTTTACTATTCGGCTACGGAATGATGCTGGCCAATGGCTGTGGCGCCAGGGCCTTAGTTTTGCTCGGCAGCGGCAATCTGCGCTCCTTAGTCGTGCTGCTGATGCTCGGTATTGCCGGCCAAATGACGCTCACCGGCTTGCTGGCGCCGCTACGCCTGTCGATCACCGAAGCAACGACCTTAGCGCTTCCTTTCGCGGACGCAAGCCTTAGCGGCGTACTTAGTCATTGGGGGGTGAGCCCTACGCTCGCACTTACGCTAGCCGTTGCTGCGGTTGCCGTTCCGCTATTATTGTTTGCTCTTGCCGATCCGCTGTTTCGACGTTCACCCCGGCATATCCTGGGTGGTTTTACCATCGGACTTCTGGTCCCGGCCGGGTGGTTTGCCACCGGTTATCTCGGCGCCGACGACTTCGACCCGGTAAGCCTCGCCTCGTTAACCTTTATCGCCCCGGCCAGTAACAGTATTCAATATGTCATGCTCTCGACAGGCACGGCTTTAAGTTTCGGCGTAACGGTGGTGGCTGGTATAGTAGCTGGATCGCTTGCGACCGCGTTATTGACGGGCAGCGCCCAACTGCAAGGCTTCCCTACTCCGCAACGAATGGTGCGATATATTATCGGAGGCCTGTTCATGGGCGTAGGTGGCGCCGCAGCGCTAGGCTGCTCGATCGGCCAAGGCTTAACGGGGCTGTCCACCCTAGCGCTCGGCTCCTTTATTGCTGTCGCGGGCATATTAGTCGGCGCCTGGCTTGGCGTACGCGGCCCACTACGGTTATCGACGGTTTGATAGGTATGACGACAACCATTGTAACTCGCTTCCTGAGGCGGACAGTTGCCGGCCTAAGTATAGCCGCCGCGCTTACACTGCTTGGCTCGGCGACAGCATACGCCGCCCCTGTGTGGGAACGCTTTGAGCCGGTAAAAGCCTTACTCGACGGCGCGACGCCGCGCACCAACGGGATCGGGTTGGATATTCCCCTAGTTTCCGAGGACGGGAGCTCCGTCCCGCTGACAGTCACGGCTGACAGCCGGATGCGGGATGACGACTACATCGAAGAAATTCATCTATTCGCCACCCGCAACCCGAACCCCGAAATCGCCAGCTTCCGGCTCACCCCGCATACGGGGCTGGCTCGGATCGCGACGCGAATCCGACTCAACGAAACTCAAGAAGTCATCGCCGTCGCCCGCACGAACAGCGGCGAGTATCTCGTCAGCAGCCGCGAGGCACGTGTTACCGTAAACGGCTGTTTAACGCGTGCGGACACTTACGATGCCGACAACATCATGAACGCCCGCTACCGCGTACCCAACGAGCTCGCGCGGGGCGAAATCGGCGAAGTACTCACCATGATCAACCATCCGATGGAAACCGGCTTACGCGAGGGCGCCGACGGCGAAATCATTCCCCGCCGGCTAATAAATCGCTTCACCGCAACGTTAGACGACCGCACCGTACTGGAAGCGCGCTTTAACACCTCGATTTCCGCCAACCCCTATTTGCGCTTCCATGTGCGTCCCGAGGAAGCGGGAACCCTGACCCTAGCATGGGAAGACGAAACCGGCGCGGCGACTCAAGAGAAAGCACCGTTACAGGTACGCTGAACACCGGCCTCTTACATAAAGTGTAAGACCTGCGTTTTGGCAGGACGCGTCGCAATCAATCGAAAATGGCTCTCACCGGCATGCTGTCGCCGCCGTGCACGGCGACAGCTTCCGCTAGCGCCTGATCGACAATCGCCAAACCTTTGCTAAGATCCGCCTCGTCGATGGTGAGCGGCGGCATGAGCTTTAAAACCTCGCCTTCGGGGCCCGACGTTTCGACAATCAATTGATGTTGAAAAGCCCGCTTCGATACGGTGCCGGCCATATCGGCGTTAGCAAACGCGATGCCTTGCATCATCCCACGGCCGCGAACATCCGCTTTCAGCTCGGGATACCGTCGCGCTAACCCCTGTAAATGATCGTTAATAAGACGCCCTTTGCGGTCAACCTCCTGGCTTAATTGGTCGTCGCACCAGAAAAGCTGCAATGCCTTGGTGGCCGTTACAAAGGCGAGGTTGTGCCCCCGAAACGTCCCATTATGTTCGCCGGGCTCCCAGATATCGTACTCCGGCTTCACAAGCGTTAACGCAAGCGGAAGGCCGTAGCCGCTGATCGATTTCGACAAGCAGATGATGTCGGGGTTAATCCCCGCATCTTCGAAGCTAAAGAATTTGCCCGTACGACCGCAGCCCATTTGAATGTCGTCGAGAATAAGCAGCATGTCGTGTTGCCGGCATAAGGCCTCCAACCGACGCAACCAATCGAAATCCGCCACATTAATCCCGCCTTCGGCCTGCACGGTCTCGACAATTGCGGCGGCCGGCAAGTCCACTCCGGACCCTTGATCCGCCAACAAGCGGTCGATGTATTCGATCGTGTCGAAATCGTCGCCGAAGTAATGACAAAACGGCATCGAATCGCTGTGGGTTAGCGGCAACCCCGCACCGCTACGCTTGAAGGCATTCCCAGTCACCGATAGCGAGCCCAACGTCATCCCATGGAACGCATTGGTAAAGGACATGATCTTCTCTCGCCCTTTGACCTTACGTGCCAACTTTAAGGCCGCCTCTACGCTGTTGGTACCCGTCGGCCCCGGAAATTGAACCTTATGAGGCAACCCGCGCGGCTCGAGAATGCGCGCTTTGAACTCACGCAAAAACATCTCCTTCGCCCGCGAAGCCATATCGAGGCTATGGGTGATGCGCCCGGCGGCTATGTAATCCAGCAACGGCTGCCGCAACTCCGGATGGTTGTGGCCGTAATTCAGCACACTGGCACCGGAGAAAAAATCCAGGTAAGGCGTCTCGTCCACCGCATACAGGTAAACACCTTCCGCCCGATCGAAAACAACCGGAAAGTTGCGTACATAGCCGCGAACTTCCGACTCGATCTGTTCGAATACTTCAAGGCTCATACGGCCCTCCTCGTCGCACCGCGCCTGCATACTTCTGTATTTCGGGTGCACGGCGACGGGTACAAGCGTTATTGGTTTGTCGCAAAGTAGCGACGAGCACCGAATAGAAGATGATAAGTCGTTGTATTACGGGACTACCCGTCTGTGGCGAGACAACGACAGACCGCGCCAATGCCCGACAGGGCAGCCTTCATCTAGCGACACAAGCACCTTCGAGCACTCCTCTCAAGGTTCACGGAAGAACGCTAAACCATTGATCTAACAATCATCTACAACCGATAAGCGCGTCGCCGGCGGCTCACCTGCTGGCATTCTTTTTGCAACGCAACATTGCAATTGAGTACAGCGGACTATGAGGTTTTGCCATGGATCTTTTGAACGACAACGCGTACCGCGTATTGATTAGGCAACTGGAACCCAGGGAGCGAGAAACCTTACGCCGACACCTTAAGCGCTTATCGGCCGATGACCGACGCGGGCGCTTCAGCGCTACCGCGGGCGATGCGTTTATCGACAGATACGTTGACCGGATTCAATGGAAGCCGGCCTGTTATCACACCATAGGTGCATTCATCGATGGCGAACTGCGCGCTGTCGCCGAGTGTTGCCTCGATAGCAACGCCCCCCGCTCAGCGCAGAGCTGGCACTGAGCGTCGAGCATGCGTTCCAACGCCAAGGCTTGGGTAGCGAACTCTTCGGGCGGATGATTTGCTATCTGGAAGCGCTAGGGGTTAATCGTATCGGCATTACTACGGAGCCCTGCAACGTCGCTATGGCAGCCGTCGCACGCAAGCATGGTATGCGACTCGACCGCCTGCTGCGCGGGGTCGAAGGCCGCCTTGAGCTACCGCCCAAGCGCTCCGCGAGCGCTTTACGCTCGCCTCTTTGCCGACAGGCTAGCGCCAAACCGTTAGCGACAAACCTCAACGGTTTCTTCCGCAACGCCACCAGTGCAACCCGCGCGCCACGACGTTACTAAGGCTGGCCCCCGTTCTAAAGGGGGCGATCATTACCGGGCACGGTATGCGGCCCACCATCCGCTAGCGCATGGACTGCTTATGGACAAGCACCCACACGCTGTCCGACTAGCGCGGTCGACATCTGCATCGGCCCGATGGGGGTGTCCATTTCCGATTCGATGGTGCCTTCCATTGTCTCGCCGTGGAAACGCATCGCCACGCTCATGTGAACATCGACACCGGCCTCGCTGCAGACCATAAAGCCGTCCATCCGGTCGCGACTCACCGCCAGATCGCCGACTTGGCAACCTTCCACATCGGTCATGAAGATCCGCTCCCCTTGCAGATCTTCCTCCGTAACGCACACGCTATCGGTAAAAACCTGGTCGGGGAAGGTTTCGTCGCCTTGTATACGGGTCGTGTTTTCGAATTCCCATTGACCAGGAACGACATTCACCTGATCGGCACCAGCCACTAGCGGCGTGAGCAACGCCAACAAGACAAACTTACGTAAAGCCACAACTAGCTCCTTGTTAATTAAGTGTGTTGACGGCCCTTTCCATCCACGAGCAGGGTCGGCAAACAAATACAGGTTCAGCAACAGTGTCGTTCAAAGCGCTTGCTCGGCGGGCACAAGCGCTCCCTTATGCCGATCAGGCATAACCATAAAAGCAGGTATTCCTTTTATACCTCAACACACACGGTATCATCAGGGTACATCATTGATTGAAGATGCAGGTAACCATGACCGAAGCCCAGACGCTAACTCAAACGACCGGCAACAACGCAGGCTTATCCTCGGAGGCCATTGCCGAGCTGAATGCCGCGTATGCGCCGCTGGACTTCGAGGCGCGCATTCGCCGGCTGTACGAAGACTTCGCGCCTGATAAAGTCATGGTAACCTCCTCTTTCGCCGCCACCTCGGCATACTTTCTCCACATTATTTCCCGGATTCGTCCGCAACAGACGGTCTTTTTCATCAATACCGGCTTTCACTTTAAGGAAACGCTGGAGTATCGGGACTACCTCACCGAGCTATACGGCCTCAAAGTCGAAGACATTAACCCCGACCCGCACCATCTTCGCTATAGCCAGGAAGAGCGCCTGTACAAAAAAGACCCGGATCTGTGCTGCTCGGTCAATAAAGTCCAACCGCTCGAAGAGGTCAAGGACAATTATCACGTGTGGGTTTCAAGCCTGATGCGCTGGCAAACCGAACACCGGGCGGGGCTGGAGATCTTCGAAGAACGGCGAGGCATCATCAAGTTCAACCCGATGATCGACGTCACGCAAGAAGAACGCGATGCGTATATCCGCGAGCACCAACTACCCTTCCACCCGCTCGTATCCCAAGGCTACGGCTCCATCGGCTGCCTGCATTGCACCGTAAAGGGCGACGAACGTAGCGGGCGCTGGCAAGGCAAAGCAAAAACCGAGTGCGGTTTGCACCTGTAAAATGCACGCCACCGAATACAAAACCTTATTCAGGGTCACGCAAATCCTATAGAATAGTCCGATATTCAAAACAACTGACTTAGCCCCCTACAACAGGGAGCTAAGTCCTGGTTACGGACTCCGTTAGCATGACCCTTATTTTCTATATTTGGCTTGTCCTGGCTATCCTCGGCGTTGCAAGCGAGGTATTTCTCGGTGTCGTAGGCTGGGGGCTAGTACTTGCCTTAGGCGCCACTGTCGGCGCCATTTTGTCCGCTACCGGCGCCAGCATCACCGTCCAATTGCTTGTCGTCGCAACGCTTACCCTGATTACCGCGCCGTTTATCATCCGTGGCATGCGCCGATTCAATAAAGGCCGTAACGAATCCGCCTTACTCAGCGAGGGGGCTTTTCACGGCGAAACGTTTGAAGTCATCCGTGCCGGCGAACGTCTTGGCGTGAAGATTCAAGGCGACTTCTTTCCAGCGCGCACTGTCGATTCCACCTTACAAGAAGGCCAGCGCGTCCGCCTTGTCGGCATGTCGGGCATTACTGCCAATGTCGAAGTCGTCGACCAAGAAACCGCCTGAACAACAGGCCACCTCCCACGCGTTACGGTTTACCGCTAAACAACAATGAGGCTCTAATGGAACTGCTGATTTTTGCCGCGATCCTGATCGTTTTTGTCGCCTTTATTCTCATTCAAGGCATCCTCATCGTTCGCCAGTCCGAAACGATGGTGATCGAGCGCTGGGGTCGGTATCACCGCACTCTTTCCCCCGGCATCAACCTGATCATTCCGTTCATGGATCAGGCGCGGCCAATCATGATGCTCAGCTACCGCGGTAGCCAACCGTTTATCTCCAACGAAAAGCGGATCGACTTGCGCGAAGCGGTCCTGGACTTTCCCCAGCAACCGGTTGTCACTGCCGACAACGTCTCGATCGGCGTGAACGGCGTACTCTACTTCCAGATCATCGATCCTAAAAGGGCTGTGTACGAGACGGAGAACCTGGTCCTCTCGGTGCAGACGCTGGCACAAACTACGCTGCGCTCCGTACTAGGTAAAATGGAACTCGACGAAATGCTCTCCAACCGGGAGAAGATCAACGCCGAACTCCAAGGCATCATGGACGAAGCCGGCGATAAATGGGGCGTTAAGGTCAACCGCGTCGAAGTGAAGGATATCGACATTCCGTCGGAAATCCAGTCGTCGATGAATCAACAAATGTCGGCCGAGCGCGATCGCCGAGCTGCGATTGCCCGTGCCGAAGGCGAGAAACGTTCGGAAATTCTTAAAGCCGAAGGCGATCGGGACGCGGCGATCGCCCGCGCTCAAGGTGAGCAGCAAGCTGCCATTCTCGCCGCCGAAGGCCAAAAGCAGGCAGCTATTCTGCATGCCGAAGGTGAGGCTCGGGCTATTGAGAATATCACCTCAAGCCTCGGGGCTAACGCCAAACCGCAGGACGCCGTGCGGTTCTTAATTTCGATGAACTATATCGAAACCTTGCCGAACATCGCCAAAAACGGCGAACGCGTGTTTCTCCCGATCGAATCCGCCGCGTTGGTGGGCTCGGTTGGCGGCATCAAGGAATTGCTCAACCCGAGCGTCGTTGCTGCCGGCACTCAGCAAAACTAACCGCCGCCCTGACTGGGGCGCCAGCGGGCGCCCCAGCATGCCATGCGGCATAGCTTTACCCTCTCGCCTACAGCCACTTTCAGCCCCTGTTTATCGCCCTCGCCTATCGTTGTCATCGAAGCGGCCTATTTCCCAACGACGGAAACACGCGCTATTGTTTCCTTAAGAAGATGAGCACTTTCCCATGCACAATGGCTGCCTTCTCCGTTTTTGCTCCGGGAAAACAGGGAGAAAGCGCCTCCCGCCTCTTCGCGTCAAATGCAACTACCCAAGATGGCGCAGGAGAAGCACGAAGAGACCCGGGAAGTCGTTTAACGCTCCATAGCAAGGCGTCATTGGGTGTTTTCCGTAGATGTCACTACATACCTAAACAAGTGGCAGCAGCTCAGCGGGAGGCAACAATGGAAACAAATACCTTCGACCACGGCCACCGAGCCGACAAGCCTTCACCCACATGGACGTTCAGTAAACACTTACTGGAAGCGGCCGATATCAAGCTTAACGGCGACCGCCCCTGGGATATTCAAGTGCATCGCGAGCGCGCTCTGGAACGCGCCCTTGCCTATGGCAATCTTGGCTTTGGCGAAGCTTACATGGACGGCGATTGGGACGCCGAAGCGCTAGACCAACTATTTGCCCGTCTACTCCGTGCCGGCATCGCCGATCGAATCAACCCCATTCGTTTAGGCTGGCATGTTTTACGCGCACGTTGGCTAAACCTACAAAACCAACGGCGAGCCTGGGAGGTTGGCGAGCGGCATTACGATATCGGCAACGACTTCTACGCCTCTATGCTCGACGAGCGCATGACCTACACCTGCGGTTACTGGCGCCAAGCCACTACGTTGGACGCAGCGCAAACGGCGAAACTGGATCTCATCTGCCGTAAACTCGATCTCCAGCCCGGAATGCGCGTGCTCGATATCGGCTGCGGTTGGGGGAGCTTTATTCAGTACGCTGCCGAACACTACGGCGTTCATTGTGTCGGGATTACCGTGTCGAACGAGCAAGCTAACTTAGCTCGGCAGCGCTGCCAAGCGTTGCCGGTAGAGATACGGGTACAGGACTATCGCGACTTAAACGAACACTTCGACCATATCGTCAGCATCGGGATGTTCGAGCATGTCGGGCGCAAAAATCATCGCACTTATCTCGATATCGCTAGCCGTTGCCTTCGCTCGGAAGGATTCTTCCTGCTCCACACGATCGGCAAGAACCTTACTCGCTCGGCACCCGATCCGTGGCTGGACCGACACATTTTTCCTAATGGCGACCTACCCTCCCTCGCCCAAATTACCCAAGCCGCCGAAGGCCGCTTCGTCATAGAAGACGTACATAATTTCGGTAGCGACTACGACAAGACACTCATGGCATGGCATGCTAATTTCGAGACCGCTTGGCCGCGTTTCCAGCACCGCTACGGCGAGCGTTTCCGGCGTATGTGGCGCTATTATCTACTTTGCTGCGCCGGCGCTTTTCGCGCACGCCGGGTTCAACTTTGGCAAATCGTTTTATCGAAGCAAGGAAAGCTTGGCGGCTATCGGCGGGTGAGCTGAAGCGGCCATCCGCTGACGACTATACCGGCTATCGATCGTGCCGCAGAATATCTAAACCCATCTCATAACGGCCGATCCGGGCTCCATTTACCAGTACAACGCCCGTGTGCACGCACATAGGCGCCTAGAATGGGCCTCTTGCCTCCCTCTAGCCCGACGAGATCTTTCCGCTTCTGCAAACTAACAGCATTTTTTCACCTTCTAAGATAGATGCAGGCTATCGCCGACCTACAAACATTCAATTGGACCAATGCGTAGCGAATCCATAGGATAGGCTCCGAAGTCAATCTTCAAACCAACGAAAGGGAGACAACAAATGAGCACGCTGATTAACACGACCATCAAGCCGTTCAAATCCACCGCTTTCCACAACGGCGAGTTCGTTGAGGTCACCGATGCCGACGTAAAAGGCAAATGGGCAGTCTTCTGCTTCTATCCGGCCGACTTTACTTTCGTTTGCCCGACCGAGCTGGGCGACCTGGCCGATCACTACGAACAGCTGCAGAAGCTGGGCGTTGAAGTGTACTCCGTATCCACCGACAAGCACTTCACCCACAAAGCTTGGCACGACACTTCCGAAACCATCGGCAAGATCAAGTTTCCGATGCTGGGCGACCCGACGGGCGAAATCAGCCGCAACTTCGGCGTTCTGGTCGAGGAAGAAGGCGTTGCCCTGCGCGGCACCTTCCTGGTTAACCCGGAAGGCGAAATCAAAGTTGCCGAGATCCACGATCTGGGCATCGGCCGTTCCGCTAAAGACCTGGTTCGCAAGGTTCAGGCTGCTCAGTACGTTGCTACCCACGATGGCGAAGTCTGCCCCGCCAGCTGGCAGCCGGGCGAAGAGACCCTGACCCCGTCGCTGGACCTGGTCGGCAAGATCTAAACCGGCCTTGGCGATATGCCTCGGGAGCGCCGGCTCCCGAGGCCTCCAAAAGTTTTGTGTAACATCTGCAGGGGGGCGATACCGTGTTGGACGCAAACCTCAAATCTCAGCTCAAGAGTTATATCGACAAACTCGCCAAACCCATCGAAATCGTGGCGTCCACCGACGACGGCGATAAGTCCCGCGAGATGTTGGCACTGTTGAAGGATATCGCCGACCTCTCGGACAACATCGCGTTGCGGGAAGATGGCGATGCTAATATGCGGAAACCTTCGTTTTCGCTCACCAACCCCGGGCAAGACGTTGGCGTACGTTTCGCCGGCATCCCGATGGGTCACGAATTCAACTCTTTCGTCCTCGCACTGTTGCAGGTCGGCGGCCATCCGCCGAAACTGTCGGACGAACAGATCGAACAGATTCGCGGTCTCGAAGGCGAGTACCGCTTCGAAACCTATATTTCGCTAAGCTGCCAGAACTGCCCGGAAGTCGTTCAGGCGCTTAATACGATGGCTGTAATCAACCCCAACATCAGCCATGAAATGATCGACGGCGGCCTCTTTCAGGAAGAGGTCAACGAAAAGCAGATCATGGGCGTACCCGCTGCCTACTTAAACGGCGAGAGCTTCGGCCAGGGTCGTATGACCATTACCGACATCCTACGCAAGCTCGATAGCGGCGCCGATAAGCGCGACGCGGAAAAATCAGTGCGAAAGAGCCGTTCGATGTGCTTATCGTCGGCGGTGGGCCTGCCGGTGCCTCCGCAGCCATTTACTCGGCGCGTAAGGGCATTCGTACCGGTATCGTTGCCGATCGCTTCGGCGGTCAAGTCATGGACACCATGGGTATCGAGAATTTCATCTCGGTCAAAGCGACGGAAGGCCCGAAACTGGCAGCCCAGCTCGAAGAGCACGTCAAGACGTATGATGTCGACATCATGGACGGGCAATTGGCCGAGTCCTTGAAGGCTGGCGGCGAGTACACCGAAGTAACCCTGAAAAACGGGGCGACGGTGCGCGGCAAAACGGTACTCTTGGCTACCGGCGCCCGTTGGCGCGAGCTTAACATTCCCGGCGAACGCGAGTACGTAGGGCGCGGGGTAGCCTACTGCCCGCACTGCGACGGCCCCTTCTTCAAAGGCAAGCCGGTGGCTGTCATCGGCGGCGGCAACTCCGGCGTCGAGGCTGCGATCGACTTGGCGGGCATCGTCAAGCATGTGACGCTGATCGAGTTCCAGGACGAGCTGCGGGCCGACGATGTACTGCAACGTAAGCTACGCAGCCTGCCCAACGTCGACATTATCACCTCGGCGCAAACCACCGAAGTCAATGGCGACGGCAACAAAGTGACCAGCCTGACGTATAAGGATCGGAAGACGGAAGAACTCCGGCAAATCGATTTAGATGGCGTTTTCGTACAGATCGGTTTGTTGCCGAACACCGATTGGCTCAAAGGCAGCGGCGTCGAATTAACCCGGTTCGGCGAAATCGAAATCGATACGCATGGCCGCACCTCGCTGCCAGGCGTGTTTGCCGCCGGCGACGTGACCACGGTACCTTACAAACAGATCGTGATCGCAATGGGCGAAGGCTCGAAAGCCGCTTTGGCGGCTTTCGATCACCTCATCCGGACCTCCGCCCCAACGGCGTCCGACGCCGCCTAAACCGCTATCCGCGGCAGTCGCTAGGCTGCCGCGGGCCTCCCGCCCTCGGTTGATTAACACACGGCTCTCCCCACCTCCTACCAGACGCTGTTATCTCGGCAACGCTTTCGTGCTTCAATTGTCATCTTGCGGCATACTTGCACAACGAATATACCGTAAGGAAAACGGTGAAACGCGACCAAACTATGGATCAGGAAACTCCTTTGACTAAACTCAGCCCTGTGGTTACCGAAAAGACCGCGTCTGAGATTCTGCAAGACATACAGGCAATTGCCCAGCGCCAATCGGCCGAACGCATCCGCATTGGCGATTTATTGCAAGGAGCCGGGGCACGCCTTTACGGACTCGCCTTACTGGTGTTTGCGCTGCCTGAAGCCATTCCTTTTCCAGCGGTCGGCTTGACGGGGCTCATCGCTATTCCTATCGCCGTCGTTGCGCTTACCATGATGTTCAAGGGCATGCACGGTGAATTACCCGGTTGGATCAGGCGCCGATACATCCGACGCGATTGGGCCATTAACATTACCCGCAGGGGTGCGAGTCTGGTACACCGGATCGAACGTTTCTCTCATCCACGCTATACGACATGGACCGAATACGGGCGGCCGCTAGGGCTGTTATGCTTATGTCTAAGCGCTGTGATGGCCGTTCCCATCCCCTTTAGCAACGTTGCCCCTGGCGTAACCGTCGTTGCTATCGGCTTAGGGATTTTCCAACGCGACGGCCTATTGGTCGCGGTCGCAGCCAGCATCGGGGTACTCATTCTCGGCACTGCCAGCTTACTCATCGTCCTTGGGGGACGTCTGGTATTGTAAGCCTCATTGAGCATCGCTTGTTACTATATAATTAAGGATATTGCGACCGACCGAACGAGACGGATCGCAAAGACACATGCCACATAAGGCAACGACAAGGGGGAAGCCAATCACACGCTCCCCATCCGGACACAGAAAAATAACAATGTACAAAACGACATTGGCCCTTTTGTTATTGGTGACCAGCACCGCTTTATCTGCGACCACGGTGTACCGCTGGACCGACGCCCACGGCAATGTCCATTTCACCGACGAGCCGCCGCCGCGAGGCGTCTCGCGAGAGACGCTGACGCTACCCTCCAGCCGTACCGGCAACGCCGACAGCCGGCAGCCTTCGGCACGGGTACAACGCATTCGCTGCCGAGACTTTCAAGGCGCTCTGGTACAGCTGCAACAACTCGACGACGTCAGCCCCGACGATCCGCAATGGCTGGCCGCTAAAAAACGCGCCCGCAATGCCATTGAACGTTGGTGTGGCTAAACGCCTTCCCCTTTAGGAAGCACGGCCTTAAGATAGATGCTCCGATGCATTCGGCATTGCCAGGCCAACCAAGACGCCGCCGCCGGCAAGCCCCCCGAAGCGAGACCCCTACCCTATAACGTTCAAACAAATACACACCACCGGCCCTACCTACCCCAACGGTAGCATCGCGATACAGGACGTCGCCGGTGCCGGTACTAAGCACGTTCCTCTTCAAATCGTAGTCAAACAAGTTGCTAAAGATACGTCAAACCAATAAAAGTTAGCGTATTATTATTAAAAAATATAAAATCCCGCGACCGACCCTATGATCGAACAACAACCACCACCCGAATACAAAATCAATCCATGGAAGGTGGAGTTCGCGAGTGCGGAGACTGAGACGCGCTACCGCGGTCATACGGCCAATACCTCGGCTCGCTACCTGATCCGCGTCCTGTACGGTTGGATACTGCTTGTCGCCACGTTCAGCTACGTCGACTACTTCTACAACGGGTTCGGCCGCGCATTCCTGCTATCCGTCGCCGGCAGGGCGCTCGTCATCGTCATCATGGTCCTGAGCATTTATGCATTAAATAAACGGCCTTCATGGGCCGCAAACGGCGCGGCAATTACTCCGCTGCTGTTGTTCTGCGTCATGCTTTATCCCGGCCTGTATTTCATAACGCCCGACGAATGGACGGCTTGGATCGCGGCAATCGCAATGATACTGATCGTGATTCAGTACGTTCAGGTTCCCAACCGTTTCCTATACTCGTTAGCGATAGGCTTGCTGTCGGCGGTACTTAACTTAGCATGCCTTTATGCAGTCTCCCGTCCAGGGCTTACCCATATGCTGTCGTTATTGCTGGCATTCGGCCTTCCTGTCTATGCCGGCTCAACCATCTCATACCGCCTGCACATGCTGCACCGACGCGAATTCGAGGCATTGGAAAGGGCTCAGAAGGAGAACGAGCGACGCAAACAGCTGGAAGCGACGCTAAAGCGACAGGCCGAAACCGACCCTCTCACCGGGCTTTATAATCGCCGCCGCTACGAGGAGTTATTCGAGCAAGCCATGGCCGTCGCCCGTGCAACCGGGCAGCCGCTTGCCGTGTGTATCATCGACCTGGATCACTTTAAGTACATCAACGACACCTACGGTCACGCCGCCGGCGATCTGGCTTTGAGCCATATTGCGACGGTCTGCCGCCGCGAACTGCGGGAAAGCGATATTGTCGGCCGGCTAGGCGGCGAAGAATTCCTAGTTGTATTGCCCGCCACCTCGGCGGAAGATGCCGCTACCGTCCTAAACCGTCTACGCACTAAGATCGAAGCCGACATAATCGAGGCAGCCGAACAAAGCTTTCAACTCACCGCCACGTTCGGTGTCACCGAACTCCAACCAGGCGACAAAGCGCTAAGCGATCTTCTGGTACGAGCTGACAAAGCCCTTTACCGAGGCAAGCATCGAGGCCGCAATCAAGTTTTCGCGTACGATACCCGAGGCGGGAAAGAAACGACTACCGAAGCTCGGAAAACAACAACCTAAATGCCGTATCCGCCGGCTCCAAGGCAGGCTCTCGGCCACAGATAATATCGCTGTACAGCGCACCCTGGCCGATACGGACAATGTAATACGCAAGCTCGCCGGCAGGCAGTTGCGGACGAATCGTCCCCTTTTTCAGCTGCTGCACAATAAGCGCTTCCCAAACCCCTACCAGGCGCTCCTGCAAACCGCTGACGTTAGCCGTAAGCACCTGCAGGCCGAACTTTGGATCGTCGCTTAAAAATTGGCGCAAGGGCTTTGCGTCGATCAAAGCCTCGTTAATGTCATGGTAAATCTGAGCCAAATAGTCGAGCCCCGTTAAATCGGGCGTCTCATCGGCTCGCGTCTTCGCGCGGTCGAACTCCGCCTTATAGAGCGACCATAAAATTTCGCCGAGCAATAACTCTTTGTTACCAACCCACCGCATAAGAGTAGCTCGGCTGACACCGAGCTCTTCGGCTAACGCGGACAAATTCAACCGCCGCCCTTCTAACCACCACTGGCGCGCTTGGCGAAAAGCCGTCAATGGGGTCGCGCGAAGGTCGGAACGTTCGGCAAGCGCTTTCGCAAGAGGAGTAAGCTTATCGGTCATTCACGGCCCTAACTAGCGTTAGTTACTGTTTTTTCTCGGCAGACCGGGAGAAGCAAAGCTGCAAGGGCTAGCCTTACTGTCTAATCGCCAGACACCTGCCTCGAGCCAATTAAGCACATCAAACTGGCCCTAACTATAACCACTTACGCGAGCCGTTGCAGCATTCGCAGCAGGCGCGAACGCTCGCCGCCGCATTAACCTGCTACAAGATCAAAGAACTCACATTTGACAGACAAAGCAAACACATACTATTATCATCGAAACACTTTTGGATTTTGTATCGCAAAACGAGACCAAATCCATCCTGTTCGAACGCTTACTCAAACATCGACAACGATGGCGAAGTAGAAGCGTCCCGGCTTTTTGCCACTACCGCACGGAAGCGGATGGCATCGGACGTAAGGCAGCGCAACGTGCGTTTGCTTTACAAATGAGCACGGCATTATGCCGCTGCATGGCTCGCCACGGGTTCGTGGCAGCATACTCCTCATCTGCTAAAGCGCAGCTTCAGCGGGCATGGTCCTCCTCCTGCCCGCTGTTTTTTTATCGCTAAAGCAAGCTCTAAAAGGACGCAGCGGATCACAGCAAAACGCGTTGCACCGGGTTAAGAGCTAAAATAGGTTTTGGCACCCAGCTAACACAAAGGCGATACCCGCTCTTTTACAATACCTCCCATTCCTGCTCGGGAAACCACCATCACAAGCCGGGGCCAATCATTGAGCCCGTCAACCAGGAGAGCAACATGAACAACTTTAAAGACAAGGTGGCGGTAATCACAGGTGCCGGCAGCGGTCTTGGCAGAGAGCTTGCCCTTAGCTGTGCCCAACGCGGCATGAAGCTGATATTGGCCGATGTCGACGAGCAGGGGTTAGCCGAAACGGTCTCTCTCGCGAAAGCCAACCTTGCCACGGTTGAAGCCACAACGCTCCGCGTCGACGTCTCCAAGCTAGAACAAGTCGAAGCGCTCGCCGCACGAGCCAAGGAAGCTTTTGGCGGCGCACACTTAGTGTTCAATAACGCGGGCGTGAGCGTAAGCGGCCCGATTTGGGAAAACACGCCCGACGATTGGCAGTGGGTGTTAGGGGTTAATCTTTATGGCATTGTTTGGGGCATTAAGACTTTCGTCCCGCTGATGCTCGAACAAGGCGAAGGCTATATTGTCAACACCGCCTCGGCCGCCGGCTGGGTTAATATGGGCGGCACCGCCATCTATAACGCGAGCAAGAGCAGCGCTGTAGCCATCTCGGAAACCTTGGTGCAAGATCTAAAAGACGCCAAAGCCAACATCGGCGTCTCGGTTCTATGCCCCGGCTTCTTCCCTACCGGTATCGCCGACTCGGAGCGTAATCGCCCTGCCGAGTTTGCCGCCACGACACCTGACAGCGAAGCGCGTCGACTCCGCGACGAGCGCGTTCGCAAAGCCATCGAGAGCAGCAAAATCTCAGCTCGCGAGGTCGCCGAGCAAACGTTACAGGCTGTGGCGAACAATCAGTTCTACATTTTTCCGCATAAACACATCAAACCTTTAGTTGCCGCCCGCGCGCAAGCGGCACAAGAAGAACACACCGCCTTCGACCCGATGGCAAGCGGGCGTTGAGCAAAAGCCCTGTCGACCATCGACGACAGGGCTTTTCCAAGACAGGGCGTTATCTCTTACATGTCCTTGGTTTCTACATCCCAACTGCGATCGCCGCACAATCCGCAATTGCTGCCCAAGAACTCGGCAGAGGCGTTGTCGTCGTCCATCAACTGATAGCGGAACCAAGCGGTGGAAGGACCGCGATAATCGCCGCCATCCCCCACCGGCTCGAAGTGGCCGGCGCCGTTGAGCGTTCCCCAAAACACCGGAACATTAGCGCGATTAAACACCGGCCTTTGGTTCAAGACGGGCCCGGCCAGGGTATCCCGGCTACCCGACATCAGGAACATCGGGCCGTTCTGCTGACTTTGCGACGAACTATCGTGCCCTAACCCCAAAATATAGGGTTGAACCGGCGCTGTGGTCGTCACCCGGCTGTCGCGACCGGCCATGATACTACCGCCACCGCCCTGCGAGTGGCCGGACGTACCGACGCGACCCATATCGAGATTGCCGGCGTAAACGCCGCTACCGGAAGCATTCTGTTGCTCAAGATAGTTTAAACACTCCAGCATCTGCTCTCCGCTACCGGCGTTACTGGTACGGGCTGCCGCCACCACAAACCCGTGACTTGCCCAGTGCTCTAACAAACTCCGGTAGGAGGTCGGCGTAGTACCGGTGCCGTTCCCCCAGACGATAACCGGATGTTGCAGGCCGTTCTCGCCCAATGCCGTCGGCCTAAAGACTCGACAGTTCGGCCCTTCGTTGCCGTCGGTAGTGGCAAACGGCCCAGTATCCGCAAAATCCAATACGTTAGGAAAGCCCGTGCCGGTCTCGCCTTCGCCAATATTATCGGAACCATCGGGGTTAAGCGCGTAGGCACTACCCGACACCAATGCCAGAGCCAGGCAAGCAATCCAAGCCTTCTTTGTAAAGTTACTCTTCACTGAGTTTCTCCTCTTCTAGCGATTCGCGTTGTTGTTAAGTCTCCCCCAAGGGGAGCTTCCGGTTGCCGTTCAGAGAAAACAGCAACAACCAGAAGACATTTCAAACGATGCGAATGAACAAGCAACAAAAGCGCAACACAACCAGTATAGTCACGAAGTTAATAATCGTTAGGAAATCGACACAGTAACCAGCAATGTTGAAATTAAAAGAAAGAAACGGGTGCAAACCGTCGCCAACCGGCAACGGCCTTCACCGGCAGGCCACGCCTGGCCAGGAACCGAAACACAGGAGTTATTCAGTATATTCTTAACGGAAAATGCATGGCGACTTCTCTCCGGCGTCGAGAGACGCTACCTTAGCGACTCCAGCGCGTTGCCCCGATTGAGAGATCCCTAACCATGCAAACCAACCCCTCTACCAACCGAAGCTTTGGCGTTCTCGTCCTTTTTCTGGTGGTGTGCCTGATCGTCTCGGGAATTGGCGGTAGCGTTACCGCGGGTTCGGAAGATACCTGGTATCAAACCCTTGCTAAGCCCGCCTTCGCACCGCCCGATTGGATCTTCGCTCCGGTATGGACGGTGTTGTATCTGGCGATTGCTGTGGCCGGCTGGCGCATCTGGCTCCAATTAGGGTGGCGTGACGGGCGCGGGCCGCTGGCTTTATGGGGTATGCAGCTATTACTGAATCTGTACTGGCCGCTGATTTTCTTCGGCCTGCAAGCCGTAGCCGCGGCGTTCGTTTGGATACTGATATTACTCGGTGCGATATTCGCCTGCATTAAAGTATTTGCAGGTATCGATCGCGCCGCCGCACTGCTTTTCGTTCCTTATGCAATCTGGGTTGCTTATGCGAGCGTGCTAAACGGCGCGATCTGGTACTTAAATTAGTGCTTTAGTCCATTGAAGAGAGTTTTAACCAACGGCCTCCTGCGGCTCTAAGCCAAGAAACCCACCGGATTGCCGCTGCCATAAAGCGGCATACAAGCCGTCCTGCTCCAAGAGCTCGGCGTGGGTACCGCTCTCCACCACACGCCCCTCGTCGATAACGACTAAGCGGTCGAGCATGGCAATAGTCGATAAACGGTGGGCGATCGCGATGACCGTCTTCCCCTCCATTAGGGTATAGAGCTGCTCTTGAATAGCCGCTTCAACCTCGGAATCCAACGCCGAGGTCGCCTCGTCGAGGATAAGGATCGGAGCATCCTTTAAAATGACACGAGCAATGGCCACGCGTTGGCGCTGCCCGCCGGAGAGCTTCACGCCGCGCTCGCCAGCGTGAGCGTCGTAACCGACTCGCCCCTTCTGATCCTCCAGCTCGCGGATAAATTCGTCGGCGTGAGCACGCCGCGCCGCTCGCACGATCTCTTCTTCCGGCGCGTCTGGCCTACCGTAGCGAATATTATCTCTGATCGATCGGTGCAAGAGGGACGTATCCTGAGTCACCATACTGATCTGCCGTCGTAACGACTCCTGCGTTACCTCGGCAATGTTCTGGCCGTCGATCAGCACCCTACCGCCTTCGACATCGTAGAAGCGCAGCAATAAGTTGATCAAGGTCGATTTCCCGGCGCCCGACCGACCGACTAAGCCGATTTTCTCGCCCGGACGAATATGTAGATCGAGCCCATCGACAACGGGGGGCTCCTTGCCATAGCCGAACCTAACCTGCTCGAAACGGATATCGCCGGTAGACACCACCAGCTCCTTAGCATCCGGCTTATCCTTCACCGTAGGCGGCTGCGCGATGGTGTTAATGCCGTCCTGAACCGTCCCGATGTTCTCGAACAGGCCGGCAACTTCCCATAAGATCCAATCCGACATCGAACGAATACGCAACACCAGCGCAATTGCCACCGCGATCGCACCGAGACTAATCGCCCCTTGCTGCCAGGCAAAAATACCGATACCGGCCACCGAGGCGAGTAACAGGGCATTACTCGTCTGTAACGCAACCGTCAGTACCGTGACCAAGCGCATTTGACGATAAACAGTGTCCATAAAGCCCGTCATCGCACCACGCGCATATTCCTGCTCGCGCATGGTATGCGCAAACAGTTTAATAGTCTGAATATTGGTATAGCTATCGACGATACGCCCCGTCATCTGGGCACGTGCATCCGCTTGTGCCATGGAAATCAGGCGTAGCCGCGGCACAAAAATAAACCCGATGGCGAGATAAATGCCCAACCAGATGCCCAAAGGCAGCATCAACCAAGGGTCGGCACTCCCCATAAGAAATAGAGCGCCGAGAAAATACACCAACACATAGACGAATAAGTCGACGATTTTCAGGACTGTCTCGCGTATCGCTAATGCCGTTTGCATGACTTTCTGCGACACGCGGCCTGCGAACTCGTCTTGGAAGAAATTGAGGCTCTGGCCAAGAATATAACGATGCGCCAACCAACGAGCGATCATTGGATAGTTGCCAAAGATCGTTTGATGGGTAAATAACGACTGCGCCAGCACTAACAGCGGGAAGCCCACCACCACCAGCAAAGCCATTCCGATCAAAGCCCGGCCATGCTCGGCGAAGAGTACCTCCCGATCCGTATCGGCCAACCAATCGACAATAGAGCCGACATAGCTGAGCACCACCAATTCAACGACCGATACCAATGCGGTAATCAGCGCCAGCACGGTCAACCACGGCAACACCGGTTTCGAATAATGGAGCAGAAACGGCAGCAGACCGCGCGGGGGCGTTCGCGGCTCGCCGCTTGGAAACGGATTCACTAAAGATTCGAAAAAACGAAACATACTTAAAATTTCCTTCACGGAGGAGGAAAAGGCCGCATTGGCAAATTCAAGAGCGAGTGTAAAACCTCAACTTAACCTAAGGTCAACACTTTGCTTCAGCGGCTGCGGTATGCTCGCCCTGTCGCTAATTTCAGACACTGTTTAGGGCTTGTGTAGTTAGCTAAAATACGCCGTTTAAGTAGATACTGAACAACCAGTCTGGCAGGCCGCCCTGCTTAGGCCGTGGAGATTCGGCGTTTACTCGGGAAGCGCTGAATCATTCTTTACCGCTCCGGTACCTGAACGAATTCCTTAGGAGTCTTGGATGTTTCGCACCAAAGTCGTCTTATTCCTGACCGCCGTCGTCCTACTATTTCCGGCTACCGGCTACAGCGCCGGTTACGGTTTAGGTATCGATGTCATTCGGCTCGTTGACAAGAACCAGGACGGAGGCATGACCAACGTCTATTGGCAACATGGTCTATCGCGCGATAGCGCATTGATCCTGGGTTATTCCAGCGGCGACGATTTAACGATTATCGATGCCGCCTACAAGCACTATTTCGGCGCTTATACCAACAGCGTATTTCTGCAACTAGGCGCCGGCTACTACGACGGCCGCAATGATAGCGACCTCGGCTTAGTCGCTGCAATCGGCTACGAACGCCGACTGGCCCGCCATTTAGCCGCCAGCGGCTCGGTACGCATGATCGCAGACGTCGACGAACACTTGATCGGACAACGCGAAACCCCGGTTTTTCAACCGACCTTGGGCCTGATGTTGGTATTCTGATCCCGCCGACATCCCATCCCTAGCTAGACGCAGCTACCGCAGACAATCCGCCGTAAGGTAGTTGCGTCTTACTTACCCCATCTAGCACATCTTCACGCTTAGATTTACCTGTGCAGCGGGCCAGCATAGCGGTTCTATGGCAAGGGAATTGTTCAGGGTTTGCTTAATCCCCAGATGATAGTCTCGATGCAGTAGATTGAGCAGGGAGGATGCATGCCTCGGATACCGCGAGAAAAGGCACCCGATAGTTCGCTCGCACTGTTACGCGACGGCTATGAATTTGTCAGCAAACGCTGCGAGCGCCATCAAACGGATTTGTTTCAAGCCCGTTTGCTGTTTCAGAACACCATTTGCATGCGCGGCGAAGCGGCAGCCCGCTTATTCTACGACGAATCTCGCTTCACGCGAGAAGGCGCCGCCCCGCGCCGGGTGCGTAAAGTCCTGTTTGGCGAAGGCGGCGTCCAAGGCCTGGATGGTCGTGCGCATCGAGTGCGCAAACAGATGTTCATGTCGCTCATGACGCCGGAGGCACTCAACGACCTCTCAACGCGCTTCGCCGAAGAATGGCGCCAAGCCATTCCGACCTGGGAAGGCAAGGATCGAATCGCCCTTCACCCTGAATGCCAGACTTTGCTCTGCCGCGCCGCCTGTGGTTGGGCGGGCGTACCGCTAAAAGAATCGGAGGTTGAGCAACGGACAGCGGACTTAGCCGCCATGATCGACGGCGTCGGCGGTTTGGGGCCTCGTTATATCCGCGGGCGCTTCGGCAGGCTTCGCGGCGAGCGGTGGGCAAAGGAATTGATCGCCGCGGTTCGGGATAACCGGCTCAACATCGACGATCGGCGGCCGCTCAGTATCATCAGTTGGCATCGCGACGAGCATGGCAGGCTTCTGGATACACCGGTCGCCGCCGTCGAGCTACTGAATGTGCTCCGTCCCATTGTCGCCGTTGCCCGTTTTATCACCTTTGCCGCCGTTGCGCTGTGGGACCATCCCGAACTCCGTCAGCGCTTGCAGGAAGACGACGACATGATCGAACCCTTCGCACAAGAAGTCAGACGCTACTACGCGTTTTTCCTTTTGTAGCGGCGGTGGTGCGCGACGATTTCGACTGGCAGGGTTACCGCTTCCCCAAAAACACCCGCGTTTTACTGGATCTCTATGGCACGAACCGGGACCGGCGGACCTGGATCGACCCCGAAGCCTTCCGGCCCGAACGTTTTAAGCAATGGAACGGGAGTGCCTATAATTTCATTACTCAAGGCGGTGGCGATTACTATAGAAACCACCGTTGTCCCGGCGAGTGGATCACGATCGAATTGGCTAAGGTCGGCACGACCGCCTTAACGCGCATGATGCGTTATGCCGTGCCCGACCAGGATATGAGCATCAGCATCAACCGTTTTCCTATGGTGCCGCGTAGCCGCTTCCTGATAGAAAACGTCGCAAGCCTGATTCCAGTTCGCGAGGAGACGGCGCCGGAGGCGACCTACGACCTCATCGGCAAACAGCTACAAAGCAACGAACGCGGTATCCGCAAGGAGCACTAATGACCGGTAACCGTAGCGCACGCGAGGTGCTGGACGATCACTTACAACTTGCCGGCCAATGGGATTTCGAAACCGACCTGGCACGGAACTTCAGCGAGAATATTGTGCTTTTGACCGGCTATGGGATATTCCGCGGCCATGCCGGCGTGCGCGAGAAAGTACGCCTGCTACAGAAGCACCTACCCAACGGTCGCTGGACTTACCGAACGATCATGGCCGAAGGCGAGTTAGGCTTTCTTGAATGGACGGCGGAGTCCGATTCCGGTGCTCGGGTAACCGACGGGGCGGATTCCTATCTGATTCAAAAGAACCGCATTCAGGCAATGACCATCCACTACACAGTAATGCCGCCTTAAGGAAACGTTTAACGTTTCCTTAAGGCGGCAGCCATCTGCTCGGCTGAGTAGCGATGGACATATTGGATCGCTACGCCGCCCTCTCCGATCGCCGAGGCAATACGCTTCGCCGACGCGACGCCTCGTCCGCATTGAGCGGCAACAGTGTCGGTTTCTGCATCGCATCCTCCGCCAGAGACTACCTCGGGTGCGCCTGCCCGTGCATACCGGCCTCGCTCGGCGGCACAGTACTCATCAGGGCCTCCATAGCCGCTTGATCCGGCCCTCGATAGGGCGGCTGCCCTACCGCATCGGCAAGATTCGCCAGTAACGTCTCGGTAATACCGCTGGCAGGAGGCGCATGGCTACTCAACACTGTATCCGGTGCCAACGCACGCACCGCGTCGAGGCAAGCACTCCAGCGTTGCATGTCGACATGCTCCAGCCAAGGCGAGTCGATCGCGCTCCATAGCAACATATTGGCGTGCAACTGCTCCGGTGTAAGCGCTGCTGCATCCACTACCGGCTCTGCTAAGACGGTGCCGAAACTATCGGCACTGAACAGCGAGCGCGTTTTCTCGTCGAACAGGGCGGTGGTTTCCGGCGCGTCATAGGTCGGCGGTCGTAGCGCCGAGAGGAGCCGGTCGCCGATATCCAGCACCTGCCCCGGATTAAGCAGCAACACCCGCTCGGTTCGAATACCCATCAAACTGAGCTTGCCGAGGCCGAGAAAGGTCGTGATCAAACGCGCATTAGGCGCGGCGGCCATGACGGCCAATAGATTACCGACATGATCGGGATCGGTGTGGGTTAACCAGATCCAACGCAACTCGCCCAAATCGACGACCTTACTCAAAGCGGCCATGTACTCGTCGCGCGCGGCCACATGACCGGTATCGACCAATACCGGCTCCTGAGCTTGAATTACGAAAGCATTGATGGGAACGAAACCAAGCGTCGGCACCGGATAGAGATAACTAAGAACATGCGTATCCGGGGCCGCCGCACGCGCTTCGACCACTGACCTTTCCATGGCGTAGCCCCTCCTAACGTAGGCAACAGCAACGCGTGGGCCGTCGTAGCCCACGTGGGTTAACCTTGCCACATGGCGCCGTTAAGAAGGCAATCAAGAGTTCCTATCTAACTTTCCAGGCCCCGCTTGCGCCCTCCGAAGGCTCGAAGCCTCGTCTTCCGTCCCTGGGGTCGCGGCACCCCACGAATCCAAAGTATAAAACGGGCCTCGCAAGCGCCGGCGGGCGCCGCCACGCCCGCCGTATACGTGCCTTGCTGCCGGTCGTTATAGCGCCTGCTCAAATAGCGCGCGATAATCCTCGGCGCTGGCCTGGCGCGGGTTGGTCCGGCCAGCCAAGTCCTTAACCGCGTAGTAAACCAAATCGTCCAGATGCGCTTCGGTTACGCCCATTTCACCCAAGGTCGCCGGTAGCTTCAACGATGCGTTCATACGCTCGATTTCCTCGGCGAGGTCGGCGTCCTTAGGCAGCCCCATCGCCTGCGCAAGACGCTCCATCTTCTCCTCGGCGACGGGCTTGTTAAAGCGCAGCACCGCCGGCAACAGCACCGCGTTCAAAGTACCGTGGTGGAGCTTAAGATCCGGCAAGCGGCCGGCGGCATGGCTCATCGCATGCACCGCGCCCAAACCCTTGACGAAAGCCATCGCGCCTTCGGTGGAGGCCATCATCATGTGCCACCGCGCTTCGCGATCGCTGCCGTCTTCGACGGCGCGTTGAATATTGCGCCAGGCGCGCCATAGACCGTCCAGCCCCACGCCTTCCGCCGGCGGATTAACAACCGGCGATAACACGGCCTCGATACAGTGTGCTATCGCATCCATGCCGGTTGCAGCGGTGAGATGGGCAGGCAGCCCCAAGGTAAGCTCGGGATCGCACAAGGCGACCTTCGGCACTAGTTTCGGACTGGCGAAAGTGGCTTTGCGGCCGTCGTCCATAACGATCACAAACCCCATGGAGACTTCGCTCCCGGTGCCCGCGGTGGTCGGAATCGCCAACAACGGCGCCACTTTGGTAATGTGCTTAGCACCCCCTTGCATCGGGTCGTAGCGCTCCAAATCCCCACCGCTGCCGGCCAGCAAGGCAACCGCTTTACCCAAGTCGATGGGCGACCCGCCGCCGACGCAAACCACGCCATCGCAGCCATCCGCCCGATAGTGCTCCAACGCCGCCATAACGGCCTGTTGGGTCGGATTCGGAGGCGTTTGGTCGAACACCGACGGCGTCTCGATTCCGCCGTTACCAAGCACTTTGTCCAACAGGCCCGCAGCACGCACGCCTTCATCGGTAATAAACAGCGGGCGCTCTACCCCAAAACGCGACAGCTCCTTGCCGAGACGTTGGGTAATGCCGAAATCGAAATGGGTGGTCGTTAGATAATTAAGAGTTGTCATTATCCAGTCCTTTAGGTTTTTAAACTACTTTGGGGCGGAACAACGATGGCGGATCTCGGTAAACCAACGCATGCACGCCATGCCACCGCCGATCAACGCGGCGCTAGCGGCCGAGCATCTATCGAGACAAATTAGCAATACTGCCTCGCAACCGAGATCTCCAAGAAAGGACGTGAGACGGTAACTTATAACGTATCTGAAATGACAACAAGAAGGAAGTTGTCACGCTTGCAGAAAAGGCCTTCCCTTATCGGTAAGGAAGCGCAAGTAGGCAGGCAGGAATCAAGAACCGGCCGCAGGCCGCGCGGGCACTGTCCCGGCGGCCTGCGGTCGTGGCGGCGCAGTTTTAGAAATTATAGATCATGCCGACGGCGACGCCGCGTGCCGTTTCGCCAACGGCGTCGGTACCGCCCAAGGTGCTTGCCGTGACCCACGGCTCGCGGTTTTGCGCATCGTCGTTGTCGATCTGGGCGTAGTTAAGATAGAACGTCAGCCCAGGGCCGTAGACGTAATTGACGCCGAGTGCGAGCAGGGCTGCATCGTAATCGCTGTCGTCGGCGCTTAGCTGATAATACTGCCCTTTAAGAAAGAGCTTATCGCTCAAGCGATAACGCGCGCCCACCCCGAAGCTCACATCGTCAGGGTCGCTCGCCTGCTGGGCCAGCGCCGCCAACCGCAAACCGCCAATGTCATAATACGCCGCGACCCGAGTGACACTCCGCTCAGCCTCGCTCTCGACGGCATTCCAGCGCTCGTGCGCAACGGCGGCATACAACGGCCCGGCGAGATAACTCAGCGCAACGCTGATGGTATCGTTGTCGTTACCATCGGCGGCGTTGCCGGTCGCCCCAGACTCCGGGCTATAGTGCACTTCGCCGAAAAACCCGTTCAGGCTCGGCGTCCGATAGGCGATACCGTTATTAAGCCGTTCGTCGAAGCCCTGCTGATCTTTAACATAGTTACCGCGAACGATATTGCGCGAATCGCCGATCTGGTTGCCGAAGAAATCGGTCCGCGCCCGCAATGCCTTATTCGGCGTATCGAAACGACCGACCCGCAACAAGCCCCAATGGCCTTCCAAGCCGGCAAAGCTATCGCGCGAAGTAAAACGCTCGTTAGCCTCGTTATCGAAGTTAACTTGGCCCTCTATCTGCACCAGTGCCCGCAGTCCGTCGCCCACTTCGCGAGCGGCACGGAAACCGATGCGGCTGGCGTTGCTGGAGACGTTAACGGCGCTGTAGTCGTCGCCATTGTCGATATGGCTGATCGCGATATGAGCTTGGCCGTAGATCTCAACCTCGGCCGCCGCGGCAGACGCCCACAGTGCCCCGGCGCAGCACCCGGCTACGACAAATAGTTTTTTCATTTACTTCCCCTCTGGATGAAAACGCGGCTTAAAAGCCGAACGGCCGGTGCAAAAGGAGATCCTGCTCCCGAGTGCCCGGCGGATTGTTGTAAAGCGAGAACAGCACGAGCCAGAAGTTGTTGCTGATGGCGCCACCCATACCGAACCCCGGGAAATGCCCCTCAAGCCCCATGGCGTGGCCGAACTCATGGATGACGATGTTCAGGTTGGGCGAGCAATCGGGGTTACCGAGGTTGATAAAGACGGGGAAGTCGATCTCGTAGGAGGCATCGTCCTGCCAGATATTATTCGAGATCGGGGACAGGTCGTTCGGACCGACGGCGACATTGGCGCAAAACGCTCTGGGGTCGGCACCGTCGGGAACCGGCGACGTGCCCATGCTGACGATAATTCCGGCATCGATCTCGTCGTCCGGCACGTTGGCTATGCTATGGCGGTCGAACACATGGCGATTGAACACGCGCTCGATCTCGTCCATCGCCCGCTCGGCCAACTCGCTGCCGTTGGTCTTCACCGGAATTAAATCGTCGTTCCAACGCCAACTCAGACATTCGAGTTCGGCGTGGGGAGGAAGCAGGATCTCTTGCTCTCTATCCCAATACCCGAGGAAGGCATCGGTTTCGTCATCCCATTCATCGCGATAACGCGAACCGAACAGGCAGGTCTGGGTGATTGTATCCGTATCCCTTATAAGGTCATGAGCCATCCCGAACCTGAGATTGCTACCCACGAGGTACTGCATCAGCTCGTCGTCGGTCGCAGGCCGGCTCGATGAGCTATCGCTGTTGCAAGCGCTGACGGCAACCACTGTCAGCGCTGCGGCACAAATCAAAGAAGCGTAATTCAAGGACATCGGACAACTATCTATACGGCAGAGAACAACACGTTATCTCTGACGTAGCGGCAGCTGCCTCGAAAGCTTTACTGGGTCGAACACCTAAACAGAAAGGTCGCGCGCTACAACTCCACGTCGACCCGTTCGATGTCCGAAAACGCGATAGGATAATCGACTACGCCCCCGTGAAGACGGCGCCGAAGCATCAAGTGCTGCGCATCGATCTGCTCGATGACGCCGCTACGCTGCAAGCCGCTGGTTAAGACGACTCGCGCCGGCCGGCCCACATGCCGGTCAAGTTCGCTCACAGCAACCGGCCGGAACTGCGGCAAGGCCGGTGTAGCGACCCGACGCGTGGTCGCCGCCGCCGAACCGGCGGGGGATGCCGGTGCGGCAACAGCACCTTCCTCGCTCCCCTGCCGACGCAGGCTAAGGTCGTAAACGCGAGCGCCGTTCACCTCCAGCTGAGTACCCAAACGGCGTACCAGATCATGCGGTTGATACAACGCTAACTCGAGGAAGGAAACATTGCGCTCCGGACGCATGCTCAACTCGATATGCCCTGCTCCTTCGACAAAACGTCGGTACGCGATCTGCAAGCCTTCGGAGGGGTGGATATTCTGCGCCGCCAGCGCGGCCCTAACGGCAGCCTGATGGCTGTCAAGGAATTCCGCGACATCGACCCCGCCCCGCTCGGCACAATAGCGATTGCGCCGCTCGTTATAAGCATAGTCTTGGTAACGAAGCGTAATACGCGAGACTTCCGGCATTTGCTGCATGAACGCCATGGGCGTGAGCTGGCCGCCGGGGATCGACGTCAACCGCACGGCTATACCGATATCGACCATCTCTTCGGTATGCAGATCCGCTTTCAATAGCAGGCTATCGTCGCGCTTGTTATAAACCTGCGATAAGCGGATATTGCTGATTAAGCGATCGTAACCCATGTCCGGGTAAGAAGCGGCCGTCACCGCCCCAAAGTCGCCGCAACCGAAAAACGCGGTTTCCAGTGCATTGTCTGCTGCATCGTCGATTAAGGAATAGAGCAGTTCGCCGTGAGCATCCAGGGTAAGCCCTTGCACCTCCAGCGTCATCTCGGAAGGAATCCGAAAAGATTCCAGATCGCTGCGAAGCCGCAACAAGGCAGGTAGATGAGCGGCCGAGAAGCGAATACGCTCGATACGAACGGAGTCGCTAACCCCATGAGGCCGAATCGTAATGCCACGGATACCGACGCTACCCATTAAGGAGGTTTCGATGCCTTCGTAATGCACGGCGGCATGTAAGCTCATATGCCGTACGAAATCGTCGGCACTGCGCTTAACCTGGTTCCATAGCAGGAGCTTCACTCCCCCAATGGCTACCAAAGCCAGAAGCGCCAGCACTACGACGGGCTTGCGAGAAAACCAGCTCATGAGACTTCCTTTTTTATTGTTCTCGACCGTTTCCGTGGGGCTGCATTTATTCTACAAGACACCGAATCGATCGCGGCCGGCGACCGGTAAAGATATTCAGCGTTTCCTTTACTAAAGATACTATAACATGGCGCCTTTATCGCATAACGGGGCGGGGGTTAGTAAAAGGGTTATCTCGGTTTGGTGGGGTGATGTTTTCTGGTGTGGGTGGTTCAGGGTGGTGCGCTTCGCGCGGTTTGTTTGGAAGGCGGGGTTCCGCCCCCGCACGGCGGGTTCCTTTTCTTGCTTGCCCAAGAAAAGGAACC
>NZ_NFZV01000093.1 GCF_003399765.1 Alkalilimnicola ehrlichii | reverse complement strand
TTGCTATTGACCACGTTGGCCAGATCCTCTCGCCAGCCGTTGCCGGTGACCAGCTCCGGTCGGTGGTATTGATGGGAGTGGTGGATGTACTCCCGGTACAAGGCATTGTACGCCTCGCTGCCGGGGCCGGCACGCTCCGCTCGCCGCACCAAGCGGCGCAGCGTCTCGGAGACCTCGTAGGCGTAACCCTCTCGGCCTAAGGTCGCCAGCGGCTGCAACGGCACGCCGCTGTCGACGGCGGCCGCGTACATCCGCTCCAGCGCGACGTAGGCCAGATCTTCGTAGACGTGGCGGCTGGCCTGAAAGCGCACGCTGGTGGCGCGGCGCCCGCCTTTGATGAGGTTGGTACGCCCGATAATCGGCTCGACCACCAGCCCGGGCGCGGCATGCGCCGTTTGATAGGCCGCCGCTTGCGCGGCGATCTCGGCATCGCGCGTGGCGGGGTCGATCCAGTAGAAGGTTCGGGGCGGGAAGTGCACCACGTCGGGGCCGCTGCGGTAACCGCCGCCGACGTCGGAGTGGACGCCGGGCATCACGTCTTCCACGAAGTGGTCGGGCAGGCTGCCGTCGGCGGCCTTGATCGAGGAGAGCGGAAAGTTCTCCCGCACCTCGTCCCGCGCCGTGAGGTGGTAGACGGTTTGCGCGGCGTGCGGGT
>NZ_NFZV01000092.1 GCF_003399765.1 Alkalilimnicola ehrlichii | reverse complement strand
ACCGGGTGGCCGTTGATTTTGACGGTGCCGGCGGTTTTGGCGGCGTCTTTGGATTGGGCGACGTTGGCGTAGAGGATGTCGGTGGTGCCTTTGCCGCTGGGGGTGCGGCAGATGTCGTCGGTTTGCAGGATGCCGCCGGAACCGGCGTGGACGGCGCTACGGCCGTTGATGAGCACTTTGCCAGCCATTGCTTTACTGCTCCTTGTACTTTACCCGGCTTCAGGCCGGGGTCAGGCAAACGGCGCCGCGTACCGGCGCATCGGGGGTGTCGCACACCAGTACCGGCCCGGGTGCGGGAAAATCGTAAGGCGCCAGGCGGCGTTGGTAGTCGTATTCGGCGGCGATCAGCGCCAGTTGTAGCGGCAGTGCGGCCACGCCGACATCGCCGAAGGCGATGTGCAGCCGCTGTTGCTCGGGGCCGGGCTGGCCGCGCCAGAATGCGCCGTGGGTTTGATACCACTCCAGCTCGCCGGCAATTTCGGCGCCGAGGCCGTGGGAGACGGCCTGGAGTTGGCCGGCGGCAAGTTCGGCCTGTTCGAGGGCCGTTTTGATGGCGGTGCGAAGGCCCATAAGGCGTTCGGTTTCCGCGTTACCGACGGCCGGCTCGGGCTCGCTGGCCCAGCCGCGCAGCCAAGCCCGTACCGGCTGCGCGCCGGGCGTGCGGGTCAGTGCCACGGCCCCGGCCGCCTCGCCCGGCACAATGCCCTGGCCGGCGCCCGCGGTCATGATTCGA
>NZ_NFZV01000091.1 GCF_003399765.1 Alkalilimnicola ehrlichii | reverse complement strand
GCTGCAAGCGGCGGACTTGGGAATTCCGCCGGAGCACGACCCGGCGCACCCGCGCTGCACGCACCCGCACCTACGCGAGCGGCTACCGGCGGCCCGCGCCGCCTACGCCGCCGAACTGCGCTCGACGCTGGCGGCGGTGGGGTTGTAGGCATGGGTTACCGCGTGACAGGGGTACCGCCTAGGGGATGTTGGGTTTCGCCGTTGGCTCAACCCAACCTACCGCCGGGGGCCGGCGAGCGGCGGCGGCGCCAAGAAGAACGCCCGGGAGGCGCCTGTTAATGTTGCGACGGTTGAAGAAGTTGGGGCTGCACGGTCCGCTGCCGCGGGACGCTGCGTTGGTCTACAGCGGCGCGCCCTGGTACGGCCACATCAATGCCGAGCGGGCGGTGCTGGTACAGCCGACGGGGTCGGCGACCCTCTATTTCGGGATGTCGGGGTTGGGGTTTTTTATAGCATTTATTTTTGGTTCTGGTCTTGTCATGGGGCTTTATATTGAAGGAGCCTCTAGCTTGTTTATAACGGGGCCTTTTGCTCTCCTTGGATTGGCGGGTCTTATCGCCGGCCTCGTCCTCGCCCGGCGCTACGTCCGCGCGCGCGATGCGCTGTATGCCGCCTGGGACGGCAAGCCGGACCTGGCGGCGGGTTACTTCGACCGGCGGGCGGGTAAGCTGGTGCTGCCCAAGGAGGGGCGGGAATACCCTTTCGCCGAGCTACAGGCGTACATCATCCGCCACCCCACCCGCCACGGGCTGATGCTGCACGATCTGGTGCTCT
>NZ_NFZV01000090.1 GCF_003399765.1 Alkalilimnicola ehrlichii | reverse complement strand
GCTGCAAGCGGCGGACTTGGGAATTCCGCCGGAGCACGACCCGGCGCACCCGCGCTGCACGCACCCGCACCTACGCGAGCGGCTACCGGCGGCCCGCGCCGCCTACGCCGCCGAACTGCGCTCGACGCTGGCGGCGGTGGGGTTGTAGGCGGTGACAGGGGCGCCGCAGGGGGGTGTTGGGTTTCGCCGTTGGCTCAACCCAACCTACCGCTGGCCGCATCGGTTCGGGATGAATGAGATTCCGATCAGCTTCCCGTACCCCGAAGCCGGGGCGGCCGCGCCGACGGATTGGCTCACGCTGTACGCCCCGAGCGCGTATAAGGTGCGCTCGCCGGCGCCGGGGGCCGGCGAGCGGCGGCGCGAAGAAGAACGCCCGGGAGGCGCCTGTTAATGTTGCGACGGTTGAAGAATTTGGGGCTGCACGGTCCGCTGCCGCGGGACGCTGCGTTGGTCTACAGCGGCGCGCCCTGGTACGGCCACATCAATGCCGAGCGGGCGGTGCTGGTGCAGCCGATGGGGTCGACGATCCTCTATTTCGGGATGTCGGGGTTGGGGTTCGTGATTGCGTTAATTTTCGGGTATGTAGGCTTTCTCGGAATCTATTGGGGTGGTGCTGAAAACCTGCTGGGAAATGTAGTGACGCTTTCTATCGCCCTCACCGGTCTCATCGCCGGCCTCGTCCTCGCCCGGCGCTACGTCCGTGCGCGCGATGCGCTGTATGCCGCCTGGGACGGCAAGCCGGACCTGGCGGCGGGTTACTTCGACCGGCGGGCGGGTAAGCTGGTGCTGCCCAAGGAGGGGCGGGAATACCCTTTCGCCGAGCTACAGGCGTACATCATCCGCCACCCCACCCGCCACGGGCTGATGCTGCACGATCTGGTGCTCT
>NZ_NFZV01000008.1 GCF_003399765.1 Alkalilimnicola ehrlichii | reverse complement strand
GCCGCCGCGTACGCTCTCGTCCGCCGTGATCAGGGTGCGGCATTCGGCGTCTTGGATGCGATCCTTCAGCGCTTCGGGCGAGAAACCGCCGAATACCACTGAATGAACGGCCCCGATGCGCGTGCAGGCGAGCATGGCGACGGCCGCTTCCGGAATCATCGGCATGTAGATACAGACGCGATCGCCTTTTTTCACGCCGCGTGCTTTCAGCGCATTGGCAAAGCGGCAAACCTGTTCGTGGAGTTCGACGTAGCTGATGTGAAGGTCTTGATCGGGTTCGTCGCCTTCCCAGATTAAAGCCGTTTGCTCGCCGCGCGATTCCAGGTGACGGTCCAGGCAGTTGTAGCTGACGTTAAGCTTGCCGCCTTCGAACCAGCGTACCTGACCTTTGGCAAGATCGTTGTTCTCGACCCGATCCCAACGCTTAAACCAGGTCAGAAACTTCTCGGCCTGTTCGGCCCAAAAGGCATCCGGCTCGTCCAGGGAGCGGCTATATAGCGTGTTGTATTCGGCTTCCGATAAAAGTCCGTTTTGCTGAGAAACCACGGGCTGCAATAAGGTCTCGGGCATGTGCATTCTCCTCCATTAGTCCGGTTTCTTGGCCGTTCGCCGGTAGCGTCAGTCAATCCCTGACGCAAACCGGGGGCTGAATTTTTTGCCGGTGGAGAAGCGAAAACCGTGCCAGCGTTTAGCGCGGAGTAACTGGCTGATATATAGAGCCTTCCCGAGGTCGTTAATGGTGGCGATTGTTACGTTAGGTAACGGTTTGGGTCGTTTGGTAACGCCATTACTCAGTTGAGCCTCCCGCTTGACCGGGCTGCGTGGGTTTCGCTATTGGCGCGACCCGCGCTACATTCCTGCTTCAGGAAACGCTGAATGCCCCTTGCCCCTCCGGTTGTGCGGAGGTCGGAGAAACATGCGGGCGCCGGTACCGTTGTATTTACGCCAAGAGGCAGTTAAACGTTTGACTACGAAAAGAAATTATCAACACCCTAGTAATAGGCGTGCTGCTTGGCTGGCGAACTGGATCGCCAATCATCGGGCTCTACGTAATGCGAGACGTTGGCTTTGCAGCGTTTACCGTTTCCGGTCTTGGAGAGCGATGTTCGGGACATCGTGTACCTGAACTGGGTCGTGCCGCTAGCGCGCGTAGCCGCTTGGGTGCCGCCGGGTGTCGAGCTTAACGCCCGGGACGGGGAGACGATCCTGACCGTACTCAGCTACCGGCACGGGCATTTCGGGCCGAGGTTGCTCGGCCCGTTGCGGCGTATGTTTCCCTCGCCGTTACAAAGCAATTGGCGTTTTTATGTCTCATCGCTCCATGGCCGTGCCGTCGAGCAGCCCACGGTCCTTTTTATCAAAAATTATTTCGATAACGGGCTGTACGCGGTGGGTACCCGAACGGGTAGCGATGCGTTGCCCTCGGATCTGGCCGGAGTCTTTCGGCATGGCCGTAGCGGGCACGAGGTTTCTACCCGGCTCCAGCGCGATACGGACCGCCTAGAGTTCGAGAGTGAGGTGGTTATTTCCTCGCAGGGGCGGTTGCCGACGGCGTTCGCTCGCTTCTTCTCTAGCTGGGAAGAGGCCGTGGCTATGCTTAGCCTGCAAGACTCTGCCGTTGTTCAAACGCCGGATTTAGGATGTTTGGCACAAGCCGACATAGCGCTGCCCATCGACCAAGAATCGGTAGCGCCGCTTGCGGCGACGCATTACCTTCCCGGGCCACTCCTGCAAGCGCTGGGCGCGAGCGGCGAGCCGTTCTGCTTTTTTGTGCCGCATGTTAACTTTCAAGTGCTTTCGGAGCGCCTGCTGCCTGCTCGGTAGCGCGGCCATGAGCCCATAGCGAAGCCTGGGCGGTGTTATGATTGAAAATGTCGGCCGATGTTTGCGGGAGGAGCCTGCATGACGAAGCCCATTAAAGGTCGCGGTGCAGTGAGCAATCGCGCTTCCCGCTTCGACGAGATCAAGCGCGAGCGCGTCGACGACGGCTGGTATCAGGAAGAAGAAGCGCCGCCTCGAACCGAGGTGATGCCCGATAGCAACCGTTCGATCATCACTTACAATGAATCGCCCGATATTCCCTTCGACCGCTCGATCAACCCTTACAAAGGCTGCGAACACGCTTGTGCGTATTGCTATGCCAGGCCCAGCCACGCCTACCTCGGGCTGTCGCCCGGCCTCGACTTCGAGACTAAGCTGTTTGCGAAGTTCAAGGCGGCCGAGTTACTGCGTCAGGAGCTGGCTAAGCCCCGTTATCGCCCGGCGCCGATTTCGCTTGGCGCGAACACGGATCCATACCAGCCGGTCGAGCGTAAGCTCCGCATTACCCGCGCCGTTCTGCAGGTGTTGCACGATACCCGGCATCCGGTTGCCGTCATCACCAAGTCCGCATTGATCGAGCGCGACATCGATCTGTTGGCCCCGATGGCAGAGCGCAATCTTGCCCAAGCGGCCGTATCCGTCACCACCCTCAGCGCGGATTTATCGCGTCGTCTGGAGCCACGGGCGACCGCGCCTCACCGCCGGCTGCGTGCCATCAAAACGCTCGCCGAAGCGGGTATTCCGGTAACCGTCATGTTCGCGCCTGTGATTCCTGCCTTGAATGACGCCGAGATGGAGGATGTGCTCGGTGCGGCCCGAGAGGCAGGCGCCCGCAGCGCCGCTTTCGTGCTGCTGCGATTGCCGCGCGAGGTCAACGAGATTTTCGAAGAGTGGTTGGCTGTCCATGAGCCGGGTAAGGCTCAGCACGTGATGAGCCTGGTGCAACAGATGCGGGAAGGGCGTCATAACCAGTCGGAATTCGGCGCGCGGATGACCGGCAAGGGCTTGTTCGCCCAACTCCTCCAAAAGCGCTTCCGCCTCGCCTGTAGCCGTTTGGGGCTTAACCGGACCCGAAGCGAACTCGATTGCTCGCAGTTCCGACCGCCGCCGGTCGGTGGCCAACTTTCCCTTTTTTAGGGAGACACCGATTTCTTCCTTGCGGTCGCGGATGTCACATTCCGGCGCTCTGCGTCGTCTTGTCTGTGAACAGTGTTTAATACGAGGAGTTTCACGATGAGTAACCGACTGGACGCTTTTGCCGCCGCCCCCGATACGATGAACGCCATGCTCGCGTTGGAGGATCATGTGCGCCGCTGCGGTTTGGAATACAGCTTGATCGAACTGGTGAAAACCCGCGCTTCGCAGATCAATGGCTGTGCCTATTGTCTCCATATGCACACGCGCGATGCGCGCAAGGCGGGAGAGACGGAGACGCGGCTCTACCTGTTGCCGGCGTGGCGGGAGTCTTCGCTGTACACGCCTCGGGAGCGCGCCGCGCTTGCTTGGACGGAGGCACTCACGCACGTTGCCCGGGCACATCCTACGGACGAGGATTATCACTGGGTGCGCGAGCATTTCTCCGAAGCGGAGTTGGTAAAACTGACGCTGTTGATCGGTGCGATCAACATTTGGAATCGCATCGCCATTGGTTTCGGAACCGCTCACCCGCACGACGATGCCGTACAAGCCCTTGAGACCGATCCGACATGAGCGAGCAGGACACCACGGCCGCTAGCGTTTTCGACCGGCATCGTCCGCGGTTGCTCGGCTTGGCTTACCGGATGCTGGGTTCCGTTGCGGAGTCGGAGGATGTGGTGCAGGACGCTTATTTACGTTGGCGTCGCGTTGCCCATAGCTCGGTTGAGGAGCCGGAAGCTTACTTATCGGCTGTTGTCACGCGGCTTAGCCTGGATCGCCTAAAGGAAGCCCGCCGTCGGCGAGAAACCTATGTGGGGCCGTGGTTGCCGGAGCCTGTGACCGACGACTCGTTTGCTACAGCTGCGGACGACGGGCAATTGGCGGAGGATGTTTCCATTGCGCTAATGCTCGCGCTTGAGCGCTTATCGCCATTGGAGCGGGCAAGCTTTCTGCTGCATGACGTGTTTGAGCTGAGTTTCGATGAGATTGCCACGGCGCTCAGACGTAGCTCCGCCGCTTGTCGCAAGCTCGCCAGCCGGGCGCGTTCGCAGATACAGGAGGCACGGCCGCGTTTCGCGGTAACGACGGACGAAAGCCGCGCGTTGGCGGAAGCGTTTTTCAGGCCTCCCGCAGCGGCGATGTTGCCGGCTTAACGCAATTGTTGGCCGAAGCGGCCACCTTACATACCGATGGCGGCGGTAAGCGCCTCGCGGCGCTTAGGCCTATTCTCGGTGCGGATAAAATCTCCCGCTTCTTCGCGGGCCTGGCCCGAAAGCCTGACGGCAGCCGGCCACTTTGGTCGAAGCCGATGTTGGTGAACGGGCTTCCCGGTTGGCTAACCGTAGAGCGCGACGGCCTATTGCAAACCACCGCGCTCGAACTCGCCGAGGGCCGAATCGTCGCCATTTATATTGTCCGCAATCCCGAAAAACTTAGGCATCTCTGGCCGCTCGTGCCCGAGCCAATGCGTAAAGCGATGTGAAGAGCCAGAGAATAACGCCGTGTTTACTTTAAGGAGACCCCAAGGAATCAACCAGTGTCTCCTTAAGAGGAATAATCGTAATGAATCAGACTCATCCAGCCCAAGATCGGGCGTTTAGCTTGACGAACCGGCCGGGTTATACGATCCGTCCGCTAACGGTTACTCCCATGTCGCTACCGTCGAACCGGGAGCCCAGCTTATTTTTATCGCGGGCCAGGGCGGGGAGAATGAGCAAGGCGAACTGTCGGCCGAGTTCCGGCACCAGGTTAGGCAGGCGTTTGCCAACCTACGGACGGCGGTAAATGCCGCCGGTGCGAGCCTGACGGATATTGCCAAGCTCACCGTGTTAGTCGTGGATCACACGCAAGAGCGCTTGCATGTCTTCGGTGCCGAGCTTGAAAACGCGTGGGGGCCGGGCGCGAAGCCCACTTGCACGTTAATTCCCGTGCCGCGCCTTGCGTTGGACGGCATGTTATTCGAGATCGAAGCCGTCGCCGTGCGGCGCGTGTAGTAGAACCGTTAACGTAAGTTGAAACGATAAGAAGAAAAGGGCGGCGCGAGTTAAACGGACCAACAGGCCAATATCTCGGCAGGCCCTTTGGCTGCCGCCTTTTTCCGCAGGCCGCTAAGCGCCGTCGCGGGGCCTTACAACAGGCGCACGGCCAAGAACACCAGCACCATAGTCAGCCCAAAGGCCACTTTCGCCGCGGTTCCCAGAACGAGCCCAATGGTCGCGCCCCAGCCGGCGCGGCCGGCAGCGGCAAGATCCCAGCGCGCGGAAAGCTCGCCGAGCACGGCGCCGACGAATGGGCCGAGTAGCAGCCCCGGTAAGCCGAAGAATAGTCCTACCAAAGCACCTAAGGCAGCCCCCCAGACGGAGCGCGGCGACGCGCCGTAGCGCTTGGCGCCGAAGGCACCGGCAACGAAGTCCGCCAACGACGCTAATGCCGCCAGTATGCCGAGGATGATCAAGGTCTTCATGCCGACGAAGGCAAAGCCTTCCGCCCAGGCGGCCATCCATAAGCCGGCAAACAATAGTAGAGGGCCGGGCAAGGCCGGCAAGATCAGCCCGGCGAGGCCGACGGCGATGAGCAGGATAGCGCCCAGCCAGATGAGTACGGTGGTCATGAGGCTGGACTATAGCGTATGGCAACCGCGACCGAAAGGCGGTGGTCTGCCGGATCGGTCAGCGGTTGCCAAGGTCGAGGGTATTGGGCTTGCCGTTACCCTCGCGGCGCTTAATCCGATTTCACCTCGTGGATTTCATCCGGCAGCATCCCGTGTGCTTCTTTGTGTACCGCCGCGGCCGCTTCCGCGTTGGGCGCTTCGGACAGGCAGAAAACGGTGCCGTCTTTTTCGCTGAACCAGTAGTGCATGTAGTTGACGCCGTACTTGTCCTGTACTTCAAGATCGCGTTTATGCGCTTGGGCCGCCGTTTCCGGATTTAAGCCTTCTATCTTGCGATGGACATCCATGTAGAGTGGCATGTCGTTGCCCCTTTCGTTCGCTGCTGATAACACTCGCCGCGGCGGTTCGCGTTTGTAACTTATCGCGGTAGACCCTACGTGGGCTCGGCGCGATAGGGTTGCAAGGAATGTCTCAGCATTTCCTTAATAATCTGCGCTCACGGTTTCGGTGGCGACGGCTTGCAAGAGACGGAGTAGTTCGGCGTGGCCTTGCTGAGCGGCGAGACTCATGGCCGTGCGGCCCTGGTAGTCGACCGCGCTGGGGTCGGCGCCGTGGTCGAGCAGCATGCGGGCGGCCTCTATACGGCCGAAGACGGCAGCGAACATCAGGCTGGTTTGGCCCTGGCGATTACGTTCGTTAACGTCAACGGCCGGATGCGTGAGAAGGGCCTCGAGCGCACGGTTATCGCCTTGAACGGCCGCTGCCATTAGAGCCGTCCCTGTCATTGGAGCGCTCGGCGTGGGGTCGGCGCCGGCGTCGAGTAGTGCAATCAGCGCGTCGGTAGAGCGGTAGTAAGCGGCCAGAATCAGGGCAGTATGGCCGCGGTTGTCGAAGGCGTCGATGTCGGCGCCGGCCGCCAGCGAGCGCTCGATGGCCGCACTGTCGTTGCTTCGTGCAGCCTGGTGTAAACCGGCAGTCGCAGCAGGGGCTACGAACAGCGTAACCATAGCGAGTAACAGGCTGAGCGGAAGTGGTCGGATGTTGCGAATCATGGCCTGGCCTCCGGGAGCGGCGGGCCCGTTGCCGGGCCGCAGTAGCGAGAGGTTAGTTGGAGAGTCGACCGGCTAAGGAGCGAACCGTACGCAGGTTGCCGTCGACGGCTTCGGTGATGCGACGGCCATACTCCTCGTCGGCTTTGTAGAAGAAACTCAGCATGGTGTGCTTGATGTCGTCGTCTTCTACTTGGCCGAGGTCGGCCGCTAAGTTGCGAATCAGATTGGCCCGTTCGCCTGCGTCCAGGCTGCGGTAGAAATCGCCGGCCTGGGCAAAGTTTTGCGTCCGTTCTATGCCCCGCTGTTGCGTCGTGCCGCTCAAGGCTAGCGGCGCTTGGCGGTGTTGCGCATCCTCGGCCAGATCGAGGCGGCGGCTCGGCTGGTAGTTCACATCGCCGGTTTGCTCAATCAGGCTCATGAAGCCGTCTTGGTTGTGGTTCCGAGCGGCGTTGAGCGGCCGGTTAACCGGCAATTCCTGATTGTTGGCGCCGAGACGGTGGAACTGCGTGTCCGCATAGGAGAACAAGCGCCCTTGCAGCAGACGGTCTTCCGACGGCTCGATGCCCGGTATCAGGCGCGACGGCGCAAAAGCAGACTGCTCGGTCACCTGGAAGAAGTTGTTGGGGACCGCGTTCAGCGTCATGGTGCCGAGTTTACGGAACGGTACGTCCGGCCAGACTTTGGTCGGGTCGAGCGGGTGGTAGTCGTAGTCCCCCAGCGTGTCCGGGCTCTTCACCTGGACGTAAAGATCCCAGCTTGGGAAGTCGCCTTCCTTGATGGCGCCGTAGAGATCGTTGGTCAGGTGGTTGAAATCCCGGCCCTGCACCTCGCGTACTTGGTCCATATCCAGATTTTCGACGCCCTGGTTGCTGCGCCACTGGAACTTCACGTAGTTAACGTCGCCTTCGGCGTTAACCATCTTGAAGGCGTGTACGCCATTGCCGTCCATCTTGCGGTAGCTGGCCGGGGTGCCGAGGTCGGAGTACACCTGGGTCAGCATGTGGGTGGACTCCGGCTGATGACTGAAGAAGTCAAAAAACGGTTGGGGTCCTGCACGTTGGTCACCGGCGATGGCTTCAGGGAGTGGACCATGTCCGGGAACTTGATCGCGTCGCGGATGAAGAAGATGGGCAGGTTGTTGCCGACCAAATCCCAGTTGCCTTCCTCGGTGTAGAACTTGATGGCGAAACCGCGCGGGTCGCGCAGCGTCTCCGGCGAGCCGGCCGGATGAATCACGGTGGAGAAACGCACCAGAATCGGCGTGGCCTTGCCTTCTTCGGCGAACGGCACCGCGCGGGTTAGATCGCTATGGTCGCCGGAGCTGACGAACTCGCCGAAGGCCGCGGTGCCGCGGGCGTGGACGACGCGCTCGGGAATACGCTCGCGGTCGAAGCGTTGCAGCTTTTCGATAAGGTGCGAGTCTTGTAACAGTACCGGGCCCTCCGGTCCGGCGGTGAGAGAGTTTTGGTTGTCGCCGACCGGTGCACCGCTATCGCGGGTCATGACGTTATCGCCTGCGACGGCGACCGATGCTGCGAAAAAAGCCCCCAAAGTGGTGGCGGCAAAAGCGCCGCGAAGAGGTTCTTTCATCGTTGTTTCTCCGTGATGTGGTTGCGGAGAACAACTTAATGGGCCGGTATGATAATGAGAAGTTGATTGTTCTGATAAAGTTGATAGGCAATATTTATTGAGCAGGGTAAGGAAGGTGACAGATAAACGGGCGAATAGCCTTCCCGCTACGGAGGCAGGCCCCGCAGCGGGAAGGCTATCTCCTGCGCTAACGCGCCGAGGGCGGCGCTCGCATTGTCGAGGACGATCTCGACTAAGGCATCGCCGCCGGAGATTAAGTCCGCGCGGTTGGATAAGGTTCTGATATCGACGACGACGGCCGTCGCGCCATTACCGGGGCTGCCGTTATTGTTATCGTCGCTGCTTCCGTCGCAACCGGCGATTAGCAAAGCCGCGCACAGGCAGGCGCCGAAGGGGAGTCTTGCCCTTCCGTTCTTATCGCTCATAACTCTCCTCCGATGAGAGATAGGCACGTCCTTGAATATCTTCGAAGAAATGCTGAAAGCCGCGGGTTGGTATCCAGAATCTTCTTCTTGCCCTATTCTACTCTAGCCGCCGGGTAAGAGAACGTTGCAGCGGCCATTCGTTACCACCGGTGCTTGCCGTTGCACACCGTCGAGCAAACCCTTATGGGCTTGATTGACGGCCGGCACAGTCCTGCTTGCAGATAAGGTGAAAAGCGCGATGAAACGACTTTTGGTACTTAGTATGGCAGCGGGCCTTGGTTTGCTTTCGGCCTGCGCAAGCGTTGGCGAGCAAGCAAGCGGGTTGCTCGATTTAGATGGGACGGCTTGGACGGTAAGCCGAATCGAACAGAAGGATTCGGCCACGGAGCGGGCCGCCACAATGATGTTCGAAGCGGATCGCCTCGGTGGCCATACCGGATGTAATCACTACACCGCGCCGGTAGAAATCGACGGTGCGAGCTTAGCCATCGGTATGGCGGCAGCTACTAAGATGGCCTGCTTAGGGCCAATAATGGAGCAAGAACAACAGTTCTTTCGTGCCTTGGAGGCGGTCGACAGCTATCGTGTAGAGGGTGGCGAGCTGCTGCTCGTCGACGCGGACGGCCAAGAGCGCTTGCGGCTAATTGAAAAATAGCGGAACTAGCGCGCTCTGACCCGTATTGGACCTTAAATCCGGCCTTCTGCACCAAAATGGAAACGCTTCGGTGCGCTTTGTGTGCGTGAAGTTGTATACAGAGCAGATTTTATTTTGTTTCTCATCCTCTGATTTAGTGTATTCATTTTTGGCAGTCTGGCAGCGTCTTAGCGTCCTTGTCGGCGCTTTGCGCTGCCATTTTAATAAGCTTTTCTTGTCGCTGGCATAGGCATTGCTAATAAGCCATTCGGACCGATCACAATCATTAGAGGTGCGAACATGTCCTATGGCAGCAGTCTGTTGAAGACGCTCGGCACCGCGCTGGCGCTCGGTGTGGGGTTGATGGGAGCCGGTCAGGCAGTGGCGGATGATCCGATCAAAGTCGGTTTTGTCTATGTCGGCCCGGTGGGGGATGCCGGCTGGAGCTATGCCCACGATCTGGGGCGCAAGGCCCTGGAAGAAGCATTGGGCGATCGGGTGGAAACCACCTATATCGAGAGCGTACAGGAAGGTGCCGATGCCGAGCGCGTCATTCGCCGCTTGGCTAGCAGCGGTCACAAAGTAATCTTCGCGACCTCCTTCGGCTACATGAACTCCGTGCAACGCGTGGCATCTAGCTTTCCCGATGTGTACTTCTCCCATGCGACCGGATACCGCACCGCGGAGAATGTCGGCGTCTACAACTCCCGCATGTATGAGGGCACCTATCTGCAAGGCGTGCTCGCCGGGCACATGACGGAGTCTAATCGCTTAGGCGTAGTCGCCTCTTACCCGATTCCCGAAGTGATTCGCAATATAAACGCCTTTGCGCTGGGTGCGCGTAGCGTTAATCCCGATGCTACGGTGCGTGTGATTTGGGTGAACACCTGGTACGACCCGGCTCGCGAGCGGCAGGCCGCCGAAGCGTTGATCGCGCAAGGCGTGGATGTGCTTGGCCAGAACACCGACTCCCCGGCCATCGTACAGGTAGCGCAGCAGCGCGGCTTGTACGCCTTCGGTTGGGATTCGGATATGTCCAAGTACGGCCCGGACTCGCAGTTGACCGCGACGATGTTGATGTGGGGCGGTTACTACATCGATACGGTTAAAGCCGCTTTGGACGGTACTTGGGAGACGCACAATATCGTGTGGGGGATGCAAGAAGGCATGGTCGAAATGGCGCCGTTGAACAGCGCCGTACCGGAAGCCGCAGCGGCGGACTTCCATGCCGCGCAAGCCGGCATCATGGACGGCAGCCTCAACCCCTTTGCCGGCCCGTTGCGCGACCAAAGCGGAACCGTTCGGGTTGCCGAGGGGGAAGACATGCCGGTCGACGATCTGATGACAATGGATTGGTATGTCGAAGGCGTTATGGGTTCTATCCCAAACTAAGTTTTTTGAACTACGTCGGCGGGTGTGTCCTCCCCGCCGATCGTTGCCTCGTTGTTAGAAAAGGAGGGCGACCCCAGTGGACGAGCAGTTTATCCGCCGTATTCCGAAAGCCGAGCTGCATCTGCATATCGAGGGCACGCTAGAGCCGGAGATGCTGATGGCTTTAGCGCGCAAGCACGGCGTGCCGCTGAAGTACGCCTCGGAAGATGCGTTGCGTCAGGCTTACCAATTTTCCCGGCTACAGGATTTTCTCGACATTTATTACGAAGGCGCCGGCGTGCTGCGCGACGAGGATGATTTCTATCGGCTAACTCGCGCTTATTTGCACCGCGCCCACGCCGACGGGGTGGTGCATGCGGAGATTTTCTTCGACCCGCAAACCCACACCGAACGCGGCATCGCCTTCGAAACGGTGCTGAACGGCATCGCTCGGGCTTTAGACGAGGCGGAGCGGGAGCTAGGCCTGAGCTCGCAACTAATACTGTGCTTTTTGCGCCACCTCAGCGCCGAGGCCGCCATGGCGACCTTAGAGCAGGCCTTGCCCTATCGGGATCGGATTTTCGCCGTCGGCTTGGACTCGTCCGAACAAGGTCACCCGCCTGCCAAGTTCTCGCAGGTATTCGCCCGTGCCCGCGAAGCAGGCTTCGTAGCGGTCGCGCACGCCGGCGAAGAGGGGCCGCCGGCCTACATTTACCAAGCGCTGGACGACCTTAAGGTTGCCCGCATCGATCACGGCGTGCGTTGCGAAGAAGACCCGGCACTGACTCGGCGGCTGGCGGCGGAAGGTATCCCGCTAACCATTTGCCCGTTATCGAACGTCAAGCTCGCCGTGTTCGACGACATGGTGCAGCACAACTTAAAGCGACTCATGGATCAAGGCTTAGTCGTCACGCTCAACTCGGACGACCCCGCCTACTTCGGCGGCTACATTGCCGACAATTACCTCGCCGCGCAGGCTGCGCTCGGCTTAACCGAGGCGGATATCCGCCAGTTAGCGCGTAACTCCATCACGGCATCTTTTATGCCGCAGGCTCGTAAAGAGCACTGGTTAGCGCAGATCGATGCAATGGGGGGCGCGGCATGACGGGCGAGAGAGCAGCGCTTGACCCGGTTCTCGCCAACGATTGGCATCCTGTCGCCGCGGCCAAGGCGTTACAGCCTGGCGCCATCGCGGCAGTTAAGCTACTGGGTCAAGAACTAGCCGTATGGCGCGATTCGATGGGTGCCGTGCACGCTTGGGAAGACCGCTGCCCGCATCGCGGAACGCGTTTTTCCATCGGCAGCGTCGAAGACGATCAACTGGTTTGCGCCTATCATGCGTGGCGTTTCGTCGCCGGCGGGCGTTGTATCCAGATTCCCGCGCAGCCGGATCGCACGCCGCCGAGCCGGGCTTGCGCGCGCGTGTTCCAAGTGCGGGAGGCGTACGGACTGATCTGGGTTTGCCTCGGGGTGCCGACGGGCGATGTGCCTCCCTTCCCCGAATATGACGACCCCAATCTGCGTACCGTGCTATGCGGCCCGTATACGGTGCGCACCAGTGCGCCGCGGGTGTTGGAGAATTACGTCGATCTCGCGCACTTCCCCTACGTACACCCGGCTATCCTGGGCGACGATGCTCATGCCGGGGTGGCCGACCATCGCGTTTCCGCATCGGATGACGGAGCAGGTGGCCGCGGCCTATTAGCCAGCGGCTGCAAGGTTTGGCAGCCGCAAACCAACAGCGTGGCCGAGCAGGGGAGCTTAGTGGAGTATGGTTTTCGTATTTTGCGGCCGTTAACGGCTATTTTGGTCAAAGAGCCGGAGGCGCAAGAGGGGTTTCGGGAAGCGATCAGCCTGCACGTACAGCCGGTCGAGGAAACCCTGAGCATCGCCTGGGTCATCATGGCGGTGACCAACTTCGAACAAAGCGACGAGCAACTGCGGGCGTTCGAAGAAACGATTTTCATGCAAGATGTCCCGATTCTTGAAAATCAGGTGCCGCCACGCCTACCGTTAAACCCCGCCGCCGAATTGCCCGTCGCCTGTGACCGGCTGTCGGTTGCGTACCGTCGCTATCTGAAAGACCTTGGTTTGGCGTACGGCGTGACGTATTAGGGGGGTTGGGTTAGGGGAGTTGTGATTTCTTTTGGTGGGTGGTGGTTAGTGGTTGTGCGCAGCGCACCACTCCCAACCCCAACCAAAACAACCACCCCGCCAAAGTGCGATCAGCACTTGTTTCCGATCGCTGTCCTACCCGGTAGCGTTTAAGTCCTTATCGCCGAGCGGCGCAATCGCCCACTGGATATGTTATGCCTCCATAAGGCGGTAAAACGGTGTGCCGGTGTCGGTAAGTTGGCGAAAACGTGAGTAAATATCACAAAAAATCGGATAAAAAACCTGGAAAAGGCGCCGATCTTCGCTAACAATAACCGGCATCCATAATCACAGGAATAACAACAATGGCCCATCCGGAGAGGGAACTTCGGCGACTGGATGCCGAGATCGCCGCCTTGGAGTCCGCGTTGGCGACGAGCGCCGACACGGACCCGCAGTACCCCACCCTTGAAGCCCGCCACCACGCACTGACCGCGCACCGCCGGCGATTACGACGACTCAACCCGCCCGCCGCCGAGCAGCGCATCGAGACCGTGCCCCGGGCGGTGCTGGCTCAACTCCCCGGCCACTGGAGCCAGTGGTATGTGCTCCGCCCCGACAGCGCCCGCTACCGCCACCGCGACCGCGATACCCGCTTTTTCATCCAACGCCACGGCCAATGGCAGGAAACCGACAGCGTCACCACCGGCCACCTGCCCGGCGAGCGGGCGTACGCGCTGCGCCGCTACCGCTCGGCGCGCGCGGCGCAGGCGGCGTCTGTAAGCTTAGCGGCCCTGCCCGAGGTGCGTCGGCCCGCACCGGCCGACGGACTGCGCTTCACCGAGACGGACGACAACGTCGTGACGATTCCCGTCGGTCGCGACACCGGCGAGGTGGCCAAGCACAGCCTCGATATCGAGCTCGTGCCGGGCGTGAACACCGACGAGCGCCGCCTGGTGCTCGACGGCCCCGGCGGTTATCACATCCAGCGTACCACCCGCGGCCCGGAGGAAGGCGCGCACGAGTCGGTACGCTTCGGCAAGCTCAAAGAGGGCGACGCCTACACGCTCACCGCCGTGCACCGGGCCGAGCGGCGCGCGGTGTTCGAGCACATCCCCTTCGCCATCCTGGCCGAGCCGGGCAAGCTGCACGAACACCTGGATACGCCGGACGACGACGCGCTGCTGCATATCCTCGACCACCAAAAGCGCGGCGACCGCCCGATCCTGCGCGCGAGCCTGGAGGCGCCGCAGTTCGGTTTGTTTGCCGACGGCACCGATAACAACCGTTCGCGGGATCGCGAACATGAGACGAAACGGCCAACCAATGTGGCGAAGCTGTATGAGCTTTACCCGGAAATAATCGGTGGGGCAGTCAGAAGACGCTATGTTGAGGGGGTGGGGACGCGTAACGGCGAAGAGCGGAACTTCTCCGATTTGCTGGATCTGGGAATCGCCCACCGCTTCGGGCGGCGTATTGCCGAAGCGATAGCGCAAATACAAACGTTCTTTCGACGTTTCCCGTCCGCCGCCTTCGGCTACCTGGACCTGTTCGGCTTCAGTCGAGGTGCGGCGCTGATCCGTGCGCTGGTCAATGCCATCCACCATATCAACGGCACCGACCCCGGCTACTGGGGCGGCCCAGTGGTCGTCATCCGCTTTGTCGGCCTGTTCGACACGGTCGGTTCCGTCGGACGGCCCGGCAATAACCGTAACGACAACCCGGTAGCCAATTTCGGCTTTCCCGGCCCGGTGATTCTGGATTTGCACCCGAAGGCGGCGCAGGCGGTTTATCACCTGACGGCGCGGGACGAGGTGCGGAAAAACTTTCCGCTGTCCTCGATCAAGCCCGCCGACGGCAGCTTGCCGGCGCACTTCGTGGAAGACGTGATGCCCGGCGTGCACTCCGACGTTGGCGGCGGTTACCGGAGCGGGCCGGATACCGTGTACTATCCGCCCAAGCAGTTCCTATGGCGGCGGCGCGCGGAGCTCGAGCAGGACATCGCGCTCGCGCGCGAGGCCTACCAAGCGCGCTACGGCGTGCCGCCGGGCGCCGAGATCGAGCCCGTCATCGGCACCGACAGGCCCCACCCCGGTGGGCTTACCGCCACCCGGGTCGGCTTCCAGGCGGTGCGTTTTGTGCGGGAGGATCTGGCCTACGTGGCGCTGGAACGTATGTACGCGGCGGCCGTCGCCAATGGGGTGCCGTTAAAACCGCTGGCAACGCTGGGCCAGAAGCGCTATGCCTATCAGATCACCGACGAGCTGCGGGCGCTCGTTGAGCACGCGGAGCGCGACGGCCCCGGCAGCGAGGCCTACGAGACGCTGTACCGCAAGTACATTCACCACTCGCACCAATACCACCGCCCGCCGTTCGAGCGGGGCAACCGCTGGCAAGACGAAGGAACCAAAGTGTTTAACAGCAACGCACCCCGCCCGAGGGCCGAGAGATTTACCCGAACGAAGCGGATCGCGGCCACGCGGCGGACGATTTCTGGTGGCGGCCGAGCGCCTACGTCGGCTGGAGGCGGGCACGATGAAAAAGAAACTCGGCCTCCTTATTGTGCTGTTGAGCCTGTTTTTGGTCGGCAGCTATGTGTATCAACAGCAAGCCGGTTATGCGGGTGGGTTTGAGGTGAGCATCTCCACCCCGCAGGGTAACGATATCCTGGTCGACCGCTTGGTTTTTGACGACAGTTGGTCGACGCTCGGCGGGCGCATTAATTGCTGCTGGGGCGGGATTGGCGGCACACGCGGTATTTCGGATCATCCGATTCCGCAGACGGTGTTTGTGCGCTGGCGGCAGATTGACGAGGAGATCGTCTACGAGGGCACCGTCGAACTGCCCGGCGACTTGGCGCAGCAAGTGCGCAAGCTTCCTGAAATTACCTGGATCTCCGATGGCCGGAAGGGGCGCAGCACCTATTTTGTCATCGGCATGGAGGCCGACGGCCGGATCACGGTGTGGCTGAGCAACGCGTTATCGGACGATAACGTCGAGGGCCGGGTGTTCAAGGTGGTGGCGACCGGTCAAGCCGTGGGTCGCCACGAGCCGACGCCGGAGGACTTGGTTCGTTAACGCAGCGCGCAGTGGGGCGACGGCTGGCAAGACGAAGGAACCAACGTGTTTAACAGCAACGCACCCCGGCCCGAGGGCCGAGAGATTTACCCGAACGAAGCGGATCGCGGCCACGCGGCGGACGACTTCTGGTGGCGGCCGAGCGCCTACGTCGGCTGGAGGCGGGCACGATGAAAAAGAAACTCGGCCTCCTTGTTGTGCTGCTGAGCCTGTTCCTGGTCGGCAGCTATGTGTATCAACAGCAGGCCGGTTATGCCGGTGCATTTCGCGTCAGCCTCTCGACGCCTCGGGGCAACGACATCCTCGTCGAAGAGGTGGTTTTTGACGATACCTGGCGGACGCTCGGTGCTCGGATCGACTGCTGCTGGGGCGGAATTGGTGGGGTGAGAGGCATCACCGATCATCCGATTCCGCAGACGGTGTTTGTGCGCTGGCGGCAGATTGACGAGGAGATCGTCTACGAGGGCACCGTCGAACTGCCCGGCGACTTGGCGCAGCAAGTGCGCAAGCTTCCGGAGTACACACGTGTATCGGACGGTCGGAAGGGTCGTGGCACCTACTTTGTCATCGGCATGGAAGCCGACGGCCAGATCACGGTGTGGTTGAGCAACGCGAGATCAGAGAATAATCGCCAAGGCCGCGTGTTCAAGGTGGTGGCGACCGGCCAAGCCAAAGGCCGCCACGAGCCGACGCCGGAGGACTTGGTTCGTTGACGCAGCGCGCAGTGGGACGACGGCTGGCAAGACGAAGGAACCAACGTGTTTAACAGCAACGCACCCCGGCGGTAGCGTCTTACCGGGGCTATCTATCTCCGCCGTCGCAGCTTTGCAAAGATAAAGAGGGCAGGAGTTCCTCCTGCCCGACAAATTTGCCAGAATGAGCGAATCCCTCGCACCCGAGCAGATAGAACGCATGGAAACGGACCTTTCGCATCTCCCCGAGCGCAAGCGGCAAGAGCTTGCGCAAATCGTCGATATTATCCGCGGCAGCGTCGAGGTGGAGATGATTATTCTCTACGGCAGCTATGCGCGGGGCGATTGGAAGGAGGAGAAGGACCTCGACCCCGAGCGGTGGTCGGGGCACCCGTCGGATTACGACATTCTTATCGTCGTGGCCGAGCAGGCGGTGGCGGAGGACGTGCTGCTCTGGGAGCGGGTGTCGGGCGCGCTGGACCGGGCACGCTTCTCGGCTAGCGTGCGGCCGATCAGTGCCGACGTTAACGAAGTCAACTCCGAGATCGCCGAAGGGCGCTACTTCTACCGCGATGTGCGGTCCGAAGGGCGGCTGTTGTACGACTCCGGGCGCTATCGGTTGGCCGAGCCGGAGGAGTTGGGGGCGAAGGAGCGCTTGAGTTTAGCCCGCGAGTACTTCGATAAGTGGTGCTTTCGTGCAAAGCAATTTTATTCTGTTTACGAGTTCCTTTGTCCGCAGGGCGATGTAAACGGAGCCGCTTTTAATCTAAACCAAGCCGCGGAATCTGCTTATAAAACGATTTTGCTGGTCCACACGCTGTATTGCCCGCACGAGCACTATCTCAAAATTCTCGCTTTTGAAGCCTCCGAGTTCGGGCCGGTATTTCGCGAGATATTCCCCCGCCAGCCGGAAGCGGCGGCGCAGCGCTTCAACTTGCTGGATGCCGCCTATATCGGCGCCCGCTACCATATTCGCTTCAAGGTGACGCAGGAGGATCTGGACTACCTGGCCCCGCGCGTGAAGCGCCTGTTGGAGGTTGCGGAGTCGATCTGCCGGGAAGAGTTAGCCCGGTTGGAGCGGGCTAGCCCCGGTCGGCCGGCAGAGTGAGGTTTTCCACAGCCAGGACTATTCGTTGCCTTTAATGAAAAGGGGGCTAACCTTAGGCAAATACGCGCCGTTTCACCGCGGGCATCAATTCGTCATCGACACGGCGCTGGCGGAAGTGGACGAACTCACGGTGATTATCTACGACTCTCCTGAGGCGACTTCCGTACCCTTGAGCGTACGTTCGGCCTGGATTCGCGAGTTGTACCCGACGGTGCGGGTGGTCGAAGCGTGGGATGGGCCGACGGAGGTTGGCTACACCTCAGCCCTGATGGAAGCCCACGAGCGCTATGTCATCGACACCTTGGGTATTCGCGATATCACTCATTTCTACTGTAGCGAACCGTACGGCGAGCACATGAGTAGGGCCTTGGGGGCTTTCGACCGGCGGGTGGACCCGGGGCGGCAGCGCTACCCCGTCTCTGGTAGTCAGGTTCGGTGCGATCCTTACGCCTGGCGGGATTATATTAACCCTCGGGTTTATCGCGACCTCGTCGCGAATATTGTTTTTCTTGGGGCGCCGAGCACCGGTAAAACGACGCTGGCATCCTATCTCGCACAGAGGCTGAACACGCAGTGGATGCCGGAGTACGGTCGCGAGTATTGGGAAGCGCATCAAATAAGTCGCAGGCTAGAGCCTTGGCAGTTGGTCGCCATCGCCGAAGGCCACCTATTGCGTGAAGAGGCGCGCTTGCGGGAAGCCAACCGTTACTTGTTTACCGATACCAACGCGCTGACCACCGAAACCTTTGCACGCTATTATCACGGCCATGTCGATCCGCGTTTAACGGCATTGGCGGATCGGGCCGCGATGCGTTATGACCTGGTATTCGTATGCGATACCGATATTCCCTATGAGGATTCCTGGGACAGATCGGGCGAGGTCCAGCGCCTATCGTTTCAACGACAAGTCATCGGCGACCTGAGGCGACGAAACATACCCTTCGTTTTATTGCAGGGAAGTATCGAGCAACGCGCCGAACGGGTGTTGAACCTGCTCGATGGCTTCGATAAGTACGCCAACCTGTTAGATAACCTAAAAGCGGCAGCCGATGAGTAGCGTGTTCAGCATTGAATCGGTCTTTTTTACCTTTTTCGGGTATTCGGTCAGTTACCTCGAATTTGTCGGCACGGTCTTATATTTGAGTTCCGTCGTTCTGATTGCCCGACGGCATTGGCTGACATGGCCGGTAGGGATCGTCAGCGTATTGCTATTCATGGCGCTGTTTTACCAGATACAGCTCTATTCCGCAGGCCTCGAACAGCTTTACTACTTGGCCGCTTGTCTATATGGGTGGTGGTTTTGGTCAAGGACGGCGGCAGGCGACGCTGAGCCGGCGCGTGTCGCTTGGGGCTCGGCTAGGGGCATGACGCGCTGGGTGCTTGTCACCTTGGCGGGATCGTTACTGCTAGGGTGGGGGATGAGCCACCTACACGTCTGGTTACCGGGGTTGTTTCCTCAGGCTGCCGATTTCCCCTACCTGGATGCGCTGACCACTGTAATGAGTTTCGTTGCCATGTGGTTGCTGGTCCGCAAACATATCGAGAGCTGGCTGTATTGGATTGTCGTCGACTTAATCGGAATCGGTTTATATCTGATAAAGGGCGTGGTTTTCCTTTCCCTGCTTTACGTCGTACTACTGTGCATCGCCCTTTGGGGGTTCTGGGGCTGGACGCGCTCGGCAAAAGCAGCGCCGGATGACGCCTTGGTCGCGGCGAATTTATGAGAAATCCCCGTGGGGCGGCTTCCAATCTATAAATTAACATTCAATTATTAAGTTGTTAATAATCTAGCTCTTATTTGACTTTCAAGTTTTTAACTCGCTAAAGTCCGCCTCCCATTTAAGAAATGGCTGAATATATCCTTGCCCAACGGGCAAAGGCTACTGCTCAGTGCTTCGTCAGCGTGAACGGCTGCGCGCTTTTGGGGGAGTAGGCGCAAGCGATTGTGCGCGAGAGATTTTTCCGGCGAACAGTAGCGTCAAAACGGTAGTGGGGCATGGACCGTCTTGAGTCGCTGAGTTACTTCGCTTTCCTCCTAGCATTCAGCGCGTTCGCGAACAACAAACATAAAGACAAGGGGACTGTCTGAATGATCCGTTTATCCCGCCTTATCGGATTATCGCTCGTAACGGGGTTGTTAGCCGCCTGTGACGGCGGAAGCAGCTCATCCTCCAGCGATCGGCCTGAGCTGGTGCTTGCTGCCGAATCCGCCGAGCATCAGGTTACGCTGAGTTGGAGCGGCTACGAGACGGCCGATATCTATTATTCCACCGACCCTGACTGCGACTGGGATAACTACACCCATTGTACCGGCAGCGGTTTGGTGATCGATGTGCCAAGCGGTTATCGCCTGGGTGTGGGCGATGAGAGCTTGACGTTGGATGCGGCGCACTACTTCGTCGTCGAGTCCAATGGCCGGCGCTCCAATGCCGTTGGCGCGCGCCCCTGGCAGGTCAGCCTGGATGGGCCCGTGACCGCCGTGGCGGTCGATGACGAGGTGGTTTACGTCGGTGGCGAGTTCGGGCGCTACGGCGCCTTGGTTGGTGGCGGCGCGCCGTTGGCCACCGATAACGGTAAGCCATTGGGCACGCTTCCCTTCGTGGAAGGGACGGTGTACGCCGTGGCGCCGGACGGCGATGGCGGTTGGTTCCTTGGTGGCGATTTTACCGCTGTGGGCGGGCTGTCGCGGGAGAACTTGGCCCACGTGTCCGCGGTCGGCGTCGTCAGTGATTGGAACCCCGGGACGAACGGTCGCGTGCGTACCTTGGCCGTGGCCGACGATGCGATTTACGCCGGTGGCAGTTTCAGCGTAGCTGGCAATTGTTTGGGGTCTGGCTGCCGATCGCACTTGGCGGCCTTCGATCGCGATGGCGACTTGCTGGACTGGAACCCAGGGACAGACGGCGCTGTTAACGCTCTGGTTATTCACGAAGGCGTAATTTATGCCGGCGGTAATTTCCGTCGGGCAGGCGGTTGTGAGGCCTGGGGTTGCCGTGATCGTTTAGCGGCGTTCACTCCCGAAGGGGAGTTAGCCCCATGGAACCCCGGCGCGAGCAGTCGGGTGAACGCTTTGACCATCGCCGACGGTGTGATCTATGCGGGCGGCATTTTTGCACAAGCGGGCGGCTGCGAAGGCGCTAGCTGTCGGCGCTATTTGGCCGCTTTTGATACGAAGGGCGAGTTATTGAGCTGGGCGCCGGAAGTGGACCGCGAGATTAACGCACTCGCCGTCGCAGACGGTATCGTCTACGCCGGTGGGCGATTTACCCGCGCTGAAGGTTGCCCCGAAGGAGGGGGGTGTCGCCAGCACTTGGCGGCTTTCGACCTGGAGGGGCACGTAACTCCCTGGAATCCGGGGGCTGATGGTGAAGTGCACAGCTTAGTGGCCCACGATGGCGTGATCTACGCGGGCGGAGAGTTTAGCCAGGCGGGTGGCTGTGAAGTTGAGGGCTGCCGAGGTGGCTTGGCGGCCTTTTATCCCGACGGCGAGTTGGCCGCCTGGAATCCGGGCCTCGATTACGAGGTATACGCACTTGCCGTGGCTGGCGATGCGCTTTACGTCGGCGGGGATTTGGAGTTCGTTGCTGGCGGGCGGCGTGAGCACCTGGCGGCGTTCAGCCGCGAAGGCGTGCTCACGGCATGGAATCCGGGCGCTAACGGCGTGGTTAACGCATTGGCTATCGGCAATGAGGCGATTTACGCCGGTGGCGGTTTCACCCAAGCGGGTGGTTGCGTGCAGCCTGATTGCAGACAGCACTTGGCGGCGTTCACTCCCGACGGGAGCCTCAACTACTGGAACCCTGGCGCGAACAACTTCGTTCATGACTTGATTGTTGTCGATAACATCATTTATGCGGGCGGCGCCTTTGATCGGGCTGGCAGCACAGATTACTGCCGGGAGAACGGATGTCGTGAGGGCTTGGCTGCGTTTGATTCGGCAGGGGCTTTGCAAACCTGGAATCCGGGTGTCGGCGGTGCCGTACACACGCTGGTCGCCCATGATGAGACGCTCTACGTGGGTGGTTCCTTTCAGACTGCCGGAGGTTGCGACCAACCCGGTTGCCGCCAGGGGCTGGCCGCCTTTGATCTCGGCGATGACGACTCGCTAAAGGGCTGGGCGCCGGTCGCCAATGACCTCGTTCGTGCTTTAACGGTGCAAGACGGCTATGTCTACGTCGGTGGCCGGTTCGATAAGGCGGGTGCTGGCATCGCCGATAAGGATCGTGATCAGTTAGCGGCCTTCGATCTCTACAGCGGGATAGAGCCGTGGAACCCCGGCGCTGGGGGCGGAACCGTTCATTCACTGGCTACAGCCGGCCTTTACATATTCGCTGGCGGCGAGTTCCCGGATACGAAGGAGTGTCGGAGCGACCTATGTCCAGGGTATCTGGCAGCCTTCAATGCCAATGGTCACCTAATGAACTGGGACGCCGAAGTCGATGGCCCGGTGCGGGTAATGGAAATCGTGGATGGCGTGATTTTCGCCGGCGGCGACTTTGAATCGGTGGGCGGATTGCCACGCCTCCATTTCAGCGCGATCGACGCCGGCACCGGCCAATTACTTTGGTAAGGGCCCGCCCCTAAGCGCTTGACCCAAAAGCGAGGCTGGTCTGCCCCAGTCTCGCTTTCATAACCCGGCCGCGCCTGTTCTTCGTTTCCAAGGTAAAGAACAATGGAAAACAAGTTCCTACGCTTTTGCCTTCTACTGATGAGCTTGGCCGTGGCGGGCCAAAGCGCGGCGTATTGGCGCACCTATGAGTCGCGCTTTGCGGTCGACGCCACCTATACCTCGTTGGCCTTCTTGCTGGATCGCCGTGACGTGAGTGAGCTGCTTGAGCATCACCTGGCGCATTACTACGACCCGGCCTGCCGAGACGATGAGCAATTCGTTAATGCCCTAGAGGTTAGCCTGCGATTGGCGCCTGCGGTGGGGTTGGGGGCGTACTCGGCCCGAGACGGCGCCACCCCCCGCGCGCTGTTCGCGCAGGATCGGGAAGAAACGGGGCGTTTGCAGGACGAGCCTTCTATCCGCCAGGGTTTGGTTACCCTTGCAGATGAGCTTCTGCTAAAGCATGCGCAGATAAAGCGGCATGCACCGAGTCACGGTTTCTTCGAGAACTTCTCCGGTGATGTTAACGCCCTCTACGAGGCCGGATTGCCGCAAAACCAGCATGCCTGCTTCAACGGCGACGGCCGCGGCATGAGTTTGGACGCCTGGCTCTATGCCTTTTGGCACCGGCGCTATCAGGAAGGCAGCGCCAGTCAGGTTGCCTCCTACCTGAGCCAGATCGACCACGACTTAAACCCGCACCGTGAAGACTACGCCGTCTACCAAAACGACGCGCCCGCCACTCAAGGGCCTTCCTACGACTGCGAGCTGCCGCAACTGACGGAGGTGGAAAGCCTGATTTGCGACAGCGAAGTGCTGGCTACCTACGATCAAATCCTCTCCACCCTGTATCAGCGCATCGTGGGGGAGGCATCGGCGCGGCCCCTGCTCGGGTTTTCCCGCGCCGAAGGCCTCCCCGCCGCGCAGGCGCGTTGGCTGCGAGCGCGCAACGGCTGCGATGACGCGGCCTGCCTAAAAGCCGCGTATCGGGCGCGGCTGGCTGAACTCGCATCGATTAGCGATGAACTCGCCTATTTGCGCTCGCCCGAGCGCATCGAAGCGCTGTTGCAAAAGATCGGCTTGGAGCACTTCGAGCAAGGCGACTACGACTGGTCCGACGCGGTGGTTCTTTACCAGAAAACACAGGAGCGGGTGGAGACGGCGAAAGGCGAGGGCGACGAGCGCCAAGTCGGGTTGTCGCGCCAGGTACGTTTCGCGGTTGAGGTGCTTGGCCAGGGCCTATGGCAGGCCGGACCGGCTCGCAGCGGCTACTGTGGCGCCTCGGTGGATGTTGTGATCGCCTATATCGTGCTGGATGAAGAAGACGACGTGGTGGATGCCCGTTACATCGCCGGCAACGATTGCTACTCGGACCCTGGTGGGGCGCCAGTCGTGCTGGAAAAGGGCGGCGCTCCATCGTGGTGGGGGTTGACGAGGGGGCGATAAGCGCCCGGCCTTTCGCGTCGAGCACGCCTACAGCGACCACGTCACGCGAGTGGAACGCTTGGGCGATATTACCGATCGCGGCTATCGCGCGAGTTACTGAGCCGCGCGCGCAGCGGCCGGACGCTGACGGTCGCGGAGGACGGCCTGCAACTGGACGCTTCGCATTTCTTCGTCGACCAGGCTCACGGTCTGCGCTCCAACCTGGCCGGTGGCCGATCGTGGCAGGCGCCGCTCGATGGGCCGGTGTATGCCACGGCGGTCGGCGAGAAGATGGTGTGCGTCGGCGGTATGTCTGCCCTGCTGGGTGAATAACCGCAATCGTTCCTCGTCCCCGTGGACCCCGCCACCGGCGGGCCTCGCTTTTTCATGCCCGGCGGTTGAGTTTTTCCTGGGTTTTCTGTTCCGCCTACTCCTCGGCCGCGTCTTGCAGGGCCTCCCAAGCGCTATGGTAATGCGTTTGCTCGGCGCTGCTGAGTTCGTAGGCGCGTTGGGCGTGGGGGCGGGCGTCTTCGTATAAGCCTTGGCGGATCAGGGCCCAGGCGAGGTTGTGGTGGGCGGCGGGGCTTTGCGGGTGATAGCGCAGGGCGGTTTGGTAGTGGGCGGCGGCTTGGGCGTAGCGGGCTTGTCGGTAGTGGATGTTACCAAGCCCGACCCAGGCGGGAAGGCTGTCGGGCCAGGTTTGTACGGCGACGGTGTAGGCTTGGGCCGCGGCCTCCAGTTGGCCGACCTGTTCCAGCCCGGCGGCGGCTTCCAGGTAGCGGGTTTGCTCGGCGTCGGCCGGGAGTCGGTCGGGGCGGTGGACGGTGAGCGCCCAGTAGTCGGCCTTTTGCCAGCTGCGCTCGAAGCGGCGGAAGGAGAGGGTTTCGCGCTCCGTGGTGCCGGAGCGGAGGATGACTTCTTGGCGCTCCAAGTCGTAGCCGATAACGACGGCATAGTGCCAGACCGGCCAGCGCTCTAGCGCCAGGTTTTGCAGGATCAACACCGGTTGGCCGGCGTCGAGTTGGCGCAGCAAGGCGGCGAACGAGGGCGGTTGCCGATAGGGCAGCAAGCCCTGGCGGCGGGTGGCCGCGATCAGCTCCGCTTGCAGGCTGCCCTGGCGGCCTTCCAGGTAAACGCGCGGGGCGAGCGTGTCCGGGTCGATGGCCTCGCCGGCCCACTCCATCACCGTAGCCAGCGCGGCCGGCCCGCAGTGGTAGGCTTCTTGCGGGTGAAAGACCACCTCGTTCAGCTCGACCCGGGCGTCGGCGGCCGGCGCTTCCAGCTCGGTGTACTGCAAGGGTGTGCTGGCGCAGCCGGCGAGCAGCAGCGCCAGCGCCAGGGCGGTGAGGCCGCGCGGCATGCTCAGCGCAAGACGAGCAACAGAATGATGATGACCAGCAGCACCGTGGTGACGCCGCCGGCCGGTAGCTCGTCGATGCGTTGGGCCAGTTCGATGGCCTCGGCGTCGGTTAGTGCCGCGACCCGTTCGGCGGCTTCTTCCGGGGAGACGCCGTAGCCGATCAGTTGCTCTTGCACGTCCTGGCGGTCGAGCATGGCTTGCAGCCGCGCGCGTTCGGCGCCGGCGCTTTGCTCGGCGAGTACCGTTTCCGTTCCCACAATGCCGGCGACCGCCGTTTGTGTAACCAAGCCGGCGAGCAAAAACAGCACGGTCAGGGGGTAGACGAGTAATCCAGCCCGGCGTTTCACGTTCCTCATGCATGACTCCTGTTGTCGTTCTTGCGGGTGGGCGGACGATAGGGGTGCGAGTAAAGCAGATCCGTCCGGATACCGGAGCATCTGCGTGCGCTTTTTCATCCTATCAATATAAGCCTACGTCAAATCCGATGCCAAAGGGCAGGTTTCGGGTGTCATGGAGCTGTCACTTCGTTTGCGTAAGGTCCGCGATCGGGAATGTCTATTAGAGTTTCATAACTAATGACGATAAAAACCAAGCTCATGCTCGGAGCAACCTTGCTGACGGCACTGGCGGTACTGCTGTCGGCAGGTACGACAGCTATTTTGGCCATACAGGGCGGCACCGAGATCCTGGAGCACCCGATCGAGCAGCGTTTTGCGGCGATAGCTAACGGCCGCGAGCAGCGCCTGGCCAGCGAGGTGCAAGCGGCGGAGGATTTGTTGGTTGCGTTGGCCGGTAGCCGGATGGTGGAGGAGGCCGTGTATGCGTTCGTCCGGCCGTACGCTTCCTATCGCTATGAAGTGCCTATCGTACCGACCGCAACCCTGCGCGAGGAGTTGGCTGCTTGGTATGTCAGCGCGTACGCGCCGGTGTTTAGGCGCCAAAGCGGAGGGTATGAGGCCCCGATTGAGCAATGGCTGGGGCAGATGTCTCATGAAGCGTTGTTATTGCAGCGCTACTACATGCAGGATAACCCGCACTCCGTCGAGCACTTAGCCGACCTCAGCAATCGCGCCGATGCGACTATCTACGGTCAGCAGCATCGACGTTATCACGCTAGCCTCCGCCGGATCGCCGAGCGCTTTGGCTTTAACGATCTCATGTTGATCGATGCCGAGAGCGGGGCGGTTATGTACTCGGTGACGAAAGGTCCGGTGTTCGCGACTTCGCTGTTCGAGGGGCCGTTTCGGAATACGGCCTTGGCGGAGTTGGTGGCAGGGTTGGCCGCCGACGCGGAGCTGGATGCGTTTCGTTTGTCTCGTTTTTCCAGCTATCCGGCGCGTTTTAATCAGGAAGTCGTTTTTTCGGCGTGCCGGTGGCGCACGCGGCGCATAGCCCGGAGCGGCCGCTTGGGTTTTTGGTTGCCGAGGTGCCGGCCGAGCGCTTTACCGCCATCATGACAGACAATCAGGATTGGTTGGGAGCAGGGCTGGGAGCGACGGGCGAGGCGTTTCTGGTTGCCGAGGATGGGCGGTTGATAACGGCGCTGCGGCCGAGTCTGACGGCACCGGAGGCTTTCGTTTCCGCTATCGAACAAAGCCCTGCGGTTTCCGTATTGCGCGCTCTGGACCCACAGCAGTCGATCAGCGGCCGGTTGCGCGTGTCGACAGCCGCGGTGGAAGCGGCGCTGGGCGGCGAGGCGGGTATGGGCGTCGTCGACGATTACCTGGGGCGGCCGATGTTAACGGCCTGGACGCCGCTGGAGCTGGGCCAGCATCGGTTTGCCTTGATTACCCAGCAAGCGCCGGAGGAAGTCTACGGGCCGCTACGCGAGTTGCGACGCGAGGTCATGCTCAGTGTGGCGGTGGCGGTCGCCTTGGTTAGCGCGCTGGCGCTGTTTGCGTCTCTGCGCTTGGCGAGCTTTATCGGCCGGCCGTTGCGGGAGTTGGCGCTGGCGATTCATACGGCGGCGAAAGCGCGCGATTTGCGGCATCGCTTCGGTAGCGGCAGGCGCGACGAGGTCGGCATGATCGGCTTGGCGCTGGATGAGCTGTTTCAGGTTTTGGAGGCGCTCATCGGCAGGATCGGCGGAATGGCCCACCGGGTGGCCGATAGTGCCGCTAACAATGCCGTTATCGGCGAGCAATGCCGTATGTCCGTCCACGAGCAGCGAAGCTCGTTGGGCGAGCTTGGGCAGACGACCGACGAGGTGGCCGAGGCGACGGGCCGCATCGCGCAGGATATGGCTGCGGCCGCTCGGGCGGGGAATTCGGCGGCGGCGCTTGCCGAAGGCGGGCGGCGGCAGGTCGGCGATGTGGCCCGTTTAATGGAGCAGTTGGCCGGTCAGATCTCGGCGTCGGGGCAGAGCGTTGCGGCGTTGCAGTCGGCGGTTGCGGATATCGACACGGTGTTAGCGACCATTCGCGGCGTGGCCGAGCAAACGAATTTGTTAGCGCTCAATGCCGCCATCGAGGCGGCGCGGGCGGGCGAGCAGGGGCGGGGGTTTGCCGTGGTTGCCGATGAGGTGCGCGCGCTTGCCGGAGGTACGGAGCGGGCGACGTGTAGCATCCAGACGATGGTGCAGCGCTTGCAAACGAGTATGCATGAGGTGGCCGGCGCCATTGCTAAGGAGCATGAGGGGGCGGACCGATGTGTGGCGCAGGCGGACGAGGCGGTTGCCGCGCTCGCGGCGATTGAGGATGCGGTAGCGACGATCCGCACGACGAGTACTCGGGTGGCCGAAGCGACGGAGTGTCAGCATAGCCAAACGGAAGCGATCCGAGCCCGCTTGAGCCAAGTGCTGACGGAGGCGGACCGCACCGACCAGGCCATGGCGCAGTTAGCGACGATTGCCGGCAACCAGCAGAGTATGGCGGCTGAGCTTGAGCGGGCGGCGCAGCAGTTTCAGGTAGGGGGCGCCGTTGCGGCGTCGGTTTCTTCGGCGCGCTCCCCTTCGATAAGGCCTACCATTTGCCGATAGCGGTGCGCGCCTTTTTCCATTTGCTCAAGGGCGCGGCGTAGGGCGCTGATTTCGTCGAGCAGGCTGACCATGCGGCGGATCCCGAGTTGGCCTTGGCTGCCTTCGCGCAGCAGTTGCTCCTTGAGCGTCTGGTAGCTCTCGTGCAGGCGTTGGAAACGGGCTGCACCGAGGTCGCTGTTGGTGCGCCAGACGGCGGCTTCGGGAATGGCGTCGATCAGCCGCTCGCGCCATTCTTGCGTTGCCTGTACGGCGGGTGTTTCGGCGCCCGGCGCGCGGCCGGCGCGCAGGCCGCGGCATTCTTCCGCGCAGCGGGTGATATCGGCTTGGTACTGGCCGACCCGAAGGGCGAGCGGTAGGGCGGTGTGGAGTTTGTCCGGAAGGCCTGTGTCGTGCAGGCGGTTGATGTAGGTGGCGATAGCGTCGAGGCGCTGGTTCAGCGCGCGGCGGGTGCTGTCGATGCTCGGGGCGTCCCAGCGCAGGGATTCTTCGAGCACGGATAAGGCGAGGTCGCCGGTGCGGGCAAGCTCCAGGCGCAGCGCCTCAAGCGCCAGTGTGGGCGTTTGCAGTACGTTGGCGTCGAGGTATTCGGTTTTGGCGAGGTCTTCTTCCCGCGCGCGGAAACGCTGCTCTAGCCAGCCGACGAGTTTGCCGGTCAGAGGCCAAACGACCGCAAGCCCGAGTAGTTTGGTCAGCGTGTGGAAGACCGCCAGCGTGGTGGCGATGCCGGCCGGCCCCGGCAGAATGCCGCCGAGTGCGGCGGCGAACCATAGCAGCAGGGGGAGTGTGAGCAGGGCAAGGGTGGCGGTGATGGCGTTGAACACGACATGCGCGGCAGCAACGCGGCGCGCGTTGGGCGTGGCGCCAATGGCGGCGAAAGCGGCGGTGGAGGTGGTGCCCAGGTTGGCGCCGATAACGACGGCCGCGGCTGCTTCCAGGCTAATGGCGCCGCCGGCGGCTGCGGTCAGGGTGACGGCCAGGGCGGCACTGGACGATTGCATGAGTACGGTGAGAATGACGCCCACCAGCGTCAGGACTAATACGCCGGCCACGCCGGGAAGCGCGTAGCTTGCCAGGTCGACGCCGGTGCCGAGGTCGAGGAAGGCGGTACGCAGGATGTCGATGCCGAGAAAAAACAGGCCGAAGCCGGCCAGCGCGTCGCCGAGCGGTGCCCGGCGGGTCGTGCCGCCGGTGAGGCGTAAGCCCACCCCGAAGGCGATGGCAGGTAGAGCCAGTGCCTGTAGGTTGACGTTGAAGCCGACGATGGCAACCAGCCAACTGGTCAGCGTGGTGCCGACGTTGGCGCCGTAGATGACGGTGATCGCTTGGCCGACGGAGAGTAGGCCGGCGTTGACGAAGCCGACGGTGGCAAAGGTGACGGCACTGGAGGATTGCACCAGCGAGGTGATGAGTATCCCCGAGCCCAGCCCGCGCCACGGGCTGCCCGTCCAGGTGGCGAGTATGTTGCGTAGCGCGTCGCCCGCGGAGACTTTAAGCCCGTCGCTCATCAAGCGCATACCGAGCAGGAAAAGCCCGATGCCGCCGGCAAAATGTAGGATGTCCGCGCCGCTCATGTTGGCGAGTTAACTCTTTGTCTGTTGCTCGTCCCCCGGCTGCCTGACCAGGAGCCGGGGGAGATGGGCTAAATCCGAAAATTGACGAGATGGGCTTATAACACGATGCGCTCGCCGTAGTCCGGTGTCGCGGCGTCGATACCCGCCTCGGCCAGGGCAATCTGCAAGGCTTCCCGCGCTTCCGGCTCGCCGTGTACCAGGTAGAACGTCGGCCGCCCGCGAAAGGCGCCGGCCCAGCTTAAGAGTTGCGCTTGCCCGGCGTGGGCGGAGAAGCCGCCGATGGTGTGGATTTTGGCTTTAACCGGCAGCTCTTCGCCAAGCACTTTGACGGATCGGGCACCGTCGACCAGTTGTCGGCCGAGCGTGCCGGCGGCCTGAAAGCCGACGATAACCACATGGGTGGCGGATTTGGCGAGGTTGTAGCGTAGGTGGTGCAGAATGCGCCCGCCGTTGCACATCCCGGAGCCGGCGATGATGATGGCGCCGCTGCGGATGCGATTGATCGCCATGGATTCTTCGACCGTGCGCGTTGCGCGCAGCCCAGGCAAATAGCGGCTGGGGTCGCCTTGGGCGAGCTTGTTGAGCGCGGTGATGTCTTCCTTGTTCAGCGAGCGGTGCTTGCGTACGTACAGTTCGGTGACGCGAATGGCCATCGGGCTGTCGAGGAAGATGAGTTGTTGCGGCAACCGGCCGGCGTGATAGAGCTGGCTGAGGTGGTAGAGCACCTCCTGGGTGCGGCCGACGGCGAAGGCGGGGATCAACACATTCCCGCCGGCGTCGTAAGCGTCTTGCAGTACTTGCGCGAATTCTTCTACCGTCTCGTCCATGGGGCGGTGATTGCGATTGCCGTAGGTGCTCTCCATCAAGACAGCGTCGGCGCCGGGGAGCTTTTCGGGGTCGTTCATCAGTGCCGAGTCGTCGTTACCCAAATCGCCGGAGAAGACCAGGTGGCGCCGTCGCCCGCCGCTGTTGACCACGATCTCGACGATTGCCGAGCCCAAGATGTGGCCGGCGTCGCGAAACACCAGCGTTGCCCCGCCGGGTAAGTCGACCGGCTCGCCGTACGGGTGCGGGCGGCACTGGGCGAGGGTGTGCTCGACATCTTCCGCCAGATAGGGCGGCTCTAGCAGAGGCTTGCCGGATTTGCCGCGCCATTTGTTCTTCCACTCGATGTCTTTGGCCATGACGAAGGCAGCGTCGGCGAGCATGATTTCGAGCAGATCGAGGGTGTCGCCGGCGCAGTGGATGGGGCCGCCAAAGCCATCGTGAACCAATTTGGGAAGAAGCCCGGCGTGGTCGAGATGACCGTGCGATATGACCACGGCGGAGATCTTCTCCGCCAGCGCGGTCAGCGATTCCGTATTGATGCGCTCGGCGTCGGGGCCGCCTTGACGAAGCCCGCACTCAAGTAATATGGCGTGCGCGCCCTGGTCGCTTTCGTATTCCAGCAAGTAGCGGGAGCCGGTGACTTCGCCGACGCCGCCGAGAAACTGCAAAGTAGCCATTCGGTAATTATGCCTTTTAGTTCGTGCGCCGGCCGGGCCTATTGGCCCGGCCAAGTCCAGTTTGCAACGTCCGGGCGGTCGACGCCGTGCGTGTGCGCGTAGTTGCGGCAAGCGATTTGCTCGTTGCGCAAGGCCTCTCTGACGCTGGCTCCGGCGACGCGTAGGTGCGGTATGCGGTCGATGGCGTCCATGGCCAGCGTGAAACGGTCGATCTCGTTTTCGATGGCTAGCTCCAACGGCGTGTTGATGTTGCCGCGCTCCTTATAACCGCGTACGTGGAGGTTGCTGTGGTTGGTGCGGCGGTAAGCCAGCCGGTGGATGAGCCAGGGATAGCCGTGGAAGTTGAACAGGATGGGGCGGTCCACGGTAAACAGGCTGTCGAACTCGCGGTCGGAGAGGCCGTGCGGGTGTTCGTGCGCCGATTGCAGGCGGAATAGGTCCACCACATTGATAAAGCGAATCTTCAGCGCCGGGAAGTGCTCGCGCAATAGGGCGGTGGCGGCAAGCGCTTCCTTGGTGGGGATGTCGCCGCAGCCGACCATCACGAGGTCCGGCTCCTGGCCTTGATCGTTACTGGCCCAGTCCCAGATGCCGAGCCCCTTGGTGCAGTGGGCGATGGCGGCATCCATGTCCAAATACTGTAGGTGGGCTTGCTTGTCGCAGACGATGACGTTGACGTCGTTACGGCTTTTCAGGCAATGGTTGGCCGTGGAGAGCAGCGTGTTGACGTCCGGCGGCAGATAAATGCGGGTGACCTCGGGGTTTTTGTTGACCACGACGTCGAGAAAGCCCGGGTCTTGATGGGTGAACCCGTTATGGTCTGGCGCCAGACCGTGGAGGTGATCAACAAGTTGATCGATGCGATGGGTGCTCGCCAGGGGATCTCTTCGCACATGGCCAACCACTTGGCGTGTTGGTTGTACATGGAGTCGATGACGTGCACGAACGCTTCGTAGGTGGCGAAAAAGCCGTGCCGACCGGTTAGCACATAGCCTTCGTACCAGCCTTCCAAGGTGTGCTCGGACAGCATTTCCATGACCCGCCCGTCGGGGGAGAGCTCGCCGCCGTCGGCATCCTCCGGCAAATAGTCGGCTAACCAGAGTTTTTTGCTGACTTCGTAGATGTTGTCCAGCTTGTTGGAGGTGTTTTCGTCCGGGCCGAAGACGCGGAAGTTGTTCATGTTGAGGCGCATGACATCGCGCAACATCGAGCCGAGCGGTTTGGTGTTGGGCGCGGTGTGGCGGCCGGGTTCTGCCACGTCGGCCGCATAGCGGCGAAAGTCCGGCAGGCGCAAGTCGCGGCGTAATAAACCGCCGTTGGCGTGGGGGCTGGTGCCCATGCGCAAAGCCCCTCGGGTTGAGTTCGCGCAATTCGGCAACGAGGCGGCCGTCGGTGTCGAACAGCTCCTCCGGCCGGTAGCTGCGCAGCCAGGCTTCGAGCTGCTGTAGGTGGCTCGGGTTCTCCCGTACCGTGCTCAGCGGGACTTGGTGCGCGCGCCAATAGCCTTCCACTTTGCGGCCGTCTACCTCCGCCGGCCCGGTCCAGCCCTTTGGCGTGCGTAACACAATCATGGGCCAATGGGCACGCCGCGCCGGGGCGTCGCCTTCCCGGGCATCGCGCTGTATGCGGCGGATCTCCGCCCAGCAGGCATCGAGCGTGGCAGCCATGGTCTGGTGCATGGTTTGCGGGTCGTCGCCTTCCACGAAGTGCGGGACCCAGCCGTAGCCGCGCAGTAGCGATTCCAGCTCTTCCCGCGGGATGCGGGCCAGTAGGGTCGGGTTATTAATCTTATAGCCGTTGAGGTGAAGCATCGGTAGCACGGCGCCGTCGCGTGCCGGGTTGAGGAACTTTGCCGAATGCCAGGCGGTTGCTAAGGGGCCGGTCTCCGCTTCGCCGTCGCCGATGGCGACGGCGACTAGCAAGTCCGGGTTGTCGAAGGCCGCGCCGAAGGCGTGCGAGAGCGAGTAGCCGAGTTCGCCGCCCTCGTGAATCGAGCCGGGAAGCTCCGGCGTGCAATGGCTGCCGATGCCGCCGGGGAAGGAGAATTGCTTGAACAGCCGCTGGAGGCCTTCCTCGTCTTGGCTGATATTGGGGTAGATTTCTGAGTACGTGCCTTCCAGATACACCGGCGCGATAACGCCGGGTGCACCATGGCCGGGGCCGGCGAGGAAGATCGCTTCTTGCCCGTGCTCGCGGATGAGGCGATTAAGATGCACATACATGAAGCTCAACCCAGGGCTTGCCCCCCAGTGGCCCAGCAGCCGTTGTTTGATGTGTTCCGGCGCGAGCGGTTGGCGCAGTAACGGGTTGTCTTGGAGATAAATCATGCCCGCCGCGAGGTAGTTGCAGGCACGCCAGTACGCATCGATGCGAGTAAGCATTGCGGGGGTAAGGGATCGGACGGTGTCGGCGCGGTCGGTCATGCTTACGAAATCTCTTGGTTTCATTAAGGAAATACTGAACGATTTCCTCGCGCCTTTGCGCGTTTTACGGCTTGCCGCAAGCTTTCGGTTCAGTGTTGGAAATCAGTATAACAACAAGTGGGAATTCTTTTGATTGCTGTTGCTGACGCGATCGACTTTGGCGCGATGGGGCAGGGGTGGGGGCGCAGGAGCGACGAAGGCGCCCCTGCGAGAGAAGGGGGGTTACCATTTACTGAGAATGCGCTCGGCGACATTGGGGGTTACGCGGTTAATCACACGTAATAGCTGTGCTTTGCCAATATAAGTTTCTTCCCGCTCATGCTCGATGGCGTTGACCACGGCATTGGCGACATGTTCGGGCGATATTTTGCCGGTGGTGCTGCCGCGTCCTTGTGCCATCCGGGTATCGACGAGGGGTGGAAGGGCCTCCAACAGGTGTACGTTCGGCGCCGCCTCTTTGAGCTGATAACGCAAGGACTTGCTAAACGAGTGCAAGGCGGCTTTCGTCGCGCAGTAGACAGGAGAGGATTTCTTCGGCGACAGGGCTAAGCCGGTCGTGATGTTAACGATCATCGCCAGGTCTTGCTTTCGTAAGGTGTTCAGTAGGCTTGCAGCCAGCAGGATCGGCGCGGCGACATTGACCTGCAATTCCTCTAGGACGAGCGGTTGCAGTTTGTCGTACGAGGCGGTCGTGAAGTCCATCGTAACCTGAATGCCGGCGTTGTTTATCAGGATGCTGAGATCCGGATGCATTCTTTCGACGTACTCGGCAACCTGTTGCGGCGTTGCCGGGTCGGTCAGCTCCATGGTCAACGTGTCGACCCGGTCGCCGTGTCGGTCCTTGAGTTGCTGGAGGACTGCCTCGTTGCGACCGCAGGCAACGATCGAGCAGCCGTTGGCCAGCAGCTTTTCCGTAATCGCATAGCCGATGCCTGAGGTCGCTCCGGTTACTAAGGCCTTACGCCTTTGCAGCTTCATGAGTTGGCTCCTTGTGTTTGTCACGAGTACGAATGAGGTCGGCGACCGCTGTACCTGAGCGTGCGACGGCACCGGTTGGGTCGAGGTGTGAGCGCGGGCAGCGGTTGCTTGGTTTAAGTAAGCCAGTCGATGCGATAGAGGGCGTTATGCGGCGGCCGCTGTCGGAGGGTTCGCCGCTGGGCAGGCGGTTAATCGTAACGGCGTCCGGCGGCGCGTGGGTCATAACCGAAATCGCCTTTTAACATGATCGGCCGTTCGTAGCGCTAAGGCATGTAAGGTCTGGGTCGGGTTGACGGAGCTGCCGGTGACGAACAAGGCGGCTCCGCCGATGTAGACATTGTCGAGTTCGTGGACTCTGCCGAAAGGGTCGGTAACGGAGGTGCGCGGCGAGCGGCCCATGCGCATGCTGCCGCCCGGGTGGGCCTCAAAGGGTTTTTCGGTCAGTTGAACGGTATGCGCGCCGGAGGCTTTTAGAATGAGATGGAGCGCGCGTTTAGCGGCGCCTAACACTTTGAGGTCGTTGGGGTGCCAATCGTAGTGAATTTTGGCTTTGGGAATGCCGTGTTCGTCCAACGCGTTCGGGTCGACGGTGACGCGATTATCCCGCACCGGCAGCCCGTCGCAGAAGGCGATGACAAACAAAGATTGATTATAGGTGCGCAGCGTGTTTTTCAGCTCGCTGCCGAAGAGGTGCGCGTAGGTGTCGACGGCTATGACGCCGGCACCGGCGCCGTTGATCGCTTCCAGCACAAAGCCGCTGTAGTAGCGCTGGCGCGGGCGTGGCGTACCGAAATCGAGCGTTACGATGTTGCCCATGTTGTAGCCGATGCTGCCGTTCATACACTCGTCGGTGACGCCGACGGCTACGGCGCCGGGGTGCGATAGCAGATGGCGGCCCATATTGTCGAAGCGGTTGCCAAGCCCGTTCGGGTGGCGCGGCGAGGCGGAGTTGAGGAAAAGCCGGGGAATTTCGAAGGGATTGTTACAAACAAACAATAACCGGCTTTTTACGCTATAGGTGTTGCCGTTGCGTAAATCGACGAAGCTGACGCCGGTAGCGACTCGGGGCTGGATACCTTGGTTAATGCGGAAGACCATAGCGTTGTCGATGATCGTCAGCCGTCCGGTTGCGAGGGCGTCTTTGATCAACGTGTGGTCGGCTTGATATTTGGCGTCGATGCGGCATCCGGAGCGGCAGAAGCCGCAGTGCAGGCAGGCTGTTCGGTTACCTGCCGTGCGGGAGGCTACCGCGACTGGCCCTGGAGCGCTTCGAATACGTAGCTTGTCCATGCCTGTTTTGAGCCGCTCGCTGGTACGGTAGTAGGCGAAGGGAGGGAATGGGCGTGGCGGTCGGTCCGGGCGCTCCCAGGGCATGACGGTTCCGGAGACGCCAAGATCTTGTTCGGCCTTGAAGTAGAACGGTTCCAGTTCGGCGAAATCAAGCGGCCAGTCTTCTACGCTCGAACCGGCAGGTTGGCCGTAGAGCGAGCGCATCCGGAAATCGTGTTCGAAGAAGGGTAGGCTTACCGATGTCCATGCCAAAGTGCCGCCGCCGACGCCTCGGCCGAGGTTGGGCGAGCCGGTTAAGGCGTTGCCGCTTATCTCGTATTGGCTGTTATCCCAAATATGTTCCCAGACACCGAGCTCGTTTTCGACGAATTCGTTTGCGTGATCCTGGTAATGCTTTCCGAACTCCAACATCAACACCTTGAGGCCCTTCGCCGTGAGCTCTCGGGCAAAGACAGCACCGGCCGCACCGGCGCCGACGATGACGGCGTCCCAGGTCTCGGGCAGGGTTTGGCCTAGGGTTTCGCCGCTGCTCAGGTTGGTATCGAAGCTATGTAGATGTTCGTTCATCGGTCCGTTCCTTATTGTTTTTGTTGCCGCGCGTCGATGTGGCGATCGGTGGCTATATCAAGCAATCCAATGCGTTGGGGTCGGGAAAACCGCCGTAATCGATGCTTGGGCCAGGCAGGCCGAGCGGTTCGTAGCCGGTTGGCGTGGCAAAAAATGCGAGACGCTTAGGCCGCGCACCGCCCCCCAGAAAGATTCCAGTGCGGGAGTGCTGGCGACGATTTGCAGAATCGTGTTGGCTTGCGCGGCTTCTAGCTCGACGAACGCTACCTCGAATTGCCTTTGTGCCATTTGGTCGAGTGCCGCCAGGCCTTGTTTGATGCCTGCGACGACTTCGGCGCCGCGCTCGCGCAAGTTCTCGACAACGTAGTCGACCGTTCCCGCTTCGCGTGCGCCGGGTGTGTCGTCGGAGGGTAGGATCGTTTCGATGAGGTGGGTCAGGATGGCGATTTCGGCGGCGTCAAAATCAACGGCCGGTTGCTGCCGGCTGCTGCTGCCGGAGGGATATAGGCGCGTAAACGGCGGCTTCGGTTGACCGCCTAACGAGGATGCCAACACCGGCGCCGAAGACGCGAGTATGGGGAGGGCGACAAGAGTGTGTAGGAGGCTCCGGCGGCGGAGCATCCAGACGGGCGAAGCGGGTGCTTGTTTTGTCGTCATGCGGGCTGTCCTTGTCGATGGATGAAGTAGCCTTGCCGAGGCCGGGCCGTCCCTTATGCCTGCATATCGGTCGGTTCGAGTTGAGGGTCGAGATTGGCTACGGCTTGTACGAGGTCGTGCACCGTTTCGATGTGGTAGATCTCGCCGACGGGAATGAGGATGTCGAATTTTTCTTCGAGCAGCATCATTAAGTCGAACATCTTCAACGAGTCGAAATGGAGATCTTCGGCCAGCCGTTTCTCCGGCGAGATCGTCAACGTTCGGCCCAAGACGTGGGAAATGAGTTCTTCGACCTGTCGGCTCAGCAAATCCATTTGTGAGGTCTCCGTCGTTTTCGCCCTGGCGAGCGCTTCTATGTTCATTGGAGGCGATTGCGTCTTTGTGTCCTTCCGGTATCTGTGTCAGCCGTTGTCGTTGACTATCGGGGTGAGGCGTTAATAGAGGTGGCTTATGAGTAACTTGCTATGCCAATAAGCGCATTTTTTCTCTTGCCACGCACTGCGTCAGTTTGTAACGCACTTTGTGGAGATTTCATTATACTGGGTTTATTTTGTCAGTGATTATTTAGAATTAACTGAATAATTAATTTTATTATATTGGCGAGTTATTTGTTAGTAATTTATTAATTGTATTTGATGGGGTGCGAGGAGGCTTTTACAGTGTTTGCGAACTGGCTGTGCGACTAATTCGTTTTTTTATCCGGCACAAGGCCACTGGAGTTATGCCGAGGTAAGAGGCGATGTGGTAGTCGGGTATTAGCTGGGCAATTCCACCATACTCATTGCAGAAGCAGCGATAGCGCTCTTCGGCGGAGTCCAGCAAAAACGATGCTTCGCGGCGCATCTTCTTAACGCTTAGAAGGTAGGCGAAGCGTCGGCCGATCCGACTCCAGCAGGGATAGGTGTCAAACAGTGCTTCGAGCGATGCCCATGGCAGGGTAAAAAGATGGCAGGGAGACAGGGTGTCGATATAGAGGCGGCTAGGTTGGTTGAGAATGAGTGCATCGAGAACGCCGCAGATATCGCCGGCAGTGACAAAGCTCTTGTTAAATTCGCGTCCGTCCTCGCGAACGTAATACATGCGTAAAATTCCGGAGGCGACGAAGGCAATGTCCCGCGCCGGTAAACCTTCCATTGCAAAGAATGTCCCTTTCTTGAGCCGCTTTTCTTGTAAGAAAGGCTCGAAGGCATTCCATGCTTCGTCCGTTATGGGGCCTATTTCCTGTAGGCCCAAACGTATCATTGTGAGGGCGTCCATGGCCGGTAGCATGACCTAGAGTTATGGCTTTATGCAAGAAAGTTTATGCGGAATATCAGGTCAAGGATATACGATATTAATGCGTAGCTGAGTCTCGGTCGTTAGCTCGAAGGCGGCGGCTTCAAAAGTCGGGGGGCCTAGCCGCGACGGGCGGGCTCCGTTGCTGAAGCCCAGGCCTTCTCGCGGAATAAGCCCGAGCCTTTTATCTAATTTGCCGTTACCGTTCTCATCGTGATGAACGCGGACGGCGTAACGCCCGCTGGGAAGGTCGGGAAAGCGAAAGCGGAGCCCCGCCTGGGCCGGTTTGCTTTGGGCCTGTACGGCTTTTTCGTACTGCGTTGGATAGCTGCCATCATGGGCCTCGGTAAACACCATGACGATGACGTCGCCTTCGTCGTTGCGCAGTCCCGTCACCTCTATCGTCAATGCGGCAGTGAGCTGCGAAAAGAGTAATAAGGCTAGTAGGAGTGTGACGCGGCCCATCTCAAGCCTCCTTACGCTGGGTGCGAACATTGGCGCTATCGGCTTTGTTTATGAGCCGGGTTAGGGTGTGCGGGATGAAGCGGTTGAGGAAAGGGATGAACTTTGTTTTGCCGACCCAGACGGTTTCGCGGCCGGAGGCGATGCCTGCCTGCGCCTGTTTTGCCGCTTCTATGGGGCTTAATTTGTCACGCCCTCGCTCCGCGGCTAGCGGGGTATCGACCAGCGGCATAACGATCTCAACGAAACGAACGCCGGGATGCTGGAACCTGATCGAGCGAGTATAGAGCGAAAGCCCGGCTTTGGTGCCGGCGTATAGGGGCGAACGCCCTTTTGGGATATAGGCAAGGGCGGAGGTGATGTTGGCGATAAATCCTCGTTGTTTCGCCAATAGCGACCCGAAAAGATGCCCTAAGTCGATGGGCGCGGTGAGATTGATGGCAATTTCCTGCTCGATATCGAGCGTATGCCCGGTGCCTGCCTCATAGGGGTAGCTCATCTGTATGCCGGCGTTATTGATCAAGCCCTGGAGTTGATCGGTGCTCTCTCTGACATGGTGTAGTAGGGCTCTACGTTCTTCCCGATCGGCAAGATCGCAGGGGATGCCGATGACACCGGAGAATTGCCGCTCAAGCGCCGTTAATGCGTCGATGGAACGGGCGCAGGTGATAACCCGCCAACCATCGGCGAGATAAAGCTCGACCAGCGCTCTCCCGATGCCGGAGGTGCCGCCGGTAATGAGGACCGTAGAGGACGATGTGCTCATGGCGTGTTCTCCTGCTGGGCGAAGGCCGCGCGCCGTTTGCCGGCGAAACGGCGGTAGATGAGGTAGGTAGCGCCTAATGTCGGCAGCCCGACGCCGACCGCTAGCGCCGGCCACGGCCGCTCCAGCGAGCTGATACTGCCGGCCCAGGCGGCGAGGAATGAGAACGGCACGTTGCCGATCGCAAAGTACAGGTAATAGCGCTTCGCCGACATGCGGCCGGTACCGGCAAGCGCCGATAGCACTTCCGGCAGTAGGGGGGATATCCGAGACAGCATGAGCGGTGCCGGCCCGACCGAGCCGACGGTTTCGATGACGCGAGCCCGATGCCGAGCGGGAACGAACCGCGTTTCGCCGAAGCAGCGAGCGCCCCAATAGCAAATCGATCCGGCCGTAAGCACGCCAAGAGAAGCGACTAAGCCACCCCAAAAAGGCCCAAGTAAATAACCGGCCAGTACAATGGTAGTGATGGTCGGGACCGCCAAAAGACTATCGACGGCAAGTACCAGGAAGATTGCCAGCCCTAACAGAACCGGGCTTTGCATGAGGGCATCGAGCGTTGCCCGGACGTGGTCGGGGCTGAGAAAGCCGATGGAAACGTTAATTGCGGCTAAGCCCGTGAATAGTAGGGCCAGCAGAAAGGCGAAGACGAGGGTGGTCTTCATGCAGAGTCTCCAAGACATTCTTGTGTTTATGCAAGATAGAGCCTGGGCTTAGGCGGCGCATTAAACAGGGTTAATGAAAATCGGCGGAGCTGAGGTGTGGCTGCGGCTATGTGGGGTGGCGACCTTTGCTGGCCGAGAGGCAAACCGCATGTTGGAATAATGCCTAACCGCCTTTGTCTTCTTCAGGTACGGGATGTTACCTACAGGGCCGAGAACACCGTTGACAGTCAGTCTTCGTCAGGCTGGCTACCGACTAGGCGAGCGTATCCATAGGAACCCCCGCCATACGCTGCATCGCGCTTATTCGGTTTGCGACCAACAAAAAAGCATTATTGTTAAAGCGAGCGTCGGGAATCCTGTTTCCGCCGACGTTGCCTTGGCGCTGCGCCATGAATTCGAGCTACTACAAGGAATTGAAGAGCCTCATCTAATACGTGCTATCGATCTACAGGAGTTTACGGGCGGCCTTGCCTTACTGCTGCAAGACGCCGGGCCGTACAATTTACAGCAGAAGCTCGACGATACGCCGTTGTCGTTGACAGCCTTTTTCTCCCTGGCACCTCAATTGGTGGCCTCAGTCGATGCGCTGTCCCGCCACCGTCTGATACACCGCGATCTTAACCCGGCCAATTTTGTGCTCGATGCCACGTCGCGCTACCTGACGTTGATCGATTTCGAAATGGGTACCGGCCTCGAAAGTCTGAGTGCCAGAAGCGAAGACTTGCTCGATACCGTCGGAACCTTGCCGTATATCTCCCCGGAGCAAACCGGCCGCACCGGTCATCGGGTGGATTATCGAACCGATTTGTATTCCTTAGGCGCAACCCTCTACCACATGCTTACCGGGAAACCGCCTTTCGGCGAGGAGCACAGCTTAGACTTAGTGTATTCCCACCTTGCGCAACGGCCGGTGCCGCCCCATGAGCTGAACGGCGAGGTGCCTGAGCTATTGTCGGCCTTGTGTTTGAAGTTGCTTGAGAAAGACCCCGAGGCAAGATATCAAACAACGCGCGTACTGCGGGAAGATCTCGCCGAAATCGCTGCCCAGTGGCGTGACAAGAGGGAGGTTGCGGTTTTTCCGTTGGGTCGTGGCGATGTCCGCGAGACGATCTATCTCTCGGACAAGCTCTATGGCCGGAAGGCGGAGCTGAATCAGCTCAAACGTGTTTTCGCGGAGGCCTGCTCCGGGTCCACGAAGCTCGTTTTGATAAAGGGGCCGGCAGGCATCGGTAAATCTTCCCTAGTCGAACATCTACAGCCGGAGGTGTTAACGCGGCACGGCTATTTTCTGTCGAGTAAATTCGATCCGTTGCAGCGGGCACAGCCATTTGCATGTTTGATAGAGGCACTGGACGGGCTTGGCCGCCAGCTGTTGATGATGCCTGAAGCTAACCTCGATCGGTGGCGCCGACAGCTCACGGCGGCGATAGGAGCTAACGGTCGCCTGTTGACCGAGCTGATCCCCTCCTTGGAAGCGATACTCGGCCACCAACCGCCGGTGCCGGCGTTACCTCCGGCTCAGGCGCGTAATCGTTTTACGGAGGTTTTGCTCGCTTTTGTCCAAGCCTGTGCCACCGCCGATCATCCGTTGCTTCTGTTTCTCGATGACCTGCAATGGGCCGATACGGAGTCCTTGCGGTTGCTCGAACGAATTTTACTTGAGTTAGACGTAGCCGCTTTATCGGTCGTTGCGGCCTATCGAGACAGTGACGCAGGTGCGACGGATGCGTTCGCGTCAGCGCTGAAGACCCTGGAGGAGGCAGACGTTGTCGATTGTCGCATCGAGCTTGCTCGGTTAACGAAAGCCGATGTTAGCGAACTGCTGCATGAGGCTTTGGGGCGTCCATTAAGTACGGTCCGTCACTTAGGCGAAATATTACGCTTCAAAAGCGGTGGTAACCCGCTGGTGTTGCGGCAACTGCTTCAAGAGCTAACGGAAAAAGGCGTTATTTGGTTTGATCGCAAGCAAAAGCGTTGGGAGTGGGAGCTTGCTACCGTTGCGGCGCAGTCGCTTACGCAGGCAGGGGCTGAGACCTTGTTACCGGCAATCCGCCGTTTGCCGCGGGAAACTCAGCGTTTGCTGTCGTTAGCAGCATGTATTGGCGATCGTGCCGAGTTGTCGTTAATTGCTGCGTGTGTCGGCCAGCCGGCGACGGAAACGGCAAGGCAATTATGGCCGGCTCTGCGGCTTGGCCTGTTGCGCCCGCTCGGACAAGCGTACCGGGTGTCGTTACACGGGAAGGCCGGAGAGCTTGGGGACGTGAGCGCGGCCTATCGGTTTGCCCACGATCGCATTCGCGAGGCTACTTACGAGCAGCTTCCCGTACGCGAAAGGCCGTTGATGCACCTGACGATTGGCCGCTTGTTATGGCAGCAGAACGATCAAGAAGCATTGTTTAAGGCCGCCGATCATCTTAATCAGGCGCGCGCGGCGATAGCCGGGTCGGAAGAACGCTTACGGCTAGCGGAGCTTAATTTACGGGTTGGTCGCGCAGCCAAGGCGGCCACCGCATATGAGCATGCTTCGGCTTATTTCGCTGCCGGCCTGCAATGTTTACCGGCCGGCGATCGGGCCTGGATCGAGTATCGCGATGTAATGTTCGCGCTGTCCCGGGAGTGCGCCGAATGTGCCAATTTAACCGGCGATCCCATGTTAGCAGAGCGTTTCTCGGTCACCGCTCTCGCGCATACCCAAGAGCGTACTCAGCGCACGGAACTGGGCAATGTCCGCATCGTCGCGGCTACCTTGGCGGGCGAATATTCGAAAGCGCTGGAACTTGGGGCCGAGCTTCTCCTGGCTTACGGTATACGGTTATCGCGCGATGCGATCCAACAGGCAACGCGGGCCCAAATCGAAAAAGTGACGCAACTGTTGGAAAACCGTACGTCGGAAACCGTGCTTTCGGCAGAAGCTGAGGCACCGCCCGAGATCCGCGAGGCCTCGGAGGTCTTAGCCAATCTGGGGGCGCCGGCATTTATTAGCGGCGGCGAATTGACGGGCATCATCTCCGGCAAGATCGTAGAGCTGACGCTGCGGTATGGCCACTCGCAGTATAGCGGCGAAGGCTTTGTAGGGTTTGCCACCATCTACGGTTCGATAACGGGCGATTATGCCGGTGCTTACGAGCAGGGAGAGCTAGGCATTAAATTAGCCCGCCGTTACGCGAGCCCGCCTCAGCTGTGTCGCGCACTTTGTATTTTCGGTAATCACGTTAATCACTGGCGTAAGCCACTGGCGACGAACATTCCATTGTTGCAGGAGGCTGTTCGGGTTGGCGTAGAAGCCGGCGAACTCCAATTTGCCGCCTACGCAAAGATGGGGCAATTGTTGGCGCGCGTCAGTATGGGAAGCTCGCTCAAGCGTTTGCGGCGGGATGCGGAAGAATGCCGACGCCTTGCCCGCAAGGCGGGAAATAAAGCCGTCTTGACCGTGCAAGAAGGGGTGCTTCGTCATGTGCAGGTTCTGCAAGGAGCGGCCGAGCTTGGGGCTGTGTCAGCCGAGCGGCAGGCCGGCAACGAGACCGACATAAGCGGCTCCTACACGATAGATGTGCTCGCTCTTCAGTGCGCAGTGATACTTGGCGATTACCCGTCTGCTCGCGCTGCCGCCATGGCCGCCACCGAACGGCTCTCGCATATTATCGGATTAATTCCGTTAGCGGATTTTCACTTTTACGCCGGATTAGCCATTACCGGCAGTTGCCGAAAGCGCAACCAAGCAGCGGCGAGGAGCGCGATAGAGAAGGTCGATACGCATCTACAGGCACTGGCCGATTATGCGCGTGGTTGCCCAGAGAACTTTTACCACCGGCGATTGCTACTTGAAGCCGAGCTTGCTCGGCTCAAGGGACAGGCCTGGCAAGCGGTGCGAGGCTATGTCAAAGCCGCCGAGCGCGCGCGCGCGCAGGAGAGCATCGCTGATTATGCGATCGCTAACGAATTTGCCGGTCAGTTTTTCTGCGAGCATGAACAGTGGCGCTACGCCTCTGTGCACCTGCAAGCGGCCTATGAGGGGTACCGCCAATGGGGTGCGACGGCGAAATCGCAGCAACTGGAAACCGTCTATTCTCAGCTGCTAGAGCCGCTAGCCGGAGATGCGGCCTCGACCACGAGAACCGGTATTACCATCAGTCGCGATGTCGATATCGCGGGTTTGCTTAAGGCCAGCCAAGCGCTCTCCGAGCAATTGGCCTTGCCCGATCTGTTGCAAACCTTATTGCAGATTATCTTCAAAATTGCCGGTGCAGAGCGGGCCTATTTGCTGCTCGAGCATGAGGATGGCTTGCGGTTGCGTGCGTATGGGCCAGGCAGAGAAGGCGAGGTTACCTTAACGGAAGAGCCTGTTCGTTTGCGCACCGATTTGCCGCAACGGGTGTTGGAATTTGTCCGTCGCAGCAATGAGGCCGTTGTGTTGACCGATGCCCGCCGCAGCGAACTGTTTGCCGACGATCCGGTAGTACGCGAGCGGCGTATACGCTCGGTACTCTGTGTGCCGGTAAGTCGGCAAGGTAAGCTTGTTGGCGTCCTTTATCTGGAAAACAACATAACCTCCTATGCGTTTACGCAAGCTCGCCTCGAGCCTATTAAACACCTCACCGCGCAGTTGGCTATTTCTTTAGAGAATAGCGCCTTGGTGGAGGCGTTAGAGCGCAACCAAGAGCTGTATTCTACACTGGCGAAAAACTTTCCCCACGGGGGCGTGTTCTTATTCGATCGCGATTGTCGGTTCATGCTGGCCGAAGGGCGTGCCTTAATTTATGCCGGTTTGGACAGCGGTGGTATGAAGGGCCGGCTGCCGGAAGAGCTGTTTGCACCGGATGTAAGCAAACGACTCACCGGTTTGTTTAAGGTTGCTTTGGAGGGAGAGGAAGCGAATAGCGAAATCGCTGTCGGAGAGCGAATCTATCAGATGCACGCATTACCTATTCGCGACGCCGAAGGGCAAGTCGCGTTAGGGATGGCTTTATCGCAGGATATTACCCAGCGTAAACAGGATGAAGAGCAGCTCCGCCTGGCGGCGAAAGTATTCGAGAGCAGCACCGAGGCGATCGCCATTACCGATGCCAAGAGGCGCACCGTATTAGTCAACAGGGCATTCCGCGAGCTTACCGGCTACACCCCGGACGAGGTAATCGGCCGCGATTCGGAGCTGCTCAAGCTGGAAGACGACAGTCTAAAGGACTGGCTGCGCAGTGAACGGCATCGGCAGGGCCTCTGGCAAGGAGAAGCCGTTGGGTGGCGTAAAAGCGGAGAGCGTTTTCCGATATGGCTTACGTTAAATGCCGTGCGCGATCGACATGAGCGATTAACGCATTACGTTGCGATTGCTTCCGACCTGTCGGAGCGCAAAGCGGCCGAGGAGCGCATCCGGTTTCTTGCCTATTACGATCCTTTGACTCGCTTGCCGAACCGCGCTCTGTTGCGGGAGCGTTTGCAGTTAGCGCTGGCGATGGCCGAGCGTAATCAGCAGCGGGTTGCCGTCTTGTTTTTGGATCTGGATCGTTTCAAATACGTTAACGATTCGCTTGGCCACGCGGCGGGAGATCGCCTGCTGCAGGCGGTGACTAAGCGCTTGCAGGGCCAAATTCGAAGCGAAGATACCATGTCGAGGCCTGGTGGCGACGAGTTCATTGTGGTTCTGCCCGAGATTCGCGAGCCCGCCGATGCCGTGCATGCTGCGGAAAAAATCCAACGGGCCTTTCGGCATCCTTTCTTGCTCGAAGGCCACGATATCCGTCTCTCGACCAGTATCGGCATTAGCTTATACCCCGAAGACGGAGATAATCCGGATGCTTTAATCAAGCACGCCGATGCCGCTATGTATCACGCCAAAAGGCGAGGGCGGAAGAGTCATCAGTTTTTTACTGAAGATCTGAATACCCAAGCGTACGAGCGATTGTTTATTGAAGGTGCGCTGCGGCACGCATTACAACGCGAGGAGCTGGCGCTTTACTATCAACCGCAAGTCGATGCTCTGACGGGTCGGATTGTGGGAGCGGAAGCCCTGATGCGATGGCATCATCCCGAGAGAGGGCTGATGCTGCCCGGTCGCTTTATCCCGCTAGCGGAAGAGACCGGCCAGATTGTCGAGCTTGGCGAGTGGGCGTTGCGAACGGCGTGTCGGCAAAACCGTGCCTGGCAGCAAGCCGGCCTCCCCCCTATTACCGTCGCCGTAAACTTAGCGGCCGAGCATTTCCGCAGGCCGGGATTCACTCAATCCGTTATCGGCATACTGCGGCAGTCGGAGCTCACCTCCCGATGGCTGGAGATCGAACTAACCGAGCGGACGGTCATGGAAGACGTCGAAGCGACGGCATCGACGCTACAAACCTTAAAAAAAGAAGGGCTGAGCTTCTCAATCGACGATTTCGGGACCGGTTATTCTTCGTTGGCTTATTTGAAGCGCTTTCCCATCGACAAGCTCAAAATCGACCAATCTTTCATTCGCGATATTGTCGACGACCCCGACGATGCGACCATTACGCGTAGCATTATCCGCCTTGGCCATAGCTTACGTTTGCAGGTAATCGCCGAGGGCGTTGAGAGTGCCGACCACGAGGCTTTTTGCAGGCGGAGCATTGCGACTCCATGCAAGGGTATTACTTCGCGCGCCCGCTACCGGCGCATGAGTTTGCGGATTTGCTTGCCCGTTCAGGCTGATCATTAGCAGGGTGCCGCAGAAGCGTTCTTTTTAGCACTCGGTTAGAGCCGTGGGACAGGAGAGCGTGGCGCCGATTTGGCGAAAACGCTCAACCGCTTCGAATTCATGCGCACGGAAATTGGGGTCCGCCGAGGTTTTGACGACTACCAGCTCGAAGTGGGGGTTGATGTATATGATCTGCCCCCATAGACCGAGCGCCGCGTAATCCTGATCGCCGTCGCGCGGTAACCACCATTTGTGCTGATAGCCCCAGTTGTTTCTAATGATCCCTCGTTGCAAGAATGGCTCTTCGGCTTCGGTTGAGCGAGCGATCCATTCTGGCGGGATAAGCTGCTCGTCGTCCCAAGCGCCTTGTTGCAGATAGAGCTGGCCGAACTTTGCCAGATCGCGCGGGCGAGCGCTCAAGCCCCAGAAGCCGACCGCGTTGCCGTAGACATCGGTAATCCACGTCGCGCCGGCGGCCATCCCCAAAGGGTTCCATAGCTTCTCGTAGAGATAGTCGGGCAGGGACGCACCGGTAGCCGCTTCGAGCACCATGGCGAGGGCCTGCGTATTGATGCTGGCATAGTCAAAGGAGGTGCCAGGCGGTTGCGCTGCCGGATAGGTTGCCGTTAGCCGTTCGATGCTTCGGAAGCGTGCATAGAGTTGGTAGTGAATGGCAATGCCGTCGCTTTCGGGGTCGGAGTAATCCTCGTCGAAGGCGATGCCGGATGTCATGCGGAGAAGATCGTTAAGGGTCACGTCGGCAAAGCCGGAATCCGCTAGATCCGGCCGATAAGCGACGACCGGATCGTCCACGCTACCTATAGCCCCTTCGGCAATCGCGATGCCGATAAGTGCCGACAACACCGCTTTAGCCGCCGAGAAGGACGTCGCCTGGCTGTCCACGCTGTAGCCTTGATAGTACGACTCGTGGACGAGTCGCCCTCCGTGTAGAACAATCAGGCTCGTTGTTTGACTGCGCGCAAGAAACTCCGGTAGCTCCTCGTCGAGCATGGCGGCGGAAAGCGACGGGCCTTCCGGCAGCGGTCGCGGTTGGGTCGAGGCCGGAATAGCCACGGTGGGAAAGATAGCGTCCATGTTGCGGAAATTTTCCGCGGCTCTATCGGGATCGAGCAGGCTGAGCTTTGGTTCGAAATAAAACAGCCAGACCGATAGGCCGAGCAATAGAACAAGCGCTACGGTGCCAAGTGCGATAGACCGTTTCATACCGTAATTCCTTGGCTCGTTACTTCCCCAAGCTAACAGATCTATGGCCGCCTACTGTGGCTGCCCAGGCTTTTCCCGCCGCTAATCGATCCCGGCTACAAATAGGGGTTTACACCAAGCCTCTGAGTGCGGATTTGATTTATGTCAAAATAACCCTTGCTGTATTGAGGGATATTGTCGTTAACGAGACCACGCTATACCGGCGGCGAACGGCACTAGTCGCCAAGGGGGATTGAATGAGAATCACGACAATATCCACGTTAGTACTGGCTGGGAGTGTGCTGTTTACGGGAGCGCTTGGTGCTAGTAGCGTTCGTAATGAGCCAATACAGCCTATCGAACCTGCCGAAGTGACCGATCCGGCCAAAGTCCAGTTAGGTAAGAAGCTGTTTTTCGAACCGCGCTTATCGCGTTCCGGGTTTATCTCATGCAACTCATGCCATAACTTAAGCCGGGGCGGGTCGGATAATCTTCGGACCTCGATTGGTCATAACTGGCAAGAAGGGCCTATTAACTCGCCCACCGTTCTTAATTCAAGCTTGAACTTAGCCCAATTCTGGGATGGCCGTGCCGAGACCTTACAGGAACAAGCCGGCGGCCCGATCGAAAACCCCATGGAAATGGCGTTCACCCACGAGTTGGCAGTAGAAGTCCTGGCGTCGATACCGGGTTATGTCGAGTTGTTCGTCGACGTCTACGGCACCGATCAGATCGACATCGACATGGTGACGGAGGCCATCGCGGCTTTCGAAGAAACCTTGGTGACCCCTAACTCTCGCTTCGACTACTGGTTGCGAGGGGATGACGATGTGCTGACGGCGGAAGAGCTGGCCGGCTACCAGCTCTTTAAGAGCAGCGGCTGCGTGGCCTGCCATAACGGCCCGAACGCCGGCGGAACTTCCTTCCAGCGAATGGGTGTGGTCGAGCCGTACCAAACCGATAATCCGGCTGAAGGGCGGGTTGCGGTTACCGGTAAGGACGCCGATCGTTTCAGCTTCAAGGTGCCTAGCCTACGCAACGTCGAGTTAACCTATCCCTACTTCCACGACGGGGCCGCCGATACGCTGGAAGAGGCCGTCGACATCATGGGCCGTTTGCAGCTCGGGCGGGTTTATACCGAGGAAGAAACGGCGCAAATCGTCGCTTTCCTAAAAACTCTGACTGGCGAGCAGCCGCGCATCCAACTGCCGATTCTGCCGCCTTCCGGGCCCACCACACCGCGGCCACAGCCGTTTGACTGAGAGCCGCACTTCACGGGCCGCCTAAGCGGCCCGTGAGTTCTTTTTAATGAGCCTTTTCGAAGCCGCTTCTCGCGTGTATATCAGGAAAATAAGCAGCATCGACCACTAGCCTGCATAGTTAAACTGTAACCGCGCCAGGTCCGCGTAAAGCCCCCCTTGCGCAACTAACTCCTCATGCTTGCCGATTGCTACGATGCGGCCAGCCTCAAGCATAACGATTCGGTCGGCCCGCAGTACGGTGGCTAAGCGATGGGCGATCACGACAGTGGTGCGGCCGGTCATGAGTCGTTCCAGGGCGTGTTGAATCAGCTGTTCGCTGTGCGAGTCGAGCGCGCTGGTCGCCTCGTCGAGAAGCAGCAGCGGAGCCTTGCTAAGGAGTGCGCGGGCGATGGCGATGCGCTGCTTCTGACCGCCGGAGAGCCGAACGCCGCGCTCGCCGAGATGGCTGTCGTAGCCGTCCGGTAAGTCGTTAATGAAATCATGGGCTTCGGCTGCTTGGGCGGCGGTTTCGACTTCTGCGTCGGTTGCCTCTAAGCGGCCATAGCGGATGTTCTCGCGTGCGCTGGCGCCGAAAATGATCGGCTCCTGCGGAACCAGCGCAATAAGCTCCCGTAATGCGTGTAGCGGCATATCGCGGAGGTCGACGCCGTCGACAGCGATGCTGCCGCGTTCCGGGTCGTAAAAGCGCAGCAAGAGTTGTAGGACGGTGCTCTTTCCTGCCCCGGAGGGGCCGACCAAAGCGATGGTTTCACCCGCGCGAATGTGCAAGGTGAAGTCCGCCAGTGCCGGAGGATAGGGGCGGGAAGGGTAGCTGAACTGTACGGCCTGAAAGTCGAGTTGCCCGTCGCCTTGGGGCAGCGTTTGCCCTTGTTGGCGGCGGAGATCGCTTTGGGTCGATAACAACTCGCCGAGCCGTTCGGCGGCGCCGGCAGCACGCTGTACGTCGCCCCATACCTCGCTGAGCGATCCGGCGGAGCCGGCGGCGATGACGGCATAAAGCACGAACTGACCCAGCTCTCCCATGCTCATGGTGCCGGCGATGACGGCCCGAGCGCCTAACCACAGCACGAGCGACACGGCGCCGAAAACCAACAGGATGATAACGGCGGTGAGTAGCGCGCGAGCACGGGTTCGTTGGACGGCTGCTTTTAAAGCGGCGAGTACGGCGCTGCGATAGCGCGCGCTTTCATAGCTTTCCCGGGCGTGCGCTTGTACGGTGCGAATGGCGTTGAGCGATTCTCCGGCAAGCGCATTGGTATCGGCGATACGATCCTGACTACGCCGCGACAAAGCCCGTACCCGACGGCCGAACACAATAATGGGCACGATCACCAGCGGGATTACCGCGCCGATGTAGGCGGCAAGCTGCGGACTGGTGACGACCAGTAACACAGCCGCCCCGAGCAGCATGAGCAGGCTGCGCAGTGCAACGGAAGCGCTGGAGGCCAGTACGGTTTGCACGAGTTCGCTATCGGTGGTCAGGCGCGACAGCAGCTCGCCGGTACGGGTGGTTTCGAAGAAACGACGTCGAGTTTGAGTAGGTGGCTGTATACGGCTTGCCGAATATCGGCGACGACCCGCTCCCCAAATAGGCTGACGCAGTAAAACCGCAACGCGGTGGCGAGTGCCAGCACCACGGCAATGCCGAACAAGCCGATAAAATAGCGGTCGATGTTGCCCGCGTGCGCGGCGGTTAAGCCCGAGTCAATCACTAGGCGAAAAGCCACCGGCAGTGCCAGCGTCGCCGCTGCAGCAGTCAATAGTGCGACAATGGCGAGCACGAGCAGTCCGCGGTGAGGCTGGATATAGCGTAATAGCGGTTGCAGGGCCTGTCGGGGTGGGGCTTGCATAGACGGATAACCCTATGGATAGTTCGGGCGGCGGTAACAGTAGCAGAAGTTGGCCTGCCCATACTATTGGGAGCAAGACGAGTTGCTGCGAGGGGGAGAATGATTGGGGGAAAAATGGAGCTCGTAATAGGCGTCGCCGAAGGTGTGAAAGTCCGGGAGGTAAGGGATGCCAACCATAGTGCGCTTCATAGTGGCGTGCCGCGCTATAAGAAAATCTGCGTTTTTTATATTACCGGGCGCTTAGTTACGATTGATGGGGATATGCCGATTATCATCAATGAAGGGGACCGTTTGGCGGTTGTTGGCGGCTACCAAAACGGGAGCTTCTTCGCCTACGGATATCGCAACCTTACGCTTGATGAGTGGGGGTATGGCCGGCATCTTCCTAACTTTTTATTTTTATTGGCGATTATTTTGGTTCTCGTAGGTGGGTTGGTGGCCTTTGGCTTTGCGTTCCCTTACTTGGGTGCCTTGCCCAAACTCATAGGGTTTGTATTGCTGCCTTTATCGGTATTGGTCGGCTATATTGGCTTCCGAGCAAGGAAAGTAGTCAGAATACTAGAAAAGATAGACCCACGCCTTAGTTAGGGAAATATTGAGTGCTTCCCTTGGCCGCTGTGGGTAGGTTAATGAATGCCCCTTAGTTAATTCTTTTGCGCCGGGCGAGTGCTTGTTTTGGTTAGGAGTGTTGTGCCATGGAGCTTTCTTTGCTTCAGTGGCTGTTAGCTGCATCTTTGGTGTTCGTCGGTGCCTTGGTGCAAAGCGCTGTCGGGTTCGGCTTGGCGATTGTGGCCGCGCCGCTGTTGTATCTGATCGACCCGCAGTTGGTGCCGGGGCCGGTATTGGCCTTGGCGGCCGTGCTATCCGTGTTGAATGTTTGGAAAACCGGGTCGGTTTGGCCTTGGGCGAGTTGGGCGTGGCGCTGCTGGGGCGTTTGCCGGGCATGGCCGTGGCGCTCTGGGTGGTGGCGCAAGCGCCGGGGAAGATTCTGCCGCTGCTCATCGGCGTGTCGGTTCTGCTGGCGATTGCGATTAGCCTGCTACCTATCCATATCACGCCTACCCGTAATCGCCTGCTGGCGGCGGGGGCCGTCTCCGGTTTTATGGGCACGAGCACATCCATTGGCGGCCCACCGATGGCCTTGATTTATCAGCATGCTACCGGCGAGCGAGTGCGAGCGAATCTGTCGGCCTATTTTCTCGTCAGCTGCATTCTCTCGCTCATCGGTTTGGCGGCTATCGGCCATTTCGGCCGGTCGGAGATGACCGCATCGCTCTGGCTGCTGGGGCCGGCGATCGCAGGTTTCGTTGCCGGTCGTTGGGCGATTCCCTTGCTCGGGCCGAATACGCTGCGGCCGATCCTGCTATTGCTGTGTACGGTGGCGGCGCTTGGTGTGCTGGGGGAAGCGCTGTTCGGCTAGTGGCCGCTCGCCTTCGCGCTTTGCCGGTTCGGAGCTGTGCTCCCACCAAGCCCGCTGAACCGACAAAGCGCGAAGGCGTACTAGTCGTGCACGTATACCGACTCGATGTCCAGGGTAGAGCGCTTGCCTAACGCGTCGTAGTTTTGCGTGAGCCAGTTATCGGCGGCGCGAAAGCCTACGTCGTGCAGGTGTTGCAGAAATGCCCATTCGGCATTGAGTTTGCTGGAAACGCTGAGCGGTTCGAGTTCCGCATCGGCGCTGATCCGGTGGATAAGCATGTCTTTGTAGCGTTTGCGATCTAAGTTCTCCTCTTGAATTAGCCGCTTCAGTAGTGCAAGGGTGCGCACTTCCTTGATCAGGCTGGCGTTGAACGAGATCTCATTGACACGGTTCTGGATTTCGTTGGCGCTACGAGGAATGTCGTGACGTTTGATAGGATTGATCTGGACGATAATGAGGTCTTGGGCATCGCATTCTTCCACCAGCGGAAACAGGGCCGGGTTCCCCATGTAGCCGCCGTCCCAATAGGCTTCGCCGTCGATTTCCACCGCTTTGAAGAGAAAAGGCAGGCAAGCCGAGGCCATGACTTTGTCCGCCGTCATCTCCTCGCGGCGAAAGATTTTTTGTTTGCCTGTTCGCACGTTGGTGGCTGCGACAAATAGCTTGATGCCTTGGCAGCGGCGGACGCAGTCGAAATCCACGTGCTCGATCAACAGGTCGCGCAGGGGGTTAAGGTTCAGTGGGTTCAGGTCGTAGGGAGAGATTACGCGGCTCATCAGGTCCATCAGGATATAGCCGGGCGAGTAATCCAGCGTCCAACGGCCCAGTAGGCGGTCTAGCGGCGTGCGTTGGATGGGGGACCACTGAGCCGCATCGCTCACCGCTTTCCAGAAGCGGCGCAGGCTGGCTTGGGCGCCTGGTTTGCCATCTCGTTGCAGACCGTCCGCCACAACTACCGCGTTCATCGCGCCGGCGCTGGTGCCGCAGATACCTTCGATGTGGATGGCATCGTCCTCTAACAGGCGGTCGATGACACCCCAGGTGTAGGCTCCGTGCGCGCCGCCCCCTTGCAAGGCCAGTTCTACCGTTTTTCGATTTGCCATCGGTGGAGCGCCCCTCTTGTTTTTGCCTATCTTCGCTGCAACAGGTTCAAAAGGATCTTCTCCACACGTAATGGCGTGGTTGACGACATGTTTAAATGCCTGGAGGCTTAAGGAAAGTCGACATCGCTTACCGGTGCCGTATCCGCTTTGAGCTGCCGGGCCATATATCGAATGGCCTGTTCGTGTATGGCCGGCGAGCTGGCGGCTGAGCCGTCACAGGGGATGTGTACTTTGTAGTCGCGGAGATAGGCGTCCATTGCGGTGAAGTGGACGCACATATCGGTGGTGAGCCCACCGATGACTAAGCGTCGTGTTTGCAGAAAACGCAGCAAGGTTTCCAGGGTCGTGCCAAAGAACCCGGAGTGCTTGGGCTTGAGGACAAAGTAATCCTCCGATTCCGGTTGCAGGCGCTGGGCAATGGGTTGGCCTCGTACGTCTCCGTTAACGTTTTGTTCGACGACAGCGCGGAAATCGGACCGCCATTGGCCGAAGTTATCGTTCAGGTAAATGATCGGTACCGCAGCCTCTCGGGCTTTGGCCTTTAACGCTGCCAACCGCTCCGCCATTGGTAAGGCGTGTTCGAGTATGGCTTTGCCGCCCTCGAACTCCAGGTCGTTGATGACATCGACCAGTAGTACCGCGTTGGCCGCAATGTCCGGAAAGCTCTGTTGGTCGTTTTTCGCCATAGAGGCTTTTTGGCGGCCATGGGGTAAGCATTCAACTGAGTGGGGTAAGTCGTGCCGCCTCCCGCTCATATGATAAAGATGTCGTAATAATGGTAACGGGGGGTGTGGCTTGCTACAGGACGACGGTAAGCGCTCGCGCTGGGCAGGGTTGCCTTGGCGTGTTGCAACTTATGCAACGATTTGGTGGATCATCGCCGAGGGCGATGCGCGCTCTTTCTGGTGGGGGGCGGTTGCGGTAGTTTTTGCGGAACGGGCTAATCCGTTTGTTGCGGGGCGGAGGCTTCGAATTAGCCTGTGGGGGTTGTTGCAGTTTCTGCCCGCGTTTTTGGGCTTGACGCTACGCGGTGCGGCGGAGGTCGCGTGGCGCGCTTTATCGCCGAGGCAGCCGCCGCCCATGACCTTGCTTTCTTACCCCTGGCGCTTGGCGCCGGGGCACGGCCGCGTTTTCTTCGCGAATCTCATTAACGTGATGCCCGGTACTCTGTGCGTGACGGATAGGAACTGTGGGTTAACCATACACATTCTGGGCGATACCGCGCGGGTGCTGGCCGGCTTGCGGCGGTTGGAGATTTTAGTTGGACGCTTGTTCGGGGAGGGGTTGAATCGGCATGGATGATTTCCTCCTGTATCTCGTGCCCGTTTTGCTACTGAATATTGTGGTGGGTATGGTGCGCGTATTACGCGGTCCGTCGGCGGCCGATCGTATGCTGGCCGCGGAGATGTTTTCCACCTCGGCAGTGGCTGTCTTGTTGTTACTGGCCATTGTGGGCGGTAACGATATTTTACTCGACGTTGCGTTGGTTTTGCCTTGTTATCGGCTTTGGCGGTGGTGACCTTTGTCCGCCGGGCTTGGTCGAGCACGGCGTCTTCGCAAACTCAAAATGAGAAAGAATGATGAGTATGGTGGCATGGATTGGCCTGGTGTTCGTCTTGTTCGGCATCGTTTTTTCTTGTTCGGCACGCTAGGCTTGTTGCGCTTTCCCGACGTATACAGTCGCCTGCATGCACTTTCCAAGAGCGACAGCGCCGGGCTTGGCCTGGTGTGCATAGGCTTGGGTTTGTACTCCGGCAGTTGGTTGACGACGCTTAAGCTCTTGTTGGTATGGGGTTTGATGCTACTGGCTTCGGCGATTGGGGCCGGTTTGATCGCACGCACTGCCCATCAGCGCGGAATGAGGCCATGGGGGCTGTGACGATCTGGCCGGCGGCCGTTTTCGATGGGCTGTTGGCGTTGGCTCTGTTATGGCTCGCCTGGCAGGCGACGCACGGCGCGGGGCTGTTCCGCTCGGTTGTTAGTTTCATTGTCTTCGGGTTGTTGATGGCGCTTGCTTGGGTGAGGCTGGAAGCGCCGGATATCGCTCTGGCGGAAGCCGCCATTGGTGCGGGTGTAACCGGCGCGTTGCTATTGTCCGCTTTGGGGCGGCTTGAGTATTCGGATGACCGCGGTGCGAGTGCGCCGCGCGAGTGGTGGCTGTGGGTACCTGCCGGCTTAGCCGTGTTGGGCTTGCTCGCGGTGGTGGCCTGGCAGTTGCCGACGCCGGGCTTGGGCGAGCATGTGGATTCGGCCTTGGCCAGGTCGGGGGTCGATAACCCGGTAACGGCAGTGTTGTTGAACTTCCGGGCCTTCGACACCTTGCTGGAGGTCGGCGTTTTATTGCTGGCTGCGATTGTGCTTTGGTCTTTCGGCGCAGTTGCACGGCCGCTAGTGCCCGCCGTGCCGTCGCCGGCTTTGCCGGCCTTGGGGCGCTTATTATTCCCGGTTTTTGTGTTGCTTAGCGTTTACCTATTGTGGCGGGGTAGCCACGCGCCCGGTGGCGCGTTTCAGGCCGGTGCCGTGCTTGGGGCGGGAGGCATTCTCATGCTGCTAAGCGGGCGCGCCCGTGGCTGTCCGGCTCGCTTCCTTGGCGTGGCGTTTTATCGCTGGGTTTGGCTTGTATGGTGGCCGTGGCGGCCGGGACGGCCTTTATGGGGCTCGGTTTCTTTACCTATCCTGTCGCTTGGGCAACCGAGACGATCTTGTTGCTTGAGTTGACCGCGGGGCTTTCCATCGCACTGCTGATTTTTGCCCTTTACCTAGGCGGGAGGCCACCAACGCAGTGGGAAGGCAGGGATGGTTAAATGATGTATATGGTGCTGGCTGGGGCCTTGTTTGGTATAGGGTTATCCGGTTTATTTTCGGCGCGGCACCCGTTGCGCAAGGTGTTGTCGCTGAATGTGCTAAGCGCTTCGGTCTTTTTGCTGCTAGTGGCCGTTGCGCGTCAGTCCGAGCCTCTCGATGCGGTGCCTCATGCCATTGTACTAACCGGTATTGTCGTTACCGTCAGTACGACGGCGGTCGCTCTCGCCTTGTTGGTGCGATTGCCGATCCGAGGGCGGCAGGACGCTGCGGGTCGGCCTAAGGAGCGGCCGTGACGCTCGGCGAGTGGGCCGCGGTTGCGTTGGTGGTCTTGCCGTTGTTGGCGGCAATCGGCGCGTTTGTCGTGCCGCGCGCGGCTCTTGCCCTTGCGCTGGTTGCCGTCGTCATCGTGTTGGCGGCGGCCGGCGTGTTGGTTTTCCAGGTGCTGAGCGTTGGCCCGTGGCGGCAGACGCTGGGCGGTTGGCCCGCGCCTTTAGGTATCGCATGGCACGCGGACGGGCTAAGCGGCGCTATGTTGCTGCTTACTGCGGGCGTGGCGACGTGTGCCGGTGCCTATCGAGCGGCGGAACCGGGGGCGGCGGGCAATATGCTCGTAGCCCAGCGCTTTTTCTGGCCCTTATGGCTATTCTTGGTTGCCGGCTTGAATGCGCTGTTTTTGTCGGCCGATCTGTTCAATATTTATGTGGCGCAGGAGTTGATGGGCTTATCGGCTGTGGCCTTGATTGCCTTAGCCGTCGGTACCCCGGCTTTGGCGGCGGCCTGGAGCTATCTGCTGGCGACTCTACTCGGCTCGTCCCTTTACTTGCTGGGCGTGAGTTTGCTCTACGGCCGCTACGGCGTGCTCGATATCGGGTTGCTGACGGACGTCTTCGAAGCCGATCTGGCCAGCGTATTGGCCGCCGTTGTGATGACGCTGGGTTTGTTGTTGAAAGCCGCTGTATTTCCGCTGCATTTCTGGTTGCCGGCGGCGCACGGAAAGGCGCCCACAGCGGTGAGCGCGGTGCTTTCGGCCGTGGTAGTGGCCGCTCCGTTTTACCTGGCGGTGCGATTATGGCTGGGGCCGTTCGCGGAGTTGTTGGGCCAGGGCGGTGCAACGCTACTGGGTCTTTTGGGGGTGGCTGCCATTCTATGGGGCGGTCTACAGGCGTTGCTGCAACGGCGACTGAAAATGCTGATCGCCTATTCGACCGTGTCCCAGTTCGGTTTTGGAATGTTAGTTTTTCCCTTGGCGGTGGACGCGGATAGCAGCCAATTGGCGTGGACCGGGGCGGTGCTGCTAGTGCTGGCCCATGGTTTGGCGAAGGCAGCGCTTTTTTGGCGGCGGGCGGCTTGCTGCTGAGTCAGGGTTTCGATCGTTTGGCGCGACTTGGCGGTGCGAGCCGAGAGACCGCGGTGTTATGGTTGGCAGTGTGCTTGGCGATGGCGAGTTTAGTGGGGTTGCCGCCGACCGGCGGTTTTGTCGGTAAATGGTGGTTGCTACAGGCAGCGCTGTCGGTAGACGCTTGGCTCTGGGCGTTAGCGATTGTGGCCGGTAGTTTTCTAACGATTATTTACTTGCTTCGGGTATTAGAGGTGGTCGCCCGCCCGGTGGCGCCTGTAGCCGGTGCAGGCGTCTCGGGGCTATTGTCGGGCAGCGCCTTGGCGTTAGCGTTGGCCGCTGTCGGCTTGGGTTTGTTGGCTTTGCTGTTGGAGCCGGGGCGGCTTCCCTTCGGGGAGTTTGGATGAGCGCATTCGTCTCGGCCGCCGGCGGCTTGCAGCTGGCATTGATTACACCCTGGGCGGTCTTGCTGTTGTTTACGCTACCGCGGCTGCGTACGCCAGCGGTTTACCTACTGCCTATTGCTCCTTTGCCGGCGTTGGTCTTGGCCTTCTGCGGGTCGGCGGAGGCTGTTGTGTGGCGGCCCGAATCCTTGCCCGGTATCGGTTTCGTACTGGATGCTACGGCAGGTGCTTTTCTGCTGCCGGCAGCTTTGATCTGGAGCTTAGCCGGCGCGTTCGTACTGGCCTGGTTCGGGCAGCGCCCTAACCCTGGTTTTGCCGCTTTGTGGTGTCTGAGCTTGGGCGGTAGTTTAGGTCTGGTTCTCGCCGATGGCGTGCTGGCGTTTTATGTGGCGCTGGGTGTGATGACCTTTGCTGCTTATGGCCTGATCGTGTACTCGCGCGATACGGCTGCGCGCCAGGCCGGTTATCGTTACTTCCTGATGATGAGTGTGGGGGAGTTGTGTCTGCTCACGGCCGTGGCTTTATTGGCCGCGCGGAGCGCGCCCGGCGAGTTCTTGGCGTTCGAGGCGGTGCTTGCGGGGGCGCCGACGGTGCCGCTCGTTTTGTTCGGCATCGGCTTCGGCCTCAAGCTCGGGGTGGTTGGTCTGCATAGCTGGTTGCCGCGCGCCCATTCGGTGGCGCCGGTTCCGGCTAGTGCGGTGCTCAGCGGGGTGATGATCAAGGCGGGTGCCCTGGGGTGGTGGCGCGTTGTGGAGCCGGGGCTGGGCAACATGCCGAGTTGGGGCATGACGCTAGTCGTTCTGGGCGTGATCGGCACCTTCTACGGTGCGCTCCGCGCTATGTTCAGCGCGCGGGCGAAGACAGTGCTGGCTTGGTCTAGCGTGAGCCAGATGGGGCTTATCGTCGTGGTGGCGGGCTTGGCGTTGAGCGAGCCTGCGGCGGTAGCTTCCGCCTGGACGGCGACGACGGTTTTCGTTCTGCACCATGGGCTGGTGAAGGCCGGCTTGTTTCTCGGGGTCGGGGTGTTTATGCGCACAGGCCAGCGAACTCTGGTGTGGGTGCTGTTGGCCTGTCTGGCGTTAGCCTTGGCGGGGGCGCCTTTCACCGGCGGTTTGCTAGCAAAGACGGCGCTGGGCTTGGCTGCCACGCCGACGGCCTATGCGGAATGGATGCCGGCCATGTTGTACCTAAGCAGCGTGGTAACGATGTTGGCTATGTTGCGTTTTCTTGCCGTGGTTCGACAGGAGCGGGCCGTTGGCACACAGTTCGGCGGTTGGTGGTTGTTGGGTACCTGGTGCGGTGCGGTCGTCTTGGCGTTAGCCTTACCTTGGCGGTGGTTTGCCGGCGAGCCGCTGGTCGCGGACAGTGTGGGGCTTTCTGCCGTGTGGGGAGCGAGTTGGCCGCTGTTGCTTGCGTTGCTGGTAGCTAGCGCATGGCGTTGGCTCCCCGTCACGGGCTTAGGAGGGTGGGGGCGGCCGCTGCCTTGCCTTGAGCAAGCCAGCGTGCAGCGCCTGTGGCAGGTTGGTGCTCTATGCTTGACGAGGCTGGAGCGAGGGCTGCACCGTTGGCCGATTATCGGCCATAGTCTGTTGGTGTTGGCCTTGGTTTTGTTATTTGTGCTGGGGCAAAGCGCCGTGGGCAGCAAGTGGCCGCCGTTTTGAGCGGAGCTTATCGCCCCGTGTGTGGGGCGATAAGCGCTAACGACTAACAAGCGGTCGCCATTGCTATGGGCGCATGCTTGCTAGGACTTGTTGCGTTCGAGGAGTTCGAATGCGGCCATGCCGCCGAGCATCGCGGTAACAAATACGATTGCTTTAGCCTCGCCGGCGCCGAGGGCGACCAGGGCGGGGCCTGGGCAGAACCCGACCAAGCCCCAGCCGACGCCAAAGCCAAGGCTGCCGATAATCAGGCGAGCGTCGAGATCACGCTTGGTAGGGATGCGCATCGGCTCGCCGAGCACGGTGCGCTCGCGGCCACCGGCGAAGCGAAAGGCAATCAGGCCGACGCCGATCGCGCCTGCCATCACCAGGGCCAAGGACGGATCCCAGGCGCCGAACAGGTCAAGAAAACCGAGTACTTTCTCCGGATTAGCCATGCCGGAGACCAACAGCCCGAACCCGAATAACAGGCCCACCAGAAAAGCCGAAGCGGTTGTTTTGTGCATGGGGTTAGGCTCCCAGGAGATGCCGTACGACGAATACCGTCAGAAAACCGGTGCCCATGAAGGCTAAGGTGGCTATTAATGAGCGCGGCGATAAGCGAGACAGCCCGCAAACGCCATGGCCGCTGGTACAGCCGCTGGCATAGCGGGTACTGATACCGACGATAAGCCCGGCGGCAACGATGAGCGGATAACCGGCTGCAACCTCGATCGTCGGTGTACCGGCGACGGCCAACCAGGCTAAGGGGGCTGCCAGTAGTCCAAGCAGAAAGGCGACGCGCCAGCCGATGTCGTTTCGGCTTGGTCGGAGCAGACCGCCGAGAATGCCGCTGATGCCGGCGATGCGGCCGTTCAGTAACACGAACAGGGCCGCCGAAAGACCGATGAGTACCCCACCGGCGAGCGCCGACCACGGCGTGAATGCCGCCCAATCGATGTTCATCGCGTATCTCCGTTTTGTTTACAAAAGAGGCCGTACAAGGTCTCCAGCACTTGCAGGGCGCGTGGGTCGCCGATGCGGTAGTAGATGTGTTTGCCCTCGCGTCGCGTCTCTACCAGACCTTCGCGCCGGAGCACGCCAAGTTGTTGCGACAGGCTGGGCTGGTGAATGCCCAATCGTTCTTCCAGCTCGCCGACGCACAGCTCGGCTTGCGAGAGCTGGCAGAGCAGGAGCATACGGTCTTCGTGCGCGAGTAGGCGGAGTAGTCCGGTCGCTTCGCCGGCCGCGGCCCGCATTGTCTCGATGTCTAAGCCGGTGGTATCTGGCATGGCAGTGCCCCATTAAAGTTGCTTGGAAAATATTATATAAAAATATATATTGTCTGCAAGTAAACTGTCTTGGCGGTGAGGTGAGATCATGCAGCCACAAGTAGAAGCATTCTTGGACCGGGACACGGAAACCTTTAGCTATGTGGTGTACGACGAGCCGGGCGGTTGTGCGGCGGTGGTCGATCCAGTATTGGATTTCGATAACAAATCCGGTCGAACGTCGACGAACGGAGCACAGCGTTTGGTGGATTTCGTACGGCAGCAGGCGTTGACGGTCGAGTGGATTCTGGAAACCCACGCGCACGCCGATCATCTGTCGGCCGCGCCGTTCATTCGCAGCGAGCTGGGTGGAAAAATTGCCATCGGCGAGCACATCACCCAGGTGCAGAGCATCTTCAAGCGGGTGTTCAATCTGGAGAAGCAGTTTTTGCCCAACGGTAGCGATTTCGACCATCTGTTACGGGAAGGCGAGCGTTTTCGGATCGGCAAACTGGAAGGCTATGCGTTGCATACGCCGGGACATACCCCGGCCGATATGGCCTACGTGATCGGCGATGCCGTGTTTGTTGGCGATACGCTGTTCATGCCCGACGTCGGCACCGCGCGCTGCGACTTCCCCGGCGGGGATGCGGCAACTTTGTTCCGCTCGACGCGACGTCTGTTAGCGCTCCCGGACGAGACGCGCATGTTCATGTGCCACGACTACCCAGGCGATCGCCGCGAGCATGCTTATGAGACGCGTGTCGGCGAGCAAAAGCGTCGCAATATCCACGTCAACGAAGCGGTCTCGGAGGCGGACTTCGTTAAGATGCGCACCGAACGCGATGCGACCTTGGCCATGCCGCGGCTTATCCTGCCTTCCATTCAAGTGAATATTCGGGCCGGCAAAATGCCGCCGGCGGAGGACAACGGTACCGTTTACCTGAAATTGCCGATCAATCAGCTCTAAGCGGTTGCACAGCACGGGCCGGAGGTCGTTATTCGGCATCCGGCCCGCGTCTTTTGTTCGATCCTGCTACCTTTGGGTTAGCCTGTGTTGGCCGTAGTAACGCCCAGGCGCCTTAAGTAAACGTACTCGTGTGCCTCACAAAAGGAGCAGGATATGAAAGGTGTCGTACTGCATTCCCCAGGCGGCCTGGATCGCTTGGAATTAGTCGATATGGCGGACCCTGGAGAGCCGGGGGTTGGGGAGATCCGCGTTCGAATTCATGCCAGTTCGCTCAATTTCCATGACTATGGTGTGGTGAGCGGCCGCATGCCGGCCCCTGACGGACGCATTCCGATGTCCGATGGCGCGGGTGTGGTCGAAGCCGTGGGCGAGGGTGTTACGGAGTTCTCAACGGGCGATTCGGTGGTTTCCTGCTTCTTTCCCGGCTGGCAGGACGGGGTGCCGCGAGTGGGCGATTTCTCCGGTGTGCCGGGCGATGGCATCGACGGTTATGCCCGCGAGGTGGTGGTGTGTCCGGCAACGTGGTTTACCAAAGCGCCCAAGGGCTATAGCCACGCCGAGGCGGCGACCTTGACGACGGCGGGCTTGACCGCTTGGCGTGCCCTGGCCGTCGACGGCCCGGTGCAGGCCGGCAATACCGTGCTGGTGCTGGGTACCGGCGGCGTGTCGATCTTTGCCCTGCAATTGGCCAAGCTCATGGGGGCCACGGTAATCGCTACGTCTTCCTCGGACGCCAAGTTGGAACGAGTTCGTGCCCTGGGTGCCGACTACACGATTAACTACCGCAAGGACGAAAATTGGGGTAAGAGCGTGCTGGAATGGACCGGCGGGCGCGGTGTGGACCACGTCGTCGAAGTCGGTGGTCCCGGCACTTTGGCGCAATCGATCAAAGCCACCCGCATTGGCGGCCATATCGCGCTGATCGGCGTGCTAACCGGGGTGGCCGGCGAGGTGCCGACGGCACTGATGATGCTCAAACAAATACGCCTACAAGGCGTGGTGGTCGGCAGCCGCCGCCAGCAGATGGATTTCATCCGCGCGATCGAGGTCAACGACCTACGGCCGGTGATCGACAGCCGCTTTGCTTTAGCCGAAATTGCCGCCGCGTTCCGCCACGAGGAGGCAGGCGCCCACTTCGGTAAGATTTGCCTGGAGTACTAGCAGCCTGCTGCTAGTGGCCGATTGGCCACTAGCACCTTCTATAGCGTTTGGACGGCAGTGGCAATGGGGGTATCGCCGTCGACGAACTCAATGGTTCTGCCGATGGTATTATCGGCCTGCAGAACGGCGGCGGCGACCTCCGCTACGTTGTCCCGCGAGGTGTCTGCCAAGCCGGGGCGGCTATTAGGCATGAGGGTAATCTTGCCGGAGCCTGCTGTGTCGGTGAGTTTGCCGGGGCCGAGGATGGTCCAGGCGAGCTTAGATGCACGCAGGTGTTGATCGGCGGCGGCCTTTGCCTCCGCATACGGAAAGAACGGATGATCGGGCGGAACCCCATGCTCGGGGCCGGCACCGAGATACGAGACCATGACGTAGCGATCGATACCGGCTTGTCGGGCGGCGTTCATCGAGCGAATCGCGGCATCGCGGTCTACTGCGTAGGTGCGTGGCGGATTGCCGCCGCCCGCGCCGGCGGACCAAACCACCGCATCGTGGCCGATGAGGTGGTTGATCAGGGTGTCGGTGTCGCTTGTTTCCAGGTCTGCCAGCAACGGCTTGGCGCCCGTGGCGGCTACCTCGTCGCGGTGATCCGGGTTACGGATCAAAGCACTAACTTCATGGCCAGCGCCAACTAGCCGCCTCGCTAGCCGCAATGCGATTTTGCCGTGTCCGCCGATGATAACAATACGTGCCATGGGTTGAACTCCGTCGCTTTCGGAAAACGTTGCTTTTCCTTTACCCCTGTGCAGGCTTTGTAAGGGTGCTTGCGGCCGCTACTCCTGCGGCTTTGGCTCCGAACTTTCGTTTTGCTGTAGCATGTCGTCGTGCTCCTCCATCTGCCAGGGCAGGTTGCCCGGAGAGATATGTAAGAAGTGTAGGTGCTTCTCGAACTGATCGAGGATGTCGCGAATCACTTCCTGTTCGTCGTAGCCGAAGATGTCGTAGGACTGCCCGCCACGGCGTAGGAAGACCTCGGCGCGGTAATAGTGCTCGTCGCCTTCGGTTTGTCGGTCCATTTCCGGATAGGCGAAGGCCGGCCGCGGATAGGACACGACTCGGATTTCGTATATGAAATCGAGCTCATCGGTCTTTATCACTTCCAGATACGCACGCGGCCCGTCTTCGTCGTAGTGCGCTTTCGCCGGCCACTCCTGGTCGGCTAGCGCTTGCTCGACGCGTTGCATGCTCCGTAGCACCGTGCCTTCGATAAAATCTTCCACCTCTTCCCGGGTGGGGTAGCGGATTAGCCCTGCCAGTCGTTTGCGCCAGAGACCGCTACCGCGATGGGCCGCATTCTCGACATGCGTCTGTAGGCTCGCCTCGCGGTGCCCCTCAATGATCAAGGCGCGCCACAGTCCGCCGCAGGCAATGACCATAATGATCGCGAACGGCAGCGCGCTGGCGATGGCCATGGCTTGCAGTGCCTCCAAGCCGTTCGCTACCAGCAGGGCGGAGGCGACTACGCCTAATAGCGAGGCCCAGAACACCCGTTGCCAGGCGGGCGTTTGATGGGAGCCGCCGGAGGCCAGCGAGTCGATCACCAAGGCGCCGGAGTCCGAAGAGGTGACGAAGAAGGTGATAATCAGCGCAATCGTCACCACCGAGGCGATCATCGCGAACGGCAACCGCTCGTAAAGCTGGAATAACGCGACGGCTTCGTTCTCTTGCACCGCACCGATCAGTGCGGTTTGCCCTTCGTTCATGATCAAGTGCAGGGCAGTGTCGCCGAAGATCGAGAACCACAAGAAGGTGAACATCGTCGGGACCAGCATAACCCCGAATACGAACTGCCGGATGGTGCGGCCGCGGCTGATTTTAGCGATGAACATGCCGACGAAGGGTGCCCAGGCAATCGTCCAGCCAAAGATGAACAAGGTCCAGTTCCCGATCCAGTCGGTGCGTTCGTAGGCCTGGAGGTTAAAGGTGCGAGAGACGATGTTGTTGAGATAATCGCCGGTGTTCTGCAAGAAGGTCTCAAGAATGAAAATCGACGGCCCGACGATGAAGACAAAGGTCATCAGCGAAGCGGCCAGAATCATGTTGAGCACGGACAGCCGCTTGATCCCTTTATCCAGGCCGGCTATCACCGAGATGATGGACAGGCCCGTAATGATAGCGATGGTTAAGATCTGTACCCGTATGTTTTCGTCCGGTATCGCAGGCATGAGGTAGTTAAGCCCGGCGTTAATCTGCGTAACCGAAAGCCCCAGCGTTGTGGCGATGCCGAATAAAGTGCCCAGGATGGCGAACACATCCACCGCGTGGCCGATAGGCCCGTAAATCCGGTCGCCGATCAGCGGGTACAGGGCGGAGCGAATCGACAACGGTAAGCCGTGGCGGAAAGAAAAATAGGCCAGCACTAAGCCGACCAGGCCGTAAATCGCCCAGATATGGAAGCCCCAGTGGAAGAAGGCGATTTGCATGGCCTGTTTCGCGGCATCGACGGTTTCCGCGCTGCCGATGGGCGGTTCGGCGTAGTGCAGCACCGGCTCGGCCGCACCGAAGAACAGCAGCGCGATGCCGTAGCCGGCGGAAAACAGCATGGCGAACCACGCCGGGAAGCTGTATTGCGGGTCCGCATGGTCGGGGCCGAGCTTGATGCTGCCCCATCTGGTGAAGGCGATGGCGACGATAAAGACTAAAAAGGCGGCCACCACCAGCATGTAAAACCAGCCGAAGTTGGCTGTAATTTCAGCGAGTGTCCGCGCGAAAATTTGACCGGCCAGGTCTGGGTTTCTGATTGTGCCGAGGACGAGCAGTAAAGCAACCAGAATAGTGGGTATAAATACCGGCGCAAGTAAGGTCGTTCTAACGACTTTATTTTCTGGGTTCATAGTTATCTTCCGAATGAGCCGCGTAGTGGTAGCCCGCAGGCAGAGTGCTGTTAGCCTTTTATGGCTTCGGCGAACGAGTTGCAGCTCGCTGGTGATCGCTAAGGCTTTTAGATAATGACCATACTGAGGCTTGTGCCCTTCTTGCAAATAAGCTGATGGTTAATTTTCTCTAAAAGCTTTGGCGAGTCGTGCGCCTGGCCTTGCCTCTCACGCCATCCGGAAGTACATGGGGATGTTTACGGCTCAAGTAAGCGTGCGCCGCAGCCCTCGTCCGCTAGGCAGTCTCCCGGGTTGCGGAGCGGGCAGCTCTCGATCGACAGGCAGCCGCAGCCGATGCATTCGCTGAGGTCGTCGCGCAACTGGGTGAGACAGAGGATGCGTTCTTCCAGTTCGGCTTGCCAGCGGGTCGACATTTCGCGCCAGTCGGTCGCGTTCGGGGTGCGTTGATCGGGCAAGGCGGCGAGCGCCTCGCGTATACTGCTTAAGGGCATGCCGGCCCGTTGGGCAATTTTGATGACGGCCACTCGCCGCAGGACGTCCCGGCCGTAGCGGCGATGATTGCTTTGGTTGCGCCAACTCCGTATTAGGCCTTTACTTTCGTAAAAGTGCAGTGTGGGGACGGATACCCCGGCGCGGGATGCAACCTCGCCTACCGTGAGTTCCTGCTGCCGTTTGTTTGCTTGTTTCTGTCGAACCATGGGTGCTCTCCAACGATGAAGGGCAAAAGCTTAATTCCTAAAGTTTACTTGAGGTCAATGGTCTTGCCTTTGCAAGTTGTCGATTGTGCTGCGTGAGAAACGACTAGGTGATGAATCTTTCCGGCCCGACCGCTGAAAGTCGGCGCACGAGCGCCGTATCGCTTCGCCGCTGGGCCTCGATGTTCCCCTCATAACTGGAGATCGCCATGAAGTATTTATGCCTCGTTTACGCGCAGGAAGATCAGCTGCACTCGCTGCCGGAGAGCCCGCAGGATGCGGAATGTATGGCCTATTCTCAACAATTGACGGAAAGCGGCCAGTTGTTCGCCGGGCAGGCTTTAGAGCCAGTTGCAACGGCTACCACGGTGCGGGTTAGAAACGGCGAGGTTGCGATTACCGACGGGCCCTTCGCCGAGACGAAAGAGCAGTTGGCCGGCTTTTACCTGATCGAAGCGAGGGATTTGAACGACGCGATTCGCGTAGCTAGCCAAATTCCCCCGGCGCGGGTCGGTAGTATCGAGGTGCGACCCGTGCGGGAGCTAAAACCTTAACGTGCGATGTCTATGCGTGAAACGGATATACAAGAGACGGTAACCGCGGTTTATCGGTCGGAGTCGCGCCGTATTCTGGCGACCTTGATCCGTTTATTGGGCGATTTCGATCGCGCCGAAGAGGCGATGCAGGATGCATTCGCGGCGGCTGTAACGCAGTGGCCGCGGGAGGGCGTGCCGGCTAACCCGCGGGCGTGGTTGGTCTCGGCCGGACGTTTCAAGGCCATCGATCGGTTACGTCGGCACACTCGTCAGGAGGCTTTGCTCAAGGAGTTGGCCGAGCGGCCGGGTGGCGAAGAAGAGGACGCGGTTGCCAGCGAGGCGGTCGAGGACGATCAGCTGCGCTTGATTTTTACCTGCTGTCACCCGGCATTGGCGGCGGATGCGCGAATAGCGTTGACCTTGCGCGAAGTTTGCGGATTAACGACGGAAGAGGTGGCACGGGCATTTATCGTCAAACCCACTACTATTGCCCAGCGCATTGTCCGTGCCAAACGCAAGATCCGCGACGCGCGGATTCCGTACGAGGTACCGGAACGCACGGATCTGCCCGGGCGCTTGGATGCGGTGCTGCGGGTGATTTACCTAGTGTTTAACGAAGGCTATTCGCCGTCCTCGGGCGATACGGTTACACGTAGCGATTTATCGGGGGAGGCGATTCGGCTATGTCGCCTGCTGCATGCTTTGTTGCCGGATCCGGAAGTCCTCGGTCTATTAGCTTTAATGCTATTGCAGGAGTCGCGTCGTGCGGCGCGTGCGACGGCTGAGGGCGATCTGATTCGGTTGGAGGAGCAAGACCGTAGCCTCTGGAATCGCGAGCAAATCGAGGAAGGCTCGGCTTTGGTCTTGCAAGCGTTACGCTCGCGCCGGTTCGGCCCCTATTGCATCCAGGCTGCGATCGCGGCAGTGCATGCCGGCGCACCGACGGCAAAGGCCACCGATTGGGACGAAATCGTAGGCCTCTACGACGTCTTGCTGCGCATGGAGGCTTCGCCGGTTGTGGCGCTGAATCGAGCGGTGGCTGTAGCCATGCGCGACGGGCCGGCAGCCGGCCTTACGGAGGTCGACACCTTATTAAATCGTGGCGATCTGAAGCATTACTACTTGGCGTATGCTGCGCGCGCGGATTTTTGTGCCCGCCTTGGGCAACGGGAAGAGGCGAGGGCCGGTTTCCGTAAGGCGTTGGCGTTGACCGAGCAGGGCCCGGAGCGGCGCTATCTGGAGCGCCGTCTGGCGGAGCTGTGACACGAACTGGCGCCTTGCCCTGACCGGCCTGCTGCATCGGCAAAGGCTATTTTTTCGCACTTACTGTCGATTCTCTCGGTTTGTCGACGACTATGGATAGCCGATGTCCGTTTTGTAACCCTGAGCGGTTCACGTTCGGCTATACCTATAAGCAACCGGAGGCGACATGCTATGAAACGTGCCATCTATATCAATCTTGCCGTGCGCGATCTCGCGCGCGCGATCGGTTTCTATCGGCAACTGGGCTTTGAGTTGAACGAGCGATTCTGCGACGAGACAGCCGCTTGCGTCGTGATCGAGGAAAATATCGTTCTCATGCTGCTGACCGACGCGAAGTTCCAAGGTTTCGCACCGAATAGCGTGTGCGATACGCGCCATAGCAACGAGGTTTTGCTGTGCTTAGGAGTAGACAGCCGCGAAGGCGTTGACGCCTTGGTCCGCAAGGCGGTTGCCGCCGGCGGCGGAACATTCGCCGAGCCGGTAGATCACGGATTTATGTATCAGCACAGCTTTCAGGACCCGGACGGCCATGTGTGGGAGCTGATTCACATGGCGGAAGAGACCGTACAGGGGCAATAGGCCTGTTTCGCCGTAGGCGCCTAGGGCGTCAGTGTGTCCCGTGCCAGAAGCGGCCTACTATCGGCGCTAAGCGCAGCCCCTGCTGAATGGCCGCTCGCGCGGTCGCGGGTTTGGCGTTAGGGTCTAGCATGTTAGGCCCGATAGCGCGCTGCGAACCCGCATCGGGTGCGATGACATGCGTTTGGCTACCCGTGGCTTGGAGTTCGGCGATTTCCTCTTTAAGTAAGCCGCAAACGGGGTCGGCTTCGTGACAACCCAGCGGACTGAGCACCAGCACTCTTTCGTAGCCCTGGGCGAAGTGCGCATTGCACACCGTATACACCCCGCCGTCGATGTATTTACGTTGGCCGATGGTCACCGCCGGCCAAGCGCCGGGGACTGCGCAGCTAGCGGCTACAGCATCCACCAGCGAGGCTTCCGAGTCGCGCCGAAAGCCGCGTACCTCGCCCGTTTCGGCTTCGACCGCGGTAATGAGTAAAGGGTGCAGGGGCCAATCGCGGCTGGGAAGTCGGCTGGCAATAATGGCCTTGCGCTCCGCTTCGGACGCGGTACGGCTACGCAAGGCGAAGCTGCCGATTTTACGCCGGGCGGCGTTACGGTCGCCGCTCATTCTTTCCAGTAAACGGCGACTGCTTTCCGCTGCTTTGGCCCCGTCGTAGGGAACAGCGCGCTCTTTGCTGTTGGCGGGCGGGAGAATTTGCCGTCTGACGAGTGTGTCTAACGTTAGCCCACAGGTTATCTGGGCGCCGACGCTAGAGCCGGCAGAGGTGCCTATGATGAGGTCGGCGTTTGCGAGACTCGTCCCGCCCCGCTGTAGGCCGAGTAATAGGCCAAGCTGCCAAGCAATACCGGTGACGCCTCCGCCCCCAAGCACGAGCGCACGTTTGTGGGCCTGCGTATCTGCCACGTTAATCACCCCGTTTTTGCGTTGTTCCGAGGCCTATTGTAGTCGAACAGGTGACGCCTGTGTCATGTGTCGCGGTGCGGCTTATAACGCCTTGCGCAAGGTGAGGTTGATTCGGCATTCGCCGGTGGCCGGGTGGTGGCCATTAGCTATTGGAGCCACGCCATGATAGGCCAGCCGCGAAGGGCCGCCCCAGACCGCAACGTCGCCATGCGCTAACCGATAACGTTGCGGCTTGTTGCTGCGCCGGTTGCCGCCGAATAAGAAAATGGCGGGGAGGCCGAGGGAAACGGATACAATGGGCGCATTGATGTCTCGCTCGTTACGGTCCTGATGCAGGGATAGCCGTGTGCCGGGTTGGTAACGGTTGATGAGGCAGGCGTCGGGAATAAAATCGGGGAAGCCGGCTGTGGCGGCCGCTTGCTTGGCTAGCTGCCGAAATACCTCAGGCATGCTCGGCCAAGGTTTTCCTGTGTCGGGATCGGTGCGCTGATATCGATAACCGTGAGCATCGCTGACCCAGCCCGCCGTGCCGCAGTTCGTCATCGCCGCTGACATGCGATGCCCACCCGGCGTTAGCATATGGCGAAACGGCGCTTGTACAGCGACTTGCCTTGCCGCATCCAGTAAGGTGTCGGCTATCTCGCTGACGAAGCCGTGTAAAAGCCATGCACCGGGCGCTATCCGCTCTTCTCGCGGTTGGCCGTCGAATAAATCGTCCATTGTCGTCGCCCGCTAGGCCGAAGAAGTTCGCCCATCATTTTACGCGACCCGCTCATTCTGCAAGGTCTCTTGCAACCAATCGTAGATACGTTGCTGTGCTAGTAGGGGCGCGCCGACCTGACAGTGGTCGCCGGCGCCTTCGTTGCGCGTAAACAACATGAAGGTTTTTGGGCACTGCAAAGCATCGTACAGGCGCTGCGCCTGGCCTGGGAAAGCATGTTCCTCTTCACCGTCGATCACCAGCATGGGGCAAGCGATCTGGCCCGCAACGTTCGACAATTCGTAGTCCATCGCTTTCAGCATCCAATCGGCTGGGGACTCTGCATGAAACGTAAACATGCCATTAGCGAGTCCCCACCGGGCGTCGGTGTCGTTGGCCATAATCACCTTCGCTTCGTCGTTGTAGCTTGCCTTATGCGCCTTGAGCCAGGCAACGAATTCTGCTCGGGGTATATCGGCGGGAAGTTTGCTTCCCATAAAGTCGAATACGCCGCCGTTAGCAATGCAGGCTGCAAGACGCGACTCGAAGGCCGCGGCGCGCGGCGCGAGATAGCCACCGAAACTAATGCCTTCTAGCGCAATGCGTTGAGGGTCGACCTCAGGTCTGGTTAAGGCGTAGTCCACCACAGCTTCGACCACGAATTCCCAATCGGGGCGGAAGGGAAGCCCTTGGAAGCGGATAACTTGACCTTGGCCTGGACCTTCGAAAGTAAGGCAATTCATTCCCCGCTTAGTGGCCGCGACGGCATGCCCATGTAGTTCTTCGATGGAGCCGTCGAATCCGGTCTGGAGTAATAGCGTGGCTTGCGGGTAGCCGTTTGCCTCGGCTTTATAGAACCAGCCGGGTAGAGTGGTTTCCAGATACGGAATACGGGCCGGTTCGGGCGGTTGCGGGAGGCGTTCGATCGCTTGTCGGAAGCACTCCATGTTAGCTGTGTAATACTCGCGAATGCGAGGGTCCGCGGGGTTTTCATGGAGGAAGAATTCGGCTGCCCGGTAATAGCTCGCCGCCCGCATGTAGGCTTCCCGAGCACTGACTGTGCGACCTGCCCGAGCGCACCGCTCGGCGCTGGCGTGAATGCGTTGCGCCGTTGCTAGCCAAGCGTTGGTCCAGCTTTCGAAGTTGCCTTCGTCGATTCGACGGGCGGTGGCTAAACACTCGCCGACGTCGGTTTGTCCCAGGGCGGCCGCCCCCAGAAGGCGTAAGGTTTGAAAGGAAAACTGCGTATCTTTGAAAACCACGTCCATGACGTTCACCGACCTTCCCTATTAGCAGGTTGCTGAAAAGTCCATTGATGGACTTTTCAGCTCGCAGCGCCCCGGTACAGGCCCAGGGCGCGCTAACAGGTCGCTGACAACGATTTTTCAGCGACCTGTTAGGGGATTGAGAAAGCCCCTGCCGGATTTTTTCTTTCTTACAGTTTGCCGCCTCATGGCAAATTACTGTGCTGCACTATCAGTTTTTGGTGACGAAGTAATGGCATGCCAAGTTTCGGGTGCAAGCGGCAGAATCTTAATACCTTGCGAAATGTATGTTTATTGCCTGGTATTTGTTTATTTCGTGGTTGTTTCGGCGACGTTACCGCGGGTGTTTTAAAAATTAGCGAAGCCTATACATCCACCGAAGGAGCATCATGTTCTTCTTCCTAAACGGCGTATTGGACGGCGCGGCTCTCCTTCCTAGGTACGTTCGGCCTGTGCGGGCGAAGGCGTTTTGTTCCTAAGCGGCTTTTTCTCGAAAGCTTTATCTGGCCCAAGGATGGAGGGGCAGAAGAATGACAATGCGAGGATTCGTATTGGCCGGGCTCTTGGCCATGGTATCTGTAGGAGGCGAAGTATCTGCGGAGGAGGTAGCGACCGGATGCGATTGTGGCTCTACCGATGCAGCCGCTCCCTGCACGGGAAACGCTCTGTACGTGCGAGTCGACGCCACACGGCGCGGCAGTCATAGCGATGCCGTTTTCGAGTGGGAGTTTAACGCCAACGGCGGACTCGCCTATTGCGGTCAGTTCGCTAACGGCGACTACTGGATTGCGCCCCGGCCGCCGGGGAAAGTGTCGAAATTACGGCTATACACGGTAATGGATCGATCAGCGCCGACGCGAATCCAGTCATGGAAAGCTTGGGTTTATTGGACGGTTCGAATAATTACGGGAATTATCGTGCCGATGAAAACATCGTGCCCGCTTTGCCCATGAGCTTTACGGGCATTACCTCGCTGGTTGCGGCCAAGCAGCGTAATGAGGCTCAGGATGGCAATTGCGGGGCGAATGCGATTCGAGGCGAGTGTGTCGATGCCTACAACGTGGTGACAGTCCTGAACGAAGTACCGCCTAATGCGGGCAGGGATATGATTCGGCCTAATATCAGCGGAAGCGATAAAAAGCTGATCCGTTTCTGCGATCTTGACCTATCCAGACTGCCGCAGAGCGACTTACTGCGGGGGACCGATGCAGACGGTTTGGAGAGAATCCGCCAACGATGGTCCCATAGTACCGAAGTATTCAGCATGCGGAACTATCCCGCCGGTTCTTTCTCCGAAGCCGGGCGAGCCTACCGGGCCCATATTCTGCATCACGACTACGGCTCTGGTATGGCCCAGGCCTTCAACAACGACCTCTTCGCGCTCCTTTCGTCGGATAACGGCATAGAGGAAAAAAAGCGGCCCTGGCTGCCATGGTGACGTATGGACTCGATATCTACCACGCGCGCTATAACCCGCCGGAAGGTTTGGTTCGGAGTTGGAGTTCTGGAGCCGGGCAGTGGAACGGTCAGTTTCTACCTCCCGTTTTTGCCGCTGCTTTGCTAAGAGATTCTTTTTACGCCAATAATCTACGTCAAGTTGCCGACAATGTGCATGCCGATGAAGTGTGGTTGCGCGGGCCGTCCGAGCTTCGACAAATCAACCCCGGACAACATGGCGTTCACCTATGGGGCGACGAGGCAAAGATTCCCGAGCAGAAAGAAAGCGACTACTGGGGGAACTTACTGCGTTCGCAGTGCTTCGATGGCGCCACCGGGGATTGTAACCCCGGGTTTGGGGCACGTACTCAGCGCGACCCCTACGGTTATATCGACGGTCCGGCAAATCGTCCCGGGGACGATTATGCGGGAATCACAGGCGGTGTGCAGCGAGCGCTGGTTGCGACCATGTTCTTGATGCCGGAAGTTTGTGGAATTATTAATCACCGGCCATTAGTAGAATACGTCGATAGACTGCACAACCACGGTATACATACGTCTCTAGACGCCTGCGCGGGGCCCGACCCGCGAGAGGATTTCGATACGTGTAACCCCTTCAGCTCTAGGGATACCCGATGCGAGTATTATCGGGTGACCTGGGGGCCGGACCCTGCCAATCCGGGCCAATGTATTCGCGGTGCCGGACGCTTTACTCAGTACGATCAAAGGCCGATACGATTGTTATATACGAGCCATCAGGTTGAGGCGAACTGGGAGCAGTTAAGAGGCACCGATGCATTTTGTCGCTTGCCTGACGGAAACGAGATGATACAAGCTGTATATTAGTATTTGTTAATTCATTGCTGCCGGCCCAAACGACTGGGCCGGCGGGTTGTTTGATGTAGTGCTCATGGAAGGTTCTGCTGGTTTTTGCTCTACCTTGGAGGGGGCTTGCAAGGTGGCCTATCGCGGACACTTTCCATGTTTAAGTATTGTTTGTTTATTCTCGCCGTCGTACTGAGTCTGCCGGCTTCGGCGACTGTTGTGTTGACCGGGGAAGGCTTCCAGAATCTCAATGGCCAGCTTAATTATCTTGAAGACCCAGACCGCCGCCGGACGCTGAGAGATGTCCGCCAAGACGCAGATTCTTGGCAAGCAGCGGAGCAGGTTTTTAATCAAGGTTTCAGCCGTTCGGCCTGGTGGCTACGGCTTCGTATCGTTAACCCCGCTACTCAACCTCAGAGTCGTCTACTCGAACTCGCCTACCCGCTGTTGGATTACGTCGATGTCTATGTATACGGCGAGGACAAGCTCATCGACTACTATCATATGGGGAGCGCTTTACCCTTCGCCGCCCGCCCTTATAACAGCCAAAATTATCTCGTGCCGCTTCGCTGGGAGGGGCAGGAGCAACTTGAAATTTACCTAAGAATCGACACCGTTGGCGCCGTGCGGGCGCCGCTTTTCTTATGGGATGCGCCAACGTATGCCCTGAGTAAGGGGGTTCGGGGTGCGGTTCACGGTGTTTTCCTTGGCGCTTTAGGCGTCTTTTCTCTCTACAATTTGTTGCTTTTCTTTGCCGTCAAAGGGCTGAGTTATCTGTATTACGTTTGTACTCAGCTTTGTTTATTGGCGCTGATTACCAGTTATACAGGATTTGGCTTTGCGGTTCTGTGGCCTGAAACGCCGGCTTTTAACGATTACGTAATTCCTTTAGCTATATTCGGAACGGTTGCTTTTGGAGGCTTGTTCACCAACCGGGTGTTGAGCTTAAGGTATGTTGCCAAGCGCGCATCGCAGGCGCTGTTGGTAATTGTAATGCTCGCGGTGGTATTGGCGGCATTTGCTCTTGTTCTGCCTTATAACCTAAGGCTCGGCGTCGGCCTTGTTTTTGCTATGGGGCCGTTCTCTTTTACCTAGGGCTTGGGATTTATTGTTGGGCTAAAGGCGGTTCCGCTGCGCGTGTTTATACGGCCGCACTACTGGTCGGATTTCTCGGTTTCGTGCCCGCTACTTTGTCCGCCATAGGCAGTATGTCGTTCAACTGGAGCATACTGATCGTGTCTTTAACCGGAGCGTTAGGGACCGCTTTATTGATGTCGTTCGCCATGATGGTTCGGATCAATGACGAGCGACGGTTGCGGCAGCAAGCACAGGAGCAAGCGTTAACAACCACGCGGCGAGCGAACGCACGGTTAGAGGCAACGATTCGCGAGCGGACGCGCGAACAAGAAGCGCTTACCGAGCGCTTGCGGGCATGGAGCTACACCGACTCCCTAACCGGGGTCAGCAACCGACGCCAACTCGAGTGGCGGTTGACGGAAATCTGGCAAACGCAGGCGCAAACCGGAGGCGGCGTTTCTGTTATGTTAATCGACCTCGATCATTTCAAAACGATTAACGATGACTATGGTCACGCCATCGGCGACGTGTGCCTCCGAGCGGCTGCCGAGCGCATCGCAGGTTGCATCAGGCATCAGCATGACGAAGTAGCGCGCTATGGCGGCGAGGAGTTTTGCGTTGTTTTGGTCGATGCCGAATGGCCATCGACGTTAGACGTTGCAGAGCGTATCCGGCACGAAGTTAGACGCAAACCTGTTGTCGTCGATCAGGTTGCGATCGAGCTTTCGGTCAGCATCGGCGTTGCGGCTGGTTCGCCGCAGCAAGACGCTTCCTACCAGGCGCTGCTGCATCGCGCCGATCAGGCTTTATATGCGGCAAAATCGGCGGGACGCAACCGCGTGCGGCCGATGGCGGAGGATGTCGTTCCGTGAAAAGGCTGACGACTCTCCTGCTGAGTATGCTGATATCAGCGTCAGCGCAGGCTGGCGTATTGTCGCTAGCGGAAGGAGACGATCGTTTGGCCTTAGACGAATACGTTTTCTACCTGGAAGATGTCGATGCGGACTTAACATTTACCGAGATCAGGTCCAGCACCGCCTGGCAAGCTAACGAAAGCACCTTTAATGCAGGGTATAGCGCGTCCGCTTGGTGGTTCAGGCTGGTGCTCGACAATGCCTCGGAGCGTTCGTTAGAGCGTTGGCTGGAGTTGAGCGCGCCATTATTAGACTCTGTTCATGTTTATGTTGTCGAAGCGGATAAGCTTGTTAGCCGTTATCGCTTCGGTGCATTGCAGCCTTTCGAGGAAAGGTTGCTCCCGCACGAGAACTTTATTGTCCCTCTACGCTGGGAGCCAGGCCAAAGGTTAGAAGTCTACCTGCGGGTTCAGGCGGCAAAATCCCTCGAAGCCCCTATGGCGCTTTATACGCCGAAGGCGTTTGCCGAATACGACTATCGCCGTAATGCAGCGAAAGGTTTGTTTCTTGGCGCCATGTTGCTGATCGGTTTGCAGAACCTGTTGCTGTTCGGCTCATTTCGGGATCGGGCTTATCTCTTCTACGTCGGTTTTGTCATTTCGATGGCGCTGTTCCTTACTACCCTGACAGGGTGGGGCTTTCGCTTCTTATGGCCTGCTGCGCCCGTGTGGAACGAGAAGGCGATACTGCTCGGCATTTGTCTTGTTAGCGGGTTTGGACTCGCGTTTATCCGCAACCTGTTCGGGCCCCACGTACAGTCTCTACTTTTAACGCGAATTTACCGATTAGCGTATGGCGTGACCGGGTTCGGCATGCTGGTGGCTGTCATCGCGCCGTATTCCCTCGGCCTGCCGTTTGCGCTGTTACCGGCTGTAATGGCCTCTGTCATTGGTATTACGGTTGGTATCTTGGCGTGGCGGCGAGGCGTCGCCATAGGGAAGTACTTTACCCTGTCGTGGGCTCCGGTTTTTCTCGGAGTGTTCATCGTGATTGGCCTGAAACTTGGGTGGTTACCGGCCAATGTCGTCACCAGGAACGCATTGTTCGCCGGGGTTGGCTTGGAAATGCTGCTGTTTTCTCTGGCCTTGGCTACGCGTATTAACGCTGAGCGCAGGGCCCGTTTATTGGCGCAGCGCCAAGTTCTGGAGACTGAACGTAAAGTAAAGGAAGAGCTGGAAGAGCGTGTTGCGCAACGCAGCCGAGAGCTTGATCAGCTCAATGAGCAGCTACGTATATTAAGTACTACCGATGAATTAACCGGCTTGGCAAACCGTCGTATTCTGGAGTCGAGGTTGGCGGAGCTATGGAGGGACAATAAACGGAAGGGACGCTATCTGGCGCTTATCTTCGCCGATATCGATTGGTTTAAAGCCGTCAACGATACGCATGGTCACGCGGTCGGCGATGCCGTGCTGCAAGGCGTTGCCGATCGTATCCGAGAAGTTGTGGAGGCCTTGGGTGGTCTGGCCGCCCGCTACGGGGGAGAAGAATTCTGCATTCTATTGCCCGGCTACGGCCTGGCGGTTGCGGCGGCCGCAGCTGAGCGCATACGGGTAAGCGTCGGCGAAGCCGTTTATCCTGCGCACGGGTTGAAGATTGGGGTAACGTTAAGCCTAGGCGTTGCTGCACGGGTACCCGATACCAGGGCGACCTATCTCTCTTTACTGCAACAAGCCGACCAGGCTTTGTATAGAGCGAAAGCGGCCGGCCGCGATCGCGTCTGCACGCCCGATGCCTAGCGCTTAACGCACGATGGCGAATCCAACGCGCGCCGTCAGCGGTGTTCGACGGTTGTAATCGAGTAGCGTTTCGCCGTAGCCTTCGAAGACTTGGAAATAAATATAGGCTCCTGTACGGCCGAAAATTCGAGGGCGAATGGGGATGGAGACATCCAGCTGGCCGGTGTGATTGCCGCCTATACCATAACGATAAGCGACTTGGGCAACCCAGCTATCGTCATTGCCGTAGCGGACGACGAAATCGCCGTAGCCTCGGTAACGGTCAACATCGCGATTGTGCGAGCCGGTGACCAGATAGGCATAAAACTTTGGCGCAAGAATCAGCTCTCGCTCGAAAACGTCGGTTGCGAAACCAGGCTGAATAAACAGGGTGTCGATGCTACGCGATGCCTCCTCGTCCTCGCCGTTGGATTCGTGTTCTAACCCGACACGGAGAATGTTGGCTTGGTTTTTGTCGGTGATTCGAGCCCGTTCCCAGAAGATGCTGGGTCGGTGAACGGTGTCGCGGAACGGGTAGGAGTCCTCGCTGAGATCCCATAGCGATTCTTGGGTATAGGCGAAGTGGACGTTCGTGAGCCAAGCAAAACCGTTTCCGTCGACCATTTCCGGATCGAACAGCCGATACTTGAAGCTTAGCTGTATACGCGCTGTTAGGTCGTCGCCGCTATGTCCGCCGACAAGGAAGTACATCGGCTCATGAACGGTTAGGGCCGGTTCTTCATTGTTAGCGAGTTGCTCCCGCACCGTAGGCGGGACGTCGCTGTTGTCGCGTGTCCGGTGCTCCGCGCTGCTAGCATGAGCCAGAGGCGTACAAATGAGTAGTAGGCCGCAGCATAGACCGAGCCGTGCAGGGCGAAGCATTAAGGCCGACATACTGACAGATGCCCTTCTCGTGAAGATTGCAGGCCTTAGCGCGCCGAGCATAGTGCAAATTTGGCTTGCTGCCCAACGCATTGGTCTGCGATAAGTGCGATAGTGTATCAGTAGTTGTGGGAGCGGTGGTGGCGGTGCGCCGTGACGGAGCGCTGCGCCCGGCAATCGAAATGTGATCGACCGCTTGTCCCATAATAAAGTTTTGGGGCAGGTTCGAATGTTTGTGGCTGCGAAATTAGTCCGTTCGCGCTAGCATAGAGCGTTACCGGACGCAACCGGTCGCCAGCTGCAACAGTGGTAGTGAGATCAAGTAAAGTAGACACGTGCGCGCCAGTGAAGGGTGTGCTCACGCAGTGCGAGGCAAGCTTTGAACGGATCGTTATCGAGCGGCTCTGCCGAGTCTGCTCCACATGCAGTGGAGGAGATGTTGGGGGTGCCCGGCTTAGAAGCCATGCTGGAGGCATTGCCGCATCCGGTCGCTCTTCTTAATGAAGCAGGCATATTATTACACGCAAATAAAGCCTTGTGGGAGTTGTTCGGTGAAGGCGCTGCCGCAATGGTGGGTGCCTCGCTCATCGAACTATCGCCGAACCCGCGGCACCGGGAGCAATTACGGCACGAACTTGCGGAAACTCAACCCTCGCCCGTGACCGCGCAATTTACCGTTGCCGACGGTCAGCAACGCTGGATAAGGTTCGATTGGTTTCGGCATCGCTGCGCAACGGGTATCGGTGCTTGTTTGGTCGATGTTACCGAGCAATGCGAACTACAGCGGGTAAAACAGCGCTATCGAGCCATCATCGATAATACGCCGGAGGCGGTCGCCCTCCTTGGGCGCGATCAGCGGTGGCTGGATCAGAATCGTGCTCAACTAGAATTGCTGAAGGCGACAGGCGTCGACGACGCCGATGAGTCGGGCCCCCAGCGCTTCTACCAAGCGATCGACGACGCCGACAAAGCCGGTGTTATTCGGGCTGTCAATAATGCGTATCATGGCCGTTCGTCGCGTATGCAATACGCCGTGCGCAGCGTCCGCGATGACGAGTCGCTAGTGCTTGATGTCATTATGGTGCCCGTCTTTATCGAAGGCGAGTTGGAAAGCGTCTTTTCTTTAAGCCGCAACATTACCCGCGAACACCGCTTGCAACGAGAATTGCGCGAGAGCGAGGAGCGTTTCCGTAGCTTATTCGAACACGCGCGCGATGCCGTCCTGCTATTTGACGAGGACCAGAAAATCGTCGCGGCGAACCCCGCAGCCGCCGAATTGTTCGCATGCTGTCCGGGCGAGCGCACCGTTGCCGAATTACTAGACCCGGGAGAGCAGGCCTTGCCGGGTTGGTGGCAAGAATTACAGCAGGAAGGCGTTTGCCGAGGCCAGTTATGGGCTTTGCAGCCGGATGGCGGTCGAACGCCGGTAGAGTTCAGTGCCGCCGCGTTTATCGGTTGGGAAGGTCGCTCTGCCTACAGTATTTCCCTTCGCGATATCAGCGAGCGTTTAGAGTCTGAGCGGCGCCTAAGGGAAAGCGAGCAATATTTCCGTACGCTGTTCGAGATGAATCCTTATGCCGTTGTGCTGACCGATCCCAAAGGTCTGATAGTGGCCACCAATCGTGCCCATGTACAACTCTCCGGTTATGAAACCGAAGAGCTCAAGGGGCGCTATTTGCCGGAGGTTACCAAGCCTTCCGACTGGAAGACGGCCGTTGACAAGCTCGCGGAGGCGGCAACGCGCGAAGCGGAGGTTCATCGGCTTTGGACACGAAAAAAGGCGGCGAGTGGTGCTGTGTCGATGCGGTGTCCGCACCGTTGGTCGTCGATGGTAATGGCGTTGGGGTGGTGGTGATCGTTAAAGACGTCACCGAGCAGGTGGCCGCCGAGCGACGGTTACAGGTGAGCGAAGAGCGCTACCGAAGCCTTGTTCAGAATAGTCTTGATGGGATTATTTTACATGTCGATACCGGCGATCTTGCGGATGCCGAAGTGCTGGCGGCGAATCCGGCGGCGTGCAAAATCCTCGGTTATACGGAAGAAGAGCTGATTCGAGGGGGAACGGCGCTCTTTTTCCGTCCCGACGACACAGACCGGCGATTTCACAAGGTGTTATCGGAGTTCCGCAGAACGGGGCTTTATCAGGGCGACCTGGTGTACTGGCGAAAGGACGGCGTGAAACTGCCGGTGGAAGTGGCAGCGAGTATTTTCAATGGCGCGGACGGCCGTCGCGTATGCAGTGTGAACTTCCGCGATATCACCGAACGTCAACGAGTGCAGCGCGAACTGCGGCAGTCGCGCGAGCAGATTAGGACTATGTGGAGCATGTTGCACTCGGTGCGCGAGGAGGAGCAGAAACACCTCGCCCGCGAGCTACATGACGAGCTGGGCCAACTGATTACCGCCATTAGGCTTGAAATCGGCATGTTGAAACGGTTGCCGACACCCCTGGATCAGCAGCAGGTACGCGATAAGCTGATGGATCTAGAGGTCATGGTGGATGCCACGCGCGATGCGAGCCGCCGCATTGCTGCCGGTTTGCGGCCGCGAGCGCTCGACGATATCGGCTTGGCCGGTGCTTGCGATTGGTTGATAAATGAGTTTGGCCGTACCAGCGGAGTTCCCCATTATCTGCATCTGAGCCATACCGAATTTCTACTGAGCAGCGAGGTAGCCACGGCCGCGTTTCGCGTTGTGCAGGAAGCGCTAACGAATGTCGCCCGGCATGCGAGAGCGACGCGGGTCGATGTGACATTAACGCTATACGAAGAGCGTTGTTTCCGCCTTCTGATCGAAGACAACGGCAGCGGCTTCGATCAAGAAGGGCTTGAACCGAAAGCGTCTTTTGGCTTGCGCGGTATGCGTGAGCGTATTCATATGCTGAACGGGCACCTGGAAGTGCAGAGCCGGCTGGGGCAGGGGACGCGGGTGACGGCGGAAATTCCTCTCGCCGGCGATGTTTTTCGTGACGAGGTGTCAACGAAGCGCCGCATTGTAAGTACACACGTTTTGCATTCTGCTCTTGCCTGGCGTCGGTGCCGGGCGAGCCCTGCCTGACCGTCATATCTTATTCGTCTTGCGCTCGACGCGAACGCAAACCCTGTCCACGTATTGTTGCTCCTTCTGCTGATGGCGCCGGCTTGCCTCGCTTGCGCCGTAGCTGCCCCGGTGTGAGCTATGTCCTCTTGCAAGAGGCAATGAGAATAATTACTATTTGCGAACAAGATGGAGATGCATTCGTAATAGCGATCACTTTTATTAGGCTGTTCGTAGGTAGCGACTTTGGGGGTACAACAATCCATGCAAGACGGCGGTAAACGTTCGGAAACCGGCACGAACAAGTATTCCTTTGTCCCGGTAAAAACGCTGCTCTTATTAGCCGCCGCGGGCGGCCCGGGGTTGGCCGTGGCGGAAAGCGGCAGCGAGGCGTATTTAAGCCCTCTCGTCGTTACTGCGGGCGGTTTCGAGCAGGTCATCGAGAATGCACCGGCAAGCATTACGGTGATTACTCGCGAGGAGTTGCAGGAGCGTCGAGTTGGCAGCGTGGCCGAAGCATTACAGGATGTGGAAGGCATCGACGTAGGCGCGCCGCTTGGGAAAACCGGGGGCATGGACATTCGCATGCGCGGCATGCCCAGCGACTACACGTTGATTCTGATCGACGGCCGACGCCAAAATAGCGCGGGCGACGTGACGCCGAACGGCTTCGGCGAAACGCAAACGAGTTTTATGCCGCCGGTGTCGGCCATCGAGCGCATTGAAGTCGTGCGCGGTCCGATGTCCACGCTTTATGGCTCCGATGCGATGGGCGGCGTTATTAACATTATCACGCGTAAAGTGAGTCCGGAATGGACGGGAACGCTCGATCTCGACAAGACCATTCAGCAGGACTCGCAGTTCGGCGATAGCTCCACCGCCTCGATTTACGCGACCGGGCCTTTGCTTGAAGACCGGCTCGGCCTGCAATTGCGCGGTCGCATGTTTAATCGCTCCGCCTCCCAAGTTACCTACCGGGAAGACGACGGTACAGAGGCTCAGCCTTCCATGGGACACAACCCCGTCTCGGCGCGCAATTACTCCTTGGGCGGGCGGCTGACGTTTGTGCCGAATCAGGCGAACGAGCTGTGGCTGGACGTCGAGCGCTCGCGCCAGAGCTACGACAATTCGGACGGTCAACTGGGGCGGTTAGGCAGCGGTGGCTATGCGACGAAGCAGCGCTTCAACCGAGACCAAATCGCCATCGGCCATACGGGGCGCTACCGGCTGGGCGAGCTGGAATCCAGCCTGATGCAAAACACCACCGAGACGATCGGGCGTACGATTCCGCCGGAAACGCCGGGAGCCGAAGACGGCGCACCGCGTATCTTGGAAACGGAGAATCTGGTATTCGACACCAAGCTGGTGGCGCCGGTCGGCGAGCGCCACATGTTCACTGTCGGCGGTCAATGGTGGCAAGCGGAGATGGAAGAGGGCGTTGCCGACGACCGTTTCGAGCAGACACAGTGGGCACTGTTTGCCGAAAACGAATGGTACTTGCTGAATAACCTTGCCTTAACGCTAGGAGCGCGGTACGACGAGCACGATGCGTTTGGTAGTCATCTAAGCCCCAGGGCGTATCTGGTTTGGAATACGACGGACACGCTAACGCTAAAAGGCGGTGTCTCGCAGGGATACAAAACGCCTAACCTAGAGCAGTTGCACGACGGTATCTACGGCTTTGGGGCGCAGGGCCACCTGCCGTTTCTGGGCAACCCGGATCTTAAGCCGGAAACCAGCACCAGCACGGAAATCGGCGCGCAGTACAACAACCGGCGCGGGTTCAGCGCGGCGTGACAGTATTCTACAACGAGTTTGAAGACAAAATCGCGTCGATGGATATCCCAAACTGCCGGGTCAACAACGTACCGGGCTGTGTCGATATCGGCGAGTGGCCGGTTATCAATGATCCAAGTCGAGAATATGACAGCTTCCCGTCCCGCACCAACGTCGATGAGGCCGTAACCCGTGGTGTCGAGGTCTCGACGCGGGTGCCGCTGGGAGAGGCCTGGGCGTTAACCGCCAATTACACCTACACCGATAGCGAGCAGAAAAGTGGCCCGAATGCCGGCGACCCGTTAACCGACACTCCCAAACACATGGTTAACGCGATGCTGCGCTGGCAGACCACTGAGCGTTTAAACACCTGGTTGCGTGGCGAGTACAGCAGCAAACGCCACCGTGCGACGGGGCCGGGCACGCCGCAGTCTGAGGTCGACGAATTGGGCGATTTCCGCGCCTATTCCTTGTTCCACCTTGGGGCCGGCTACCGGGTTGCGGAGAACGTCACGGTCAATGCTGCGGTGTACAACATGCTAAACAAAGACTTCGTCGATTACCGGAGTTATGAGGACGGCGCCAGGTACGGCAACGTGTATGCCAATAACTTGGAAGGGCGTCGTCTCTGGTTGTCTACCAGCGTGACCTTCTAAGCACATGCTAAGCAACGAGTGATCCCCTGGGGGGGGCCAGAAAGCGCGCCTGCCCAGGCATTGGGGCAGGCGTTTTTGCTTGTCGGTCTCGCTGAGGAGAGGTCCGCTGCTCGTTGTCGGCGGCAAGATTAAAGTATCGGGTATCGCTTCCGGTGTTTGCTTCGGGTGGGCGTAAGTCGCTTTACTTTGAAATATTTCCTGCCCCGCACTCGGCTAGGTGTGGAGTCGCCGGTGCCGAGCCTGCCCCCTGAGTATGCAGCGCCTCGCGTAGACACTTCCCACAGGCCCCTAAATTAGGACAGGAAATATTTCAAAGTAACCGGGCATCAGACAGAGCGTCCTGCTCCGTGGGTTGGGGCCTGATGCCCGGCCTGCGATACGTCCTGGTACCGCTTGCGAATCCTGGGGCTTCCTGCCCTATGCCTGCCCTGGCTGACGCGCCTCCCTTCCCGGTCCTTTCGGGTCGCCATCGCTCCGGAAGTAACGAGGAGAAGCTTAATGGAAGCAGGTAGATTCGTCTGTAAGAATATTCTGATATTTGATGTAGGTGATATCGCACAGGTGTCGGCAGCGGCTTACCGCTGCGGGGCCGGCTTAGTGTTGGCGTATGCCCGTAGGCGATCGATTCAAGCTTCTAACTCTAGCGCTTCATAGTGGTATTCGCAGAGCACCGTAAAGTCGCGACCCAGCTCCACCGTAAAGCCGGGTGCTCCGCAGCGCTGACAAACCGGCCGTAGTGAGGGCGGCCGTCGTTTGCGGGTTTTATCGAGAGAGGTTTTTTGGTTGCGGAGGTTCGTTTCATTGCTCACTGTTCACTCTTGAAGTCGTCGTCCCATAGGTTCTCCAAGTCGTTCACCAAGGGGTTTAGCCATTTCTCGGGCAGCGGGCTTTCTACGTCGATGCGGTCTTCGTTGTCCAATGGGGCAGGGTGTAGAGCGACCTCCAGCCAACCTCGGATAGCTGTTTGCAGCCAACATGCGGTATGCAGCCCGAAACCGGCGTCCAGTGTCGGTTCGTCCGGCGTTGCCCCATGCCGGCGTAGATGGAGGTGAGCGTGCGCTTGGCGACCGAAGGCATATAGCGTCCAGGGCGTATCGCCGATGGCGCAGTTTAGCGGCGGTTGTTTAGCGGGCGGAGTCTTGTCGTCCTCCATAAGCGTTGCGCAGAAGCTGTCGAGGGCATCGGCTAGCTGTTGCGCGGCCGTCAGCGGAAGCCGAATACGGTGTTGAATCGAGCCCAGATCCGGCGCCGCATCGCTGTGGAGGATCTCGATAAGCGTTTGGACCTCGTCATGGTGTGCTGTGGGAGCAACGACGAGGAGGTCGACGCGGTGGCCGCCGAAGCGATAATCGCAGCGCTGTCGTTCCTCGCCGTTATGTGAGCGTGCGATTTCCTGTGCCGCCGCCAAGTATTCGGCCGAATGGGTACAGTGACGGTGCGAAAACCACTCTCTGAGTTCGCCGCAAGCGCGCTCTACATCCTCCCGGTTCCAGGCTTTGCTGGGCCGGCCCGGCTTGTTGGCACCGCTGCCCACGTAGGGGTTGCGGACCTGGCGGTTGTCGTTGATTTGAAAGCGGTTGCTTGGCAGGCGTGAGAACGCTTCGTTCAGATGTCGCCCCATGTGCGGGTGGCCGCTTATATGGCCGGTTTTGATACGGGCAATTAAGGGCCCGTTATGGCGCTCTAAATGATGGCTAAAGATAATGCCGCGTCCCACCGCCCCGGCTGCCGCTAGGCTATCGAGCACATCGTCGCGAACGATTCCGCGGCTCCAGCCGGCCAGTTGATGATGGGTGTGCGGGTCGTGCGTGGGTAACGCGATCATGGTGCCGAAATTCTGTAATAAGGCATTAACGCTCGCAATGTCGCCGTCGGCGCGGTGGAGCAATGAGGCAACGCCTTGAGTGGCGACAATATTGATATGCCCATATTCTCGGGAAGATTCGAACCAAGCGGCATCGTCGAGAGAGCCGCTGCTAATGGCGTCGCCCTGCAGAGCGAGATGGCGTTGGAATTCGTCGGCGAGAAGAAAGGTGAAACGTTCGCTCCCGTACCCTTCGAGTCGAGCGTTGCTTCGCGAGATAACGGCTTGCATCATGCGCTGGCGTAAGAGCCGGGCGACGAGATGGCTGGTGTCCCCGAATAAGCGCATCGGCATATCGAGAACGACCACTTGGCATTCCTCGTAGAGGAGCTGTTCGAAGTCGCATTGAGCGTTAGGATCGCAGAGCTGGCGTCGAATCGCCGGATTGGCCGAGAATGGGCTAAGCGCGCTCACTAGCTGGTTGGTGTGCCATGCGTATTGGCGCTGCACGTCGGGGTGGTCGGGCGTTAATCGTGCCAGTTGCGAGGCGCCGGCGGCAAGGATGGAAATGCGTTTTGCCTGACTGCGTCGAGCCTAAGGGCAAAGGAGTGGGGTATTTTCTCTCGCGATGCCACCCAACGATCGAGTTCGCGACAGAAGCGGCTTGGTTGAAACAGCGCTTGGTAGATGAGGTCTAGTGTCGGTGCTTGTCGGTATCGGAGCCAGTGATATTCGAAAACCAGCGTTGCATCTTGGACGGCCATCGAACCCCAATAGGGGTCTTTTTCGTTTTTGGGGCGGAGCTGCTCGATTAAGGCTTGGAAAGCTGCGGCGGTCATGCCGGCGAGCAGATTGATGGGGCGCGATAGCCGCGACGCACCGACCAGCGTTACCCGTTTCGGATAGCGTTTTACAAGCGCGGCGTAGTCTTCCTTGCAGTCAAGCACGAGCCCGGAGCAGCCTTTTTCGATAAGCCGCTCCAGCGCGGGTTTCATGATGCCGGTGGATTTGCCCATGCCTGTGAGGCCGAAAACGATCACGTTGCGGCATGCATCTTCGAATGCTAGCTCAACCGTTTGCGTAAGTGCTCCCTCCAGCGGGCGAACGCCGGTCGCGGTTGGTGTTGCGCTTGCCCACAGACCCGCATGCGGTGCTTGTCCTTCGCCTTGAAACACTAACAAGGGCTGATTCGCCAGGCTCATTCGTCACCTTTTAGGGTGCCACGTAGGCGCGCCACCTTGATTGTTGGGGTTTCGGTAGCCGGGTGCTGGAAAGGAGGGAAAGAGGCCTAAAGATTCAGGTCTACCGATAGCGGTAGACCGTGCCTCCCCCCTAAAGCACGTTCTAGAAAACACCGATCAGCGTTTTCTTAAGTGTGGCATATTCTAGCGTGCGGAGGCGAAGCGCGATCTGTGCACAGTGTCCCGGTTTCGGCAATTGAGCAGAAATTTACGATTACCCTTTGCACTCTGCCTCCGGTACCTGTATATTGCGCACCTGTCAGTTGCGGGGTGGAGCAGTCTGGCAGCTCGTCGGGCTCATAACCCGAAGGTCGCAGGTTCAAATCCTGCCCCCGCTACCAGTTTAGAAAAAAGGCCGCGAAAGCGGCCTTTTTTCGTTCCTCGCCTTATTCTAAAAAAATAGTGAGAAGCAGGCATGGCGCAAACCCAATGGTTGGTCGACGGCCCTGCCGGGGCGTCGACAACAGTCGTGTTAGCCCATGGCGCCGGTGCGGCTATGGACAGCGAATTTATGAACGTAGTTGCGCAGGGGCTGGCCGGGAGCGGATTACGTGTTGTTCGTTTTGAGTTCCCCTATATGGTGAGGCGGCGTGAGGACGGTCGAAAACGACCGCCGGACCGTCAGCCGGTGTTGTTGGACTGTTGGCGCGCTGTCGTGCAGGAGTGGCGAGATAGTTCGAAGCTGATCATCGGCGGTAAGTCGATGGGGGGCGGATGGCGAGTTTAGTTGCCGACGAGTTGGGCGTTGCCGGTTTGCTGTGTCTCGGTTACCCGTTTCATCCGCCGGGAAAGCCCGATCGATTGCGTATCGAACATCTTCAATCGCTTGCTACTCCCGCCTTAATCCTGCAGGGCGAGCGCGACGCGTTCGGGCGTCGCGATGAAGTTCCGGCTTATCCTTTGTCGGAGCAGGTGCGTATTGCCTGGGTGCCCGATGGCGACCACTCGTTCAAACCCCGCAAATCGGCCGCTACCACCGAGCGAGATAACCTAGCCTTTGCCGTCGAGACAGCCGCTGCTTTCGTTGCGCAGCTGTGAGCTTATCTCGATTTCGTGACGGAAACCACGTAGCGGGGAGTTTGTTCCGCGTTTAAATGGTCTAACTTGTAAGTTAGTGGATCAGCAAACTGCTTTGTGATCTGCTAACGGTTCGTCTCACTGAGCGGCAATCGAGCGCGTATGCGTTCCAGGAGGGCGAATGGGTAACGTAGTACCATTTAGGCGGCGTACCAACTCCGCTACAAGCGAAGAGCCCGGTCATACCTTAGAGCTTCTGGTTGAAAATTGGGGGCAAGGAGACGCCGAGCTGGAAGAGGCCATTCGCCAGGATTGCGGGGAGCTGCTGGAACGGTTCAGCATCTTACCGTCCCTGTCTTTGGAGCTGCCGGTCGTTGAAAACCTAGATGATGACGATCAGGTAGAGTTGGCCGACGCTCTATGCGTACAGATCAATGAGTGGGCCCAGGAGTGGCACTCTAGGATGTTGTTGGAAATGCTGGGCACCGAGATCTTACGCTTGCGCGAGCTTTACGGTTACGAAACCTCACCGCAGTAGTGCCGACTGACTATCGATAATGGGGCGCCTCCTCGCGCCCCGTTTTCTTTATCTATTACGGGAGGGTCTTCCCTCCGCACCTTGTTTCATCTCCTTGTTTGTCCGTTCATCGCCCGCAGAAAAAGAGCTTGTAAGTTATAGATTGGCTGGAGCGTCCCATGAAAAGTCTGGCTGCTGGGATCGCCGCGGCGGGTATGGCTGTCTGGGTTTCCCATACCCTTCGAAACCGCGCCGCCGAGGCAATGGGTATCTACCATGGCGAAGACGCCGTTTCCGCTCGCATTACAGGGGCGGATCTTGTCCATCCGCCAGGATTGCCGGTGATCGGCAAGTGGATGCTGGATCCGGATTTGAGTCCCGCGCATTGGTTAGGAGAGCGTTATCGAGCCAAGCGGTTGCGTGAGCCTATCAATGTGTTGTTGCTGGACCGTGTCGCCGCTTCCGAACAACAGGCCAGGCAGCGCTTGTCGGCGGCCATGGCCGCGGCCGGTTACCCTAGTCGCGAGGGGCACTCCAGCGGCTACAGAGGGTACATAGGCACTAAAACCTACCCGCAGCTGCCGTCTAAGCGCGAGCATGCTTTCTCTAACGAGCCTTTTGAAGTGAATAACAATCACGGGCGGGTATTCGGGCCGCGAGCCGGTGCTCGTGGTTTTCTATTTATTGCCGCTTTTAGCCGAGAGCATGTCGATCCTTTACGGAAGATCAAGCACGGCTACGCATCGTTTAACCAAGCCCGGGATCATGTCGCCTCCAAACTCGACGAACAAGGCGCCTATAGGCTCCGAGGCTTCGTGCATCTTCGTAATTCAATCGTCAACGATACCGCCGTATGCACCGGCGATCACGATGGTATGGCGGCGTTGTTGATAGCCGAAGCGAGCTGAATCAGGCATAGTCGCTACAGAGCGTTGCTAAGCTGTTTTCGGTGTTGTCGCCTGGAGTTCGTGCGACGCCAATGCTTGCGCCTTTTCCGGCCGCAGCCGATACGCAGTATGTGGGGAGGTGACTTTTGAACCTAGTCAAATTGCAAATACCAAGACGTGATGGGGCGACGGTTGGCGAGTGCAGTAGGCGGTGGCAGAAGCGTTTGTTAGGTCTGGCCGTTGGGGTTCTCCTGGTGCTCGCCGAACTACCGGCAAATGCGCGGGAATTGGCCGCCGCCCCGGAGGATTTGATTCTGGTCGAGTTGGCGACGGTAGGTTTGGCAGGCGATCAAGGTCCTCCTCTGGTCCTGTTAAGAGAGCCCGACTCCGGCGACGTAGTGCCGATATTTATCGGCATGAATGAGGCGAGAGCTATTCTCATGGCGCTGCACGATGTGGCTGTGCCAAGGCCGATGACTCACGATTTGATAGGGAATGTGCTCGATGCTTTGGATGCTCGATTAGAACGGGTGATCGTCGACGACCTTGTCAACGGCACCTACCTCGGTGCGATAGAGCTACGGGTCGAAGGGCAGGAAAGCCCAAAGCTTGTGGATAGCCGACCGAGCGATGCCATGGCTTTGGCCGCTCGATTGGGCGCGAGTATTTATGTCTCCACGAAAGTTCTAAGGGCGGCACCAGAGCTCGATTTCCGGCCCTTCGACGGCGAGCAGGTAGTATCGGCCATTGGGCTGACGGTGGTTGATGCCACGACAGAGCTGCGGGAAGCGTTACAGCTGCCGGATGATCAAGGTGTTCTTGTTAGTCGCGCGACCGGCGCTGCGGCGGATGCGGGTATCAACCCCGGTAGCTTATTATTGCAGGTGAACGACAGTGTGCCGCAGTCTCCATTGGAATTCCTGCAAGCGGTTCGAGAAACGCCGGCGGGAGCAGAGGCTGAGATCCATTATTGGCAGGACGGTCGTCGTCACGAAGTAAGCTTGCCGACAGACGTGCCTACGGTGGAAGATTCTTCTGCCGGCCAGCGTATATAAGAAGGTGGTAAATGCCGTTTTGTCCCGTTGCGGGCATAGAAGAATGCGAGGGCGAGGCGCAGTGGGTAGCGCAAAGGCCCGGTTTTCGCTCTAAAAGTTTTGACTTTATTGCGCCGATTTTCGAATATGTGAATCCGTTCGCATTTTGTTTCCGATGCCGGGAGGGCAGGCGTTTCTTATCGCTCTGATATTGAAGCGCTAAGTTAAGGCGTTAGGAATGAGCCGACCGGTATCCTGAGCATGCTTCATACGACGACGTACCTCGACGCTAAATTGAGTATTCGGGAACTCTGAGTGTTTGCTTTTGGGGGCGGTAGCGGGTACCCGGCGAGTCTTCTTATAACAATTGAAAAGGATGGCACGTAAGCACTTATGGATGTGGGGGAGCAGCCAGTAGCGGAGCCGCAGCCGACAAAGCACGCGCCGGTTCCTACTAAGAAGGAGCGGCGGGGAACAGAGGTTGTAGGTAGCGTCTACCGCGTGCCGTGGGTGACGCGTCTGGGGCCGCGCTTGGGGGCGTTGGAACGATCCGCACCGCTTGTGACCCTGTTCAAGTCGATTATCGACCCGCTCGCGGTTGCGGCGACTTTGTTCGTCCTAGCCTATCTTTTCGAAGGGGAAGTCAGCGGTTTCGTCTTTTGCGTCGGCGTTTTGGCATTTTTGCTTGCCGGATACTTGCTGGATGGCGCATTGCTTTTTCTGCATCGTCGCCAGCTGTGGCGCGAGCTACTGCTGTTTGCCGTGGGGTGGGGCGCTCTGATCGCTGCCGTTGTCGGCATAGGTTGGGTGTCCGGTGTCGGCGACCTCATCGACCGTCGTTTATTTATTACCTGGGCGATTGTAACGCCGCCCGTATTACTCGCATTGCACGCGGCTGTTTCTTTGCTGGTGCAACGTTCGCCTTACGTCGAGCATCGGCCGCAGGCCGCCGTCATTGTCGGGGCGACGCAATCGGGGCGGGCCTTGGCTCGGGCGATGGCTACCGAGCCATTGTTGCGCCTTAATTTCGTCGGCTACTTCGACGACCGCGCGGCTTCGCGGACCGGCGTGGCGCCGGAGTCGGTTTTAGGGAAAATGAGCGAGCTTGCCGCATACGTCGAGAGCCACAACGTCCGGGCGATCTACATCACCCTCCCGATGACATCGCAGCCGCGTATTTTGGCGCTGCTCGACGCCTTGCGGGACACCACGGCGTCAGTTTACTTCGTGCCGGATATGTTCGTTTTCGATCTGATTCAGGCGCGTTTCGATCATGTGGGGGGTATCCCCGTCATGTCGGTTTGCGACTCTCCGTTTGCCGGTCTCAGCGGGCTTGTAAAGCGCGCCTCGGACGTTGTGCTTGCGCTGCTCATCCTGGCGTTGATATGGCCGGTGCTATTGGTAATCGGAGCTGCGGTTAAACTAACCTCCCCAGGCCCCATGATCTTCAGGCAGCGTCGCTATGGTTTAGACGGCCAGGACATCGTTGTCTACAAGTTCCGTAGCATGACGGTGATGGAAGACGGCGAAAACATTCGCCAAGCCGTGCGGAACGACCAGCGGTTAACGCCAATCGGCAGCTTCTTACGAAAAACGTCGTTGGACGAACTGCCTCAGTTTATCAACGTCTTGCAGGGCAGAATGAGTATCGTTGGGCCACGGCCGCATGCCACAGCGCATAACGAGCAGTACCGGAAATTAATTAAAGGCTATATGGTGCGCCATAAAGTTCGTCCGGGAATTACCGGCTGGGCGCAGGTAAACGGTTTTCGCGGCGAAACCGATACCTTGGAGAAAATGGAGCAGCGGATAGCCTACGACCTCGATTACTTGCGTAACTGGTCGCTATGGCTGGATATGCAGATTGTCTTTAAAACCGCTGTTGCCGTTTTGCGCGACCCTGCCGCTTATTAAATAAACCCTAAGCGAGTAACTTTCGCCTTCGACCGGGCGCGATAATCAAGAGTAAAGCGTCCTATTATTTTTGGTTAACTTTTTGATAAATATTGAATTCTTGTCGGTTAGTCTGATTGGGCCATTGCTGCATTGCGTCGTGACTACGATTATTGGCAGCGAAGGCTGTGGGATTCGGCGACGCTAAGTACAGTAATAGCCTGCTCGCGCCTTTTCTTGCTGCGATCATGACCCGCCTTGCTTTGTCTGCACGACGTCGGAAAGCTGCTCGGGCAGCGTATGGGCTAGTGCGTTCTTCGTCCTGAGGAGGGCAGCTTTTTTGCGGAGTGGGTCGTTGTGGCGAGATGTTCCTACGGATGGGCAACAGCCGGTTGGGGGTTGCTCGGGTTGGGTGTCTTTATCGAGGCGATGAGCGCTGCTGAATTCGATAGGGACGTGGACTTATAGCAGCAGTCGGGGGTTTTTATGAGTATAAAGAAGATTAAAGCTGTGCTTGCCGCGCTTGCGCTGGTTTTTCGCCCGCCGCATTCGCAACTACCGTGACGGATTTCGCTGGCAATATCGATTTGGGTATTGGAGGGGATTCCGTTAATTTCGCCGGTAAACTCAACGACGGAACTACCGATTATTGGTTGTTGAATGTAGCCGGTAGTCAGGGTACGGCGACCAATTACACCACTACTTACAACACGGCGGGCGCTGCGGTTGATCTATTTCATTGGGATAGCAGCACCAACGAGTTGGGTTCTTTGATTGCTTCCGGTGTGGAGACCGGAGCGGGTGGCGGCGGTGCCGTCGAGTTTACCTTGCAGGCGTTCTTGGCTGCGGGTAGCTACGTGCTTCGGATCACCGGCGACCAGGGAACTTCCTATGCCGGTACCGTGAGTGCGGTTCCGCTGCCGGGAGCTGCCATTCTGTTTGCTTCCGCTCTGTTCGGTGCCGGTGTGTTGGGGCGTCGTCGCCTGGCTAGCCAAAAGCTGAATGCGGTAGCTGCCTAACCTCACGGTAGGCATTACAAGTGGCTACGAAAGAGAAAGGGGGCTCAGCCCCCTTTCGGTCGTGCTGGGCTGGTGGAGTGACATGACACGACGACTAAAATCGAAACTCCTTCTATGCGCCGCTCTTGTGGCGCTTTTTGCGTTTTCGAAGGGGGGCGCTGCGGCGGCGGGTGTCGATAACGATGATTATCGGCTGCGCGAGGGAGACCTTCTCATGGTCACTGTTTGGCGGGAAGAGTCGTTGCAAAAGGAAGTGCGTGTCTTGCCTGACGGCTCGATTACCTACCCGCTGGTTGGCCGCCTAGATGTGGCGGGGTTGACGGTAGCGGAAGTTAAGGAGCGGGTGGGAGAACGTCTCGCGCGGTATATATCCGATCCGGAGGTAACCGTTCTCGTTACCGGGATCGAAGGTAATCAGGTGCATGTGCTCGGAAGGGTAAATAAGCCGGGGCCGATCGTCATGGCCGGCCCGACTACTGCCCTGCAGGCAATCAGTCTGGCCGGCGGTCTAGATCCCTTCGCTAGCGGTAACGCTATCCAGGTGTTGAGGCAAACGGCCGACGGCGATGAGTTGCTGCCTGTTCGTTATAACGATCTGATTCGAGGCAGAAGTTTGGATACCAACGTGCGCTTACAGCCGGGGGACACCTTGTTGGTTCCCTAGCTAGCGGCGTGCCGTCAAGGTGCACCAATGCCGCCGTGTCGCCATTGTATTGGGTCACCTGGCGGGAGAGGTAGTTGTTAGCGGCCGATCCGCTGATCGACTTAATACGTTTGCAGATCACCGCCGGGGGCCGATACTCGCTGTTTAGCAAGACAGGCGGCGTTTGGCCGGCAAGCTCGGGGGCGTTTCTGTGGGGGCGGCGCTGCCGACGATACGAGGAGCATTTGTCAGGGTGAAGGCTACCTGGAGGTTCATAGGTTTGCCGCTGATCGGGCTGATGCCGGCGATGAGTACAACTGCCGGTAGTTGGGATCAGGCGCTGACGTTGCCGATGACGGTGGAATACGATTCCAACCCCACGTTTGCTCCGAGAAATCCGGAAGGGGTCGCACGTTTGAGAGTGAGTCCGGTTTATGGGCTCTCCTGGCGCGACGGTCGGCACGACGTATTGGCTACGTTCGGGATGAGTCTCGAGCGTTCGACAGACTCGGATACCAGCGTTCCGCGCGACGACCCGCGCTTGGGGCTTAACTGGGTTCGGTCGACGCCGACGGGAGAATACGGGGTCGCCGCGCGATACGAGGAGCGCTCGACCCGGGCTGCGGAGATTGACGACGCCGCCTTTGTGGTTGCCGATGCCACCCAGGAAACGCGAGCGCTAAGCGGCCATTGGGACGAGGCGTTGAGTCCTCTGCTGCGGGTGCGGCTGACGGGGGATTACCGGCGTTCGCGGTATGACAACACCCAGTTGCAGGATTATGACGAATTCGGCGCCGCGGCTCACTTCACGCGGCTTTTTAGCGAGCGAACGCAGTTCTTCGCGCAGATGGGAGCCGTTCATTACGAGCCGCTGGCCGGTTGGCAAAGTACGAGCCAATACTATTCCGCTACGCTCGGGGCGGGGTGGCAAGCTTCTCCCCAGTTGACCTTACAGCTGAACAGCGGGGGGCGTACTTGGCTCGCGACGACGATCGTGTGATTTGGCAAGGGAATGCGGCTGCTTACTTCACGCTTTCTCCCCGCATAAACCTGGACGCCGATGCCGGGCGCAGCGTTAGCACGAGCGGCGCCGGCGGTTTTGTCGAGACAGACCGTGCGAAGGCCGGTGCTAGCTTCGATATCGACGAGCGAACGAGGGCGACGATGGATATCGGTTGGCGCGATACGCGAGGTGCAACGGAAGGGGTTGAGCGCACTTTCGGGGCGGGAGTCGGCAGGCAGCTAGCGCCTGAGTGGCGAACACAGCTGGCGTTTACGCATACGCAAAGGAAGCGCGGAGGAGAAAGCACGGCAAATGCCAATACCTTAGCGTTGACGTTGGTATACAGCAGCAGCAACTTTTAGGCCGTCGAAGTAACATCATATGGCTACTCAGTACACGTTTACCGTTCATGACTACATGATGATTCTGAAGCGGCGGTTTTGGGTCATGCTGGCCGTCGCTGTTGCGATCATGTCGGTGGCCGTTGCGGCCGCGGTGTTGGCGCCGCCTATTTACCGATCGACCGGTACGATCCTGGTCGAATCGCAGCAGATCCCTCCTGATCTTGTGCCGACGACGGTAACGACGTACGCGGACGAGCGCATCCAGTTAATTCAGCAACGGGTGATGACGCGAGATAATCTGTTGCGAATTGTCGACCAATACGGCCTATTTGAAGACGCCCGCCGGCCGATGACGACGTCTAACAAATTGCGCGAGATGCGCAGCCGAATTAGGGTCGAGCTAATCCGTGGCGATCACGGTAGCCGGCGCGGCACGTCGACATTGGCGTTCAATGTTTCCTTCGACGATCAATCGCCGCAGATAGCCTATCGGGTTGCGAATGATTTAGTAACGTTGTTTCTAAGCGAGAACGTTCGGGTCCGGACGGAGCGTGCTACGGATACGACGCGCTTCTTGGCTCGGGAAGCGGAAAAACTTCGGCTGGAACTGGAAGAATTAGAGAACCAGGTGGCTCTCTACAAGCAGCGGTACAGCAACGCGTTACCCGAGCATCTGGACCTGCGTATGACGATGCTGCAACGTACCGAAGCCGAGTTGCGAAGCGTTGAGCGAGAATACGGCAGCACGCAACAGGAGTTGCGCTTTCTCGATGTTGAGTTGTCGGCGGCGAGGGCGGGGCTTGTCTCCGCGGGAGCGGACGGAAGTATCGCGAACGATTTGCCGACGCTGCGTGCCGAGTACGAGCGTTTGATTTCCCGTTACACGGCGGATCATCCGGATGTACGGGCGGTGCGCAGTCGCATCCGGACGTTGGAGACCGATAACGGTGCCGGTGACGAGAGTTTGGCCGCCGTCTCCCCGGAGCGTTTACAGGTGGCGAAACTCGAAACGCGCATTGAAGCGGCCAATGCGCGGATAGCGTCGCTCGCCGACCAGCGAAAATCCCTGCAAAACCGGATGGAAGAGCTTGAGCGGCAAATTCTCGAAACGCCGCAAGTCGAGCGCGCTTTATTCTCTTTGATGCGCGACCATGAAAACGCGCGCAGGAAGTATGAAGAGGTGCGCGCGAAGCAAGTCGATGCACAGATGGCGGAAAGTTTAGAAGAGGATAGTAAGGCTGAGCGGTTCGCCATCCTCGAGCCGCCGATCTTGCCCGATAACCCGGTCAAGCCGGATCGAATGAAGATCCTTCTGCTCGGTTTTTTCCTGGCCGGCGGTGGTGCCGGCGGTGTCGTGTTTCTGCTGGAGCTGTTAAATCGGCGCATTCGCGGCGCCGCCGCACTTGGCCGATTAGCGAGGCAAGCGCCGTTGGTTGTCGTGCCTTATATCAAGACGTCGGCCGAGCTTGCGAGGCGACGCTGGCAGCTACGCATCGCGTTTGCCGGTGGCCTTATCGTTCTGATCGCCGTTCCGGCCTTGCTGCATATCTTGTATATGCCGTTGGATATGATATTCGTCCGCCTCATTGCTCGTTTCGGCTAGGAACAGTTATGGAACGCATCAAACAAGCATTAGAAAAGGCCAAAAGTCAGGCGGCCGGCTCGACGACAGGTTGGAGTGGCGTTTCCCCGGGCGCCTTTGTCGCTGCCGAGAGCAAAGCGTCGGCAGACACAGGCGACGTCTCCAGCTTGGCGTATTCGCACACCCGTGTCGTTACGCTAGACCCTACCCACTTGGAAAAGCACCGTGTGGTTGCGTTCAACAAAAACGATCCGAGCACGGTGGCCTTCGACCGCTTGCGAACGCAAGTGCTGCAAAAGATGGACGAAAAAGCTTGGCGTACGCTTGCGATCACCTCCCCCAACGAAGGGGCAGGGAAAACGGTCGTGGCGATCAATCTAGCCATCTCGATTGCGCGGCAAACGGGAAAAACGGCCATGTTGGTCGATTTCGACCTGCGGCGGCCGAAAATTGCTAAGTATCTGGGTTTCGACGCAGAACGCTCGTTGAACGAGGTTTTGGCGGGACAGGCGACTGTTGCCGACGCTTTGATTAATCCAGGAATTCCTCGCCTCGTCGTTCTTCCGACGATGCGGCCGGAGCAGCTTTCTGCCGAGCTGTTGTCTTCCCGTGTTGCAGAGAGCTTGATTCAGGAGCTGCGAAACCGCTACCCAGATCGTATTGTTATCTTCGATTTGCCGCCGTTGTTGAATACGGACGATGCGCTCGTCGCTCTCCCCCAGATCGACGCGGCTTTGCTGATTATCGGCAATGGCGAAGTGACGGAGGCCGAACTCAAGGATAGTTATCGGTGCTTTACCGCAGATCGTTTACTCGGGACGGTCCTTAATAAAGGCGAGGAATCCGCCAATTACTACTAACGCGATGGACTCGCGAGGATGCTTCATCGCCCGAGGCGAGGCATAAGGTTCCCATGCGTCGTTAAATGTCACTTTCTAGTGATAGTGATAGCAAGCGTCCAACATTCTTTGGGCTGTTTGATGCCGTACGGAGGCTTGGATTGCTAAGTCGTATCCGTTTATCCCCGTGCTCTCCAGAAGGACTTGGCCTTACATGGCAAAACTTACGGACATTTTAAAAGGCGGGCTCCTGGTTAGCGGAGCGAAGATCGGCGGCTCCCTGGCCTCGTTCGGGCGCAACATTATCGTCGCTCGCCTAGTGAGCGTGGAGGATTTCGGCGTTGCCGCCTTATTCGCTTTGACGATGTCCTTCATCGAGCTGGGGAGCAATTTTGCCGTAACCACTGTCATCGTGCAGGACCGAGAGGGGAACAAGCGGCGTATGCAGGCGACCGCGCATTCCTTCCAGTTCGTGCGGGGGCTGATCTGCGGGATAGCGCTATTCGTTGCCGCTCCCTATGTGGCCGCATTTTCGGGGTTCCGGAGGTGGCGTGGGCATTCCAGCTGTTGGCGTTGATTCCCATTATCGACGGCATGAAGCACATCGATTATGTGCGCTTCCATCGAAAGCTTAGCTTTTGGCGCTCGGTGGTTGTTCGCGAGCTACCGCAGCTGTTTACGTTGCTTGCCTGCATACCCTTGGGGATGTGGTTGGGCGATTATCGCGTCATGCTTTACGTTCTTATTCTGTATGGCCTCTCTTATACGGTTTTGTCGCACCTGGTGGCAAAAAGGCCGTATCAGATGGCCTGGGATAGCACGTTTATACGGAAGATATTCTCGTTTGGCGCCCCGCTGCTGCTAAACGGCTTTCTGCTGTTTTTTATTCTCCAGGGCGATAGAGCCATCGTCGGTTCCGTGCTTGGGCCGGAGGCGCTTGGCTTGTTCAGCGCCGCCTACATGCTGACGTTTACCTCGAGCGCCTTAGTTACCAACGTTATGCAAACGGTGCTGTTGCCGGTTCTCTCCAAGGCGAAAGGGAGTGTCGACGCCTTTTGGGTAAGGACGGTTTTTGTCATGCAGGCTGCATCGTTCGTAGGGCTTGGGTTCGCGATCTTCTTTATCGTCCTCGGCGGTGTTTTTTCGTGCTGGTTTTCGGGGAGCGTTATGCCGCCGCGGCGCCGTTGTTGGCCCTCCTCGGTTTTATGCATGGCCTAAAAATGCTCGGTTCGGGACCGGCTATTGCCTCCTTGGCATTGGGGAAAACCAGCTTCCCTCTGTACTCGAACATCGTGCGAGCGGTCTTTTTCCCGTTGGCAGTTTGGGTTGCCGTGACAACAGGCTCGCTAGAGTTGTTACTGCTTGTGGGGATCGCGGCAGAGCTAACGGCGCTGTTGGTTTTGCTCTACCTGGTATGTGCGAAATTGGGCAAAAGCCCGCGCCTTCTTGCCGGTTGGACATTGGTATTCGTGACCGCGACGGTGGGAATGCTGCTGGCCCGCGAATTGCCCGCTTTCTCGGGTATGCTCTCTCAGTTGTTGTTAGGCGGCTTCGTATTCGTCGGGGCGATGCTGGTTTTGGCCGGCTCCTACCGAGAGAGCCGTCAGTGGTTGGCCAAGATCGTTGCAGCCGGCAGTGCTACGAAAACCGTTAACACTTAATCGTAAAGGGGGCGGGAGCGCCGTGCCTACTCATCGCCACCACGCACGAGATAACACGTAAGAATCGCAAACAGACATGGCCGTTGTATTCGATACCCCGTCGACCGAAGCGCCTAGAAGCAAAGCGCTAGCCGCTTTGCGTTGGTGCCCGTTATGGGTGACGTTACTGCTGCTAACGCTCGCCTTGCCGACCGAGTTCTCGTTTACGATCGGCAGCTTTCGGCTAACGCCTTACCGGCTTGTCTTGATTCTCGCCTTTCTCCCCGGCTTGGCGCGGTTATTCTCCGGTGCAGTGGGCAGAGTGACTCTTATCGACTGCCTGCTGATACTGCATGTCGTATGGGGGGCGATTGCTTACACCTATGTGCACGGACTCGACAGGAGCGTTGAAGCGGCAGGTGTTCGAACGCTCGAAGTGCTGGGGGCCTATCTCATAGCACGCGCCTGGATCACGGACGAGCGCAGTTTCCGCGGGGCATGCGCGATGCTGTTTCTGATCCTGATTGTCATCGCGCCCTTAGTTTTGCTGGAGGCGGTGACGGGCGTGCACTTTATCAAGGATATCTCGGCGGCGCTGATGGGGACGCATTTCCACTCGGATATGAGTCCGCGCTTCGGCATTACCCGAGCTTATGGCCCGTTCGACCACCCCATTCTGCTGGGGGTGTTTAGTGCAAGCGTATTCGCCCTCGCTGCTATGCCGGCCCTGCCTGCTTTGGGGAGGCCGAGCTTCCCGAAGATGCCGCGGCGCGCTGTATTAGTCAGCAGTTTTTCGTCGGTTTCGACCGGAGCGATTGCCGCGCTGGTGGTGCAAATAGGGCTTATGGTGTGGGAGAAACTGACCCGAAATCACGCCGGGCGCTGGAAATTACTAACCTTCCTGGTCGTGGTGCTGTACATTTCGGTAGATGTGCTCTCGAACCGTTCCGCCTACCAAGTCTTTCTGCATTATCTGACGTTTAGCGCGCAAACGGCTTATATGAGAGTGCTAATTTTCGAATACGCTAGCGCGGAAATGCTGCGTAACCCGATTTTCGGAATCGGCTTTAACGATTGGACGCGGCCGGGCTGGATGCATGCGCCGAGCATCGATAATTTCTGGGTGGTTCAGGGGGTAAGAATCGGCCTGCCGGGTTTGCTGACCATTGCCATTCCGGTATTGCTGATGCCGGCCTTGGGCTGGAAGCGCTTGCCGCCGCGCTTGACCCGGCTGCGGATGGCTTGGACATTTTCCTTGGTTGGCATGATCGTGGCGGCTTGCACGGTCCATTTCTGGAATAATCTTTTCGTTTATTTTTTCTTTTTTCTCGGCGCAGGGGCATGGTTTCTTAATGTGACTCGCACCGAGCGGGCAAACAAGGAGGTCCGTGATGACGAGTAGACCCGACCTGTCTATCGTCGTGGTGTCCTATAACACGCAGGCGATGACAGACGACTGCCTGCGCTCGGTTTATGAGCAAGCGGGCGATTTGGCGCTACAAGTCATCGTTGTCGACAACGACTCTCGCGATGGCTCGGTGGAGATGATCAAAAGTCGTTATCCGCAAGTAGAGCTGATCGAAAACAACGATAACAAAGGGTTTGCCGCCGCCAATAACCAAGGCTTCGCCCTTTGTAAAGCGGATCAGGTTCTGCTGCTCAACTCCGACACCCTGGTGCTGGGGGATGTACTAAAAGAATCGGTGGCCTACCTCAACCAGCATGAAGATGTCGGCGCGATGGGGTGTCGCGTCTTAAATAGCGATCGTACCCTGCAACGAACCTGCTCCGGATACCCCACGTTGGGGCGTTTGCTGTCGATGACGCTGGGTTTGGATCGCCTGCCCGGTCGCCTAGCCGTCGATACTTATCAGCTACGATCCTGGGCTCGGGACTCGGAGCGCGAGGTGGATGTCATCAGCGGCTGCTATCTGTTGGTGCGGAAGTCGATTATTGATCAGGTCGGCGGCTTGGATGAGCAGTTCTTTTTCTTTGGCGAGGAAACGGACTGGTGCTTAAGGATGAGAAAGGCCGGGTGGCGGCTGATGTTCGCCCCGGTCGGGGAGATCGTTCATTACGGTGGGGGAAGCGTGAAAAAGCTCAACCACCGCCGCGACGTGATGCTGACCGAGGCTACGGTGCGCTTGCATAAGAAAAACGGCGGCCTACTAGCCGCTTGCGGGGCGTTCGCGATCTTGAGCCTGTTTAACGGCTCGCGCGCGTTGCTGTGGTGGTTGTTGTCGTGGAAAGGCGCCGGCGCTGCCGAGCGCGCTCAGCATTTCCGCCGCGTCGTGCTCGATATCGGTGCCACTTGGCCTAGGAGAAGCACCGAATAACGCCCTTGCCTATCCGGCGCTCCCTTCGCTGTATTGCCTGTCGCGGACGCCTAGGAGGCTTGCGCCTCGCAAAGGGGAAACGAAATCGACCACGGCACGGGCTGCATAACAGCAACGAAAACCCGTTAGGGATACTCACCACTGCACTCTTCACGGTCCGCTAGGGATAAGGGAACTGTTCAGTGCTTGCTAAGGGGACGTAATGCGGATTCTATTAATAACGTGGGCTTGCGATCTGGAAGATGTGAGCGAGCCTCTTATCTCGGCCCGTTGGGTGCAGGAGTTATCTCGGCGACACGAGGTGACCGTGTTCGCGGTCAGCCGGCCGGATCGATTCGGTTGCGTCGCCGAACAGTTTCCGCAGCTCGAGGTTATCGAGTGGCGCGATATCGGCGTTCCGGCTTCGTTGGAGCGGTTTCGCGCCATCGTCAAACCGGGCTACTTCCCGTATTACTTCAAGGCCCGACGGTTTTTGAAGCGTCTTCTGCGCGAGCGAGCGTTCGATGTGATCCATCATTTATCCCCCTTCGCCTGGCGTTATCCTTCCCCGGCCGCCGGCCTGGGCGTACCGTTGGTAAGGGGGCCTATCGGCGGTGGACTGAGTACGCCTGCCGGCCTGGAAGCGGCCGCGAAGGGCAAAGCGGCGCCTTTCATGGCTCTGCGCCGGACCGATGCGCTACGGCGCCGAATCGACCCTCTCCTGCGGGCATCGTATCGGCAGACAGATCACCTTTTGCTTGCCGCACCTTACGTGGGAAACGTCGTCGAGGGGTTGGAGGTTAAGGCGACAAGCGTTGACCTTGAGCTGGGGCTGACCGACGAGATGTTGGATCGTCCGCAGGCGACGTGTGCCGGTAAGCCCGACGGGAGTATCGACCTTCTATTCGTCGGGCGTGTGGTACGGACCAAAGGCGTGCAGTTCGCGATTCGAGCGGTGGCCGAATGCCGCAACCGCGATAAAGTGAGACTAACGGTTGTCGGCGCGGGCGACGACTTAGCAGCATGCCGGGAATTGGCTACCGAGTTGGCGCTGGATGATCGCGTTGCGTTCAAGGGCTGGTTACCGCATGCCGAAGTGGAAGGCTACTTCCTACGGGCGGATGCCTTCTTATTTCCAAGTTTTCGAGAGCCGACGGGTGGGGCGCTCTTTGAGGCGATGTTATACGGCTTGCCGCTGATTGCCTGCGATTACGGAGGGCCTGAGTATCTGGTTGACGAAAGCTGCGGTATTCGCGTCGCACCGTCTTCCGAGCAAAGCTATATCCAAGGCTTGGCGGATGCCATCGATCGCCTCGTCGAACAGCCCGAGCTGAGAGCGGCCATGGGGGCGGCGTCGCATCAGCGCGCACGCGAGCATTTTACCTGGCGTGCTAAGCACCAGCGCCTTGATTCGATATATTGCGAACTGGTTCGCCAATCCGCGTAGCGGTAATCAAAAGCTAGTATTAATATAATGACAAGAAAGAATATGTCATGGATATTGCTTTTCTTTCCTGGTTGAGATAAATCGGGCGATTATCTTTTGCCGCCAAAATATCTTTAAGGAGACACTGAATAACTCGCTTGCCCGTTTGACTATTCGCGAGTCGCAACAGGTAAGTGAATTATTCAGTGTCTCGTCAAGAAGCGGCTTCTAATGTTCTGCTAAGAAAATGGCCGTTGCCTAGCCCATATTCTCGTCGGCTTTCCTAATTGTCTGCTGGGGGCGGGCGGCGGATGGGATCTTGCTGGGAGTATAACCCCATGGGCGCTAACGAGCTGTTGCCAATCGAGAGGGAGAGTATCAGTGTCTAATCGGATGCGCCGATTGGTCGTGTTAATCGTTATAGCGATAGGGGGCATGCTGACCGCCTGCGATCTGTCGGACGATGCCGACGCTCCTTACACGCGCTGGCATCCGGAGGTGGAGGGGTTGACCCCGATCCCGGGGCATCAGCTTGAGTTTCCACCCGAACTGCCGGAATGGGTGGAGATCGCGGGAACCCGCTATTACGTGGACTATGACGGTGGCAGCGACGCTAACGACGGCACCTCGCCCGAGAGCGCGTGGAAGCATAGCCCGCGCGACCCGAACGCCACCGGCAAGCCCGCCGAGGTGCGCCTGAAGCCGGGTGACGGCGTAATTTTCAAAGGCGGAGTCGTCTACCGCGGCAGTATCGCTATCCGAGACTCAGGGACGGCTTCCGCACCTGTGGTATTCGACGGAACGGGGCGCGAGTTCGGCCAAGGTTCGGCGATTATCGACGGCAGCGAGTTCCTAACGGGTTGGCAATGTTCCGGCGAGATTTGCCACACCATCCTGCCTGATAAGCTCCCAGAGGAATGGCAGGGCGATGTCTTTGCGCTCAATCTCTATACCGAAAACCGGCGCATGACTCTGGCACAAGGCCCGGAGCCTGCGTCGGACTATTTTGTACCCTATCAACTTGAAGATTTGGTGGCTGTCGAAGGGCACCAATTCGATACTACTTGGGTTGAGGACTTCGACGTTCTGTCGGAAATCTTTGGCGAAGGCAATATAGGGCGTGCGCACGTTGTGATTTGGGCCAACGATAACCGCATCGTCTTGGCGCCGATCGAGAGTTATGATGCCCGTCGTGGGCGTATTGTCTTCGAGGACAACCGGGCTCGATACTTTCCTAACAATAGTCGTACCTATTACGCTATCGTCAATCACCAAAATGTCTTAAGCCAACCCGGCGAATTCGTTTACGACCCGGAGACCCGGGAAGTATGGGTTATTCCCTTCCCGAATACGGACGTCAACACCATTACCTACTCGCTGCGGCCGGTGGGCATCGACGTTCAAGCCGATCACGTCGTGGTACAAGGCTTTATCGCGCAAAAGTTCGTCGGGGCCAGGCATCAGTGGCATGACGGGGTGGGTATTCGAGTTTACGCTAACGGACCGTTAAAGGTAAGCGAGCGCCGCGGAGTGCTCGTTCAAGGTAACGAGGTTCGATTCAATAGCTCGCGAGAAAGCTATGGCGCCATCTATACCCGCGCTACTCGGGATCTGCGCATCTTGAATAACTATGTGCACCACAATTTTCCGAATCGCGGCATACAGGCGACGGAAGGTTTCGGTACGGAGATTAGCGGCAATCACGTGTCGGGAGGCGGGCATACCGGCATTACCTTTTTCCGCACCGAGAACAGTATCATCGCTTATAACACGGTTGACGCCGTTACCGCGGTGCATGCCAATGGCATTTCCAACTACTTGTCCAGCCACGGCAACCTGATTCTCGGGAATCGCGTTGAAAACGGCAATATTGCTCTGACGACTAAACACAGCCGAAACGTAACGATCGCGCATAATATCCTGACTACCCACGACGCGAACGAAGGCGTTAATTTCGCCGTTGCCGACTGGGGGGATAAGGACGAGGATGGGCGTTATCCCCGTAATCTTCGTTATTATAATAATATTATTCTAAACTACGGCGGCGGCCAGGGGCTTCGTGTCCACGACGATTCCATCCTTGGTTTGGAAGTGAAAAACAATATTCTCTCTTGCTTGTCAGCTTCCGGCGGTCGCTTCGCGTACAATAAATACATCAGTACGTGGTGTAATCAGCATGACCTCGATAAGGGTAGCGGCGAAGAGCGGGCTGAATTGAGGGATTTATTCAGGAACCCAGAGGCGGGCGACTACCGGCCGCGAGCTGCCGAGGTTCTGCGTCCGGCTGCGCAACTATTCGTTCCGTACCAATACGACATCGACGGCGAACGACTCGGCGAACCAACGATAGGCCCTTACACGGACCGTTAGCGAACGCTGTTTACAAGGAAGTCTAAAAACTGTGGCATCGATTATCATACCCGCCCATAACGAAGCTGCGGTGATCGAGCGTACGCTGCGAACCGTCGTTCCGATGCTCGCCGAGGAAGACGAGCTTATTCTCGTCGCTAACGGGTGTACGGACGACACGGCCGGTATCGCGCGTCGCTATGAGCCTCAGGTTCGCGTTATCGAAACGGATGTGGCCTCAAAGCCGCATGCACTCAACTTAGGGGATCAAGCGGCTCGGAGTTTTCCCCGTATTTATCTCGACGCCGATATCGAACTAAAGCCGGAAGCCTTGCCGCGTTTAAAGGCGGCCTTGCAGGCAGAGACGTATCTGGCGGCCGCCACCGACCCGGTGATGGACTTTAGTCGCGCGAGCTGGGCGGTAAGAGCCTATTATAGAATCTGGTTGGCGTTGCCCTATTGCCGCCAAGGCATGATTGGCGCCGGCGTTTACGGGCTATCGAAAGCCGGTCGCGCGCGCTTTTCCGAGTTTCCGAACCTTATTGCCGACGACGGTTACATTCGAGCGTTATTTGCCGAATCGGAAAGAGGCAAAGTCGAGGGTGCGTATTCCGTCGTGCGTGCGCCTGCCAGCCTACGTTGGCTCATGAAAATAAAAGTGCGCAGCCGGCTCGGGCAAAAGGAACTCGCGCTTAAATATCCGAATTTGCTAACTAATGAGCAAAAAGATTATGGTGGCGGCCTGCGGCAGCTGCTCGGCAAACCGTTACTGTGGCCTGCCGCCGTCGTTTATCTCTATGTAGCTGTCGGCTCTCGCTGGCGAGCGCAGAAGCAACTAAAGAAATTAGATGGCTATCAGTGGGACAGAGATTTATCCTCCAGGAACTAATGTCCCGTTTCACTCGTTCGCTATAAACAAGGCGCCATAGCAGCGCTATGGCGACGACGAGCAACGGCGAGTCAACGAGTTAGCCCAAGCCTTAATGCAACGAGCTAGTGAAACGGAACACTAGGCGATAAGGAGGGCGCCATGAAAGGCGCAAGAAAAAGGATTCTGCTGGTTGCCTCGCACGGGGGCATTGGGTGCAAATGCGGCGGCTGGCGGCCGCCTTCGCCGAGTTGGAGGTTCACTACGTCTGTACGTCCTCGGATGTTGCAGCAGAGGTTGCGCCTGCCCCGCTTTCGGTGGTGCCGGATGCCAACCTCAAGCAGAAGGCCGCATTAATTCCCCTTGCCATCAAGACGCTCTGGGTGGTGCTTCGCACGCGCCCACACTTTGTATTGTCTACCGGCGCGGCGCCGGTTTTTCGCCTTGCTATTCGGTAAGTTGCTGGGCGCAAAAACGATCTGGGTCGACAGCTTGGCCAACGCCGAACAGCTATCCGTCTCCGGCGCCAAGGTCCGACGGTTTGCCGATCTTTGGTTAACACAGTGGGAGCATCTGGCCGCGCCCGACGGCCCCCACTATCGCGGGGCTGTACTATGATCTTTGTAACGGTCGGCACCCAGCTTCCTTTCGAACGTTTAGTCCAAGCCGTCGACAACTGGGCTGCACGTCATCCGGGCGAGGATGTTTTTATCCAGCTTGGTCAAACTACCTACGCCCCGACCCATTGCCGGAGTGTTGCGTATACGCCGCAGGCTGAATGGGAGCGTTTGTTCCAACAGGCAGAGCGGGTCGTGTCGCATGCCGGTATGGGCACTATTTTAAAAAGCTTGGATTACGGGAAGCCGCTATTGATGATGCCGCGCTTGGCGGTTTATCGGGAGCATCGGAACGATCACCAAGTGGCGACGGCGAAACAGTTCGGGCACTTTGGCAATATCCGCGTCGTGAACGACGAGCAAGCCCTGGGCGAGGCCTTAGCGGAACCTCTGCACCGCTTTGCCGCGACGGATACCCCCGAGGGGAAAGCCTTCAGCACCTTGCTTAACGAGCTGAAGCAATTTGTACAAAATCATTCCTAAGGAAACGACATGGGGCGACTACAAGGATTTGTCGAAAGCTGGGGAGTGAGGCGTGTTGCCGGCGTCGCGATCTTAGCGGCCGCCATGCTGTGGCTGCTGTATTCCTCCGGACTTCTCGCGTTTTGGATGCAGAGCGAGGAGTACGGGCATGGGCCTTTAGTGCTTCTGGTCCTGGCCTATCTCATCTACTGCCGCCGCGACAATTTAACAACGGCTGGACCGCCGAGCGTTGCGCTGGTGGCGCTGGCAGCCATGCTTCCCCTGTTAGTATTAATGATCGGCGCCTTATCGGGGATTTCTCAGCTGGAGATGTACTCGGTTTGGCTATTCGGCGTGGTGCTAACCTTTGCCATCGGCGGTTTTCGTTTGCTTTGGCAATTGCTGATTCCCTTGCTGATCGCCTTTATGGTCATCCCGCTGCCCAATGGCATCGAAGTGGCCGTCACCTCCCAGTTACAGCTGATTTCGTCCGAACTCGGCGTTTGGTTTATTCGCTTATTCGGCGGTGTAGTGCACCTCCAGGGCAACTTGATCGACATGGGGCAAACCCAGCTGCTGGTTGCCGAGGCTTGCGCCGGTTTGCGGTACCTCTATCCGTTAATGAGCCTGGGCGCTATCGCCGGCTATCTGCTCGTTGCGCCGCTCTGGATAAGGTGGACGTTGTTTCTGGCATCGATACCGATCACTATCTTCATGAACAGTTTCCGCATCGGCGTGACAGGCCTGTTGGTCGAGTTCTGGGGGGCCGAGCCGAGCGAAGGTTTCTTGCATTTCTTCGAAGGGTGGGTCGTCTTTATCTTCGCCCTGTTGCTGCTACTGATGCTCGCTTGGTTGCTGGTCAAGTTACAGCCGGGCGCTAAGGGGTTGATCGAATCGCTGTCGTTCGAAGGTAGCGGGCGGCACGGCGTTGAGAAGCCTGCCGAAGCGCATCGCGGGCGAATCGCCGGCGCGCAGCAGCGGAGTTTCGTCGTTCTTGCCGCCATTATGGTGGTGGCCGCAGCGCTGTCGGCGATCCTCGCGGGCCGCAGCGAAATCGTGCCGGAACGCCAACCCCTATCGGAGTTTCCGCTTACCATCGGCGATTGGAGTTCGCGCGAGTATCGCTTGCCGCAGCTTATCGAGCAGGTCGCGGGGGCCAGCGAATACTTCTACGCCGACTTTTATTCGTCCGCTAAAGGCGACCTGAACCTCTACGTGTCGTATTACGAAACCCAGCGGCAAGGGCAGATTCCGCATTCGCCGCGCGTCTGTATACCTGGCGATGGTTGGCAGATCGTCAGCGTCGAGCCAGTCTCGATCGCGACGAATAACGGCATCCCGTTGCAAGCAAACCGCTTGGTGACGAGGAAGGGCAACCAAACCATGTTGGCCTATTACTGGCTGAAACAAGGCGAGCGGACCTACCGGCAAGAGCTTCTGGCACGCCTTGATTTAATTCGTTCCGCGGCATTTCATCGGCGTACCGACGGCGCGCTGATCCGCTTAGTCAGCGAGGTGCACCCGGACGAAGACATGGCCGAGGTGGATCGACGTTTACAAAGTTTTGCCGGTACCTTGGTCGACGTGTTGCCCATTTACGTGCCGGATTAAACCGGCCGGGCCGCAGGTATCGGCCGGCTACTCATAAGAACAGGAAACGTGAGTAGCCGGCGGCAAGCATACAGTTTCCGACAACTATAAACAGGGCGGCTCCCCAGTAGGCGGCATCCGGGGCCATTGCCGACCCTCAACGATTATCACGATCGCGAAGGCAAAAGAATCATGACAGTGAGCCAGAGACAACAAGGTCGTAAAGGTTTTATGCGTAGAGGCTGGGCCCTTTCGTTGATTGGCGCATCGGTACTGGCCGTCTACGGTTGCTCCTCGCCGGCGGATCAGGCCGTTCGTCATTACGAAAACGGTATGGCGCTGATGGCAGAGGGCGACCTCACACGCGCCCGGCTGGAGTTTCGCAACGCCTTACAGCTTGTCGACGAAAAGCCCGAGGCGGTATACGGCCTTGCTTTGATCGCCGAGCGTAACGGCGACTGGGAAGACATGTTTGGGTTGCTGAATCAAACCATTGAGCAAGACCCCACCCACTGGCGGGCGCACACCCGCCTGGGGCGTTTGTTGCTCGCTGCCGGACAGCTTGACCAAGCGCTGGCGATAAGCGACGCAGCGCTCGCCTTGCAGCCGGAAGAGCCGGATGTGCTCGCCCTGCGCGCGGCAGTCCTCTACAAGTTGGGGGACTACCCCGGCGCTGTGGCCCAGGCCGAGAAAGTCTTGGCAAAAGAATCGGATAATGTCGAGGCGCTGGTCGTGCTGGCGACCGAGCGTTTAGAGGCGGGCGAGCCCGAGCAGGCGATACGCTATCTGGATAGCGGCCTGAGCCGCGACGAAAGCAACGTCGCGCTGCATCTTTTCAAAATTCAGGCCTTAGAGCAGCTGGGGGACAGCGAAGGCGTCGAGCAGGTCTATCGGCGGTTAATTGCCTCACATCCGCAAACCCCGGCTTTTCGCCGTCAGCTCGCCCAGTTCTACATCGATCAGGGGCGGCACACCGCTGCCGAAGAAGAGCTACGGCAGATTGCCGCAGATAACCCGGCTAATCTCGATGCTCAGCTCGATGTAGTGCGCTTTGCCAACACGATGCAGGGCGCCGAGGCCGCGCTTGGCACACTGCGGGATCTTATCGCTGACTACCCCGATAATATCGATTTACAGTTTGCCCTGGCCGAGTTTCATCGCGCGCAAGGCAATGAAGCGGACGCTCGTCGCGTATACCGCGAGATTACCGACAACGCCGCCGACAATCGTTCGCGCTTGCGGGCGAAAGGCCAACTTGCCGAAGCGCTACTGGCGGATGGCGAACGCGCGCAAGCTGAGGCACTCGTTGCCGCGATGTTAAAGCTCGACGCCGGCGACGAAGACACGCTTTACCTCAATGCTCGGTTAGCGATCGAGGCCGGCCGCCTGGATGCGGCGATTGCCGATCTGCGCACGATTCTGCGGGATTCGCCCGATTCGCCGCGTGCGCTTATGCAGTTAGGTCGAGCGCACCATTTGGCAGGCTCTCCCGAGCTGGCAGACGGTCAGTACCAGCGCGCTTTCCGCGCCAGCGGCCAGGCGCCGACCTACGCTCGCGCCTATGCCGATTTTCTGCTTAGTCAGGGTCGCGTCGGGCGCGCCGAGCGCATTCTGCAGGATGCCTTGGCGACCTCGCCGAACGACTTGGCCACCTTAGAAATTTTGGCGCAAGCGCGGTTGCGGTTGGGTAACCTGGTCGGTGCGCAGGAGGCAGCCGATAGGATTCGCGAGCTCGATGCATCCGCCCCGATTCCCGATCGTATCGAAGGCGTTGTGCGAGCCCAGCAGCACGATTACGACTCGAGTATCGCCGCTTTCCGCCGAGCGGTGGATTCCACGCCGCACGACACTCAGCCCATGGTTGCTTTAGTGCGAACATACATTGCCGCCGACCGTACCGACGAAGCGATGAGTTTCCTCGACGCGGTGTTGGAGGCAAGCCCGGCTAATAGTGCTGCTCGCTTATTAAAAGGGCAGCTACACCAACTGCGGGACGAGCCGGATGAAGCCGCGGCCGCCTACCGAGCGGCGTTGGATTCGGACCCGGCCAATACCCAGGCGTATCGGAACTTGGCGGCCCTATATATGCGCCAAGACCGGCACGAGGAGGCCGAGACGTTAATTGTAAAGGGCTTAGAGCAGGCGCCGGACGACTTGAGCTTGCGGTTTACCCAGGCCGCCATTTACGAATTGACCGGGCGGCTTGATCCGGCCATCGCCGTTTATGAAGAATTGATCGACGTTCACCCGAACGCCGAGGTGGTCATCAACAACCTCGCCGCGTTATTAGCGGAGCACCGGGATGACGAGGCGAGCTACCGGCGCGCCTTCGACTTAGCGCAGCGCCTAAGCGGTAGCGCGGTGCCCCAGTTCAAGGACACACGCGGCTGGACTCACTACCGGATGGGCAACTACCGCGAAGCGGTGGAGCTCATTGCACGAGCGGTCGAGCTGATGCCCGAGAAGGCCGTGTTTCGCTATCACCTGGGGATGAGTTACCTTGCGTTAGAGGATAAAGAGGCGGCGCGGAGAGAGTTGCAAGCCGCGGTCGATCTCGCGGCAAGCTCGCCCTTTCGGCAGCTTGAAGATGCCCGCGAAGCCTTACAAGCCCTTTAAACGCGGAGAGGCAAGGATACGCAGCAGGTATGTACGAATCTTTCTATGGGCTGACCGAAAAACCGTTCTCGATCCAGCCCGATCCGGAGTTCCTTTTTTTCAGCCGCCGGCATAGCTTAGCGTGCGCGATGCTGGAGTACGGAATCCGGAATCGGTCTGGTTTTTCGGTCATTTCCGGCGAGATCGGTTGCGGTAAGACGACGTTAGTACGCCATCTTTTGACGCAACTCGGAGCCGATGTGCGCGTCGGGATGGTCTACAACACGCATCAGGATATTGCCGACCTCCTAGAGTGGATCATGCTCGCCTTCGAGCAGCCGTACGAAGGCTTATCGCAGGTAGCCATGTACGACAGGTTTCAGCGTTTTCTAATCGATGAGTATGCGGCAGGCCGGCGCGTGTTGCTGATTGTCGACGAGGCGCAGAATCTCAATGCCAGCGCGTTAGAGTCGCTGCGGATGCTGTCCAATATCAATGCGGATAAACACCAGCTGCTGCAAATTTTGCTAGTCGGCCAGCCGCAGCTTAATGACATGCTACAGCGGCCGGAGATGCGGCAATTCGCTCAGCGGGTGGCCGTGCAATTCTTTATCCCGCCGTTCGAACTGCCCGAGGTGGAGCGTTATATCCGCCATCGCTTGAAAGTGGCGGGGCGCTCTGCGCAACTGTTTACCCTCAAAGCGTGCGAGAAGATTGCCGAAGCGACCAACGGCATCCCACGAAGTATCAATATCTTGTGCGACACCGCGTTGGTGTATGGCTACTCGATGGAGGCCGAGTGGATTGACGATGAGCTTATCGACGAAGTTTTGCAGGATCGCGCGACCTACGGCGGCGCTTTAGCCGCGAGCTGAGCCGGTCGCGCTGACCAGCGCGATCGGCACGCGATAACTCCCTAGCCGCCCACGGGCTTGCGCATTTTCGCGAGCTGCGCCACCGCCTGGGCACGGTTACTGACATTGAGCTTGCGGAAAATCCGCTGTAAGTGGTTTTTAACCGTGAACCCGCTAATGTTCAGGATTAAGCCGATTTCGCTATTGGTTTTCCCGCTGCGCACCCATTCCATGATCTCGATTTCCCGCTCACTGAGCCCGAAATCTTCAACGCCTTCGTCTTGCCGGGCATGGGGCGCCGTACCCCGTTGACCGGGAAGGTGGGTGACCTGTCGTAACGCCGTATCGATGTGGGGTAACAGCAACTCTATGTATTGTGTCGACCGCGGCGTCTGCGCCGCCTTGCTGAACACGATATACATACAATCGTGCTGGCCGCGTTCGTCGTTGATGCCGTGGACAAGCGCCGAGCGCATGGTCAGAAAGGCTTGATTAATGGGGCATCCGGCGTGGCGGTCGTCTAACGAAAAGCCTTGCGGCGCGGCGATTGTCAGAGGAGCGAAATCGTTTCCGGCCCACTGCCGGAACAATCGTTGGACGAAAGGCGTAATATCTCGGTTAATTACCGGCTCCGAGCGTATGCCAGGCAGTGCGGAAATAACGTCGACATAAAGCAGACCCAGCTCGAAGTTGCCCCAAGTTGCCAACAGAATGTCGTGCGGTAGGAAATGCTGGATGTCGCTCTGCAACCACCGAAATAAATCAAAATGCCGCTTTACTCGTAGGGCGCCTTGAATTATTTCGAGAAAGCGCTCGCGTTCCTCGGCCGAATAGGGTGGGAATTTATTTGCGTGATCCATACGCGGAGTAGCACTAGCCTAAGCTGTTGGTAGTTTTCACTTATTTTACACGATTTATCGCTAAATTCCCGGCTAATGTCCAGAGTTCTCTCCATTTTGTCGCGATGCCTAGAGACTCTGCGGGCCAACGGTCTCGCTATCGTCTTGATTGCTCGTGTTTTATTAGTCCAAACGGGCTATTGTTGGGGCGTGGGGCGGCCGATAGCCTCCTTTCGAATTCGGTGCGGCCGCTTAACCGGGGAAGCGTCGTGCAACAGCCAGGCCTTCTTCTAGGCCGCTGAGAACATACAAGGATGCAGCCCCCCGAGCAACCTGCTGGCGCAGCATAATAATTAGACGAAGGATGCCATGATTCTCGTAACCGGCGGTGCTGGCTTTATCGGTAGTAATTTCGTTCTCGACTGGCTGCAAGGCTGCGACGAGCCCGTCGTTAATCTTGACCGCCTCACCTATGCCGGCAATCTAAGCAACTTGGCCGCGCTTCAGGGCGATAGCCGGCATCACTTCGTTCAGGGCGATATTTGCGATCAAGCATTAGTGGATCGACTGTTGGCTGAGTACCGGCCGCGAGCCATTGTGCATTTCGCGGCGGAAAGTCATGTGGACCGCTCTATCCACGGGCCGCGCGATTTTGTGCGGACCAACGTCGAGGGGACATTCAGCCTGCTCGAAGCGGCACGTGGCTACTGGGCGCGTTTATCGAATGAGGAACAGGCCGAGTTTCGTTTCCTGCATGTCTCCACGGACGAAGTCTACGGTTCGTTAGCGGCGGAGGATTCGCCTTTTACCGAACGTAACGCCTACGAGCCGAACAGCCCTTACTCGGCGAGCAAGGCAGCTTCCGATCATTTGGTGAGAGCTTGGCATCACACCTACGGCTTACCGGTATTAACCACCAACTGCTCGAACAACTACGGCCCTTACCAGTTTCCGGAAAAGCTGATCCCGCTGGTGATCGCCAACGCCTTAGCAGGGAAGGCGTTGCCTATCTACGGCGATGGGCAGAACGTTCGCGATTGGCTTTACGTCGGGGATCACTGTAGCGGCATACGCGAGGTGCTGGCGCGTGGCGTTGTCGGCGAGACATACAATATCGGTGGCTGGAACGAAAAAACGAATATCGAAATTGTCGAAACCATCTGCGATCTGCTCGACGATCTGGCCCCTGCTGCGGAAGGCTCCTACCGGCGTTTAATCGCCTTCGTGCCGGATCGCCCCGGGCATGACCGGCGCTACGCCATCGATGCCCGCAAAATTGCCGACGAACTAGGCTGGCGGCCGCAGGAAACCTTCGAATCCGGTATCCGTAAGACCATCGGATGGTATCTGGATAACCAGGCATGGGTCGAACACGTGCAGGACGGCTCGTATCGAGACTGGCTAGAGACGAACTATCGGCTGCGGCGTTCCGACCGCTAACCCCCGACACGGAGAGAGTCATGGCACGTAAGGGAATTATTCTCGCCGGCGGTTCCGGTACCCGCCTATATCCCATCACCCACGCGGTCTCGAAGCAGCTACTGCCGGTCTACGATAAGCCCATGATTTACTACCCGCTGAGTACGCTCATGCTGGCGGGTATTCGCGACATCCTGGTCATTTCCACGCCGGAGGATCTGCCGCGCTTTCAACAAATGCTGGGCGACGGCGGACGCTGGGGGATTCAGCTTGCCTATGCCGTGCAGAAAGCGCCGGAGGGGTTGGCGCAGGCGTTCTTAATCGGGGCGGATTTCATCGGCGACGATGCCTGCTGCCTGGTGTTGGGAGACAACATCTTCTACGGCCACGACTTGCAGGACGACCTGATGGCGGCGGGGCGGCAGGAGGTCGGGGCCACCGTCTTCGCCTACCCGGTAAACGACCCGGAGCGTTATGGCGTAGTTGAGTTTGACGGTAACCGGCGTGCCATTAGTATCGAAGAAAAGCCGCGGCAACCGAAGTCGCGCTATGCCGTCACGGGGTTGTACTTCTACGATAATCGCGTCATCGACATTGCCCGCGACATCAAGCCTTCCGCGCGCGGCGAATTGGAAATCACCGATGTTAACAACCGCTATTTATCCCTGGGCGAGCTCAATGTCGTCACCATGGGGCGGGGGCACGCCTGGCTGGATACCGGAACGCACGAGTCCCTGATCGAGGCCAGTCTATTCATTCAAACCATCGAAAAACGGCAAGGCCTGAAAATAGCCTGTCCGGAAGAGATCGCATGGCGTCGCGGCTGGATCGACGACGCCCAAGTCGAGGCTCTTGCCGAACCTTTGCAGAAAAACGGCTACGGCCGCTACTTGCTGCGTATGCTCGAAAGCAAAGTCTTTTAACCGAACGAATGTAGCCAGGCAGAAAATGCGAATCATCGATACCCGTATCCCCGACGTGAAACTCATCGAACCGCGCGTTTTCGGCGACGAGCGCGGTTTTTCCTGGAAAGCTATAATGCGCGCACCTTGGCGGCCGAAGGTCTACGGCCGTCATTCGTGCAGGACAATCACAGCCGGTCGCGGCGAGGGGTGTTGCGCGGGTTGCACTACCAGGTTAAACAACCGCAAGGCAAACTGGTGCGTGTCGTGGTTGGCGAGGTTCTCGATGTCGCGGTCGATTTGCGGCGCTCGTCTCCCACCTTCGGCCAGTGGGTATCGGCACGTTTATCCAGCAATAACTTCTGCCAATTATGGGTTCCCGAAGGGTTCGCGCACGGCTTTGTCGTGCTATCGGAATATGCCGAATTTCTTTACAAAACGACCGATTACTACGCGCCTGAGCATGAGCGTTCGATTCGCTGGGACGACCCGGATCTCGCGATCGACTGGGAAATAGACTTTACTCCCCAATTATCCGAAAAAGACGCTGCCGGGCAGCCGTTTCGCGAGGCAGAGGTGTTTGCATGAGCGTGCGCCCACGCATCCTGCTGACGGGCGGAAGCGGTCAGGTCGGTTGGGAGTTACGACGCAGCTTACTCGCGCTGGGAGAGGTTATTGAGCCGGATCGCGAGCGCTATGACCTGTGTCGGCCGGAGCGGTTGGCACGCCTTATTCGCGACCTAAAACCGCGTTGGGTGGTCAATCCGGCCGCTTATACGGCCGTCGATAAGGCAGAATCCGAGCCGGAGCGTTGCCAGCGGATAAATGCGATAGCGCCGGCCGTACTGGCGGAAGCTGCGCACGCGGTGGGGGCTGGGTTTATTCATTTCTCTACCGACTACGTTTTTGACGGCGCTAAACATAGCCCCTACACCGAAGACGACCCGACGGCACCGCTGAACTGGTATGGGACCACCAAGCTCGAAGGCGAGCAGGCCGTTGCCGATGTGTCTCGGGACGGTGCCTGGTTAGTGCTTCGAACCGGCTGGGTTTATGGCGGTCGCGGCCATAACTTCGTCCGCACCATGCAGCGGCTAATGAGCGAGAAAACACAGTTGACCGTGGTCGACGACCAAATAGGCGCTCCGACGTGGGCGCGCTCTATAGCCGACGTTGCCGCGCAAGTGCTTGCCTACTGCCAAAGCCCGAGCGCGATGGCCGAGTACGCCGGCGTCTACCATGTAAGCTGCGCCGGCGCGACGAGTTGGTATGGCTTTGCCAGCCGTATTCGCGATCGCCTGCTAGCGGCAGGCATGGAGGCGGTGGCGGAGTTGTCCCCGACCGATAGCGCGGGCTATCCCACGCCCGCCGCGAGGAGCCCCTATTCGGTCCTGGATAACAGTAAGTTAGCACGCCGCTTCGGTTTGGTGCTGCCGCCTTGGGAGGAGGCGTTTATGTTGGCCGCGCCTGAATTTGGCCTATAGAGGCGTTGCCAAAACAACGTCTTAGGATAAACGGGCTATAGTGATTGGGTACGAGGCCCCATTAATATGTACCTATATTCAACCCGCTCGCCGGCTTGGCGCGTTAACACGTAAAACGATAATGATAAGCATGAAAATACCCCGCTTTTTGCAAGTCGTAGCTTGCTGCCTCGGATTGAGTGCAGCGGGCCTTGGCCACGCCTCCGTTCTAACGTACCAATTCGGCGAAATACTATCGCCCGAGTCGGTTGATCCGGCAGTGGCTAACGTGTCTTTTGCCACGCTCACCGTCGATACCGAGACCTGGACGTTCCGCCTATCGGCAGACGATCTGTCCGGATTCGGTTCGGGCGCTTTCGTGGGGGCTTTAGCAATCGGGGGCGATTTCTCCCACGTCGACGTTGTGAATACAACGCCGGGCGGGGGGATCCAAAATGTTAGCTATCATCCCGGAGGCGGGCCGGGAGGGGTGTTCGATTTCCGTTTCGACTTGACGGGCCCCCGGCAGGATCGGCTCACCGACGGCGAATGGGTCGAGTGGACCGTGCAGGGGCTATACGGGCTCGATTATCTCGCCCTCCATGTGAGGGGAATCGACACCATCGCTTTCGGAGGCAGCAGCTCCGCATGGTACGGCGCACCGTCGCCGATCCCCCTGCCGGCGTCGGTGTGGCTGCTGGGCTCCGCTCTTGTTGGTTTTGCCGCAATGCGGCGGCGCCAGTTGGCAAAAGGGGTTTAAGAAAACGCCCGCAATAAGGTCCGAACCGTAGCGGCCGCCGCCGAGGCAAGGCGCGGCAGCTGGAAAGAGCCTTTCAAAACAAAAGGATTTGAGCATGTTGGGTGCCATTGTCGGGGATATTGTCGGGTCCGTCCCGCAGCCCGAGCCAGCGTTGCCCTCTAGCGGCCCGCTTTTCTCCGCAGCAAGCCAAGTGACGGGGCATACGATAGCCACCATCGCGGTTGCGGAAAGCTTGTTAAGCGGGCGGGATGGCGTCGACCTGCTACACGAGTATTACGCCCGCTACCCGGAGGTTGTTTATGAGCCGGCGTTCTCCGATTGGGCCAAGCAACGCCATCGTCTACCTTATCGGGGCGACGCCACCACGGCGGCGGCTCGGGTAAGCCCGGTGGCCTATGTTTATGAGCAGCTAAGGCCGGTCCTGACGGAAGCCGAACGCTGTGCGGTGTTGACGCACCGGCAGCCAAACGCGTGGAGGCTTGCTCAAGCCTTGGCCGGTTGCATCTACTTACTGCGCCGGGGCGCTCGTTGCGACGATGTCGTTAACCTTGCCCGCTTTGGTTTCGGCTGCGACCTAACCACCCCGATGGCAGAGCGCAGTGTCCACCTAGAGCTGCATGGCGGTAGAGTGGCGATAGCCCTTAGGGTGTTGCTGGACAGTAGCAATTTTATCGATGCGCTAGAAAAAGCCCGCGCCTATCGGGGTGCCGATAGTGCCTTGCTGAGCATGACCGGCGCCCTGGCGGAGGCGGCCTACGGCGTTCCGGCCGATATCGTCGCGGAGGTCGAGCAGCGGTTGCCGCCGTCGCTGGCCAAAGTTGTCCAAGCGTTCAGGCGCGTGTATGAAGGCGAGCAGCGGATAGACGCCATAAATGGCTACTCTATGGCGTGTTGAAGGTATTAGATTCGCGATGGTCGGCGCGAGCAGTGTCGCCGGAAAGCCCCAAGGCCGGTAAGCACCGTTGCCAGCCTTGGGGCAAAAAGCGATATTAGTGCGTGCGTATTCCCGCGTGGTGGCTGGCGGGGGGAGCGAGTCGCGGCGACACAACGGCCGCGTAGACGGCTGCAATGCCGACGACTATATAAACAAGGCGCGATAGCACGCTCATTTCGCCGAATATCGCTGCTACCAGATCGAAGTTAAATAGTCCGACGAGCCCCCAGTTGAGGCCGCCGACGATTAGTAGGATCAAAGCAACCCAGTTCGCTGTGGTCATAATAGACTCTCCGTGTCAGCTCGTGTACTTCCGGAACCGGAACTTCTGTACCTCACCACAGGCTTAAGTTTGTAATTAAGCTCCGATCCAGGGCCTAATTAGTCACGTTGACGCAAGCTTTCAACGTAGGTAAGAAGGGTCCGTTATCCCCATTTTCAGTACAGCGAGCTTACCAAGCCTATACCGGCGCGAGGGCTCGAAAACGACTGTCGGCACGCCCCCGCGGCCGAGATCGCAAGCCCGCCCAAGAGGGCGCGGCGTTCTGGACCGGCAAAACGAAAGCTGATCCGCCACTAGTGACCTAGCCCGTTTTCTCGTGGGCTACTCTGGCTTAACATCGGGGTGGATGAGTAGGAGAACGGAATGGCCTTATCCGACCCCCAGCAGAGCAGTCATACGCAAGCCGACGACCAGCCGGTGCGCCGGTTAGCGAGCCGGTTGTTACAAAATATGGCGGCCGGGTTACCGGCGAACTCGTTTTGCCGACCCGCCCGGCCGCTTACGCCCCGTTGCCGGAAGAGCTCGACCCTCGGCTGGTTGCCGCCTTGCAGAGCCGCGGGATTGAGCAGCTCTACGCCCATCAGCGGCAAGCCTGGGAGCATATCCGGAAGCGCGAGCATACCGTCGTAGTGACGCCGACGGCCTCGGGCAAAACGCTGTGCTATAACCTTCCGGTACTGCACGAGGCGCTCGCCGAAAAAGCCAAGGCCTTGTATTTGTTTCCTACCAAAGCGCTATCCCAGGACCAAGTGGCCGAGCTGATGGAGCTAAATCAAGCCGGCGAGCTTGGGATTCGCGCCTTTACCTTCGACGGCGACACGCCGGGGGATGCGCGCAAGGCCGTCCGCACGCGGGGCGATATCGTCGTGTCGAACCCCGACATGCTCCACCAGGGCGTGCTGCCGCATCACACCAAATGGGCGCAATTCTTCGAGAATCTTCGCTTTGTCGTGATCGACGAAATGCACACATACCGAGGCGTGTTCGGCTCGCACGTAGCCAACGTGATTCGCCGTTTGCGCCGTGTGTGTCGATTCTACGGCAGCGATCCGGTGTTTATCCTCAGCTCGGCTACCATTGCCAACCCCGCAGAGCTGGCCGAAGGCTTGGTCGGTAGCCCGGTCCGGGCCATTACCGAAAGCGGTGCGCCCAGCGGAGAGAAGCATCTGTTGCTCTGGAATCCGCCGGTGATTAACGCGGATCTTGGCATTCGCGCCTCGGCTCGTTCGCAGAGCACGCGAATCGCGCGCATGGCAGTGAAGAGCGGGCTTAAAACCATCGTTTTTGCCCAAAGCCGCCTCATGGTCGAGGTGCTCACAAAGTACCTGAAGGACGTTTTCGATAGCGACCCCCGAAAACCGCAGCGAGTCGCCGCGTATCGCGGCGGTTACTTGCCCACCGAGCGGCGGCGGACCGAAAAGGCCTTACGTTCGGGCGGGGTGGAATGCGTCATTTCCACCTCGGCGCTGGAGTTAGGCGTCGATATCGGCGGGCTGGACGTCTGCGTGCTGAATGGTTACCCCGGTACGATTGCCGCTACCTGGCAGCGCTTGGGGCGTGCGGGCCGCCGCAATCGGCCGGCGCTTGGCGTGCTGGTGGCATCGAGCCAGCCGCTCGACCAATACATTATTCGCAACCCCGAGTTCTTTCTAGGCGCCTCGCCGGAGCACGCGCGGATCGATCCCGATCAATTGCTGATCTTGCTCGACCATGTCCGCTGCGCAGCTTTTGAGCTGCGTTTCGGCGTGGCGACCGATTCGGCAAGGAGGACCTGGAGGAACTGCTCGCCTATCTGGAAGAGCAGGGCGTGTTGCATCGCGAGCACGATACCTGGCATTGGACCGAAGACAGCTATCCGGCGCAAAGCGTGAGTTTACGTTCGGTCGCCGAAGGTAACTTTGTCGTTATCGATACGACCGACGGCGCCAAGCGGATTATTGCCGAAGTGGACTACAGCAGCGCGGCGGAAACGCTGTACGAGGGAGCCATCTACATGGTGCAGGCGATGCCGTACCAAGTGGAGTCGTTGGATTGGACCGGCCGTAAAGCCTTCGTCACGCAAACCCGTGCCGACTACTACACCGACGCGATCGACTACTCGCGGCTGAAGATTCTCGATAATTTCGAGAGCGAGCGCGATACGCGTACCGAGACCTCGCGCGGCGAAGTGCATCTGGTTCGTCGTATTCCCGGTTATAAAAAGATTCGCTACTACACGCACGAGAACATTGGGTTTGGCAATATCAATTTGCCGGACCAGGAAATGCATACCACCGCCGTGTGGTGGCAGTTAGCGCCTTCGGTGCTGGACGAATGCTTCGATAATCGCCAGCAAGCGCTGGATGGTTTCTTAGGCGCAGCCTATGCTATGCATCATGTCGCCTCGCTTACCGTCATGGCCGAGCCGCACGATTTAGGTCGAGCCGTAGGCGATGGAGATGCGCGCTGGTTTGCCACAGTCGGCGCCAACGGGCGCGGACAACTGCGAACCTTGGATGGCGGCGAGCGCGATCCGGAAGCGGAAGGGCGCTTCCGGCCGGCGCTGTTTCTCTACGATAATTACCCCGGCGGCGTGGGTTTATCCGCCCCGCTGTACGACCGGCGCGCCCGTGTCGTCGCCGATGCCCGCAGCCTGATCCAGGCTTGCGATTGTAAGTATGGCTGCCCGGCCTGCGTCGGGCCGATTCTGGCGTCGGACGAACAACGCGGCTTCTCGCCGAAGCAGGCTGCACTGACCGTATTGGAGCAATTCAGCGCCCATGTCCCTGAAGAAGCGGCTTGATACCCTACGCCGCCAAGCCGGCGGTTCGCCCCCGAACGCCCCTTCGGAGCAGCCGGTTGGCGGAAATGTGCGGCAGCGGCTTGAACGGCTGGGGGGGCGGGCTGTCTGGACGTCTAAGCCGCGCGCCACGCGCGTTGAGTCGCCGGCGGCATTAGCCGAGCGGGTCGGCGGGCAGTTGGTGGGCGAGCACCTCATTCTGGTCGACCGCTGCTACAGCCTGGATACTTCGCACGGGCGTTGGCCTTTGACGGCGTGTCGCAGCGTCGAGGCGCCCTTTCCCTTGCCCGAACGGGCGCTATTCGTCGACACCGAAACCACCGGTCTGGCCGGGGGGACCGGGACGGTGGCCTTCATGGTCGGCATCGCCGAGCTGCTGCCCGAGGCGGTGCGGTTACGGCAATGGATGTTGACCGCTTTCGCCGGCGAGGCAAGCATGCTGGATGCCGTGGCCGATACCTTGGCGAAGGCAGAGGCGATTGTTAGTTACAACGGCAAATCCTTCGATATGCCCTTGTTGCGGGATCGGCGGCGTATGCAGCGCGAGTCGGACCTGCACGATCTGGCGCACCTGGACTTGCTGCACCCGGTGCGTCGCCTATTCGGCGCCCGTTGGCCCGACTGCCGGTTAAGTACTGTCGAGCGTGAGTTGTTGGGCGTTCAAAGAGAGGACGATTTGCCGGGTGCGGAAGCGCCTTGGGCGTGGAAGGACTATCTGGCCGGCCGGCCCCAGCATGCGCTGCCGCGCGTATTAAAGCATAACGAACTGGATATTCTGTCCCTAGTCGTTCTGCCGTCGGCTTTGTCGCGAGCCGTTGCCGACCCGCTTGCCTTGGGCGCAGATCCCGCCGCGGTGGCTAAGATATGGTCGCGAGAAGGGCAATCGGATAAGGCGTTGGCCACACTTCGTCGGTATCGGCAAGCGCTCGATCGTCGTGGTTTGTTGTTGTTGGCAAGTACGCTTAGATCCGTCGGCGATACCGAAGAGGCCGTCGACATTTGGAAGGAGCTAGCGTCTGCCGGCTGTCAAGAAGCGACCGAGCACCTGGCGAAGTATTACGAACACGTCGTTAAGGATTACGAACAAGCATTACATTACGCGCAACGACTTGCCGATAGCGCCGAAGCGCGGCACCGCCGCCAACGTTTGGAAAGGCGAATAGGCTAAGAGCGTAAGGGGAGAGGACAAAAGCAACCAGCGGGGCGTCCTGCCCCGCCGTGCGACTAAACTTGGGTGGCCTTTCTGGCACGTCGTGTGCCGGCCTAGGACGCTTCCTTTGGGATTCCTATCCCTAGTCCCGCCTTCCTTGGTGGCGCGCTTCCATTCCCGGTCCGTCGGGTCGCTGCCATCCGTTAAAAGCTGTGGACCAGAATAAATGAGGCTGCCCGGTTTGTCTGTAAGAAAATTCTGAAATTGGTGTAGGGCGGCGTCCTACGATAGCCCCGCTGCGGGTGTGAGCGGCTGGGGCTTTTGCGTCGGCGACTTATAAGCGCTTAGGTACGCTACACAAGCTGTCAGCTCCTTACTAAAGGTACTTAGCGCCGGGCCGGGAGAGAGAACGCCTTCGCCGATGGCCTCATTCACGAAGGTCGCCGTTTCTTCTAGAAGGAAAACGGCAAGCTGTTGACGGTGGGAGCCGTCAAAGTTCAGCTCTGCTCCGGTCCATTGAACAGCCTTCGTCAGCTCGGTGGGGTGGTTCAAGGCGTGCCTTAGACGGTCGGCCATACCCGGCGGATGCCAGGCACGTAGCACAAAGATTAACGCATCGTGGATCCGGCTTCTCTCCTGAGAGTATTCCCAATCGATTATCCACGTCGTCTCCTCAGTGCATAGGACGTTACTGGGATTAAAATCGCCGTGCGTTTGGCAAACCTCGATTTGCTGCAAGGGGCCCGCCGCCGCTAGGTGGCTTAGCCGCTGCGCGGCGGGTAGTACGCCCAGCTCGTCGAAATGGGGAATCTTCCCGCACCCGGCGCTAATGCTTATAAGCTGTTTGTCGCAATGTTCTCTCAGAGACCGCTCTTTGCGTGTCTGCGCATACAGCTTGGCGAGCGAAGAGCGAGCATCCTGCCAGCGGGCGTCGATCTCGTCGCTACCGCTAAGCCGCGCCAGGGGCAATCCGTGTAACATAGGCTCTTCGAACCAGCTGTTATCGGCGCCTTTGGCGTTGAGAGGCGGGATGGGTAGCCATGGAAACCGAGACCGGACATCGATCTCCGCCTCCAAAAAGTGCTTGGAACAGCCCTTTTTGCGGACGATATGGCACACTTCCCGTTGCCAATCCATGACCCTAATGCTGTGGTTGCCTGGGAGGTAGACCCAAGAATCCGCATTGGCGGGAGGCGGAGCTGTATACTGAAGGTAGCGCCGGGATAAAAACCACTCGAAAGGCGGCGAGAGCGCTGCCGTCACGTAAGCTTGGCGTGCAATCCGTTTGAGCGGCTGGCGGTCGACAGCGTACTCGCGCGCGAATCGTCTCAACACGGTTCCCGCCATACCCGACGGATAAATAAGATTCGTGTGAATATTCGCCCGCAGCGGCAGGCCCGCGTGGGCCGAAGCCGGTCGTTCGATACGGCCTTGCCAGCAAAACCGGCTAGCGAGATAGTCGCTGATAGTTTCCGAAAACGCGCACCAGAACTCTTCCCGTTGAAGAAGCGACGATAATTTCATGAGGTCTTTCCGAAGTATGTTTAGGTCCTGGCGGGATCTACGAATACAACGATTACTTGCTGCTAATTGTTGCGCCGATAGCTTTCTTGCGCCTAGGCGGCGACGGCTTTCTCACTGCTCCCGTTCCAAATTCGCTCGTACAATTCATCGAGGCCCCCTTCGTTCGCCGCTAGCAGCGCTGCCGTGAATTTAAGCGCCTCTCGGTAACCGCGGGCGCGATCTCTGCCGAAGGCGTCGGTGGCGGTCATGACATAGCGCGCCAGGGTGTAGCGGTGGTATTTGTATAGATCGCGCCGGGCCGCGGAGTCTGGGCCGGCATGCTTGGCGATGATGTAGGTGCGATTAAGCGCCGCCGCGAGCCCCATGTAGTAACCGCTGCCACGGGCGCCGGGAAAGCGGTGGTGGTAGATCTGCGCGTTACGAGCCCCGACTAAATGGTAATTCTGTAAAATGGAAAACGAAGCTTCCGTATCCTCGAATAACCCGTAATTGACGAAAGCTTCCGGGAATTGCGCTTTTTTAATGGCTTCGGTCCGATAGGTCATACGAAACCCGGTCATGGACTCCACCAGCACCGCATTTTGCGCCTCAAGCCAAGCCGGTGCTGCCCGGCGCCGCATCAGCTCCTGGCCCAGCGTCAGGAACGGATCCGGCGCCACCCAGGACTCCAAGGTGCGTTTAGCGCCGATAAGCTTCTTCTTAATCTTGTCGCTTGTGCTTAAGGCGTAACTTTCCTCCAGCTCTCCCGGCATGCTCACGGCTTCCGCTGCACACACGCCGCCCACAGTTTCCGCTTTATCGGCATGATAAGCGCGGAGGATATGTTCGCTGGCGTCCGGGTAGAACAGCGAGTCGTCATCGGGGAAAAACACGATGGCTTCCTGGACGTGTTTAAGGCCCACGTTACGCTGATAGGTGAGCCCGCGCTTGCTGCGGATGATTTCGGTTTGGCCGTTAAAGCCGATAACCGCTTGCCCCACCGTATCGCACACGGCTTGGTGGTCGTCGGACGAGTCGACGACGATCAGCCGCTGAGGCGGCTTCGTTTGGCTAACCAGTAACGGGAGCGACATCCGAAGCGCTTCGGGTCGATTGCAGGTTGCTACGACCGCATCGTAGTGAGGTAACGCGTGGCCACTCATGATTGCTGCCCCTGTGATTCTTGTCGATGGGTTGTGTCGGTCATGCAAACGCTCTTCGCGTTTCGTTAAGTGTGATTGCCGGTTGTGTCAGCGCTAAGTCCTCGCGCTTCCGAACAGGCGGGGGCAGCTGTTCATGGCGTTGGGTTTGCTTGCTGCGAGGCATGGCCTCGGCGGTAGGCGCAGGCCCTACAGTCGATGCGTGGTTGGGTAATGTAATAAGGCTAGGCGTGGGGGGTGGCCGACGGGCAGCGCAGGATTTTATCGACCTGGGCCGTCGCCGCGAAAAACCGGGCACGTCCTTGCTTTTTGGGTAGGTCATCGGTAATCCGTACGTCCTTGTACTTATAATGTTTATATCGGTGCGATAGGCGCACGGCGCCTACAGAAGGTCGCGCGCTACCGGCTTTCCCGCACCTATTGCGGCTCTAGTTCGCAGCAACGTAATCGGTTGGATTGCGCGGATGGCGGCCCGGCTCGCTCGACGCGATATAGCGCGTAAGCCCAGATTCACGCAAATGTAATAATCGGGATGCTAAACAGGAGATTTTTACGTGTCAACCAGAACGATCAACACCGAGCTATTCAGAGAGGTCTGAATTTCCGAGAGATTTCCGAGAAGAATAACGTGCGGGGCGTCCTGCCCCGCCGTCGAATCAAAAACTGGGTAGCCCGTTGGCACATCGTGTGCCGGCCTAGGACGCTTCCTTTGGGATTCCTCTCCCTAGTCCTACCTACCGTGGTGGCGCGCTTCCGTTCCCGGTCCGTCGGGTCGCTGCCTTCCGTTAAGGTCTGAGAGGCAGTTTAGATCGAGGCTTTCGATTTGTCTGTAAGAAAATTCTGATCTTTGATGTAGGCTGTACCCTACAGCGATCTGCCCCTAGGGTGCCGAGCATCATCGTTAACAAGCTGCTATGGAGTCGCTTATGCCGTTCGAAATTCATCCTAGGTTGCTCGCCGATAGTCGCTTTGTTTGCGACTTGCCGTTATCGCGGGTGGTGTTGTCGAACGATGCCCGTTATCCCTGGTGCATTCTGATACCTCGCATCCCAGCGTTACGCGAGTTATTCGAAGTGCCCGAGGCGGATCGCGTGCAGTTGTTCGCCGAAATCGACCAAGTCAGTAGAGCGTTACAAGACTTGTTCACGCCCGATAAACTTAATGTCGCGGCAATCGGTAACCTCGTCCCGCAGCTGCACGTGCACGTTATCGCCCGCTTCGCAACCGATGCTGCTTGGCCGCAACCGGTGTGGGGGCGAGGCCAGCCGGAGCCGTACACGCCTGATCGGGCCGAAGCCCGGATACAGGATTTGCGTGCCCATTTGGGCGAGGGCAGCTGAATCGTTCAGCGCCTCCTTATTCGCGAGCGGTTGCACAGGGTCGGTGCAATTACTCGATGATCTGCCCCCTATATATGCGTCGAGGTTTGCTTGCGGCCGTGTCCGTCGTAAGCGTCGGTCCGCTGGTATCTTGAGGCTTGGAGGGGGCGCTGGGCGATAAGGCCGCACCTCGATAGTAAGTGACGTTTTCCTGCTTGAGCGGTTCGGCCGTCGATTGCGCACTCGCCGTTTCCTTCTCCAGCTCCGCTGCCAGTCGCGCTAGTACGGCGGTGCGCGAACGGGGGACATAGGCAAAAAGCCGTTCGACCAAGTCGGGCGTTGCCAGAGGAATCTGCTCGCCGAACTCAGAGCGGATGTGGCGTCGCATCTTTTGTGCGATCTCGATGGCTTTGCGGGTATACATAGCGCCTCCCTGTCTGCTCTGATGAGACTTTAGCAAGATTAATGCCTGCGAATCGTTCGCAAACCGCAGCGGTGCGACCGCGACGACGTCGTTTAGGCGTTTAAGTCCCGCAGAAGGTACGGTAAACCTGCTCCTGAGGCGTGGCCGGTTGCGCGTAGCGCTCCCGCCCGGGCTGCTCGTCGAACGGCCGCGCCAGCACCTCGTTGAGTCTATGCAGCGGCAGGTAATCGTCTCGCTCGATAGCCGCCTCGATCATGTGCTCGACCAAATGGTTGCGGGGAATGTAGAACGGGTTGGTGCGGCGCATCCGGTCCGCCACCTCCGCCGCCGAAGCAGGTTCCTCGGTAAGCCGCTCGCGCCAACGCGGCAGCCATGCCTCGACCGCTTGCGCTTGCTCAAACAGTGCCAGTAGGGGCTCGTCGTGCGCCGGCGATTCGGCACAGTCGCACAGCCGTCGGAACGTGAGCGTGAAATCGGCGCGGCCGCTGTGCATAGCAGCGAGCAAAGCCTCGGCCAGCGCAAAATCCTCCTTATCGTCTCGACATAGCCCCAACTTTGCGCGCATGACCGCGAGCCACTCGGCCCGATAAAGAGCCGGAAAACGTTGAATCAGCTCGGTAGCCCGCTCGATGGCACGATGCTGATCGGAATCGATTAAAGGCAGCAAGGTTTCCGCGAAGCGAGCGATGTTCCATTGCCCGATAGCCGGTTGATTGCCATAGGCGTAGCGCCCGTTCTGATCGATAGAGCTGAACACCGTCCGCGGATCGTACTTCTCCATAAAGGCGCACGGGCCGTAATCGATCGTCTCGCCGGCCGTGGAGGTGTTGTCGGTATTCATAACCCCATGAATAAAGCCGACACCCATCCAGCGGGCGATGAGGCGAGCCTGTTGGAGCTGGACGTTTTCCACCAGCGCCAGATAGCGTTGGTCGTCGGCCAGCGAGGCGAGGCTGGGATAATGGCGCGCGATAACGTGGTCCGCGAGCCGCTTGAGTCCTTCAAGGTCGCCGCGGGCGGCAAAATACTCGAAGGTGCCGACGCGGATATGGCTTGCGGCTACGCGCGTCAGTATGCCCCCAGGCATGGGAATCTCGCGGTAGACGTGCTCTCCCGTGCTCACCGCCGCCAAGGCGCGCGTGGTAGGAATGCCCAGCGCGTGCATTGCCTCGCTAACTACATACTCTCGCAGTACCGGCCCCAACGGCGCTCGCCCGTCGCCGCCTCGCGAGAACGGGGTGCGGCCGGCGCCTTTGAGTTGAATATCGCGCAGGCACCCGTTCCTATCGAGGACTTCCCCGAGCAACACGGCGCGCCCGTCTCCTAATTGCGGAACGAAACCGCCGAACTGGTGGCCTGCGTAGGCTTGCGCCAGCGGTTCGGCGCCGGGCGGTATCAAGTTGCCGGCGAAGTACTCGGCCGCTTTGTCGTCGCCCGGATACGCGCTCAAGTCAAACCCGAGTTGTTCGGCCAGCCCGCGGTTGAACGCGATTAGGCGCGGGCGCTTAACCGGCGCCGGCTCGAAATGCTGATAGAAACGCTCCGGTAGGCGGCTGTATTGCAGGCTGAACTGAGGAAACATGCTGACTCCGGCAATCGGTAAGGCTCACTCTTGGGGGTATATTGGCGCAAACAATAGGGGTTCTGGCAAGGTTTTCCGACACCGCCCCGTGTTGTTCAGGCTTTGCTGGCGGTTGTTGTACCCCAACTAAACGTTGCAGGGGAACGCGGTCAGGAGGACTGAATGGTGGCGCCCGAGTCTCGCTCAGCCCTAACGGGCGACCGCTTCTACGCCCGTGCGTTCGGTGTGGGCCTGGTGCTCGTATTAGGGGTGCTGGTTTATCGAATCCTATCCCCGCTTTTCTCCGCCCTGGTCTGGTCCGCCTTGATCGCTCTGCTCGCTTATCCGCTGCATGTGCGGTTCACGGCTTTGCTGCGGGGGCGCGAGAATTTATCGGCGAGTTTACTAACGCTTGCCACCGTCGTCATCCTCCTCGGCCCGGTCGCCGCCTTAGGCGCTGCCTTTGTTGTGGAGTTGGCGGAAATCGCACCGGTTATCGAAGATTTCGCCCGCGAGCAGGCACCGGATATCGAGGGGGGAGTGCTGCAACCGGCGCTAGAACGTATCCAACAGCTGATAGGCGTTAGCCCTGCCGAGCTCCGCCAATGGGCCGGAGAAAGCGCGAAGGCAAGCTTGGAAGCCTTAGCCGGTTTAGGCGGCAAAATCTTCGTCGGTGCCTTCGGTACGGCGTTGGGTTTTACGGTCGCGATCTTTGCCTTGTTTTTCCTCCTACGCGACGGGCAGGCGATCCTTGATGCCGTTCAGGGCCTGATACCGCTACCGGATGCCTCCAAGACTCACCTTAATAAACACCTTCGCGATGCGGTCCATGCCTTGGTATTCGGTATCGGTTTAACGGCCGTGATTCAAGGGGTAATGCTTGGGGCCGCCTTCGCCGTGCTAGGGCTACCGGCACCGGTTGTCTTCGGTGCCGTAGGTATTTTGGTCGCCTTGCTGCCGGTGGTCGGCACCCCGTTGCTGTGGGGGCCGGCGGCAATCGTGCTTGCCGTGCAGGGGCGTTGGGGCAGTGCTATTGCTTTATTGGCTTGGGGAGTGCTTGTCAGCACGGTCGATAATTTCCTGCGGCCTTTTCTGGTCTCCGGCCGTGCGCCGATCGGAACCTTGACGGTATTCCTCGGCGTCATCGGTGGCGCCGCCGCCTTCGGAATGGTCGGCTTGCTGCTCGGCCCGTTGATTCTCGCGCTTTGCCTGGCGTTGATCCGTTTTGCGTTAGAGCATAAATGAGTTTTCTAAATACCTGATATGTTCTCACTTTTTATTATTTAGTTATTCGTTATATTTTTCTTGATTGTTTGATATTCCATACTGATTGTAGCAATATTGTCCTGTTGGACCTTGTATGTAATATCATGTACTCAATCATACCCGCCCTAGTTGCCGTCCTTTTTCTTGCCTATGGCATCTATGCCTTCTTAGCCAAAGGCGTAACGCGAGTAACTGTCTCGTTTTTCGCCATGTGCTTCGCCACCTTTCTTTGGCAGGGTACTTGGTCCTTCCTATTTCAGTTAGAAACAAGCGACTGGGCGATGATCGCCATAAAGGCCGGTTATTTTGTCATTCTCTTTCTTCCCACCACGCTGTATCACTTTCTTGTCGAAGTGAATAACCGCTATAGGGAGCGAGACTACGTCTTGATTTCCTATGGGGTCGCGACGTTTCTGGCAGGTTTGTTACTGGCGTCCGACCTTATTGTGGACGGCTACAGAGAATATTTTTGGGGCTACTATCCGAGCGCGGGCGTTCTCCATCCTTTGCACTTGGCTCAGACGTTTATCGTCGTCAGCAGAGGGCTTTACATTACCTATGTCGGAATGTACGAAGCGGTTTCGGTACAGCGTGCTCGGTTAAAGCTTTGTCTCATAGCCTTGTTGGTCTACTTTTTTGCTGCCGTGGACTACCTGGTTAACTATGGGCTAGAAATGTACCCGCCGGGTGCCGGTTTTCTTGCAATAAGCCTGGGCATCATATCCATAGCCATTACGCGACATGGCTTGCTGACGAGCCCCATGGCGCTTGCCGCGGCGATTGTGCATGAAATTCGTACTCCGCTTGCGAGCATAGGTTATCAAGGGATTACTCTTGAGCGCTGCTTACCGGTGCTGATTGAAGGGTACAAGAAAGCGATTGCGCATAACCTTCAAGTGCCCTGGTTACGAAGGCGTGAGATTGAAGCCTTGGAAAATATAGGAGGACGCATAGGCTACGGCGTCAGCCGTGTCAACGTCACGATTGATATGATTCTTTCAGCCGCTAGGGTTGATTCTATGGATAGGAAGGACTTTTCATTTTGTTCGGCTAGAGAGTGTGTGAGAGAGGCTTTTGACACATATCCCTTTGAGCCCAACGTAGAGAGTCGGGTAAGAATGGAAACCGATACGGACTTTGTTTTTCTCGGTGCAAAACCTTTGCTCGTCCACGTGCTGTTCAATCTTATGAAAAATGCTGTTCATGCAATCAAAGCTGCTGAAAAAGGTAATATAACAGTTTCCCTGATATGTCAGAGTGATGTAAATAAGCTGTTAGTAAGGGATGAAGGAGTGGGAATACCTAAAGCTTCGCTTCCGCACATTTTTGAACCTTACTACAGTACTAAGCAGGCGGGAGCTGGCGCAGGTATTGGTTTGGCATTTTGCTACCGGGTTATGGAGCTTTTTGGTGGCAGGATAATATGCGAATCAGTAGAGGGGGGTTTACTACATTTATCTTAGAGTTCCCTCCAGTTTCTACGGCTAGTGACTCACAAAATAAGCTTGCAAGCAAAGAGGGGCCAGGGCTGCCCTCAGTGTACTAAGTGCGCCTTGGCCCCTTTTGTTGCTTGTATTCCAGCTATAGATAGGCTCAGTGTGCTGAGACAAGTCTGTCGCCGGCCTTTATCGGTTTGGCTTCGAAATCTTTTATCTTACGAAGAACGGATTCCGGAAGCCGCTTGGGGCGCTTGTTATAGTCTGCAAAGACGAGTACCTGATGTCCTAACGAGACTAGCTCGTTTGAAACATAAAATTTGAACTGAAGGCTGAAGGAGCACTTCCTGATGTTGAAGCTATTTATTAGGCAATCAACCGACTGAAAAGGGAAGGTCTCTTTTACGTAATCCTGGGATGCGTGCTTAGTAAAAAAACACCTTTCGATTGAAGGATATCCTTCGATATGCACTCATAAAACCAGCGCTCTCGGCAAACTCCTTGCCACTCGAAGTATCTGGAGAAATATACGTTCGAGTAGAGATTGGAATCTTTCAGGTAGACGTCGATTGTGTGCTTGAATGTTTTCTTTTTCGGGCGAATTTGTCGGTGACGACATTGATGGCGTGTGCTTCCAAGTGGTTAGTTAGCATGGTTGCTCCTTTTTCTTGTCCTAGCCGCGAGCCTTTGAACTAGAGGGGCGCACTCTCTTATTTTGGACTGGAATAGAGATGATTTCCTGGATTGTCCGTTAGTTTTTGCTTAATAGCTGTGTCGCAGCCGAGTAGCAGTCCTGCTGTCCCTTACGCTTTAGTTGGGTGCGCTATCATTGATAGCAGTCATGGCGCGGCGGAGTCCGTGAGAGCGGGGCAAGACGTGGAGGCGAGTATGGCGAAGTTATTAGTACGCGGAGTGGACGCTAGGGTTGCCCAAGCGCTCAAGGAACGCGCCGCACGGAATCGCTGTAGCGTGGAGGCCGAGCACCGAGCGATTCTTGAGCAGGCGTTGTGTCAGACGCCTCGGAGAAGCCTCGCGGAGGTTCTGGCGGAAATGCCGGACGTTGGTCGCGATGCCGATTTGCGCGGGTCGACGACAACGAGGCGCCGGGCATTTTTGATGGACACTAACGTCGTCACAACTGGATTAGGGTGTCGATCCAAGAAAAGGTGAATGCTATCCCCCTCGTATGTCACCGCCGACCATGAGCCCGGCAACTGCGAGCAGCAAGCCGGCGACAGCCGTCCGGGTCTGGCGGTGACATGAGAAGGTATGCAGCACGGGAAGTCCCTTGTACTGGTGTTTTGAATCCTGTGGCCGCTAGTGCATTTCCTTCCGCCGTCCATGCACGCCGCCCGACAACCGGTCAGGCTCGGAGATTTGGAGCTCTTCACCCGTCACGTAGTTATATAAAAAGGCATCTAGCGTTCTAGCCAATAGGTTAGTTTTGGCTAAAGCGATCGTGTCGGGAATGTCAACCTCGTAGATACTGGGAATCCGCGTCCGGCCTTCATAGACAACTTCTTTCTCGTCTTCTGGGTATATCAGCGTTATGCCGTTTCGTCGGGGAAAGCCTTTATCTCTCCACAGCACCGCGATCTTGTTCCCTTCTTTAAGATAAATGGCTCTTGACAGCGTTCGGTTGTTATCGCCGACAAAAGAGCGAAAGACTTTCACTTCTTCCGTTGCCAAATCGATCTCGTGGATCTCGGTCTCGTCCGCCACATACAAGAGCCGATTTCCGCTCGGGTGCCAGTGTGGGTGGCGGCAGAGCGCTTCGGCGGGACAGGGGATCGGCGTTAGGTCCTGGCCATCCAGATCGCTGAGGTAGATCTTTGAGCGGTACTCGTTATCGGTCAGCACATAGAAGGCCAGTTGGCGGCCGTCGGGGGAAAACCTGGGAAAGAGCGCGGCTTGATAAGGCAGGTTATCCAGCTCCCGTACGGCGCCGGTCTCTAAGTCGAGAAACGCGATCGTATCGCGAGGGTTGGTCAGTAGATCTCGGGTGATATGGAACACGATAGCGTTAGAGGTCGGCGAGAAGTTGGGGCCGCTTACTTCGTAGCCGACGTGATAGCGCCGTTTTTCCCCGGTTGCGAGGTCGAGCGTCACGAACTCGAAGTCCTGCATACGCATATTGCTTTGCAGAAAAACAAGTTCGCCACTCAGCGGCGTCTCCCCGAGCGTAAGGGGGCTGCCTCCGGCCTCAGGTGCATGGCCGTTGCCAGCCGTGTCGGCACGTTCGCAGCCGACCATGAGCCCGGCTGCCGCGAGCAGCAAGCTCGCGACAATGGGCCGTGCTCGGCGGTGGCGTAAGAAGGAGTGCGGCACCGGAATTTCCTTGTCTTGGTACTTTGAGTGCAGTTGTTTGTTGTTCTGGGTGCTGGGCATATGCGGCGGGCAAGCCCTACATAGGGTAGGCTATATTTACGGCTTCCAGTTCACTCCCCCGGAAAACCAATCCGCCTCCGAGAGCTTAACCTCTTCCCCCGTTAAATAATTGTAGATAAAGATGTCGATTTCTTTCCGTAACAGGTTGGTTTTAACGAAGAATAGCGTATTAGGCAGCCCGGAACGATAGATGCTGGGAATGGAGCCTCGCCGCTCGTATAAGATTGTTTTCTCTCCGTCACGCGGGACAAGCGAAATGCCGGACCGGCGAGGGAACGACGTTCTATCCCATAACACGGCCATCGTCTCGCCGCCGTCGAGATAGATCGCTTGATGTATTTCATAGCCCTTGTCGTCCGCCACAGAATCAAGCACTTTGATCTCTTCTGTTGCCAGATCAATCTCGTGAACCTCGGTCTCGTCCGCCACGTACAAGAGCCGGTTTCCTTCGGGATGCCATTGGGGGTGGCGGCAGAGCGCTTCGGCGGGGCAGGGGATCGGCGTTAGGTTCTGGCCATCCAGATCACTAATGTAGATCTTCGAGCGGTACTCGTTATCGGTCAGCACATAGAAGGCGAGTTGGCGGCCATCGGGCGAGAACCGAGGAAACAGGGCAGCCCGATATGGCAGGTTGTCCAACTCCCGCACGGCGCCGGTTTCTAAATCGAGAAACGCGATCGTATCGCGAGGGTTGGTCAGTAGATCGCGTGTGATGTGGAATACAATAGAGTTGGACGTTGGTGAGAAGTTAGGGCCGCTCACTTCGTACGCTACGGGGATGCTTCGTTGGTGTCCGGTCGCGAGGTCGAGCGTCACGAACTCAAAGTTGCGTACGCGTTGATCACTCCGCCGGTAGACAATTTTGCCACTCAGCGGCGTCTCCCCCAGCATGAGGGTGCTGCCCGCAGGCTCAGGCACCTGACCGTTGCTAGCGTTGTCAGCCGTGTCGGCCCGTTCGCAGCCGCCCATGAGCCCGGCGATTACGAATAGCAAGCCGGCGACGATGGGCCATACCCTGCGGTGGCATAAGAGGGTGCGTAGCATTGGACGTTTCCTTGAATGGATACTCTAAATTCAATTGTTTCGTATTGTAACGAGCCGGTTCTAGCTGCTGTAGCCGAAGCCATGGGCCGCGAAAGGGTTAGCCTCTTTTCGACGCCCAGCACGCGCCCAACGATACTCGGTGAGATATCGCTGGCGGGCAGCGGCGCATAAAGGCCCTTACGCCAGCTCGATGCCATAGGAAGTCTTCCGCACGCCGTAGCTCAACTCGCCGGGTCGATGGGTAATCGGCGCGCTCACCGTGGCTTCCAACACATCGTAGCTCGGGATCACACCACGCCGATCGCCATACGGGTCGTAGACGATTTCGACCCGTGCCGAGCGGGCGCCGGCGGGAAGATGCATGGCATGGATAAACCAGCGCATGACGACGAGTCCGTTGTCGGCCTCCGCGATGCGGAGCCTCACCGGCTGGCCGCGGGGCACCTGGAACGTGGATTCGCTGCCGCTGCCGTTGCGGCTTATCAGCGGCAAGCCGTCGACTCCGTTGTCGTCGCTCCGGCCGCCGATAAACACGACTTCCTCCAGCTCCCGCCCGCCGAGTTCGGCGCCTGGCGGCGGGGCTTGAAAGGTCAGCCGCAAATAAACGCCGCCATGGCCTTCCGTCTGATTCGGCAGCGCCACTTCGATGCTCAGGCCCTCGCCCGGGCGGTCCAACTCATCGCTTAAATCCTCGGGCTTAATGTCGCCGTAATGCCGCGTCGACAGCGGGATCTCGGACGGGCCGAAGTCGTGGTTGCGCCGCCGGCGGAACTGCCGCCACAAGAGCTTGAGCTCGAAGCCGTACACGATCTCGAAAAACTCTTTGATCTCGGCCTGCGGGTCGTCTTTCCAGCTGCCGAAATACACCGTAGGCCGGCCCCGCTCGGCGAGCTTGTTGTCGGCAGCGTACGGTTGCTCCCCCCAATAACAATGCTGTAACCAGTGCTCGATGGGGGTGCGTAAGTTTCGGGCGATGTAGAAGCCTGCGCCAATCGCGACCAACGCCCCGACAATAACCAACATCCAGCCGACCGGGCTGACCAGTGCAACCGAGCCCGTCCGTAGCGCATGGGTCGCAACCATAAAGCCGCCGGCGCCGCCGATGATGCCGCCGATTCCTTGAGCGGCAAATCCGTCAGCAGCAGCTCGATTCCCACGAGTAAGTTGAGCGTTACGCCTCTTAATATCCGCCATCGCGCCAAACACATCCGCGAACCCGGCGACCACGATGCCGGTCATTTTTTGGCGGCGACCCCCGCGACCTCTTGGCCCATTCGCTTTGCGACGACGGCCTCGATAGCCTGCTTCGCGATCACCGTCTTGAGCACGGTTTCGGCAAAGGCGTAGAACTCGGCCTCGCTCCGAATCCCCTTGCTGAACACGTCTTGCCAGGCAAAGCCGAGGCTCGCGACCTGGATGCCCAGCATGACTTCGGGCGGAATACGGCCAAGGAAGCTCTGCGCGCGCTGGGAAACGGCGGCCACGCCGTTGAAATGTACCACGCGAACGCGAACCTCGGTGTCGGGGACGAATCGTGCGTTCGGGTTGATCGGAAATGCCGCCACCCCACGCCCGGTATACAGCGGCATCGGCCCTTGCGCGCGCTTCCAATCGGCATAACTGATTTCGGGGGCGCTAATACGCACCCCGTACATCTGCTCTAGGACCGGCTTGATCCTCTCCCAGTGTTCATTGGCTTCGGCCAAGGGCCGGGCCAACAAGCTTACGAGCGCTTCAAAGGCATCGTAACCTTTCTTGCCGATCTTCAGCGCCGAGGCGATCTCCTTCTTCACATCCTCTTGCGGGCGTAACGGCTCGGTTTGGTGCAGCGCCATCACCTCCTTGGGCCCAAGGCCTTCTTCGGCTTTTGCTTGCGCTTTGATCCGCTCGCGCATCTGGTCGTTGTCGATGACCCGTATCGCTTGATTCAGCAAGCTGCTCTCGTCGTTTAACGACGCGACGACAAAGGCCTTGCCGTCGTCGAGCTGGCTCAAGCCTTCGAGGATGTTCACGTAGGCAAGCGCGCCTAATTCGGCTCGCGGGCGCTTATTTTCAGCCGAAGCGGCCGCCACCATTTCGAAATCTTCGAAAACGGTCCGGAGGCTGCATGGCCGCGCCGCATCCGTTAGCAAGGCCAAGCGTTGGTCGGCCAATTCGAGCAAGCGCTGCTCTAAGGCCTGCTCCCGCTCGTTGTACTTGGCCAGCAGGGTTTTCATGGCCTCGACCCTGACATGCTTTTCCATCTCAGGGTCGGCTTTGATAACCTGCTCAACGTAACGGCCGATGATGACGCTGTGCATGCCGCCTTCTAAAACATCGTCATCCTCGGAGCTTTTGGTTGAGTGCTCAGCCGATTTACCTTCTGCGCTCTCCTCCTTCTCGCCACTTTGCCATTGCGCGAAGTCGGCAATTTCAACTAAGGCCAGCTCCGCCAACCGCCGGCCCTGCCCAATCGGATCGTGAAGCGCAACAATCGGTGAGTTACTGTCTCGAAAAAGACTGGGTAAATAGTAGAGGGAGCTTTTATCCTGCAAATCGGGGTAGCGCCTTTCGTTAAAGGCGCGAGACGCCTTTCCCGCCGGCATAAGGTAGGTATCGTGGAGGTCGCCTTTGCCGATATCCTCCAGCTTAATGGTTTGCAGACGCGCTTCCCGCAAATCCGCATCGACCGCAATTCCGTCAAACGCCTCGTTAAGCTCGGGAATACAACGGGGGTCGTTCGAGTGCATGCCGCCTAACCGACAGATGTACTCCCAACTCCACTGCACTTCGGAGTACGCCATCTTGATGGCGGGCGACCGGCCGTTAATGTTCTTGGGCAAGGTAAGCCCCCACCAAGGCAGGCCGTACCGATGGCTTCGTTCATCCTGACCTTGATCACGTAACAGGTCGACTTCTTGGAACGTCCCGTTGCCTACCGAGTGGCATTCACGCCAAAGATGGTCATCGATAAAGATGTATAGCCACCCCTTACGTATCCAGCGGGGCTTATCGTCGGCATCGAAAACCACCGGGAATACCCCTTGGATAGCGTCGACGTCGTCAAGCGCTTCTGTCTCGGCGACGGCCTCGGTCATCGTTAAAGGCACCCAATAACGATCCGCGTCTACCGGGTAGCCTCGCTCTGCCAGCGCATCCCGAAACGTTCTGGTTTCGCCGCCGGGACGAAGGGGCCGATCAAGATTTATATCGCTAAACGTGATTCCCAACCCGACCCGATAACACCCGGCCACCAAGCCTTTGCTACGTATTCGCTTGCCGACCACGCCATCATCGTCGACCAATGCTTTACCCCGGCTTAAGGGTAAGGCGTCAACCACAGCGCCGCTTTCTTTGGCCGCGATGACCTGGCTAATATCGTTAAACCCATCGAGCTTTGTATCCAGCACGATCCGATACTCGCCTTCGTCCGGCTCAAGATCCTGCGCGGCGCCGCGCGGGCGGCGGCCGGCGGTGTGCCGCCGGCTTGTTGGATGGGCACGGGTGGGGTGTTTTGGTTGTTGGAGACGGCCATATCGCCCATGCGGACGACGGGCAGGCCTTCGGCGAGTACGTTCGGCGAGCCGGAGAGGAGCTCCGCCGCCCCGCCTGTCGTGCCGGAGAGGATGCCGCCTTTGCGGCCGGCTTCGTCGCCGATGCTTTTGCCGAACACGGAGCCGACGGTGCAGACCGGGCAGCCGTTGATGGTGATACTGCGCGCCGTGCCGCTGGCGTCGGCCGAGACGGCGACGTTGTTGTACGGCACATCGTCCGTGCCTTTGCCGCTTGGCGTGCGGCAGACGTCGACGGTGTTGACCACCCCGCCCGAGCCGCTATGGACCCAGGTGCGACCATTAACCAGTACGTTGTTGCCCATGTTTTTGATCTTCCTTGTCAGGCACGGTGTCCGTTGTTGTTCGGGCGCAGGCAGATGACCCCGCGCATCGGTATGTCGTCGGCTTCGCAGATCAGGCTGGGGCCGGCGGCGCTAAAGCCGTAGCGGCTTAGTTGTGCGTGGTGCGCGTAGCGCGCATGCATGAGTGCCAGCTGTAGCGGTAAGGCGGCGGCGCCGGTGTCGCCGAAGGTGCCGGCGGGCCGTTGTAGCGGCGGCAGCCGCTCGGCCAGCCGTTGCCCATACTCCGGCGGCCACAGGCGGCGTTGCAGTTGCTGCCATTCGTAACGGTTGACCGGGTCGCCGAGGAGGTTGACGGAGACGGCCCAGACGTCGTTCGCGCTGATGCCCGCGGCCGTCAGCGCGTGTTCGGCAGCCCGCGGTAGCCCATGCATGGTTTTGCGGTCGCCTTGCCCGACTAACGGTTCCGGCTCGCGGCCGACGCCGGCGATGACGCTGAGGGGCGTGTCGGTGCCCTCGGGCACGGTGCGGGCGAGTGCGAGGCAGGCCGCCGCTTCGCCGGCGACGACGCCGTCGGGGTTTTCCGTGGTGGCGGCGCGCTCGGCGAAGATGAGATCGAGTACGGTGGGCTCGTCCAGCAAGGAGTCCGCGCCGCCGAACAGGACGGTATCCCAGTGCGCGTCGGGCCATTCGTCCAGCACGGTTTGGAGTTGCGCCGTCACCCCCTGGGTGTTGGGTTGCAAGCGTACCTCGGCGTTTCTTAGCGCGGGGTGGAGTTGTTTTAGCGTGCGCGTTAAATGAGGGGCATCGAGGTGGCGGCCGCGGTGCGTGTCGCGCGCCGGCACGGCGAAGTGGATGAGCACGTTGCCGGCGAGCGCCGCCGGCGGTAGCGTGGTCAACAGCGCGTTGAGGGCGCGGGCGGCTAAGGCCGTAATGCGCGCCTCGGGGCTGTCGCCGAGGCAGAAGGGGCGCGTTAGCGTTTCCAGTTGGGCGCCGGGGGTGCTGTAGTCTTCTTGTGGCTCGGTACCAAGCTGTTGCATGAGCTCTGCGAGGGACGGCTCGGCGGCCCCGGCACGGGCGGTAAGGGCTGGCGTGCCGGCTTCGGTGCGTGCCGCCGGGACGGTCAGCGTGGGCTCGGGCGCCGCGCCGTTGTAGTGGGTTTCCACTAACGCCAGCGCCGATTGCGGGGCGTCGCCCGCCAGCGTACAGAGGCCGGAGCCGAGGATGACGGGGTAGTCGCTCATGAGGCTTTTCTCTCCTCCTTGGCGGGCACCGCCGCGGGCGGTTCGCTGACGAAAACCCAGCCGACTTTCCGGCTGGTGGGCGACCAGGCGAACCCGCTCCGCCAGAGCAGGTGCAGCTGGTGCCGGTCGGTGTCGATCAGGAGGGTGTCGCAGACCGGTCGGACGCTCTCGGCCTGGTTGTCCAGCACGAACCGCACGCGCGGTACGATCGTGGGCAGGGTCAGTTCGACGGTGCGGGTGGTGGGGAAAAAGCCGCGCAGCCGCAGCGTTTCGCCGCCGATAAAGGGGGCGGGGAAGCGTTGATCGGGTGGCGCTGCGTTGTGTTGCAGGGCCGGCAGCGGGCCTTTGTAAGGCGGCAACCCGAGGGTTACCGCCTCGTTGTCGGCCGTGGGCGTGTGCATGCGCCGCGATGCCCAGCGCGGCGCCAGCGGGCCATAGCCGGCCGGCTCGGGTTGGTGGGAGCCGGAGGTGATGAATTTGGGCCCTTGCTCGATCTGCGGAAGCGGCTGGTCTTTTTGCACCCGCCCGTACTTGGCGTAGCCTCGGCCGGCGGGGTTGCGCTCGTCCACCGCGCCGCGTTTGGGATCTTTGCCGCCGAAGGCGTATTCGTAGCGTAGGGGCAACGGCTCCAGCGGTACGGCATCGCTGGGTAGCCACATGAGGAGCCGTCTTTCCCACTGACGGCGGCCGACGATCCGCAGCACTTTGCGCCACGGTGCGGCGTCCGCCCTTGCCAGGGCGAGTTCGGTTTCCATCGCGCGCACGCCGGGCCTAGGTGGGTGGGCTGTGCCGGTGAGTAGGATTTCGCCGCCTTCCTTGTAGGGAACGCTCTCATCCGCGGCGGCCAGGCTGCTGTCTTCCGGTTCGCCGTGGTAGGCATCGGCGGTTTGTATCTCGGCGCTTGGCGTGAGCGGCGTCAGTAGGCCGGCGTCGTCGAAGCTAAAGCCTGCCTTAATCACCAGCGTTTGCTGGAACTGCGCTTGCCGATCCCACCCGGAGTACAAACCGGCTTGCCAGGGGCTGTCGTTGACGAGCTCAAGCATGCTGCGCTTCCTTGCCGATGTCGGCGGCGGTTTCTTGCAGTCGGCGTCGACGGCGGGCGATCCATCCTTCGGGGTCGAGGCCAAGGGGCGTGGTGCGCTCGCGGGCCAGCAGAGCGAGGGCATCGTGGCCGGCACGTCCGGCGTAGGCGTTGGCGGTACGCTGGGCGCTGGCGGCGCTCAGCGGCTGGCCGGCGAGCAACCTGGCCGCGCCGGCGGCCTCGGGCCAGGTTTCGGCGACGACATCGGGGTCGGGTACTTCGCCGCTGTCCGCCGGCTGGGCGGCGGGGTCCGCGTCCACGACCGCTAGGCGCTGTTTGCGGGCGGGTGTCGCGCCGGTGATCCAGTGCCAGGCGGCCGCTGCCTGTTCGGTGCTCTCCGCTTTTGCCATGCCGGCGATCAAGTCGGCTTTGATGCTCGTATGGCCGTATAAGCCCATCAGATACATCGCGAACGGCGGATCGCCGGCTACGCATTGGCGTAGGATCTCGGCACTTTCCGGTGCGCCTTGAAGTGCCAATAACCGTAGCAGGGGCTTGCCGGCCTCCGGCCCTAGCGCCTCCACGGCGCGCGGCAAGCAGACATCGAGTTCCGGGTCGCCGCGCAGGAAACCGCCCCAACAGGCGGCCTCTAACACCGTTACCGGTAGCCGCTCGGCATGGGAGGCGTCCTGACGCAAGGGCAGATAATAGGCGCGAAAGGGTTCTACACCCGTCGCGGCGTTCTCGGCGGCATAATGCAACGCCGCCGCTTTGAGCGCTGCGTCCTCGTTCTGGCGTTCCGCGGCGTTGAGCAAGCCTTCGGCCAGCGGTGTTTGAGTCCGTTGCCACAGTCGTAACAGCGGAGCGCGTAACGCCGATTCCGTTTCGTACAGCGGCATGAAGATGTCGCCGGGATTCGCCGGCGGATACAGGGCATAAGCCTCGAATGCGGCCTCGGCCATGGCTCCGCCGGCGCGTAGCGGGTCCAACCAGGTCTCCGCCGACGCGGCGCTATCGCAGCGCAGGCTAACTAGCGCGGCCTTAAGAAATGCCTCGTGCGGTTTCTCCGGCTCCGGCCCCGTGTACCGTGTGGCTTCTACGAGTGCACCCAGGTGTAACTGTAAGCGCTGCTCTAGTCGGTCCAGCGCATCGGCATCGACCACGGCTTGGCTCAACCATAAGCCGCGCTGTCGGTAGGCGTCGGCGGCTGAGCGCAGGTGGCTTTTGAGAAGCAAACTCCGCATGGGCGCCTGCCCCTTAGTTCAGTGCGATGGTGCGACTGCCGAGGGCTAGCCGATTATCTCCCGTTACGCCAACGCTCTTACCGTCGATGGCGATGTGGCCGTCGGCGCTCAGCTCGACGGTGCTGTGGCCGGCTTGCAGCACTAGCTTTTTACCGGCCGTTAGGTGCAGGCGGCCGTCTTGGTAGCGGAAGGGGATGTCCTCGCCCGCCCGGCGCAGACGGCCGGTGACAATGGCGGCCTCGGCGGCGCGCGGGTCGGGGGCGAGGGTGACGATGTCGCCTTCGGCGAGGTAGTCGACGTGGCTTAAGTGGCCGGCTACCGGCAGGGTGAGGCCGTCGTGGCGGGCGACGGTGAGCGCTTCGCCGGCGCGGGCGCTGGCCACCGTGGCTAGTTCGCCGGTAGCGGTGGTGCGGGCGTGGGAGATCGGGGTGACGTTGTTATTGTTCATGGTCGCGGCTCCTTGCGACAGGGCATTGGTTGTTATGTCGTAGTGGGTCGGTAGGTGGCCGATGGGCTTCCTAAAGCGAACGGCCGCAGGGTGAAAATCGGCGTTCGCATAATAGGATAAGGGAATTTTCGCATGCGCTCCAGACGTGTAGAAAGGCGGGTGCAAAAGGTCCGCCAACGAGTGGCGGGTGACGCTAAGGGAGCGCCAGGCGGGGGGGGGCGGGTTGTTTGCTCGGCGAGCTTAGTCGCTCCTGGCTACTCGGCCAGGGTGCTGTCCTGTTCGATAGCTGTGCCGTTTGTGCTTGGTAGGGGGTAGTCGAAGCCGGTAAGGCGAACGCTTTCTTGCCATAGCCAGTCGGCTAGGGCGAGCCGTTTTTTGTTGAATCCGCGCAGCGGCTTGACGGCGCAGTCTTTAAAATATTCGCCGGAAATGGTTTGGCAGGCCGGCGATAAGGAAAGATAGACGCCGGTTTCCGCACCTTTGCTGGGGGCACGGGCGAAGTGTTTGCGGAACCAGGGGTAGATAAATGTCAGCGGTTTCGGGAATGCTTGCTTGAGCATAGGCGTGTCGACTATGCCGGGGTCGAAGCAGTTGACCGTCAGTGCGCTTTGCGCCGTGGCGGCGGCTAGCTGCTTGGTGAATAAGATGCTGTAGAGCTTGCTGTTGCAGTAGGCGCGTTCCGCGCTGTAGCCGTTTTTTAGTTCGATATCGTTCGTGTCGACGTTGGCATCGGCATGGCGGAACGAGGCGGTGTTGACGACCCTTCCTTGAGTGGCGTCGGTTAAACGGTCGAGCAGTTTGCCCGTCAATAAATAAGGGGCGAGGTGATTGACGGCCAGCGTGAGTTCGATCCCATCGGCCGAGGGCGTGAAGGCGTCTTCGCTCCACACGCCGGCATTGTTGATCAGTACATCGACGACTTCGGTTTGGCGCCTAATCTCGTCGGCGGCATTGGCGACCGATTGTAGCGAAGCCAGATCGCAAGGGATCACATGGAGCTCGTTGCGCAAGGCTTGTTTGGCGAGCATGCTGGCTAGCTTGACTTCGTTACGGGCGAGCACGAACAGCTTCGCCGGCCCGGCGGCATCCAGTTGATAAAGCCAGCTGCGCCCGAAGCCCGAGGTGACGCCCGTTATAACGATGGTCTTCATAAGTCGAATTCCTTCTCGTACTCGTAATGGTTAGGCGAGCGCTTGTTTCCTTGATCTTCTGCTTCTGCGCCGTATAGCGGCAGAACCCACCCGTTGGCGGGGCAGGTTCTAAGATAACATCGTTATGCGGCGGGCGTCCGCTTCTGGCTAAGCGGCGGGCACGGCATTCGGCGCCGGCTAGTGGGTAAAGCCGTAGCGCGTTACGGTGTGCTTCTGGTGGAAGACCAGGTGGGCATTGTTTAACGTCGTCAGGGCTTCTTGCAAGTCCTGGACGAAATTGTGGGCCATGCTCATGCCCAGGTCGCCTCTCACGACAATCCGGTGCACCACTTCTTGGTCGAGGTTTTTCGGCAGGGGGTAGGCCGGTACTTGCCAGCCTTTCATTAATAGCCGATCGGAGAGGTCGTACAGCGTCCATTCTCGCTTGGGAGCGTGCTTGAGCTGGTAGCAGACGATGGGGAGTGCGGAGCCGTCGGCGACGATATCGAAGTCGCCGGTCTGTCGTATTGCTTGGCTGAGATAGCGTGCCACGTCGCGGGTTCTTTGATGAATTGCCCGATACCCTTCAAAGCCGTAACGAACGAAATTGTAGTACTGCCCAATGATCTGCGATGCGCTATGCGAGAAGTTAATGGCCATCGTCGGTAGTTCGCCGCCAAGGTAGCTGACGTTAAAGATCAGCTCCTTTGGCAGGTATTGTTCGTCGCGCCAGAGTACCCAGCCTACGCCGGGATAGACCAGGCCGTATTTATGCCCCGAGGTATTAATCGATACTACGTTGTCGAGGCGGAAGTCCCATACCCGGTCCGGGTCGACAAACGGTGTAAACAGGCCGCCGGAAGCGGCGTCGACGTGGATGTAGACCTGGTGGTCGTTGCGTTTGTTGTAGGCCTCGACGAGCTTGTTCAAGCGTTGGATGTCGTCGTACATCCCGGTGTAGGTAATCCCCAGAATGCCGACGATACCTATGGTGTACTCGTCGACATAATCCATGACGGAGTCCAGATCCAGGCTCATGTGTTTGCTGCCGATGGGAACCTCGCGTAGCTCGATGTCCCAGTAGACGCAAAATTTCTCCCAGCACACTTGATAGCCGGAAGAGATCACTAGGTTGGGTTTGCGCTTCGTCAGGTCGAGGCCGGCCTTTTGGGCACGGTGGCGCCAGTGAAACTTCATCGCCATCCCGCCGAGCATGCAGGCCTCCGAGGAGCCGATGGTCGATGTGCCCATAAATTTCTCTTTGCCGCTTGCGTGCCATAAGTCGGCGATCATATTCACGCAGCGGTTTTCCAGTTCGGCGGTGCGCGGATATTCGGATTTGTCGATGGCGTTCTTATCCAGGGTGTCGGCCATTAGCTGGGCAGCTTCCGGCTCCATGTAGGTTTGGCAAAAGGTGGCGAGGTTTAGGCGCGATGTGCCTTCGTCCAACAGTTCGTCCTTGACCATTTGATAGGCGATTCGCGGCGCTACGGTGTGTTGGGCGAGGCGATACTTGGGGAGGTCTTGGTCTTCGTTTTGCGAGCCGAAAATCGGCTCTATGCACGCGGCTTTCTCCCTGTTTTTTCGTCCGTAAATCATGCTGAAACCCTCATTCCGTGACGGCTAACCGACGATGGCGACGACAAAATACGGGGGCGCTGGAGGCGGGATGCGTTCGGCGTTTTCTTACAATGGGGGCGGTAGATCGAGCCGGGAAGGCCGGCGTTTTACCGCCGGCCTTATTAACCGATTCAGGATAACGCAAACATACTGGCTATCAGTCCGCCGATGATGTTCGCAAACGTGAGCGCAAGCCCGACGTAGGCGCCTGTTCTTGCCGGTACTTCAAGTATCCAAATGGCCAATGGCCAGGCGAGCGCGAACAGGGCGATGTAGCCGGCGAACGGAAAGACGGAAGCGGCTATGCTGGCGACCAACAATATAGCGAGCAAGCCGGCGGCCGCGAAGCCGCGCGATGTATAGATAGCTCCGGAGGCGTTTAATACAAATAGCCCGGCAAAGATGGCTGCGACAACGGTGACGACAAAATTCGCCAACACGGGCATGGCGTCGCCGGGGTTTTCCTGCGCGATCAGGAAAATTCCAATGCCGATTGCATGGAGCAGAAAAAGCAGCCCGCCTACCGAGTAGACGATGTATCGTAGAACTGGATTCGAATACATGGAAGAGTTGCCTGTGCTTACTACCCATTTGGCCTCGGTGTGTGCTGAGGCGGCGCCGGCTAAGGATAGCATGGCCGACTTGTAAACGATGTCGGGCGCTTCCGCTATGGCGAAGCTGCGACGGCGAGCTTCCACAAGCTACGAGGGCCGCCACCGCATAGGGTTCGTTGCGCGAAGCACCCCGTCGTTGTCCCAGTCCTCCCAGCTGGTAAACGGAATTCCGGATTCCTGCGCGAGGCTTGGTATACGCCGGCTCCAAGCCTGCTTCATCGCCGCTAGATTCTCTCGGAACGCCGTTTCCTCCCGGTATTGGACGCCGCCGCTCTGAACTTCGTAGCTCACCTGAGGGGCTAGCACTTCGTAGCCGACGTAGTAGAGCGAGGAGTGAATCGGCCATAGCCACTCCACCATGTTCCCGGCGCGCCCAAACGGCATAAACGTGTGGGCAGGCGATCCGGCGGTGACGGAGCAGATGGCGCGTTTGCCTCGAAAGTGCCCTCGGTTGTAGCGTTTGCTACCGGAATAAAGGCCGCCGTAGACCAGGACGCGATCAAACCACCCCTTGAGTATCGCAGGTTGCGCGTGCCACCAGAGGGGAAACTGGAGGATGAGCAAATCCGCCCATTCGAGCCGGCCGATCTCCCGGGCTACATCCGGCGGCAGCCGCTTGCGTTCGTAGTGAGCGCGTTGCTCGGTCAGCGGCGAGAAGTAGTCGCTGTTTGCACGCTGTGGGTAGTGGCTTGCTCGCTCTACGGGGTCGAAACCTTCTGCGTACAGATCGTCCACTTCGACATCGTGCCCTGTGCCGCGTAGCGTTTCCACCGCTAGATCGGTAAGGCCGCCATTGAAGGATTGTCGCTCAGGGTGCGCCAGTACGATTAAGACATTCATTCTTCGGCTCCGTTAGTGCATCCTTGTGGAGATAACCTAGTCTGTTCTTGCGCGAACAGGTACTCCCAATTTCCGACTATTTAATTTGCATGAACGAACAATCCATTCGGTGGGACGACTTACAGCTTGTGCTGGCTATCGCGGAAACGGGCTCCTTATCCGGGGCCGGGCGCCGGTTAGGGATAAGCCATGCCACCGTGTTTCGCAGGCTTGCGCAGATGGAGGGCCGCTTACAGGTCCGTTTGTTCGAGCGTAGGCGAGTCGTTATCTGCAAACCGCCGCCGGCGAAGAGTTGGCCGCGGCGGCGGCTCAGATTAACCGTGATGTGCTGGGGCTTGAGCGTCGTATAGCCGGGCAGGATCTAAAGCTGAAGGGTGTTATTCGCGTGACGACGACGGATGCGCTGTTCGTCGGGCTGCTAGCACCGATACTGGCGGCGTTTCGCCAGCACAACCCGGCTATCGAGCTGGAGGTTTTGATCGGTAATCAGTTGTTTAGTCTCTCTAAGCGAGAGGCCGATATTGCTATTCGCCCTACCCGTCGGCCCCCGAAACGCTTATTGGTAAGCGTATAGGCACGATCGCGCAGGCGGTTTACGGCCAGAAGGCTCAGTGGGAGAACGTTTCCCGTCCGGTGCCGTTGGAGCAGCTTTCAAGGCAGGCTTGGGTTGGCCCCGATGTGCATATGGGCGATACCGCGCTGGAGGCCTGGATGGATACGCAGCGGCGTAACGAGCATTGCCTGTTTCGTGTGGATAGCACGCTTGGCATGCACAGCGTCGTCCGCCAGGGCGCGGGCATCGCGGTGTTGCCTTGTTACCTGGGAGATGCTGACGAGCAGCTTGTAAAGCTAACCGAGCCGGTGCCGGAGCTAAGCACGGAGCTATGGCTACTCGCTCACCAGGATCTAAGGCGGGTGGCGCGGGTACGGCGATTTTGGACGAGGTAGGCGCGGGTATTCGTCGGCGTCTTTAGGGCGTACGACGGTCCACACGCCCGCTACTTAGTCGCCGGGCCGCAAGCGAGATAGGTTCATCGGCTGCTGGGGAGTTCCTGGTGGCGGGGCGGCAGACGGCGACGCCGTAACAGCCACATGACGCCAAACAGATCGAATATGCCTGTCCAGAAGCGGTTGCGGACATCGTCTTTCGACTCGCCGAACACCCGCGGCCGGTGGGTGACGGGAAGCGACCAAACCGCGCGCCCTTCGCGCTTAATCAGCGCGGGTAAGAATCGGTGCATGCGGTCGAAGTAAGGTAGTGCTAAAAACACGTGTCGCTTGAAGAGTTTGATGCCGCAGTCGGCGTCGGGCGTGCCGTCCCGCAGCAATCGAGCGCGGACCTCGTTGGCAATGCGCGAGGAGAATAGCCGGGTCGTGGCGTCCTCTCGCTCGCGACGGTGGCCGATATAAAGCCCGGCGGGTTGGTGCGCCGTTTTGCCAGGCGCCAGAATTGCAGTAGGTCGGCCGGGTCGTTTTGGCCGTCGCCGTCTAGGCTGGCGACCCAGTCGGCTTGGGCTGCGCGAACGCCCGTTAACAAGGCCGCGCTTTGCCCTAAATTCTGTGGGTGACGGAGTACGCGCAGGCGGGGATACTGCGACGTGAGGCCGCTGAGGAGCTGAAAGGTATTGTCCGTACTGCCGTCATCGACGAAGATCACTTCGTAGTCAAGTTCGTCGGCAAGTACGCCGTCTAATTCCGACAGCAGCGGATCGATGTTTTCCGATTCGTTATAAACAGGTACGACGATGGACAGATCCATGATTATTCTCCAACCAACATGGCTGAAGATGGTAGGGGATGCGACGTGACATCAATGTCGTCAAGATGTGAACAAAACGTGAAATCGGTAGGGCGTCGCTGATGCAGGTTCTCATCGTCGAGGATAATCGCGATTTGGCGGCTAATATCGTCGATTATCTCGATGCGCGGGGGCATGTTGCGGATACCGCCGGCGACGGGGTTACGGGCCTGCACTTGGCCGTCACTCAGGATTTCGATGCCATTGTCCTCGATTTGGGCTTGCCGGGGCTGGATGGCAGCGAAGTCTGTCGGCGCCTACGAGATGCCGGGATTGCCACCCCGGTGATTATGCTGACCGCGCGCGGCGAGATTGAGGATCGTATCGGCGGGTTAGAGCTGGGAGCCGACGATTATCTCGTCAAGCCGGTTTCGTTGCGCGAGCTTGAGGCGCGCTTGCGTGCTCAAGTCCGGCGCGCTCAGGGCGGATTAGAGCAAACCCGGCTGCAAGTGGCCGATTTGATCTTGGACGAACGGACCCGCTCGGTGACCCGCGCAGGTCAACCCATTCAGCTCGCCCGCTTGGACTATCAGTTATTGCGCTTATTGCTGCGAGAATCGCCGGCCGTTGTCAGCCGTACCCGGCTCGAAACGGAAATCTGGGGCGATACGCCGCCCGAAACCGATAGCTTGCGCAGCCATATCCACAGGCTGCGCCGGGTGCTGGACCGGCCTTTCAAACAGCCTCTGTTACATACGGTCCATGGCGTGGGATACCGTTTGGCAGCACTTGATGAATTATCGGAATAGTTTACGCATACGCTTACTCGCCGCCTTTGCCTTGGTTGGGGCGTTGCTTGGGCCTGTCATTGGCTTTGCGCTACTGCTGTTGGTTTTCGAGGTCGAGGAACGCTCGGTAGCGCGGGACATTCAGACGGAGCTGGCGGCGGTGATCGCTCAGCCCGAGCAATTCGCGCTTCGCGAGTTGCCGGGAATGCCCGGTATTCAAGTGCGCGCGGACGTCCGACTGGACGGGGTGCCGGCGGAAGTTTTGCTATTGCCCGACGGCGTGCACGAATACGAAAACCTCCAAGGTAGTTGGTATGTTGCTCTAGGCACTACGCAAGACGGGCGCTTCGCTGTCATAGAGGACGTTTCTTGGTTAGATCGGCCGGAGCGGATGCTGCTCGTCATCCTGGTGGTGGCGACGCCGCTGGGCCTGTATCTGGCGCTTTGGTTGGGCTACTACTTGTCAAAACGCTTGTTGACCCCGTTGGTGACGCTGGCCGATCGGGTGGCGCGCGATAACGACGATCTTGGCGATAAGCCGCTGGCGATTAACCTCAAAGATGATGAAGTCGGCGCTTTGGCGCGCGCGCTTGACGGTTACCGCGAGCGAATGCAGCAAATGCTGACGCGGGAGCGGGAGTTCTCTGCCGATGTCAGTCATGAGCTTCGCAATCCGCTGGCCGTCATCCAGGGCGCGGTGGAGGTGATTCGCGACGATCCGGGGCTGTCGAGGCGTACCTTAAAGGCCGTCGAGCGTTTGGATAATGCCGGCGAGCGTATGCGCGATACGGTGAATACGCTATTACTGATGGTGCGGGAGCCTTCGCGCAAACTGGACGAAGCCGTCGATGTCGCCGATTGCGTCAGTACCCTTATCGAGCATAACCGACAGGTGTGGCCGGTGACGCCGGCCTGGGTCAGGGTCGCTAAGCCGACCGTACGGGCGCCCCGGGCCGCTGTCGAAATCATTGTTTCGAACCTCATACGTAATGCCGTTACGCACTCCGGCAGTAACGAGGTAAACGTAACGTTGGAGTCAAACCGGCTGATCGTCAGCGATAACGGTGTGGGTATCGCACCGGAGGAGTTGCCTCGCATTACGGAAAGAGGTCGGCGCGGGTGTGCGGCTAAGGTCGAAGGCTATGGGCTTGGGTTGGCGCTTGTACAAAGACTTTGCGAACGTTACGGCTGGCGCCTGGAGATCGAAACCTGCTCGGAAGGCACTCAGGTTTATTGGTGCTTCGCGGTGCCTGCGTGCGAGCAATAAGGTTTGCGTTGCCTCTCTCGTGCGGACAGAGCTGCGCCCCCCGGCTTGCCAAGCGCTTATGGCCGGCAAGGCCGGGGGAGCATTTTGAACTTACCGCCGCTGAATGCGTTTTGCCGGCTTAGAAGTCGAGCTGATAGCCGAGCGTCGCGCTGCGTCCACGCCCCTTGAAGTATTGGTCGTCGCCGTCGCGCGCGGTTTGCGAGTAGTAGGTGAAGTAGCGCTCGTCCAGCAGGTTCTCGATGCCTAAGCTCATCCGTCCCGTCGGCAAGCGATACGACAGCGAGGCGTCGACCAAGCTGTAGCCGTCGAAGCGTTGCAGATTCGCGTGGGTCTGATCGCTAAAGCGGCCGCTGAAGTAATGATTCGCCTGTACCCGCGTAGCAAGTCGTTCTCCCCAGTGAGCGTCCCAGCTCAGAGAAAGTCGCTCGGGGGCGATGTTCATGCCGGTGAGCTTGGTATCGGTGCGGCCGTCGCCGGTGGTATCGGATTTGCCTCGATTGCGTGCATAGGCTACTCCAAGGCGTTGGGCGTCGCTCAGTTGCAGTTGGCCGCTGAGCTCCACGCCTTGGATTTCGGTTTTTTCGCGGCTACCGACGAACACGCCGTTTTCTTGCGTGAGGCGTTCGCCAAGGTCGGAGTTGGACTCGTAGTAGCTGAGTTCGATACTCGCCAGGCGCCAGTTGATGCGGGTGCCGATTTCGATGTTGTCGGTGACAATGGGCGTCAGCTCCAGCAGGTCGTCGACATTTTGCCCAGGCTCGTCGATGCTGCGTAGCACGCGGCCCACGTCCGGCATCCCGAAACCTTCCGAGTAGTTGGCAAACAGTTGCGCCCACTGCGTGACCTGAAAGACAGCGCCGACGTTGAACAACGTTTCGTCAAAGCTGGGGGCTCCTCCGGCGACGGTGACTAAGTCTTCTCTGACGTTGCCGCGGTCGAGGGTTTGAAACGTGTCGACATTGAGCTGTGCGTATTCGTGGCGTACCCCGGCGTGAAGCGTAAGCGGGGGTAATAGGCGGAAATGGCCTTGCAGGAATGCCGCATAGTTGCGGAATTGGCTTTCCGGAACGTAGTCGCGGTTGGTTTGCACGAGTTTTTGCCGGGTTTCGTCTTGCAGCAGGTCAACGCCGGTCGCCAGCGATAGGCGACCGTTGAGCAAGTCGCTCCGTCGTAGCGTTAGCTTGGCGCCCAGTTTGTCCGATTCGTTGCGCGATTGATCGCGCCGCTGGTTGCCCTGGTCGTCTTCGAACGGAAAGTGCGGTGTGGTGCCGAATTGAGCGCGGAACCGTTGGTAATAGATTTGCGTCTCCAAGGCATTGCCGAACCAGTCGCTGTGGCTATAGGCAAGGTTGACGGTTGCCGCCCGATTATAGGGCGTTTGGCCTTCCGGCGTGCCGCGGCGAGCACTCGTCGGGGTGCCGGTGGAGCGGTCGCCGTCCACCGTAATGTAGTTGCCCTTGTTGTTCATTTCGAAGTGGTTAACGGACAACTCGATATTTTGGTCGTCGTCCAGCCAATACCCCAGTTTGCCGAACATGTCGTAGCTGATTGAATCCTGAATTTCCCCCTGGACCGTCTCCATCCCTATCCGTCGGCCGCCGCCGTCGAAGAAGGCGCCGTGCTCTTGGCGGCTTACGGCCCCGACATAGTCCAAGTTGCCTCGCTGACCGCTGGTTCGGTAGCCCACTTTGTGGCCAAGGCCTTCCGAGCCGAAGTCGTTACCGGCCGTGACGCTGGCTGAAACGTGCTGCCTCGATGCTCCTTCGTCGCGCGCCGAGTGACAAAGTTAATAATACCCCCGGTGGCGCCAAGCCCGTGTTCGGCACTGGCGCCGTGGATAACCTCGATGCGCTCGACCATGTCCAGGTCGATGGTGTAGCTGTCCCGCGAACTATCGCGCAGAGGCGTAGATTGCGGGACGCCATCGACAAGAAAGAGCGGTGAGCGGCCTCGGAAGGTTTCGCCGGAGTTTGTCATTTTCTGGCGGCTGGTGGAGTAGCCGGGAATTAGATTGCTGAGGATTTGGCCTCGGTCGCTGGTGATAGCTAGTTGTTGTTCGATCTGCTCGCGGCTGATTATCGTGACCTTCTGCGGCGTTTGGCCCTCGCTAACGCGGCTCCGGGTGGTAGAGACGACAAGGGGCGATAAAGACGCGGAATGGGCGCCGCTCTCTTCGGCAGCGGCGACGGAAAGCGCAGTGCCCGGAATGCCGCACGCTAGGACAACCGGTGTCAGCCAAGATCCCCGCGCTTTAGTGAATATTCCCATACGGTAACCTTTCTTCGTTATATCGATGTGCCCAAGGAAGCGGAGAGAAGCGGGTTCTTGACCGATGGATGCTCGGCGTTGCCCGTCAGTTCTGATGGGTGAAAATAATAATGATTAGCATTTGCTAGTGCAATTATCGCTTGAGCGGATAGATGTATGCGAATTGCTTGCGAAGCAGAAAGGGGAGTTATTAAGGCGGAGGTTTGCCACTGCGTTGGTCAAGCGGCCGCAAACAGTGGCAAACCAGGGGGCGGAAGTGCGTTAGGGGATGACTTTGCGCGCTTTTTCCAAATAGGCGGCACCGAATTGTTGGGCTGCTTCATACTGGGCGGTTTCCGATGCCACATGCAGTTCTTCTAGGGTGTCTGCCAGTGCGGTTAGGTCGGCGTTGATCTTCTCCAGCGCGTTTTCCAGCGTATACGTCAGCTCGTGAATCCGGTGCATGTCCTCAGCCGTCAGGGTGTCGTTTTCGAGTATGGCTGCTAACCGTACGTTGTACTCGGAGAAGTTGGCGACTGCCTGCTCTAAGGATTCGGCCGGAAGCCCCTGGAAATGATCCACTCGTTCTCCAGCGGTGGCGGTCGCCGTCATTAAGAGTGCGGTTGCTAATATAAAGCGCTTCATTGGTAACTCCTTGAAACCGTTTTTGTTGTTGGATTTCGACAGGCGACGTGCCTATCGAGCCGGGAAGGGTTTAAGACGTTTAAGTAATAATGATTCTTATTATCTCCTATTGGAGGCAAGAATCAAGATGTATGGCTGCGCTTGGATGGGGTACTTGCTATCTTCAGCGAATACCCCGAGAACCTTCGGAGCTGCTGGAATGCAGCGCAATGCCCTGTGCCCGGTAGGTGTTTTAAGTAAGCGCCTACGTTCTGTCTTAGCGGCACCGGCAAAAATACGAGGTGATTATGCGGGAGATAGCCAAGCGCTCCGCGGTCGCCGTTGCCCTGCCATTGGTCGGATGTTTGTTCTTAGCGCTAGTTCTAACGTTGCAGTGGGGGGAGAGCTTGCAGCGGGTGCAGCGGGTGGAACAATTAACCGAGCTTGCGATCGGCGTGAGTTCAATCATCAGCGCGCTGCAAGACGAGCGCGGCGCAACAGCGGTGGCTCTTAGCGGGGTGCCGGGGTTTGCCGAGCTGGTGCCGGAACGGCGGGAGGTGACCGACCGGCGGCTGGATGAAGCCGAGCGCCTGTTTGAGCGTTTTCGAACCGAATACGACAGCGGTGCGTTGCCGTTAGAGCTGAATATGGCGTTAGCGGCACTGGACGAGCTTTCCATGCTGCGAAGCAGGGCTGATCAAGGGGCGGCGCCTTCGGCGACCGTGGAGGCCTATACGCGGATCATAAAGCGCCTCTCGCAGGTGATAGACGCGGTTGCGTTGGATATCTCCGTGCCGGAGCTGGCAACGCAGGTCGTAAGCTTCCAGCGTTTGATGACGTTTATCGAGTATTCGGCGAGGGAGCGCAGTCTGGGGGCGGTATTACTTGGAACGCCCGGTGCTAACGAAGCCGATGCCCAAACACTGGCCAATAATCTAGCGTTACAGGAGGCACTCCTTGACCAGTTGCGGATGTCTCCGGTGGGCAGTGTAGACCGCCAACTGTACGAAATCGCGTCCGAAAATCCCTACGCCATCGAGTTGCAAGCTTTTCGGGAACGGTTGCTGGACCCGTTGCAGTTGACGATGCCGGATGAGCAAGCGGCGATGCAATGGTTTTTACTGTCCAGCCGTTACATTCTCGAGCTGGAGGCCATCCTTGGACGTGGGGCCGAGGAACTCGATGCGGCCGGCGTTAGGTTGGTCAATCTGGCGGTGGCTTATTATACCGGCCTTGGTACTGGCTTGCTTGCGCTGCTGGTGGCATTGGTCTGGGTTAGCGCGATACTCAGGCGGCGCCTTCTTTGGCAGATGGAGGCAGAGCAGCGCGATGCCGAGCATATCCGCTTCTTGGGTCGGCACGATCCGTTAACCGGCCTTCCCAATCGACACTATTTCGAAAATTTACTGGAAGAAGAGCAACGTGCCACACTCGATGCCGGTGAAATTATCGCCCTGCATGTGCTTGATATCGTCGACTTTAAGAAGGTAAACCGGGTATGGGGAATCGCGGCGGGTGACGCGGTGATCCGTGTCGTCGCAAAACGCCTTCGTGAAGTGTTGCCGCCTGACGGCTTGCTGGCTCGGCTCTATGGCGATCAGTTCGCGATCGTGCAGCCGGATGTTAGCGATAAGGCCGATGCCGAGGGTCTGGCGCGAAGGTTGATTGAGGCGTTCGCCGAGCCGGTAAGGGTAGAAGAGCGTGCGATTTCGCTACACATCCGCATCGGCATTACGTTGTATCCGCCGAATGCGACAACTTACGATGCGCTGATGCGCAATGCCGACCTTGCCCGGCAGCATGTGGTGGAGGGCGGCGGTTATACCTTCTACGTTTCCGAAATGTATCAGGGCTACCTGGCGTCGAAAGCGTTGATGCGAGATCTAAAGCAGGCGACGGAAGCCGGCGAATTCCAGCTTGTTTACCAGCCGAAGATCGATCTGGCGACACAGCGTTTAGCCGGCTTAGAAGCTTTGATACGCTGGCGCCATCCGGAAAAAGGCTTGATTGGACCGGCGGCGTTTATAGCGGAAGCGGAGCGCAGCGGTATGATCGTTCCCATCGGAGCGTGGGTTTTCGCGGAGGCCTGTCGTCAACTCAAGGCATGGAACAATGCCGGCCTGCGGATGCCGACGGTTGCCGTTAATCTTTCGCCGGTGCAGCTGAAACAAGCAGATCTGGTCGAGCAGTTTAGAGACACTCTCAAACGCTATGACATCAAGCCTGCGCAGCTTGAACTGGAAGTGACAGAGAGTACCTTTATCGACGATATCGGCGCCTCGTCGGTTACGCTGCAACAACTTCGGGATCTGGGGGTCTGTGTCGCTATCGATGATTTCGGAACGGGTTATTCCTCTTTAACGTATTTGCAGCGACTGCCTGTGGATCGCCTCAAGCTCGACAGAAGCTTCGTCACCGCATTGGAGGCCAGCGCACAAACCGAGCGCATCGTGGAAGCCATCATTACCCTGTCCCATGGGCTTGGGTTGCGGGTAATAGCGGAGGGTGTGGAAACCGAGCAACAGCTGACGATGCTGCGCGCTAAAGGGTGCGACGAGGTGCAGGGGTTCTGGTTTTCTAAACCGCTAATGGCGGATGAGCTGATCGCGTGGTTGAAAGCCAGGACGAGTACGGCTTCAGACTTAGGGTAGCCTGAAGCCGTACTCATCGTGTCAGCGATCCGCGAGCCGATTCCTAATCGTAAACCAATACACCCATAGCAGGACGATGACTTGAAGTGGGGCGCGGATGAAAAGGTACGTTGGCCCCCACGCGTGCCCCCCATCGGAACATGATGAATCGCCGCGTAAATGTTGGCGGGGAAGAACAAAATGAGCACGGCGGCTGCAACAAAGCCTGCCGCTCGCCGGTAACGAGGTATAAAGAAACCGACTGCGATCGTAAACTCCAATAGCCCTGTCAGATATACGAGTAGTACCCGTTCGGGCACCCAGGTGGGTAGCATGTGCGCCATGGCGTCCGTTTCAACAAAGTGCCCTATACCGAAGAAGATAAACAAAATGCCAAGCCCTAAGGCGGCAGCCCCCCGGAGGTCGAGATCGCGATGAGTAAGGCTTGATAAGGCGCGAGCAAATAGATAAGGCGCCGTCATTAGCACAAGTATGATGATGGGTGTGGTCACGCGCAGATTCTCCGTCCAATCGGCCAACAAGCTCTCGCTTTACCTGTTCTATTATGGGTGACGGCCCGCCCGTGTTGCTTTCGTTATGGGACGGAATGGCGGATGGGCGGCGCGAAACGCGGTTTAACGTAGACCGATGGCGGTGTAGCGGGCGCCGTATAGCGCGTTGGTTGCACAAAGCGCTGAAGCAAGCTCCGGAGGAGCTTGCTTCAGCGAGGGCGTAGCGTTTAGTACGGGCAGTTGCCGCGATAGTCGGAAATTTGCCGATCGGCAGTGTGGTCGACGTCGCACAGGAACGGTTTGTAGCGTTCGTCCTCGTCGAGATGCAGCTTCATCCAAGATATCCCGTAGCGGCTGAGTACATCGTTATGCCGATTGTCGCCATTGGCGCACCAATGAGTGCCATTGTTGATTTCGACGTAAGCCTTCGGAATCGAGTCCGGCAGGTTGTCGTAGAACGGCGAGGCATGCAGACCGACCGGCGCGACGGCATCTAGCTGACAGGCGAAGATCAGCGTCGGCGCTTGAGCGTCGCGCGCGTGCCTGCGAGTCGTGTCCCACGGTGCTAGCGGAATGGCTGCGCGGATGCGGCCTTCGGTGCCGACCCGAAGCGTACCACCGCCGCCCATGGACCAGCCGATTACGCCAAGACGATCCGGGTCGATCATGCCGTAGATGTCGCTACGCGACCTATCGTTTTGCTCAAGCAGATAATCCAGTGCGTTGTTGATCTGGCGTGCCCGGCTCGGCGGTTGATCAAAGCCCGTGCGGGTGTCGATGGTCAGGACAACGAAACCGTGCGAAGCCAGTTTCGGGCCCCACCATTCGATGGACCCTTCCGAGGATATATAGCCTGGAATGACAACGATCGCTGCCATGGTGCCTTCCGCGCTGGTCGGATAGTGAATCGTGCCGCCACCAAAGCCGCCAACTAAACTGGACACCCGGCTAGTGCTTACGCGATAAGGCCCGCGGTCCGCTTCCAGAAAATCCACCGACGGATCGGGGCCGCGGGCAAAGCCACAACCTTCAGAATTGTCGCATGCTGCGGCTAGGCCGCTATAGCCATCGTCGGGGTTCATGGCAAATGCGGCTGCCGAGATCAACAGCGAACCCGCCGCCAGCAGAGATAGCAATAGATTTCCTTTGTGTTGTTTTATCATTAGGTTTTCCTTATTTGTTTGTTGGTGTTGTGGGTAGATGGCGGTTCTAGGTTGGTGCAATAGGTTCGGTTTGTGTGATCGCCGATTGTTGCTCGTATTTTGCTAAACCTGCCGCCTGTCAAGAAGCATAGTCCAGAAAATATCGAGTGCCAACATTGGGTTGTGTGTTTGTATTTTTTGGAAAAAGCATTGTCTGTTTTCGGCGACAGGCCTATTTTTATGCGATTTTTATGGTGATTTGTTTGTTGCTTGGTTGTATTTTTTTTGGGCTTTGTTTGTTATGTAAATTTGTTTTTTTCTTGGCTTTTGTTTGTTTTTTTGGTTTTGTTGATTTTCATATGCCTTTGATGAGGTAGGGATTGTGTTTTTTGTAAGGGAGGATTTTTCTAGCTTTGTTTGGCTGGTTTCCTGTCTTGGCAGGCTTTTTCAACGGGAGGAGATGCGCGCTGTAGGCCATTATGGGCGAGCATGTACTTGAGAGTGTTTCGTTAGTATATAAGTTGCCTAATATGGCGCGTGTAACTGAGCATGTTTTTTATGTCGCTTGGTTGCAACACATTTCTGATGTATCTCTAGGGCCGCCCCGATGCCCCGAACTTGTTAAAGAAACGGGTTGTCGTACCATACTGGCCCTTCACCCATAAGCTGCCGGGATTCAGACTGATGCCCATCGAAGAAATACGCCATCCCTTGATTCGTCATAAGCTGGGGATCATGCGGAAAATCGATACCAGCACGAAGAGCTTTCGCGAGTTGGCGCAGGAGGTCGGCGCGTTGCTGACCTACGAAGCCACGAAAGACCTTCAACTTGAGCCGCATACCATCCAGGGGTGGGCCGGCCCGGTGGAGGTGGAGCGACTGGCGGGTAAGAAAATTACCGTCGTGCCGATTTTGCGCGCGGGTATAGGCATGTTGGATGGGGTGTTGAACCTCATTCCTGGGGCCAAAGTAAGTGCGGTCGGCGTTGTGCGTAACGAAGAGACGCTACAAGCGCATGCTTATTTAGAAAAGCTGGTGGGCGAGTTGGATCAGCGGTTAGCGTTGATCGTCGATCCGATGCTGGCTACCGGCGGCTCTATGATTGCGACGATCGACATGCTTAAGAAGGCCGGTTGTCGCGAGATCCGGGCTCTTGTATTAGTGGCCGCGCCCGAAGGTCTTCGTGCGGTCGAAGCCGAACACCCGGACGTTGTTATCTATGCGGCGGCGGTCGATCGGGGTTTGAACGAAAATGGCTATATCATGCCAGGCCTGGGAGATGCCGGCGATCGCATTTTCGGTACCAAACAAAAGGACGATTAAGGCCCCGCTATCTAACGGGCCGGCCGGCGGTCAGGGCAGCCGCCCGGCCCACTGGGCGAAGGTAAGATCGCGCCGGCATTGTAGCGCCTCTTCCATGAGTCGGCGGCCGATCCCTTGCCCTTGAGCGCGAGGCCGACGAAGACCATGAAGCCGAGGAGACTCCCTGATATGCTTACCCCAAAGCCTACCGAATACGAGGACGCGCGCATGCAAACCGCCAAGCAGGACGTCGAGCAGCTGCTGAAGAATCTGCCGGACGACAGCACCTACGAGGACATCCAGTACCACCTGTACGTGCTGGAGAAGATCAAGCGCGGCGAGGCCCGTGCCCGGACCGAAGGGACGTTGACCCAGGAGCAGGCTGAGGCGCGACTGTCGAAATGGCTTACCAAGTAGCTTGGTCGCCCGAAGCTGTTGAAGACGTCGAGGAAATCGCGGCCTACATCGAGAAAGACTCCCCGCAGTACGCCCAAGCCGTCGCGGATCGGATCGTGGCGTACTCCCGCCGCCTGAACCACTTGCCGCTGCGGGGGCGTGTCGTCCCCGAGCTGGACGACCCCAGCTACCGCGAAGGCTTTTATCTACAGCTACCGGATGATCTACCGCGTCGAGGACAGCGGAGTGCTGATCATCGCCGTGATCCACGGCAAGCGTCTGCTGACCTCCACCGCCGACCGTTTCGACGACGAGCTTTAGACCGCCTTCCCGCCCGGCCCGCTGGGCGAGGGTAAAACGAAGGCCGCTAGCTCATCCGCGCTGCGCCATGACCAGGGCGGCGTGGCCGGTGTGTTCGTCGATCTTTTCCGCCACTTGCTCAAAGCCGCAGCCTTGGTAGAACCTAATGCTCTTTCGGTTCTGTTTGTAGACGGTGAGGGTAAGATCGCGCCGGCGTTGTAGCGCCTCTTCCATGAGTCGGCGGCCGATCCCTTGCCCTTGATAAGCCGGAGCGACGAACAAGGCGGCAAGTGAATCTTCGCGTAGACAGAAGAAACCTCTGATCGTGTCGCGATCTGCATACACATACGTCTCCGCATTCGGAACGTAGATATTGCGCATGTCATCCGCTTGCGAGCGCCAGAAAGAAGGAGCGATGAAGTCGTGGGCTTCGATGGAGGCGGCGAGCCAGATGTCGATGATTTGCTCGATGTCGTCGGCTTGAAAGCTGCGGATCACGGTACGGTCCTCTTGCTCGTTGGTCGATTGATTCCGGCAAGAGCGTAAGGGGAGGTAAATGCTGTGTATTGAACAAATGCGTCAAGGCCCGACTTACTCGAAGTCGCCGTAGACGTCGATCAACACATTGCGCCGTTTCAGGTATTCGCCGGGTGTGCTGCCGATCCGTTGCTTAAGTTGTCGGATCAGGTGGGATTGATCGCTAAAGCCGAACGTTTGCGCTAAGGCGGACCAGTCTAAGGGTTGCCTGGCATGGCGATAGGCGTAGGCAAACAGGTTGTTGAATTTCAGCATCGCTCTGTACTCGCTAAGCGTTATGCCGGTGGTGCGGCTCATGGCGCGTTCCAAGGTGCGCTTGGAGCAGCCGAGCTGAGCGGCCAATTGTGCATGACTGTGGAGCGCTTCTTCCGCGTGGTCGTGGCCGTACCAAGCATCCAGGTAAGCCATTGCCCGCCGTGCGAGTAGGAAATACTCATCTTGCCGGGCGACCGCCATAGCGCGCGATAGCACGCTGTCTAAATGCTCAACGGCGGACTCGGGCTGAGCGCCGAGGTCGATTGAGGACGAGCCATCGACTAGGGCTAAGTCTGGGTAGTCGGTGACGTCTGCCGTTCCTATCGGATCTGCGGCGCCTCCGGATAAGCCTAACCAAGCGTAGAGCGTGCCGGCTTTGAACGCGATGCCGAGCCGTTGGAGGGGGTAGGTTTCCTCCAGGCGCAGCGTTTGCCGGTTGGCAAAAAGCAAGTGTGAGCCGTATCCCTCGAATACGTCTTGCCCTGCGACGTACCGAAACGGTTGCGTAGCCGGGGTAAGCACGTAATGCGAGAGCGGGGAAGGTGGGAGTAGGGGCGATACCCGCTGCGTGGCATCGGGTTCGCCGGCGGCTTCCAGATACCAGTAGCACTCGATGAAGCGTCTTAGCGCCGGCTTGTTAGGAACGCGTCGCCAGGTATTCATTCTTCCGGGTTTTACTCAAAGCGTCTTTAAAGCGCGAGCTGCGATATCGGTAACGGTTTGTGGATGCCATAGCCTTGCCCGAAGACCACTCCGATCTTTAGCAAATGCTGGCGGGTCGTGTCGCCCTCTACATACTCCGCAACGGTCTCGATACCCATGACTTTGGCGACATCGGCAATCGCCTCTACCATGGCAGCATCGACTTTGTCGGATACGATATGCTGAATAAAGGTGCCGTCGATTTTCAAGTAGTCGATGGGCAAATTGCGTAAGTAACCAAACGACGACATGCCGCTGCCGAAGTCGTCCAGTGCAAAGCGGTAGCCGTTGTCTTTGAACGTGCGCATTACTCGTGCGGTAGTCACGATATCGGTCACGGCAACCGTTTCCGTCACTTCGAAACAAACCTGTTGCGGATCGATGCCCGCCCGACGTGCTTCCGCGATGACGAATTCGGACAATCCCTCGTCATTGAGCGTAGCGCCCGAGAGGTTGATGGATAGCACGAGGTTGGTTTCGCTATGCCGGTTAGTTTCCGCAATAAACTCAAAGCCCTTGCGAATAACATAGCGGTCGATGCTTGGCATGAGCCCGTATCGTTCCGCCGCTGGGATAAAAGCCATCGGCGGCACCAGCTCGCCGCCGGCCGCGCGGAGGCGAACTAGCGTCTCATAACGCTCGCAGGTCTCCGGTGCGCCGCTCAAGGGCTCGATCTTTTGTGCGTGTAGCTCAAGCCGTTCGTCCTTGAGGGCTTCTCTGAGACGCCCGACCCAATCCATCTCGCGCCAGCGGGTAACCACTTCATCGTCTCCGAAACGATACAGTTGAACACGGTTGCGCCCTTTCTCTTTCGCTAAGAAACAGGCCGAATCGGCTGCGCTCATCGCTTCGCGCAGAGGCAAGCTGCTATCGGTCAAGGTGACCAAGCCAACGCTGACGCTACCTCCGAAAACACGCCCTTCCCAAACGAACTCAATCTCCTTGATGGCTTGTCGTAGTGTTTCCGCGGTCGCTAGCGCGTCGCGTTCCGAACGATTCCAGAGCAGGATGCCGAACTCGTCGCCGCCTAAACGCGCGATTAAATCCTGTGGTTGAAGGTGGCTGGGCAGCGTATCGGCGATCAGCTTCAGTAGTTGATCGCCGGCATAATGCCCGGAAGTGTCGTTCACTAGCTTGAACTGGTCCAAATCGAGGTAGAGCAACGCATGCGGTGTACCCTCGGCCGAGAGTTGCTCGATGGTCTCCCCCAATTTCCGCTCGAACTCGCGGCGATTGCAAAGCCCGGTCACCGAGTCGTGGGTTGCTTGATAGCGTAGCTCCTCCGCGAGTCGGTGCGTTTCCGTGACATCGTGACCTTGAATAAAAACGCCGGATACGCTGCCGTCGTTTTCGACAATCGACTGAAGAATAAAATCTACGTAACGGTGGCTGGGCGTACCGCCGACTTCCTTCTGCAATGTGACGGGTACGGCTTTGCCGACATAGCGGGTGCCGCTGTGATAGACCTCCCTCAGCAGCTCGACGAATCCTTGGTCGGCAATCTCAGGAATTGCATCGAGTAGCGGTTTGCCGATGATCTTACGGTGGCCAACAAGCTGATAATAGGCTTGATTCGCTAAGCTAAAACGAAAGTTTGGCCCATGTAGAATAGCAACGAAGCCAGGGGCTTGATCGACCAGCATCTGTAGTTGCCGTTCGCGGTCTGGCGAGCCTAAAGCCTTCTGCATATATTCCGCTTCCGCTCTCGCGAGAGGCTCGGCATCGGCTTTATCCACCTGGCGGCTTTCGGTATGAGATGTCTCGGTAATACTGGCCAAGATGAAGGCGATGTTGCCGTCGTCGTCGAAAATGGGCACGTGAGCAATGTCGTACGGGTGATAGAAGCCGGAGGTTGAGGTTTCGTCTTTCGGCTCGAAGCAGCAGTAGAGATTGCGCACGGTATCCGGTGTATGTTGCTCTAATACATGGTTAAGCGACGCGCGAACCGCTTCCCGTTCGTCCTGTCCTGCCAGCGGTAACAGTTCGCACAAATCCAGCGTCGTGCGAGCTTTCCTGTCGGGAATGGCTGTTAACTCAAGATAGGCGCGATTGACATCGACAACCACAAGATCCCGATTCAGCAAGATAGCGGAGCAAGGAGAGTGTTGGAAAACTTCTCTGTAGTAATCGCTATCGACCAACGACACGCTCATTATCCTTCGTACTTCATGAGCCCGCAGATGCTCGTCTGTCTCTACGCTATTCTACTTAGGACATGCGCCCGGCCGGTACGCTCGACAAGCAAAGTAGATCCCAGGGTAAAAAAACGTCGGCGCTTTTGTACACCGCAAGGCCTGCCTCTAAACGGATGCGCATCTCAGCCTATAGAGAAGAACCTGCGGGAACTCAGCCCCGCGTCGGCTATTCGGACAAGCCGTTAAATTTTCGACACCTCCAAAGCGGCTGCATATCGCTTAACGTCGTCTTCTCGTATCCGATAAACAAAAAGAGGCAGGCATGACTATGAAACAATCAGCCCAATGTGCGAGCAAGGCCATCCACTCCACGAGCGCCATCTACCACATTGCGAAAGCCACCGTGCGGCACGGCGAGCAAGCTGTGGTTAACGAAATGGCGGAGATGGAACAGGCGAAGACAAACGCAAGCTTTTGCGAAGCGGTAAAGATTGCCGCTACACGGTATGAGGCGATCATGTCGTTATCGGATAAGGGGGCGGAGTACAAGGCGATGAGCGAGCGGCTGGATCGCGGGGCCGAAGACTTTCAAGCCGAACAAGCCCTTTGGGCATAGAGAGCGGATCATGAAAGACGTACTTGAAGCGACATTTCGGGCCGAACTTGCCGACAAGCACGGCTCGAAGGTTGAGCTATACAGCCGAGAGGTGATACTTGGCGCACGCTATATGGGTTTTCGCAACTTAAGTGGGCGAGTGCTCGGTGCAGAAGAGCCGATGAGCCTTGGCGAGTACCTGGTGCATAATCTACTCGGCCCGGAAGAGCGCAAGTCCGTATTTACCTCTCCTTACGATCTTGGCAATCGAGCCGCGCTGGACTCCGACGCGGCTCGTCAACAGGCGCTTTCGCGCTACCTCGGCGGGTTGACGGCGAGCGTGGACAACGTGCCAAGACGGACGATAAGCAACGTCGAAGACGTGCTCAAAAAACTAAAGCACATCGTGCGCGATCTGACCGGCTATGACTACAAAGCCTATACCGAAGGCTGCATCGGCTGCGCCGATGCCCATGAGAGCGCTTCTTATGCCGTGAAAGCGCTCTGTACCTTATTCCGGTATCGGCTAGAGTGGCCGAAGGCGTTTAGTCAATTTAATCCGCCGTCGCCCAAAAAAGCGAATCTAGAGCTGCGGGACGCCCACCCCTTACGGTGGCACGACGATACGCCGGAGAAAGGCGTGTCTATCTACGCCGACCTTAAGTTGAGCCTCACGCATGGCATGGATGCGGAAGACGTAGAGACGTTGGTGCCGATCCTGAAGCGCATTGCGGGGCGGTACGCGGAAAGCTCTTTCGTAGTGCCCACGTTACTGGCACTGCGAGTGGATAACCCGCACCTGAAGGGGATGCTGCCCTCGCTAAAGGAGATTGAGCGGGCGTTACCTTTGGGTGAGCGGGTATTGCCGGAGCGCTTGGATAAAAGCCTGTATGTCGGCCTGGTGATGCGAGAGATCGAGCATCGAGTGGCGGGTAAACAGTACATCAACGAATTTCTCGCGGGCGATAAAGCGGCCGTTCCCCGTGTCGGCAATAGCGCCTACGAGGCTCTTAGTAACGTGCTGGTGGCGCAAGCCAAGGAGGACGAAGGCGGCTTCCGAGCAGCAATCCGCCGCCTCACCGGCCACGATTTCTCCGATGAGGAGTTTACCCGAGCAAGTGCGCTTAGCGAGTGCCTGCGCTGGTTTGTGAAAAGCCCCCTCGAGCACGATTTGCGCTACAACCGCCTGGAGTTGTTGGCGGCCTTGATCGCCTGCTTGGGCCGTGCTGCCGAGCGGATTACGATTAAGGCATACTGGTACCGGAAAGAAACGTCGTCGAATCGGCCTGTTTACTATTTGGAACGCGTACAAGGGTTTAAAGATCTGGCCGGAATTCCGGAGTTCTACCAGGAATACTGGTTCAGGCGCTACGCCCTGGTGCTTTCAAGGCTGGTTCTGAGCGAAGATCTCTGGCACGAAAACAACCAATTCGAGCAATTTGAATGCGCGCGTATTATACGGCTATTCCAGACGCATTCCTTTCGCGACGCCGCGGCACTCGTTAATGCTTACCTTAAGGCGTCTCGGTCGCCTCCTTCGGTAGGTGGGCCACCAGGAGCTTGAGATAGAACAAGGGTAAAAACCATTCTAATCCCACCGGCGCTTTCAGTACGTATAGCGCCATGAGCAGGCTGCCGGTATACATGATCAGCGCGACAGGCCGTTGCAGATACGCAGGCGTGCAGATAATCGCCGTCCCTGCGATCAGCAAATAAGCCGCGGCAGTGGTTAGCCATGCAACGTCCAGCCCCAGGAATAGCCACGACACCAGTGCAAGATGCACGACATGAAGGGCAATAAAGCCGGTATGCTGCAACGGGCCTTGGCTAGCGCGGTGGTACCAACGTTTGCCGGAGGAAGAGGCATTCGTGACGATGCCGCCAACGAGGTCGAAGGCGAGCAGAGCACAAACAAGGTATTGAAGGGTTGACCAGTGCGCCACCTCCGACAACGCTACGTAGAAGACCGCCGTAACGGCGGCCACAAGCGGTAACAGAAACTGAAGCGCTAGCTCGGCTTGTGTCGCTCCTGGGCCTGCAAGTCGATCTAGTACGCCGGCTAAGCCCTCGCGGGGGAGTGGAGCATTCTTTTCTGTTGTCATTGCAAAGCTCCTCATGGCGGGTGTGCTGCTTTCGTATGCGTCCCCACTTCGCTCGAGCCACATTGATGGGCGGCAACGGTTAACCGAGCATATCAGCATATCTAATGGACCACGGTATGGCACGCCTTCATGCTTAGATTTGCCGGCGGGCCGCGCTGTGGCAGGAATCCGAAGAAAGGCTCTGAGCCGGCAAAGCGAACGGCGCTTGGCCACTAGGAGGAAGTATTTCGAACAACGCTAAGACCGACACCCCATCGCAGCGTCCCAAAGAGAGGGCGCACCTGCTCCCAATGGTTTTCAGTTTGCTCGTCTTCGCAAGCGGCTGCTGGGCCTTTCTGGAGCTGGCCGACGAAGTCATGGAAGGCGAAACGCTGACCATGGACGAGCGAATTTTGTTGGCCATGCGGGATCCTGCCGACCCATACCAACCTGTTGGCCCGGTATGGTTAGCCGAGTTCGGGCGGGACGTGACGGCGCTAGGAGGCGTTGCCGTGCTGCTGATTATTGTAACGGCGGCGGCGGGGTATACGCTGCTTTCCCGTAAGTACCGAACGACGGTGTTTATGCTAGCCGCCGTTGGCGGAGGGCTTATTCTCAGCACTGTGCTGAAGATCGTCATCGATCGCCCGCGTCCGGATCTCATTTCCTACGAGGCAGCCGTGTATACCGCCAGCTTTCCGAGCGGACACTCGATGATGGCTGCGGTGACGTACCTAACGCTCGCCGTGCTGCTGGCAAGAATCCAGCCGCAGCGACGGCTTAAGATTTACTTGGTGGCCATAGCCATTGCCGTGACGATAGCGGTTGGCGTTAGCCGGGTTTATGTCGGCGTTCATTGGCCGACCGACGTATTGGCCGGGTGGGTCGCCGGGGCGGCCTGGGCCGGCCTATGCTGGTTCCTCGCGATCTGGCTGCAGCGGCTAGGCGTTGTCGAGCCCGAAGAGTAACTAAAGGCTATTTGACTCCGCTCCACGGGGGGATAAACGAGGCACGTCAATCGATTACTTGCTGCCTGGGACTCGAGTATGGGCAGCCTGTTCAAACCTCGTTCTTCCCGTACGGTTTTCTCATTCATGGCCGAGTTCGAATGCCCCTGTTTCCGTGTCGGCAGGTATCAGGGTGGAACTCACTGTGCTTTGGTCGGTCGAGAACCTATATAAGAGTAACGACTCTCAATAAATCGCTGTTGGGGCGTTTAGCGGGCGTTGCGTTCTCTTTTCGCGTTGTTTGGAGTGTCTCGAAATGGATCTTGAGCAGGTTCTGCAGCAAGCTTCCGTGCTCGCTCAGGATATGCTTGCCCCGCGCGCCGAAGCGGTGGACCGAGAGGCGCGCTGGCCGAAGGCGGAGGTCAGGCAACTGTTGGAGGCCGGGCTTGGCGGCTTGGTGTTACCTCGCGAATTCGGCGGGCTGGGCCAGGGGCTGCTCGGTCTAACGCGCGTATGCGAAACGCTCGGCGGCGCCTGTGCATCTACGTCAATGTGCGTTGGTATGCACATGGTGGGCTCTGCGGTCATCGCAGCCAGGCCCACGAGCGTACAGGCGGAACGCTATCTACGCCCGACCGCCGAAGGTAAGCACCTGACGACGCTGGCGTTGAGCGAGCGTGGCACCGGTGCGAACTTTTATATTCCTCAAACCACACTTGCACGTCGGAGCGACCACTACGAGGTCAATGGGCACAAGGCCTTCGTCACCAACGGCGGCGAGGCGGACTCCTATGTGGTGTCCGTTGTCTCGGTCGCGGGGGATGCCGCACCGGGCGAGTTTTCTTGCGTAGTCGTGCCGGCTAGGACTGAGGGAATGCGGTGGTCCGGTCCGTGGCAGGGGTTGGGTATGCGCGGTAACTCCTCCCGGTTGTTAGATCTGCACGGTGTTCGGATACCGCTGGAGAATCTGCTGGGTGGGGAAGGCGATGAGATCTGGTATGTCTTAGAGGTGGTGGCGCCGTACTTTCTTGCCGCCATGACGGGAACCTACCTCGGCATTGCCGCAAGAGCCGTTGCTATCGCGATCGACCATTTGCAGGGGCGCTATTATGGCCACACACGCCATTCGTTAGCGAAGCAGGACGTGCTCCAACACCGGCTCGGAGGGCTGTGGGCTAAGGTGGAACGAACCCGACAGCTTGCCTACCATGCCGCTGCCGCTGCCGACCAGGGAGATTCGACAGCACTGCCGGCAGTGCTGTCCGCTAAGGCCGAAGTTGCCGACTGCTGTGTGGATGTCGTTAACGATGTGATGACGCTGACCGGCGGCCAGAGTTATGGAGAGAACTCCGAACTAGGACGCCTGCTGCGCGATGCTCGGGCGGCCCACGTCATGGCTCCGACGACAGATATACTGCGCACCTGGACCGGTCGAATCCTGTTGGGTGAGCCTATGCTTGGCAACGAGTAGGGATCGACTCGAATGGCGACGTTAAGCCAGCTCCGCGAGCGGCTTCGATTTCTCGTGCTATATCAAGTCGGGGATGTCGAAAGCGAACAAACTAGGGCTGGGCTTGCTGCCGATGGACGCCTTAATCTCGAGTGGTTCGAAGAGCTGTCCGCGATGGTCGAGGCGTTGGCGGCGCTGGATGCAGCTTCCCTGCCGGTAGCTGTTCTCTGCCCCGGCGTAGCAGAGTCGGGGCGAGCGGTGTCGGAGCTGCTTCGATGCCGTTCCGACCTACAGGTTGTGGTGCTTACTACGGTGGACGATCCGCGTAGCCTGAGCGAGCTCTTTCGCCATCGTCCGGTGTCTGCTCGCCAGGTAGAGTTGCTGCCCGCGGTCGGGGAGGAACTCGTCGCCGGTATCTTGGCCGTCGGCGATGCCACCGTACAACGGGCTATGCACCGACAGGCGATCCGTCGCACCTCGGAGCGGTTGGCAGAGGTGCGGCCGCGGGTTCTCGATCTGACCGCTGGCTCCGTGCGGCATGCCATTATGGAATCTTTGCCCGCGGGGCTGATTGTGTTGAACGATACCGGCTACGTGGTAGAGATGAATGCCCTAGCGCGGGAGATGTTACAGGGGCCTGGTTGTGCGGGCGTCGGCTCCAAAAACGCGATAGAGCACGTGGATACGTTGCTCCCCAAATGGTCGGGCCAAACCGGTACGGCAACAGCCGAGGAAACGGTGAAGATATCGGCTGGCGAGCAAACCCGATACCTGCGGGTACGTAGCGCGTTACTCGGCGGCGATCGCGACAAACCGCTGGGCACCCTGATCACTTTGGAGGACGTAACGGAGCGAACACGTCTTGAGGCGGAAATAGCCGCGCGAACCCGCGAGCTGGAAGAGGCCAATGCTCGCCTTGAAGCACTCTCGCACACGGACCCGTTAACAGGGCTTTGGAACCGCCGCTATTTCGAACGCCGGAGTTGCCGTGAGCTTGAACGAGCGGAACGGAACAGCTCGACGCTGGGCTTGCTGATGCTCGATATCGATCGCTTCAAATCCATTAACGACAATTACGGACACGTGAGCGGCGACACCGTACTGAAAGCGCTGACAGCCCGCCTGGACGGCAAGCTCCGTTCCACAGACATGCTCGCGCGCGTCGGTGGCGAGGAGTTCGCGATCCTGCTGCCGGACTGCGATGAGAGCTATGCTCTGGAAGTGGCCGAGCGTCTGCGTGTAGCGATTGCCGATACCCCCATTGTTATAACCAAAGACTTGGTCCTGCCGGTCACGATTAGTATTGGTATCGCCGTGAGTCGCTTAGCGGGCAATCGCGCGGATTCCTGCGAAAAGCGTTTGAAGGCGCTGATGCAGTTAGCGGATCGGCGCCTCTATCAGGCAAAAGCCTCAGGCCGCAACCGCTCCGTTGCGGCGGAGCCATCGTGATGCGGCATCATGCCGTGACCACGCACAAACCCGCTGAACCGGCCAAGCGAAAGGCGATCGGCCACTAGAAGCGAACAAGCTTGGCTCCCAACTCCTGGATACGGCTCAAGGCGTCGCCTGGGTCGAGTAAGTTCTCCGGAAGATAAAGCCCGGGCGAGAGCGGCGTGCCGCCGGTCAGGCCTAGTAGGCGCTCGATGGCGAGTGCAAGTCCGCGCGCGCTCAGTCCCTGGTGTACGTCTTCGTCGCGTAGCGAATAACGAACATGCTCGATACGTCCATCGGCTTGTTCCCCGCTTAGCTCTAGTACGACCTCGTGAAAGCTTTCGCTGGCGTCGGCGTCGCGCACGGCGGCATCGAAGCGAACGGACTCGGCGCCGGTGGTCGCCGCGATACTGACCACATCGAGGAGCGGGTAGGCCTGTCCTTCGCGCTCCGCGCCGGTACTGTCGGTAAACAGTCTGTTAGCTTCCTCGGCGTCGGCCCAGATCCAGCGCCCATTCTTCCGCATCAGCGGGCGGGGAGCGGCATCCGCGACACGGTCGGTATCCGACTGCGTGGTGTCGCCTGCGATTTCCTCCGCACCGAAGATCGCGCCGATCGCTACGCTGCGAACGACGCGAAAATCGCGTGCAAACCGCAGTGCTGCCAAAGTCGCCACGCCGCCAAGATGGTGTCCGAGCAGCGCAATCGGTGCACGGGCCGGTTGCTGCGCGTAAAGCGCAATCTCCGGCGCAATTTCGAAGGCATAGTTGGAAAATGCGATATAGGGAATCTTGCGGGCTTGTGCAAAGCGCATCGTGTTAAGCCCAGAGTCCTTGAGCAGAACGACAACGGTGCTGAACTGTGCGTCGGCGGCTAGCCCCAGATCGGGGCGGGCAATGTCTACGGTGACCGCGTCGGCGTTGCCTACGTCGGCGGCCAGCGCGCTCGCCTTGATTGGATTACGCCCGGCAATCGTAAGCGGCAGGTTCGGGTGCAGTTGCCGCAAAAGGTGCGCGGCCCGACGGCCGACCGTGCCGTAACCGCCGATGAGGAGGACGGAGCTTGGCGTGTGATTAGTCATGATGAACTCCTGCTTTACACGGTTACTGGGCGGGCTATTGAGCCCGCCGTAGCACGGCGCCGGATTGTCGTAGTTTCTCGACCATGTAGTCCGGGCTTATCAAAACCTCCGGCAGGTAAAGCCCCGCCGGTACCGCAGACCCTCCGTTCAAGCCCAATAAACACTCGATGCCTACCGCCACGCCGACCGCCGTCATAGGGGCCTGGCCGGCGGGGTGTACGATCTCGTAACGCGCTTGTGCGTTGTCGCCCTCGCGTAGGCGGCCGCCGATCTCAATAACGATTTCCGTCGAGAATGGCTCGCCCCGGCGCCGGCTCGCCGTTTCCCCCAGGGCAAAGTCAAATCGCACCGACTGGGCTCCGGTCGCGTTGGCAAGGCTTAGCGGGTCCAAGTTCGCCAGCGCCTGGCCGTGTACTGCGGTTCCGTCAACGCTGCTGAAAACCCTCGTAGCCTCCTCGTCTCCTGCCCAGGTCCATTGGCCGCCCTTGAGAATCAAGGGGCGTGGTGCAGCTTGTGTTTGCCGGACGTAATCCGCGTGCGCGGAAGGGCCGCCGAGGTCTTGCTCGTCAAGCAGGGCAGCGACCGAAATGGTGTCGATATGCTCGAAATCGCGTGCGAAATAAAGCGTGCCCAACGTGGCTGTTCCGGCCAACCAGTTGCTCAACATCAGAATCGCCGAGTCCGTCGGGCGGTGGATGAAGTGCGATACCTCCGGGCCGATTTCGAAGGCGGCGGAGGAAATGCCGAGATAAGGAATGCGCTGCTGTTGGGCAAAGCGAAGCGAGTTTAAGCCGTCGTCCTTCAGGAACATGGCAACGGCACTGTAAGCCGCGTCTGCGGATTGGCCGAGATCCGCGCGATTAAGATCGACTACGGTTGCATCGGCATTACCCAGCTGTTCGGCGATAGCCTCGGCCTTCGCTAGAGTGCGGCCGCCGATGGTAATCGGCAGTTCCGGTTGAAGCCGCCGAAGTGCGGCGGCGGCCTGTGAGCCGACAATGCCGGAACCGCCAACGATTAGTACAGACGGCGAGGGGGTGGCGTACATGATGGGTATCCTCATTGGTTGAACGGATAGTCACCGCTAGCAAGTTACGCTTGGTAGGTTACTGTTGGTAGGTTATCCTGTCAAGCATGAATCGAACGCTCGCCACACCGGAGAGGAATGCAGGAGATAATGGCTAAGCCGCGCGGAAAGCGAATGAATAGAGGAGAGCGGCGTGCTCAACTGTTAGATGTTGCGCAGCTCATCATTCAAGAAGAGGGGACGGACGGGTTGACCTTGGGTTATCTCGCCGAGCGTGCCGGCGTCAGTAAGCCCATCGCTTACGACCATTTTGGCTCGCGCGCGGGATTGCTAATCGCCCTGTACAAGGCGTTCGACGATACGCAAGCGGCGGCCTTAGCCGACGCCCTTGAGCGTACGCAGCGGCAGTTGCCGGAGGTTGCCCGAGTCGTGGCGGATGCCTATATGCGTTGCTGCGCGAAGGCCGGCCCCGAATGGCATGCCGTATCTGCGGCACTGAAAGGCGAAGAGGAAACAGAGGCGTATTATCGGGACGTTATCGACGGCTACGTCGATTTCTACTGCAAGGCATTCGCCCCTTATAGCAAGCTTGAGAGGCAACAGTTACGGCTTCGCTGCGTGGGGATTATCGGGGCGGGTGAGGCGCTGTCCCAGGACATGCTTAGTGGGCGCGTCGACGAGGCCGCCGCGGCTGCTTGCCTTGCCAGCTTGATCGTGGCTTGGTTATCCGAGTGCGATGCCTGAAGAAAGGGCAGGCGTTAGGTGGCGCCTTGGCCGATGGCCTCGATCTCTAGCCGGCAAAGGGCGGCGGTGGTGTCGAGGAGGCGTTTGACCAGTGGTGCCAGGTAATCGATGTCACCGAGGTGGACGATGAAGTCGTCGCGGTAGCGGGCGCCGATGTAGGCCTGGTCGAGAAGTTCGAAGCGTTCGCGCTCGCGGCGGGTGCGGCGGGGGAAGATATCGTGGTAAACGGGGCCGAACAGTTCGGCACGCTCGCCCAGCCACTCCAGCAAATGCTCGTGCGGTACATAGCCGGTGAAAACCAGCAATATGCATTTGTAAGCCGATTCCGTTGCTTGGTTCAGATCGAAGGCGGCGAGTCGCAGCCGTTTCTTTTCGAAGTGCATTAAGTAAGTGTCGTAAAAGTCGCTTGCTTGCTCGAACCAGCGGTCGAAATCCCTTTGCGCAATGCGTTGCCGCTCTGTCGGCGTCAAATGGCGCGGCTCGGCCAGCTCAAAGCGCTTCGAGTTATACAAGAGCCGACCTTCGCGCTTGAGGTCGAGGAAGAAATACCGTGCCTCTTCCAGATTTTTGTTCACGTCGGCAATATCGTGCACGATAGGCTCGGCCCGGGCCGAGAGGCCGGGGAGTTTGCAAGCCTCGCGGAAGGCGTGGCGCAGGTTAGCGTCGGCGGCTTGCGCCGGGCTTTCGACCACGATCAAAAGGTCGTAGTCCGAGGCGTGGCCGGACCAACGCTTGGGTTTTAAGTCCTTTTCTTCTTTATAGGTGCCGCGCGCATAGGAACCGTAGAGGATAATCATTTCCACGTCGTCCACGTCCCGAATCGCCTCCACCAACAGCTCCAGCTCTTGCTGCTTTTCAACCGGCAGGTGAGTGAGGTCGGTACGGATACGAGTGTCCCCGTCGATTCGATGCATGATCGGCCCTATGGTCATGTTCGCGTTCAACATCCTTGTTATAAGAAAGCAAGCGCTTAATGATGCCATACTCGGCCGGTTAGCGATAATTCGCCAGCGGAGCAAGAGACCTGTTCGGTGTGTCGCTAAGCTCTTCTCCTAGCGACCGTCATGAGTTCTTCTCGGCCGGCGTAATATTGTCATACATATCCTCTGCCGCCGATAGCCGGCGACGGCGTGTCGGCGGAGTATGGAGGCAACATGCATCGCTCAATGGTCGATCGAGCTAATGTGGCTAAGACGAGCACCGCCAACATGGCGACGGCCAGGCAGGCGACCATGCCGGGAGCGCCGAGACGGTCGAGCAGCAAGCCCGCCGCCACCGGTACCGCCAGCCGACTGAGCGTGAATAGGCTGGACTGTAGGCCGTAGTCCATGGCCCGCTGCTGCGGCCGGGCGAAATACATTACCAGTGCGAACACCAGGGCGGACAGCATGCCCATCGCAATGGCTATCAACGCCGCTCCCATTGCCAGTGCCCCGGGGCCGGCACCGGTGTGCAATAGCAGGGCAAGAGTGGCAAGTGCCAGAACGGCGACAGCGCTGAACAGCGGCAGACTCCGCCGCACCCCCAGCACGCGATTTAAGCGGACGCTGACCAGGCCGGCAACGGCGCCCAGAATCCCGCCGCCCACTCCGACGATCCAAGCCACTTGGTCGGCGGGCATGCCTTGATCCAGCAACAGCGGCTTCAGATACAGCCAAGCGGCGCCGATGAACGGAAACAACGACACTAAGAGGCAGCTCCACAGACGCGCGGCGCGGTGGAAGAACCCTCGCCAGTCGATGGTCGCGACGGCGGTTGCCGAAGGTGTGGCCGGCGCGTCGGTTCGCCGCCGTTCTGCTAGCAGCAGCCCCGGCAAGCCCGCTCCGATCATGCCGGCCATGATCAAAAACGGCAGCGCCCACCCCCAGCGTTCCTGGGCAACGAGCAGTAGGCCGCCGCCTACTACGGCAGCCGCGAACAGAGCCGCGGACCGAACGCTGCCCGCCCGCAGCCGCTCGGGCTCTGGAAACAGCCTGATGGCCAGTGCATTCAACGGCACGTCCGCCCAGGCGGCTAGCACGCTGACGAGTAGGGCCAGCGCAAACAGCACGCCGGGACGCCCCAACGGCTGTACCCAGGCGATTAGCACCAGCAGCGCGATCAGCAGTAGGCACAGCCCGATGGCCCAGTTGTGGTAGCGCCCCGGGTTGTAGCGCTGTACCGGAATCGCCAGCGCGAACTTGAATACCGCAGGTAGCCCGGTGAGTTGGAGCAGGCCGATTTCGGTGCCGGACCAGCCATGCGCCCGCAGTACGAGGGGGAGGCCCAGCAACAGATAGATAACGGGAGTGGCCAGGGCTAGGTTCACCCAACCGAACAACAGATGCCTGCCCCACCATGCTCGGCGCTCCGCGCTCACGAGGGCGCCCTCCGGCCGATCGTCACCGCCACTGGCGCCAACGGTATGCTGACCGTGTCCAGGCGCTCGATGTCGATGAAGCCTGTGGCCTCCATGGCCTGGCATAAGTGGCCGGCCGGCAGCACCTGGTGCCCCGCAACAGCAACGGTAGATAATAAGACAGCACCCGCTGGGCGGCATCCGCGGTGGCGGGAATCTCTGCCTGAGCACAGACCAGTACGCCGCCGGGTTTCAGCGCGGCGCGAACGCACCGCAGTGTCTCGTGGATGTCGGGTACGAAGTGCAGCACCGAGGCGCACCAGATGAGGTCGAATCCTTCTCCGAGTGCATCGCTGGTAAGATCGCCGCCGCGTGCCTCCAGCTGCTCGGCCAGACCGGCGTCGGCAATGGCCTGGTGGGCAACGGCAGCGGTTTCCGGCAGCTCGAAAACGACGCCGCGCAGGCGAGGGTTCTCACGCGCAAGTGCGATAGCCACACCGCCGGGTCCGCCGCCTAGATCTAGCATCCGCTGCACGTGCGGGAACTCCGGCAGCCGGCTCAATATGCCGCGGGCAACGTCCATCGTTACCGCGCGTTGTTCCTGCGCGATATGCGTTCGCGCGGCCTCCGCCCAGTGGGGCCCGCTGCCGGATGCGGCGCCGCTGGCGGCATTGCCGTGCAGCAAGGTACCGATCGTCGCGCCGAACTGTCGCAGGGAGGTCAGCCTTGCTTGCCAGGCTGCGCCGCAAGCGGTGTCGTTATCCTCAGTGAAATAGCGCTGGGCGAGTTCGGTTGCACAGTAGCGCCATAGCGTGGCCCCGTCGCGACGGACCTGGCGGCGTTCCAGCAGGCCCATGCTCCATAGCAGCGCTAGCAGCGCGTCCAAGCGGGTCGCGTCCAGCTCCAGCGCTTTGGCCAGTTGCTCAGGCTCGACCGGTGCCGCTAGCCGTTGGAATAGCTGCAAGCGCAGGGCCGTGTCCAACGCGTCGGCGCGTAGCGATGCCAGTGGCAGGTCCCAGCAGGCCTGCAAGGGGTGTAGATTGGTCATGATCAAAACTCCATGCCGAGCCGCAGCCCCAGTTCGCGGGGCGGGCTGTAGACGCGGACGTTACCGTTCAGTAGGCCCACGGCGTCATACCGTGTGTCGGTCACGTTGTCCGCGTAAAGGGTGACGGTGAAATGGCGATGTCGGTAACCGCCGGCCAAATCCAGCAGCCCGAAACCGGGGCGGGAGTACTGATTGGCGGCATCCAGATAGATGCGGCTCATGCCGCTGAGATCCGCCTGCGCAAACCAGCCTGTGAGCGCCTCATAGCGAATCCCCATAAAACCGGCCAGGTCCGGCGCGAACGGGTTGCTGTTGCCTCGATAGTCCTCCGCCAGATCTTGAAAGGTCCGGAACCGTGTGCGGTTGAGGGCCAGTCCGCTGCGCAGCATCCAGGCATCGTTTAGAAAATAGGCCAACTCCAGCTCCAGACCGGCGGAGCGGGCCGATGCGGCATTAGTGATGTAGGCCGTGCCGGGTTGGACGATTTCCTGTACATGCATGTCCCGCACGTCCATCCAATACAGTGCCAGGTCGTAGCGTAGCCGCTCGTCCAGCCCCCAGCCTTTGGCGCCCAGTTCGTAGGACGCTACTTTCTCGGGTGCATAATCGGGATAGCCCGCCGCGCCCGCGTAAGCGTTGAAGCCGCCGGCGCGGAACCCCTCTGCATAGCGGGCGTACAGCCAGGACTCGGGCCGCCAGCGGTATTGGAGAGCAAGGCTCGGCGTGACCCGGTTCCAGCGCTCCTGCCGCCGTTCCGCACCCTCCGGTTCCAAAGCGACCGTGCTGCGCTCCGCCCGTAGGCCCGGCGTCAACAGCCAGCGTTCGCCCAACGGCTGAATCCACTGGCCGAACAGAGCCATCGTCTCGCCGTCCAGCTCCGATGCCATGCGCTGTTCTCCCATGGGGGAGCGCTGGCGGAATCGCAGGGTATGATCCTCCCGATCCGCATAGGCGCCCCATAGCCAGCGAGCAGTACCGATGTCGCCTTCCAGCCGGAGTTCCTGCGACAGGATGTCGAAGCGTTGATTCCGCTCCAGGCCGACGGCGCCGCCGCCGGTGAAGTCCAGATCTTGGGCGATGCGGTCGTCAAAGCGGTTATGCGCGGTGACGGAGCGCAGCCGTAGCGCGTCGCTAAATACGTGACTGGCGTTTAGGGACAGGCTGCTGCCACGGGAGTCGTTATGACTGTCGGTGCCGGATCGCACTCGGCGCCGACGCTGTTCCGCCGGCCCCCAGGGGGCGCCGCCGTCGCGGTACTGCGAGCGCGTGTAGCGTAGAACCGCATCGCTATGCTCCCCCGGCGTCCAATGCGCAGTGACACGGCCGTTCCAGCGTTCCCGGTCATCCGTTCGGCCGCCGTGTCCGATGTTACGGACAAAGCCTTGTTGCTTGCGCCACTCGCCCGCCACTCCCAGCGCCAGGCTGCCCGGCACTAGCGGCTGTGCGGCCTCTAGGCGTAGTTGGCGGCGGTCGCGGCTGCGCCGATGGTGTCCAGCCGAACCAGGGGCGTATCGCCCGGCAGTCGGGTATGCACCTGGAGTACCCCGGCTTGGGCGTTGCGACCGTATAGCGTGGACTGCGGCCCGCGCAGCAGCTCCACCCGCTCCACGCCCACCAGACTGTCGTCAAACCCCTGCGCTTGCAGCACCGGAACGCCGTCCACCAGCAGCAGGGTAGACGACGAGAAGGTCGTGGCGCTGGCTGTCAGCCCGCGCACCACCGGCGGGTTGGTGCCCGACTGGCCGAAGGGTTGGAACACCAGCCCCGGCGCTAGTCGTTGTAGATCGCTTAGGCTGTCGGCGCCGACCTCGCGTAAAGCGGTGCCGTCCAGCACAGTGAGCCGGCCGGGACTTCCTCCGATGCCTGCTCGATCTTGGTGGCCGTGACCGTCAACGGCGCTAGTTCCGACGCCGCTAGCGTCGCGGAAGACACACCGCCGGTCAGCATCAACCCCCACAGGCCGATTTGCCGCACCTTCATCGTTCCCCTCCATTCGTGCCCAATTGGGCATTGACCAAGACTCTTATGAAGAGGATTCTATGGGAAAACACGAATGCGTCTCATCTGCGTTTCATATGCCATCGGCAGCGATTCGTATGCAAACGGATGTAGACGGTTTCAGGGAGTAAAGGTCATGCCATGCGCACCGTTGCGAATTACCCCGGATGATGCTGTCGTTCAAACCGTCGCCAGCTCCCCGGCTGCGAGCCGGCGTGCGTTACCCGCTCAAGTCGGGCGTTGCCATACCGATCTGCTGACGCTCGACGACGGACTGGCACTAGCGTACACGGACTACCGGCCCGACGGCCGGCTGATCGAGGAAACCAGCAACCCGCACGATAGCCATACGCTGGTATTGACCTTCGGACTGTGGGGGCAGTCCCGCTACACCGGCGCGGACGGTCAGCAGGTGGATTTTCTTGCCGGCCACACCACCATTACCGCATTTCGGGAAAGCCGGGGCGAACGGCGCTACGAGGGCGGCAACCCGGTTCGCCAGTTGCGCCTACTGGTCAGCGAGCGGCGCTTACGCCACTACGCCGGCGCCGACGATGCGCACCGCCTGCTGGGGTCGGGGCCGGTAACGCGTTTGCACTTGGGGAAAACCTCCGGGATCAGCGCGGCGCACCTGCGTACGCTGACGACCGGGGTTCGGCTGGGTTGTCGGCCGCTGACCCTGAGCATCCATGCGCTGAGCATTTTGGCCGACCAGCTGGAGCATCTGCTGCCAAAGCCATGCGCTAGCGACACATTGAGCTTGGACGAAGTGGAGAAGCTGGAACGTGCGCGCGACCTCATGCGCGGCGCGCTCGACCAGCCGCTGACCATCGGCTATCTCAGCAGCCAGGTGGGTTTGAACGCCAGCAAGCTCAAACAAGGGTTCCGCACCCTGTTCAACACGACGCCGGGGCGTATGCTGCTGGCGCTGCGCATGGAGAAAGCCCACGCCTTGCTTGTCAGCGGCTGTCAGGTGGCGCAGACGGCTTATCGCGTGGGCTATACTCACCCCGGCAACTTCAGCGTCGCCTTCAGCCGCTATTTCGGTACATCGCCCAAAACCGTATCGCGGCGGCGAAGTAAAGGAACCACAGTGCAATAGCTCGGTTTCCGGTGACGGCACCGTCGCTTGTTGCCGAAGGGGCGTGCGACAGTGCCGATCTTACTCCGGTTAAACGGACATCCAGCCTCGCAGCCCTCGGGGGGCAGAATGCGAACGACAAACTCTCCGCCTTTGCTCGCTCAGGAAACGTTAATATCCCGAGGCATTGTCACTGGGCCGCTCGATCCGTATAGGCATGTGAATCGATATCTCGCGTCGATTCCTGGGTGCCGAATGCCGCCACCGTTACCGGGATGCCGTTGAGTACGGCGTTGCCGGACAGGGTGTCGACGACCTGATCGTCGGTAATATCGTTGACGTTGATGCCGGGGTTGCTTTGGGCGACGCGCAGACTCACTCCTTCCCGGTCATGTCCCCAGCCGTGTGGCAGGCAGACCACGCCAGGCATGATGTCCTCGGTGATCTGTACGTTGACCAATAGCTCGCCGGTGCGCGACATGATGCGTGCCGGTTTGTCGTTGGCTAGCCCCAGACGCTCGGCATCGGCCGGGTTGATCAGCAGCGCGCAGCGGTTCTCGCCTTTGACCAGGCGTTGACTGTTGTGCATCCAGGAGTTGTTGGTACGCAGGTCGCGCCGTCCGATCAGCATCATTTCGCCGCTTTCGGCGCTACGCAGATCGGCCAGGGCGCGGGTCAGGTCGGCGACCAGCTCCGGCGGCGTCAGGTGGATCAGACGGTCCGGAGTGAACAGGTAGCCCGGAAAGGACTCGCGCATCGGCCCGAGGTCCAGCCCGTGCGGGTAGCGTTTGAGTACCTCGATGCTCAGGGGCTCGTCGCGTTGGACCGGCTCGCCGCTATTGTATTCGCAGAAGCCCTCGCCATAAGGGCCGGTCTTTAGACCATGGTCGAGAATCTGCTCGGGCGTCGGCATTTGTCGTGCCGGGCCCGAACCTGGGTTCTTCAGCGCTTCGATGCGCTGCGCCAGCCCCTGCACAATATCCCAATCGCAGCGAGTGCCTGCCGGTGCCTCGAATACCGGATCGCTGTAGCGCGCCAGGTTACGTACCGCGAGCATGTTAAAGACCAGATCGTATTGCTCATGCTCCAGCGGCCCGGTAGGCGGCAGGATAATGTCGGCATGGCGCGAGGTCTCGTTCAGATAGAAATCGATCGACACCATGAACTCGAGTTGCGCCAACGCCTCGTCCAACTGTCGGCCATTCGGCGTCGACAAGACGGGGTTGCCCGCGACGCAGACAAAGCCACGCACCTGTCCCTCGCCCGGGGTGAGCATCTCTTCGGCCAGCGTCACGGCGGGGAAGTAACGGTCGAACTCGGGCAGGCCGCGTACGCGACTCTGGTAGGTATTAAAGCTGCCCATGCGCCGGCTCTGCGCCTTGTTGAACGCGGGGTGGTGAACATCATGCGCCGCCGGCGGTCGAGGTTGCCGGTGAGTATGTTCAGTACCTGCATCAGCCAGTGGTTCAGCGCCCCGTAGCTCTGCGTGGACACGCCCATGCGGCCGTAGCAGACGGCGCATTCGGCGGCGGCAAAGTCTTCGGCAATACGCTGGATATCGCTTACCGCGATTCCGCAGCGGGCGCTGATCTGCTCCAGCGACAGGCCTTCGAATAACGGCGCCAGTGCGTCCCAGTCATCGGCCAGTTCGCGCAGACGGCCGGGTTTGCTCAGGCCCTTGTCGAGTACGTGCCGGATCAGGCCGAGCAGGAAGAACGCATCAGTCCTCGGGCGGATGAACTGGTGCTCATCGACATAGCGCGCCGACTCGGTGCGGCGCGGGTCAACCAGCACGACCTTGCCGCCGCGCTCGCGGATGTTCTCCAGGCGTTTGAGGATGTCTCCCGCGGTCATCAGGCTGCCGTTGGAGGCGGCCGGGTTGGCGCCGAGCATTAGCATGTAGCGGGTGCGGTCGATGTCCGGAATAGTGAACAACTGGCTATGACCGAACATCAGATAGGACGTCAACTGATGCGGCATCTGGTCCAGCGAGGCGGCCGAGGAGACGTTGCGGGTTGCCAGCGCCTTGCGCAGCGAGCCGGAAGCCAGCATCAAGCCAAGGTTGTGCGAAGTGGGGTTGCCCCAGTATCCGGCGATGGCGTCGTTGCCATGTTGTTGCTGGATCGCCACCAGCTTGGCCGCCACCTTGTCCAACGCGCTGTCCCAGTCGATCGGCAGCCATTCGCCGTTGACCTTTTCCAGCGGTGTGCGCAGGCGGTCGGGGTCGTTGTGCAGGTCTTGCAGGGCATAGCCTTTGGGACAGATATGGCCCTGGCTGTGCGGGTCGTCCGGGTCGCCGCTGACCGACAGAATCTGCTCGCCCTGGGTTTCGATGATCACCCCGCACATAGCCTCGCACAGGGTGCAGGCGCGGAAATGAGTTTTCACCGGCAGCCTGGCCTGTTCGGCTTCGCGGGCCCGGCCATTGCGGATGACCGCCAGCATTTCTTCGATATGCACGATCTTGCGTCGCGTGCGGCCTTCGGCGCGGCCAAGGGCCTGCTCGTGCTGATCCAGCAGGCGCCAGTCGGCGAGGCTGACGGTGTCGACCCGACGCGCTGCAAGCAGTGTTTCGATCTCTGCTTCGGCCAGCGGAGGCAGGCTGCTGCCCAGGTCGTCGAGCAGACGTTGCACGCTTTCCGTGGCGCATTGGCGGTTACTGCCAATGACGCCGCTGGCGCCGCGCTTGATCCAACCGGCGACGTAATCGCGGCTGTCGCCGTTGTCGGCGATGCGGCCTTGCTCATGCTGCATGACGCCACGCCCGCTATCGAAGGGCAGTTCGTCGATGGCCGAGCCCTGATAGCCGATGGCATGCACGACTAGCGTGGCCGGAATATCGAGGGTCTGCTCGCCAGGGCGGGCAACCAGCTGGCCCTGGTCGTTGCGGATCAGTTCGGTGCGCTGGGCATGCACAGTGCTGACTTGGCCGTCGGCAGCGCTAAAGTGGGTTGGGCTGGTGTAGAACATGAAGCGAATGCGCTTGCCCGTGGCCTGGGGCCGGTTGGCGATTTCGTGCAGCAGGTTCAGGTTTTGCCGGGCCTCGGCATACTCGGGCTGTTGAAGCTGCCGCTCGGTGGCGGCGTCCAGTTCCAGATCCGCCGGGTCGACCAGCAGTTGCAGGCCGGGAACGGCCATTAACTGCTCCAGCTCCTTCGGTGTGAAGGCCGCCTGCGCCGGGCCCCGGCGAGCCAGCAGGCAGACCTCTTCGATGCCGCTGTCGGCCAGTGCCCGCAGGGCGGCATCGGCGATGTCGGTCTTGGCCAGTTGCGCGTGGGGTAATACCAGCAAGCGGGCAATGTCCAGGGCCACGTTGCCGATGCCGACGATCGCCGCCGTAGGGCCGGCTAGGGCAGGGGCGAGTGCGGCCTCATCCGGATGGCCGTTGTACCAGCCGACAAAATTCGACGAGCCAAAGATGTTTCCGCTCTCGGCGCCCGGCAGCGTCAGCGGGCGGCTTTTTGAGCCGCCGGTGGCGTAGATGACGCCGTGGTAGTGCTGACGCAGCTCGGCGCTGGTCAGATCGCGGCCGATCTCTACGTTGCCAAAGAAGCGAAATTGCGGCGACTCGGCGATGCGCTCGAAGCCCGCCGTCACCGATTTGATGCGCGGGTGATCCGGCGCTACGCCGTAGCGCACCAGGCCAAAGGGCGTCGGCAGCCGCTCGAACATGTCCACGCGGGCGGCAGGCATCTGCTTCATCAGCGCTTCGGCGGCGTAGAAGCCGCTCGGGCCCGAGCCGACAATGGCAAAGCGACCCGGCAGCCGCGCCAGCGGACTGGCAGCATGTTGGCCGGCTTTGATGCTTTCGCGGATCGGAGGGTGGGTCTTGGCGCCCTCAGCATTGCGGGCAATAAAGGCTTGCTGGTCTTGCGGTACCATGCTGCGCGGGAAGATGGCCCCTTCTGGGCAGGCCGAAATACAGGCGTTGCAGTCAATACAGACATCCGGATCGATGAACAGCATCTCCGGCGCTTCGCGGAATGCCTCGACCGGACAGACATCAACGCAGCTGGTGTGCTTGTTGCCAATACAGTTCTGGGTGACTACGTACGCCATGATCTACTCCGCGCAGGGACAGCAAAGCCTTGCATGGTAGGTCGTGCCTTATAGGCTCGTATTGACAGCAATCGATCGATTGACATTTTGTGCCAGTGTGCCGATAGTGCGGGGTCATGAGTAAAATCGATTACCTTGCTTCAGGTTTTATCGAACCTTTAAAGACCTACGTGCAGGAGCTTGATCTGCCGGCGGCTGAGCTGCTGGGCGAGATGCGCCAGGAGCTCGAATCGCCCAATGTGTCGGCGCAGCGGTTCTGCCAGTTGCTGGAGTCGGTGTGGCAACTGGACCCGGTCGATGCTTTGGGTGTTCGCCTGGGTTTGTCGGTCCAGCCCCGCCATTTTGGCGTGCTTGGTTACATGGTGTCTTCCTGTGGCACGCTGGGTCAGGCGCTAGCGCGCTACCATCGATACCACGCCTTGCTGCAGGGTGGACTAGTCTCACGTGCCTGGCTCAGGGATGGCGTGTTGTATATGCGCTGGACTCAGGCCGTGGCCAACACGCCGCTGGCCAGCGAGTTCAGCCTTGCGGGGTTTGTCAGCCTGTGTCAGACGCTGATAGGCAGGCCGGTCACGCCGCTGCGTGCGGGGTTGCCGTTTCCCAGGCCGCGCGACGGGAGCGTGTATCAGGTGTTGCTCGGTTGCCCGGTGGACTTCGACCGCAGTGCCATCGAACTGGCTATTCCGGCGCACCTGCTGGCGCTGTCGATTTCCAGCAAGGACCCGTACCTGCTGCGCCTGCTTGAGCAGCAGGCGCAGGCTCTGCTTGAGCAGGCGCCGCGACTCGAAGGCGGGCACATGGGGGCATTCTTCTCGCGGGTGCAGGAGCAGATCGTCGAATCGATGAAAAATGGCGACGTCAGTGCCGAATCTGTCGCTCAGGCGCTCGGCTGCCCCTGCGCACCTTCTACCGCCAACTGCGTACTGCGGGCTACAGCTATCGCGGCCTGCTCGCGCATACCCGTCACACCTTGGCCAGACAATACCTGGCTGATCCAGCCCTGGCGCAAACGGATGTGGCGCTGTTGCTCGGCTATTCCGAGCAAAGCTCGTTTATCCGGGCGTTTCGCAGCTGGACCGGCACGACCCCGGGGGCCTACCGTGCCGGCTTGGCGCGCAAAGGTAAGGATGCATCGGGTCGGGATCACGGGGAGTAGTTAACTCTCCGGCAGTTCACGGTTGACTCCAGAGCGCCCTAAATCGGGTTCGGCAAACTGCCTGTCACAGCACCGTTGTCTGTTGCCCCAGGGGCGTGCGTGAGCGCATTGACCTGATCATCTTTATAAAAGAAAATACGAACAATTATCGTTTTCGATAATAAGGCGGTTATTCTCCTGTTCCGGCTTCGCCCGAGGCGCCACGGATTTTCCGTATCCGCGTCGCTAGATGGTCGATACCGTTTCAGCGTCACCGCTTTTCATACAACGGGAAGAAAATTCGCAAGTTGGTGGGCCGAGTCTCGCTTCGGTGCCCGCAGTAGGGGAGGGTTTACGTGAAACAACCGCTGCAACAGCCATCGGGTGTCGGTGAGAGCGCTCGGTTGCTTGGTCGAGTCGGAGCAAGCCCGGCGTTAGGTATTGCCTCTCGGACGGTCGCGGCCATCGTCGGCGGTTATGCGCTGGCTAACCTGGGCGCTATTCTCCTCGCGGCCTTGCTACCGCTCGAGCGCGGCGAAGCCGTCACCGTTGCTCTGTTGGCGAGCTTCTCGATCTATACCGCCGTCGCCCTCTGGGTGTTCGCTACCCGCAGCGCTTGGCGCGCCTGGCTCGGCCTACTGGGCGCTTCGGCCGTATGCGGTCTGCTTGCTTGGTTGTTGATCGGGATGGCATCGTGAAAGAAGGGTTTCGTCAAGCCATGGCCTGGCTCCACACCTGGGCCGGGTTGATTCTTGGTTGGGTGCTGTTTTTCATGTTCGTCACCGGTACTGCGGGCTACTTCGATACCGAGATCGACCGCTGGATGCAGCCGGAACTCCCCCAGGCACAAGTTGGCTCGTCGGCTGTCGACACGGTTGCCGTCGGGCTCTCTCGGTTGGAAGAGGAAGCTCCGGGGGCAGGGCGCTGGTTAGTCGCGTTGCCTATCGACCGTAACCAACCCTATGCACGCATTTTCTGGCGGGGGCCAGCGTCGAGGACGGCGCGAGTGCCGTCAACGGCAATCAGGAAATGGACGCAGTCACCGGCGAGTCATTCGATGCCCGCGCCACCGGCGGCGGCCAGCAGCTTTACCGGATGCATTGGCGCTTGCACTATCTGCCGAGTACGGTGGCGGATTGGATTGTCGGCCTAGCGACGATGTTTATGCTGGTCGCCATCGTCACCGGCATCATTGTTCACAAAAAGATTTTTAAGGATTTCTTTACTTTTCGTCCCGGTAAGGGTCAGCGATCCTGGTTGGATGCGCATAATGTGCTGAGTGTGCTGGCCCTGCCTTTCCACCTGATGATTACCTACTCCGGCCTTATCTTCATGGCCTTCGTTTATATGCCTTTGGTTGTCTCGGCGCATTACGGCACCGGCCCGGAGGCGCGACAGGTGGCGTTCCAAGAGATATTCTCGACCCCGGCCGTCGTATCAAGCGGCGAATCGGCGCCGTTAACCTCCCTGGAGCCGATGATTCTAAAGGCCGAGGCGCGCTGGGGCGCCGGTGTACTCCGGCATGTAGATATACGTTACCCGGGCGATAGCAATGCCCGCGTCATCCTCCGGGCCAGTCACGCCCAAGGGCCGCTGCGCAGCGGCGAGGAGTTGATCTTCGACGGTGTGAGTGGGGAGTTGCTGGAAGTCGCGCCTGCTGTGGCGTCGATATCCAATGCGGTTTGGGCGGTGTTACTGGGCCTGCATGAGGGGCTGTTCGCCGGGCCGGTATTGCGTTGGCTTTACTTTCTCTCCGGTGTTTTGGGCACTGCGATGGTGGCCACGGGGTTAGTACTGTGGACGGTGAAGCGCGCCAGCAGGCGGAGCGCCGGGCTAACGGTAGCCATCGCGGGTTGATATTGGTGGAAAGGATCAACGTTGGCGTGGTGGCGGGGCTGTTTACGGCCATAGCGGCCTATTTCTGGGCCAACCGCCTACTTCCGCCGGATATGGTGCAACGGGAGGTGTGGGAAGTGCACGCCATGTTCATTACCTGGTTGGCGCTGCTCGTCCACGCCGCTCTACGCCCGCCAGCACAGGCTTGGCGCGAGCAGTTCGCGCTGGCGGCGGCGGCTTTTGCGCTGATTCCGGTGTTAAACCTGTTAACGACCGAGCGCCACCTTGGGCAAAGTCTGGCTGTTGGCGACTGGCCCCTGGCCGGTTTCGACCTCACGGCCTTGGCGCTGGGGCTGGTGTTCGCCGCGGTAAGCTATCGCCTAGCCAAACGTCAGCGCGCGGTTCAGCCACAGAAGCCAAAGCGTCGGCGAGACAAACAGCTCCGCATCGAAGCGGCCAATGCGGAATCCGCGTCATGATCGAGATAATTACCACCTTTACGGCGTTTGCCACCGCCATTGCCGGTATGATCGGGTTGTGTTTGGCCAAGGAGCGGCATTATCGGCTGGCCTTGCCTTTATCGAAGCTGGCCGAGCCACCACGCCGTCGGTTGTTTTGGGGCGGCTGGGTGTTGCTGCTGGTCTCCGTACTGCTGAGCATGTCGGCTTGGGGAGTCGGGACTGGGTTCTCGGGTTGGTTCGGTATATTAACCGTCGCTGCGTTGTTTCCTGTCGTTCTGTTGAGCTATGCCCCGCGCTGGTTGCCCGGTTTAGGCTGGGCTGCATTAATGTCGGCGGCAAGCGCTTGGCCGCTGATTTTTTGGGCGGGGCTCGCCTAGCCAGGAGGCTCGCCTACGTATCTAGAAGCGCCGAACTCTTAATTCGATGTGAGCAGCTTGAAGGTGTCGACAATAAGCTCGAACCCAGGCTTCACCTTGGCTAGGTCTTCTTCTGCGGCTTGGCTGACCAGAAAGGCGACGGTGTCGCCGCCTTCCGCTCGGTTATATTCCCGCACGTGGGGCACCTTCACGCCTAACAGCGACACATTAAAGCGCTCTCGTATACGGGTGTTCGCCTCCGGCGAGGACGAGAAAGTCGCTTTATCCATGGTGATTATGGAGGCCTCTTGCTGCACATGGCTTGCAAACCGTTCGGCAAACTCGTTTAGGCTAACGGCATCCGCTGCCGGGTAGATCAATGCTATGACGATAGCATCGCCGGGACTTTCTACGATGATCTGCCTAACACTGCCTTGCTGCGCATCTTCGGTAATTTTCCAATTGCCAGGATAGGAGAAGCTAACGCCATGCTTTTCGTATAGCTCTGGGGAAGCGACATCTGCGGCTTTCTCACATCCGGCTAGGCCCGCAATTACGATTAGTACAAGGAGTAGGTTGGCGGTTTTCATTCCAATAGCGCCCTAACATCATCGGGTGGCCGTTTGATGGTTATACAGTAGAAGGCTTTCGCTAACGTGCTGCAACGCTCGCTCATCGCTCTAGCCGAAAATCGACGTGGTAGTGATCGTCGTGCCGTACCCACGAAGGGTTAACGTTAAACCGAATCTTATCGCGCAGCTCAGCACCGGATTCGGTGTCGAAAAGGTGCTGTTGCAGGTCGGGCGCAAATACCACGAGTTCGATGCCCACGCCGTGCTCCCGGCCTGCCGCGATTAGCGCATGCAGATGTGCGGCGATGGCTTCAAAGTCAATCTGAAGCTCGCCGGAGCGGCCTTCGCGATCGAAGCTAATGGCGTAGCCCCACTTGTTGAAGGGGTGTGTCGGTAGCGGCACGCTGCGAGCGTCTTTTCTGACCGGCACCATAAAGTCCACCGATAAGCCGTTTTGATGCGTGCGGTGCGGGCGAAACCTACCGCCCCAGGGCCAGCCGGTTTCGCCGTATACGAACACCAGCTCCGGGTGCTCTTCCGCAAGTTGCCGGTACGCGCCGAGAACGGTGTCGCGTACCCGGTCATGCACGGCTGTTCTGCCAATCAGCGAACCCAGGCGAGAGTAGGTGCGAAGTTGGGGCCGGAGGAGGGCAGCCGCTTGCCGTTAACGAGGCGTCCGTTGTTGGTTGTACCGATGCTCTCGCTGGCGGCATTGGATTCGAACAGGATCAACAGGTCGTTGCCGGCGTGGACGCTGCCGAACAGCGTGAAAGCCATAACCAGAAGCACAAGTAGGGCCTTTCGCACATACGATCCTTTTTTCTTAACGGCGGTTGTGTCGGTCGTAGCGGCAACTATGGGACGGGCCGTCGCGTATCACGCTATCGGCCGGGAACGCCTAGCTGCTTTGCCACGAGTTTCTCAAGTTGCGGAAACAGTTGCTGGTAGAGCTTTCGTTTGTTTTCTTGCATTTGAGTTTTCGTATAGTTCCCTGGAGGGATCTCGCCTGCTACCTGGATACCTGTCGGGTGATGGTGCAGAAATAAGGTCGTCCCCGTGACGGTGTCGGCGCGCGAAGCTTTGGTTGCCTGCTTGCGTCGGCCGATAGTGATGCCGTTGGTTCCCCAGCTGACCTCGCTTGGGTCCAGAGCCCACGGTTTGTCTTTTCGCTTCGCCATCGTCTATCCCTTTCGAGATGCGGGAGCCCGAGCGGATAAGAGAACCACGAATCAGGCCGTTCGACAAGCCGTTAGCCTTTACTCTGGCGTGAGCTTACGAAATTGGAGCAGGCGATTGTTGGCCGGCATGGCGTGGTCGTGCTGAAGCATGAGTCCGTGGCGATTGGCTGTGGCGACGATCTGCTCGAAGTCTCGAATGCCGCTGGCCGGGTTGCGGCGGCGTAGCATGTGATCAAAGGTGCGATTGCTATCGCTGGTGTATTCGCCGTTGTAGTTGAAAGGGCCGTAGAGGGCAAACACGCCGCCTTTGGGTAAGTGGCGGCCTACCAACGCAAACATCTGCTCAACCAATGGCCAACCGACGATATGTGCGGTGTTGGCGGAGAACACCGCGTCGAAGTCGCCCGGCCAATTGTCTTCCCGTAAATCGACGATGATCGGCGGCAAAAGATTCTCAGCCGGATACGCGTGTTGCCAAGCTAGGATGGCGGAATGATGCTCCGCCAAGTCGCTGGTCTGCCAGACCAGGTGCCGCAACTCGGGTGCAAAGTACACCCCGTGTTGGCCTGTTCCGGAGCCAATCTCCAGCACTCTGGAGCAGTGAGCGAACGCGGATTTAAGAACCGCAAGAATGGGGGCTCTGTTGTTCTCGCATGCCTGAGAAAAGGGTAAGTTATTCATAATAAGTATATTTTACCTGAATGCTTACATGATGGCATGTCTATGCAGCGCTATACAGTAAACCTAAATAAAGCGCTGGCCCCGAAGGCCTCACCCCAAACCCAATCCCTCGCTCTCTACCCTATCTTGCTCTCCGGCCTGAGCCACAGCCAGCGCGCTCATGTTCACCAAACCGCGAACGGTGACCGACTGCGTGACGATATGGGCGGGCCTAGCGGCGCCGAGCAGTATCGGCCCTACCGATACTCCGCCCCCAAGGGATTTCAGCAGACTGTAGGCAATGTGAGCGGCATCGGGTCCAGGCATGATCAGTAAGTTAGCGCAACCGGCCAAGCGCGACTCGGGATAAACCGCATCTCGTAGCTCCCGCGACAGCGCAACGTCGGCATGCATCTCTCCGTCTACCTCCAGCTCCGGGTGCTCCGCATGCAGCCGCTTGACGGCCTCGCGCGTACGCACTGCGCTAGGCGTATCGCCGGTACCGAAGTTCGACCGGGATACCAGTGCAATTCGAGGCTTGACACCAAAGGCTTCGATCTGCCGTGCGGCTCTGACGGTCGTTTGCACCAGCGCGTCTACGTCCGGTTCTTGTTGCGAGTGGGAATCGGCTATGAAATAGGTGCCGCTGGGTAGAATCAATGCCGTCATCGTGGCGAGCCTGGATGTGCCGGGCTCGACGCCTATCAGGTCGCTCACGTAACGTAAGTGGTGCTGAAATTTCCCAACCGCCCCGCAAATCATGCTATCGGCCTCGTGCCGGCCTACCATCAGTGCAGCCACCGCAGTAGGCTGCGTACGAATGATCGCTCTGGCCTCTTCCGGGGAAACGCCCTGGCGCCCCAATAAACGGTGGCAGGCACGCCAGTACGTGCCGAAACGCGGGTCGTCGTCAAGGTTGACCAGCGTAACGTCCTGACCGGGTTTAAGTCTCAGCCCCTGCTCTTTCAAGCGTGCCTCGATGACCGCGCGCCGCCCCACCAGAATCGGGTAGGCCAAGCCTTCGTCTACGACTTGCTGCGCGGCCTGCAATACGCGGCGGTCCTCGCCTTCGGCATACACCAGCCGCTTAGGGTGTCTGGCCGCGCGCTCGAAGAGCGGTTTCATTAACAAACCGGACTTGTAGACGAATTGGCCCAGTTGCTGGCGATAGGCGGTAAAATCCGTAATGGGACGGCTGGCCACGCCGCTGTCCATGGCCGCCTTTGCGACTGCGGGTGCAATCCTCACCAGCAGGCGCGGGTCGAAGGGGCGCGGTATCAGGTAGTCAGGCCCGAAACGTTCCGGTTTTCCGCCATAAGCCTTGGTGACCAGGTCCGACGGCTCGGCCTTGGCAAGTTCGGCAATCGCTTGCACCGCAGCCAACTTCATCGCGTCGTTGATGGTGGAGGCCCCGGCATCCAGTGCGCCTCTGAAAATGTAGGGAAAGCACAAGACATTGTTGACCTGGTTCGGATAATCGGAACGGCCGGTGGCGATAATGGCATCGGGCCTTATCTCCCGAGCCTCTTCCGGTAGGATCTCCGGCACCGGGTTCGCCAATGCCAGGATCAGCGGCTGCGGCGCGAGCCGCTCCGCCATGGCTTTGGTGAGTACGCCCGGTGCGGATAGCCCCAGGAAGATGTCGGCGCCGTCCACTACATCCGCCAGCGTCCTTGCCGACGTTTCCTGCGCATACGCCGCTTTCCAGCGATCCATTCCCTTACTACGGCCGGCGTAAACGACGCCGTCGATATCGCAGACGGTGATATGCGTTCGGGGTAGCCCCAGCTTTACCAGTAGATCGAGGCAGGCCAGTGCCGCCGCGCCCGCTCCGCAGCAGACCAGTCGTACCTGCTCAATGGGTTTTCCCACGATGTGGAGACCGTTGAGTATGGCGGCACTAACGATGATGGCCGTGCCATGCTGGTCGTCATGGAAGACCGGAATGTTGACCCGCTCGCGGAGCTGCTGCTCGACGATAAAGCACTCTGGCGCCTTAATGTCTTCTAGGTTAATGCCTCCGAAACTGGGTTCCAGTCGGGCAATGGTTTTCACCAGTTCTTCCGGATCTTTCTCGTTAAGCTCCAGGTCGAAGGCGTCTATATTGGCGAATTTTTTGAACAGGACGGCCTTGCCTTCCATCACCGGTTTAGCGGCCAGCGGCCCAATGTCTCCGAAGCCGAGCACGGCAGTGCCGTTAGTGACCACGGCCACCAGATTTGCCCGTGCAGTCAGGGTGGAGACTTCCAGCGGATTCTCGGCGATAGCCCGGCAAGCGGCGCCGACACCGGGCGAGTACGCCAACGATAGATCCCGTTGATTCGCCAGCGGTGTGGTGGCGCTGATGGCCAATTTGCCTGGCCGCGGATGGCGATGGTAGCGCAGTGCCTGCTTACCGAAGTCCTTACTCATCGCGCTTCCCCTTTTACCTGATCGCCAACGATCGCCGACAGGACGAACCGACGCTGGTGAGCGAAAACGGCTGCTGCAAGCAACATTCCGACGGAGTCCGTTACCAACCCGCCGGCGATCATCAATACCGCGGCACTTAGTAGTAGGAATCGACTTGGTTGCGGCACTCGCCCGAAGAACCAACCCTGGATGGCTGCGGCGAGTAGATAAATGCCGATCGAGGCGGTGGCGGTCACGCGTGCTATTTGCAGCCAACTGCCGTCCATCAGCAGTGCCGGACTGTAGAAGAACATGAACGGGACAATGAATGCGGCTAAACCGAATTTGAAGGAGGTCATGGAGGTGCGCATGGGGTCGCTGCCGGCAATGGCCGCAGCCGCATAGGAGGCAAGCGCCACGGGCGGCGTGATGGCCGACACCACGGCGTAATAGAACACAAAGAAATGTGCCACCAGCGGCGGAATTCCCATTTGCTGTAGGCCTGGTGCCACCACGGAGGCTGCAACGGCATAGGCAGCGGTGGTAGGCATGCCCATTCCCAGCAGAATGCTGATGCACATGGCGAAGAACAGCGCCAGTAATTGGCTATTGTCGGCAATGGTCAGCAGCATGGCGGCAAAGCGGGCGCCGACGCCGGTCAGGCTGATTACGCCGACGATAATGCCCGCGCAGGCGCAGACCGCGACTAAGGGGATCGCCATTCGCGCGCCGAGCGCTAACGCGTTGAGCAGTTCGCGAACGCCCATCCGGTGGGGCGTAAACCAGGACACCACCGCCGCGCTGACCATCGCCATGGTGCCGGCACGTATTACCGAGTACCCCATGAACAGCGTGGCCACCAGCATGACAATAGGAATGAATAGGAAGATTTTGCGCAGCATTTCGCGCCGGTCGGGTAACTCTTCGGCCGACATTCCGCGCATGCCTTCCTTGCGGGCTTCGAGATCCACCATGAAATAGATGGACAGAAAATACAGCAGCCCCGGAATCAGAGCGGCAATAGCGATATCGGTATAAGGAATGCCGGTGATTTCCGCCATGATGAAGGCGCCAGCGCCCATGATCGGGGGGACGATCTGGCCGCCGGTGGAGGCCGATGCCTCGATGGAGGCGGCGCTGCGCGGGTTATATCCCACACGCTTCATCAGGGGAATTGTGAGGCTGCCGGTGGAAACCACGTTGCCGGCGGAAGTGCCGTTTATCATCCCCATCAGGCCGGACGCAAAGACCGCCACCTTGGCCGGGCCGCCGCGCCGGCGGCCGGCCAGCGAGAATGCAAAGTTAACGAAATAATCGCCCACCCGGGACGCTTGCAGGAACGCCGCGAAGGTGATGAAAAGAATGATATAGGTGGAGGAAACGGCGGTTGTGGGGCCGAGCACGCCGTTGTCGGTATAAATGTAAGTAAAGAACCGGCTCATGGAATAGCCGCGATGCTCCAGGATGCCCGGCAGGTACGGGCCGGTGAAAGCATAGGCGATGAATATCGCGGTGATGACCACCAACGCCATGCCCGCAACGCGTCGTGTAAGTTCCAAAATTAGCAGCGCGCCCACCGCTGCCATAATCAGTTCCGTTTGCCCGGCGAAGGAGGTGCCGGCGGCCATCCGCCAGCGGGGTAGTACGAAAATGAGATAGGCGGCGACAACAATGGCGCCTACCGCTAACACCAGATCGGCCCAGAACACGCTGCGGCTAGGACCGCGCCAGAACCAGCTGGCACCCAGCGCAATAAGAATGGCGATCAGCGCCGCCCAGCGCATGTGCTCGAACACCCAGTCCGGCGGTGCTCCCGCGGCGCCGGTCTCGCGCAGGTACCAGGCATAGGCGATACACCCCGCAGCATAACCGATGCTTGCCAGGGCCGGCACCATCGCGACCAGCTGCGAGCCCGTCCAGGCGGGGTGCTCGCGATCCCGATCTAGCTCGGCCGCTGCCGTCATGCAGTAGCCGATAACCAACCCGCCCGAAATATGCAGGATGCGGAACGTCCATGTTTCGATGGGGGCTATGTTGAGCGAGTACAGGTGCAGCCCGGTGTAGAGAACGCAGAAACCGAACAATAACCACCCGCGCCAACCGACCAGTTCTCGTTCATTACTTGCTAGCGGGATCGCATCGGGTGCGGGGGACCCATTTGCCCCTGAAGCGTGTGTACTCATCGCCTTCAACCTCGTATAAACAATAAGGCGCCGACGCCGCTACGGCGTCGACGCCTGCGAAGGTCATTGGGAATCGTTACCGAATGTGTAGCCGTTCTCCTCGAACCAGCGCTTAGCACCGGGGTGTAGCGGTAGGACGCCGCGATGGAGCGCATTCTCCGGGATGGTCTCCCGCGCTGCGCCGTGAATTTGTCGCATGCGCTCGTTGTTCTCCATCACGGTCTTGGTTATCCCATAGACCAGGGACTCGGGCATGTCCTTGTGTGTGATTGTAAAGTTCCACACACTAACGGCGGGCAAATCCCGATCGATGCTGCGATAGGTGCTGGCGGGGATTTCAAAGACGCTGAGCTCCGGAAAGTCCGGGAGTAGACGTTCGAGTTCCTCAGCGTTGTACGAGAAGATGTTGACGTTGGTTTGCGCTTCGAGCTGACTAAAGGCCGAGATCGGGTTGCCGGCGGCGAAGGCGAAGGCGTCGATCAATCCATCTTGTAGCTGTGCCGCCAGATCCGAAGCGCCGCCATTGCGGGTTCGCACGTTAAGGCCCAGCTTCTCGAAAAATTGCGGGTGATACATGTCCGCTGTGCCGCCGGCAGGCCCCACGCCGACCGTCTTGCCATCCAGGTCGGCGACGGATGTAATGCCGGAACTTTTCAGCGCGATGATTTGCAGGGTGGTCTGATACATGGGGAATACAGCGCGCAGGTCCGTATGCTCCAGACCCGGAGCCAGCGCGCTGCGGCCGTGCCATGCTTCGTAAACCGGCCCCATGGTGACCATCCCGAATTCGTGCTCGCCCATCTGGACCAGCGTGGCGTTCTGCACAGGGCCGCCGGTGACCTCGGCACCCGCATTGATATTCAGCGTCTCGCTGACCAAGTTGGCCCAGCCGGAGCCATAGATGTAGTAAGTGCCGCCCTGGCTGGCGGTGCCGACCGTCAAGCTTCGCGGCCAGTCGCTGCGATCTGCCGCCGCGTTACCGGCGCTCGCTGTCAGCACAACGGCGCAGGTGAGGCTAAGAGTATTTCGGATAAATGCGTTCATTGCTGCTTCTCCTCCCATCGGTTTTTCTTTTCGAGCCTGCGGGCAGGCGTGGCGAACACGCCCCTCGGCGCACTCGTCCGCAACCAGCTGTATCCCATGGGGAAGACGCTAAGATCCAATGAAAAGTCGTCATGGCCTGCTCTAAGCTGCTGAAATAAAATAAATTGTGTGGATAATCTCCGGGATGCCGGGTGCGTCGGGTGGTAGAATTGGAAATCAGCGTAAGGGGTATCGGAGAATCCAGGTGGAGCAGAGCGGCAAACGTGGCAGGCTGACGCGATTAGGCCGAACGCTGATGCGCCGTCGTCTGGTGTTTTCAGCGCTTTATTTGCTGCTGGCGGCGGCTGTTATTCTGCCCGCGCAAAGCCTGTTGCGAGACACCTTAATGTTCGAGCAACAGCAGCTTATCAATGAGCGGCTGGCGTTGTACGAACAGACGATCTATGGCGAATTGCAGCGCTATCGCACCATTCCCTATCTGGTTGCGCAATCGGGTCTGATTCACGATCTGCTGCGTTACCGTACGCCGGTGTTGCAGGCTAATCGCTACCTTGAGGAAGCCGTACGCCATTCCGAAGCGGACGTGATCTACATCATGGATGCCGACGGCCTGACACTGGCCTCCAGTAACTGGCGTGCCCCAGATAATTTTATTGGCGGCAACTTCAGCTTTCGTGCCTACTTCCGCGATGCCATGGCAGGCCGAGAAGGGGGGCAGTTCGCGGTTGGGACAACCAGCCGATCTCCCGGCTACTACATCTCCAGGCCTATCGAGCTTGGCGAGGAAGTGGCCGGGGTGGCGGTGGTCAAGATTAACCTGACCGGCATCGAACGTAGCTGGCAGGCCCACGACGAGCCGGTGCTGGTAGCGGATCAGGCCGGCTTGATTGTCATGGCAAGTCGAGATGCCTGGCGCTATCGGTGGTTGCCCGGCGCCGGTGGCGGCGTGGTGCCGCCGGCCTTGGAGATTCCGGGCGCTCATGTGGACGAGCCGCCGCAACTGTCGTTGGAGACAATCGAAACGGGGGACTACGAAATCGCCGTCATCGACGGCGAGCAGTTTCTCTCCGGTAGTAGTTGGATCGAGCCGCTGGGTTGGCAGTTGTTCTATTTGTCATCCTTGGCTCCGCTGAACCAGCGGCTCGACATTAGCTTGCTGATCATGATCGCCGCTGCCGTAACGGTGTATCTACTGATTGCACTATTACATGAGCGGCGGGAGAAACTTCGTTCCCGCCGCGAAGCGGCCGACGCTGCCGAGCTGCGCGCCATAAACGGCATGCTGCATACCGAAATCGAAGAACGACGGCGCGCGGAGCAAGAGCTGCGTGCCGCCGAGGCCGAGCTGGTGCAGGCGACAAAAATGGCGGCGCTCGGGCAGATTTCCGCGTCGGTGGCGCATGAGATCAATCAGCCCCTAGCGGCTATGCGGACTGAATTGGCGTCGGCGCGGCTATTGATTGCACGAGGTTCGCAAGAGGACGTTGCGGACGTGCTGCAACAAGTCGAAGGTCTGGTGCAGCGGATGACCGTCATGACGCGGGAGCTTAAGAACTTCGCCCGCAAGAGCGACGGACGGGCAGAACCCTTCGATCTCAATGACAGCATTAACAACGCGCTGTTGCTCCTTCGCGGCGAGCTGACCCGCGCCAGCATTCAGGTCTATAAGGCGTTGCCGAATGCTCCGGTGGAGGTGTTGGGCGAGCAGGTCCGGCTGGAACAGGTAACCGTCAATTTAGTGCGCAACGCCATCGACGCGATGAAGGCGACCCAGCGGCGCGAACTGCGTATTTGCGTTCGGGAAGAAAGTGCGTGCGCCATCCTCGCCGTGGAGGATTCCGGAAGCGGTATCGCCTGCGACCCTCGGCAACTGTTCGAGCCTTTTTTCACCACCAAGGATTCGGGGGCCGGGATGGGCCTGGGGTTGGCCATTGCCGAGCGTATCGTTACCGCGATGGGTGGCTCCATCGGTGCCGAGAATTTGCCCTCGGGCGGCGCCCGTTTCACCGTTACTATTCCCAGGAGAACCTCATGACCCCGGCCATTCAGGACGCCACCGGCGTCGAACTGCATCTGGTGGAAGACGACGAAGCTATGCGAAGCTCAGTCAGCCGCTGGCTGACGCTGGCCGGCTTTACCGTCCATACCCATGGCCGCGCCACGGCACTCCTGCCGTCGTTGGAATACGGTGCCCCGGCGGTGGTGATTTCCGACATCAGCATGCCGGGTATGTCAGGCTTAGAATTGCAACAAGCACTGCTGAAGAAGGATGCCGACCTGCCCGTTATCCTATTCACCGGCCACGGCGATATCGATATGGCGGTGCGGGCGATGCGTGCCGGCGCTTACGACTTCATCGAAAAGCCGTTCGATGCCGAGCGCCTGCTGGAAACGGTACGGCGTGCCTGCGAAAAACGCCGTTTAGTGCTGGAGAACCGGGCTCTGCAGATGCAGATGCAGGAGATAGGCGGGTTACATGCACGTCTGGTGGGCAGTAGCCCTGCCATTAGCCACTTGAAGCGGCAGGTGCTGGATGCCGCCTCGGTGGATGCCAATGTGCTGCTGGTCGGCGAAACGGGCACTGGTAAGGAAGTGATCGCCCGTTGCCTTCACGATCTCAGCCCGCGCAGTCAAGCTCCTTACGTTGCTCTTAATTGCGCTGCCATTCCGGCAACCTTGGCGGAAAGCGAGCTGTTCGGCCATGAGCCAGGGGCCTTTACCTCCGCTTCGCAGCGTCGCGTGGGCAGCCTGGAGCAGGCTACGGAGGGTACGCTCTTTCTGGACGAAGTGGTCAGCATGCCGATAGACGTGCAGGCCAAACTGCTGCGCGTGATCGAGCAGCGGGAATTCTGTCGGTTGGGTTCCAACCGAGTGCGGCAGGCGAATTTTCGCTTGGTAGCGGCCATGAACATCGAGCCGCGCGAGGCGATGGAACGTGGCCTGTTAAGGAACGATCTCTACTACCGCTTCAACATACTCGAATTTCGTATTCCGCCGCTGCGCGAGCGCAAGGAGGATATTCCCATTCTGTTCACCATGTTCGCCGAGCAGGCGGCCGAGAACTATCAGCGAGACATGGTGTATCCGGATGCCGGTACCGTGGCGGCCCTAATGGGTTACGACTGGCCCGGCAATGTGCGCGAACTCAAGAACGTAGCGACTCGGTTCATACTCTCTCCGCCGGCTCAGGGAGAGCCGTTTATACCGTTCAAGGCTGCCGCATCGGGTGTCGAACGGCCGGAAATCGGTTTGCAAGAGCAGGTGCGTGCCTTCGAGCGCAGCCTGATCGAAGATGCCTTGCGGCGGCATAACGGCAATATCCGAGCCGTTTTGGAAGATTTGCGGCTGCCTAGACGCACCCTGAACGAGAAAATGCAGCGGTACGGATTGATGCGGGAAGCAGCTATTCAGCCGTAGTGCAAGGCAGCGGTTATGCACCCCATGCCAATTCTTCATCGGCAAGAATCCGCCGACAGCGCAGCGTTATATCGGCGGATTCTTGCCGATCGCTTGTTGCGACCGTTCTTAATGCCCTTTTATAACAGTCGCTTATGTCATTTTCGGATGTGGCCCGGATACTGCTAAAGCGTCTCCCGAAGTGCGAATAACAGCGCTGAACACAGCAAGCGCCACAGTAAGGCGCGGGAGGAGACATCGTGAAAAGCCAGACGGTTACCAGCCATACCAATGCCCCTCTTGAGATGACCGGCGTGATCGATACGCAGAGCTGCCCGGTCCGTTATCCACCTATCCAGGCGCTGAAGGCGTTTGAGGCCGTTGCCAGGCTGAAGTCATTCACTGGAGCGGCAAGAGAACTCTATTTGACGCAATCCGCCGTCACGCACCAGATCCGGCGCTTCGAAGAGTATTTGGATGCCCAGTTGTTTCATCGTCAGCCCAACGGGGTGGAACTGACGGAGCTAGGCCGCGCGCTCTATCGCGACATTACGGTCGGACTGTTCATCATTGGCCGCTCGTTGAGCGAGGCTCGTCGTCAAGCGGCCTAATACGCGATCTCGCCTCAAAAGCGGCGGCAAAGGCCTATCCTGCGCTCCATTCAAATCGCGCCACGTGCGCTAAAAGGGGCGCGGATGCGCCTCGCATACAGGAAGCACGCCGGAATGCAAGGCTTGCGGTATGATATTTGTTAATGCGCAAGTTGTTGATTTCAAAGCAAATCAAAGCTCTCCTGAAAAGGGCGGGCGGATGTTCTTCCGGTTTGGTTCGAGCGGCCACCCCGGCGCATTGGCATCCCCCGCCACCTTGAAAGCCAATAACAAAATTAGGATGGGAGAGAATGAAAACTCAACAAAGAACATCGTTGCTGATCGCAACCGCGCTGTTTGCCTCGCTGTTTCCGCTGACGGGGCAGGCGGCTCAGATTCTCGGAGAGCGATTGGAAGTCTACGGCTTGCTGCGCCTCTCCCTGGATTATGCCGAGCCGGACGATGACGCCTCGGATAGCGAGTCCAGCTTATCCAGTAATGCCAGCCGCTTCGGTTTCCGTGGTGCCATTCCTATAGAAGGCAGTGCTCTCACCGGCCTTTGGCAGATCGAACGCCAGCTAGATATCTCAGGCGAGAGCGCGGATATCGGGCAACGCGAGACGTTTGTCGGTCTGCGTGGGAGCTTTGGCACCGTGCGCGCCGGTCTGCTGGATAATCCGTACCGCGTCGCCGGTATTCGGGGGACGCTATTTACCGGTACCGCCGCCGATCCACAGGCCATCATCGGTCGCTCCAGCGACAACGCTGCGCACCTTAACACGCGCGAATCCGGCTCCATCGGCTGGAATGCCGAATTCTTGGGCTCGCGCCTCGCCGCGCAACTCGGCGGCATCGGCGAGGAAGAGAGCGTTAGCGCTAGTATCGGGCGCGCCTTCGGTTGGGCGGATTTTACTGCCGCCTACCGTCGCGACGACAACGTCGACAACGCCTATCGGCTGACGGCGGTTTTCACGCCCGGAGCCGTCAGAGTCGGCCTGCTGTTCGAACATATGGATTCCGACTACGCCGGCTTCGATCGCCAAACGTACGGTGCCCATGCCCAGTACGCTTTCGGAAAGGCAACCTCGCTTGGCATCCAATGGCTACACGCTGCCGAAAGCGACGTTGGCGACGACAAGGCCGACCATATCGGACTGGTGCTTTCCCATCGCCTCGCCCCGCAGCTATCGGTTTACCTTGCCGGGGCGACGACGCTCAATGGCGAGAATGCCCACTATGCCGTTGGCGGCTTCGGTCACGGCAACCCAGTGGGGGGCGGCGTCGGCGACAACTCGCCGCGCATCCTATCGGCCGGAACCGTGTTTGCCTTCTAAACGCCGAACAGGCGTCTGCCAGCGTCCGCGTCGGAGCACTCCCGGCGCGGACGCTGATGATGGGCTCCCCCGCTGTCCTTCCCCAGGTGGAGTACCCGTATACCGAATAAATCGAATTTCGACATACAATACCGGCTGGCATGCTCCGTAAATTATTCTAAAAAAGGATGCTTATATGCGCCGTGCTTTGCCGCTACTGGCTTTAGTCTGGCTTTTGTTGTCTGCTTGCAGCCCTGACGCTTCGGACACGGACAGCAGCGCGCCCGAGCCCACCGACCCCTTAGCTCATCGTTATGTGGAAAAGGGCGATCTGCCCGCATTGAAAGAGCGCGGAGAGCTTCGCATTCTGGTGCACCGGGTAGCGGACGATTACTTGCCTCGCGCTGGCTATCCGCTGGATGTGGAGCGACAGATGGTGCGCCGGTTCGCTCGCGAGCAAGGGCTGGACCCGGTATTGATCCCCGTCTCCGACTTCGGCGACCTACTAACCGAATTGCTTGCCGGACATGGCGATTTAGTAGCCGCCAATCTCACCGTGACGCCAGTACGGGCCGAGCAGGTCGCCTTTACCCTGGGGGTGGATCAAACGCGGGAAGTCGTCGTCGCCCGTAGCGGCGAACCGTCGATAGCATCGGTGAACGGCCTATCCGGCCGCCGGATTGGCGTCAAACGCGGCACCAGCTTTTGGGAGTTCAAGGAAGCTTATCTCGGTGCGGTGGACGGTTTGGAAGTGGTGCCTCTGTCAGCTACGCTGACCAGCGACGAAATCCTAGACGGACTGCTTGCCGGCGACTACGACTTCGCCCTCCAGGATAGCAACGTCATGGAAGTCGTCAGCCATTATCGGGACGATGTGCAAGTCGTCTTGACGCTGGGAGAAGGACGCCCCTTAGCGTGGGCGGTGCGCCCGGATAACACGGAATTGCTGAACGCGCTCAACCGGTTTCTCACTCGCGAGCGTCTAATCCGCACCGATGTGCGCGCCCACACCGACGACTTGGCAGGAATCAAAGAGCGCAAGGTGCTGCGCGTCATTACCCGCAACAATGCCGCCACTTACTACCTCTACCGCGGAGAGCTGGTAGGGTTCGAATATGAGCTGGCCCGGCGCTTAGCAGAGCAACTGGGCGTACGCTTGCAAATGGTTGTGGCGGACGACCACGAATCCATGATCCCCATGCTGCTGGAAGGCGAAGGGGATTTGGTTGCCGCTTTTATGACCCGTACCGACGCGCGTGCCGAGCAGGTCGCCTTCTCGCGGCCGTATCATTACGCCACCGAGACGGTCGTCGGCCGAGCCGACGAGCCCGACATGGTAGATGTCGAAGCGCTTGCGGGCCGCACCCTGCATGTGCGTCGCACCAGCAGCTACTGGGATACGGCAAAGGCACTCCAAGAGCAAGGCATCGATCTCGCTCTGGAAGCGGTGCCCTCGGATATGGAAACCGAAGAGATTATGGCCCGGGTGGCAGAGGGTAGCTACGACCTCACCATTGCCGATAGCCACATTCTGCAATCGGAATTGACCTGGCGCGACGACCTGAAGGGGTTGCTGACCCTGGGAGAGCCGATCAGTCACGGCTGGGCCATGCGGCCGGATAACCCCGAGTTGCTGGCCGCGGTCAACGCGTTCTGGAATCGCGAATACCGTGGACTGCACTACAACATTCTTTACCGACGCTACTTTGAAGATCAGTCGCGCATCCAACAGCAGCGCGCCGGCAGAGTGGATTTGGCCGACGGTAGCCGCCTCTCGCCCTGGGACGATTTGGTCCGGGCCTACGCCGAGCGCTATGGCTTTGACTGGCGCCTGATTATGGCGCAGATGTATCAAGAGAGCCGTTTCGATCCGGATGCCGTATCCTGGGTCGGCGCTAGGGGGCTGATGCAGGTGATGCCGCGCACGGGGGCGGAGCTGGGGCTGCAACCGCTGGACGACCCGGAGGTGAGCATACACGCCGGTGTGAAGTATATGGATTGGCTGCGCTACCGGTTTCCGGAGCGGCTGCCGGTGGAAGAGCAAATGTGGTTCTCGCTGGCTGCCTACAACGCCGGCGTAGGCCATGTGCGCGATGCGCGTCGGCTAGCGGACCAAAAGGGTTGGGACCCAGACCAGTGGTTCGGCAATGTCGAAGAGGCCATGCTGTTGCTCGCCCGGCCCGAGTACTACCGGCAGGCGCGTTTTGGTTACGTGCGCGGTCAGGAGCCGGTTAACTACGTGCGCAATATCCGCGACCGCTACCGCGCCTACGCGCGCCTGACCGACGAGTAAGCGCTTTCCTATAACAAACCCGGCGGCCGGGCCGGCGGGGTGTACTTAATCACCTATAGCTGCCTGGTCATGCCGGCCCATTGACCGCTTCCTACGTTTTAATACACTGTCGTAGAACTCGTACCGTTAGCAGAAAACAGCCCATGCAACCCTCCTTATTCGCCGACCAGGACCATGCCAGCGGTTCCGCCGTACGCCCCATCCATTACCCTGCGGCTGTGCATGCGTTGGGCGAGAAATTACCCGCCATCCTGCGGCTTGGCACCTCGTCTTGGCATTATCCCGGCTGGGCCGGGCTGGTATGGGATAAGGTATATAGCGAGGCGCAGTTATCGCGCGACGGACTGCCAGCCTATGCCGAGCATCCGTTGTTCCGTACCGTCGGCGTGGACAGAGGGTTTTACCGGCCTCTCACACAAGATCAGTATGCTGCCTATGCCGCTCAGGTGCCGGTGGATTTTCGGTTCGTGGTCAAGGCGCCGGCGCTGATTACGGACGCGCTGGTGCGCGGGGCCGGTGGACAGGGCAGGAAGGTCAATCCTCACTTCCTCGATGCCGAGGCTGCCGTGCGCGACTTCGCCGCCCCGGCATTAGCCGGCCTAGGCGATACGTTAGGCGCGCTGGTGTTCCAGATAAGTCCTTTGCCCCGAGCTTGGCGGCAGCAAATGCCCCGGCTGATTGACCGGCTGCGCGACATGCTGCGTGCGTTGCCGGATTTGAAAGCGCAGGCACCGGATGCGGTGGTGGCCGTGGAAGTGCGAGACCCGGAATGGCTGACGCCGGAGTTTGTAACAGCGCTGAAGGATACCTCTGCCACCTACTGCTTGGGCCTGCATCCGAAGATGCCGCCGATCGCCGAGCAGCTGCCGATTCTGCGTGCCCTATGGCCGGGGCCGCTAGTATGTCGTTGGAATGTGAACCCGATCCATGGAGCCTATGGCTACGAAGCGGCGCGGGATAAGTATGCGCCGTATGATCGGTTGCAAGATGAAGATGTCGCGACACGGACAGCGCTAACGAAAGTTATTCAGGGGACGGTGGGCGCGGGGCAGTTGGCCTATGTGACCTTGAGCAACAAAGCGGAGGGGTGTGCGCCTCTATCAGTGGAGGCGCTGGCGCAAACCGTTGCCTGCTAGGTGCGTGTTACGCAAGGCTTAGCTGAGCCTTTAACGATCACAAGGAATATCGATGAAGGGCGATTGCCTCTGTGGAGAAGTGAGGTTTGAAGTCGATGGAGCGTTGCCAAACCTCTATCAGTGCCATTGCTCGCTTTGTCGCAAGGCGACAGGAGCGGCCGCCAACGCGGCGACTTTTGTGCATAAACAAAATTTTCGCTGGCTAGCCGGTCAGCACAAAATCGCGTCTTTTCAAAAGCCAAGCGGCTATCGGAGTGATTTCTGCTCGCTGTGCGGCAGCCCCGTTCCCAACCCGCTAAGTGGCACAGACTTGGTTTGGATTCCTGTGGGCTTGCTAAACGGGCCGTTGCAGGCAGAAATCAAAGCGCATCTCCATCTTTCTGCTTCCGCTTCGTGGGAACGGGATGCAGCGGATTGCTTACGGCTTGCCGCTGGGCCCGACAGTTTGGATTCGCTTCATCGGGTATTGCAGCAGACAAACCGCTGAGTGCGGCATTAACGTTCACCGCCCGTTGAGTCCGTCGGCGGATGGATATTCGTAAGCTCTCTCACTTCACAGACGGACTCAACGGGCTTGTGCGCGCACCCGGTTGCGCGGCGGGTAAAAGGATAAGCGTTGGGCCCGACGAGTATTTTCGAGGTTGGAATGAAAGGAAGTTGCCTTTGCGGCGCGGTGACATACGAAGTCGATCAGCTCGATATGCCGATAGGGCATTGCCATTGCAGGACGTGCCAAAAGGCACACGCCGCGGCGTTTGCGACTACGGCCGGCGTTTACCGGGAACACTTTCGGTGGACGGCTGGCGAGCAATACCTTAAGAACTTCGAGTCCTCGCCAGGCAAGCGGCGCTGGTTCTGCTCCCAGTGCGGCTCTCACCTAGTGGCGGAGCGGGACGGGCAGCGGCACGTCGTGCTACGGGTTCCGACGCTGGACGACGACCCCGGCGGACGTCCCGTACTTCATATTTGGACGTCGCACGATGTACCTTGGTTGGCCTATGCCGAGGAGCTGCCGGCGTATGAGGAATGGCCGCCGGGTCGGTAGCGCTCGGCATTAGTGCAGGAAGGAGGGGGAAAATGTTTCCCATAGAAGTCTGGATTGCTTACTCTGTGGCCTGTGCTCTTCTTGTGTTGTCGCCCGGTCCGGATAACCTTTTGGCCATCGGGCGGGGGCTTAGCCAAGGGCGGGTGGCTGCCTGCGTGTCGGGTATGTCGTCCGGCTCCGGCATCCTCTTCCACGTTGGCGCCGCCACTTTTGGTCTTACGGTACTCCTGCAAACCTCTGCGGTGGCATTCTGGGTCGTCAAGATCCTGGGCGCCACCTACCTGGTTTGGCTGGGTATCAAGGTATTGTGCTCGCGCCAACTCTTTAACCTGGAGCCGGCGGCAAAAGCTCCACTGCGCATGGTTGCCTCGACCGCGTTTCTTTCTGCGGCACTAAACCCAAAGCCTGGGCTGTTTGTGCTGGCGTTTATTCCGCAGTTCGTTAGTCCGGAGCGTGGTTCCGTCACCGTGCAGATGTTGGTCTATGGCGTTTGGTTTGCGTTGCTTACCGCTGTGGGGTTTGCCCTAATGGGTGTCTTCGCTTCAGGCCTAAGTAAATGGCTTCGCGAGCGTCCGCGTGTTGTGGCGGGCCTGAATATCGGAGCAGGCTTGACCTTTGTGGGCACGGGCCTTTCCATCGCCGCTCTTAAGCAGCGGTAGAAAGCTCATGGTTTTCGCCTGCCGTCGGTTGAGGGTAGGTGCTAGTACGCTTTTAGGCTTAAGTCGGCTCATTGGGTTTTGGCTGGAACGTGCTTATGGGGCTTCTGTCAGTCGCTATTACCGGTAGTGACGCGTAGCGTTCTGTTTCGCTCTCCTGGGCGGGGCCCTGCCTTCTAAACAAATCGCGCGGAGCGCAACTCTTACCTCAGCGCAGCTTGAAACTTACCGGAATCCGCATCAGCACGGGGACGGGCTTATCGTCCATACGACCGGGGCTGAAGCTGGAGGCGCGCATAGCCGCAATTGCGGCTTGATCGAACGCCTCGCCCGCCGACTCCGATACCGTAACCTGAACGACCTGCCCGCGATGGTCGATCAATACCTCCAGCCGTACGACGCCTTCTCTTCCCTGCTGACGCATGGCCGGAGGATAGGCCGGTGCCGCCCGATGAATGAAACGCGGCAGTTCCGAGAGCTGAAACAGAGGTACCGGTTCCGGTAGCTCGGTGTCGCCGATTGCCGAATCGTGGGGCTTAGGCTCGGGCTTAGGCTCGGGCTTAGGCTCGGGCTTAGGCTCGGGCTTAGGCTCGGGCTTAGGCTCGGGCTTAGGCTCGGGCTTAG
>NZ_NFZV01000089.1 GCF_003399765.1 Alkalilimnicola ehrlichii | reverse complement strand
CGGGCCAATGCCGAAGACGGCTGTACCGGTCGGTTCTGGGAAGGCCGTTTTAAGAGCCAGGCCTTACTGGATGAAGCCGCCTTACTGACCTGCATGGCCTACGTCGACCTCAACCCCGTCCGCGCGAAGCGGGCCAACACGCCGGAAGACTCCGCCTACACCTCGGTATGGGCCCGTATTCAAACCCTCCAAAGGGACACTGATTCGGCTTCCGCGTCCCCAGTGCCCGGGATCACCGTCCCGCTGCTACCCTTCACCGAAGCTGAGCACTTAACCAGTCCCGATCACTTGCCGTTCGCCTTGCTTGATTACCTGCAACTGGTCGACTGGAGCGGGCGGGCGCTCCGTCCCGACAAGCGCGGGGCGATTGCCGAGACACAACCGCCCATCCTCCAACGCCTCGGGCTCAACGCCGAGGAATATGTAGAGACCTTACGCCGCCAGCGTTTCGGGCGGGCCATCGGCACCCCTGAGGCCCTGCAACAACTGGCTCGGCACCTCCAGCAAACCTACATCCGGGGCATCGGCCTCGCCCGCCGCCTGTTCGCGCCGCTCGTCACGACGTAAGCATTCCCCGCGATTCGAACACCCGAGGGCCGATGGGTCAGGCCGACGGCTGCGCGGCAGACGGTAAAAACGGCACAGACCGCCGCATCTTTGCACCATCACCACCGATTGTTCGAAGCGGCAGCCGACCGGCGCGTTACCGTGCAGGGGGCTACCTTGGGTGGATGTCCTCGGGCTCTAGTGATTCGCGCCAACAATCGTGGGATGGCTGTCCCCGAACGCCCCCGAACGCCATTAGCACGTCGGCTCCAACCCGTTGTTGGGCTCGAAATTAGAAGTCACGCTAACTGCCGTGAAAACGCTGTATTGTTTGATGCCGG
>NZ_NFZV01000088.1 GCF_003399765.1 Alkalilimnicola ehrlichii | reverse complement strand
GCTGGGCTGGGCGAGTTCCGGTGCGGGCGAAGGGGCTTGGCGGGGGCGTAAGAAAATCAAGCAAAGCGACCGCGAGCCTAGCGAGCGCTGGGCCAAGCGCGATTGGTGGGAAGGTTGGGGGCTAGTGGTATTCGCTGTGTTTATGTTTTTGATGGTGACTTGGGTCGTTTTCACTGAGTAAACGGGATGGAGGCCCTTCCGCGAAGAGCGGTGGGCTGGGTTGTTGTCGGGCTAGGAACGCTATCCGCATAAAGAAAAAGCGACAGGATGAACTACTACGCTGACACGGCCTATAACAGCACGCGTCCCCGCGATCTGGCGCCGGCGGACGCGGGCCGCCAGGGGTGGAAATCCCGGCAGTTGCAGCGTAAGCCCCTGCAAGGGCGGCCGGGGGTGCAGTGCGGCGAGCACCTTAGCATCAGCCATGCCGATCTCGACGCGCTGTTCGGTCGTGCCTGGCCTAAGCATATGCCGCATTGGCGTTATCACGAAAGGGTCGACTGGGAACACCTCGGTAACCCCGCCGTGTTGATCAATGCCATCGTGATGATGGTTGCGGTGGGGGTATTTGTAGCAGTTGCTTTATTAGGTTCATTTGCAGTCTACGACGGATTTTACACGGTATTCGTTGAGGGCGGTGGTGGGCTAATCCTCACTGTGCTCGTTGGGGTTTGTGTTATCGGCACCTTGCTGACGAAGTACGTGTTATCGCCGGATAAGCGCAATTTTTGGCTAAACCGGCGCACCGGCCTGGTGAGCCTGCCCCGGCGCGGGCGGATGGTGGAGCTGCCGTTCGACGAGTTCGACCCGTACCTGATGCCGTTTACCGGCTATATGGGCCGCACGAGCTATCAGTTAGTGCTCATCCACCGCTACAGCGACCAGCATTTGATTTATCCCGAAGAGGGGGAGTCGCCGTGGGAGGTGGAGGCGTTC
>NZ_NFZV01000087.1 GCF_003399765.1 Alkalilimnicola ehrlichii | reverse complement strand
GCTGGGCTGGGCGAGTTCCGGTGCGGGCGAAGGGGCTTGGCGGGGGCGTAAGAAAATCAAGCAAAGCGACCGCGAGCCTAGCGAGCGCTGGGCCAAGCGCGAGTGGTGGGAAGGTTGGATCGGTTGGGCTGTCTTGGCGATGTTAATGTTTTTGATGGTGACTTGCGCTGCCCTCACTGACTGAACGGAATGAAGGTCCTCCCGCGAAGAACGATGGGCCGAGTTGTTGTCGGGCTAGGAACGCTATCCGCATAAAGAAAAAGCGACAGGATGAACTACTACGCTGAGTCGGCCTATAACAGCACCCGTCCCCGCGACCTGCCCCCGGCGGAGGCGGGCCAGCAGGGGTGGAAATCCCGGTCGTTGCGCCGTAAGCCCCTGCAGGGGCGGCCGGGGGTGCACTGCGGCGAGCACCTTAGCATCAGCCATGCCGATCTCGATGCGCTGTTCGGCCGCGCCTGGCCTAAGCATATGCCGCATTGGCGTTATCACGAAAAGGTGGACTGGGAGCACCTCGGCAATCCCGCCGTGTTGATCAACGCTATCGTAACCTTGGCCATGGTGGGCGTCTTCGCGGGCGTGGTCAGTTTGGGTTCTTTTGCGGTTTACGAAGGGTTTTACGAAGTATTCGTCGCTTGGGGGGGGGGCATAGTCCTCGCCGTGCCCGTCAGTATCTGCGTCATCGGCACCTTGCTGACGAAGTACGTATTATCGCCGGATAAGCGCAACTTTTGGCTGAACCGGCGCACCGGGTTGGTGAGCCTGCCCCGGCGCGGGCGGATGGTGGAGCTGCCGTTTGACGAGTTCGACCCGTACCTGATGCCGTTTACCGGCTATATGGGCCGCACGAGCTACCAGTTGGTGCTCATCCACCGCTACAGCGACCAGCATTTGATTTATCCCGAAGAGGGGGAGTCGCCGTGGGAGGTGGAGGCGTTCTGGGAGTTTTGGCAACAGTAC
>NZ_NFZV01000086.1 GCF_003399765.1 Alkalilimnicola ehrlichii | reverse complement strand
CGACCTCAACCAAGGCATCGACGAACTGATCCAAGACAAAAAGGTCCAGCAGTCGGTACGCTCGAATGCGCGTTGGCATGGCGGGTTTGTGGTGGGGGTTTTCATCGCGGAAGGCGCGAACCTTAGGTTTCTTTGGCAGAATGGAAGATTCGGCGACAGCCCGCGTGAATTTGCCGACCGAGCCGCGGCGGCTTTGGGGACGATTGCAGCGGCTACCGACATCTTGGAATGGAACGCCAGCCGAAAGGCGGTTGCAAATCAGCGCGCCGAACCTAGGGGGAGGAGTGTGACAGGTGCTCGTGTGGCCGCCCGATTTTCAACGTCGCGGCTACCGTCGTGTATACCTTTCTGGCGGCGTGGGATGCAGGTCAAGCCTTCCTCGATGCGGACTACAATTACATGGCCGCCAATCTCGTTTTGGCCAGCAGTACGGGTTTACTGGTGGGTGCGCTGGCGCCCGGCCTGTTGAAAGGGCTAGGAGTCAGTCCCGCGGTTGCTGCATTGCTAGCCAATCCCTGGGTCATCGCCGGCCTCGTCCTGGTCACGGCAATCGCCGCCGTCTGGGCCTACTTTGCCAAGAACGACGAGACCGAGCGTTGGTTACGCTTCTCGCCCTGGGGCAAAGCCTGGGACTGGCAGCGGACCTGGCGCCAGCGGAACTACGACGATCCCCGACAAGTCCTCAAGTCCTGGGCCGAGCTGATGAACCCGGTGTCGGCGGTGGTGCGGGGCGCAGTCACACCTGTGCGGTGAGCGTCACCGCGCCGAGCCCGGTCGAGACGCAGCTCGAGGTGCGGCCCTACCCGGCCTCGTTCCGCCGCCGGCTGAGCGACGGCGATGCCTGGCTGCCGGTTGCCGTCGAGGCAAGCGGCGACGAATGGTGGGCCGATCCGTTACTGCTGGCCCTGCACAAGGTGTGCGAGGATACCGACTGCCGGCCGCATGCCGACGGCAGCGGCTACGACTGGCTGATTCCGGCCGGCAACTTC
>NZ_NFZV01000085.1 GCF_003399765.1 Alkalilimnicola ehrlichii | reverse complement strand
CGACCTCAACCAAGGCATCGACGAACTGATCCAAGACAAAAAGGTCCAGCAGTCGGTACGCTCGAATGCGCGTTGGCATGGCGGGTTTGTGGTGGGGGTCCTCATCGCGGAAGGCGCGAACCTTGGGTTTCTTTGGCAGAATGGAATATTGGGCAATAATGCACGTGAATTTGCCGATCGGTTCGCGGCGATGGTGGGGGTAGTTGCCGCGCTGACCGATGCCCGGGAGTGGCAAGCCGGTCGGACAGCGGTGGGGAACATAAGCTCACAGCGTCTGTTAGACCGCGCGGCAACTGCGCGCACGACTGCCGGGCGAGCCAACGCTGCCGCTTCCTTTGTCTACGCGTTTCTAGCGTCTTGGGATGCCCGTATGGCCTTCTACGACGCGGACTATGATTACATGGCGGCCAATCTCGTTTTGGCCAGCAGTACGGGTTTACTGGTGGGCGCGCTGGCGCCCGGCCTGTTAAAAGTGCTAGGAGTCAGTCCCGCGGTTGCTGCATTGCTAGCCAATCCCTGGGTCATCGCCAGCCTCGTCCTGGTCACGGTGGCCGCCGCCGTCTGGGCCTACTTTGCCAAGAACGACGAGACCGAGCGTTGGTTACGCTTCTCGCCCTGGGGCAAAGCCTGGGACTGGCAGCGGACGTGGCGCCAGCGGAACTACGACGACCCCCGGCAAGTGCTCAAGTCCTGGGCCGAGCTGATGAACCCGGTGTCGGCGGTGGTGCGCGGCGGCAGTCACACCTGTGCGGTGAGCGTCACCGCGCCAAGCAAGGTTGAGACGCAGCTCGAGGTGCGGCCCTACCCGGCCTCGTTCCGCCGCCGGCTGAGCGACGGCGATGCCTGGTTGCCGGTTGCCGTCGAGGCAAGCGGCGACGAATGGTGGGCCGACCCGTTACTGCTGGCCCTGCACAAGGTGTGCGAGGATACCGACTGCCGGCCGCATGCCGACGGCAGCGGCTACGACTGGCTGATTCCGGCCGGCAACTTC
>NZ_NFZV01000084.1 GCF_003399765.1 Alkalilimnicola ehrlichii | reverse complement strand
GAAGGCACCCCGGATTTCGGCGGCACGGGTGCCGGCGACGGCTTGCTGAGTTTTCGCCCGCGCTACTACGTGCCGGTCAAGGTCGCGATCTTCGACGAGGCCGAGACGCGCCGGCGGCGTAACGCGCTGCTAGCGGCGGGCCGGAGTGACGCGTTGGGAGAGGATCCGACTTACCGCTGGGTTTATCGCCCCGAGATGCAGTTTTCGCTATTCGATCTCGCCGAGCCTGCGGTTCAGCGCTGGGAGGAACGCGAGGCGGGAGAGGGCGAATTCGTGACCCTGGAGCCGGAGGACGGTGTGGGGGCTGAGGAGTTCGTGCGCATTCTCTACGATCTGGTGGCGGGGCCCCATGCGGCGCTGCCGCAGCTGGGCGATGGTCGCGGCCAGCAGCTGGTGTTCGCCGTGGGCGAGCAGGAGGTGATTGCCATTGTGGGCGAGGGGCAAACAGTTGAGTTCGCCGACCTTAGCCACCTGGCGCTGCTGAGTGCCCCGGAGCTGATGACCGTGCGGCTCTATCAGTTGGGCGACGCGGCCAACATCCTCTGGGAATGGGTACCGGGGCTTCCTCCGGGCTGGACCGTATCCTACAAGGCGCCGCACGAGGCGCGTTTCGTCGAGCCGGATGCGGATCTTTCCTCCGCGGAGGTACCGGTATTTCGGACCCTGGGCGGCATGCGTCTGAAGCTGGAGTACGAGCCTCAGCCGGGCGAGGAGATCCTACGCACCGAGTGGGCGTTGCCCGGACGTTTCGTGGAGAGCTTCCGGTCCGATGCCGCGACGGTGGTGCCGGCCGAGGCGGCCACCGAGGTTTATTGGGAGCCGGGCAACTGGCAGATCGACCCGGAGGACTTCGACGGGACGCTGACGCTTGATGTGATGACCGCTGCGGGACGAACGCAGCGCACCGAGCCGATTCGCCTTGTGCGCCGTGAGTTGGGGCCGGATGAGGACGAGCCGATGCAAGGCGCGGACGTGGCGATGCTGGAGGAAATGTT
>NZ_NFZV01000083.1 GCF_003399765.1 Alkalilimnicola ehrlichii | reverse complement strand
GCTTAGCGGGACACCCAATACACCGAGTGAACCGCTTTTTCTCGCTCCGTTAGCCGATACTTCTACTCGTTGACAAGTCCCGTCGCCGCGGTTATTCCTAGACTGGTTTTTATCCAGTGGAGGATGCCGCCGTGACCCGACCGAGACGGAGCTTGGTCCATGTGAACGACACCCCGTACTACCACTGCGTGAGCCGCTGTGTACGGCGCGCCTTTCTCTGCGGGTACGATGCGGCTCACCAGGCGGATTACTCCCACCGCCGCGCCTGGGTGGTCGAGCGCCTCGCGGAGCTGAGCGCGATTTTTACCATCGACGTCTGCGCCTACGCGGTGATGAGCAACCATTACCATCTAGTGCTCAAAATCGACCGTGAGCGGGCGCAGGCCTTGTCGGAGGCGGCGGTTATGCAGCGCTGGGCGCGGCTATTCAACCTGCCGTTATTGGTCGAGCGCTACCGTGAGCAGGAGACGACTACCGAAGCGGAAGCGCGCAGCGCTCAAGCCATCATCCAGACCTGGCGAGAGCGACTGATGGACCTTTCTTGGTTCATGCGCTGCCTGAACGAATATCTGGCCCGCCGGGCCAATGCCGAAGACGGCTGTACCGGTCGGTTCTGGGAAGGCCGTTTTAAGAGCCAGGCCTTACTGGATGAAGCCGCCTTACTGACCTGCATGGCCTACGTCGACCTCAACCCCGTCCGCGCGACACTGGCCGACACGCCGGAAGACTCCGAATACACCTCGGTATGGGCCCGCATCCAAACACTCCGGACCGGCCGCACGCCGGCTTCCACGTCCGTGGTGCCCGGGATCACCGTCCCGTTATTGCCCTTCACCGAAGCTGAGCACTTAACAAGCCCCGACCACTTGCCCTTCGCCTTGCTCGATTACCTAGAACTGGTCGACTGGAGCGGGCGGGCGATCCGCCCCGATAAGCGCGGGGCGATTGCCGCCACACAACCGCCCATCCTCCAACGCCTCGGGCTCAACGCCGAGGAATATGTAGAGACCTTACGCCGCCAGCGCTTCGGGCGGGCCATCGGCACCCCTGAGGCCCTGCAACAACTCGCCCGTCACCTCCAGCAGACCTACATCC
>NZ_NFZV01000082.1 GCF_003399765.1 Alkalilimnicola ehrlichii | reverse complement strand
TAGTGCGCTACAAGCACTATAATAGGTTCCATGTTGAGGGTTTCTCAGCATGCCGGCACCGGGTTACGGGGTGCACCTCAAATAATGAGGTGTTTTATGAAATTTGTTCAGTCTATTGGGAATGCTCGCGAGTTCTGTGCCGCTGCTCGGGAAGGCGGTATTTTCTATGCCTTTGACCAGGGGCTTAGAGTCACGATCACTCATACTGCGATCTTTCTTGATGACGTGTCGGCCGCTTTTTTACCCGGCTATACCTGCCCTCGCTTCCGTCTTGCTGAACTGCATGATGGCGACGATAGCGTTAGCGCCTTTTTAACCTCTCACGGTTATGACCTTCGGTGTGCCTATGAGGCTTTATTGCAGCGCATGCCTGTTAATGGATCTTCTATTATCGAGGGTATGGCTGTAATGCGGCAGGATCTTGTTGAACTATGGGAGGATAATTCAGGTTCCCGCCGAACCGGTTAACTTTCTGTCGATCGTCATTAAGGCCCGCCTCAGCGGGCCTTAATGCTGGGGCTAAGCCGGTGGTTGCGGCAGGGCTGCCCCCGTGGGTCCACAGCCTCGCCTTCGGCGACCGGCGCTTTGCTCCGCGCCCTTTTTAGGGGGCGCTCCACAGTCGCCGGCTATGGGCTGTGGACTACGGGGACAGCGGGGTTTTCTCACCTGTCCGGCGTATCCACCAAAATGATTAGAGAGCAGACAGTAGAGTTGCTATCAACCTCGAAATCCGGATACCCAATATAAGTTTGCTGTTGTACGCGGAGCGTTGGGTGGAATTTACCCCCATCCGGTTTTCGGTGTCCGGTGGGCAGGCGGTGGAACAGTGTTAATGGATTGTGGACGAGCGTGTAAACACGCTCGTCCACAATCCATTAACACGATGCCGCGTTTGCGGCAGTTCCTCGGGCTGTCCACGGGGCGGCCGCTGGATATCCAAGGGCGTTCCTTTCTTAAGTGCTGAGGCTCGTCATGCTGTTGGATGAGTAGGAGCCCTTCGGGCGATTCATCAGGCCAGATCGCTTACGCGACCTAGCCTGGTCAATAAAATGAGTCGCCTTCGGCGACCCTTTGTTTGCCGGAGCGCTCGCCGCTAGGCAAGCCCCCCG
>NZ_NFZV01000081.1 GCF_003399765.1 Alkalilimnicola ehrlichii | reverse complement strand
CGCGACAAGCAGCTCGCCAAGCACATCGTCCCCATTGTGCCGGACGAGGCACGCACCTTCGGCATGGAGGGGCTGTTCCGTCAGCTCGGCATCTACGCCTCCCAGGGCCAGCTCTACGAGCCGCAGGATGCCGATCAGCTGATGTATTACAAGGAGGATAAGAAAGGCCAGATCCTGCAGGAAGGCATCAACGAGGCCGGTGCCATGTCCTCCTGGATCGCCGCCGGCACCAGCTATGCCAACCACGGCATTCAGATGATCCCCTTCTACGCCTACTACTCGATGTTCGGCTTCCAGCGCGTGGGCGATCTGGCCTGGGCGGCGGGCGATATGCAGGCGCGCGGCTTTTTGATGGGCGGCACCGCCGGGCGCACCACGCTCAACGGCGAGGGCCTGCAACACCAGGACGGCCACAGCCTGCTGCTCGCCGCCACGATCCCCAACTGCATCAGCTACGACCCGGCCTTTGCCTACGAGATGGCGGTGATCGTGCAAGACGGCCTGCGGCGGATGTTCCGCGAGCAGGAGAACGTCTTCTACTACGTCACCATGATGAACGAGAACTACCGCCAACCGGCCATGCCGGAAGGCGCCGAAGCGGGCATTCGCAAGGGGCTGTATCTGTTCCGCGAGGGGGACGGCCAGGCCAAACGCAAGGTCCAGCTCCTGGGTGCCGGCACCATCCTGCGCGAGGTCATCGCCGCCGCCGAGCTGCTCGCAGCCGACTGGGGGTGAGCGCCGATATCTGGAGCGCGACCTCGTTCAACGAGCTGCGGCGCGACGGCATCGACTGCGAGCGCTGGAACCTGCTGCATCCGCAAGCCAAGCCGCGCCAGCCCTACGTGGCGCAGTGCCTGGCCGACCGAGCGGGGCCGGCGATTGCCGCCACCGACTACATGCGCGCGGTCCCGGAGCAAATCCGCCCCTATCTCGACCGCCGCTACGTCACCCTCGGCACCGACGGCTTCGGCCGCTCCGATACCCGGGCCGCGCTACGGCGCTTCTTCGAGGTGGATCGCTACTACGTCGCCGTCGCCGCGCTCAAAGCGCTCGCCGATGACGGCCAGCTACCGGCGAAAAAAGTCGGCGAAGCCATCAAGAAGTACAACATCGACCC
>NZ_NFZV01000080.1 GCF_003399765.1 Alkalilimnicola ehrlichii | reverse complement strand
GTGGTATTCGGCGGTTTCTCGCCCGAAGCGCTGAAGGATCGCATCCAAGACGCCGAATGCCGCACCCTGATCACGGCGGACGAGAGCGTACGCGGCGGCCGCCGTACGCCTTTGAAGGCGAATGCGGATACTGCTGTGGCTCAGTGCCCGAGTATTCAAGAAGTGTTCGTGGTCCGGCGCACCGGCGGCGACATCGAGTGGACCGAAGGCCGCGACCTTTGGTGGCACGAGGCAATCGCCGAGGCTGCCGCCGATTGCCCCGCAGAGCCGATGGACGCGGAAGATCCGCTGTTCATCCTCTACACCTCCGGCTCCACCGGCAAACCCAAAGGGGTGCTTCACACGACCGGCGGCTATTTGCTGCAGGCGGCGATGACGCACAAGTACGTCTTTAATTATCAAGACGGCGACGTGTACTGGTGCACGGCCGACGTCGGCTGGGTCACCGGGCACACGTATATCGTTTACGGGCCGCTTGCCAACGGCGCGATCTCCCTGATGTTCGAAGGCGTGCCGACCTACCCGAACGCCTCCCGCTTCTGGGACGTGGTGGACAAACACAAGGTCAACATTTTCTACACCGCGCCCACAGCGATTCGCTCGCTGATGGGCATGGGCGATGATTTGGTTAAACAAACCTCTCGCCGGAGCCTTAAAGTGCTCGGCACCGTCGGCGAGCCGATCAACCCTGAGGCCTGGAACTGGTACCACCGCGTGGTGGGCGAAGGCCGTTGCCCGATTGTCGACACCTGGTGGCAGACGGAAACGGGCGGCCACATGATCGCCCCGATCCCGCACCTCACGCGGCTCAAGCCCGGCTCGGCAACCATGCCGTTTTCGGTGTTGAACCGCAACTGGTGGACAACGACGGCAATGTGCTGGAAGGGGCCACCGAAGGCAATCTGGTGATTGCCCGTGCCTGGCCCGGCATGCTGCGCGGCGTCTACGGCAACCAGCAACGCTTCATCGACACGTATCTGTCGGCCTACCCCGGCAAATATTTCACTGGCGATGGCGCACGGCGCGACGAGGACGGCTACTACTGGATTACCGGCCGCGTCGACGACGTGCTCAACGTCTCCGGCCACCGCATGGGCACCGCCGAGGTGGAAAGCGCTTTGGTGCTGCACGAGAAAGTCGCCGAAGCGGCCGTGGTCGGCTTCCCGCACGAT
>NZ_NFZV01000007.1 GCF_003399765.1 Alkalilimnicola ehrlichii | reverse complement strand
GTCTAAGGCTAAGGCGTCTCGTACGCTCTTGCTTATATGGCGGAGAGGGTGGGATTCGAACCCACGTGGGCGTAATGCCCCAACCGATTTCGAGTCGGTGCCGTTATGACCGCTTCGGTACCTCTCCAATGACTCCGCTTTTTTAAAGCCCCAGCGCCTTCCGGCGCTGGTTTCGGCGGCGGTCGAGTCGGTGTCGTTATGACCGCCTCGATACCGCGCCTGATAATCTTTTTGCCGTGCCTCTAATCGGCACAGGACACTTATCTTAAATTCAGATGCAGCTAAAATAAAGCCATGCCCTGAACACGCGGCGTAGTTTACAATAGTTTGACCAGAAAGACGAAGAGTTATCCCACCGAATGCTGAAATCGCCCGCACGCATGCTCATGGCCTTGGTCGCCGTTGGGCTTATTTACCTCGCCTGGGCTGGATACATCAGCCGCCCGAACTTGCTTGAGCGGATTCAGCAATCGGGAGAGCTTACCGTAATCACACGTGTAGGACCAGCCACTTATTATCAGAGCCAAACCGGTCTCGCCGGCTTGGAGTATGAGCTGGTCAACCGATTCGCTGAAGAGCTTGGCGTGGAGCTGCGCCTGATCACCGTAGAAAGTCGGGAAGAGATTTTCCAAAATCTCGCCAGCCGGCGCGCGCATTTGGCCGCCGCGGGCTTGACGGCGACAGAAACGCGGCTGGAACGGTTCCAGTTCACAGAGCCGTACATGACGGTACACCAACAGCTGGTCTACCGCCTCGGCGAGCGCCGCCCTAGGGACTTGAGCGAGATCGAGCCCGGCACTCTGAAAGTGGTCGCCAACAGCAGCTATGCCGATACGCTGCGAAGCGTTAGCGAGGAGTTTCCCAACTTAGAATGGGAAGAGACACAAAACTATAATATCGAAGAGCTGCTCTACCGGATCTGGAATGGCGAGGAGAAATACACGGTCGCTAATTCAAACGAAGTCATTCTGCACCAGACATTTTATCCGGAACTGCGCTCCGCCTTCGATTTATCAACCGGGCGCGGACTAGCCTGGGCGTTTCCTCGCTTCGACGACGACAGTCTCTTTGAAGAGGCCGAGCAGTTTTTCCACCGTATACGAGAAGACGGCACCCTCGCCCACCTGCTCGAAAAATACTACGGCCATCTTAGTCGCTTCGATTATGTGGGAACGCGTACCTATTTACGCGATATCACCGAACGTCTGCCGCAGTATCGCCCCTTATTTAAAGAAGCCGCCGAACAGTACGATCTCGACTGGCGGCTGCTAGCCGCTATCGGGTATCAAGAATCCCATTGGAATCCGCGCGCGGTTTCGCCGACAGGCGTTCGAGGCATCATGATGCTAACCCTGCGCACCGCGGGCGAGGTTGGCGTGACTAACCGTTTGGACCCCGAGCAAAGTATATTCGGCGGCGCACGCTACTTTGCGCACATGCACGAGCGAGTACCTGACCATATTGAGGAGCCAGTGCGCACTTGGCTCGCATTGGCCGCCTATAATGTTGGCCTGGGTCATTTGGAAGACGCTCGCATTATCACCGAGCAACGCGGCGGCGACCCCAACTCGTGGGTCGATGTCAAAGAAAACCTCCCCTTACTGGCGCAAAGGGAATGGTATACGCAGACACGCTTTGGCTATGCCCGCGGCTGGGAGCCGGTGCGCTATGTCGAGAACATCCGCGCTTACTACGAGCTGCTGGTCCGAATCACCGAGCCCGGCGGCCCGCCGGAGCTACCGGCGGATTATTCGCCCAATTCCCCTCGTAAAGCACCCGGCCTAAGGCTTTCGCCGGCAGTCGAATCTGCTTTCTGAACAACCGCTTGAGCGCCCTTTTTACGGCGACTGCGGAAGAAGTTTCGTAGCATGTCGGCGGCGTCCGCTTCGAGAACGCCGCCGCTCACGTCTACGCGATGATTGTGCTGCTCCGCCTGTAGTAGCGAAAACACACTGGCGACTGCGCCTGTCTTCGGCTCATAAGCACCGAAAACAACCCGTGCGATACGAGCATGGACGATGGCGCCTACGCACATGGTGCACGGCTCTAAACTGACATAGAGCGTCGTCCCGACCAGGCGATAGTTGCGCAAACGCTGAGCGGCCTCGCGAATAGCCTGGATTTCGGCGTGGGCGCTGGGATCGTGGGCACTGATGGGCCGATTCCAGCCTTCGCCAACGATTTCGCCATCCCGAACCAGAACCGCGCCAACCGGCACTTCGCCTTCGGCCGCCCCCCGTTCAGCCAAGGCGAGCGCATGTCGCATCCACGCTTCATCGCTCGCCTGTTGGGCTTGCTCATCGGTTTCAACGCTCATTACGGCGATCTATCACTCCCACTCGATAGTCGCTGGCGGTTTGCCGGAGATGTCATACGTTACCCGAGAAATGCCCTCTATCTCGTTGATAATGCGACGCGACACCAAATCGAGGAAGTCATACGGCAGATGCGCCCAGCGGGCGGTCATAAAATCGATGGTTTCTACCGCACGTAGCGCAATCACGTACTCGTAGCGCCGACCGTCGCCCGTCACGCCTACCGACTTCACCGGTAGGAATACGGCAAAGGCTTGACTGACTTTGTCGTAGAGGTCGTGTGCACGCAGCTCTTCGATAAAGATATGATCGGCAGGGCGCAGCAGATCGGCGTAGTCTTTTTTCACTTCGCCGAGAATGCGCACACCTAGGCCAGGCCCCGGGAACGGATGCCGATAGACCATATCGGCCGGCAAACCGAGCTCCAAACCGACCTTGCGCACTTCGTCCTTGAACAGCTCACGTAACGGCTCGACCAACTTCAACTTCATGTCCGCGGGCAAACCGCCCACATTGTGGTGCGATTTGATGACATGAGCCTTACCGGTTGCCGCGCCGGCCGACTCGATTACGTCGGGATAAATCGTGCCCTGCGCAAGCCATTGCACGTTCTTCAGCTTAGCGGCCTCCGCATCGAACACATCGATAAAGGTATTACCGATGATCTTTCGTTTTTGCTCGGGGTCGGTCACACCGGCCAAACGGCTCAAGAAAACGTCTTCGGCATCGACACGAATGACGCGCACGCCCATATGCTTGGCAAAAGTCGCCATCACCTGGTCGCCCTCGCCTTGCCGCAACAAGCCGTTGTCGACGAATACGCATGTTAGGCGATCGCCGATGGCTTTATGCAACAAAGCGGCAACGACCGAGGAATCGACGCCACCGGATAAACCAAGCAGCACTTCGTCCTCGCCCACTTGCTGGCGCACGCGCTCTATGGCGTCGTCGATGATGTTGCCAGCCGTCCAATCGCCGGCGCAGCCGCAGATTTCATGCACAAAGCGACTTAGAATGCGGGCGCCCTGTGCCGTGTGGGTGACTTCGGGGTGAAACTGCAAACCGTACATACGGCGTTCATCGTCGCCGATACCGGCAATTGGCGCACTCTCTGTGCTGGCGATCACCTTAAATCCGGCCGGCAACTCGCTCACGCGGTCGCCATGACTCATCCACACATCCAACAGCCCCCAGCCTTCGGGACTGGCGTGATCCTCGATATCCTGTAACAGGCGAGAATGCCCACGGGCCCGGATCTGCGCATAGCCAAACTCCTTGTGACTAGAAGGCTCGACGCGCCCGCCCATTTGGAAGGCCATCGCCTGCATGCCGTAGCAGATGCCAAGCACCGGGACGCCAAGCTCAAACACTAATTGCGGTACTCTCGGCGTCGCGTCAAAGGTTACCGACTCCGGACCGCCGGAGAGAATAACCCCCTTAGGCCGAAAGGCACGAATCGCTTCGGGGTCGCAATCGCAGGCATAGATTTCACAATACACCCCCGCTTCGCGCACACGACGCGCAATCAGTTGCGTGTATTGGGAGCCAAAATCGAGGATCAGAATCCGGTCGCTATGTATGTCTTGAGCCATTGCCTTCGCAGCACCTAAAAATCAGCGAAATCAGCCACGAACCTCGATCTGCACCAGTGCTTGACGAAATTCTGTAGCTGCAGTATATCCTTGCCACGGCCAGCCTCCCGGCTGCGCGCGCGGGTAGCATAACCTAATGGCCCCTTAACCTAAATTCCTGCGATACAGCGCATCGCGCGTCCGTGGGCTTGAGGATTCGAACCAAGCCCACCTCCGCCTTGCCCTGGCGGCAGGATTTGTCGTGAGCATTATACCGTGTCCGTCGCATCCGAACTGATCACGCTAAACGCTTATCGAGCACTCGGCATCCCTGGCGTACGCTACATCAAACCTGAGTTACTGTTCCGCCATCTTCCCGAGATTAGACAAGCACGATGGGTCTTATTTCCGGAATACTGGCAAGTCAACACCCTGACCTATGCGCTAAAGAAGCGCTTATTTCCTAACCCGGCCACCTATCACCTCGGCCACGATAAAATCGAAATGACGCGGGCCTTCCTCTCGGTAGCTCCCGCCCACGTACCGGAGACCCGTATCCTACCGAGCACAGAATGGGACGGCGATGCGGTACACGAGCTAGGCTTGCCGCTAGTCGCGAAAGAACCTCGCAGTTCGATGGGCATCGGCGTCCATCTTATAAAAACACGCCGCGAACTGCGGGAGTTCGCAGCCAAGCACGACACGCTTTATCTGCAAGAGTACCTTCCTATCGACCGCGATCTACGCGTCGTTTATGTCGGCCGAAAGGTTATCGCGGCCTATTGGCGCATCGGCGCCGAGGGCAGCTTTCACAACAACGTGGCGCGAGGAGGCAGCGTAAGTTTCGACGATATCCCGCAAGCAGCGTTGGAATTAGTCGATCAGGTAGCCACAGAGCTGGAGGTAAACCATGCCGGCTTCGATATCGCCGAAGTCGGGGGGCATTACTATTTATTGGAGTTCAATACGCTCTTCGGTAACGAAGCCTTGAACAGCCGGGGCATTTCAGTGGCTCAGCACATTTGGCACTACCTATGCGAGCAAGACGAAACGCCGCCTCTCAGCCCGCAGGATCCGCCGCTGTTGAAATCCGCCTAAAAGCGCCCCTCCGCCAGGAGGCTGCCGGAGGGGCACCGACACAACTAATCGATGCGGTAATTCGGCGCTTCCTTGGTAATCGTCACGTCGTGAACGTGACTTTCCCGCATACCCGCGCCGGTGACGCGCACGAATTGCGGTTTTGTCCGCATCTCTTCCATGGTGCGGCAACCGACATAGCCCATGCTGGCACGCACACCGCCCAGCATTTGATGAACAATCGCCACCAGGCTGCCTTTGTACGGTACGCGCCCTTCGATGCCTTCCGGCACCAGTTTGTCCGCCTGACCGGTGTTCTCCTGGAAATAGCGGTCGCTCGACCCCTGGCTTTGCGACATCGCCCCCAAGGAACCCATGCCTCGGTAGGACTTATATGAACGACCTTGATACAACTCGACTTCGCCCGGTGCTTCTTCGGTGCCGGCTAGCAAGCCGCCGACCATAACGGAGTAAGCGCCTGCCGCCAACGCTTTCGCCATATCGCCCGAGAAACGAATGCCGCCGTCGGCAATCAAGGGAACGCCGGTGCCCTTCAGGGCAGTGGCGACATTATCGATCGCCGTAATCTGCGGCACCCCGACCCCTGCGATGATACGGGTAGTACAAATCGAACCAGGGCCGATACCGACTTTAACAGCGTCGGCACCGGCTTCGGCCAATGCCGTGGCCGCATCGCCGGTGGCAATATTACCGGCGATGACCTGAATCTCGGGGTAGGTCTGCTTGAGCCAACGGACCCGATCGATCACCCCTTGCGAATGACCATGCGCGGTATCCACCGTAACCACGTCGACGCCCGCCGCGACCAAAGCCTCGACACGCTCTTCGGTACCGGCTGCGGTACCAACGGCAGCGCCTGCCCGCAGACGACCCTGCTCGTCTTTACACGCGTTCGGATAATCGGTCGCCTTTTGGATATCCTTCACGGTGATCATGCCGCGCAGCTGGAAGTTCTCGTTGACGACCAGGACTTTTTCAATGCGATGCTGGTGCAGCAAGCGCAATACTTCGTCGCGCTCCGCGCCTTCCCGCACGGTTACCAAACGGTCACGCCCGGTCATCGCCACCGACACCGGCTCGTCCAAGCGGGTTTCAAAGCGTAAGTCGCGGCTCGTTACGATACCGACCAGATCCTCGCCGTCGACAACCGGCACCCCGGAAATATTATTCGACCGGGTTAAGGCGAGCACATCGCGGATGCTGGCGCTGGGGTGTACCGTAATCGGTTCCTTGATCACGCCGCTTTCGAATTTCTTTACCTTTCGGACCTCAGCGGCTTGTTGCTCCACCGACATATTTTTGTGGATCATCCCGATACCGCCCTGCTCGGCCAAAGCGATGGCCAACCGCGCCTCGGTCACAGTATCCATAGCGGCCGACACCACGGGGATGTTCAAGCGGATATCGCGCGTCAGCTGCGTGGAAAGGTCAACATCGCGCGGCAGCACATTGGAGTGCGCCGGCAGCAGCAGAACGTCATCGAAAGTGAGAGCTTCCTGAGCTATTCGCATATAACGGACACCTTCTTGGCGGGGAGCGGCTGCCATTTTAAGCAGCTCATTGCGAAGTTAGCCGGACATTATAAAAAACCACAGGCAAAAGCGTAAACCTTATATATTGCATGGGTAGCATTTATCGTCTTTTTATTGAACCTCCAAGGGCGAGAGCAGCGAATATTTGCCTATCCCGATAGGCGCTACAGCACAGGCTTGCTATCATGCATCGATGCTTGTCGACGAACCTTTAACCACCGATTCCCGCCAAGTCTACAGTGTCTCACGCCTTAATCGAGAAGTGCGTACGCTGTTGGAAGGCAGTTTTCCGCTTATCTGGCTCGAAGGCGAGATCTCCAACCTCGCGCGGCCGGCCTCCGGGCATTTGTATTTTTCTCTGAAAGACGCACAAGCTCAGGTTCGCTGTGCGATGTTTCGAAACCGCAACCTGCTGCTGCGGTTCCGCCCGGAGAACGGAGCCAAAGTCCTGGTTCGGGCTCGGGTCAGCCTTTATCCGGCACGCGGCGAGTTTCAACTGAGTATCGAGCATATGGAACCGGCCGGCGCCGGTGCGCTACGACAGGCCTTCGAAGCGCTCAAGGCCAAGCTCGACCGAGAAGGCTTGTTCGCGACCGAGCACAAACGCCCCTTACCCTCGCTGCCGCAAAAGCTAGGCGTTATTACCTCGCCCTCCGGAGCGGCCATTCACGACGTATTGACCGTGCTCCGGCGCCGCTTTCCGGCAACCGAGGTATTAATATACCCGGTACCGGTACAAGGGGAAGGCGCTGCCGAAGAGATTGCCGCTACGATTCGATTAGCATCCGAGCAAGCGACAGTCGATGCCTTGCTACTGACCCGAGGCGGCGGATCGCTGGAGGACTTGTGGTCGTTCAACGAAGAAGTCGTTGCCCGTGCAATTTTCGATTGCGAAATACCCTTAGTATCGGCCGTTGGTCATGAAGTCGATGTAACCATTGCCGACTTCGTAGCCGATCGCCGCGCCCCTACGCCGTCGGCGGCAGCAGAGCTGCTCACGCCCGACGCCCAAAGCTGGCTGGCCACGCTAGCTCAGCAAGAGCAACGCTTGCTCGCTCTGACCCGACAACGGCTGGAGCGGCTGCACGAGCGCTCGTACTGGCTACAGCAGCGCCTCATGCAGCAGCACCCCCATCGACGACTACAGGATCGCAGCCAGCGGCTCGATGAGCTGGAACAGCGACTCCTGAATGTGACCCGCAACCGGATACAGACGGCCCAAACACGGTATAACCACGCTCTAAGCCGCTTGCGGCAAACAACGCCGGTGGAACGTTTCCGCACTGCCGAGCGTCAATGCGCCGACTTGCAGCACCGGCTCGGCACCGCAATAGAGCATATCGTTAGCCAGCAGCAGCGACAGCTAGAAGGCTTGGCGCGTGCACTGGATGCGGTCAGCCCCTTAGCGACCTTGGGGCGTGGCTACGCTATTGTGCGCCGACCGGACGACCAAACGGTGCTTCGCAACGCCGCGGAGGCAACTCCCGGCGATCGAATTGTAGCAAAACTCGGCCATGGCCAATTGCACTGCCTCGTCGAATCGATTGCCAAGGAGGAGAATTAACCATGCGCTCGCTCGCACTCGTTGTCGGCTTTTTAGGATTAGCTCTGCCTGCCGTGGTCAGTGCAAATTTACCTAACAATAAAGCCGTTCCCGGCGGGGTGGCCATCGTACCGCTGAGTAGCAGCGAGGAAACCCCGCCTACGGTAACATACAATGGACGCTCGGTACTGGTTACCAAGACCGACGATGGTTGGAGTGCAGTTGTCGGCATCGGCCTTAGTGCGGAAATCGGCGAACATCGCCTAAAGGTCAATGGCAAACCGACCGCTTTCGAAGTACAAGACAAACAGTACGCCGAGCAACGGCTCACCATCAGCAATCGGCGACAGGTTAATCCGTCGCCGGAAGATTTGGAGCGTATCGGCAGCGAACGGACCCGCATTCGTGCCGCGCTGGAAACATACAGCGAGGCGGCAAGCCCCGAAGCGTTACGGTTTGCCATTCCAGTAGAAGGGCGGCGCAGCAGCCCCTTCGGGTTGCGCCGCTTCTTCAACGATCAACCGCGCAACCCTCACAGCGGACTTGATATCGCAGCCCCCACAGGTACCCCGATTCACGCCCCAGCCTCCGGTACGGTTGTCGAAACGGGAGACTTTTTCTTCAACGGTAAATCCGTTTTCATCGACCACGGCCACGGCCTAGTCACCATGTACTGCCACATGGACAGCATCGACGTTGCCGTAGGAGATCGGGTAGAACTCGGGCAATTTATCGGCACGGTCGGCGCCACCGGACGCGTTACCGGCCCCCACTTGCACTGGAGCGTAGCGCTCAACGGCAATCTCGTCGATCCGGAATTATTTATCGATTAATAACTTACTTCAAACCGGCGGCATCTTGCCGCCGGCTATCCGCCCCTCCCTCCCCGGCATCATTCTTTTCATCGATTTTAAACACGTCAAAGTGTGAAAAAATCTATTTCTTGCAACCCCCGAACGCAGGTATATAGCAAGGGAAAGACAGGAAACGCTGAATGCCCCGCTCTCGCGCAGGGTCTTTCCACGCTTCCGAGAGAACCTTCAGGTAACACGACCTGGGGAGTCATAGGCATCTTTCCGGAGGAAGGAAAAGATGGATAACGACCTTGATTATGCCGATGCCTGGGATGACACCGAAGAAGATCTTGCCGGTCAATGGATTGAAGATAAGCTGACACGAAACAACAACAACCAGCGCCGACAACGAGGCAACTGGCGAGTCATAGAAGAGCTGCGGGAAGCGAAACGCTTACGCCAGCTACTCGACGACTATGACGATTACGACGACATCTGACCTAATTGGCCTGGGGTTGCCCATGCATTCGATGGCAACCCCACCCGCTCCTTAAGGAGACGCTGATTAATTCCCTGGGGTCTCTGCGAACCTGAGCCGTGCTCTGGCTAGGCGCGGCTCGCAGCGAATGGCCGTCGCCCTTTGCAAGAGTCGCAACAACGCCAGGGTGCGGCTCAGGTTCGCCCGCAGGGGCCGTGTGGCGCGCCCGCAGGCGGCGTTGCGCTCCTTGACAAGGGCGACGGCCATTGCCTGCGGAGCGCGCCTTGCCTGCGGAGCGCGCCTTGCCTGCGGAGCGCGCCTTGCCTGCGAACGCGCCACGCGGAGAGAGACCCCAGGGAATTAATCAGCGTCTCCTTAAGCAATTGGCACTCTGTTCTGTTAATTTGCAGGTAAAGTAAACCAAAAGCGCGCTCCGGCTCCAGGCTCCGACTCTACTCCGACCCGCCCCCCATGACGGGCCACAGCCCACTGGACACGCGCGAGCCCAGCTCCTAATCCGGGATACTCTTCCTCAGTATGCAAACGCTGAAAGGGCTGAAAGATTCGCTCGGCGAACTGAGGGTCCAGACCGATACCATTGTCGGTCACTGCAATTTCCCACTCCGAGCCGAGTCGAGCCGACGAGACCGTGATTCGGGGCGGCTTTTTTCCGCGGAATTTCAATGCATTATCCAATAGATTCCAAAGCGCCATCTCCAATAATTGACGGCTGCCTTGCACCATGGGTAAAGCACCGATCTCAAGTTTAGCGTCCGCGGTATTTAACTGATTAGCAAACTCTTCGCGCAGATCTTCAATCACAGCATTCAGATCGACCTCCGTACCGGATACCGGCTCTCGGAGAATACGGGACAGTTGCAGTACGACGCCCAACATAGCCGACATGCGTAGCGCACTTGCCGTGGTAAGCTCCAGAAACTCCCTCCCTTCGTCATCCAACGGCTCGGCATAGCGCTTCTCTAATAATTGGCTGAAACCAATCACCATCCGCAAAGGCTCTTGCAAGTCGTGGGAGACGACGTAAGTGAAATGCTCCAAGTTATCCTCAGCTCGCCGCCTAGCAGCATCCGCAACTTCCAGCTCGAGCTGAAGCTCGTCTCGCTCTGCCCGCAATTCCCGGAGCGCTTCCCGCAGATTCTTGCCTCCTACAGAGCGCGCCTCCGGCGCGGCAGAGCCGCCGGAGGCGTATGGTCGACGAAAGCGATTGGCATAGTGCCGCCAGAGCAACGCACCCGAAAGGCCAGCAGCAAAACCAGCGGCAAGCTTATCGGCAAGCATATCGCTTAATTCGGAACAGTACCGGGCATGGCGTGCTCAGCCTGCCGCTCTTCGTATTCCTGATGCTTCTCGGTAAACTCGGCGATAATCTCTTCCGTTTCCGGATCTTGCTCCTGCATCGCGGTCATAACGTTCTCTTCGAACTGCTCGTGAGCGGCCTGAACCTGCTCATCCTCCATTACCGCCATTTGCGCCTGCTCAAGCAGCAGGTACTCTGATTCCGCCTCTTCCATCAGTGCCATCTGCTCTTCCGGGGTAAGATCAGGCTGTTGCAAAGCCATCTGGATTTCCTCGATCCGCGATATGCTCTGCTGTGGATTGAACCCCTCTTCCTCCATCGCAGCAACCATGATGGTACTCAGCTCTTCGGCTTGTTGCTCCAGCTCTGGATTGGCATCCAAAGCGGCCATTTGAATTTCCTCCAAACGCTGCTGCAACATCACCAGCTCCAGCTCAAGCTCTAAGAGGTCATCGTCAGCCTCCGGCATCACCTCGCCTTCCGGAACCGGCGCAGGAGCGGGCTGCGCGGCCAACGCTTGACTGCCGAGAAACAAACCAATAATCAGAATACTCAGGATACAGAGGCTATAACGGAGTGGACGGCGTTCGACTGTCATCGGCAACATCTCCCGTTCGGGGCTAAAGCCCCTGCTGCGATCGTGCAATGGGCAACTGCCCGCCCTCTCACTTTCGTGAGCAACCAAGCAGCAACCGGCCTATTAGCCGAATCTGAGGGCATGCCAGCCTCTCCACAAGGAAAGCCTAATCAATCGCCTTTTAATACCATACGCAGATTCCGTTCATGCGGCGCCTCTTCTTGCTTGCGCGTAGCATGCTCCGAAGACTTCTTAGCGGCTGCCGGCGTATTCTTGGTACTTAACCGGCGTACGGCCTCTTCTAGCTCGTCGATACTGCTATGCGCCAGAATGCGATATTCGTCATCGTCGATCGGACTATCGAGCTCATCACGAATGGCAAGGTATGCCGGAATAGTTAACTTAGCGAGCTTTAATGAAGACTTAGCAGCTTCTAGGGCTAATTCGTGCTTGAGTCGATTACGCTCGCGCATCATCCTCGTCCGCTCATCAAGCGCACCGGTTATTTGCCGCTGCAAACGATCGAAACGAAGATTAAGGTCGTTCCAAATCCCCTGCTCTTGCATCCCCTCGCCGGCCACACGCGTAATTTGCGCCAATAGCTGGTCTCGCTCATACGCCATATGCGAGATTTTGCTATCGACCCCCTCCACTTCTTGCTCCAAATCCCAGATCGGGCGCTGCCGCGTGGTTAGCGTCATATACCCCATACTGAACTCGGTAGCGACGGCCATGGTGGTTCTTATCGCGTGCTCGCCACCCACCACATTCACTTTGCCTAAGGCGCCATTGAGATAATCGACGACAACGCTCCCTTCCTCTTTCGTCCAGTTTTTACCCGGAAACTTACCGAGAAAGTCTTGCGCGCGCGCCATGGCTTCCGCAGCGGGTAGAAAAACGTCTCGTTTCAATTGTTGAGATCGCTGTTCGGCGTCGCGCGCTCTATTTTCTTCGGCAAGGATTTGCCGGGCCCGTAGCGACCAACGGATAGAGACCATCGCCACCAACAACAGCGTAATCGCCACGCCGACATACAACCACTCAACCGGCACCGGCAGTTCCGATAAGCTCTGTATCCCGGAAGCATTAAACCCTTCCATGGAAACTCCTTTTTCTTTAGGGGGAGACACACACCGTACGCATCATCGAGAACACGACGGCATGCGCAAAAAAGCGAAGCGGGAGAAGTAGACAAGAAATGGGGGTCGAGAAAAGAAGAAGCAATAGACGAGCTTGAGCGCCCGCCTATTCAGCACGGCACCCTAAGCAGCTTACACTTATGTGCGCCGACGCACGTCGAGCACATTACGTAAACTGGCAATGCGATGCATAATCCGGCTCATCTGGGCGACATCGCGGATTTCCATCGTCAACGTCATGCGCGCTCGGTGATCGCGAGGGTCGGTTCGGGTATTTACGCCTAGAACGTTAATCTTCTCGTTCGACAGCACGGCCGACACATCGCGCAACAGCCCTTGCCGATCCACGGCATCGACTTCGATATCCACCGGGTAAGCTTTATCGCCCGGCCGCGTCCAGCTCACCTCGATTAAACGCTCTCCTTCGCTCTCGCTTAATCGGGAAAGATTGCGGCAGTCGCGCCGATGAATCGTCACCCCTTGGCCACGAGTAATAAATCCGACAATGGGGTCGCCCGGCGCCGGCTTGCAACAACGCGCCAATCGCGTTAACAAATTACCGACACCATAAATCGTTACATCGTCGCTGGCGCCCGAACGTTTCTTATCGCTTGAAGGCGTACCGGTCGGGATAACCTCCAACGACACATCCGGCTTGGGTAGAATCTGATCGGTCAGCAGATTGGCGATCTGGCTACTGGTAATATCGTTACGCCCAATAGCTGCCAAGAAGTCCTCGACCTTCGGGAAGCGGCTCTTTTGCGCCAACCGCTCCAAACTCACGTCCTGCACCCCCAAACGATGCAACTCCCGATCCAGGGCATGCCGACCGGCTGTCACGTTCAGCTCTTGATCCTGCTGGCGGAACCAGGCCTTAACCTTCGACCGCGCTCGAGAGCTGCGCAAATAGCCTGCGCCCGGGCTGAGCCAATCCCGGCTCGGCTTGCTATGTCGAGCGGTTAAAATCTCCACCTGCTCGCCGTTCTTGAGCTCGTAGGTCAGCGGCACGATACGACCATTAACTTTAGCGCCTCGGCAACGATGGCCGATATCGCTATGGACGTGATAGGCAAAATCCAGCGGCGTCGCCCCGCGCGGGAGGTCGATGACATCGCCGCGCGGACTGATAACGTAAACACGATCCTCGAAAATTTCCGCCTTAAAACGGCTAATGAAATCTTCCGCTCCGTCTTCTTCCTGCCCCCACTCCAGGATCTGGCGTAGCCAGGCGATTTTCTGCTCGTAGGATTGATCCTGCGAGCCGCCTTCTTTGTAACGCCAATGCGCCGCAATCCCAAGCTCTGCCTGCTGGTGCATCTCGTAAGTGCGAATCTGCACTTCCAAAGTCTTACCTTCCGGCCCCACCACGGCTGTATGCAAAGAGCGGTAATTATTCTCCTTCGGCGTGGCGATGTAATCGTCGAATTCTTTGGGGATATGCCGCCAAAGACTATGCACCACACCCAGTACGGCGTAGCAGGTGGCAACGTCCTTAACCATCACCCGCAGCGCGCGGATATCGAACAAGCCGTCGATACCCGACCCCTTTCGCTGCATTTTGCGCCAAATACTAAATAGATGCTTCGGCCGCCCATTAACCTCCGCTTCGATGCCAGCCTTTTGCAAGGCGTCGCGCAGCTGCTGGTTGACTTCGGCAATATAACGCTCGCGGTCCACGCGCCGCTCGGCAAGCATACGCGCAATATGTTTGTACGTGCCCGGCTCCAAATACCGAAAACACAGATCCTCCAACTCCCATTTCAAGCGCCAGAGGCCCAGACGATTAGCCAGCGGAGCATACAGATCTTGCGTCTCGCGAGCGAAGGCTTCCTGCTCGGCTAAGGAACGATGCTTTAGATTACGCATATCGTCCAGCCGCTCAGCGAGGATGATAAAGACCACACGCACATCCTGAGCCATAGCCAACAGCATCTTACGCAATGCCTCGGCATGCTCCGACTCCGGCATGACGGCCTCGGCATTGTCGTGCAGGGCGTTAATCACCTCCATGCGCGACACGCCGCCGATCAGATTCACCACATCGATGCCGAAATCGCTTTCCAGCGCCTTGGCATCGAAACGCTCCAGCGGCGGCAAATCATGCAACACCGCAGCGGCTAGCGTTTCTGCATCGAGCCGTAGCTCGGCAATCAAACTCGCCACTGTCAACGCATGGGTAAAATAGGTCTCGCCGCTTGGCCGTCGCTCATCGCCATACTGTTGACGAGCGGTATCCCAGGCTCTTTTCAAAAGCGCCTGATCGGCCTCATTGAAGCTTATCGGCAGGTGGCCGAGCCAGGTATCGAACTGGAGCGTATCGTCAGCGAGCAACTCGCTGAGCTCGGCGTTTACACTAACCATGTGCGTAATATGTCTTAGCTGGAACGCGAAAATCGGCGCCATTCTAACCCAGCCTGAGCCTTCAAGGTAAATAACCTGTCTCCTAATCGAGATTAACCTCCTCGGACATAGCCATCTTTCGCTTGCATCGCACAGGCCCAATACTGTAAAAATAACCAGCAAAGGGAGGTTGTATGCAAAAACTCACACCACGGCAGACCGAAATACTGGAACTGATCAGGGACCATATGGCCGAGTCGGGGATGCCGCCAACGCGGGCCGAAATTGCCAAAGCCTTAGGGTTTCGCTCGGTTAACGCCGCAGAAGACCATCTCAAGGCGCTAGCCCGAAAAGGGGCGATTGAGCTGGTTCCCGGCGCCTCGCGCGGTATCCGCCTGTTGACGGAAAACGGTTTGCCCGTGGTCGGCCGCGTCGCCGCCGGCAGCCCCCTGCTTGCTGAAGAGCATATCGACCGGCGCTATGACATCAGCCCCGATCTATTCACTCCACGAGCAGATTACCTACTCAAGGTACGCGGTATGAGCATGCGGGACGCCGGGATTCTGGATGAAGACTTGCTCGCCGTACACAAAACGAGCGAAGCCCGCGACGGACAGATCGTAGTGGCGCGCTTACAAGATGAAGTCACCGTTAAACGTTTGGAGCGGCGCCAACACTTAGTAAGGCTACTGCCTGAGAACCCGGACTTCGAACCCATCGAAGTCGACCTCCGGCGCGAGCCGGTGATTATCGAAGGTATTGGCGTCGGCATCATACGTAACGGCAGCTTGCTTTAACACAGCAGCAAGCACATAAGCACTGCGCAATGCCGCTAACGGGTCGCTGTAAGGTCTACAACTGCGGCAGCAGAGAACGGCTTTTCGCCTGATCACCACCTGCGGGATCAACGAGGTTGCTCATGAACAAGAACAAAGCCTTGGACGAATTGCTACAACAGCCCAGTATCTGGCGGGCTGGCGATCGACAGCGGCATAGCGACGAGCGCCATATCGGCAGCGGCTATAGCGAACTCGACAACGCTCTCCCCGGCGGAGGCTGGCCTATCGGGGCTTTAAGCGAAATTCTGCACGAACACAACGGTATCGGCGAATTGCGCCTAGTCATGCCGGCCCTCTCCCGGCTCAGTCGGCAAGGCCGTTGGATCGCTTTTATCGCCCCGCCGTTTATTCCCTACGCGCCCAGCCTAGCGGGATGCGGCATCGATCTCTCCCGTGTTCTGCTGGTACACCCGCGGACGGCGAAAGAAGGCCTGTGGGCTTTGGAGCAAGCTCTTCGCACTGGGACCTGCGGCGCCGTCTTGGCTTGGCCGCGCCATATCGACGAACAGAGCCTGCGGCGCTTACAACTGGCTGCCGAAACCGGCGGTGCCCTGGGGCTTTTATTTCGAGACGAGCAAGCCGCAGCGCAGGCCTCTCCCGCAGCCCTTCGCCTCTGCGTCGACCACACTTATGGGCAAATAAAAGTGCATTTGCTTAAATGCCGTGGCGGTCGCAGTGGCGGAACCGTGACTTTACAGCTGAACGATCCCGCTACGCACCATAATGTCCCGAGAACGCCCGCTAAAGCGCCAAGCAAACCTCAACCAAACCACCCTTGGCCGATGTCTTCCGTGCAGCGCCCCCGGCGACCGGCTATGCCGCCGCGAGGCACGACCCGTCCAGCGAGCCGCAACTAGAGCTGCCGTTAGCAACGACTAAGCATGTCGCAGCTACGGCTCCCCTCCAACGACAGGAAGTCGGCAAACAGGCGGCTAATGCCTTTTCTCGCGGTTAAACCGCGGCTCACGATCAGCGGCTACTATGTTATGGCTTGCCCTATGGTTACCTCAGCTTCCCGTTTCGGTATATACCCGCACGCAAAAAGCACAACTACCGCTTGCCGTTATCGAAGGCAAACGCCTGTTAGCCGTCAACCTAAGCGCCCGGCGATTAGGCATAGAACCAGAAATGTCGCTCGGTGCCGCCCACGCCCTGGCTCCAACGCTCGCCGTACTACCGCGCAACCTAACCGCGGAACAGGAAACGCTTGAGCGATTAGCAGGTTGGGCTTTGCAGTTCACCTCTTGGGTTAGCCTGCAACAGCCCAATGGCCTGCTACTGGAAATTGCCGGCAGCCTACGCTTGTTCAACGGTTTATCGCATTTAGTAAAAGAAATTCTCGCCGGCCTTAGGGCATTAGGCTTGCGGGCGCGATACGCGATTGCGCCAACGCCCAGCGGAGCTTGGCTACTCTGTCAGGGTAAGCAAACCCAGCCAGCCTGCGATACTGACACGCTGCACGCTCAGCTATCGGCCTTACCCTGCGAAGTGCTCGCGCTGGATAAGCGGCAACACAAACACTTAACCGCCTTAGGCCTTTACCGACTAGGCGATTGCCTAAAACAGCCCCGTGCCGGTTTCTCCCGTCGTTTCGGACTGGAGACGCTCGAACAGCTCGACCGCGCCTTCGGTTATGCGCCAGACCCGCGTCACGCTTACTCGCCACCGCCTCGATTTAGGCGGAAATTAATGCTACCCGCCCCCGTTGCCGAAACGGAACCGCTACTGTTCGCCCTACGTCGTCTGCTATTGGAGCTGGAAGGCTACTTACGCGGCCGAGACGCCGGGGTACAGCAGCTTAGGATTCTTTTATCCGATGACGATGCGCTCACTCAAAGCTTAGATATTCGTCTTTTAACGCCGCAACGGGCCGCCAGTCATTTGCTTATGCTCGCTCGCCACCGTCTCGAACACACGCCGTTAACTGCGCCAGCCGAATGCATCCAGCTCATTACGGGCCGTGTTTACGCTTATCAGCCGACCACGAACGATTTACTCGATATTCGGGATAGAGTAGAGGAAGACGATGATTTGCTTGAGCGCTTCCATGCTCGCTTAGGAAAAAACGCCGTGCATGGATTACAGGTAGTCGCCGAACACCGGCCCGAACGCGCCTGGCGCTATGCACCTCCTGGTTCGCATAGCAACGACACACAATCTCCCCCTCGGCCGCTCTGGTTGTTGCCGCAACCGCAAAAACTACCCCTGAGAGAAGGGTTACCTTATTGGAAAGGCCCTCTAATACTGGAATTTGGCCCGGAAAGAATCGAAAGCGGTTGGTGGGACGATGTTGATGTAAGCCGCGACTACTACATCGCGAGCAACAGCCACGGCGAGCGACTATGGATATTCAGGGAGCGGCGTGCGCCGCGCTGTTGGTATTTACACGGCCTGTTTGCTTAAGGCGCCACACAAACAGGCCGCACGATCGGCAACCCTTACACTGACCAAATCTTGCTTAGGTTGACCGGGTAGTTCAAATCGGGCTTACAGGTACCCTTCACCTCATACGCCAACTGCCCGGTATCGCGCCGAAACGGCCTCGGCAGCGGCGCCCCCCTAGGACCGATGTAACTCGATACCACAGGTTTCAGCGACGAGCGGCCTCGCTTGACGACAATGCCGACTTCACCGTTAGCCAATTTAACAAAAGAACCCGGCGGATAAACGCCGATCTCTCGGATAAACCGCTGGGTAAAGGCCGAGGCGTAGCCTTTATCCTGACTCAAGTAGATATCGCGCAAGCCCTCTTTCGCCGTCATCCCATCTCGATAACCGCGCGAAGAAATCAGCGCCGCATAGCGATCGCTGATGGCAATAATTTGCGCCTCCTGGCTGATCGCCATCCCCTCCAGCCCATAGGGGTAGCCTTTTCCGTCAAACCGCTCATGGTGCTGCGCAACCGCCAGCAACCAAACCGAATCGTCGACGCCGATATCGCGCAACAGCTTCACCGTCTGCTCGGGATGCTCGTCGACTTGATGGCGTTGCTCTTCGGTCAACGGTTTTGCCTGGTTATGCAGCCTCGTCTGCAGGCGCAACATGCTGATATTCTGGCTTAGCGCGGCAGCCGCCAGGCTTTCGGCCCGAGCCTCATCGTAACCGAACGCGTGCGCCATCATCTCGCAGAGGAACACGCAATGGACAGGGTGACACACAGGGTATTCGTACTCATGCGTCAGATGCACCGCACCTAACATCGCATCCGGATACTCGGCATATAAGCGACGCAAATCGCCGGCTAATCGACGCAAACGCTCCCCAGCCTGGGGCTGTCGCTCCAACGCCGAACGGAAAATGCCGGGGATTCGCATGATAATGCTATCCAAACGCTCGAACGGCGACCCGAAATCGCTTTCGCTGCGTTGGTCGGCGTTCTCGCTCTCCACATAGCTACGCCGTCCGTCGTTGTCCTCTAACCGATAAACGCCACGCAAAACTAGCGCTTCGAGCTGCCTCGCGGAGGCAACCGTCGCACCCGCCTGAAGCAACAACCACCCTCGCCCGTCGAATACTGCCCAAGGCACGATCATACCGACTTCCAGCTCATTTTTTAGGATCGGCACCATGGTCATCGCGTCTTTACTCTCCCCCTCCCGTAAGGGCTACTTTAGGAAAACGCGGAATCGACCTTTTATTCCTTCAAACCGCCAACCTGGCCGGCAGAGGAGCAAAGGCGATTCAACGCTTCATTAGACTATCAGAATAGGCTACCGCAAAAGCGGCGACTAACGTAGTGCAAGCCCCCCTATTTCCGCGTATCACCCCGCGTAGTGTTATCCTCGTTGATAACAAAGGAGAGCAAGCTATGACGGAATTTCCTCACGAAGAGGATCTTATCTACCTCAATCATGCAGGCGTCGGCCCCTGGCCCCGGCGCACAGCACAAGCGGTGGTTAACTTTGCCGACCAAAACCTTCGCAGCGGCGCTCGCCATTACCCCGACTGGCTCGCCGCCGAGCAACGCCTCAGGGAGCGTTTTGCGCGTTTACTGAACGCACCCAGTAGCGACGATATCGCTTTGGTAAAAAACACTTCCGAAGGCTTGTCGTTAGTCGCCTACGGGCTCGACTGGCAGAGCGGCGACGAAGTGATCATCAACAAGCAGGAATTCCCTTCCAACCGCATTGTCTGGGAGTCCCTGCAAGAGCGTTTTGGCGTACGCGTGCGCGACATCGATCTCGGCACCGATAGTAGCCCGGAAGAGCGTCTACTCGCCGCCGTGAACGAGCACACCCGTCTCTTAGCGGTCAGTTCCGTACAATACGGCACCGGGTTGCGCATGAATCTGGAGCGCCTCGGCGCAGCCTGTAGAGAACGGAATGTCTTATTCTGCGTCGATGCCATCCAAAGCCTTGGTGCGCTTCGTTTCGATGCCCAACGCGTACACGCAGACTTCGTCATCGCCGATGGACACAAATGGATGTTGGCGCCGGAAGGGCTCGGCGTATTTTACAGCCGCCCGGAAAGCCGCGATCGCTTACGCCTTTTACAATACGGCTGGCACATGGTCGCAGCGCCCGGCGACTATAGCCGTAGCGATTGGTCCATCGCGCCTACGGCGCGCCGCTTCGAATCGGGAAGCCCCAACATGCTCGGCATCCATGCCTTGGATGCCAGTCTGAGCCTATTCGAAGAGTTAGGCATGCAGCAGATAGAAAAAGCGGTATTAAGCAACAGCCAATACTTGTGCGAGTTGATTAGCGACACGCCGGAGCTTGAGTTGATTACAAATCCGGCGTCGGACCGACTGGCCGGTATTGTTACCTTCCGCCCCTGCGACCACGACCCGGAGCCTATCTATCGGCAGTTGATGGCGGCCGGGGTCATCTGTGCTCATCGTGCCGGCGGCATCCGCTTTTCGCCGCACTTCTATAACACAAAGGCACAACTTAAGACCGCGTTAACGGCCGTTAAACGGTATAGTCGCTAATCTCTAACCGCTCGCTCACACGGAGCGAGCGGCCAACGGAAACAGCTTAAAGAAATTATCCGTGGTGGCACTCGCCACTGCTTGGTAAGTACATGCTTGCAGCTCGGCAACCTGCTCGGCCACCAGGCGCACATACGCCGGTCGGTTTTGCTTGCCGCGGTGCGGGACCGGTGCCAGATAGGGCGCATCCGTTTCGACCAGTAAGCATTCCAGCGGAATTCTGCGAGCCACATCGCGCAGCATCTCGGCGTTTCGGAAGGTCAGAATACCGGATAACGAAATATAAAAGCCCAGATCCATAAACGCCTGGGCCGTATCCCAGTCCTCGGTAAAGCAGTGGATAACGCCGCCGGCTTCGGCCGCCTTTTCCTCACGCAAAATTCGTAAGGTGTCTTCCGGCGCTCCTCGCGTATGGATAATCAGCGGCTTACCGACTTCACGAGCAGCACGCACATGACGCCGGAATCGATCGCGCTGCCATTCAAGATCGCCCTCGTTGTAAACGTAATCCAACCCCGTTTCACCGACAGCGACGAACTCAGGCGCAGCTGCCAGCTCTACTAGTTCGTCCACACTAGGCTCATACCCGGTTCCGCTGGGGTGGACGCCGATCGAGACCGAAACTTGCGGAAACCGACGCGACATATTCTTCAACAGATCGGCCGACTCGACATCGACCGCTACGTTGAGAAAATGGCCGACCCCGGTTGCCTCCGCCGTCGCCAACGCTTCCGCCGGGTCGTTATCGTCCAGGCCCAGCATATGCAAGTGACAGTGGGAGTCCACCAACTCGATCGTCGCGTTTTCCGAATGCATGCTCGCCCTTGTTCCTACATCGTATGGGTCGGCCGCTCCGATTCGAGCGACCCTGCAAGATACGTCTCGATCTTAGTCCGCGCCGGGCCGCCGTCTTTATCGGTAAACTGCAAACCAATTCCAGGTGTTCGGTTACCCTGCGCGCCTTTAGGCGTAATCCAAACGATTCGCCCGACCACCGGAATTTTCTCTGGCTCGTCCATCAAGCTCAGCAAAATAAACACTTCGTCGCCAAGTTTGTAGGTATTGGCGGTCGGCACAAACAAGCCGCCGTTACGCACAAACGACATGTACGCTGCATAGAGCGCGTTTTTATCTTTGATCGTCAGCGACAAAATACCCTGACGGGCACCGGATGTGGGTTTGCGTGTTTCCATAATTCTTATTATCCAATCCTTGAGCGACGACAAAGGCCAGTCCAGTCGATGAACAACTGCTCGGCCGCTAACGCGTCGTTGAGCGGATGAGCGATGTGTCGCTTTGCTTCGAATACCGTATCAAGATAATCATGTAAGGCGAGCAAGTCCAACCCTTGGCCTAATTCCAAGATCGCCGCGTTGTTTGCTACCGGCCGTGCCTGCCCGCCGATTAGCTCGCTGACCAACCTGAGCAGTAACTCGACTAAAACCGCCCGCTCCCCCTGCCAATCGGCGGCTACCGCGACAGGGTCGGCCTGTCCGCTGCGCAGCCCTTGCAGAGCCGCCAGTAAATGCTCGTAACGCGCTGCCATACCGCTCTCGGCATACTGGAGCGCCTGCAAGGGCGCTCCGCCAGCCAAAGGCAGATTGCGCACGGCCTCCGCCCCGCCTTCCAGCTCGCGCAACCAGGCCTCTGCAACCTCGGCGGCCGGCACCGGAATACTCACCTGTTGACACCGACTACGAATCGTAGCCGGCAGGCTCGCGGGCTTGGCGGAAACCAAAATAAGCACCGCTTCCGAAGGGGGCTCCTCCAATGTCTTCAAAAGGCTATTTGAAGCATTAATATTCATTGCATCGGCGGGATTAATCACCCCGACGCGGAAACCTGCGTATTGACTCTTGAGGAGCAAAAATCCGACACCGCGCGGATTTGATCGACCCGAATCTGTTGCTTGCCTTCCGGTGGCACGATTGTTCGGCTATCCGGATGCGTCCCGGCGGCCTCTAATTCACACCCCCGACAGTGCCCGCACGCGCCCGCCTCCGACGGTTGTTCGCAAACCAGTAGGCGTACCATTTGCTCGGCCAACCAGCTCTTTCCAACGCCCGGCAACCCCGTCAACAACAAGGCATGCGGAAAGCGCCCCTGTAGCCTCCGCTCGCTGAACTGTTTCAATAGCGGTTCCAACCACGGTAACGCGCGCATTACAGGACTCCCCGTTCGAGAATCTGCTCTCGCAATACCTCTCCGATCTGCGCCTGCACGGCATCCAAAGGCTGGCTGGCGTCAACGATCCGAATCCGATCGGGATAGCGGCGCGCACGCTCCAGGTAACACCCTCGCACCCGGTCGAAAAAGGCCTGCCGCTCCTTCTCGAAGCGATCCGGCGCCCCTCGGCGCGCTGCCCGCTCTCTCCCCACCTCTGGCGGCAGATCGAGCAACAAGGTTAGATCCGGGCGCTGCTCGCCTAGCACCCATTGCTCCAAGGCCGAGATACGCGCTGGATCGATACCTCGGCCACCGCCTTGGTAAGCATAAGTGGCATCGGTAAAGCGATCGCTGACAACCACTCGTCCGGCACAGATAGCGGGGCTAATAACGGATGCCCAGTGCTCGGCGCGCGCGGCAAACATGAGCAACAACTCGGTATCGCTACTCATGCCGGCATAATCGTCGCCTAGCAACAATCCACGCACCGCTTCCCCTAACGGCGTTCCTCCCGGTTCGCGGGTAAGCAGAGGATCGTAGCCGGCTGACTTTAAATATGTCCCGATGTAGCTAAGGCAGGTGCTTTTCCCTGCCCCTTCGACTCCCTCGACCGTTATAAACATACCCTGCCCCGTTACGGTCATCACAACTCGCCGCAGTTAGAGCGCTTCAAAATATAAATGCAAACCGCGCGGTTATGCTCTCGTAAGGTGTTAGAAAAATGATGAGTGCCATCCCCGCGCGAAACGAAATACAGCTCCGTCCCGTCTTCGGGGTTAAGCGCGGCTCGTATCGACGCCCCGCTCGGCATTGCGATAGGCGTCGGCGGCAAACCGCCTCGCGTATAGGTGTTATAGGGCGTATCGGTACGCAAATGCACCGTCCGTAACCGCCCTTCGAAACCTTCGCCCAACCCGTATATGACGGTGGGATCGGTTTGCAGCCGCATGCCGATTTGCAATCTCCGAGTGAACACACCGGCAACTTTACCCCGTTCATGCGGTTGGCCGGTTTCGCGCTCGATGATCGACGCCAGAATCAGCGCCTCGTAAGGCGTATTAACCGGCAGCTCCTCGGCTCGCCGTTCCCACTCCGTCTCTAGTACTGCTTTCAAGCGCTCGTTCGCACGGCGCAAAAACTGCACGTCAGTCGTTCCGGATGGAAATCGATACGTATCCGGATAAAACTTACCTTCCGGGTACGCGGTATCAAGGCCGACACGCTCGCCAACTTCCTCCGGCGTCAACCCCTTCAGCTCCGACTCGATATGCGGATGTGCCTGCAAGGCGTTCATCAATTGCCAGAACGTCCAGCCTTCCACAATAGTAAAGCTGTACTGAACGACATCGCCACGCGCCATTTTCTCGACCAGTTCCGGCAAGCTCATACCCGGCGTAACGGCATACTCACCGGCCTGAATCCGCCCTGCACCCTCGCTCAGCCGCCCCCACACCCGGTACCATTCCGACGGTTCCAGCAGGCCTTGGGCGGCCAAGTTGCGGGTTAGCTGCTGAAAGGAAGTTCCTCTCTCGACCTGCACATGTACGGTTTGGTCGGATAGTACAAGCGGCCGCTCAATTGTGTGCTGATAGTCCCAATAGAGCCATCCGCCGACAGCTAACATCGCGACAACAAGCAGAACCCCTACACGGGCTATGATTTTTTCATGCGTATCTCGTCGTTAGGCAGTAAACCAGTCGGGAATATCCTCCCGCGCCCGCAGCTCGACCAGTAAACGTTGGCTTACAGGGCCGACCGGATAGGGTGTGCCGTCTAATTCCGTAACCGGCCACAACCCGATCAGGCTGTTACTCACAAACACCTCGTCCGCCACGACGACGTCCTCCGGTTCCAGACGCGTCACCTGTGTTTGCAACTCCAAAGCGGCAGCCAGCGCAAGCAGATGCTCACGCATAACGCCTGCAACGCCCGCCTCCGTTAACGCTGGCGTATATAAGACATTCCCTCGCACGATGAAAAGATTGGTCATAGTGCCCTCGACCACCGCTCCATTGTCCGACAGCAAAATGCCTTCGGCAACCGACGGCGTCTCCCATTCGGCACGCGCCAAAACTTGTTCCAAACGGTTAAGGTGCTTAATTCCGGCAAGCTGCGGCTGACGGGCCAAACGCAATTGACACCAACGCACCGCCACGCCATCCCTCCACCACTGTTTCGGGTAACGCGGCAGCTCGCTCCGAATCAGGACGCGAGTCGGTTCCGCACCGGCACGACGAAACCCTCGCCCACCGACACCGGCACTCCAAATAAGCTTTAACACACCGCCCGTCACTCCCTTACACAGCATTTCCGCTTCATAAAGCAGTTGTTCCTCGTCCGGCCGCGGCAAACCGAGTCGGTCGCAGCCAAGATACAAACGCTTTAAATGGAGATTCCAAAGGCGGGGTTTAGAATGAACAACGGCGACGGTTTCGAACAAACCGTCGCCGTAGGCAAAAGCTCGGTCAGCGATATCATGCACACGCTGTCGCCGACCGTTGATCAAAATCATTAAACTTGGCGTCGCCGCTTTATTTCAGCCGGCGGAACAATACGCTACCGTTCGTACCACCGAAGCCGAACGAATTCGACAATGCTATGTCGATCTTCATGGCGCGCGCTTCGTTCGGCACATAATCCAGGTCGCATTCCGGATCGGGCGTCGTATAGTTGATCGTCGGCGGCGCAACTTGATCGCGTAGTGCAAGCAACGTAAAGATTGCTTCGATCCCGCCGGCCGCACCCAGTAAGTGGCCCGTCATCGACTTGGTAGAACTCACGGCAACCTTATACGCCTTATCGCCAAGCGCCCCTTTAACCGCGTCGCTTTCCGCACGGTCGCCGGCCGGGGTGGAAGTCCCGTGGGCGTTGATGTAATCGACTTCGTCCGGGTTGATGCCGGCATCGCGAAACGCGTTCAGCATACAGCGCTTCGCGCCGTCTCCACCCTCCGCAGGCAGAGTCATATGGTAAGCATCTCCGCTCATACCGTAACCGATCAGCTCACCGTAAATGGTCGCACCACGTTTTTTAGCGTGTTCATACTCTTCCAATACTAAAACACCGGCTCCGTCGGATAGCACAAAACCGTCACGCTCTTTGTCCCAAGGCCGGCTTGCCGCCTGTGGGTCGTCGTTGCGCGTCGATAAGGCGCGCGCAGCGGCAAATCCGCCCAAGCCAAGTTCCGTGGTGGCATATTCGGCGCCGCCTGCGAACATTACGTCGGCATCGCCATATTGAATAATACGCGCTGCCTCTCCGATGTTATGAGCGGCAGTCGTGCAGGCAGTGACGACCGAAATGTTCGGCCCCTTAAAGCCGTACATGATCGACAAGTGCCCAGAAATCATATTGATAATTGCGCTTGGTACGAAGAAGGGCGAAATCTTCCGCGGCCCCCTTCCTGATAAGCGACGCAATTCTTCTCGATAGTGCCGATACCACCGATACCGGAGCCGATGGCAACACCGATCCGCTCGGCATTTTCCTCGGACACCTCCAAGCCGGAGTCCCGAAGCGCTTGCACTGCGGCACCGATCCCGTAATGGATAAACGGGTCCATTTTGCGGGCATCTTTCGCGCTCAGATATTCGGCCAGTTCAAACCCTTGAACCGTACCGCCGAAGCGAACCGAGAAATTGGACGTATCGAATTTATCGATCGGGGCTATCCCGCTCCTGCCGGCGAGAATGTTATCCCAGGCTTCCTTAACGGAACTGCCCACCGGAGAAACAATCCCCATTCCGGTGACTACAACACGCCGTTTGGACAAGATACACCTCTCAATCTCGTAACCGAGAAATAAGTCAGGGCCGGAAAACCGGCCCTGCAATATCGCCGGTTAAGGCGGCAGAAGCACCTAGAGGCTTACTCGCCCAGGTGCTGTTTAACGTAATCGATTGCCTGCTGAACAGTGGTGATCTTCTCGGCTTCTTCGTCAGGAATTTCGCACTCGAATTCCTCTTCCAGAGCCATCACCAGTTCGACGGTGTCAAGCGAATCGGCGCCGAGATCGTCAACGAAGGAGGCTTCACCATTAACCTCTTCTTCTTTCACTCCCAGCTGTTCTACAACGATCTTCTTAACGCGTTCTTCGATGCTACTCATCAGTCTTTTCCTCTCACGTTGCGCCCGGCACGGATGTATAACTGCGGGCGTATTGTATGTGAAGACCCTGACTCGCGCCACTCGGCAACGAATTCGGCCTAGCTCATATGCATTCCGCCATTGACATGCAGGGTTTCGCCGCTGATGTAGCCGCCGGCGGGAGACGCCAGAAAGGCGACGGCCGCAGCGATATCCTCGGGCTGGCCCAGCTGGCCAAGCGGAATCTGGTCCAACAACGCGGTACGGCTGGCTTCCGGCAGCTCCCGCGTCATGTCGGTATCGATAAATCCGGGGGCCACGGCATTGACAGTAATCCCCCGAGAGCCCAGCTCGCGAGCTAGCGATTTCGTCAAACCAACCAGCCCAGCCTTAGCAGCGGCATAATTGGCTTGACCGGGGTTACCGGTGGCGCCGACGACGGACGAAATATTAATGATGCGACCATGCTTTGCCTTCATCATGGCACGCAGGCAGGCTTTGATTACGCGATACGCCGACGTTAAGTTGGTGTCGATAATCGACTCCCATTCGTCGTCCTTCATGCGCATCATGAGGTTGTCGCGGGTAATACCCGCATTGTTCACCAATACTGTTGGCGCACCAAAGCGTTCGCCGATCTCTTTAATAACCGCAGCGATGTTCTCCGCATCGGTTACGTTCAAGACCATGCCGACACCTTTAACACCTGCCTCGGCAAGCCCGGCGCTAATCGCCTCCGCTCCCTTCTCGCTGGTAGCGGTGCCGATCACGGTTGCCCCGAGACTACCTAGCTCCAGAGCAATGGCCCTTCCTAAACCGCGGCTCGCACCCGTTACCAGTGCGACCTCTTGATCCATCTTCAAGTTCATTCTTATTTCGCCTCGTTATCGGCCAGCACCTTATCGACACCGGCAGGATCGAAAACCGGCGTAGCCGCCATACCCCGCACAATTCGCTTATTCAAACCGGCGAGGACTTTACCGGGGCCACACTCAACGACTTGCTCTATACCTTCAGACGCCATGCCTTGAATGGTCTCCACCCAGCGCACGGGACTATACAGCTGCCTAACCAAGCGCTCGCGTACCGCATCCGCATCGCCTGCTTTACTAACGTCGGCATTATGAACGACGGGAATGGTCGGTGCGCTAACCGTAATATTATTCAGCCGTTCAGCCAAGCGCTCCGAGGCCGGCTTCATCAAAGCGCAATGCGACGGTACACTGACCGGCAGCGGCAACGCGCGTTTCGCGCCCGCGGCTTTCGCAGCATCGACCGCGCGCTCGACAGCCGCTTTAGCACCTGCAATGACAACCTGGCCGGGCGCATTGAAATTGACCGGCTCGACAACCTCGCCTTGGGCGGCCTCGTCGCAGGCAGCCCGGACTTGGTCATCATCCAAGCCCAGAATGGCAGCCATCGCGCCTTCGCCCTCTGGAACGGCTTCTTGCATAAAACGCCCGCGATCTGCGACTAGCGCAACGGCGTCGCCAAAAGCCAAGGCTTCGGCGCAAACAAGGGCCGTATACTCGCCCAAACTATGCCCGGCAAGCAATGCCGGCTTTGGCGCGCCCTGCTCCGCCAATACGCGCCAAACAGCAACACCTGCGACCAACATTGCGGGCTGCGTCCTGTCGGTGCGATTCAAATCGGCCTCCGGGCCCTGCTGAACCAAATTCCACAAATCGTACCCTAACGAGTCGGATGCTTCGTCAAAGGTTCGTTTAACCACGTCGTACGCCTCAGCCAACTCCGCAAGCATGCCTACGGCTTGCGAGCCTTGACCGGGAAACACATAGGCGAGCGTTTTGTTAACCATCGATCAAACCTTCTCCACCTGAAGATACGCCTCTTCGTCGACCATTGGTCGCGTGTTCGTATAATGAGGCGAGCCTCCGGCGTAAAAATAGGCCAGAGAGCAAATATGTATCCGATTGCTTATCCTGAGCGAAAGCAATTGCTGCAAGGCCTTGCGGCCTACGCGCAATTTTCTCCGCACGCAGTACGCTCAGAAGCGTACCAGTGCCGACCCCCAGGTAAAGCCCCCTCCGAATGCTTCCATGAGCAACAAATCGCCTGCCTTGACTCGACCGTCTCGCACTGCTGTATCAAGCGCCAGAGGGATGGAGGCAGCCGACGTATTACCTTGCTTCTGCAAGGTCACGACGACCTTTTCCATCGGCATGTCCAGCATCTTTGCCGTGGCGCCGATAATGCGAATATTGGCCTGATGAGGAATTAGCCAGTCGATATCGTTCTTGTCCAGATCGTTTGCCGCCAGCGTCTCGTTGACAATGCGCCCAAGCGTACGCACCGCCACTTTGAACACCTCGCTTCCATTCATGCTAATAGCCGCCAACTCCGGCGCCGCGATGAGTTTCTCGATGCCATGCGACGTTCCCCATTCCGTATGCAGCAAGCGAGAATATTCGCCATCGGCATGCAGATGGGTATTGATAATGCCCGGCTCCTCGCCCGCCTCCAACACGACAGCCCCGGCTCCGTCGCCGAACAGCACGCAGGTTGTACGGTCCTTCCAGTTAAGAACCCGCGACATCGTTTCCGCACCGACCACTAAAGCACGCTTAGCGGCACCGCTACGAAGAAACTGATCGGCGATGCTCAATGCATACACAAAGCCAGAGCACGCTGCCGAAACGTCGAAGGCACAACTACCCGCTCGCATACCGATTCGCCGTTGGATCAAGCAAGCGGTACTTGGCAGCGCTGCATCGGGCGTACTAGTAGCCAGAACCAATAGGTCGATCTCAGCCGGATCGATGCCGGCACTCGCTATCGCCCGCTCGGCAGCCATTGCAGCAAGATCGCCGCATGTCTCGCCCTCAGCTGCAATTCGACGTTCCTGAATCCCGGACCGCTCGCGGATCCATTGATCAGAAGTATTAACGATTTTTCCAAATCCTGGTTTGTCAGGACCCGCTCCGGAAGATAACTTCCGGTTCCCGTAATTCTGCCATACATCATGAGGCGCGCCCTTTGGATAACAGGGAGTCGAGTTTTTGATCGATCAAACTCGGCACTGCCTTTTCAACTTCCAGCACGGCCATTTCGATGGCACGCTGGAAGGCTATCACATCCGCTCCGCCGTGACTTTTAAGAACAATACCGCGCAAACCTAAAAGGCTAGCACCATTGTACTGGCGCGGATCGATCCGTTGTCTCAATCGACGCAACACCGGAAGCGCTACAAGACCCGCCAAACGCGTGAACAGATTACGCCTAAACTCTTCTCGCAAAAACTGCGCGATAATCGAAGCAACGCCTTCGGTAGTCTTTAACGCGACGTTGCCGACAAAGCCATCACAAACGACCACATCGGCTACCCCCCGAAAGATAGCATCTCCTTCGACATAGCCAATGTAATTTAGGTCACTATTCGCCAACATTTGTGCGGCTTGTTTGACCTGATCGTTGCCTTTAATTTCTTCCTCGCCGATATTCAAAAGCCCGACACGGGGTTTTGCAGGCCATCGATCGCCTCCGTCAACACAGACCCCATAACCGCGAATTGGAATAGATGCTCTGCGCTTGAATCCACGTTAGCACCCAAATCCAGCATACGGGTATAACCGTTGACGCTTGGAATGGTCGTGATAATTGCAGGCCGATCAATACCAGGCAACGTTTTCAGGACATAACGCGCCGTTGCCATCAGCGCACCGGTATTACCCGCGCTGACTGCGGCATCCGCCTGTTCGGCCTTAACAAGGTTAATAGCAACCCGCATCGAAGAGTCCTTCTTCAATCGGAGCGCTTGGGAAGGAGGCTCGTCCATGCCCACCTGTTGAGATGCGTGATGGATACGCAGTCGTGCGTTTTGGCTGGTACCGTGCCGTTCGAGCATTGGCCCGAGCACAGCCTCGTCACCGACGAGCACCAGTTTAACCCGACGGTCGCGCTCCAACACGGCCAGAGCTGCGGGCACAACCACATCGGGCCCGTGGTCGCCCCCCATTGCATCGAGGGCGATAGTCGCTGCGTTTGGCATATTTGACAGGCGGCCGTTACAAATTTAGGAAGTGGACCGGACTCCGCCATTGCCACCCTCTGTCATAGGCGGGCAATGGCGGCGGTATTCGAATGGCTTACTCGCCTTTTCCAGGCAGGACTTTCCGCCCGCGGTAGTATCCATCCGGGCTGATGTGATGGCGGCGGTGAGTTTCACCCGTCGTCGGCTCAACAGACAGCGTAGACGCCTCGAGGGCATCATGGGAACGCCGCATGCCACGCTTGGACGGAGTCTTGCGGTTTTGCTGAACGGCCATAGCGCAGTCTCCTAATGCTAGTCTTGATGGTTTCGGTTCTTTAAATCGGCGAGTGCGGCAAACGGGTTTTCCCGCTTTTGCGCCGTCTCGGCTATGCTACCGTTGCCGGCGCTAAGCGCCTCCTGCGGTATACAATCAATCTCTTTGTCATGCAATGCCAGCAAGGGCAAAGCGAGAATCAGTTCATCTTCGATCAACGTCGAAGTCCGCTCTCGGTCGCTTACCAACCAAGGATCGTACTCCGAAGGCAACAACTCCGCCTCCGCCTCGGAACCAACGATCCCCAACAACAGTTGGGTGTCGATGGACTCCTCGCATGCCTCAAGGCAGCGTTGGCAAATACGCTCGACTTTGGCCCGCACACGCCCCTCGACGATAGGGCGACCGCCTTGGTCGCGCCCAAAGCGCAGCACAACTTCAGCTTCCCCTACATCAGAGGCTAGGCTGTCGCACAAACGCCTCAGAAGCCGTAAAGGAAGCACTCCTTTCAGCTCGGCGTTTTTATCCGCCAGACGCAGCGGATCGAGATATTCTGGAAGCGGCGTAGCCAACATAAGGCGCGAATATTAACCGTGCGGGGAAGGCCTGTCAAAACGCGCTGCACCAAAGCGTTCACATTTTCCTTGACCATAAAGGGAACACTGCATAAGTTGCGCTACGCGCCAAGCCCTTCTCGCCCAGGAAGGGCAACGCGCCAAGCGCGCACAGCCCTCACCCCGGCGCCGCCACAAGATCGAAAAGACAAGGAGATCCGCTCATGCTGGTATTAGCATCAAGCTCACCCTATCGCCGTGCGTTACTCGATCGGCTCGCCGTTGGCTATGAAGTATGTTCGCCGGATATTGACGAGACGCGCCTGGACAACGAAGCGCCCGCCGAATACGTCGCTCGCCTTTCCCGCGAAAAAGCCCAGGCGGTGGCAAGCCGTTACCCGCAACATCTGATCATCGGGTCCGATCAAGCCGCCACCCTCGACGACGAGGTGCTCGGCAAGCCCGGAGATCACTCGCGCGCCAGAGAACAGCTACGCAAAGCATCCGGCCGCAAGGTTGTTTTCTTTACCGGACTTAGCCTACTCAACAGCGCCACCGGCCGTATACAAACCGCTACCGAGCGCTATGCTGTCCACTTTAGAGACTTAAGCGACGAGCAGATAGAGCGTTACCTCAGTAACGAACAGCCCTACCAATGCGCAGGAAGCTTCAAAGCAGAGGGGCTTGGGATCGCACTGTTCGAGCGCTTGGAGGGCAACGACCCCAATAGCCTTATCGGGCTACCTTTAATCCAGCTCGTCTCGATGTTGGCGCAAGAAGGCGTGACTATCCCCTAACCCTCCCCCTCCACGGACTCAACGGTTAGCAACGCCGTCGAAATAAGGCGGCGGGACGTCTGCACAGCACCTCCCGCCAACAAGGCCGGCTCAAAAACTAGGCGATACGCCCTCACCGCCGAGGAAAGCCGCTATACGCGCGCCCGCGGACGCCCCTATCCGCTCAGCAAACTGCGAAAAGAAATCCAATCGAGGCGTATAATCGACCAGCTCCGGCGCACCAATGACTTCCCGAGCAACGAATTCCGTACTACCGAGTTCATCGGCCAAGCCCAACTCGATACTGCGCTCGCCAGTCCAAATAAGACCATTGAACACGTCGGCATCTTCCGGCAAGCGATCCCCACGCCCGTCGCGAACCACGTCGACAAACTGCAAGTAAATTTCATCGAGCATCGACTGGACATGCCGCTCATCCTGCTCGGAGGCGGGCAAAAAGGGGTCGAGAAACCCCTTCTGCTCTCCAGCGGTATATAAACGCCGCTCGACCCCCAGTTTATCCAGCGCCTCGGTAAAACCGAACGTGCTCATCACGGCACCGATAGAACCCACCATACTGGCTTTATCGACATAAATCTGCTCGGCTGCCACCGCTATGTAATACGCTCCCGAGGCACACATATCCTCAACAACCGCGTACACCGGAATATCGGGATATTGGCCGCGCAGACGAACGATTTCGTCGTTGATACGCCCAGCCTGAACCGGACTCCCGCCCGGGCATGAGTCAAGTATGAACACCGTAACTTTCGGTTTAACTACTCGCTAATCGAGTCTCATCGCAGCGGCGCCTGCGCTGAAAGTTGCGTCAGCAAAGGCTCTCCAGCGAGTTGCTCACGATCGGCGTGCACTTGGCACGGTGCCTGCTATACACGGGATGACAATTCACAAAAGGCCACTCTAAGGAGGCTCAGCATTATCATGCGTAAGGTATCCGTAGCAGCATTGTTCGCTTTCGTTCTCGGTCTGTTCGCGCTCGCCGGTTGCGAGTCCGGCGGTCAGGACGGGATGGGCGACTTTGAACAGCCGCCGGCTGGCCAGGGTGCGCCGCAACAGGATGAAGGCTTCGGCGCTCCGCAGCAGGACGACGGCTTCGGCGCTCCGGCGCAGGACGAGGACGGCGGCGGTATGTAAACCGGCGCGGTTGAGCATCTGGCCGGCCTTTGCGCCGGCTTTTTTGTGTGCGGCCGACGCCGCAGCGCTACGCGCCGATACGGCAGCGAGCGATAAACGATAGGGGCGGTGATCGGCCGCCCGTTAGGGGCTCGTTGCTTCTACGTGAGTCTGGCCTTATTATTCAGGCGCTTGAAGTTATCCGAACGAGGTTCGAGTTTAGGCTGCTCCCATTCTTTGCAAGGAGTGCATATGCCGCATCGGGTGCCTACCAATCTGATAACCGGGCCGCTTGGCGCCGGCAAAACTACCGCTATTTCCCATCTGCTGGAGCATCGTCCAGAAGGCGAACGTTGGGCCGTTCTGGTTAATGAATTCGGGGCGGTTTCGGTTGACCAGGCACTACTCCCACAGATCGATGGCGTTGTCGTGCGCGAACTTGCCGGTGGCTGCCTCTGCTGTACCTTAGGCGTGCCGCTCCGGGTCGCATTAACCGATATTCTGCGTAAGGTAAAACCGGATCGTTTGCTCATCGAGCCGAGCGGCTTGGGGCATCCGGCGCGGGTTGTTACGGTGCTCAAAATGAGCTGAGTGCTGCCGTCGAGTTGCGTCAGACCTTATGCCTTGTCGATCCCCGACGGCTTGCCGAGCCCAAGTTTAGACATTCCCCGCTGTTGCGCGATCAGGTGGCCATGGCGGATTTGCTGGTGGCGAGCAAAGGCGATGTTCTTACCGCTGAGGAAAAGGCGGATTTTTATGCTTTTGCGGCCGAACGGGGCGCGATGCGTACCGCGGAGATCGAACACGGTGCCTTGCCCTTTGCTTGGTTGGACGGGATGTCTCTCGATAAACCGCTACCGATGCATCCGGACCATGCGCATGAGGGCGAGAACGCGTTGGCGGTAACGGCAGGCTTCGACCAGACGCAGCCGCAACCTGGGCGACCGGTTATGAGGGAAAGCTCGGGGCAGGGGATGTATGCCTGTGGCTGGATTTTTCACCCCAGTGATGTGTTCGTGGCCGACCGCTTAGTGGCCGGCTTGGCGGCGCATAAGCACATGGCGCGTTTAAAGGGCGTATTTCAATTGGGCGGCGAGGCCTTGGCCGTGCAGACAGTTGGCGGCAGACTCAGTGTCGAATCGAGTATCTATCGCGGTGAAAGCCGGATCGAGGCAATTGCCGATGTGCCGCAAGATTGGAAGGCTATCGGTGCCATCTTGCAAGAGGCGTTGCGAACGGCTGCCTGAATCGATCCGGCTTTGGCGTTTCCTCGGTTACAGTGTCAGCAGGTTGCGTGCAATCTCGCGTATGTTGGCAACGTCGAACGGCTTATCGCACAGTGCCGAGACGCCGGCTTGCCTTACCGAAGCCAAGCGGGAGTCGTCTCGCTCGCAGGTTACCATCAGGACGGGTAGCTCGGGTTGGTCGCTAAGGTTGCGGATGTAGGAGACTAGTTGCTGGCCGTCCATTTCGGGCATGTTGTAGTCCGTTACCACCAAATCGAACCGCTCGTCGCGGATCAATTCCGCCGCTTCCCGGCCGTTCGGCGCTAAGCTGATGTGCTCAATACCGAGTTGATGCAATATGTGCTGAATATGCCGTTGCGAGAAGCGGCTGTCGTCGACGACTAATACCCGCAGATCCTCGACATCGATATGGCTGACTTCCAGTGCTTCCGGATCGAGGAATTCTAAACTTCCATAGAGCGCTCGCTTTAAATCCGCGAGATCGAACGGCTTGGGGAGAATCGCCAAGACACCGGCTTGCCGTATCGGCTCAAGATTGTGCGGATGCGTTTCGCTGGAAACCAGAATAAACGGCGTGTACTCAAGCATCGAGTCCGACCGCATCGTCTCTACCAAGTCGGAGCCGGTCATGTCCTCGAAGTACATAGCGCTGAGCACCAGGTCCGGAACATGGCGTTTCATTTCGGTCAGGGCGTCTCGGCCGTTGTGGACCACTTCGATTTTATTGAGCCCTACATTGGCCAGATGCTCGACGATAATGCGTGCCTGGGTCGATGAGGGCTCGACTAGCAAGATCGACAAGTCGTGTAGAGAAAGATTTTGACTCACGCTGGATACCGCCTATTGCTCTCGTGTTGGGGCGTTCTTGCACGGCTATCGCGTTGCGACTGCCGTGCGCATGGTCGGCATGATTCCTTGCCGAGACGTCCAGCCGCCGCGAGCCCCATGTCCTGCCGCTGACTGCGTCGCGAGTTTCGCGACCCTCGCCTGTACTTATTTGTATGTTCCGTCATAGCCAAAAGGAAACACCGGTACGCCTATTGAGTCAGAGGTGCAACGCCGTGTTTCGTTCACGTTTGGCATCCGTGGCCGGAGGCCATATTTCCTGGATGAACCGCATCGACAGTAACGGGAGCCATCATGAGCGATCACGTCTATAAGTCGATCGAGCTGACCGGCTCGTCGCAGCAGAGCATGGAGCATGCCGTGCGCAACGCGGTAACTAAAGCTGCCAAGACTTTGCACAACATGCACTGGTTCGAGGTCGTGGAAACCCGTGGGCATATCGTCGATGGCGATGTCGCGCACTGGCAAGTTACCCTTAAGATCGGCTTTACCTTGGATGACTGAAGGGCTTTATCGCTAACAAATACAAGCCTTGTGCAGGTGGTCCGATGAAGTGCTGGAAAATTGCCCTCGGGCTTATGCTCGGTGGGCTATGGAACAACGCGCAAGCAGTCACTGTGGAGATGCATAGCATCGACGATGACGGCGTTGGCCAGGCAATTGGGACGGTCGAACTAGCGGACCACGCGGGCGGCTTATTGTTGACGCCCGATTTGCAAGGCTTGCCGCCAGGTGCGCGCGGGTTTCATTTGCATGAGTATCCCCGTTGCGAGCCAGGTGAAGACCAAGGACATGGAAAAGCTGGTATGGCGGCCGGGGGCCCTATGATCCGCATGAGACGGGGCGGCATGAGGGACCGTATGGTGACGGCTATTTGGGCAATTTGCCGATTCTTTATGTACGAGCCGATGGGTCTGCGACAGATCCGGTGTTGGCGCCGCGTTTGACGCTAGACGATGTTCCGGGGCTATCCTTAGTGGTGTACGAAGGCGGCGATAATTACTCCGACGACCCCGAGCCGAATGGGGGCGGCGGCACCCGCATTGCGTGTGGCGTGATCCCTGAGTGAGCGGGGAGGTTTCGGAGGCCGAGCCTGGTACGGATAGTGGTTGCTGCCGTCGTTTGAGGACTCGTTCTCGACACCAGATTCCTTATTGAGATAATTAATCATATTAGACACTAATGAATGAAGCATTTGAACTAATGACTTCCCTCGTGATGAGGAAAAAGCCTGTGGCAAGCGGCGAGCAGCAGAAGAAAACGGCGCTTATTTTATCGGGCGGTGGGGCCCGTGCCGCCTACCAAGTTGGGGTGCTGAAAGCGATTGCCGAGCTATTGCCGCGCGATGTGCATAACCCTTTTCCGGTAATTTGCGGTACTTCCGCCGGCGGTTTGAATGCGGCAGCTTGGCAACGCATGCCGGTCGGTTTCGTGCCGGCGTTTTAGGCGTGGAATCGGTATGGCGTCATTTGAGCAGCGAGCAGGTATATCGCACCGAGATGGGCGTCATTTCCCGCCGCGCGCTGAAGTGGATGAGCGCGTTATTCCTCGGCCGGGCGCCCAGGCGGGCTCCGATATCGTTGCTTGATAACAGCCCTCTACGGGCATTGATTGAACGGACCATCCATTTCCGGCGGATACAAGCTGCTGTCGATGCCGGCGATTTGCACGCCTTAAGCATTACCGCTTCTGGGTATACGACGGGCGAGTCGGTGAGCTTTTACCAGGGGCATGGCGATATTCGCCCTTGGCGCCGCTCGCGTCGGTTGGGAGTGCCGGCGTTGCTGGCGCCAGAGCACCTGCTTGCATCAGCGGCGATTCCCGCCGTTTTCCCGGCCGTGCGGCTCGGCGACCAGTACTTTGGCGACGGTTCGGTGCGCCAGCTGGCTCCCTTAAGTCCGGCTTTGCATCTTGGCGCCGACCGTATCCTGGTTATTGGCGTAAGCGCGAATGCCGAGATTATGCAGGCGCCGGTCGATAACACGGACCCTGGCTATCCGTCCGTCGCCCATATTCTTGGGCACGTGCTAAATAGCGCCTTTGTCGACAGTTTGGAAGGCGATGTCGAACGCCTGGAGCGAATTAACCGCACGTTAGAGCAAATGCCGGCAGGGCAGGTGTTTGACGGTGCCGACCGCTTGCGAAAAATCGATGTTCTAAAGATTTACCCCAGCCAACCCCTAGACGTTATCGCCGCGGAGCACGCGGAGGATTTGCCGCGAACCTTGAGGATGTTTCTGCGCGGTAGCGGAGCGACCTCGGGGCAAGGGTCGACGCTTATGAGTTATTTGTTGTTCGAGCCGGGCTTTTGCCATGAGTTGATCAAGCTCGGCTATCATGATGCGATGCGCTTGGAGCGTCCTATTATGCGTTTCCTCGGCCACGATCCGTTGGCTGTGCACGGTAAGGCCGGTTTGCCGGCCTCGGATACCTGCTAAAAGCACGCTGAAGCAGCCTTTCAGAGAAAGGCAACGCCACTCCGCGATAACGACTCAACGCTTACCCCGTTTCTGCCTCGGGTTGCTGCTGCAGGAGCCGAAAAGTCGGTAGCGACTTCTTCCGGTTTGTTTGTTTTTGATCGAAAGATGGCTTCTCCTGCCTCGCTGGCTTCTTCTTTATCAGCTTGTTCAGGGCTTTAGGGCGGCCTTGATTAGAAGCTGGTAGGACCCCGATATATGGGGTAGAATTCCCGGCGACCACAAGATATAGGGGATATGCGGGGATCGCATGTTGATATGTTGTGGATAAGTTTTCCGTCGCTGTTCTATCGGAGGGGAGCTGTATATGACGACCGCAGCCAAGGTGCGCGTGGTGAGTAATGATGTCGCCGAAATCCCGGTTCAGGATGCGTCCCTGGATATCTGGGATAAAAAATACCGTTTGAAGGCAAAGGACGGTGAGGTTATCGACAAGACCATGGACGACACCTTCAAGCGTGTTGCTCGTGCCTTGGCCGATGCCGAGGAGACCAAAGAAAAGCGGGAAGAATGGTACCAGCAGTTTCTGTGGGCGCTCCGCCACGGTGCTATTCCGGCAGGTCGTATTACCTCGAACGCGGGTGCTCAGCAGCACAAGCCGGCAACCTCGACCATTAACTGCACCGTCTCAGGCACCATCGGAGACTCGATGGACGACATCCTTGGCAAAGTGCATGAGGCAGGGCTTACGCTGAAGGCCGGATGCGGTATCGGTTATGAGTTCTCCACGCTGCGTCCGCGCGGTGCTTATGTCTCCGGTGCCGGTGCCTATACGTCCGGCGCGCTCTCCTTCATGGATATCTACGACCGAATGTGTTTTACCGTCTCTAGCGCCGGCGGACGTCGCGGCGCGCAGATGGCGACATTCGATGTCGGTCACCCGGATGTGATGGACTTTATCCGCGCCAAGCGCGAGAACGGGCGTTTGCGGCAGTTTAATTTGTCCCTGCTGATTACCGACGAGTTCATGCAGGCGGTGGCCGACGACGCGGACTGGCCGCTGGCGTTTCCGTTGAGCGAGAAAGAGGCTGTCGAGGACGAAGTCGACCTGAAGGATTCGAGCCAGATTGTGTGGCGCGAATGGCCGAGTAACGAAGGCTACGTGACCAGCGAGGAAGGGCTGGTAGCATGCCGTGTCTACAAGGTGGTGAAGGCTCGCCGCCTGTGGGACATGATCATGACCTCGACTTACGATTTCGCCGAGCCCGGTTTCATTCTCATCGACCGTGTCAACGAGATGAACAATAACTGGTTCTGCGAAGATATCCGTGCCACCAATCCCTGCGGAGAGCAGCCTTTGCCGCCCTATGGCGCCTGCTTGCTGGGCTCGGTGAACCTGACTAAATTCGTCCGCGACCCGTTTACCGATAAGGCGCGGTTCGATTGGGACGAGTACGCCAAGGTTGTATCGATCTTTACCCGGATGCTGGATAACGTTGTCGAAATCAACGGCTTGCCGTTGGAAGAACAGCGTAACGAAATTATGCGCAAGCGCCGCCACGGCATGGGTTTCCTTGGCTTGGGTTCGACGTTGACCATGCTGCGTATGAAGTACGGCGAGCCGAAATCGCTGGAGTTCACCGAGCGTGTGGCGAAAGACATGGCCTTGGTGGGCTGGCGGACCGGCTTGGAGCTAGCCGAAGAGAAAGGTCCGGCGCCGATCATGGAAGAAGACTTCACGGTGACCACCGAGATGTTGGCGAAGCGGCCGGAGATGGTTGCCGACGGTCTGAAAGCGGGCGATACGATCAAAGGTAAAGTATTGCACGCTAAGTACTCGCGCTACATGCAGCTGGTGGCTAGCGAAGATAAGAAACTGGTTGAGAAGATCGCCAAGAAGGGCGTGCGCTTCACGCACCATAGCTCGATAGCGCCGACCGGGACGATTTCGCTGAGCCTGGCAAACAATGCCAGCAACGGTATCGAGCCGAGTTTTGCCCATCAGTACTCGCGGAACGTGATTCGGGAAGGCCGTAAATCCAAGGAAAAGGTCAACGTCTACTCGATGGAGCTGTTGGCCTACCGCCATTTCATCGACGAAAGCGCCACGGCCGAGGTTGGGCTGCCGGATTATTTCATCACGGCAGACGATATTACGCCGAAGGAGCACGTCGACATTCAAGCGGCGGCGCAGAAATGGGTGGATTCCTCGATCTCCAAGACGGCCAACGTGCCGACGGATTACCCTTACGAGGACTTTAAAGACATCTACCACTACGCGTATCGGCAGGGCCTGAAAGGCTGCACGACTTTCCGCTTCAACCCGGAAGCGTTCCAGGGCGTACTGGTCAAGGAGAAAGATCTGGAAAACACGACGTATCGCTTCCAGCTCGAAGACGGTAGCTGGGTCGAAGCCAAGGGCAACGAAGAAGTGGAGTACGACGGTGAAACCCACACCGCTGCTAACTTGTTCGATGCGCTGAAAGAAGGTTACTACGGTAAGTTCTAAGTCTGTAAAGAGGGGGCGAGCATAGCTCGCCCCCTTGTCCTATAAATTCTCCGGCAACGTGAAATACGGCATGGTTTCGCCGCGCTGTTCGCGCGCTTTTTTCATCTCTTCGCGGGCCACTGTCCGTAGATGCACTTCATCCGGCCCGTCGAGAATGCGCAACGCTCGCCCCCAGGTCCATAAATAACTCAGCGGTGTGTCGGGCGATAAGCCCATGGCGCCAAAGACCTGAATGGCGCGGTCGACGATGCGGGTCTGTAACTGCGCAACTACAACCTTGATGCCCGCCACCGCACTGCGGGCCGCTTCGTTACCGCCGGTATCGAGCAGCCAGGCAGCATGCAACACCAAAAGCCGGGCTTGCTCGATTTCGAGCCGCGATTGGGCAATCCAATCGCTTAAGTTCGCATATTCATGTAAATACTTACCGAACGCGCGGCGCTCTAAGGCCCGCTCCCGCATGAGCTCCAGGGCCAGCTCGCACTGGCCGATAGAGCGCATGCAATGGTGTACTCGCCCAGGGCCAAGCCGCGCCTGAGCCATGGCAAAGCCACCGCCGAGTTCGCCGAGCAGGTATTCGGCCGGCACCCGAACGTTGCGGAAGACCAGCTCGCAATGGCCTTCCGGCGCCTCGTGCTGCAAAACCGGGATGTTCCGCACGCAGTTCAGTCCCTCGCTATCCATGGGTACGAGGATCATGCTATGGCGTTGATGAGGCGGCTGCTTATCGCCCGGATCGCTGTTGCCTACCACGACAACTAATCGGCACTGAGGATGATTGGCACCGGAGACGAACCATTTGCGGCCGTTGATAACGTATTCGTCTCCCTCGCGCCGGATTGAGGTTTGTAGATTGGTCGGGTCGGCGGAGGCCGTATCCGGTTCGCTCATGGCAAAGCAGGAGCGAATCTCGCCTTCGAACAGGGGCGTTAACCAGCGCTGTTTCTGCTCCTCGCTGCCGAACCGGTGCAGCAGCTCCATATTGCCGCTATCCGGCGCGCTACAGTTGAAGGCTTCCGACGCCCAGGGGATGCGGCCCATGATTTCCGCCAGAGGCGCATACTCCAGGTTGCTCAGGCGCTGCCCTGGCGCGGTTTCGGGTAAATCGGGGAGAAACAGATTCCAGAGTTGCTCGTCTTTGGCGAGCGCTTTTAGATCGTTAAGCAAGGTAAGCGGATAGCGCCCGCTGCGGGTCTCCCGGTGCCATTCGTCGTTGTACGGCAGAATGAAACGGTCCATGAACGTGGCGAGCTCTCTACGCAGGGCCTCAACGCGGTCGCTATAGGCAAAGTCCACTCGGTGATCTCCTGTGCTTAACGTTTCGTTGCCTACCCAAGCAAGGCGGCCATCGAAAACTCAGGCGGTACGCTTATCCGCCTAACCCATGCATGCTGATGGGACGTGCGACAGCAGCACTGGTAACGGAAAAACCACGCCCTTTCTGCCAGATCGCCCCCCGAATGCGCTGCTCAAGCTGCGTTGGCGAGCCCTCGCGCAGGCAGGGTTTGAGATCGCTACAGACGGGAGAGAACAAGCAAGGGTAAAGTTCGCCCCCGGCTGTTACACGGACGCGGTCGCAGCTGGCGCAGAATGGATTGGAGACGGTGGAGATGATGCCAAGGGGGTAGTGATCGTCGATCAAATAACGCGTTGCCGGTTCGCGCGTCCTCGGCAAGAGGGCAGCGCGGTGCAAGGCGCGAATTCGGTTCAGTATCTCCGCTTCCGTAACCACCCGCTCCGGACGCCACGCGCCACGGCCGTCTAAAGGCATGAATTCGATGAAGCGTAACGGTATGTTCTCGCCCATAGCCCATTCGGTCAGCGGTACGACCTCGTCTTCGTTCTCGCCTTTAATGACAACGCTGTTGAGCTTGATGGATAAGCCGGCATCGCGAGCGGCTAATATGCCGTCCAGTACCGGCCCTATTTGGCCGCCGCCGGTCATGGCCGCGAAGCGCTGGGGAGATAAGGAGTCGAGGCTGACGTTAACATCGTCGATGCCGTATTGCTTCAGCGACTGCGCATAACGCGCCAGTAGCGTTCCGTTGGTGGTGAGGGAAATACGCCGCAACCCCTTGCTCCGTAGGGTGTCGAGCGCTTCTACCAGGCGTAGAATGTCGCGCCGCAGCAAGGGCTCGCCGCCGGTGAGCCGTATCTGCTCGATCCCAAGCCGTTCGACAAACAGTTCCGCCAGAGCCGTTAATTCGTCCAGGCTGAGGATCTCGTCCTTAGGGCGCCAGACCGGATCGGCCGGCATGCAATAGCCGCAGCGGAAGTTACAGCGGTCGGTAAGGCTTAAGCGAAGCTTCTTTTTGCTACGGCCAAAGCGGTCGACCAGCGGACCGCTGTTGACCGGTCCGCCGGCTTGTTGAAGGGCAGAGAGAGCAGGACTCGGCATAAGGGCTCCTAAACGCTAAACGGTGCGCGAGAACGTGCCGCGTTGGCTTTGTGCGATGTAGCGGTCGAACACCATGGCGATGTTGCGCATCAATAGCTCGCCGGCCGGTAGTAAGCGAAGATAATCGGCGCCGATTTCCAATAGACCGTCCTCTAGCATGGGCTTGAGGGCCATGAGTTCGCCGGCGAAATAATTCCGGAACACGATGGGATAACGTTCCTCGATGGCCCGAAATCCACCCGCCCGTGGCACATCAGTTTATTGATGACATCGCGACGCAACCGATCGTCGGTGGACAGCACATAGCCCTTAAAGACAGGCAGCTCGTTATTCTCTAAGCGGTGGTAGTAACGCGGAAGTTCGCGCACGTTTTGGCTGTAGGTGTTGCCAATCTTACCGATCGAGGTCATTCCCAAGCCGATCAAGTCGCAGTCGGCGTGGGTGGAGTAGCCTTGAAAGTTACGGTGCAAGGTGCCTTGGCGCTGGGCCTGGGTCAGCTCGTCCTCCGGCAGCGCGAAGTGATCCATACCGATGTGGACATAACCGGCACGCGTCAGCGACTCGATGGTCAAGCCCAGTAAATCGAGCTTTTGCTCGGCGCTTGGCAGGTCTTCCGCATGAATTAGCCGCTGTGCCCGAAATAACTGCGGTAGGTGGGCATAGTTGTAGACAGCGAGCCGGTCTGGCCGCAGTGCGATAACCTGTTCAAGCGTGGTGGCGAAACTTGTCGGCGTTTGATGCGGCAGGCCGTAAATCAGATCGATGCTGATCGAGCGAAACCGTGCGCGCCGCGCGGCGGCCATCAGCTCTTGCACTTGCTCAACCGTTTGCATGCGGTTGACGGCTGCCTGCACGACCGGGTCGAAGTCTTGTACGCCGAAGCTCAGGCGATTAAAGCCGAGTTCGGATAGCAGCGCGATTCGCTCCGGGCTCACTGTCCGCGGGTCGACTTCGATGGACGCTTCCCGGCGCTTGTGGCCGTCGAGCACGAACTGCTCGCTCAAGCTGGCTATCAGCTCCGCTAATTGCTCATCGTCGAAATAGGTCGGGGTGCCGCCGCCGAGGTGAAGCTGAGAGAGCGGCCGGTCGACATCGAACAGCGGCGCTTGTAGCTTAATCTCACGTTTCAAATAGCCAAGGTATTGCGCGGCCTTCTCTTGGTGCTGGGTAATGATCTTGTTGCAGGCGCAGTAATAGCAAAGGCTGCGGCAGAAAGGGATATGTACGTATACGGATAAACGCTTGGGAATGAGATCTTCATTGCTCGCAGCCGCGGCTTTACGGTACGCCTCCGGGCCGAAGCTCTCGTCGAACTGCGGCGCCGTCGGGTACGACGTGTAGCGCGGCCCTGTTTGGTCATACTTAGTGAGTAGTCGTTTGTCGAAACGGACGCTCTCGCTCATGGCGGTCAACCTTCCTCCATCCAGGAGCCTACTGTAAGCCCTGCGTCGCGTTTAGGTATTGATCGAAATCAGTCAAATCGTTGGCGGACTTGGCAAGCCTGTGCGTCCTGCCGCGGCCGGTTTAGTCGCAAGCTGGCCGCCGGCGAGCTTCATAGCTGTCTTTTTGATTTTGGTTAAGGCAACGCTGAGTTCAGACAGTAACAATCTCTGGTAGTTGTTCAGGGTTTCTCAGGAGAGCGCCGCTGATGAGTACCATTACCCGTGCCCTGCACCAAGAACACGCCGATTGCGATGCCCATTTTTCCGCCGCCGAGGCTGCCGTTAGCGAATCGGACTGGGATACCGGACGCATTTGCTTTGCGCGTTTTAAGCAGAGCTTGGAGGCGCATTTGGCGAAGGAAGAGCAGGTTTTGTTCCCCGAGTTCGAGCGCCGGACCGGTATGACGGCGGGGCCGACGGCGGTGATGCGGCAAGAGCACGAACAAATGCGCTGGCTTCTGGAAGATTTGGAAAGCGCGGTGTTTCAAGCCGATGCCGAGCGCTTTCTCGGGTTGGCCGAGAGCCTGATGATTCTTATCCAGCAGCACAACATGAAAGAAGAGAACATGCTCTACCCGATGGCGGATCGGGCTATTCCGTTATCGCCCGAGTTTCTCGCCGCCTTAGCGGTGGATCCGGAGGCGTTGGCCTGAATGCCGGTGCGTGTATTGGACGTGAGCGAGCTGGAGGCGCCGGAGCCGCTGGAGCGGGTATTACGGGCGCTTGAGGAACTGCCGCCGGGGCACTACCTACGCGTTTTGCACCGCCGCGAGCCTTACCTGCTGTATCCGCAATTGGATGCGCGCGGTTTTCGGTATCGGAGCTTGCCGGGGCGGCAGCGGCCGGTGGAAGTAATGATCTGGCACGCCGCCGATTCGCCGCCGGAGCGTTTATGACGCCGCGCTCGTTATCGTTTGGTTTAACACCGCCGCTGTCCGTGCCGATGCAGTTCATCCTCCCTGCGCCCTGGCTCGGGTCGATAGCGGCGGTGTTTCTTTTATGGAGTTTGCCCGAGTCGTTACAGAGCCGTTGGCGGCCGGAGCTGCTCGCGGCGACGCACCTTTTTACAGTGGGCTTTTTGTTGCCGGTTATGGTGGGGGCGCTGTTGCAGGTCGTTCCCGTCGTGTTCGGTCGCAGCCTCCCTGGGCGGCGTCGGTGGTCGGCCGTTATGGTCGCGTTGCTGGCAGGCACGATAGGGCTGGCGCTTGGGTTTACGACGCTCGAAACGCTCTGGTTTCTGCTTGCCGTAACGCTCTTGCTGATAGCGCTGGCGGTGGCTGGGTGGGGGCTATTGCCTCGCGTTTTTATGGCGGCCCCCGGTAACGCCAGCGCACTTCCTATGCGTTTAGCTTTCTTGAGTTTATTGTTTGGCCTATCGGTCGGCATCTACCTGGCCTTAGGCTATAGCTGGCCCGGACGATTCGGCGGCGCTCGGCTGTGGACCGATAGCCACGTGCTGTGGATCGCCTTCGCCTGGCCGTTGTTGCTGATTATGGCCGTCTCGATACAGGTTATCCCCATGTTTCAGGTGGCGCCGGCCTACCCGCGCCGATGGCCGAGCGCGCTTGCTTGTCTGATCGTTGCCGGGCTTGCCGTCGGCACGCTCGCTCCCGCCATAGGCCTCCCTCGGTTGCTCGCCGAGCTGGGGGTGAGCGTTAGTTTAGGGGCCGCCATCGCCTATGCGTTGCTAAGTCTCTCCCTGTTACGACGCGCGCCGGCGCCGCCGCGACCCTACCGTGTACTACTGGTACCTCGCTTACTTTCAACTCATCGCTGCCTGTGCGCTGGCGCTGTTCGCCCTGTGGAGCGGAGCGGTGCTGGATGTGAGCGTTCCGTTGGGCGTGATGGTGTTACTGGGCTTTGTGACCACCGTGATCGCCGGCATGCTGCACAAGATTGTCGGCTTTCTGGTGTGGCTGCATTTGCAGCAACGTTACCTGGCCAATCGTATCGCCCTACGCCGCTTGCCGAGCATGTACGACATCGTGCCGCCGGCGTGGGTCTGGTGGCAACTTGGCTTGCATGCAGCGGCCGTTTGTTTGCTGCCGATCAGCCTCTGGCTGCCGGCGATATGGCAGGCCGTGGCCTTGAGCTTACTGGCGGCCGCCTTTGCGCTGCTGGGGTGGAACGTTGTGGCGGCGCTGTTGCGTTATCGGCGCACGGTGCGTGCTTTCGACACGTTGCCGGTGATGCCGCGAAATTGACCGACTGGAGGATAGCTATGCCATTAGGACTAACCGGTGCGATACCGAATCTTGTATTGGCACCGATTCGCTTCTTGCCTAAGCCGTTGCTGAACTGTGCCTTTCTGCAGGTTCTTAACAGCAGCTTGCGGCAGCCGTTGAGCGAAGGCGAACTCGACTTTCTGGAGGGGCGCTGCTTGCGGGTTTGCGTCGACGATTTACAACTCCAGTGGCAGTTTAGCCTGTCGCCGCAGGGGCGCCTTACCTTGGTCGGCGGCGAGGCGGATGTGACTATCGGCGGCAACAGCAGCGACCTGTTGTTGCTGGCAGCCCGTCGAGAAGACCCGGACACCTTATTCTTCCAGCGTCGTTTAAGGCTGGAAGGCGATACCGAGCTTGGGCTGTACGTGAAGAATCTGATGGATAGCTTAGAGCTGGATGTATTGCCGCTGCCGCTGCGCTGGGGCGTCGAGCGGGGAGCGGATTGGGTGGGTAAGAAGTAAGAATCGGAGTAGCGTCCGGGCGCCGGGTTCGGCCCCGTTATTTTCGTTATTCCGGCAAGCCGGTGTGTCCTCCGGCCTGTTCGTTTAGGGCGCCGCGGCGCCGATATGGCGCATACCCTCGGCACCGTGCCAATAGCCGTTGCAAGGCTCGGCAAGCGCTGCCGTCGGTTGGCCGTCGAGGCGGCGGCGGAGGTCTTCGAGGATCGTGCCGGTCATCTCCGGTCGGGGGCTTACCCGCATGATGTCGACGCCTAGCGTTGCCATCGCCTGCCATTCGTCGCGTAAGTCGTACACCTCGCCCGATTGCGTTTGAATCCCGTTGATGGTCAGGAACGGTTTGCCTTCCTGGGTTTTCAGGGGGATACCTTCTGGGTTATCGATGCAGCGTAGGTCGCATTTGTCCTTCGGTAGGTTGTGGTGGCGAGCCGTGAAGCAGCGTGCGGAATAGGCTAAGGCCAGACGGCCGTAGCTGAAAACCTCCGTCTCGATATCGTCGATGCCCAGCTCCTGCGCGTGGGCGAGTAGGTTCGCTAAGGCGTCGCGGGACATTTCGGTGGGCATGACCCAGCGCCGTAGCCCGAGTTTGCGTAAGCGGGCTAAGGTGTGGGCGTTGTAGATGTTGATGGCGGGGCCGGTGACGAACGGGATGCCGCGCTCGGCTAATAATTGAACGGCGCCAATATCGTTCGCTTCGACGCGAATCTCTTTGTTGGTGCAGAGGCGTTTGACAACGCCGAGTTCGGAACGGGCTTCGATCAATGTCAGCGTCGATAAGACGGTTTCCTTGCCGTCAGCGGCCAGCTCGCGAGCTAGCTCGATCCATTCGGCCGTGCGAAAGGGACGCCGTTTGGCGCAGACAGTCTCGCCGAGGTAGACGATGTCCGCCGGCCAGGATTTGGCGCGGTCGTAGAAGTCGGCCAGGGTTTCTCGCGGCCAGTAGTAGAGTACGGGGCCTAGAGAGATGCGCATGTTAGGGACTCCTCGATTCTTCATTGCCAAGGGCGGTGGTAGGCGCCGAGCGTGGTTTGACTGCCTTCGGAAACGCTGGCGAGCGTGTCCTGCCAGTCGCGCTGGGCACTGAAACCGTCCGGTCGCCGTAAGCAGGCGTCGATGGCGGCACGCCAGACGGCGGTGACGCGGGCGACATAGGCCGGGCTGCGCTGGCGGCCTTCGAGCTTGATGGCGCCGATGCCGATGCGGTGTAGCTCGGGCAGTAGTTCCAAAGTGTTGAGGCTGGTCGGTTCCTCTAACGCGTGGTAAGTCTGGCCTTCGACCTGAAAGCGGCCTTTGCAGAGGGTGGGGTAGCCGGCGTTTTCCTCGGCACCGAAGCGGTCGATAAGCACGCCGTTGAGGCGCGACTCCAAGCCTTGCTCGGTTTCCTGCCAGCGAACGGCTTTGGCCGGCGAGCACACGCCGGCACTATTCGGCGATTCGCCGGTGACGTAGGAAGACAGGGTGCAACGGCCCTCTGCCATGATGCACAGCGAGCCGAAGCCGAAGACTTCGAGGTCTACCGGGGTTTCTTCGGCGAGCGCTTTGACTTGGGCCAGAGAGAGGACACGGGGCAGTACGGCGCGGCGAATGCCGAATTGCTGGTGGTAGAACTCTAAGGCCGCCAGGTTGGTGGCCGATGCTTGCACGGACAGGTGCAGCGGCAGCTCGGGGTAGTGGTCGGCAGCGTAGCCGAGGACGCCGATGTCAGCCACGATCAAGGCGTCTACTCCCAGCGTATGGGCGCTGTCGACCGCTTTTGCCAACGCCGCCAACCGTGGCTTTGAGGATAGGTGTTGATGGCGAAGAAGACTTTGGTGCCGCGCTCGCGGGCGTAGCGAATGCCTTCGGCGGCACGTTGTTCGTTGAAGTTGAGGCCGGCGAAATGGCGCGCGTTGGTGTCGTCGCGCAGGCCGATGTATACGGCGGAAGCGCCGTTGTCGACCGCGGCTTTGAGCGCAGGCAGATTGCCGGCAGGGCAAACTAAGTCCATAGATAGCTCCTAATCTAGCTGTGCGGCTTGACCGCCGTAGCGGGCCAGGTTGCGGCTTAATGCGTTCAGTACCGCCCACTTGCGAGCACACCACTCGGGTGCCAATAACAGCTCGGGTGAGGCCGTGGCGGTGAGGCGATGGAAGATCACTTCCTGCGGTGTGCGTCTTACTAAATCGCCGGCGATGGCGATGTAATCGGTGCAGGTGAGTGCCTGATACTCCCCGCGTTTCCATTGTTTGGCGAGCAGCGTGTTTTTAACCACATGCAGGGGGTGTAACTTCAAACCGTGGGTGCCGAGGTCGAGGACGCGTTGCAGGCTTTCCCGGTTATGGGCGGCGGTTTCGCCCGGCAGGCCGACGATAAGATGCGTGCAAAGCTGCAAGTTATGGGCGTGCGTACGGCGTACGGCGTCTTGGTATTCGGCAAAGCCGTGGCCGCGATTGACGCGCCGTAGGCTGTCGTCGAAGGCTGACTGGAGACCGAGTTCGAGCCAGATTTCGTAGCCCTGCTGCTGATAGTCGGCTAGCAGGGCGAGTACGGCATCGGGAAGGCAATCTGGACGCGTGCCGATGGAGAGGCCGACGACCTGCGGTTGGGAGAGGGCGTCGTCGTAGAGCTGTCGCAGCCGTTCGGCGTCATCGTAGGTGTTGGTATATGCCTGAAAGTAGGCGAGGTAGCGTTGGGCCCCGGTGCGACGGGCGATGACCGCTTTGCCTGCCGCTATTTGTTCCGCCACGGAAGGGGGCGTCGCCCGTTGGGATTGAAGGAGGCATTGTTACAGAAGCTACAGCCGCCCCAGCCTTTGCTGCCATCGATGGTGGGGCAGGTAAATCCTGCGTGCAGGCTGAGCTTATGAAGCTTGTGGCCGTGGCGGCGCTCCATGGCCGCGCCGAACGTGTTGACGTGGTCGCGTAACTGCACTCCCGCTCCCGTTTGTCATTTTTATCCAGCGCTGACTATAGGGAATGTATGCGGTAAGCGACTTGATGATCGTCAAGTAGGGGCGGGGGCCGGCTATCGCAGCGGCGACAGCCGGTCCGGGCAGGGAATGCGCTTAAGCGCGGCCGCTGCGTAGCGGTACTTCCGACTCGCCGTGGGCCAATAGACGCAGCTCGGTTTGGTTGAGCAGGGTGATGTCGCGGCCGTCGGTGCACACTAATTCTTGTTTTTCCAAGCGGCGGAAGATGCGGCTCATGGTCTCCGGCGCCAAGCCTAGATAATTACCTAATTCGTGACGCGACATCGGCAGGCGGAAGCGCTTTGGCGACAAACCGCGATTGCCGAACCGGTCCGAGAGGGAGACGAGGACTACCGCCAGGCGCTGTTCGGCGGAGCGGTGGACCAACACTTGGTTCAGCGTTTGTTCGGTCGCTAATTCCCGGCTCATGATGCGCATCATATGGCGTTGTAGCGCAGGCCGGTTGAGGCTTAGCTTTTCCAAATCCGAGAAGGGTACTTCGCAGACGCTGGTGGTTTCTAACGCTACCGCAGTGGTCGGGTGGTTGTTGTAGTTAATCGCATCGAGGCCGATGACTTCGCCAGGCAAGTAAAAGCCGGAGACGAATTCGTCGCCGTTGGGGAGCAGGCGCGAGGTTTTGACAGCACCGGTGCGGATGGCGTAGATGGCACGGAAATCGCCGCCGCTATGGAAGAGGGGGGCGCCTCGGTCTAAAGGGCGCGGCCGCTTGATAATGCCGTCAAGGTCGTTGACTGCGACATCGTCGAGGTTCTCCGGCAGGCAGAGGGTGGCCAGGCGGCAATCGCTGCAATTGGTGCGTTGCTGACGTAACGGAGTGACTTGTGGCATAACGCTCTCCCGAAGCCGGATTTCATTAATTTTATCTTAACCTAGCGCCGCAGCCTAGCCGATCCCTATTAAGGGGTACTCGCGTCGTTTTTATAGGTAGCGGATCTGCCTACTGCGAAGCTTGTCCATACAGCCCTTGCACGTCGAGAATAATCACGGTTGCCGTTTCCACCCGGATCAATTCGGCGCTACTAAGTTTTTTCAGCGCGCGGGAAAAGGTTTCCGGTTCGATGGCGAGTTTCGAGGCGATAACCTGTTTCGGGGCCGGTAAGCGCAAGCATGTACCGTTATCGGCATCCTCTGGGATTAACCTTAGGAGGTAGCGTGCCAGTCGATTCGTCGCGCTCTGGAGTGTCAGATCTTCGATTTCGGTTAGGCGCCGGTGCAGCCGCTGACTCAAATTGCCCAGTAAGCGCAGGCAGCTTTGATGGTCGTCTTTCAACAGCTGTAAGTAAACCTGGTTGGGAATCGCGAGCAATTGCGTTTTTTGTAATGCTTCCGCCGACACCGGATAGCTGCGTTGTTCCATGAACATAACCGCTTCGGCGAAGGTTTTGTTCGGTTGAATCACATCGACAACTTTTTCTTCCCCAGCAGCATTGCTGCGAAAAAGCTTTACTAGGCCTTTTACCAGGAGGAAGAAACGCTCGGCAGGCTCGTTATGGTTGAACAGGCGCTCGCCGCGTTCTAAGTGGATGAGGCGGACCCGCTTGGTCAATTGATTGAGTTTGGTAGGAGACAGGTGCGAAAACAGGTAGTGCGACTGCAACTGCTCCGCGATATGTGTGGCTGTATGCATAGCCGCTCCAGCTATTTCGATAAAGGCTGCGGCGGTTATTCTGCCACCGCGTATTATCCGCATTATCCGTGAAGCGGCGGTCTACTTTCTTGATGCGAGTCAAGTGTGGGCGGCCATCCGGCGAGTGTGCCAAGCGGCCCCTGCGGGCGGGTTGCGCAGGGGAGCGTAGTCGACCGGTTTGGCTCGAGGGGCGCGGCCCCGTATTGCCTCGCCTAGCCGATGCCGTTATTGACCGCCCATACCGCTGCTTCCACGCGCGAGCGTAGGTTGAGCTTTTTCAGCAGGTTCTTGACATGAACCTTGACCGTGCCTTCGGTAATGTCCAGTTTGCGCGCCACCATCTTGTTGCTCAGCCCTTCGGCTAGGCAGGCTAGGATTTGTCGCTCGCGCGCGGTCAATGCATTCTGGCCGGCGGCCGATTCGGCCCGGCCGCTGACGACGCCGGCCAATACGCTGGCCAGCTGCGGGCTGATGACCATCTTGCCGGCGGCGGCTTCCTGGATGCGCGCCAGCAGGTCTTCCGGTTCCATGTCCTTGAGCAGGTAACCGTCTGCCCCGGCGCGTAGCGCGGTAACGACGTCTTCGTTAGCATCCGACACCGTTAGCATGACGATGCGGCAGGTGATGCCGTTGTCGCGGATCGCTCGGAGGACTTCGAGGCCGTCGATTTGGGCCATGTTTAGGTCAAGCAGAATCAGGTCCGGGTCCAGTTCGGAAGCGAGGGCGATCGCTTCCTTGCCGCCGCTGGCCTCGCCGGCGATGGTCAATTCCGGGTCCATTTCCAGCAGTTGACGGACGCCGCGCCGGAACAGGGGGTGATCGTCGACTATCAGAATTTGTGTGTTTGTCATTAGTTGCCTGTCAGTAACGTGGTGGTATCTTCCTCGCTGGCGGCCGGGGTGAAAGTCAGTTTTACCTCGGTGCCGCCTTCTTGGCGTCGTGCCAGGCTGAGGGTGCCGCCCAGGCCGTCCGCGCGCTCCTGCATAATGGTGCTGCCGTAGTGATTGGTACGGCGTTGCCAATCCTCCGGTAGTCCGACCCCGTCATCGCTTACGCGCACGACGACGCGGCCGTGGGCGTCGGTGTGCAGTTGCACGTCGCAGGTGCGTGCCCGCGCATGGTGCACGACGTTGGCTAAGGCTTCGCGCACGACCTGCAGGGTGTGGATTTCCTCGTTCGGGGTGAGCGGGCAGTGCTTGAGATCGTACTCAAGCTGTATCTCCAGTTCGCCGCGCTTGGAGAATTCGCGCACCGTGCCTTGTAGGGCTGGCTCAAGCCCCGGTTGGTCCATCTTTAGGCGGAAGGTAGTGAGGAGTTCGCGCAACTGGCGATAGGCGGAGTTGAGGCCCTCGCGCAGTTCGTCGATGACGGCCTGTTTGTCCTCGGCCGGCGCCTGATTGCGGATCAGGGTCTGGAGCCGTGTCACCTGTATCTTCAGGTACGACAGCGCTTGTGCCAGCGAGTCATGCAGCTCGCGGGCGATGACCGCCCGCTCGTCCATCAGTGCGAGGCGGCGCTGTTCCTCATGACGGCGGGATAGGGTCAATGCCGTGGCTATATGGCCGGCTACCGTTTCCACCAGTTCCAGTTGCCAGCGTTGAGGTTGGCGGTCGGGCGGATATTGGACCAGTAAGACGCCGTAACGGTGATCGGATTCGCCTACCGGTACCGTGCGCACGTGCATACGGCCGCGTATGCCTTGGAAACAGTCGCCGCATTCCGGCGCCTGACAGAAGCCGGGTTGACGCTCGTTTAGGGTCGAGATGCGCTGATAGGCTCGGTCGGCTTCCTCGTGGGATAGACACAGTGTGATCGGCCCTAGGCCGGTTACCTGTTCCATCTGTTCCAGGACGCTGCGATAGGTATGGCTGGAGGCAGGTTCGCCGTTGAGCTGACGGGCGGCCTGATACATAAGTCGCAGCGATTCGTTGCTGCGCTTGAGGGCGGCGGTTTTGTCCTCCACCCGCTGTTCTAGCTCTGCGTACATCCGTGACAGACTATCGTTCATCTGGTTGATGGTGCGCGAGAGCAAACCGAGCTCGTCGCCGCCTTCGTACGTCGTCCGGCCGCTAAAGTCGGCTCGCCGCACTTGATTGACCACCTGGAACAGGGCACGCAGAGGGGGTACGACGTCGGTGACCAGCTTATACATCGCCAGAAACACCAAAGCCAGCGTCATGAACAGTGTTGCCCCTTGTATAAGGCGCAGCAGTTGTAAGCGTGCTTCGGCTTCGCGTTGCAGCAGGGTGACGAATCCATCCACCTCGGTGGCAAAGTCAGATACCCCCTCATTATAGGCTGAGATAGCTGCGGTCGAGCCGGTGGCAGCCAAGGACGCTAGCGGGCGCAGCTCTTCCTCCCAGCGTTTGCGTAACCGCTCGTAGCTGGCATTAACGTCATGGCGTTGGGAGGCGGGAACCAGGCCTCTGATGGCGGGGCTATCTAAAGTGGCCTCAAACTGCTCGGCGTATTGCTCGATCTGTTGCGGTTCGGCATCCGGCAGCCTGGCGGCGATGCGGTAAGATTGCATCCGCAGCGAGCCGGCGTGATTGATGGCAGCAGCGTCGTCGCGGGCGGTTTCGGCGATGATGATCGACCCTAGCATGCTTGTTAGCGCCAGTATGACGATGCCGCCCATGGTAACCCCGGCGCGGAAGATCAGGGACTGGGTAATTGAGTTCTGCATATGTCCTCGATAGGTGTACCTCGAACCGCTTCGGCGGTGCTTTCGAGTCCCTTCGGTTATCGCCGTGGCAGTCGCGACCTCGGATAAATCATACGCTTGCGATTCTACTCCCCAATACCTCTTTCGAGATAGGGCGCGACAATAGATACAAACTGATGCTTGGACTCCTTGATCGCGGTCAAGGTTGCATTGGCCACGGCTTTTTAATGTTGCGCTAGCACGCCGTCGCGTTTCAATCTTTGGGTTCACCGAGCTTGTGCGCGCCCGAAGGGGCGTCTTTTCCGGCTCCTGATGGCATGCGCCACTGGGCCCACGACGGTGTTGTCTTCGAGAGACGCGTCTGGCCAGGCAACGGGGGAGGCGCTCTGAACCCGCAGATTGGAGCGTAATGGCGTACTACGCGCACAGGAGAGCTTAGCCATGGTTGCTACCCCCGAAATAGTCGGGCGCGATACCGGTAAGGGTCGCGTGCTGACCGATTGGCGGCCTGAGGATCCGCGCTTTTGGCATACGGTCGGTAAGCCCGTCGCTGCCCGCAACTTGGGGTTGTCCATCCCCGCGTTAGCCCTGGCCTTTGCGGTTTGGATGGTGTGGAGCGTTGTCGTAGTCAATCTCCCCTATGTGGGCTTTGACTACAGCACGAATCAGCTATTTTGGCTTGCTGCTTTACCTGGTCTGTCCGGCGCTACGCTGCGAGTGTTCTTTGCCTTTATGGTGCCGATTTTCGGTGGCCGCCGTTGGACTGCGTTATCCACCGCTGCGCTGGCAATTCCGGCGTTGGGTATCGGTTTCGCGACCCAGAATCCAGAGACGCCCTATTGGGTTATGGCTGTGTTGGCGGCGTTTTGCGGTGTGGGCGGCGGCAATTTTGCCTCGTCGATGGCTAACGTGAATTACTTTTTCCCCCGCAACGAAAAGGGTACCGCACTGGGGCTGAACGCAGGGCTCGGCAACCTCGGCGTGTCCTTGATGCAGTTCTTGGTGCCGGTGGCGATCACGGCGGGTGTTTTCGGAGCCTTGGGCGGGTCGCCGCTGATGTGGAGCGACGGCGAGTTCAGCAAGCCAATTTGGTTGCAGAATGCCGGTTTTATATGGGTGCCTTTCATCCTCCTCAGTGCCGTCGCGGCCTGGTTCGGGATGAACGATATCGCCTCCGCTAAGGCCTCGTTCAAAGATCAAGCAGTAGTTTTTCGGCGCAAGCATAACTGGCTGATGTCCTGGCTTTATATCGGTACCTTCGGTTCCTTCATCGGTTTCAGCGCCGGCTTCCCGATGTTGACCACAACGCTATTTCCTGGCGTGGATGCCATGCAGTTCGCCTTTATTGGACCTTTGTTGGCGGCACTGGTGCGGCCGGTAGGGGGGTGGGTATCCGACCGGGTGGGCGGTGCGTTGGTGACCTTGTGGACCTTTGTGCTGATGGCGGCGGCGGTGCTGGGGGTTATGTACTTTCTGCCAACCAGCGAGGCCAGCGGCAACTTCTATGGCTTTCTGAGCATGTTCTTGCTGTTGTTCATACTTGCCGGCGTCGGTAATGGTTCGACCTTCCGGATGATCCCGGTGATTTTTCTTAATCAGTGGCGCAAGAGGCTCGGTAACGGTCCGCTCGCCCTGGAGAGGGCGACGAGTAAGGCCGCTAAGGAATCTGGCGCCGCGCTGGGTTTCAGCTCCGCGGTAGGTGCCTTCGGCGGCTTCTTTATTCCCGGCAGCTATGGGGTGTCCATCACCCTTACCGGCGGCGTTCAGGCTGCTTTATTCGCATTCGTCGCGTTCTACGCTAGCTGCATTGCGATCACCTGGTGGTACTATGCCCGGCACGGCGCTGAGGCGCCGTGCTGAGCGCTCTGTAGCCAGCGCAGCGATGCGATACTCATCGGTACTTGCCGGCGCGATCGGCGCTCGTTACTCCTAATTACACTCCCCACTACCGGCGGCGTTCTACGAAACTGCGGGTTTTCGATACTGGTTTTAGTTCCGGTGTCGTGGCTAGCTAGGCAATAAACCGCTGACCAATTCCCTTGTCGGCTCTGGTGGCGCGGCGAGTTCGCTGCCAGGGGCGGCTGTATCGCCCTTGGTCACAAGCGCAACGCCGGCTGCGGCTCCGCCACGCGCCTTATCGGGTGGTGCTGCCGGTACGCGCGGTGTGGCCTTGGTCTGCCAGCGCAATGAGTTACGGCTTGACATTCAGGTGGCGGGTTACGGAGAAGGAGAAGCGGCCGCTCCGTCGGTCTAGACCGACGGAGCGAAGAGGAGAGGCAAGAGGGCACTAGGCTAGCGTGCCTCTCGGCCTCCGGTGGACTCCTCGACAGCGGTTTCCCTATTTGCGGAGGATAGAGCGACCTCACTGGTGGCAGTCTCGCTGGCGGCGATCTCCCGATCCACCGAGGAGAGATAGTAGTCTTCGTCGAAGGCGCCTTCCGGCTCCGCCAACCATAGGTAGCAGATCAGCCAGCTGACAAAGGCGCCGGCGGCGATGATCAAGAAGAACTGGGTGGGTGTGACGAACAGGAAAAGCGTCAGGTAGAACACCGCGCCAACGTTGCCGTAGGCGCCGGCCATCCCCGATATCTGGCCGGTGAGGCGGCGCTTGATCGAGGGAATGATGCCGAAGGTGGCGCCTTCCGAACCCTGTACGAAGACCGAGCAGGTGATGGTGATGGCGATCGCTACGATTAGCGGCCAACTCTCGTTCAACATCGCCATGAACAGGAAGCCGACGCCGATGCCGAACATATAGCTGAGCATCACGAAGCGGCGGTTACCCATGCGGTCGGAAACGAGGCCTCCGGCCGGTCTTGCCACGAGGTTGACAAAGGCGAACGAGGCGGCGATGGCGCCGGCGACAGCGGCCGTCAGGCCCCAGGTTTCTTCGAAGAACATCGGCAGCATGGAGACTACGGCAAGCTCTGCACCGAAGTTGGCGAAGTAGGTGGAATTCAGTGCGACCACGCTTTTGAAGGGATACTTATCGTCCTCGGGTACCCCTTTCTTCAGAATTGGGATATTCACCCGCAGCGCTTGTACGATCTGGTAGAGCACCGCGGCGCCTATCAGTACGTAGCAGATGATGGCGCCGGTTTGGCTGATGTAGCCCATCATCTGTACCCGCCAAACCAGTAGCGCGAGGATGCCGATCAGCGGGATCGTCATGATAACGAGCATGACCAGATCGCCCCAGGTGCTGACCTCCAGCGCGCTGGCGTTGCGCGGTTTGCGGTGCGTATCGGCCGTGGGGCCGTCGGTGATGGCAAACCAGTAGAAAATGCCGTAGCCGGCCATGATGATGGCGCTGATGCCGATGGCGTAACGCCAGCCGTCGTCGCCGCCGAGCAGGGTGAGGGCGATGGTGGGCAGCGTCATGGCGGCGGCGGCCGAACCGAAGTTGCCCCAGCCGGCATAAAAGCCTTCGGCGAAGCCGATGTCGCGCGGTTTGAACCACAAAGCCGTCATATGGATGCCGACGACAAAGCTAGCGCCGATGGAGCTGAGCACCAGACGGGAGACCAATAGCTGAGTCATCGTGTTGCCGAAGGCGAATACCAGGGCTGGAATGGCCATGGCCACCATAAGCACGGAGAACACCCGGCGCGGTCCGTAACGGTCCAGCGCCATGCCGATGATGATGCGGGCCGGAATGGTTAAGGCCACGTTAGCGATGGCGAAGAGCTGAATATCTTGGCGGGTCAGCCAGTCGACGCTACGCAGCATGCTGGTAGCCAGCGGCGCCATGTTGAACCAGACATAGAAACAGATGAAAAAGGCGATCCAGGTTAAGTGCAGTGCCTTGATCTCTGGGCTCTTGAACTTGAAGACGTCTGCGACTTTCATCGTTGTAATCCTCGGTCGGTGGGTCCGCTACCCTCGCCGCAGTGCGCGGGCAAGCTAGCGGCTCGGCAAGATCAGCAGGGGGCATTCCACGCGGCGGGCGAGAAATGAGCTGACGCTGCCGAAGGTCATGTAGTCGATCTCGTCGACCAAGGCCGTCAGCGCGCGCCCGACCAGTCCGGTGTCCGATTCGTTGCTATGGCGGGCGATGACCAGCAGATCCGGCACTCGCTCCTTGGTGGCGCGCAGGATCATCTTGCGGGCATCGCCTTCAGCGATGATGATCTCGACGGCGAGGCCTTCCTCGCGCAATAGCCTGGCGGCGTTGTTGGCGCCTGTTTTGAGGGCCTCGTACTCCTCGTTGAATTTGTCTTCGTTAACGGAGGTGTTGGAACGCGGTTCTTCGACAACGCTGATCAGCACGATTTGAGGGGCTAGAGCCTTGAACAGCGTCACCGTCTGGGCCAATGCGAGCCGCGCATTACGCGAGTCGTCGTAAGCAACCATGATTTTCATCGGGTACTTTCCCCCCGGCGGCTTGCGCCGCCGGTTTAATTGGATGGGTTGGCGGTGTCAGTGCATGCCTTAGGGGTTTTTGACGTAGGCGTTGCGCCGCAGGTAGAACCACCAGTTGAGAATCAGGCACAGGGCGTAGAACACCGCGAAGCCGTAGAAGGCCAGCTCCGGCGTGCCGGCGCGGATCTGATCGCCGATGACCAGCGGCGCGACGAAGGAGCCGTAGGCGCCTACCGCCGAGGTCCAACCCAGGACAGGGCCTTTTTGCTCCTGATTGAAGATCACCCCGATGGTGCGGAAGGTGGAGCCGTTACCGATGCCGGCGGCGGCGAAGATCACCATGAACAGCAGAATGAAGGCCAGGAAGTAATCTTCGGGGCTTGGCGAGGCGTAGGCGAGCGTGAGCAGGTAGCCGACGGCGGCCGAGGCGATCACCATCACCACCGCAATCACCTGAGTGACGATCGATCCACCTACCTTATCGGATAGCCAGCCACCTACCGGGCGAATCAGCGCGCCGACGAACGGTCCGATCCAGGCGTAGGTCAGGGCGCTCGGAGCGTTGGGGTTGGCTACGTGCTCAATGACCTGCCCATCGGGGCCCAGTACGGCGCTTTGGCCGAAGATGACCGTGATCGACAGCGGCAGAGCCATCGAGAAGCCGATGAACGAACCGAACGTGAGGATGTAGAGGATCGTCATCGACCAGGTGTGTCGGTCGTTGAAGATTCGGTACTGACGCTTGAGGTTGCTGTTGATATCGCCGGGGATGAGGAGCATCAGGCCCAGAGTGAGGCCGATTACCAGCGGCATCATTATCCAGACGTTGAGCACGCCCAGTCCGGTGGGGGCAGGCAGATACAGGTACAGGCCAATTGCCGAGGCAATGAAGCCGATGCCGTACAGGCCGATGATTTTGCCGAAGGCGGCGGAGGCACTCGGTAGCTTGGGAGTGATCGGCTTAAGATTGTTCATGCCGAACCAGGTGGCGAAGGCCAGCGGGATCAGGAAGAGCAGCCAGATTAAGCCGCCGTTTTGGATCCAGGTCGGGGTGCCGGCCTCGATGCGGCCGATCAAGGTGCCGCTGGAGCGCTCCAGCAGCATCGGTTCACCCGCCAGGGCGCCGAAGATGCCGACTGTCATCACCGCCGGGATTAGGATCTGCATGGTGGTAACGCCGAAGTTACCGAGACCCGCGTTCAGGCCCAGGGCTAACCCTTGCTGCTTCTTCGGATAGAACGTGCTGATGTTGCTCATGGAGCAGGCGAAGTTGCCGCCGCCGATGCCTGATAGGAAGGCCAACAGTTGGAATACCCAAAGCGGGGTTTCCGGATTCTGCAGCGCTAAGCCCGCACCGAGGGCGGGAATCATCAGCATCGTGGTGGTGAGGAAGATGGTATAGCGCCCGCCCGCGATCCGGATGAAGAACGAGGCGGGTATGCGCAGCGTGGCGCCGGTTAGGCCGGCGATGGCGGTCAGGGCGAAGAGTTCGGTTTCGGAAAACGGAAAGCCGAGGTTATGCATCTGCACTGTGAGAATGCCCCACATTAGCCAGACTGCAAACCCCATCAATAACGCCGGGATGGAAATCCAGAGGTTACGCGTTGCAACGCGCTTGCCTTCCCGTTCCCAAAATTCCGGGTTCTCGACGTCCCATTGCTCAATGTCCGCGTTGGCGGACTGCTTACCTTCTTGAGGAGTTTCGGCTCCCCACTTTTTTGTGTTCGCCATTGTTAGGTCCTTCGCTTTCTGATGACTGTCTGATGACTGTCGCGCGCGTGTGCTAAACAAGCAGGAGTACGCTTGCTCTGGACGCTACGATAGGGCGAGGCCGTAGAAATTGATTGAAAGCAAGTTTATATGGCAGTAGGGATGTGCTTTTAAGGAGGTTACCACTAATGGGGTATGTTTTTGATATTGGTATAAGGTGTTGTTTTTTAGTGATTTTTATGGTTTTCCTTGGTTTTGTTGAGGGTTGTAGAGAGGCTTGGGAAATATTTGGGGGTAGCGTTAATAATGCCGCTTTATTTTTGTTCCGTGCGGTTTTGATTTTCGGTTTGCGCTGATATTTTCCAGGGGGGTTATTTAAAAGCGGGTCGGTTGAATTTGGCTTTATGTCATCGTCCTATTTCGGCTTGGGTAGGCTCTATCTCGAAGGAGGTAGAAGGGAGGTATTCCTGTCGATTAAGGCGGGCGAAAGGGTTGATTCAAGTCAATGTTCCGAGAGGCTCCGCTACCTAATGTGGCGTCATGCCCGATGTGTACGAGGGCCGAATCGTAGCGATCTGCACCCCTAGGGCTGGGACGCCGGTGCACGCTGCCGGACCGAATTCGGAATATAGGAAGAAACCAAATGAGTCACTTACTCGACAGGCTGATGTTCTTTAAGAAGGTCCAAGGCGAGTTCGCCGACGGCCACGGCCAGACGACGAAAGAAGACCGCTCCTGGGAGCAGGCTTATCGTGCCCGTTGGCAGCACGATAAAGTCGTCCGCTCCACGCACGGCGTGAACTGCACCGGCTCTTGTAGCTGGAAAATCTACGTCAAGAACGGTTTGGTTACCTGGGAGACGCAGCAGACCGACTACCCCCGCACGCGGCCGGATCTGCCGAACCACGAACCGCGCGGTTGCCCGCGCGGCGCAAGTTATTCCTGGTATATGTACTCGGCCAACCGGGTGAAGTACCCGATGATCCGTGGCGAGTTGCTCAAGCTCTGGCGGGCAGCGATCAAAGAACACCACGATCCGGTTAAGGCTTGGTCCTCCATCGTCGAGGACTCGGATAAGGCCAAAAGCTACAAATCCCGCCGTGGACGGGGCGGTTTCGTGCGCTCCACCTGGGATGAGGTTAACGAGCTTATTGCTGCGGCCAACGTCTATACGGCTAAGCAGTACGGACCGGACCGCATCATCGGTTTTTCGCCGATCCCGGCGATGTCCATGGTCTCTTACGCTGCCGGGAGCCGCTACCTGAGCTTGATCGGCGGTACCTGCATGAGCTTCTACGACTTCTACTGCGATCTGCCGCCGGCCAGCCCGATGACCTGGGGTGAGCAGACCGACGTGCCGGAGTCCGCCGACTGGTACAACGCCGGTATGATCATGATGTGGGGTTCCAACGTGCCCCAGACTCGGACCCCCGACGCTCACTTTATGACCGAGGTGCGCTACAAGGGCACCAAGGTCGTGACCGTGACGCCGGACTTCTCCGAGGCTTCCAAGTTCGGCGATTTATGGTTGCACCCCAAACAGGGCACCGACGCCGCCGTCGCAATGGCCATGGGCCATGTCATCCTCAAGGAATTCCACCTCGATAAACCCAGCGAGTATTTCCAAGAGTACTGCCGCAAGTACACCGACATGCCGATGCTGGTACGCCTCGATGAAGGTAAGCACGGCTTGGTGCAAGGCCGCATGCTTCGGGCCTCCGACCTGGAGAAAAACCTAGGCGAGGACAACAACCCCGACTGGAAAACCATCGCCATCAGCGAACAATCGGGCGATTTGGTAGTGCCTAACGGTTCGATCGGTTTCCGTTGGGGCGAGCAGGGCAAGTGGAATCTCGAAGAGAAGGCCGCCGGCAAAGAGGAAAAGCTGCGCCTGACCCTGCTCGGCGAGCATGACGAGGTAGCCTCGGTAGCCTTCCCGTACTTCGGCGGTATCGAGCACGAGCATTTTCAGAACACTGACCACCCGGACGTACTCACACATAAGGTGCCGGCCAAGCGGATCAAGTTGGCCGACGGGTCGGAAGCCCTGGTCGCCAGCGTTTACGACTTGATGATGGCGCACTATGGGATCGACCGCGGCTTGGACGACCCTAACGCTGCGAAAAACTTTGACGAAGACCTGCCCTACACCCCGGCTTGGCAGGAGCGCATCACCGGCGTGCCCCGCAGCCAAATCATTCAGGTCGCGCGCGAGTTTGCCGACAACGCGCACAAGACCCACGGGCGCTCGATGATCATCATCGGCGCGGCGATGAACCACTGGTACCACATGGACATGAACTACCGTGGCGTCATCAACATGCTGGTGATGTGCGGCTGCATCGGCCAAAGCGGAGGTGGTTGGGCGCACTACGTCGGCCAGGAGAAATTGCGGCCGCAGGCCGGTTGGGCGCCGTTCGCCTTCGCGCTGGACTGGAATCGTCCGCCGCGCCACATGAACTCAACCTCCTTCTTCTACAATCACTCCGATCAGTGGCGTTATGAGAAGTTGTCGGTACGCGAGATCCTCTCGCCGCTGGCCGATCCGAAGGAGTACTCCGGTTCTCTGATCGACTACAACGTTCGCTCCGAGCGCATGGGTTGGTTGCCCAGTGCGCCGCAGTTGGGGCGTAACCCGATCGAGGTCTGCCGCGAAGCCGAAGCCGCCGGCATGGATCCCAAGGATTACGTGGTCAAGAGCCTCAAGGACGGTTCCCTGCGCATGGCCTGCGAGGACCCGGACAACCCGGTCAACTTCCCGCGCAACATGTTCGTTTGGCGCTCCAACATCCTGGGCTCTTCCGGCAAGGGCCACGAGTACTTCCTCAAGCATCTGCTCGGCACCCGCCACGGCCTGCAAGGCAAAGACTTGGGCGAGCAGGGCGGGGAGCTACCGGAAGAGGTCGTTTGGCACGAAGAGGCGCCGGAAGGCAAGCTCGACTTGCTGGTGACGCTGGACTTCCGCATGTCCAGCACCGCCTTGTACTCGGATATCGCCCTGCCCACGGCGACCTGGTACGAAAAGGACGACCTCAACACCTCAGACATGCATCCGTTTATCCACCCCCTATCGGAGGCGGTCAAACCGGCGTGGGAGGCACGCTCGGACTGGAATATCTACAAAGGCATCGCCGAGGCCTTCTCGAAAGTGGCCGAAGGCCATTTAGGTGTGGAGAAGGACATTGTCACCCTGCCGTTGTTGCACGACTCGCCGGCTGAGTTGGGTCAGGCGCTGGACGTACAGGAATGGAAGAAAGGCGAGTGCGAGCCGATTCCAGGTAAGACGATGCCGAATCTGGTCGTGGTAGAGCGCGACTATCCCAACACCTACAAGCGGTTCACCTCGCTCGGGCCCTTGATGGATAAATTGGGCAACAACGTCAAAGGCATGACTTGGAATACCGAGCATGAAGTGGAGAACCTGGCCGCGCTCAACGGCACCGTCCGCGAGGAGGGGCAGACCAAGGGCCGGCCGCGGATCAACACGGCCATCGACGCTGCCGATACCATCATGATGCTGGCGCCGGAGACCAACGGCGAAGTGGCGGTCAAGGCCTGGGAGGCGCTTTCCAAGACCACGCCGCGACCATACCCACCTGGCGCGGCCGAAGGAAGACGAGAAGATTCGTTTCCACGATATCCAGACCCAGCCGCGCAAGATTATTACTGCGCCGACCTGGTCTGGCATCGAGTCGGAGAAGGTCTGCTACAACGCCGGCTGGACTAACGTCCATGAGCTGATTCCCTGGCGCACCCTGTCCGGGCGGCAGCAGTTCTACCAGGACCACAAGTGGATGCGTGCCTTTGGCGAGACGCTGACCAGCTACCGGCCGCCGATTAATACGCGGACCATCGCCCAGGTGCACAATAAGAAGCCCAACGGCAACAAAGAGATCGTGCTGAACTGGATTACTCCTCACCAGAAGTGGGGCATTCACTCCACGTACAGCGACAACCTGCTGATGCTCACCTTGGCCCGCGGCGGTCCCATCGTGTGGATGTCGGAAGACGACGCCAAGGCGGCCGGCATCGAGGATAACGATTGGATCGAGGTCTTCAACGTCAACGGCGCGCTCACCGCGCGGGCGGTGGTCTCGCAGCGCGTCAATCCAGGCATGGTGATGATGTATCACGCGCAGGAGCGGTTGGTGAACGTTCCCGGCTCCGAGGTTACCGGTACCCGCGGCGGTATGCATAACTCGGTGACGCGTCTGGTGGTCAAGCCGACGCATATGATCGGCGGTTATGCCCAGCAAAGTTACTTTTTCAACTACTACGGCACAGTCGGCTGCAACCGCGATGAGTTCGTCGTCGTCCGCAAGATGGACAAAGTCGACTGGCTAGATGACGACACCGTCCACGGTGTTGACCAATCGGAGGTGGCGCAATGAAAGTCCGTGCACAGATCGGTAAAGTCCTCAACCTCGACAAGTGCATCGGCTGCCATACCTGCTCGGTGACGTGTAAGAACGTTTGGACCAGCCGCGAAGGAATGGAGTATGCCTGGTTCAACAACGTCGAAACCAAGCCCGGGATCGGTTACCCCAAAGACTGGGAGAACCAGGACCGCTGGAACGGCGGCTGGAAGGTAAAAACGGCGAGCTGACGCCGAAGATCGGCGGTAAATGGCGGATACTGGCGAACGTCTTCGCCAATCCCGACCTGCCGGCGATCGACGACTACTACGAGCCGTTCAACTTCGACTACGAGCGTCTGCACAATGCGCCGGCCTCGCAGCACCAGCCGACGGCGCGGCCATTCTCCGCGCTCACCGGCCAAACCATGGAAAAAATCGAGTGGGGCCCGAACTGGGAGGAAATCCTCGGCGGCGAATTCGAAAAGCGCAGCAAGGATTACAACTTCCAGCAGGTGCAAAAGGACATCTACGGGCAGTTCGAAAACACCTTCATGATGTACCTGCCGCGGTTGTGCGAGCACTGCCTCAACCCGACTTGCGTAGCGAGCTGCCCCTCGGGCGCGATCTACAAGCGGGAAGAGGACGGCATCGTCCTGATCGACCAGGACAAATGCCGCGGTTGGCGGATGTGCATCAGCGGCTGCCCGTACAAAAAGATCTACTACAACTGGTCTTCGGGTAAGTCTGAGAAATGCACCTTCTGCTTCCCGCGCATCGAAGCCGGCTTGCCGACGGTATGTTCGGAAACCTGCGTCGGCCGTATCCGCTACTTGGGTGTCCTGCTGTATGACGCCGACCGTATCAAAGAAGCCGCCTCGGCGCCCAACGAGCGTGAACTCTACGAGCAGCAGTTGCGCGTGTTCCTCGATCCCAACGACCCAGAGGTGATCGAGGCGGCGCGCAAGGAAGGCATACCGGAGTCCTGGCTGGAAGCGGCGCGTAACTCGCCGGTTTACAAAATGGCGATGGAGTGGAAGGTTGCCTTCCCGCTGCACCCGGAATATCGCACCTTGCCGATGGTCTGGTACATCCCGCCGCTGTCGCCGATTCAAAATGCCGCCGCTCAGGGCGAGCTAGGCGCCAACGGCTTGATTCCGGACGTCAAGAGCCTGCGCATCCCGGTCAAATACCTGGCCAACCTGCTGACCGCCGGCGATGAGCGCCCGGTGGTGCACGCCCTGGAACGGATGCTCGCGATGCGGGTGTTCAAGCGCGGGCAAACGGTGGAAGGCATCACGGACCAACAGGTGCTCGACGACGTCGGCCTGACCGAAGATCAGGTCGAGGAGATGTACCAGGTGATGGCCATTGCCAACTACGAAGACCGCTTCGTCGTGCCCAGCGGCCACAAGGAACTGACGGAAGAAGACGCCTACGGCGCACGCAGCGGCTGCGGCTTCTCCTTCGGCGACGGTTGTCATGGCGGCGGTACCTCGAAAGTCAGCCTGTTTGGCGGCAAAAGCCCGACCAAGCGCGGCTTTCCGGCCCGCGTCGAGTTTAAGCCGAAAGATAGGGTCTGAAGGAGGCGGAGATGAAAATACTCAAGCTTATCGCAACCTTGCTGCATTATCCCGAGCAAGCGCCCGCCGAGTATCGGAACGCCTGTCTGGAAGTTCTGCAGGAAGACACCTTGCTGTCTGCCGAGAGCAAACAACGCTTAGCGGCTTATGTGGACGGTATGGCCGATGCGGATCTGATGGATCTCCAGTCCCGCTACGTAGAAACCTTCGACCGCGGCCGCGCCGTCTCCCTGCACCTGTTCGAGCATGTGCACGGCGAATCGCGCGATCGCGGCCAAGCGATGGTCGATCTGCTGGATGTTTACCGCTCGCACGGTATGGAAGTGGCGCTCTCCGAACTGCCGGATTATCTGCCGCTGTTTCTGGAGTTTCTCTCCATTCTGGAGCCGGAGGAAATCGTCTCCTGGCTGCAGGAAGTCGCGCATATCCTTCAGGTTCTGCACCTGCGCCTGAGCGAACGCGGCAGCCCGTACGCCGTGCTGTTCGAGCCGCTGCTGGAGCTGGGTGAACTGGAGCCTGCCTCGGAAGTGCTGCGTGAACAGATCAAGGCCGAGCCGCGCGACGACACGCCGGAAGCGATCGACGAGGCCTGGGCGGAAGAGCCGGTAAGCTTCGCCGGTATGCCCGGCGGCGCTTGCGGCAGTCAAAGCGACGGCCAGGTCAAAGTGGTGCAATGGGGGACCCGCGCAAGGCCGCGGGTTCGGCGAACGCCTAAGGAGACGCATTATGGACTACATCAACCAATTCCTATTCGGGTACTTCCCGTATATTGCTCTGGCGGTGTTCGTCATCGGGAGCATTGCCCGCTTTGATCTGTCGCAGTACACCTGGAAGGCCCATTCCAGTCAGATGCTGGACAACAGCAAAGCTTTCCAACTTGGCAACAAGCTCTTTCACAGCGGGATCATCTTGCTGTTCTTCGGCCACTTGTTCGGCTTATTGACGCCAAGTTCGGTTTACTACGCGCTTGGCCTTACCGCGTCGAGCAAGCAGCTACTGGCCATCATTGCCGGCGGCATCTTCGGCACCATGACCTTCATCGGCATGACCATTCTGGTTCACCGCCGCTTGTTCAATCCGCGGGTACGGGCCAACTCCAGCCAGATGGATACCTTCATCCTGCTATTGCTGTATGTGCAGCTGATTCTCGGCATGCTCACCATTCCGATCTCGGCCGGCCACCTGGACGGCGGCGTGATGCTGCAACTGTCCGACTGGGCACAGCGCATCGTCACCTTCCGCGCCGGTGCGGCGGAAGCGATTGCCGACGTCAACATCATCTTCCAGCTGCATATCTTCCTTGGGCTGGTGATGTTCCTAGTCTTCCCCTTCACCCGTCTGGTGCACGTCTTCAGTGCGCCGGTGTGGTACCTGGGGCGGCGTTATCAGCTGGTGCGGCAGCGCTAAGCCCGGCGAAACTGCCATATCCTTGTAACACGACGCCGGGTAATCCCGGCCGTCAGCGCGAATAAAGGTGGTCGTGATGACAATCCAAGTGAACGGGCGTGCTATCAGCGAACGGGAAATCAACATCGAATCGGCACACCATCCGGCCGAAGACCCGCGACTGAGCCAACGGCAGGCTGCCGTGGCCTTAGTCATCCGCGAGTTGCTTCTTGATCGCGCCGAACAGGCGCTGGCTAAGCCAGGCGCCGACGATGCCGCCGAGCAGGAAGCCATTATCGAACGTTTGCTGGAAGCGGAGCTGGTTTACCCGAAAGCTGACGACCAGGCTTGTCGCCGTTACTACCAGCAAAATCCAGACCGTTTCCGCAGCCCCGACCTCTATGAAGCACGCCATATTCTGCTGGCTGCGCGCCGGAAGACTTAGCGGCGCGCGAACAGGCCCGCGATGCGGCCGAAGTGTTGATCGAGCAATTACAAGCCGCGCCGGAGCGGTTCGCCGAGCTGGCCGGTCGACATTCTGCTTGCTCATCCAAAGAGCAGGGCGGCAACCTCGGGCAGCTTAGCAAAGGGCAGACTGTGCCCGAGTTTGAAGAAGCTTTAGCGCTGATGCCTATCGGTCTGGCCACCAGTCCGGTCAACACGCGCTACGGATTCCACGTGGTGGAGCTCGTGCACAAGGTGGAAGGCGCGCTGCTGCCGTTCGCCCAGGTGCGCCAGCGGATCGCCGATTACCTGGAGCAAAAGGCCTACCGGCGGGCATTAAGCCAGTACCTACAGATTTTGATTAGCGAGGCGGTGATCGAAGGCATCGAATTGGACGGGGCAGATTCGCCGTTGTTGCAGTAGCTTCGTTTGATTTGAGTGGCGAGCGCTGGTGTGCCGCTTACTCAGCGGGGGGCAACCGCAGTCTGTGACCGCCGCTGCCACACAACTACCCCAGAGGGCTGCGAACCCCCGCGAAACGTTGACCGAGCACGTGAGTGTAAATCTGGGTCGTGCGCAAGTCGGCGTGGCCGAGAAGATCCTGCACCGTGCGAATATCGGTACCACCGCGCAATAGCTCTGTCGCGAAACTATGGCGGAATGTATGGCAACCAGCGGGCTTGTTAATCCCGGCCGCCTTCACCGCCCGTCGGACAGCTCTCTGAACAGATGTAACGTGACGATGGTGCCGGACCACATTACCGAGGTTATCGCTACTGAGGCTATGGGAGCTGAATAGCCATTGCCATTCGAGCGACGTTCCAGCACTGGGATATTTGCGAGAAAGCGCGTGGGGCAGGCTCACCGGGTGCTTATATTCAGGGTCCTGCTCTTTCCAGCGCTTCTCAATATCCGCAATATGCGCCTGAAGCTGCGACATGAGGGAGCTTGGCATTAATGTGGCCCGGTCTTTGGCTCCCTTGCCGTCTCGTACCGTAATCAATTGACAACTAAAATCGAGGTCTTTAACTCTGAGTCGACAGGCCTCCGTAACCCGTAAACCGGCGCCATACATGAGTGATGCGATTAACCGATGAGGTGGGCCGAGCTTATCAATAATCTGTAGGACTTCGTCATGGCTGAGCACAACAGGTAACTTCTTGGGTTTCTTAGGCCGAGCGACCTCCCCGATATCGCCTAGTGGCATGTTTAGTACTTTGTTGTAGAGGAAAACGAGTGCATTCAAAGCCTGCGCCTGAGTGGCTGATGCTACGTTGCGATGCAGCGCCAGCCAGGTGAGAAACTCATTGACCTGCAGCGGTCCCATCTCCTTGGGATGTTTCATCCCGTGAAACCGTATGAAATAACGAATCCAATACCAGTACGCCTTTTCCGTGCGAATGCTATAGCGATGGACGCGCATCAGGGCGCGAACCTGATCTCGCAGACGCGGCTGTGCCTTCCTTGTCATATACGCGCTCCCTGTTTTTGGCGACTGTATGGATACACAGTATTATTGTTGGAGCGAATCATAGACGTCAACCGAATACATGGTGCTGAGCGAGGAAGTTCGCTAAAGTGTTGGTAATCAAGAAATATAAGCAGTGCGTTGTGGCAGCCAAAGCGCGGAATAATGAAGCGCGCGGTTTTTTGCAATGATAAAGCGCGCTGTCTAACCACTGTTAAATTTCACTATGGATACTGAGCTTCGGGAACAACTAAAGGCCAATTTCCGAAAGGAGGTCTTTGAAGTACTTGATCTGATTTCCTCGAAAGAGGAGCAATTGGATTACCAGGCAAAAGCTCCTATCGCTTATGTCTCGGCAGAGCTATTCAATCAGTGGGAGGACTGTTACCAAACTCCCAAAGAGCAGGATTGGTACAAAGAGGCATTCTCGAAAGCAGAGCTAAAGGTCTTCCAAGAATTTGATGAAGCATTAGAGGCTGTTTCTAAAGATGTGCCGCAGAATCCACCGGATATACATGATTTCGTCAAAACCCCTGAGTGGGAGAAGCTATCCAATGCAGCTAGGATTGCTCTTACTAAGCTGCAAAAAATTTAACAAGTGGCAGCAGTCGGAACGTTTTTCCGCTCCTTCGTCGCTCCAAAACGTCCGCTGTGCCAAGCGTTAAACATCAAGGAGTAGCCGGCAGTGGATTGGCTAAGTAATCTTGCACCTGTTTTATTGACTCTGATTGGTGGCGGAGCCGGATGGCTTCTGAAGTCAAAGCTAGAGGCTAAACGCAGAGTTGAGGAATCTCTACAAGAAGAAGCAGCTCAAATCTATCTTGAAATCTTGCTGCCTTTTGCGACCCTATTTTCGGACTTGTCTCCTAAGAGCCAGGCAGAAACGTTGAAAAAAATTAAGTCCCGTGAGTACCGGGAAAAGTCATTTAAGTTAGTTCTTGTTGGTTCTGATGAGGTAGTTTCCTCATGGAACTCCATGTGGTCAACTATATATGCAGCTGAGCGTGGAGAAGGCAAAAGTACAGATATACTAATAGAATTTGGAAATGTGTTGCTGGCAATTCGTCGCAGTCTCGGAAATAGTTCTACGTCAATGTCGAACAAAGATTTGCTAAAGTGGTTGATAAAAGACATTGATACGGTGGAGTCCAATGTTTAACAAGGCCAATCACAGCGACAGCTTTTCCGTTTCGGCTTCGCCTACACTACAAAGCTGCGCGTGTTGGCGGCGTTATGCGACTCAAAAGAACTGAGGTGCTATGACCAAAGGTTTGAAGATGGACGAAGCTCGCCGCGATGGTTTCGGCGAGCGAATATTTCCGATCAAGGAACTTTGTAAAGAGTTGAATGGCACATTGCGCTGCAAAAACTGCAATGCTCAAGTCCAATACGTGTCCTCGTATACCAAAGAGTCCTCAAAGAGGCCCGTGGCGGCGTATCTGAAGTTGTGGCAAGGCGCTGAACATGAACAAAGTTGCCCTTTTACGGTGAAGGGGGCAGTCGAGCAACTAGTTGCGACGTCAGAATCGGTCGAAGGTGCGGACCCGCTGATGGTGCTTCAGTCTGATGGCAACTATTTGTTTCGAATGAATGTGTTAGTTGACGCGGTTGGGGAGTTGGAACGGTCTCGCGAGGGTGGTGCTACGGCAGCGCAGCCAGGCCATAACCGAGAGGCAGCAACATTTCGGCCGTCTGGCCGACGACTAGCGTCATATTTTCGGTCTGCTGTGGGAGTTGCGCGCATCAGGTCATTGATTCAAGAGTCGGATGACTTAAATCTTCTGAAGCAACTTTTAATTATTGAGTACAAGTCCAATAAAGTCTCATGGAACAACTTTTACTACGATGATGAAAGGTATCAGGCACTTTACAAAGCGCTTAAGTCCCGACGTATTCAATACCCGGTTGCCGTTCAAGTAACAGTAAAGGGGAGCATTGAGCACTACGCCAACGCTAAAAAATTTGCTTGGAGCTGTCGCTGCTACAGTCAGATCGTTGAAATTGATGGTACAAGGCATATATTCGTTCCGACGATACGCTTTTCAGACGAGCAGGTGGCAAGTGGAATCGCTGCTGGAAAAACTTACTTGCTTGTGTGCTCTGCGTGGCTTGGAAATGATTCTGACCCACAAGCAAAGGATGGCAAAGTAATCGTTTACAAAAATGTGAGTTTCGGTGTTCACAATCCATCGCAGCTAAGACTGGACGTTGGTGGCGAGTGATTTCCATAACAAGTGGCAGCAGTCGGAACGTTTTTCCGCTCCTTCGTCGCTCCAAAACGTCCGCTGTGCCAAGCGTTGGGCAGCGTCCCTAAAAAGCTTTGGGCGGATCAACTGCGAGATCGATTAGGTGTTTAAGCGAAGGCGGCCTGGTTTCTACGGAATCATCTATCTATGCAATGTGGCGGCGTTTGGGGTCGTATATGCCTGCTTGTTCGCCGACGATTTTGGCGTTGAGGGCGGCTTGACCCCTCTGCTAGCGCTTTACTTTAGCGTTGTTACCGTCACGACGCTCGGTTTTGGTGATATCACCCCATCACTAAACAGCACCTACCTTCTAATCGCTGTTGTCGCCCAAGTGGTGGCTGGGGTGACGACTATCGGCTTGTTCCTGAACGCTCTATCCCAAAAGTGGAGCGACATAAAGGACGCGCAAGTCCGGGCAAGGTACGAAGAGGAGGAGGCGCGCCGTATAGCTAGATATTTGTCAATTCTACGGCCTATCATCGCCGATCATCTGAAGGTGTTGGCGGAATGCTATAAGGTTACTGCCACCGAAGTCGGTAAGAGATTCAGAATTCGGCCGCGGGATATGTTTACGGAGCGGTACTTCGATCAGGTCTCCCTCATCGACTACTACTCTGATAGAACGAGGTTCGGAAAAGGAAGGCTTTTGGGGGAGGTGCTGCACGAAGATAATGATAGGTTCAGGAAGGACTTGGAAGGTTATCTGGCAAAATTTGCGCACGGACTTCCAGTTGATACGGTGCAGAAGATAAGCGCAATGCAGCGTTCTCAGTTTCTAAATTACCCGTCAGTCTCGATTCAAATATATCGGCTGAACAAACAAATGGGCGTGCAGACGGCGCGTCAGCACATAATATCGCTTGAGCATAGTTCGCGCGCTGAGCCGGGGCATGCGAAGCCAATGCGAGAGTATCATGCGCTCCTGCAAGACGTTATCGATGATATCGAAAGATATCTTCCTGATGATCCGATGGAGGTCTCCATCATGCTTGAGAATCATGTGGCTCCCCCTGTTGGATCAGCGATCGCTGAGCCTCTGAAGGGGCGTGGCGGCTAGCCCAACTAGGCGCTGGAGCCGACGCCAGCAAGCTGGCGCGGCTCAGCTTCGTCGTTAGGCTACTTTGGGTGGAGTGATCATTGCGTAAGATGTGTGTTTTCTGCGGGAAGCATCCGGAGAAGAAGTCGAAGGAGCACGTCGTCCCGCAGTGGCTGATCGAGGCGACCGGCGACCCTAACAGGGCCGTGTACTTGGGGATTGTTAAAGACTTCGAAAATGGTTTTCGGCCCCGAACCTATGCGTTTGATCAATTTTCCTTCCCAGCCTGCGAAGAATGTAACAACCGACACTCCTCGCTCGAGGATGCGGCGAAGTCGGTTCTCAATGCCATTACGGCGCAGCAAAAAGTTGGGCCAGCGGAGATGTCCGTCCTCCTCGACTGGTTCGACAAGGTTCGTGTGGGGCTTTGGCTGGGATTAAATCAACTCGACAAAAACTACGTAGATATAGAGCCGCAATTCGCAATAGCGAGCCGCATGGGCCAGTACGATCGGATGCTCTGCATTGAGAAGTCGGACGGCGAGACCAAGAAGCTCAACTTTGGTGGCGTTGACACTGTTGCCTTCGCCTTCTCGCCGACCGCTTTCGTGTTAATTGTAAACAACTACTATTTCACCAATATATCGCACATGTTCTTGATATCGCGGAGGATCGGGTTTCCTTACCCTCGCTCCGCCTACATCCTCCCTGACAGCGACCGCCTTGAGATAGACCTGCATCCTGGTCGCGAGCGAATGTCTTTGCCGCTAATAAGGCGGCGCATGAAAGAGCGAGGAACCGTGATCTACCAGCCTATGTTTCCTGGTGGGTTAGTCGACGGCGACATGAGTATTTATGATAAGCCGTACGTCAGAAAGCATAGCCTCGATCACGCGCAAGGCAGGGGGAGCCTTTTTCTTGAAGTCCGCAACGGTCTTCAGGAGCTTCGACCGGGTCAAAGCATCTCAATAGAGCCACACCATGTGCATGACGACTGGGAGCTCTTCGTCAGTACAGCGGTCCACGTGTGCGAATGGCAGAACTGGCTGAACAGCCAACTCCCCAGCATGGACAAACTATCAAAGGCCCAGCAGGCCTATATCAAAAAGCGTTACGGGCTTGCTAGGAAATTGAACAACATGCTGATTCGGCATCACACAAGCTTGCTCCGACCCGAGGCAAGGGGCAAGGTCAAGGGTTAGCCTAACGAGGCGCCGCAGCCGACGGCTCCGCCGCGGCTGAGCTTCGACGTTAGATTACGCATGAAGTACATCGCACCTGAACAACTAGGACTGCATCTGCGCTTGGGCCGATCCCTCGCCCAGTTCATACGAATTGGCCAGTACTTCGAGTCCAAGACGTTTGACTGGGTCACCCTGACGGGAACCGAAGACCAAGCTCGGATTACGTTAGTCCGGTCGCGGGATGAGGGAGCGCCATGGTTTTGCGACGTTGCAGCGTTCACAACCGTCGCGGAGGATGACCCCTCTGAGGAGCTCCATTTCACCGGGAGCCTCGAAGAGTGTCTTGTGTGGCTTGAGTCTGAGCTCGGAGGCAGCCGGAGTCGCTTCCTAGGCCCCGGCATGATAGACGACGTCTACAGTCAGTACGTCGCCAAAAGGGATGAAATCTAACACGGCGCTCAAGCCGACTGGCCTACGCTGCGCTCCGGCCAGCGGCTTAGCTATGCGTTACACATCAACGGATATATCGAATGACCTCAAATAGATTCTGTGTTTTTTGTGGAAACCCACCAGAAAAAAAGAATCGAGAGCACATACTTCCTCAGTGGCTGATTGAGTTAACTGGAGATCCCAAAAGAGTTGTAAATTTTGGTACAAATTTTAGAGACGGGCGAACTATTAGATTTGATTGGTTAAATTTCTGTGTTCCAGCGTGTGAGAGCTGCAATACGGAATACTCAGATCTGGAAGGTAGAGCAAAATCCTATGTTCTGACGTTGCTTGATAGAGGCGCTCTAACAAGTAATGAATACATAGATTTTATGGATTGGATGGATAAAGTTCGTGTAGGACTTTGGATTGTATATCATTTTATTCAAGGTAACCCCACCAATATTCAGCCCAGCTTTCATATCAAGTCGAGGATAAGTCAAAAAGATCGAATGATTGCTATCTATCCGATCGAGGGTGACGGGGTTGGCTTAAATGCCTTTGGAACAGAATCACTAGTATTTCATAGTCAGCCATCTTGTATGGGGTTGAGAATAAATAATATCTTGATCATTAATATGTCCAGTGATTTTCTTTTTTCCGCACGTTGTGGTTTTCCGTTTCCCAAAAGCCGTTTTACTAGGCTTGATGGAGAAAACCCTTACATGATGCATACTAGTGATTTTTCGATAGCTAGAAAAATTAAGCACCCGCTTATAAGAAAACCAATAATTAAACCTTCCATACATCTTTATCAACCGATTATGGGTAGGTCCTTGGGTAAGAGATTTCAATCAGATTTCATGGGTGATTACAATAGCTTTGATTCATATTTGGCTAAACATACACTTCCGCCTTACCCTTCGGGTAAGGGCATATTGTACTTTCAGCATTTGGATCGAGTCGAACCAATATATGATATTAATGAGCCGATAGAGTTTCAGACTTGCACAGGAATACATTCAAAACCAATGTATAGTCTCGTGAGACAGGTCTATGAATTTCAAAATTATATCTACAAAAAGAAAGATATTTAGCAGAAGATCGCGAGCTAGTTCTGAATCATGCAAAGAGAACGAAATTGCTCTTAAAGTGGAATGATAAGGTTGTTGCACATTACTCAGGCATGAAAATGTGTAACAAAGCCATCAATTTGACCGCCTTACGCTGCGCTTCAGGCGGCAAATTATGGCGACGTTATGCCGTGGGAAACATACCGAGTTAAAATTATGCGGAGTCGAGATGTTTACGTAATTGGTAGCCTTGGTGTTTTTCTCACCGCAGTTATAACTTTGTCGTTGTGGGCGGACGTCCTAGAGACGTCATCGGCATTAGGAGCGGGGGCCACCTTGTTGGCAGCGTTCCTTGGCGCATACTTCGCGTTCACATTGAACGAGCAGCGAGAGCTGAGGAAAGCTCGTAATGAGCAGAAGGTTGCACTCAACCGTTCATTGTTTGTCCTAGCGCGCCAAGCGAATGCCATCGAGAACTACTATCGGCAAGTTGCGCCTTTCACCTCGCCCCACGAAAGAGCATTCAGTATGCCCGCGTTCAAACCTCCCAGTTACGCGCAGCTTGCTCATGATTTCGACGGGCTTTCCTTCCTGCTCGAATCCTCTGAGCCCCAACTCTTAATGGAATTAGCGGTTGAGCAGGAAAGATTCGAGCAGGTCATCGAATCAATCAGGATCAGAAACGAGTTCTATGTGGATGAGATTCAGCCTGCGCTAGTTGAGCAGGGGCTGACCGGAAGGCCACTCTCTGTTGAGGAGCTTTGTCAGGGCTTAGGCGAGAAGCTTTTTGGTGGCGCGATGGATGGTGCAAGGAATGTCTGGGAACACCTTGAAGCGTCCCGGAAGTCATTGCCTGACGTGCATAGTGAATTGCTTGGGATGGGGCGAGAGCTTTTCCCAGGGGAAAGTCTGGTGATGTGGAACACTGAAGCATAACCAGCCGTTTTTGCCGGACAATTTTTCCACCGCTGCGCGGCTCCAAAATTGCCGCAAAGCTCTGCGTTATGCGGATTGAGCGTTCAAGCGAGGTGCAAAGATGACGATGGTGACCGTCAACGGCGTCCAGTTGGCTTATGAAATTCATGGAACCGGAGAGATCCCTCTTGTCATGGTGCACGGGTCATGGCTGTCCCGCCGGACTTGGGACCCAATGGTTCCGCAATTGGCGAAGTCGTTTCGCGTACTCACCTATGACCGCCGTGGGCATGGTGAAAGTGAGCGGTCGAGCGCACAGGGCAGCGTCCGCGAGGATGTCGACGACCTTGCCGCTCTGATCGAGCATCTGGGGCTAGCTCCCACGTGGGTGGCTGGACAGTCCTTCGGTGGCTCGATAACACTTCGGTTGGCCAGCGAGCGCCCCGAACTCCTCCGAGGCATCATCGCCCACGAGCCGCCGCTGTTCGCACTGGTTGCCGGTGACCCTGCCGTAGCCCCGATGCTCGAGGGGTTTGCTCAACTAATCGCGGCAGTTAGTGAGCGAATCGCAGCTGGCGATCATGCCGGTGCTGCCGAACAGTTCATTGAGGAGGGGTTGGGACCGGGCCTGTGGACCCAACTTCCGCCCGAGTTGAGGCAAGTTATGGTAGAGAACGCACCGACTTACCTCGATGAGGCGAAGGATCCAGATCAACTCGCCTTTGATCCCAAGTGGATCACTGGATTCCCGCACCCGGTCTTCCTTACGCAAGGGGATCAGAGTCCGCCCGTGTTCCCGCCGGTCATCACCAAGCTTACCGATGCGCTGCCATCCGCGGAAGTTGGCTCTATCTCGGGAGCGGGGCACGTCGTACATGCGGAGCAGCCAGAGGATTACGCCGAAGCGATTACCGATTTCATCCGCAGGCACACAACATGATTACGGCCCACCACAAGGATCTACCGCATAACAACGGCATGCACCTGACGGTCCGCTTCGCAGCCCGCAGGTGATGCCCATGGCGTTAGGCATCATGAAGATTACTGAGCAACAGCTAATACGAGCCATATATTCGACTTGGGACTTTCAGCAGGCGCTGTCAGCGCTCACGTTTCTACTCGAAGATTGTGATTTCGATCGTAACTACGACAAAGTTAGCCTACGTCGTTTCCGTTGCTACGAGTCGACACTGATCGTTTCAATGGCACGCCCATTCGAAACCACCAGGAGGGGTACGACTATTGGCTTGCGAGCTTTGGGCATAACCTTGTCACAGGAAGAGAAAAAATTGGTTGCAAGGATTCTTGAGCTAAGGCGGAAAATTGTTGCGCACTCAGATGAAGAGGAAATGTACTTTAGGTCTACGTCGTTTCCTGTGCTAGACGGGAAGGGCAATTTCCCCCACTTTCAGTTCAACGAAGGGCTTCACCTAGAACAGCACGAATTACATAGGCTAGAAACTTTACTACGAAGTCTCAAAGCCAAATTAGCGGAGTTTTTCTTTCGAGTGGCACAGGAACAGCCAGAGCTTCTAGAGAAGTATCGTGAACCAGACTCCATTGCCAAGTCCGAGTGACAAAAATGCCTAACCAGTTGCTGCACGCGGAAAAATTACTCGCTACGCTCCCAATTTTCCGGTGAGCAAAGCGTTATAAGCTTTCGGGCGCATCTTCATCCGACTTTCAGTTGATGTTATATTGTTCTTCTGGCAGGATAAAAATATGAATCTAAATCTTATGCGCAAAGTATCTCGAATTATCATCATTCCATAGGAATGGTGGGTATTTTGATGCGCCTGTAATTTATCAAACCCACCCCATTGAGGTGGGTTTCCTTTTTCTGCCTCATGGGAGTAATTTACACAAAGGAGGCAGTATGAAAAAATAGCAGTTTTTGGTAAGCCCGGAAGCGGTAAATCTACTTTAAGCAAAGCGCTAGCGTTGGCAACTGGTATACAGTTACACCAGCTAGATTCGATAGCTTACAAAAAGAATGGGGAACTGGTAGATCGAAGTTCATTCGATGAAGCACATGAGCGTATCTTATCGTCTGGAAATTGGATCATTGATGGGTTTGGGCCAATAAACTCATTTCGCCAGCGTTTGGAAGCAGCTGATACATTGGTTTACGTTGATCTGCCATACATAACAAGCTACTGGTTTGTGACAAAGAGACTTCTGAAAGGGCTTTTCGTCAAACCTGAAGGTTGGCCTGAGGGCAGTTCGGTACTAAAAGGTACTTTTGAGAGCTATAAAGTTTTACGGCTATGCCCAAAATTCTGGAATGATGACTTCACTGCCAGATTAGAAGCAATGTCAGATAAAAAGTCATTATACATTGTTAAGTCAGTCTCTGAGCTAAATAACTTTGTATCCAGAAATGTCAATTAAATGCATATAACAATCCAAGGCAGTTGGGAATATTTTGCTTCGCTACGCTCAAAACGCAAAATATTCCCCTGCTTGGGGTGTTGTACGTAAAACCTGAAGGCAGTTTAAGTATGAAAGAAAAGGTAGTTTTTGATAACGCAATTTCACTCTATACCGAATCATTCGGTGACCCGACCGATGAACCAATTATTCTGATCATGGGGGCGATGTCGTCGGCGGTATGGTGGCCTGATGAGTTTTGCTCCGAACTAGCCACAATGGGTCGCTATGTGATCCGGTACGACCACCGTGATACCGGGAAATCAACAAGCTATGAGCCAGGTCAAGCTCCATATTCCGTTGAAGAATTAGCAGATGATGTGGTTCGCGTCATTGACGGTTATGGTCTGGAGGCTGCTCATTTAGTCGGCATGTCTTTGGGGGGATTTCTTTCCCAGCTTGTAGCTATCAAGTATCCGAAACGTGTGAAGAGCTTGACGCTGATTGCTTCAGAACGGCTTGCAGATGCAGATCCTGATATGCCCTCTTTTGATCCTGCCATCATTGAGTATCACCAACGGGCGGAATCGCTGGACTGGTCTGATAGAGATGCTGTCGTCGCGTATCAGGTCGGAGCGTGGCGAATCAACTCAGGTACCGCGCATGTTTTTGACGCTGAGAAGATACAAAAGATTGCTGAGTTAAATTTTGACCGTACGCCAAATATCCTGACAACATTCAACCACACTACGTTAGGTGGTGGCGAGAAATGGCTCGGCAGATTAAATGAGATAGCTGTACCAGCTTTGATTATTCACGGCACGGAGGATCCTGTACTTCCATATGTTCATGGATTGGCGTTGAAGGATGCGATTCGTGGTTCAAAAATCCTGAAACTGGAAGGCTCCGGGCATGAATTGCATCATGAAGACTGGCCGAAGATTATCCAGGCGATCAAGGAGCAGACGTCGTAGCTATGGGTGCGAAACGTACAACAAGTTGCTGCACCGGAAAATTACTCGCTGCGCTCCCAATTTTCCGGTGAGCAAGGCGTTGGGCACGGCTGATAAGCAGGTTCTGGGTGCAGCGCGACACGAGGGTATGGGGAAGAATGGTTGCTGGGTCTAACGATGAGACAGATGTTTTCTATCTTTCTGCGAGTCAGCTCGCGCAACGGATCCAGGCTGGCAGTTCCACTAGCGAGTACGTCGTGGGGGCCCTGCTTGAGCGTATTCGCGCGTACAACGGGGCTATCAATGCGGTCGTGACGCTAGCCGAGGACAGCGCGCTGCGGGAGGCGCGCGCTGCCGATGAAGCGGTCAGACGCGGTGAGCCGCTGGGGCCACTGCATGGGGTGCCGATTACGGTCAAGGATACCTTCGAGGTCGCGGGGCTGCGCTGTACCGCCGGGGCAACAGAGATGTCGCACCACATCCCTGAGCGCCACGCCGACTGTGTGCAGAGGATGACCGACGGCGGCGCCATCGTGATTGGCAAGACCAACGTACCTGCGTATGCAGGGGACCTACAAACGAACAACAAGATTTTTGGCTGTACCCGCAACCCTCACGACATTAGCCGCACCAGCGGCGGGTCCTCGGGCGGTAGCGCGGCTGCCCTGGCGGCAGGGTTTGCTCCGCTGGAGATTGGCAGCGACTTGGGTGGGTCGAACCTCACTCCATCGCACTTTTGCGGTGTGTTTGGCCATCGGCCTTCAACAGGCCTGACTTCGATGCGCGGACATATTCCCCCTGCACCTGGGCACCTCGTTACGGTCGATATGGAGGAGGCCGGTCCCCTCGCGCGGACGGCGGATGATCTTGAACTCGGGCTGCGCGTTATGGGTGGCAGCGATGCAAGGTTCATTGTTCCGCAGGTTGAGAAGCTGGCCGACTTTCGGGTTGGTTGCTGGTTCGTGGACTCAAGTTGCCCCATCGACAGCGAGCTGTCGCAGGGCTACTCAGCGCTTTGCAAGTCGCTGGTTGAGCGGGGAGCGCGGGTATCGGAGGCGCGGCATGAGTTGCTGCAGTTGAACAAAATCTTGCCGGTGTACTTCAATCTGCTTGGGAGCGGACTGACGCACATGTTATCACCTATCGAACGGGCGGAGATGCAACTGCTCAGCTGGGTAGGTCCGATGCTCCCAAAGCTCCTAGGGTTGACGAGGGGAGCTCAGGAGTATCCGAAAGGCGCGGTCCAGTCGCACAGAGCATGGGGGCTTTGGAATGAAGAGCGCGAGCGCATGCGGCGCCAGATTGCCAGCCTGTTCGATGACCATGATGTCCTTTTGACGCCGGTCAACCCGGTGGTCGCGATCAAGCACGATCACAGAGAGCCGAATTTCCTGCGAAAGCTGTTTGTGAACGGCGAGAGGCGAAGCTATGTGGATCAGTTTTGCTGGATAGCGCTGCCGACGTTGCTGGGGCTTCCCGCGACCTCGGTTCCGATAGGCAAGACCGAGTGCGGGCTGCCCTTTGGAGTTCTGGTTGTTGGAGCGCCCGGCCAGGATCTCACCACGATCCACTTCGCTCGGCGGCTTGAGCAGGCTGGTATCGCAGGGTTTCAACGGCCGCATGGTTTTTGATTGGCTCTAAGAAGAAACGAGCCCTGGGCAGTCATCCTGGGGTTTGTCGGCGCGTTAGCTGTGGGTGAGCGCCCAACCAGCGCGTGGAGCCGACGCGCTAAAGCGCGCGGCTCACGCACATCGTTGGGCAGTTGAGCGATCGGCCTCGGCCTGAGCGTTATTGAGAATGTTGAGTGGCTCTGATGAATAGAAAGTCGATCCCCGAAGACACCGGAAGACACCGGGACACCCATTCGACCGCACCCTGTCTTTCGCTAACGTGATGGGTGTCTTCCGAAACCGTGCGCGGCAAGCCGGTCAAGACGACGGTGAGCGACAAGGCCGTGCCGTGTCCGCAGGATCGCGCGAATCGCCAGTTTCACGCTGATCGGCCGAACGCGCTGTGGGTGTCGGATTTCACCTACGTCTCCACCTGGCAGGGCTTTGTCTACGTCGCGTTCGTTATTGACGTCTTCGCCCGACACATTGTCGGCTGGAAGGCGTCGCGCTCGGCCCGCACGGATTTCGTGCTCGATGCGCTCGAGCAGGCCTTGTCGGCGCGCCGGCCTACGCAGCACGGATTGATTCACCATAGCGACAGAGGGGTGCAATACGTCTCCATCCGTTACAGCGAACGGCTTAAGGAGGCCGGCATCGAGCCGTCGGTCGGCAGTGTCGGCGACTCTTATGACAATGCCCTGGCGGAGACGATTAACGGCCTGTACAAGGCCGAGGTCATCCACCGCCAGTCATGGAAGAGCTGTGAGGCGGTGGAGTTGGCCACCCTGATCTGGGTCGATTGGTTTAACCACCGCCGGTTATTGGGGCCGATCGGCCGCCTGCCGAAGCCGAGGCGGCGTGACTCACACCCACGAGCCTCCGAGATAACCGGGGCGGTTCAGTCGTTACGAAGACTGCTGTAGGCCTGATACCCGCAGGCAATACCGGCGGTGCGAACGTCAGCCCATTCAAGCCAATGCCGATACCGCCAGACTTGGCGGAGCTCATCGATGAAGCTCGCAGGCCCAACTGCTGAAGCCCAAGAAACCACCACCGAGCGAATGGGCAAAAATAGGCTTAGGAAAGGACTCGAGGAGTTCCTTCCAACCGAGACAAACGTGCCAGCAGGCTAGCTCTTTACCATGCTTTCGGGCAGTTTGTGGCTTGGGGGTTCTGTAGAGCCTACCTTCGGCGACAGTGGCGGTGTTGGGGTGGTTTCCGTTATCGGCTCGGATTGCGAATACGGCTGCGCCCCTTGAGCCGGGGACCACACCAACAGCACTATCACTGCGATTGCGAACGCCATCGCGAGCACTAGCAACATCCAGTTGCGGCGGGAGTGATCAGCCGGCTTTTGCTCCGGCCGATCGTAGATGCCCACCTTCCGTTCGGGCGGCTGATTCTTCTGATCTTGATCTGCCATAACACCTCCTGTTGCCGCCGGCCGTTGGACCGGCGGCAAATTCGGCACGCGGTTAGGGGTTTAGCGGGCGGCCGGGTTCGTCGGGGTGACGGGGCGGCTGCCCCTGGCGGTGTTCCTCGTCGTCGATTTCCACATCCGTGCGGCGAACAGTGTCGTCGATCTCCTCCGTCCGCTCGCGGGACTCTTTGCCAACGCGCACCTCTTCTGTGACGCGCGGCGTCTTTTGCACGACGGGTTCTTCCTTTGTCTCCCTAAACTCCATGCTTTGATCGCGGGAAGCTTCCAGATCGCGCTCGGATGCTGGGCGGTCCACCGGGCGACGCTCCACATGAAGATCGTCCTCCCGCAACTTGATTTCTTCGTGGGCAGGTTCTTCCGTACTACGGACATACACCCGCGCACGGCCGCTCTCAACTTCACGCTTACCGACTTCCAACTCTTCGTTTACCGCCGGGATAACCTGCTCCTGCTCGGCTTCATAAGGTTCGGCATTTTCGTCGAAACCTTGCCATCCCGATTGCTGCCACTGTTCGCGGCGGCGGTCGATGTCGATCGCCCCATGGTTATGCATGATGCCGGCGGCTTGTTCTGCATCCGCATCCGTTGCATCCACCACCACAACAGCGCCGCCACGCCGGATGTTTTCGGCGTATGCGTGCGCATCCTCTTCGCCGACGCCAAGCTTGGTCAAGGCGCCGATGGCACCGCCGGCGGCTGCGCCGATCCCCGCGCCGGCGAGTGCCGTCGCGAGCGGACCGGCAGCCAGTACTGGCCCGATCCCTGGTACGGCAACGGCAATTACGCCTGCCGCCAGCCCTAGCCCCCCTCCGGCGAGGGCGCCCTTGCCTGCGCCGGAGGCGACGTCGCTGGTATCGCCGCCAGCTTCTGAGCCCTCGCGGTCGCGCCGCTCTTGGTCCTTGGCCATGATGCTAATGTTGTCGTGGTCAAACCCAGCCTGAGCGAGCTCCTCTACAACTGATTGAGCCTCTTGGTAGTTGTCAAACGAACCTACTACTGTCTTAGCCATGTCTATATCCTTCTACATCAAATCATCAGAACGGGGCGGAATCATTCACCGGGTGGGCTGACGCCTCGCTCGCCGTTCCCGCTACTGCCGTTGGATCTGCCACGCTCTACGGTTACTTTCTCGGTCTTTATCGGAATGTCGTCGACGTAGCTGCTTGTATTGCGCGTCCTAGTTACATGCACCTCCTCTCGCAGAACCAGCCTTTTTTCCAGAACGATTTCTTCCTCAATAACCGGTATGATCGTGGTATCTCCTTCTGTGCGAACCGCTAGCCGTTCCTGAATTAATTCATTCTTCGGTATCCGCGTAACCTCCACGTTTTCCCGAAATAGGGGTTCCTCGACATGCTGGAGAGTTTCTTCATGCTGCTTCGTGACGAGCACTCTATCCGTTTCACGCTCACGCTTCTGGATATCCAGCTCTTCCCGAACGACGGGAATGACCTCGCTCTCGCTGCGCGGCGGGTCTTGTTCTGCACTCATGGCTCATCCTTCCGTCGTTGATCCACAGCGTATACCGGAGGGCTACGGTGCGTTGGGAGTAGCTGAAGCCTTTGATTGGCCAGGGTGGATAGGGTGTTCTGCACGGTGTAACCTCCTTGTAGGCGTCGCCCGTAACCCGGCTGTCCTGTGTATTGGGGCAATATGCCGCCACCCGAGTGGCTTTCAATGCGTAGGGAAAAAGAATTCTCGACGGCGCACAAAACGCTGTATTACATGTTCGTTTTGTGCGCCGAAAATATAACAGTGATAGAGGGTTACGTGATTGACACTACACTAGGGGACATATATGGACGCCTCCCCGTGGTCAAGGGTGTTCGTCGATAAAGCAGTGGGTTCGCGGACAACTATCCGGCGTCGTTAATGGGGCGGTATTGGCGGGCCCCGCACCGTGATGACATCCGGTCCCTGACCGCCTATACACCCACACGTGCTCGGTTGGCGACGTGTCCCACGACCAGGCTCTTATCAGGGCCGGAGACCGGTTGCTTTATCGGTAACCGCAAAACCCAGGGTAAGTAGTTCTGTTATTGTGCCCGCGTCGGGCCTTGGGCTGAACGACCCAGCGGCCGAGCGGATTGAGCTGTTTGGGGAACACGACCCCGTACTCGGCGGCCAGCCCGCGCATTTGGTTGGCTAGCTGCGTGCGCTGACGGACCGAGCGCTGGCGTAAGCGATGCAGCAGCTGCAAGTCTTGCTGTGCGACCGATTTCACTGGGACACAATGCAGGCCCGGTCGCTGGGCGGCCTCGCAGATGGCGAGCGCATCGCCGGCATCGTTTTTGTTCACGCGCACGAAGGGCTTGACGTGCTGGGGTGGGATGAGCCGGACGGGGTGGCCCAGCGCCTGAAAGGTTCTTCCCCAGTGGTGGGCGCTATAGCAGGCCTCCATGACCAGGGGGACCGCGGGGTGTTGGCGCAACACGGCAAGCAGTCGATCGCGTTTGACCGCCCGGTTGAACACCACCTGGCCCGCTTGGTTCACCGCGCAGAGTTGAAAAACCGACTTTGCCAGATCGATGCCGATGAGTTTAACTTCCATGGTGGACGCCTCCTTTTCTTTGACTTTGGTCTCGTATCCAAAAGTCTGGCGCATCGTGACGCCGTGTGAAGGGGAGGCGTCCATCTCATCACCCATTCGACCGCACCCTGTCTTTCGCTAACGTGATGGGTGGCTAGAGCGGGATATGTTCAAGCTACTCGACAACGCGTATATCGCCGCGCGCTACCATCTCGACTTTAATGTCACTCAAGAAGACCTCGATTACTTAGCGCCCAAAGCGCAGCGTTTGTTGGAGGTAACCAAAGCGCTGTGCGAGCAGGAGCTGGGGCGCTTGCGGGAGGAAGGCCGGGAATAAGCGTGGGCGGCATTGCTTGAGGCGTAAGAAAACCGAACGCATGGTGCCGAATGCAGAAGTTCGCTAAGGCACTGGCAATCAACATAAGCAGGGCGTTGTGGCAGCCAAAGCGCGGTATCATGTAGCACCCGGTTGTTTGCCATCATAACGTGCGCTGTCTAATCACTGTTACATACTATGAATATCGAAGATCCAAATGAGTTGCTAGCGCTGCATCGATGCTTGTTGGAGGCAAAGTTTAGCCCCGATCCGGACGACCGCGATATAGCAGGTAGTCCAATTGTAGCCAAGCTTGCCAACAACGTTGTAGCGGAGTTGGAAGCACGCGAGGGAGCTCAGTGGGGCGAGTGGAGAAGAGCTGAGAATCATCCCCAAAAGGTCTCGGCGCTAGTAAGTGCCCTTAGCCAGCGATCACTGCAAGATCTACCGCAGAGCGAGAGGGCCGCATTCATCCACGATGCTCTGGCCCCGCTAGTCGCTTCTGAAGAGCTCATCGATGAAGTTGTCGAGAAAGTATTTGGGCTTGGAAAGGTGTAACAAAGTGGATCAATTCGCTGCGGCCTTCGCCGCATGGCCTCCTGCGTCGGCCACCGTTGTACACGGCGGTAGGGCTCTATGAAAATTGTGCGAGATTCAAGGCTGGAAGCGCTCAAGGGAGTCGAGCATCTCCTATACGGGATTAACTATGAGGTCTGGCTCAATCTGTATGGGCCCGCTGAATCGGATTTAGGCTTGGCCGAAGCTCTCAGAAGCTTGATTTCAAAGGAATGTGAAATATCGAGTGTTGTGCCTTCATCGCCGCAGGAAGCCATATCCGAAATTATGGATAAGGTTTTATATAAAGGTCACATTGGCTCGGGCCCACTGGAGCTAGAGTCCAAAGAGGCTGAAATCACTGAATTAATGAATAAAGTGTTTTCGCTCATTGGTCTTGAGAAAGCGGAACTGGTTACTGAGTTTGGATTTAAAAATGGGCATCCTGCCTATCCCGTATTTTGGGACTTTGCTTATGATATCCATTCAAACGACCAGCGCTGGATACTTGTAGGTTCTAGCAGTGACTAATCTTAACAAAGCGCTCCGCATTAACTGGGCACTCAGGGCCTGTAGTGACTCCAGCTACGACTGCACCGAGGTTAACGCCAACAACTACAACCGCGTCCAGACCGGCCGTGCCGAGGTCTGCAGCTCGCGTATGCCTGCGCCGGCGGCAGCGGCGACAACCTGGGGCTGAACAACGCTTAATGCCTATGCCATCCTGGCGGAGACGTCGGACGGCTACTAGTGGCGCCCGTCGGAGCAGGCGCCGAAAGGCACTTTCAGTTCGCCAGAGCCCTCGGTCGCTGCCATAGGAAGTTGGATGGAAGCCTCCCCGTGCTCAAGCGCTAACGTGATGGGTATCTTCCGAAGCCCCGGCTTCAGGCCCGTCCACCAGGCGTTCACGAGATACAGACTGCCGAGGGTGGCGACGATGGGCGCGCCTGCCAGACCTTGAACAGTAGCGGAACGTCCCCGAACAGCGATTCCATGACCTCGGACTGCACTGCGGCACCAGGGTAGGGTATCTGCCGGCAACGCGCCGCCCAGTGAAGACAAGCACGCAACCGGGACGCCGGCCGCCAGCCGGCGAATGAGCGTTGGCGTGATCCCCTTTCCTTAGTAATTCAGATCGATACTGATCAGGCCAAAGGCGAGAGAGAACCAGGCCAGTTGGACCATGGCGAGGGCTACGATAATGCTCCAGATCTTGGTCCCCAGGCTGTGTGGCCCGATCAGTGTCTGCCATGCGCTCCATGCAGCGACCACCGTGGCCACGATGCTAAGGAGACCGATGGCCTGAACTGCGCGGATCCATCGATCAAGCCCGGTATCAAACTCTGCCACGCCTGCGGCGACCAGCAGGAGCAGGGCCGCCCAGGCAAGCAGAAAGGCAAAACCTATCGCGGCGGCCAGGCGAATCCGCCGGTAGTGCCGCCCATCCCGCGCGGCAGCTGCGAATGCCGAGCGTAGCGCCTGCGTATCACGGTTGCTATCGGCCATTGCAAACAAACTGCGAACAACACGGTGGCAGTGGCCGCCAACAATGGCAGGTTCCATGTCGCTGAGCGCAGAGCCGGCACCGGCCTGAGTTCGAAGGTGGAAAGGTCCCGAGGCAGCCAACGGACTACGCGCCCGTCCTCTATTAGCACGTTCAGTTTGCCGCGTCCGCCTACCTCACTCCAGACGGACGGAGCAGTCTGCCGCCAGGTCTGTGGGCGACCCGTTTCCAGATTGATAAGTGGCGAAGTCATGATGGTTCCATCCTCGTTCGCGACAACTCTCACGCGTGCCGCCAAGTACAACGCACTTAGAAAATCTCCGGACGGTCGGCGCGACATCTCATACTCGCCTGCCATAAGGCGGGCATGCTCGGGCGCGGCTATCAGGGTGAGTTCCGGCGCTGCCGGCGAGGCCGGGAAGTAACGGTCCATGAACTGAAAATACAAGGAAGCCCGCAAGCGATACGCGGCACCGATCAGACCACCATTGCCACTGCTGTTCACAAATAGAAACAGCCCGACGCCTTCGTCGAGCAGCAGCTTCAGGTCGCTGTGACTGCCTGCGTCATCGCCTGTATGGCCTATCACTCGAGAGTCGTTGTAATCGGCTCCAAAGAATCCGAGCGTAGTGCCGGGCGCACCGGGAATTGGCCTATACGCCGGCTCCTGCATCAACCGCATCGTGTCCGGCTGCAGTAGCGCATAGTCGGCGACGGGTCGGCGCTCGAGATGTGCCAACATGAATCGGGCCATATCCGGAACGGTGGTAACGAGGCTACCCGCCGGATCCGCGGTCAGCTCGGGCCGCATCTCAAGCGGATAAGGAGCACCCGCAGAGCGGCGCGAGTAGCTCCTGGCGAGATCCGTTTGCAAGGCTTCTGGAACGGGACTCCGGAAAGAAGATCGCACCATACCTAAAGGGGCGAGTATATGGTGCGCCACATAGTCCTCGAACGGCTGGTCAGATACCCGCTCGACAATATAACCGGCTAGCACGGTGCCATAGTTGGAATACGCCTGAACCTCGCCCGGCGGGTCAATCCGCGCGGGTACGGGCACCTCACGCAGATAGCTTCCCAGGGGTTGAGGCCCATTCCGCCGATATTGCTTGATACGCTCCTCGAAGCCCGCTGTGTGGGTCATCAGGTGGCGCATCGTGATTGCGCTGTCGTAGGCATCGGGAATCCGAAAGTCGAGATAATCGTTAATGTCGCGGTCCAATTCGAGCAGGCCCTGCTCGACCAGTTGCATAACCGCTGTCCAGGTAAGGGTCTTGCCGACCGACGCCACCGGAAAAACCGTGCTTTCCGGGTCCATTGGAACAGCATGTTCCACGTTCGCGTAGCCATACCCTTTCTTCAGCAAGACCTGCCCGTCTTTAACGACCAAAACCAGCGCTCCGGCTATGTCGCCTTGTGCCAAAGCGTACGGTACGAAACCGTCCAGCCAAGCCTCGAGGTCAGCGCGGGTCAGGTGCCGGGAAGCGGTTTCTTCCGACCCCAGCACCGCCGCCGCGCGCCCCTCGGAAGCCGTTGTTTCCGCGTGCACCAGAGGCGGTAGCGAGCCGACCCCAGTGAACGCCAATAGGAGCGCGATAATGCGCAGCATCATTGCGAATTTTCCTCTAGTTTCGTTGAGATTTGGCAAGGCTTCGACTAGCGTCGATACACGATCCCCACGCCACCGGATGGTTGTAAACGCTCTTGAACTAGAGGACTTTCGGCCGCTTCATCAAGCAGGTAGCTGGCGTGAATGCCGAGATTGAGTGTCCAGTGATTATTGAGCCCATACACTGCTTGGAAACCGACACCGACGTCCTTGATGCCGGCGGCAGCCGTGTAGCGGGCATAACCGGAGCGGCTCGCCTGAGACTGAGAAACACCGAAGTACGACGACATGTGCTTGTCATCCGCCCACGAGGCGGACAGGTTCGGCACGAACACTAGCCTTTCACCCAGTAGCACCGGATAGGCAAGCCCGGCCTCAGCAACCGTGCCACGGGCGCCGCCGAGCGTACGGGCCACGCTTATGGAGAAATCGAGACCAAGCCAGCTATAGCCCGCGAAGACCATTCCCAGCGCTGCGTCATCGATGTTTCCCATTCCGCGCAGGTTTTGTCGGTCGTGGCGTTCCCGCCGGCCAAAGTCGTAGCCGAGGCTAGCACCCAACTGCAAGCGGTCGTGGTTAATCGCGTAGAAGCCTGCGCCCTGACTGGTGTTCGCAAACAGCGTGTCACGCCAAGTAACGTCTATCTCTGGAAGTGCCAAAATCGTTAAGCGGTCACTACCCTCATAGCGGGGTATGGCGCCGCCGCTTAACCCTATCGTGACGTCGAACCCGGAGGTACCGGCGTTGGCGGAGCCACCGCCTATAGCTGCCGCAACAAGCAACGTCGCAAAGGCAGTGAGCACGCATTTCCTTCTTGTTATAGTCATTTCATTTCTCCGAGTTTGTCTGCGAGTCTCGGAGAGACTACGTCTCGAAGGTTGTGCGGAAGTGTTGCCGCTGGGAAGTCGCCGTGAGGCCCGGGCCGACGAAGGGGTTAGTCGCAAGCAGCCATCAGACCCGCCAATGCGCAGCGGGACCGGCAAGCGGAAACTTTCGCGCAACCTTGGCCTGACAAACTAAGCCCTTGCCGACGCGGAAACCGAGTGTGCGGCCTTTGGTGCGGCTTGTTCGCTCCCGAGCAGGAATCCAGCGCTCCTGCCATCGCTGTGAGAGCGAAATCTTGTACAGTCTGCTGCCTAGAAATAGGCGATACTTCGATTACCCACGGGTGCTAAGCGGTTGGTGGAGCGGCAGAAGCCATGGCTGCGCCGTTCGGTACCTTTCTAGTGAAAGGAATTGCGATGACACGGATTCTCTTGGTCGAGGACGAACCGGAGATGGCGGCTTTAGTGAGGCGCAACCTCCGCGCCTGCGGTTTTTGGTTGACCGCGTCGGCTCGTGCGACGAAGCGAAGCTGACCCTCGGCACCGCCTGCTACGCGCTGATTCTGCTGGATCGCCTGCTACCGGATGGGGACGGGCTCTCCCTGCTTCCCACGATTCGCGCTTGCCACGCGGGCACGCCGGTGATCCTGTTGACCGCACTCGACGATTTGGGCGACAAGGTTCGCGGGCTGGATGCCGGAGCAGATGACTATCTCACCAAACCTTTCTTCGCCGATGAACTCATGGCACGGATACGGGCAGTGTTGCGACGCCCGGGCGCCGAGCCCTTGTCGCCACTGATCTGCGGCCGCCTATGCTTCGACCCTCAGTACCGAGAAGCCACTGTCGACGGTCACCCTCTGGTACTAAAGCACCGCGAACTGCTGCTGTTCGAGGCGCTGATTCAGCGAGCTGGGCGCGTCGTTCAGCGTGATGCTCTGCTCAACGCCGTGTATGGGCTAGATGACGACGTGCAACCCAAAGCCCTCGACGGCCACGTGTCGCGCCTGCGCGGGCGCCTTATACGATGCAACGCCGGAGTGGCGATTCATGCGATACGGAATGTCGGGTACATGATGAAGCAAGCATGAAACCAATCCGATTGTCGCTCGCGAGTCGCGTGAGCATCCCGCTGGTCGTCCTTCAATTCGTCGTTCCCATCCTTACGACGGTGATTTGGGTCATTTTCTGGCCAAGTCCAGGAGACGAGTACGCGGTTTCCCAGTTCCGCGTAAGCCATCTGGTAGCGTCTGCCCTTGTAGACGGATCGGATGGGCGTCCGGCCATCACTGCCACACCGGCCTTGAAGCGCTTCCAAAATGCACGCCCGGAGGTTCGTATCGCGATCATCGATAGACAGGGTAATGCCGTGGAGGGGTCTGACCCTGACTTGGTTGCCGCATTACAGCGCTATGGTTATCTGACGTTCTTCGATGCGTTGTTTATCTTCCCCGACAACCTCGATAGCCCGCTGGCGGGAAGCGTTGTGGTCGCGACATCCGGCACTAAACCATACTCAGAGAGCACCTTGTTCGTAGCTGACAACCGTGTGCGGGCCTCTGACATACCCACCTTCATTCGCCTCTTAGCGACACAAGTCATAGAGAAGCTCGGTCCTTTCCTGCTGGTCGTCGTTCTCGCTGTGCCCTTCTTCGTTCGGCGAGCGCTACGGCCTTTGGTAGCCGCCTCTCGGGAGGCCGCCGCCATCGATCTGCGATCGCGGGAAAAGCGGCTGCCGGATGGGCCAGGAGTGCCTTCCGAGCTGTTACCGCTAGTCCAAGGGATCAATGCCGCACTTGACCGGCTCGATCAAGGTGTCAGCCGCCAACAGCGCTTCTCGGCCCAAGCAGCGCACGAAATGCGCACCCCCTTGGCAATTCTTGCGGCGAGAATCGACAGCTTGAAGGATGTCCAGGCTGGGGTAGGACTACGTCGGAACGTCGAGCGGATGCGCACGCTGGTAGACCAGTTGCTTTTCGTTGCCCGATTGGAACGGCTCGACCTTCCCCTTGACGAAGCTATTGACCTTGTAGCATTGGCGCGCGACGTTGTTGCCGACTGCGCGCCGCTTGCCATCGCAGAAGGCAGGCAACTCGCACTGGTACCCGAGGTTGCTCGGCTGACTATGCGGGGTAATTCGCATGCCTTGGCAAGTGCCATCGTAAACCTCGCCGAGAATGCGTTACGAGCCGAGCCGCCAGGGGGCACTGTCGAGATCGTTATACAACACCGCGACATGGCCAGGGTTCTGGTTGTCGATCACGGACCGGGCATCGCACCGGCCAACAGAGAGCAAATATTCGAGCCATTCTGGCGACGCGAAGAACGTGTTCCTGGTGCGGGGCTGGGGCTGGCCATCGTTAAGGAAGTTGCCGCTGCTCATGGTGGGAGTATCACCGTGGACGAGACACCGGGCGGAGGCGCCACCTTTTGCCTCAGCCTGCGAAGGGCGGGATCAGGCCTAACATCTGTATGTGAGAGCAAAGTATGTGAGAGGACAGCCATCCACTTTCGCTTCGGGGTTTAATAATCTTTCATGGTTCTACCGAGCGTTTCGGCGCCGCTATGGTAAAGCGCCGTCGGAACTGCGGTCCCCATCTTGATATCGATCATATCGAGCTCGTTTCAGACCTGCGTCTTCGCCCAGTACCGTGCCCAGGCCGTTGCGGCTTGGTTGCAGGGGCAGGGGGTGAGGGCAGGCGCGATCGTCGTGCAGGCAGCGGGCGAGAAAACGCCGGTAACCGAAACCGATGTCGGGTCCCGGCACGCTTGAGCGTACGGCCCATATTGCTTGCCTCGCCCCTGATCGCCGCGCTGGGGTGGATAGTTATAATTAGTCAACCCGATTAGGCATGCACGGCACGTGGGGAGTGCAGGGAGGCAAGGGCGGAAGGTCCGCGCCGTGTCTTGTTACACGCCTATACGCTCAATGAAAGCTTTTGCGTCGTTAGGGCTTTGTAAGCGAATAAAGTGTATGTGGCTATGCGCGGGCGATCTAGTCAAAGCTTCATATCTTATTTTGTTTCGCTTATAGCAACGGAAGAACCAGATGAAAATGGAGTCTTTTGATGCGAAAGACTTGCTGAATGATTCCCTGTTGCCCGTGCCTGGCCAAAGCTCCTCTTTTGTTATAGCGCGAGTGACGGTACGCCTTAGTAGCTGAAGAAAAGTCCGAGCGTAGGAGTAGTCTAGCCAGATAATGGTGTCGGCATGCTGCCACTTGATATCGTTAGTTCTACTGTAGTTGCCATCAAGAACCCAAGATTCTCCTGAAACCGCTGACTCAACTTTCGGGATGAACTCTTCATCGCTCGACTCTACCCAATTCGGCTTCCAGAAAAGCTGATCCATATGGATGCACGGGTAGCCGAGCTTTTTGGCTAGCAGCTTAGAGAATGTTGACTTGCCGCTCCCTGTCGTGCCGATGACGTTGATCTTCTTCATTTCTCGGTCGTTAATCTATTGCCTGTGTGTAGAGAGTAACCCGGTCAACGCTGCAACGGGCGATGCTACGAACAGCCCGCGGAGGCGAGCACAATAACGCCTCGCAGACCGAAGTGCATCGCGAAGTCATTGGGAAAAGCGTGAATCCAGATGGTATACCCGCCATGGAATCAGACCGCTACGCCGCCGGTGAGTAACGCGAGCGACCGCCCAACCGTCCAGCGATCGTTCGATGTCATGCATATCCTTTTTATGCCCAATGCCCAGCGTAAAAGCCGATCCGTATTGGTGCCGTTGCTAGGGAGATACCTCTCGAATCTGGTACTCGCCTAAGCCATCTGCTTTGATCTCGAATGCATGCGATTCATGCGAGTAGATATGGGTGGCGATCAGCGAGAATTTCTTACAGGGCCATCCCGCTAAACATGCTGGGGATTCGAATGAAAAGAATCCATCATTCAGTTCATTAATAGCCACTGATCTCACTGCTGCTGATTCGCCATCAGACCCCTCGGGATAGGCAACCCATTGCATCCACAGGCTGGTAGAAGCATGCTCAAAACCATGCGTCTTGGTCACAAATCGAAATGTGCCACGTTGACCTCCATTATTCCACTCGCCAATCGACACCACAAAAGCCACCCGAGGGTCCAGATCGTCCGCGGCCAGCGCGGATGAAACCGCCAGGAAAAAGGCGAAAATCAATAGGCATGACCTCATCTGGTATGATCTCCATAATGCTCGCGTTTAGGCGCGCGAGGTACGAGCATCGTCTGGAACCAATGGCTACGTGTCGTGTCCTTCAACAGGGATATCAAAATGGAGCACATCTTCTCTGGTTCCCAGTTTGCTGTATAGGGAAATGGCTTTTCTATCCTCAACGCCGGTATCAGCCTGGACAAAGATGACATAGGCGCCGCGGATAGCCGCTAACTTCTTGAGTTCCATGATCAGGGCAGTAGCGATTCCCTGGCATCGGTGTTCCTCCGATACAGCCAGATCGTAGATGTAGATCTCACTTCGCTCTTGCTCAAACTTCTGTAACTCGTACGCGGCGATGCCACCAACCACCGCGTCGTGCTTCGTGGCTACAATGGCGATGAAATAGTCGCTACTGAGCAGACGGCGCGTATAATCAGGGCTAGGCCGTTTGCCAACGTACGTCTCAGGCTCGTTGAAGGCTTCGCCGAACATATCCAGGAGCCTATCCATCAGACCCAAATCTTCTTCGTTGAGTTGCCGCAATGTGTAGCCATTAGGCATTGATGCCGTTTCCTCCTGTGTCACATAACGTTAGGCAAGGTCTCCCTGCAACTCATAAACCATGACATAAGGAAACCGGTGAGTACATGTGGGTGTCTAGGCGGTCGGCCCCCCATATATGACCCTCCGGCACTCGCTGGTCCTACAGCCTCAAGTATGCCGCCGGGATGCCGTTAATAGGGCAAAGGGGAACTCCGTTGCGCCGGGGCGGGCCTGCAATAGCCCGCCGTTCAACGGCAGCGTTGGAGACAATTAGCACAAGCAGCTCTTAGGCGCGGGGTTTGTGGAAAGCCAGCCACGCAATCCTGGCCGGCTCCATCGATTCGGATCTCGAGCCGCGGGGCAGTCCCGCGCCTGAGCCGTCACGGCCCCGGCCGCTCCCGCCGGCGTTTGCACCTTGGCAATAATCGGCGCCGTATTCCCCGGTGTAGGCGAGCTGGTTCGTCGCCGCTGCTTATGCATCCTATCGGATTGTGGTCCATTGAGAGAGCGCTTCGTTTGCTGCGCGACTGCCGCTTCGGTCTTATCTCCAACTGAGTACTGCAAGAAGGGGCATGAACGGACTTTTTCAGCACCCTGTCAGTGGATGAGCTACCTGTACGTCACTCCCGCCGTCCAGGTCAACGAAAACAGAATGGACAACACCAAGTTGCCCATCAGACAGGTTTGGCTATCTTCCCTGTTAAAACTCTGCGAGAAAGTCGGTCATGCTTATTCGTCTCAAGTCCTTGTACAGCTTGCTTTTGCTGACTTTTATTCTGGTCATGCTGGTGCTGACCGTCATGGCGCTAAGAGGGGTTGTCGCTCCCAGGTTATTTGCCATGGAGAGCGCGCTGGTTAGGCATGAGCTAGTTGCGATAGGCGAAGATATCCAAAGAGAGCTCGCGCAGGTTCAGGCTCAGCAGAGGGCTATAACTCAGCTGGTGCCCGTCTTGAAAAGCCATCAAATCGATGAGCAATTGCCCAGCCTTCTTGATCAATATGGCGAAGAAAAAGTGTTTGGAGGGGGCGTTTGGCCGTTGCCCAATCGCCGGACGCAAGGCCGAGAAAAACACAGCACTTTCTTTCACCGGGATGATTCCGGCCGGCTGGTCGAGAACTTCTACTGGAACTCGGACGAAGCGCCCAACTACTATGAGCAGCCGTGGTATCAGAACGGCCGCAACGCCCCAAAGGGCCAGTGCGGCTGGGCAAAAGCCTATGCCGATGGTGCCAGCGCGGAAGCTCGAACCAACTGCGCAATGGGGATCTATAAAGACAATACCCTCTACGGCGTTGCAACCATTGACGTTACCCTTGGCTTTTTCAACAACCTCGCCGCACGTAGCGAGGAGCGCATTAATGGGCAGGTGGTCATTTTCGAGCGTAGCGGTAAGCTCGTGAGCAATACCTCCGCCATTCCCGGCGACATTATTCTTTCCGATGTTCGTAGCCAGGCGAGGCATGCCGATATCACCCGCCAACTAGCCGGGATGAAACTCGACGAGGTTGGTTCTTCGATCACGAGATACAGAGGCTCGGACGGCAGCGAACTGACACTACTCGTTGAGGAAATAAGCGGTACGCCGTGGCTTATGGCCGCCAGCCTACCCTCATCGGCGCTTAATCGACAAAGCAACCAGCTGATCACGTTGTTGCTAGCGTTTCAGGCTCCGCTTCTTCTGCTTATGCTGGCGGCCATTATTTTTGCTCTGTATCGCTTGATGGCAAGACTGAAGAAGCTCAAAAGCAGTATCGACGACCTGTCAGCAGGCGAAGCGGATCTGACGCATCGCCTTGCAATCGGCAAAGGCGACGAGCTTGACGATATTGCGGGGTCGATCAATCGATTTATCGCTTATCTTCAGAAGATGGTTCTCGATATCAAGGTTTCCAGCGATAACATCAGCGGGTCGCTGGAAGCGCTAAAGTCCGGATCGGAAAACAGCGGCAATATATTGGCTGCTCATGCCGAGGAGACCGAGCAGGTCGCGACCGCTATTACGGAAATGAGCTATACGTCCGAAGCCGTCGCTAAGAGCGCTAACGATACGTCGGACTTTATTCGCAAGGTCAACAACCAAGCCGATGTTTCAAAGTCCCTTGTTTTCAAGGCATCTGAGTCCATGGAGGGGCTGCTGGGCAATGTAGACAACGCCTCGGAAGAAGTTAGCAAGATGAGCGCTTCGGTACAAAATATCTTGCCGATCCTTAACGCCATCTCGGACATCGCCGCGCAGACGAACCTGCTAGCGTTGAATGCTGCCATCGAAGCCGCTCGGGCCGGCGACCAAGGCCGTGGCTTCTCGGTGGTTGCCGACGAGGTTCGCGCCCTAGCCGCTAGAACGCAGAGCAGTACGGAAGAGATCAGCGCGCAGCTAAAGCAGCTGACTGAGAGTGTTGAATTAGTCGTAAATTCTATCGAGTCGACCAGAGCCAGCTCTGAGGTTACGGCGGAACACACCGCTTCGGTTAACAAGGGGTTGGATGACATGGCCGATGCCGTCCAAAAGATTCATGACTTAAGTATGCAGATCGCTTCGGCGGCAGAAGAGCAGAGCAATGCCTCACAGCAGGTGGACAGCAACGTGCAAAGCATCAAAGACATGGTCGGATCGCTGGTTAAGCAAGACGGACTTAACGCGCAGACGGCAGCGCAACTGTCGGAAGCTAACGCTCAGCTGGTTCGCCTGATTCGAGGGTTCAAGATCGAACAATAACGCAAGTATCGACGGAAGCGCCCATGAGGTTGGAGAAACTCTGAACGCAGACTCTCACCTGGAGCGTTGTATCAATCGACCAAGCGTGTCTTAGCGGTATTGTCGGCCCCTCGTAGGATGGGATTCAGGTCAAAGCCACAGGGGCCGAACCTATGCAAGCGATTGACAAAAAAGCAGATGAGTATCGCGGAGAGGACGTAAAGGCAGCTTGGCGAGCACACCTAAACGCAAAAGCGGGTGGGTTAACGCGCGAGGCAGCGCGCTGCGGTAAGTCGTAAAGCCCTTATTTCCGGCTAGAAAAGGCCGCCCCAAGGACGGAAGTACGCCTTACAGCGTAAGCTTTGCATGCCAAATCAATGCCTTTCGCAGGCCCGACCCTGCAACCCCTTCCCCACCTACCGTTCGGTTCATAATCAAGAAGGTGGTTGATTAGGGTCAACCTGCCATACAGCCTCGTCCCCTAAACTGCCGTGCCGGTAAGGCCCTTACCACTTCATTTCTGCCGCAGCACTTGGGGGGCATCATGCGCTGGTTCCATAACCTCGATATCCGTTGGAAGCTCTTGTTGTTCATTGCGCCGCTGGTGCTGGGAGTGCTGGCGTTAGCCGGGCTGCGCTTGCACGAGGCCCAGCTCGCGCGCGTGGCGGCAACCCAAACCGCCGCCTTGGCGCAGCTTAGCCACAAAGCCGGCGCGCTCGTGCATCAGCTACAAAGAGAACGCGGCCTTTCCGCCATCTATCTCGGCGGCGAGCCCGAGGCTTGGGAGCGATTGCAAACCCAGCGGCGTGCTACAGACCAAGCACTGAGTCACTATCGCGGTTTTTACAGGTGCAGAATGCAAGTCGCTACGATGGCGAGGTGCATCAGGTCATCGACCGGGCCGAGCAGGCCTTGGGCCGTCTGGAGGCTCATCGCCGCAGCGTCAACCGTGGCATGGAGCTGGGCGAGGTAATCGGTTACTACACCGGCATCAACTTTGAGCTGCTGCGGTTGGGTACGGCCGCTGCCGCGGGTGCGGGCGATGCCGAGGTCATGCGCGGGCTTATGCAATATGCAGCGCTGGGCGAGATCAAGGAGGCCGCCGGCCTGGAGCGGGCGTTGCTGGCCAACGCCTTGGCGGCCGGGGAGTTGGGCACGGCGCAGCGGCTCGCCCTACAGGATCTGTCGTCGCGCCAGCAAGCCCACGAGCAGTTGTTCGAGCGGCTGGCCGGGGAGCAGACGCTTGGCCTGCACCGGCAGTTATTGGTTGCGCCTACGGAGGCTGTCGACCGGGCCCGCGACACGGCCCTGATGGGCGAGTTCGATGGCCTTGGCGCTAGCCATTGGTGGCAGATTGCCAGCGTCCGGATCGATGCCTTGGATGAGTTACAACAGCAACTGGGCGCAGCATTGGTCGCCGAGGTCGGCGATCAGATCAGCTCTGCCCACGGTGCTTTTGCAGTCAATCTTGCTGCCATGCTGTTTGCCGTGCCCCTGATCGCTTTCGCTTGGCGCGTGAGCAATCGCATTGGCGTGCGTGTTAACCGCCTGCGTATGCTGATGCGGCGGGTGCGCAAAGAGTTGGATTTAGGCCTGCGTGCCGAAGACGAGGCTGCGGACGATCTGGGCGAGATGGCCGCTGCCCTCAATGAGATGTTGGAACGCTTTTCGTGGGTGGTCGCCGAGGTCAAACAATCGGCGCTGGAGTTGGCCTCCCCGGCCGAGCAGCTGGCGGCGGTCAGCGAGCAGACCAGTCAAGGCATCGGCCGTCAGCAAAGCCAGACGGAACAGGTGGCGACGGCGATGAACGAAATGAGCGCGACCGTGCAAGAGATCGCCCGCCTGGCCCAGGAGGCAGCGCAAAAGGCCCAGGAGGCCGATACGGAGACCTTGGCTACCCGCGAGGGGGTGCAGCAGATGCTTGCGGCTATGGAGCACTTAACCGGCGAAATCGCCCGGGCGGCAGACGTGGTGCGCCAGTTAGAAGAGCAGAGTACCCGCATCGGCAGTGTGGTCGCCATCATCGACGGTATCACCGAGCAGACCAATCTGTTGGCGCTCAATGCCTCCATCGAGGCTGCCCGCGCCGGCGGTGCCGGGCGCGGGTTTGCCGTCGTTGCCGACGAGGTCCGGACCCTGGCGGTACGCACCCGCGAATCCACTCAAGAGATCCGTACCGTGATCGAGCACCTGCAGACCGAGGCCAGCGGTGCTGCCGAGGCCATGGCGATCAGTCAGCGCGATTGCCGGCAAACGGCAGAGTTGGCCGCCGGTGCCGGCGAGCGTCTGGAAAACGTGGTGCAGGCGGTGGCGCAGATCAAGGATATGAACCTCCAGATCGCCGGTGCCACCGAGGAGCAAAGTGCGGTCGCCGCAGAGATCGATCACAGCGTCGTCGCCATTCGTGACATCGCCTTGGAAACTACCAGCGGCGCCGATCAAACCGCAGCCTCCAGCGAGCAGCTGGCACGCCTAGCACGCTCGCTGGAAGAAAGCTCGCGGGTGTTCCGGGTCCGCAGCGCGGCGTAAGCTCGTCGAAACAGGAAACAGGAGGACACCCAGCCAGCCACCCAGCCAGTAGAAGCGCTGCTGTATCGTGTGAGCGGTTGAATGGGGGAGTAAGCGATGAAGGTGGACGCCTCCCCCTCACACGGCGTCGCGGCGCGCCAGGCTTTTGGATTACACCCCAAAGCCAAACGAAGGGGAGACGTCCACTATGTCAGTAAAGCTCATCGGCATCGATGTGACAAAGTCTGTTTTTCAGCGGCGCGCAAACAATACGCCAGTTTCTAGCCGTGGAGCTTTTTGATGAGCTACAGTTACATCGTGTGGCTGTCCTGCTCATCTCTGCTCATCCGTCTGTTCGATGAAGGGGCATGCCGTCGTTGGTGCTAAGGAACATGCGGGTTCGAGACGGAGTCAAGACAACCCGCTTGTCATGTCAAGTCGTTAAGGAAGCGCTGAGCAATCCTCTTGTCCTTCTGGCGAAGTAGGGCCGCCGCTGTGTGGGGCCGGCCTGTTGGATGAGGCGATTGTTCAACAATAAGAACTAAGGAAGTTTCTGCGATGAATCCATTCGTTACCGCTTTGCTGCAGGATCTGGTTTTCTTCGGTGCTTTAATTGGGCTATCGGCATTTATCGCTAAGAAGCGAGGCCGCAATGTTTATCTTTGGGGCGCGTTAAGCATTCTGATTATTCCTATTCTCGTATTGCTGTTTTTGCCGAAGAAGAGCTATACGGTACCCAGCCGATAGCAGGGTTTATGAGCATGCCGCCGATCCCGTGCGCCGGCAACGAGGCGCGGCCCGCCTTCATGTTCGGCGTTATGTCCTGCCAAAGGGCGGAAGAGAGAGTAATGTCAGAAGCAATCAGCATCGCGGAGACCCTCGAACCTCCATATTACGCTGTGATTTTTACGTCTGTGCGTACTCATGTAGATGATGATTACCCAGAGATGGCGAAGCGCATGCTGGAACTCGCGCGCGAGCAGCCTGGTTTTCTCGGGGTCGAGTCGGTGCGGGAGAACGGCCTTGGCGTCACGGTTTCCTACTGGGCCAGCGAGGACGCTATCGGGCAGTGGAAGCAGAACCTTGAGCACCGCGAGGCGCAAAGTCGCGGCCAAAGCGAGTGGTACAGCCAGTACAAGGTGCGTGTCGCGAGAGTTGAGCGGGACTACGGCTTTGGCAATAGGCATAACACGTCGGTGGAGCCGCTGGCCTAGCGGCCGCAGAAAACTTCTGTGTTAGCGTGAGGGGAAATGGTGGGGTTGTGAAATGACAGCGAGCGATACGAGATCTCGGTTCAAGGCCAAACTGCTTCGGCCGGCAAAGCCGGGCGGCGATAGCCTTTGGGCTTTTGTCGTTTTGCCCGAGCACGTTAGCGCTAAGCTCCCTAGACGAGGGAGGACGACGGTAGAGGGTAGCATCAACGGCCATGCTTTCCGGGCCACGCTTGAGCCGGATGGCCAATTGAGTCACTGGTTGCAGCTTAACGAGGAGTTGCTCAAGGCCGCAGGTGCGAATATCGGCGACGAGGCATCGTTTGAGCTCATGTCTGTGGCGCAAGAGCCTGAACCCGATATGCCGTCCGACCTGCAGGAGGCTTTGGCGGCGTCGCCCGAGGCTCGGGCTGTGTGGGAAGATACTACCACTATCGCGCGCTTGGACTGGATTCATTGGATTACTTCCGCCAAGCAGGCCAAAACGCGTGTGAAGCGGATTAGCGATGCCTGCGACATGCTAGCGTCGGGTAAACGACGGGTTTGCTGTTTTGACCCGTCGGGTTACTACAGTAAGGCTCTCAGCGCGCCCAAGGCAGCGGATTAGGCTAAATAAGTTAGCCGGCTCGGGGAGCGGAATACTCCGCTAATATCGATCCGCCTGCTCGCCTCAGCGCTTTGCTTGCCATGGCTGGGGCAATGGACAATGGGGCTTTGCCGGGCCGTGACGTCGTCCGGCATGTGACGCATGAGATAAAAAAACGGCCCGCGCTGCGGGCGTTCTGCTTCAGTTGAGTTTACTGATGGGTTGTGGAGGCAACGGTAGTGGCGGCTGCCGGTTCGCTGCTCGGGCGCGGCGCTGGGGCCGTGACCGGGCGCTGCGGTTGCTGGCTGGTGCGGCTGCCCTTCCAGAGGAGGAAAGAGAACCAAGCCAGGACCAACACGCCGGCGGCGAAGATCACATCCCCCGGTACCCGTAGCCACACGAAGAAGTGCATCAGGTCCGACTGCACGATCGCTGGCGAGCGGGCATACCACAAGCCTTCCGTGATGCTGGCCCAGGCCTGGTAGATGCCGGCCGGGAGCAGGGACAGGAACACCATGGCAGCCAGGCCGATGTTAAACAGCCAGAAGGCCGGCTTGAGCAGGTGGTCGCGCCAAGCGGCATCGACTGTCATGCCGCGCAGGCAGAACAACATTAGCCCGATGCCAAGCATGCCGTAGACCCCGAACAGCGCCGCGTGGCCGTGCGCCGCCGTGGTGTTGAGCGCCTGTACGTAGTACAGCGACAGCGGCGGGTTGATCAGGAAGCCGAGCAGCCCGGCACCGACCAGGTTCCAGAACGCGACTGCGACGAAGAACAGAATCGGCCAGCGGTAGCGCTGCACCCAGGGCGCGGCTTTACGCAAGCGCAGGTTCTCGTAGGCCTCGAAACCGATCAGCACCAGCGGGACGACTTCCAGCGCCGAGAACATGGCGCCGATGGCGATCACCGAGGTCGGCGTGCCGGCGAAGTAGAGATGGTGCAGGGTACCGAGAATACCGCCGAACAGGAAGATGATCGTGGCGAACAAGGTCGCATCCACCGCCAGCTTAGCGCGGATCAAACCGATACGGGTAAAGATCAGTGCAATGACGGCGGTAGCGAACACTTCGAAGAAGCCTTCCACCCAGAGGTGAACGACCCACCAACGCCAGTAGGTGACCATCGACAGGTGGGTGTGTTTGCCCCACATCAGGCCGGCAGCATAGAACAAGCCGATGGCGATCGTCGATAAGAACAGAATCAGGATCAAGGCACGGTTGTCGGCCGGTTGTTTCAGGGCCGGCCATAGCGCGCGGCCGACGAGAACCAGCCACAGCATGAGCCCGATAAACAGCAGAATCTGCCAGAAGCGACCCAGATCGACGTACTCCCAACCCTGATGGCCGAACCAGAAGTTGGCATCCAGGGAGAAGAATTGATGCACTCCGAGCCACTCGCCGGCTAAGGAACCGACTACCACGAATACCAGGGCGGCATAGAGAATGTTGACGCCTAGCTTCTGGTATTTAGGTTCACGGCCGGAAACTAGCGGCCCGATATACAAGCCGGTAGCCAGCCACGCCGTGGCAATCCAGAAAACGGCCAGCTGCGTGTGCCAAGTGCGGGCAACGGAGTAGGGGAGATACTCGGCGAGCGGAAAGCCAAAGAAGCCGTGGCCTTCGACCGCGTAGTGCGCGGTAATCGCTCCCAGCGTCATTTGCGCTAGGAATAAGGCAACGACGGTGTAGAAGTATTTTGCCGTGGCGCGCATCGACGGCGTCGGTTGCTTGCCGAGTAGCGGGTCGTTTTCCGGCGGCTTGGGCAGCTCGTCTTCGTGCCGGGTGGCGACGTAGTACCACACCAGGGCGGCGATGCCGGCCAGCAGAAGAATAATGCTGGCCATCGACCACATGGCTGTGCCCGGGGTGGGGGAGTTGCCGACCAAAGGCTCCGGCGGCCAGTTGCTGGTATAGGTTATGTTGGAGTCGGGCCGGTTGGTGGTTGCCGCCCACGCGGACCAGAAGAAAAATCCGGGAAGTAATTCACGGCGTCCTTCGTCGGGCAGTGCATTGTGCGGGATGGCGTACATCTCGCGCAGTTCGGCCAGTTCCGGCGCGTTACCGAATAAGTCGCGATAATGCCGGTGGACGTATTGAATGGCCTCGGCACGCTCCGGTGATACGGTAATAATGCCTGTTTCCGGATTATAGCTATTGTGGCGCATCTCCGCCTTTAGGCGGTCGCGCAAGCCAGCCTGGGTCTCGCTCGGCAGTTCCCGGTAGTCCATGCCGTGCTGGTTGCGGGCCCAGATATTGAGCAGGGCCTCCGCTTCGCGACGGAGCCAGTCGGCTGTCCAGTCAGGCGCTAGATAGGCGCCGTGGCCCCACACCGAGCCGACCTGTTGGCCGCCGGTGGTTTGCCAAACTTGGCGGCCGGTTTGAAGTTCTTCCAACGTATAGAGGAGGGTACCGTCTTCGCTGACCACCTGCTCGGGCATGGGGGGCGCTTTACGGTAGATTTCGCCGCCTATCAGCCCTAAGGCTAGGAAGGAGGCGACAAAGAGGATCCCGAGGATCCACCATAATCGCTTGGTTGGGTTCATAATGAATGAGCCTCCTTGAGTGGAATGAAAAGCTGTCGCCACAAAGATTCTTATTAAATGAATCTTTAGGGGTTGCTGAAGATCCTCTCGCTATCGGGAGCAAGCTGTAATGATCGGAATCAAGAACGCGATAAAAATGTATGTAAAATGAATCTTAATGAAGACTAGGAGGTCGACCATGTCTGAGCTGGTTCCTGCTTTACATCGTCGCGTGCCTTATCTGTGCTTGTCTTACGTGTGCATTGCCTTAGGGGCGGCGGGCGTCATATTGCCGTTATTGCCGACGACGCCATTTTTGTTATTGGCCGCTTGGTCGGCTTCTCGCGGCTCGCCAAGGCTTGATCGTTGGTTGCGCCAACACCCTCGCTTTGGCCCGGTTTTGCGTGCTTGGCGCGAAGAGCGGGCGGTGCCGTTACGGGCAAAGAAGCTCGCCGTTGCCCTGTTGGCGAGTAGTTGGGCAATCTTATGGTTGACCGGAGCGCCAGGATGGCTGCTGCTTGGCACCGCCGGCTTGTTTTTATGCGTCGGCGGTTTCGTTTGTACGCGGCCGTCGCCGTACCGCCCTCGGAGTACAATATGATGACGCAATCACCGCCTCCGCTGTTAGCGTATCCCTTTCGTCCTTTCTTCCTGCTTACAGGCGTGTATGCCGCCGTTAGCATCGTCGCTTGGCTTGGTTTTCTTTATGGCGGCTGGCCGTTGCCGTTGGGAGGACACGCGGTTTATTGGCATGCTCACGAAATGCTGTTCGGCTTTATTGCCGCCGCGATCGCCGGTTTCTTATTAACGGCGATGACCAACTGGACCGGAGCACCGCCTTTGAAGGGAGGCGGGCTGCTTGCCTTGTTGCTGCTTTGGTTGGCGGGACGGGTGGCAATGTGGCTGACAGGCTACTTGCCCAGCGCTCTGGTGGCCGTGGTGGATATCAGCTTTTTGCTGGCGGTAGCGCTCTATGCCGGTACGGTGCTGAGGCGTTACGGTAATCGACGCAACTACTTGCTGGTGGCGGTGTTACTGCTGTTTGCCGTCGCGAATACCCTGATGCATTTGCAGTTCATGGGGTGGGCGATGAGCGCGGTGTTAGGGCAGACGCTCGCGTTCAACCTGATCACACTGTTAATGGTGATTATAGCCGGTCGAATAACGCCGGCTTTTACCGCCAATTGGTTAAGGATGCAGGGCCAAGATCCGGCTCAGGTGCATCGTTCGGAGCGTTTGGACCGCTGGGTTTTGATTGTCACCGCCCTGATGATTCCAGCAGATTTAATAATCGCTTATGCTTGGGTAGGCGGTTTGGTTGCACTGGCGGCTGCATTGGTCAATGGTGTGCGGCTCTGGCAGTGGTCGGGGTGGCTCAGTCGTCGGGAACCGCTATTGTGGATTCTGCACCTGGGGTATCTCTGGTTGGTGGTAGCCCTGGTGCTGAAGGGGCTAACGCCATTCTTAAACTGGCCGGCCAGCATTTGGTTGCATGCGATGGGCGTAGGTGCCGCCGGCGTTTTGATCCTCGGGGTGATGACGCGGGTCGCGGTGGGACATACCGGGCGGGCGTTACATCTGGTCCGCTGGGGTGTGCTGATCTACCTAGCGGTTAATATTGCCGCCGGGTTACGTTTGTTGGCTGCCACCGACCTGCTCGACTACCAGTTAGGCCTTAGTTTGAGCGGAGGCGCCTGGAGTCTCGCATTTCTACTCTTTGTCGTCCTGTACTGGCCGATTCTCAGTCGTCCCCGTGCCGATGGCCGGCCGGGGTGAACGAGGGGCATCATGCATATTACTCGCTATACCGATTATTCCCTGCGCGTGCTCATATTCGTCGCGCTTAAAGGCGAACAGCTTAGTACCATACGCGAGATTGCCGATAGTTACGGCATTTCTAAGAACCACTTGATGAAGGTGGTCCATGAGCTGAACCGTAAGGGCTATTTGGGCACAGTGCGGGGGAAGAACGGCGGGGTGCGCTTAGGGCGCGCTCCGGAAACAATCAATATCGGCGAACTGGTACGGGCTACCGAGCAGGATTTGACCTTGGTGGAATGCTTCGGGCCGGATAATGCGTGCGTTATCACCCCGTCGTGTCGATTAAAAAACGTGCTGGCCGAAGCGCTTGAGGCTTTCTTCTCGGTGTTAGATCGCTACACCCTGGCGGATGTGCTGATTGCGGACGAGCGAGCGCCGCTGGTCCAGTTGCTGCGTATGGACTGGCCGCGGTCGCGGACATCGCAGGAGGAGGTATGAGCGGCTAATAGGCTTTCTACATATGGTAGTGTTGTGCTCTAGGAAGCCCCATATAGTGTGTTATACTTGCCGTTTATCCAGGGCGGTCGGCAAAATCTCCTCGCGTCGCGGCGCGGAGGCGTAGGGAATCAGCTTAAGCTGGTGTACATTAAGCCGCCATTAGCCGTTTCTCCAAGGATTTGTTTCAAGGGCGGGGCCTATATGACTATAAAAGTTTCCAAGAAGATCGTCGGTTACGATGTAGTAAAGCCGGGTGAAGACAAGCCGGAGCCGGCAGCCGCTTCCGAGGAGCAGATCGAACAAATGCATGAGCTGTTCCAGCGGCCGGAAGTGTTGGTGGGACAGACGTACAAGGTCAAAACCCCGCTCTCCGAGCATGCCCTTTACGTGACGATCAATGATGTAGTGCTCAATCCGGGTACCGATCACGAGGTGCGGCGTCCCTTCGAAGTTTTTATTAATTCGAAGAATATGGATCACTTCCAGTGGATCGTTGCGCTGACTCGGATTATCTCTGCCGTATTTCGTAAAGGCGGCGACTGCACCTTTTTGGTTGAAGAGCTACGCTCGGTGTTCGATCCGCGCGGCGGGTACTTCAAACGCGGCGGTAAGTTCATGCCTTCCCTGGTCGCTGAAATCGGCGATTGTATAGAGCAGCATTTGCGCTATATCGGCATGATCGAGGATGATGAGATGGACGAGCACCAAAAGGCGTTCATCGAACAAAAGCGTGCCGAGTTCGAGAATCAGTGGTCGGCAAATAAACCGGACCTCAAACCAAGTGAAAAGAGTGAGCTTAAGGGCGAATACCCTGACGGTGCGCAGCTGTGCAGTAAGTGCAACACTCAGGCCGTGGTAATGATGGATGGCTGCATGACGTGTTTGAGCTGCGGCGATTCTAAGTGCGGTTAGCAGAAAGGTTGACCTATCGCCCCGTTTGAAGCGGGGCGATAGTTTTTCCTGGCCTGTCGGCGGCCGTCTAGGCTAAGTCGACGAGCATAGCGAATATGCGGTGCTTATTCGCCTGCCAAGAATGTCTATCCCTTCAAATACAAGGCGTTACAAAGCCTTCTTAAAGAGAGCGGTAGGCTCTCGCTCTACCGTTGCGCTTGCTCTTGGTCGGCGGTTGCAATTTCCCAGGCGGTGACCAGGGCTGCATAGGCGTCGTCAACTTCCTCTCTTGCGGCATCCCAAATAGGGGCCGGCGCTTGTTCCAGCGACTCGAAGTCTTCGTTAAGTTGTCGCCAAGCGTTGGTCACGGCGATAACATGTACTTCTTCGAATTCTTCCGGTTGCTCCTCGGCTTGCTCGGCTAGCGCCCTGACGCGTTGGCGCCAGTTAGCAATCTGCTCGGCCATATCTTGCCGATACGCTTCTCGCTCGGCGCGAACGGTGGGGTCTGGAGGGACGGGCTCGGTAGCGGCGATAGGGGTTGTTGCGGTTACCGCTATCAATAATCCCAAGCACAAAAGCAGAGTCGTTCGCAGCATACGTTCTCTCCTAAACTTATCTCGTGTAGTGAGGAACTGAGCGCCAACATTTCAAGAGCACGCAAAGACAATACTAAGAAGGGGCATGGAAAGCATGAGTGATTCTTCTATGGACGCGACCTCGGACGCCGCAGCGCTGTTAGCCGACGAAAATTTGGTGGAGTCGTTTCGTCAGCATGCCGATTGGCAGGCTTGTGTCGCTTATCGGGAGGACGACGGTGTTTTGCTGATGGCAGGGAATACGCCGTTTCCCATTCTTTACCGCAACTGTGCGCTGCGGCTTGACGCGACGTTACGCCCAAACGATGCCTTTGCCCAGGCCGAGCGGTTTTTCGCGGCGCATCGGCGCCACTACTCCTTTATCACGCGGGGTAAGGACAAAGGGTTGGAACCTGTATTGCGGGAGGCGGGGTTTGTCGAAAGAGTTGCTTCTCCGTGTATGTTGATTGAGAAGCCGGCAGTGGAGCCGACGCCGCCGGCAGGCGTGCGCGTCGAGCGGTTCGCGACAACACAGCATGTGGCGGATGCCGTTTCGGTGTGTATGAAGGCGTATGCTTTGCTCGATTTGCCCGGCGAGGAGGTGGCAGCCTTTTTCGAGTATCCCGAGCGCTTACTGACGCGCAACGTTACTGGGTTTGTCGCCTACCGGAACGACATGCCGCTGGCGACGGCGTTGACCCTACACAGCGGACAAAGCGCCGGGGTGTATTGGGTCGGTACGACACCGGAGGCGCAGCGGCAAGGACTTGCCGGCCTCTGCACTGCATTGGCGACTAATGCGGGGTTCGCTCGCGGTGCGAAGGTAGTGACCTTGCAAGCGACCTCGTTTGGTGCGCCCGTCTATCGTCGCCTTGGTTATAAAGTTTACGATGAGTTTAAGTTTTTCATGCGCAGTGAATAAGTGTATGCAAGAGCCAGAAGCGAGGAAAATATGTCACGGATCGATCGATTACTCGACGATATTCGCGCGACCGACGAGGCTCGGTACGAGCTGGTACAGCAATTGCGTGCCATCGTCTTCGAATTGAGCCCCCAGGCGACGGAGGAGGTGAAGTACGGCGGGTTATTATTTTTGCAGCGAGAACCCTTTTGTGGCGTATTCGCCTACGCAAAGCATGTATCGGTCGAGTTGCCGGAGGGGCATGCGTTAGTCGACCGGCATCAGGTGTTAGAGGGGCAGGGTAAATACCGACGTCACATTAAACTACGCGACCGCGACGATATTAGCCGTAAGTACGTCAAAGACTATGTCCAACAGGCCCTGGAGTTTTGCGTAAACAAAAATGCCTCATGAGAGTGCCCGTTTATATTTGCGGCAGTGGCAAGCAAGCGATCTTGCGCCATTTGCCGAACTGAATGCCGACCCGCGGGTTATGGCGCATTTTCCCAACCGCTTGGATCGGGCACAAAGCGATGCCATGGCCGAGCGCTGCCGAGCCTTGATCGAAGAGCGCGGTTGGGGCTTTTGGGCGGTGGAGGAGAAGGCCAGCAATACATTTATCGGTTTTGTCGGCTTGCATACGCCGGCGGCGGATTTGCCGTTTTCGCCTTGTGTCGAGGTGGGTTGGCGGCTGGCTTACCCTTTTTGGGGCAAGGGGCTGGCTACGGAAGCGGCTAAAGTTGCGCTGCAGATTGGTTTTAATGAGTTACGGCTCGATGAAATCGTATCGTTCACGGCCGTTAGCAACCAGCGCTCTCGGCGCGTGATGCGAAGGCTGGGGATGCAAGCTGCGGGGGTGTTTGAGCACCCAGCGATTCCGGCGGGGCATGCCCTGCGACGGCATTATTTGTTCCGCTTGTCGGCAGCGGCGTGGCGAGCGGGTGCTAACGAGGAGATACGATCTTGAAGGTGTTGGTGCTGGGGGGGACGGGGCAGATCGGTGCCCAAGTGACGCGCGAGCTACATCAACGGGGGGCTTGGGTCGGCGTTTTGTGTCGCTCCGCTAGGAGTATGGAAAAGCGGAGGCTTTAGGCGCTACGCCTCTGGCTGGCGATATCAAAAAGCCGGCCGCTTGGCTGGGGCAGCTTGCTCGTTACGATGCGGTGATTCATCTAGCCTCCACATTCGATGCGGATATGGCCTTAACCGATGCGAACCTATTGGCCGCATTGAGCGAAACGTTCGCGGCCGGCTCAGGCCGGAAGCGCTTACTCTATACCGGCGGCGGTTGGCTGTACGGTAACTCGCGACGAGTGCTGGATGAAACCGCGCCCTATGATCCGCCGCCGGAGTGGCGATGGGCGGCCGAGGCGGCACAGCGCGTTGTCAGACTGGATGGCGTTGAGGCCTGTGTCGTGCATCCGGCAAATGTGGTCGATGCAGGCGTGGGGCGCCCCCTATATTGCTTGAGGACGCCCAAGAGACGGGCCGGGTGCGGTTGCCGGTTGCGCGTGATGCGACATGGCCATTGGTGGAGCAATCCGCACTGGCTGTCCTGTATGCACTGGTGCTTGAAAAAGGCCTTCCCGGAGAAAGTTATTTAGCGGTTACCGAGGCTGGCGCGCCGGTTGTCGATCTAGCCGATAAGGTAAACGGCTTGCTCGGGTTAAAGGAGGAGCCGGTCTTTGTATCGCCGGAAGTATGGATGAATCAGTATGGGTCTTGGGCCAGCGGTTATGGCCTGAGTCAGATGTTAGCCGCGACCAAGGCTAAGGATGCATTAGGCTGGTAAGCACCTATCCAACGCTTGGTACGTTATCGTTTTTTAAAGCTTATGTTACAAATATCCCGTCAAGTCTCTATTCCCGAGTCGGAGATCGACATTCAGTTTGTTCGTGCTCAAGGCGCTGGCGGGCAAAATGTCAACAAGACGTCTACCGCGGCGCATTTGCGTTTCGATATTCCGGGATCGTCGTTGCCGCAGGTCTATAAAGATCGCCTATTGAGTTTGCGCGACCACCGAATAACGGCCGACGGGGTGGTGGTGATTAAAGCGCAACGTTACCGAACGCAGGAACAGAATCGGGAGGATGCCTACGCTCGATTGCAAGCGCTGCTACGTAGCGTTGCGGCGACACCGAAGCCGCGTAAGTCGACCAAGCCGAGCCTCGCCGCCAAGCGTAAGCGCTTGGAGAGCAAGACCAAGCGGAGCCGTTTGAAGGCGGGCCGCGGAAAAGTGACGGATTTTTAATAACCCAATCCGGAAGGGGGTAGGTATGTATCAGGGCGGGTGTTTATGTGGCAAAGTTCGCTATGAGTACGAGGGGGCGTTCGATGAGTTGTCCATGTGCCATTGCAGCCAGTGTCGCAAGGCTCAAGGGTCGGCGTTTGTTGCCGTTGCGCCTATCCGCTCGGCGCAGTTTCGGCTTGTTACGGGGCAGGAGTATTTAAAGGAATATCGCGCGCGCCGAATAAGGCGCGTGTTTTTGCCGTGAGTGCGGCAGTCCGCTCTATAGTGCGCGGGACGATCGCCCGGAAGTGAAGCGCCTTCGAGTGGGTACGTTGGATGGTTCGCCGCAGTTTGGTACGCGTTATCATCAGTTTGTGGGTTCGAAGGCAGATTGGTTCGAGATAGGCGACGATTTGCCGCAGTATACCGGTTTAGCGAAGTAGCTCGCTTCGTAGGCTCTGGCCCGGGACGCCAAGAACAAAAATAGGGGCTTTGCTTGATTATTAGCTTATTGGTGGGGGTTCTCGTCGGGGCGCTGCTCGTTGGCGGCTTAGGGTGGGGAGTCGGTAACGGCCTGTTGGCCGGTATTGTCGGCGCGGTGTTATGGGAGCTTCGGCGCACCCACGAACGCCTCGATCAGCTGCGCTGGGAGCAGCAGCGGCTGCAACGGCAATTTAACGAACTAAAAAACCAGCCACTGGAAGCCGCCGATGCGCGATCGGCCCCGTCTTCCGCCCCTGAAGCCGCAAGCGCTACCGCTAAGGCCGATGGCGAAGTCGCCGCTACGCCGCCGGTGGTCGAGGTGGCCGCGCCAGGCGCTGTTTTGCCGGCTACGGCTGCGGTGTCGACGAAGCGGCGCGAGTCGCCGGCCGTGCCCGCTTGGCTTCTGCGTTTTTTTACCACTGGCAATGTCGTTGCCAAAGTGGGTGCGATCCTGCTGTTTTTCGGTGTCGGCTTCTTGATGAAGTACGCTGCCGATCGAGCCTATTTTCCGATTGAGGTGCGAGTTGCTGCCGTTGCCATGTTGGGCATTGCTTTGCTTGCCGGCGGCGTACTGTTACGGCGCCGGCAAGAGGCTTACGGAACGCTTTTACAAGGCGTGGCCTTCGGCCTTCTGTTCTTAAACGTTTTTGTTGCCGCCAACCTGTACCAGATGTTACCGCTTGTGCTCGGGTTTGCGATTATGCTCGGGCTGGTGCTGATCGCCGGTGTTTTAGCCGTGGCGCAGGACAGCCGGGTTCTAGCAACCTTGGGGAGTGTGGGCGGCTTTCTGGCGCCGGTTTTAACGGCGAGTAGCGATGGCAGCCACCTACAGCTGTTTACCTATTACGCACTATTAAACCTCGGCGTACTCGGCATTGCCTGGTTCAAAGCCTGGCGAGAGCTGAACTTGGTCGGTTTCCTGTTTACCTTCGTCATGGGCGCTGCCTGGGGAATTTTTGCCTACCGACCGGAGGTGTATCTAAGTACTCAATTCTTCCTGGGCTTGTTCTTCGTGCTGTATGTCGCGGTAGCCATACTGTACGCCTTGCGCCAGCCCCTGCGGTTGCGCGGTTATGTCGATGCCAGCTTGGTGTTCGGCGTGCCTTTGGCGGCGTTTGCTTTACAAGCGGCTTTGGTGTCGCAGTTCGCCCACGGTGTCGGTACGAGCGCAGCGGTTGTTGCGGCGTTTTATTTCCTGCTTGCCGCCGTCTTATGGCGCCGTTGGCCGACCGAGCTTGGTTTGCTGTTTAAGTGTTTCACTGCTTTGGCAATCGGTTTTGCCAGCGTTGCGGTGCCGCTGGCTTTGGATGGACGTTCGACGGCTGCGGTGTGGGCGCTCCAGGGTGCGGCACTGGTGTGGCTAGGCCTGCGGCAACGGGAAGTGCTTAGCCGTATTGCCGGCCTCTTGTTGCAAGTAGCGGCTGCTACGGCGTTTTTGCTGAGTATTGAGCAACACGTTGCCGACCGGGCGGTGTTCAATGCCTTTTTCCTCGGCGCCTTGATGGTGAGCTTGGGCGGTTTGTTGAGCAGTGCCTTGCTGCGTAACAGACCGAAAGCCCATTGGGAGGCGGCCGCCTGCGCGGTTGCGCTGGCCTGGGGGCTGATTTGGTGGTTTGGAGCAAGCCTGTTTGAGTTGCACCGGTTGCTCAGTGTGCAACAGGGGTTGAATGCTAGCTTGTTGCTGTTTGCCGGCAGTGCCTGGTTGATGAGTGCCGTGGCGCGGCGGTTGTCGTGGCCGCAGTTGGGCGTAGCGAGCTTGGGCTTGTTGCCTGTGCTTGGCTTCATGGCGCTCGTTCAGTGGTTGCTGCCGGCGGTGGTGCATCCTTTTGCCGGTTGGGGGTGTTGGCGTGGGGCGCGGCTTTTGCCGTGCAGTACCGCTTGCTCTACCTGGGGCAGCTGGGTGCGCTCCATGCCGGGCTGCCGGTTTGGCATCAGCTGACGCTTACGCTAGCTGCGGTGCTAAGTGCCTGGAGCTTGGCCTGGGTGGCGAGTTCCTGGTGGCCGAGCGGAGGCGAGGCGGCGTGGTTAGCGTGGGGGGCTGTGCCTAGTCTTCTGGTCGCCGGCTTATTGCTGAAAGGGGAGCGCTTGTATTGGCCGGTGCAGGTTTATCCGCAGGTATACCGCGGCGACGGTCTGTTGCCGTTCGTCGGCTTTATTGCCCTGTGGAATTTAGCTGCCTGTAGTTTGCCGGTACAGCCGGTTGGGCTCCCCTACCTGCCTTTGCTTAATCCGTTAGAGCTAGTGCAAGCGCTTAGCTTGCTGCTGCTGGCCTATTGGCTGCGCGGGCTAAGTCGTTGGCCTAGCCGCGCTATTCGGCTGCCGGAGGCGTGGCTGCAACTGGGTTTCGGTGCTTTGGTTTTGGTTGTGTTCAGCACCGTACTGGCGCGTGCCGTGCACCACTGGCAGGACGTTGAGTACGCGCTGGGGGCATTGTTCGGTTCTATGGTCTTCCAAACCAGTGTGTCGATTCTTTGGACCTTGATGGCGCTGGGTTTGATGACCTATGCCCAGCGGCGGGCGGAGCGCGTGCTTTGGTTCTGCGGGGCCGCTTTATTAGGATTGGTTGTGGTTAAGCTTTTCCTTATCGACTTGGCGGGAAGCGGGACTTTAGCGCGTATTGTTTCCTTTGTGGCTGTGGGCGGCTTGATGTTGTTGATTGGCTATCTGGCGCCGCTGCCGCCGCGGGACGGCGGCCATTCGCAGCAGCCGGTCGCTGAAGGCAGTTAGTTGTCTAGGCAGGATGCTGAAAACGCTTTTTCAGCATCCTGATAGTCGCCGTACTTTCCCTGCGGTTTGTCGATAGCTTGCTATCTTTCCCCGCGCGCTGCTATAAATGGCGAATGATTCCATTCTCTGTGCTTGATCTTGCCCCTATCGTAGAAGGCGGCACCGCAGCTCAATCGTTTCGGCGAACCCTGGATTTGGCGCAACACGCCGAAACCTGGGGGTATCGCCGATTTTGGTTAGCCGAACATCATAGTTTGCTTGGTGTGGCGAGTGCGGCGACGGCCGTGCTGATCGGTCATGTGGCTAACGGAACCAAGACGTTGCGCGTGGGAGCCGGTGGAATCATGCTGCCCAATCACGCGCCGCTGGTGATTGCCGAGCAGTTTGGTACCTTGGAGTCGCTTTACCCGGGACGGATCGATTTGGGTGTGGGTAGGGCGCCTGGTACGGACCCGACCACTTCGCGGGCGTTACGCCGCAATTTGGCAACGGACCCGGACGATTTCCCGAACGATGTTGCCGAGTTGATGGCGTATTTTCGTCCGGCGCAACCTGGGCAGGCCGTGCGAGCGGTCCCAGGGGAGGGCTTGAATGTTCCCATCTGGATCTTGGGCTCGAGCTTGTTCGGGGCGCAATTAGCGGCTGCCATGGGTTTGCCTTACGCTTTTGCGTCGCATTTTGCGCCGGCGCAGATGATGCAGGCAATCGAGCTTTATCGTTCCTTGTTTCGCCCCTCCGAGCAGTTAGATAAACCGTACGTGATGCTTGGCTTTAATGTGTTTGGTGCCGACGAGGAAGGCCAAGCTCATTATCTAGCAACCTCGATGCAACAAGCATTCGTTAATCTGCGTACCGGGCGTTCCGGTCCGTTGCCACCGCCTGTTAAAGGATATTTGGAGAGCTTGCCGGCGCCGGCGCGGGCGATGCTCGACGATGTGTTGTCGTGCTCGGCGATCGGTACCCCCGAGCAAGTCCAGGCACAGCTGCGGGCATTTATCGATCGTACCGGCGCCGATGAGTTGATCGTCACTTCGCAGATCTTCGATCATCGGGAGCGCTTGCGTTCGTTTGAAATTGCGGCCGAAGCGCGGGAGTCTCTTTAGGGTCGTATCTGCGCGCTTAGCGTTTCTCTATGTCTTCCATTTTCCGGCCGGGGCAGGCTGCGCCTCGTGCGCTTCTTGTTTCTTCCGCCAGTCGCGAGCTAGCTTCATCGCGATGGTATTGCCGATGTTGCCGATCAGCATGCCCGTGCTGCCAATGATAAAGAACACCGTTCCCAGATTCTGTATCTCCCGCAGAAAGAGAATGCTGCCCGCCACGAAGCAGATGTTGCCGATTAAGCCGATAGTCGTGTGAATCCAAGTGTATTGTTCTACGCAGCGTGTTAGTAAGTCGTTCATACAGCGGGAAATGGTTCCGGCTAGCGGCTGCGCCAAGAGGTTGTGAGATCCGGTAGTGACAACGGCGCAGTTAGCAATTAGCATTTGGTAATAAACCACAATACAAGAGCAAACAGATGCCGAAAGCATCGATCCTTATCGTTGATGACGCTCGTCTCGTACGAGGATTTATAAAAAAAGCTTTCTCCCGGACCCGCGACTACGAGCTTCAGGAAGCCGAGGACGGCACCCAGGCACAAGCGGCGTTGCTAGCAGCCCGTTACGATCTCGTGCTTTGCGATTGGGATATGCCGAATATGGACGGGCACGCCTTGTTGCAATGGATGCGGGCGCAGGCGGACGAGCGTCTTGGCCGCACGCCTTTCATCATGGTGACCAGTAGCGGTGAGAAGGAAAAAGTCCTCCAAGCGGTCAAGGCTGGCGTGAACGGGTATTTGGTGAAGCCGTTCACCGCTGCTCAGTTGACCGATAAAGTGCACGAAGTACTAGCCCGCCAGCAACAGCAGAATGTCGATGAGGATATTCCTGACGAAGAGGCCGGGGCCTACGTGGCGAACCTCCGTTACCGAGAGGAAACGCTACGGGTACAGGTGGCGAACATTACGACCAAGGGGCTATTAGGAAAGTATAAGGCAAGTCTTGCCGGCCCTAGCTTGTTGTCTTCCGTCGTGGCGGAGCTGCCGCGGCGAGGCTCGGATAGCCCGGTATCCATCAAAGGCTATATCTATCGCATAGAAGCTGGCGAGGATAGTTGTACCCCGAAATATTTGCAAGTCGGAGTACGCTTTCAAGAGCTGGATGCCGATAAGCGCGAGTTTTTGATCGATTGTATTGCAGCCTTACGTTTCTGACTCTTGTAAGGACTTGCTAACGTGCTTAACACCGTAGTCTTCCTGGCTGGTACGGATGTCGAAGTTTAGTCGTTGCATAAGCTTTAGCATTTTTCGGTTATGGCTGAGGACGTCGCCTTCGATCCGTTGAATGCCTCGGTCGGCAGCGGTTTCCATGAGTTTTTCCATCAACTTTCGGCCGACTCCCCGGTGTTGCCAAGCGTCGGCGATGGCTAGGGCAAACTCGCAGCTTTCGCCATCTGGGTTGAGGGTGTAGCGAGCAACGCCAATTTGTTCTTCCCGACCTAATTCTTCGTGTAGGGCTACCAGTGCCATCTCGCGGTCGTAATCGATTTGCGTCAGCCTTACGAGCATCTGCGGCGTAAGTTGATTCAGCGTTTCCATGAAGCGGAAATATTTACTCTCCTGAGAGAGGTTGTGGACGAAAGCCTGTTCGGCCTCGGCATCTTCCGGCCGAATGGGGCGGACGGTGATTTGAGTGCCGTCCTTTAATTCGAGGGTGCCGACCAGGGAGGTCGGATAAGGGTGGATGGCCATGTGGCCGTAGCGTTCTTCGTTGTCCTGTGGCTTTTCGATGGAGAAGAACGCATCCACAGCTAGGGCTCCGGTCTCGTCTAATACCAGCGGGTTGATATCCAGCTCGCGGACGTGCGGCAGCTTACTGACCAAGTCCGACACGCGAAGCAGCACGTCTTCTAAGGCGCGCATGTCCACCGCGGGTGCTGAGCCGTCGCTCTTGAGGTGTTGCGAAATGCGGGTGCGGAGAATGAGGTCGCGGGCAATGAAGGTGTTTAATGGCGGTAGCGCGACCGAGCGGTCGCGAATAAGCTCAACCAAGGTGCCGCCTGCGCCGAAGCTGATGACCGGGCCGAACACAGGGTCGTGCGCGACGCCGACGATCAACTCTCGCCCGCTAGGTTTGTTATGCATCCGCTCCAAGGTCACGCGGTTAATGTTCATGCCGGGGCGGGCGCTCTGTGCGGCGACGATGAGGTCCGTATACGCCGCTCGTACCGCTTGCGCGTTGCCGATGTTCAATCTGACTCCGCCGATTCGCGATTTGTGGGCGATGTCGGGGGAGCTGATCTTCATTGCGACGGGATAGCCTAAAGACTCGGCGACAACCAGTGCTTCGCTGGCGCTGTGCGCTTCTACGGTTCTGACGACAGGGATACCGAAAGCGGTCAAAAGGGCTTTCGATTCCATGCTTGATAGCGAATGTCGGCCCTCTTCTAGGGCGGCTTCGATGATGAGGCGGGCGCCTTGAATATTAGAAGGTTGACGGACCGACATCGGGCCGGGCACTTGCAGCAATAGTTGTTGGTTGCGGTGATAGTGGGCCAAGTGGCTGAAGGCTTCGACGGCTGCTTCCGGCGTGTCGAAGTGAGGTACTCGGCTGTTTTGAAACAGGTCGCGCGCTTTACGCACCTGGGTATCGCCTAACCAGGAGGCTAATACCGGTTTGCGGCTATGTTCGGCGGCCTTGAGTAGACTTTCGGCGACGGCGGCCGGTTGGGTGCGGGCGTGCGGCGAGAGTAGAGCGACAATCCCGTTGATGTCTCGATCTTCTAGGCAACAGGCTGCGGCTTCGGCATAGCGCTCCGGGCCTGCGTCGGCACGCAGATCGACTGGGTTATTTACTGGCGAGGGGATAAGCGTTTCCAAGTGCTTCCGCGTTTGCTCTCCCAACGGCGGAACCGTCATACCAAGCTCCAGCGCTCGGTCGGTGGCGATGATGCCGGGGCCGGCGCCATTGGTCAAAATGGCCAAGCGGTTGCCGCGAACGCGATGCCCGCAGGAGAGAACTTGGGCGGCAGAGAATAATTGCTCTACGGTGAAAACGCGCACCGCGCCGGCTCTGGCCAAGGCCGCCTCGAACACATCGTCGGCGCCCACTAGGGCACCGGTGTGCGATAGCGTTGCCGGACTGGTTTCCCGGTGTCGGCCGGCTTTCATGACGATCACCGGTTTTATGCGCGCCGCCGCGCGCAGGCCGCTCATGAAACGCCGCGCATTATGGATCGCTTCGACATAGAGCAGGATGCTGCGAGTCGAGGCGTCGGTCGCGAGAAAGTCCAAGACATCGCCGAAGTCGACATCGAGCGCGTCGCCTAGCCCGAGCACCGTAGAGAAGCCAATCTGCCGTTGGTCGGCCCAATCCAGAATGGCGTTGCATAACGCCGAGGATTGCGAAATAAGCGCCATTTGCCCCGAGTGAGCCATGCTGCGGCAATCGCTGAGGTTGAGCTTCCCTCCGGGCCGGAGCAGCCCCATGCAATCGGGGCCGATAAGACGGATGTCGTGGCGCCGCGCTATGGCGATGAGCTCTTCCGAGCGCCCGTGGGCGTTCTCGTGCGGGCGGCGGAATCCCGACGATAGTATACAAACCGCGCGGATACCTTTCTCGCCGCACTCCTCTAGGACATTCGGTAGGGTGCGAGATCGCGTGGTGACGACGGCAACATCGACAGGCTCCTCGATGGCGGTGACGGAAGGGTAGCTCGGGCGCTGTTGTACTCGTCGATGGCCAGGGTTGACGGCATACACGGGCCCTTGAAAGCCGCTGGTCGCGATGTTGCGAAAAACCCGTTTACCCAGACTGTCGTCGCGGTCGCTAGCGCCGACAACGGCCACTGATGCGGGGTTGAAAAACGGCTGAGGTAGTGTCTAGCCATATCCCTACTCCAGTGTGCTCCTTAAAGACGTTCTTGTTCGCTGTTATGGTCTACCGCCTCCGGCGAGAGCGGGGCTCTTGGCTGCGGCTCACCGAGGAGTAATTACCACGTTTCTGTCTACTGTACCCCGGTTTTCCTTGCTTTGCTCTACCGACATGGTGGTTCTACTTGACGACGTTTTGATTCGAACGTATGGTTTAAACGGACGTATGAATTAAAGCGATCCGTTGCCGAGGAGACAGTCGATTGGCTCAACAAGCGGATACAAAAGAGCGCATCCTCGATGCGGCCGAAGCGTTGTTTTCCGAACATGGATTCGTGAACACGTCTATGCGCAGCATTACCCAGTCGGCCAATGTGAACCTCGCGGCCGTGAATTACCACTTCGGGTCTAAGGAAGAGCTGATCAAGGCAGTGTTCGCCCGCCGCCTGTTACCTCTGAATGAAGAGCGCATACGGCGCCTGGACGACGTGTTGGCGCAAGGCGTGACGCTTGAGCGTTTGTTGGAAGCCTTTATTGCGCCGCATTTGGAATTGAGCCAAGACCACGAGGAAGTGGGCGATCGTTTCGTCCGTTTGATCGGTCGCGGTTACACGGACCACGCCGAGTTTTTACGGGATCATATTCATCAGCTCAACAAGCCTTGCGTGGCTCGTTTTAAAGAGGCTTTTGCGGCGGAGTTGCCGCATTTGCCGAGAAAAGAACTCTCTTGGCGCTTGCACTTCTTGGTCGGTGCCGTCGCTCATACGATGGCCGGGCCGGACATGATTCGTTTGATGGCGGGGCGTCGTATTTCCGATCACGGGAATGCGCAAGCCTTGGTGCAACGCCTTATTCCCTTTCTGGCAGCGGGTCTACAGGCTCCGTTGCCGGAATCTCTGCCCGATCTTGAATTACGACATGCAGGCTGACGTCACCGATCTTTCGGGTTGGTGAACCGGCGAACGATAAAGGAACCCCGTAAGCGGGGAGATCGTGGCGATAGACGTTTGTTATTTTACTGGAGGGACTACGCATGTCTGCGCTTTTAGCCATTTTAGTACTGGTGGCCGGTGCCTGGGCACTGGCGTTTGCCGGTGCGTCCTTGAAAGTTTGGACAGCCGCCGTGGCCGTCTATATCGGCGGCTTGCTCGCAACCGGCGTTTTGGGGGCCGTAGGCACGCTAGTGGCAGCGGTTATTTTTATTCCCTTTGCCGTTTTGTTGAACGTTACCGCCTTGCGTAGCGTATTGATAACGAAGCCTATCTTTGCCACTTTCCGCAAAGTCTTGCCGCCGATGACGTCGACCGAGCGCGAAGCGCTGGAAGCCGGGGATACCTGGATTGAGGGCGATCTGTTCCAGGGGGCGCCGGACTGGAATAAGCTGCTCAATACTAAAGTCACCGAGCTTTCGAACGAAGAGCGGGCGTTCATCGACAATCAGGTCGAGACCTTATGCCGGATGATCGACGAAGACAAAATCGTCCGCGAAGAACACGACCTTTCTCCGGAAACCTGGGAATATATTAAGAAGGAAGGCTTTTTCAGTCTGATCATTCCCAAGCAGTACGGCGGTCGGCAGTTCTCCTCCCTGGCGCAGTCCACGGTTGTTACGAAAATTGCTACCCGCAGCATTTCCGCCGCCGTTACCGTGATGGTGCCGAACTCGCTCGGCCCCGGCGAGCTGTTGATGCACTACGGTACCCAGGAGCAGAAGGATTACTGGTTGCCGGGCTTGGCAAAAGGCGAGCATATTCCGTGCTTTGCGCTCACCGGCCCTGAAGCCGGCTCCGATGCCGGTGCGATGCCGGATACCGGCGTTGTCTGCAAAGGCGAGTATGAGGGTAAAGAAGTCCTCGGTATCCGCCTCAACTTTAGTAAGCGTTACATCACGTTGGCTCCGGTGGCGACCTGCGTCGGACTTGCGTTCAAGCTCTACGATCCGGAGGGTTTGCTGGGCGATCAAAAAGACGTTGGTATTACCTGCGCTTTGGTGCCGGCCGAACACCCGGGTATCGACATCGGCAAGCGCCACTATCCGATGGGCCTTGCCTTTATGAATGGGCCGATTCAGGGCAAGGACGTGTTCATTCCGTTGGATTGGGTAATCGGCGGCAAAGAGATGGTCGGCAAGGGCTGGCGGATGTTGGTGGAATGCCTCTCCGTGGGCCGTGCGATTTCGCTGCCGGCGCTTGGTACCGCAGCCGGCAAGATGACGTACCGCATGACCGGCGCATACTCGGCCATCCGGCGCCAGTTCAAGCTGCCGATCGGCAAGTTTGAAGGCGTGCAGGAAGCGATGGCGCGGATCGGGGGCTATGCGTATCGTCTAGAAGCCTCCCGCGTGCTGACGGCCAGTGCTGGCGACAACGGCATCAAACCTTCGGTCGTCTCGGCCATTGCCAAGTACCACATGACGGAGATGATGCGCGTCGCACTCAACGATGCGATGGACATTCACGGTGGCCGCGGCATCATTTACGGCCCGCGGAACTATCTGGGTTACGCTTATCAGGCCATTCCCGTCGGTATCACCGTGGAAGGGGCTAACATCCTGACCCGTAACTTGATGATCTTCGGTCAAGGTGCGATTCGTTGCCATCCGTTCGTCTTTCCGGAAATGGAAGCGGCGCGTAATCCCAACGAGCAGGAAGGTCTGGAAGACTTCGATAAGCTGCTGTTCGGTCATATCGGCTACTCGGTCAACCGTGGCGCGCGTGCGTTTACTTTCGGTCTGACGGGGGCGCTTTTCGCCAAGGCGCCGGTATCCGGGCCGACGGCCGGTTATTATCGTCAGTTGACGCGGATGAGCAGCGCGTTGGCCTTCGTTTCCGACGTCGCGATGGGTGTGCTTGGGGGCGAGTTGAAGCGTAAGGAACGCCTGTCGGCGCGCCTGGCCGATGTGCTCAGCCATTTGTATCTGGCAACTGCCGTACTGAAATTCCACTACGATGCGGGGCAGCCGGAAAACGAACTGGCTTACGTGCAATGGAGTGTCGAGAACTCGCTGTATGAGATCAGCAAAGCGTTCGACGAGTTCTTTGCCAACTTCCCGAACCGCGTTATCGGCCGCCTCATGCGCACGGTTGTTTTCCCATTAGGGCGTCCGTATCGGCAGCCGGCCGACAAGCTCGGCGCTAAAGTCGCCAACCAGATGATGGAGTTAGGCGGCGTACGCGACCGTGTTACCCAGTATGGTTTCTGGGCCGAGCAGGACGAGAACGACATCACTGGCCGTATGGAAGTCGCACTGCGGTTGTTGCCGGAAGCGGAGCCTGTATTCAACAAGTTCCAGAAGGCGGTTACGAAGCTTGATGTGCCTTCGTTCGATTTCGAGGAACGTCTGCAAGCTGCTGTCGCGGCGGGAGCGCTCAGCGACGGCGAGGCCGACCTGGTGCGCCGCTACGAGAAGCTGCGTTATGAGGCGATTATTACCGATGCTTTCGACAAAGAGGTGTTGGCGCCTAAGTCGCAGCGGGAGCCGGAGCTGGCGAGCGAAGTGGCGTAGGCGTTTGCTTTGTGGCTTGTAATGAGGGGCGGGCTTTGGCCCGCCTTTTTTGTGCTTTGGGGTGAAGGCTTTTGGGTGTTGGTTGGGGTTAGGTTCTGGTGTTGGTGGTTAAGTTTGGTGCGCTTCGCGCGATTGGTTTGGAAGGCGGGGTTCCGCCCCCGCACGGCGGGTTCCTTTTCTTGCTTGCCCAAGAAAAGGAACCAAAAGAAGGGCAGCCCGTTGTCTCGCCCCGCTAACGCGGGGTTCCCTGCGCTTCTCGGCTTCGAGCGGGGTCTGCCGACGGGCCATCCTTGGCCCGACGACAGACGCGCGGCTTGCCGTCAATGGCCGTAGCCCTTGGCAAAAGCCGCAACGCGGTATCCGGCGCCGACAAAACGCCCCTTCGGGCGGCTCAGAGACACGCCGTGGCGTTGTTGCCGTCCTTGCCAAGGACGACGCCATTGACGGCGGACGGCGCCTAGCCACAACGTGTCTCTGAGCCGCAGAGGCCTTAACCCAAGGCGTATCGCTCCCCAAGGGCCTTGTCGCTCGAAGCCTGCGATGCTCGGCGAGCCAAAGGGCGGGGTAAGAGCACTCCGTTCACCGCCTCTGCTATCCCTAACCCGCCTAACGCTGTTAACCGGGTTGGCGTTTGTGCCTAGGGAAGACGTTGATCGAAGGGGCTTGCTCTTGCCCGTTGGCGCTGCCGAGCATCGCAGGGGCTTTCGGCTAAGGCCCCGTAGGGGTGGCCGCCAAGGATGGCGGCCATTCGCCCGTCAGGCCAGGGATGGCCTGTCGGGCGAACCCCGAAAACCCCGAGAAGCGCAGGGCACCCCGCGCAGCGGGGCAGCGCCTCCGGGTCGCCTTTCTTTTGGTTCCTTTTCTTTGGCGACGCAAAGAAAAGGGACTCGCCCAAGAGGGCGAAACAGGCCGTTATGCATCGCTACAGGCAATAGCGACTAAGCGCAGGCCCGATTCCCGCCGTGCGGGGGGCGGAACCCCGCCTTCTAAATCAAGCGCGCGAAGCGCACCACACCAAACCACCAACACCAGAAACTAACCACAACAAACAACAAAACGCCCCCACCAAACCTCCCCAAACAACTAGTTAAGACCCAGTAAAATCCGCCCCCGCCGCCTTCTGCATCAGGTAGGCTGGCGACCGCCATATAACAACCAACCAAAACGCCGCCGCGGTCACCAAACCGCTGACCATACCCAACACGCTAAAACCGGGATTAACGAACTCTAACCACAGCCCCATCGCGCTCCCACCTAGCAAACCGGCCCCCAGATACCAGAAAGGCGAAGTCCGCCGACGCTCGGCAAGCATGTAATGAACGGGCAACCCAATAATGACAGTACCGATATACGTAACGACAAGAAAAGCGCCAATGAATATCAGCTCAAGAGCGCCTAAACCGTTGCCCTGCGACACGGCGACCCACACAGCCAGCAACGCGGAAGAAAGCATCGGGGCGAGCAATGTTCCCAGCGCAACGCGAGGAATTTTACCGAGCACACGGCTCACGTCGCCCGACCGGTTCAATTGCCCTTGCTTGCGCGCTCGATATACCAAAATCACGGCAACGAACTGCATAACCGGAATCAGCAGCCAAGGAGAAATAAACGCTTCCCGCCAAGTCATATCAACCTGATATTGGTCGATAATTTTCGCTACCTGATAGCCAGTTAAAATCCAACCGTATACCGTAATCGCCGCCACTGCCATAACCGCCTCCCGCGCCCACACCTGACGCCAAGCAAGCCCTACGGCAGCGACCAACGACAACCCGCCTGCGAACACGAGCCAACTACTTTGAGATTGCAAGGCCGCCCAGAAAGCGTAAACCGCATAAACTCCAAAAAGGCCGGCGAGTATCTTCAACATGTTTGTTTTAACGCTCGTAAAAAGTGGGCAACAGGCGCCACAAAACTTAAGTGTTTGTTATTACGCATCTGCCACCGGCCCTTGCGGAGAAGTAAAACAACGCGGCGAAGCACGCTTCGTCGCGTTGCAGAGGCTCTTAGTTTGCCATGCGCGGGCAGTAGCCCAACATAAGTAACACAAGCTATTAATGGTTTGCTAATACCTCTGCATGCCAACAGGCTGCCGAGAACGGCACGATGACGGCGAAAGGTCGTCGCTGCCGTTTCTCAGCAGCCCGTCGGCGTCGGCGGGTTAGGGATATACCCGGCATGCAAGCGAGGACGCAGTGACAAAAAACGTTTTTATCATTGGGCTGGATGACTTTCAGCGGCAAAAACTGGCAACCATCCATAACGCCGACCGCTATGCCTTCCACGGATTACTCGGCTTTGACACGGTGGTCAAACCCCAAGACTTCTCTTTCCAAGACTTACTTAACCAAGCCCGGCGGGAGTTACAAAACTTTCCCGGCTCCGTCGACGCCATCATTGCGCACTGGGATTTTCCCACCAGCGTACTCGGCCCCATTCTTTGCCGCGAGTACGGCATACCTTCGCCTTCGCTGGAAAGCGTGCTCAAGTGCGAACACAAATACTGGAGCCGTGTCGAGCAACAACGCGTCATCCCCGAGTGCGTTCCCCGGTTCTTCTTATTCGACCCGTTCGACAACCAAGCCGTAAACAAAATCGAGCTTGAGTTTCCTTTTTGGATCAAGCCCGTTAAGTCCTTCGCTTCACAGCTCGGATTCAAGATTAACAACGAGGGGGAGTTCAGACAGGCGCAGGCAGAAATATGTGAAGGCATTACAAAAATAGGCAGTGCCTTCGATGAAGTTTTACATATGGTCGATCTACCGAGCGATATTCGGGCAGCGACCGGTATCAGCTGTATCGCCGAGGAGATCATCTCAGGTATACAAGCCGCACCCGAAGGAGCCGTGTTTCAAGGCGAGTACAAGGTGCACGGTGTCATCGACATGCCCAAAGACCGCCACGGTAAGAGCTTCTCGCGCTATCAGTACCCCTCGACGTTTCCCGAAAAATACAACAGCGAATGATCAACGCCACCGAGCGCTTCCTGCGCCATATCGGCTTCGATAACGGCTGCTTTAACGCCGAGTTCATGTGGGATCAGGAACGCGACAAACTCTGGCTAATCGAGGTCAATAACCGTATTTCGCAATCGCACAGCGACCTCTTCTACAAAGTGGACGGTATGTCCAACCACGAAATCGCCATTGATATCGCCCAAGGCCTCCGGCCGACCATACCGTACCGTAAGGGCAAGTACCGAATAGCGGCTAAGTATATGATTCCCCACTACGAAGACGGCATCGTGCGCCGTATTCCAAGCACACAAGAGCTGGCCAGAATAGAGCAACGCTTCCCCGACACACACATCGAGCTCGATGTAAGCCCCGGCACTCGCTTATCGGAGTTGCCCAATCAGGACAGCTACCGCTACGTCCTCGGCATCCTCTTTCTGGGAGCCGATAGCCCCGAACAACTGCAACGTAAGTTCGAAGCCTGCGTTGACGCCATGCACTTCGAGTTCGAGCCGATACAGAAAACCCAAACAAGCGGACAGTAAACGCTTGCTTAGGGGGTGAGCATGCGAGAAGTAACCTCGTTACCCTACTCGGTCCGCGAGATCGAGAATATTTTCATTACGATGAGCGACGGTGCGCGCTTGGCCGCACGCATTTGGCTACCGGAGGCTGCCGAGCAAGAGCCGGTGCCTGCCATACTAGAATACATCCCATACCGTAAACGCGACATTACGCGCGGGCGCGATGCAACCAATCACGCCTATCTCGCCGGCCACGGGTACGCCTGCATCCGTCTGGACATGCGCGGCAGCGGGGACTCGGACGGCATCGTCACCGACGAATACACCCGCCAAGAGCAAGACGACGCCGTCGAAGCGATCGCCTGGATCACCGAGCAACCGTGGTGCAACGGTAACGTCGGCATGATGGGCATCTCCTGGGGCGGCTTTAACAGCCTACAGGTCGCCGCCCGCCGCCCGCCGGCACTGAAAGCCATCATCAGTGCCTGCTCGACCGACGATCTTTATGCCGACAACATGCATTACATGGGCGGTTGCTTACTTGGCGACAATCTCTCCGAGGCCACCGTTATGTTCGCCTTCAACAGCCTGCCGCCGGACCCGGCAATCGTCGGCGAGCGCTGGCGCAGCATGTGGTTCGAACGATTACGCGGCAGCGGGCTTTGGCTCGAAACCTGGCTCGAACACCAACGCCGCGACGATTACTGGAAACCAGGCTCGGTTTGCGAGAATTACCAAGCCATTCAATGCCCGGTGCTGGCCGTCGGCGGTTGGGCGGACGGCTACACCAACGCCATTTTCCGTCTACTCCAACACCTGGACGTACCCCGCAAAGGTCTCATTGGCCCCTGGGGCCATAAGTATCCCCACGCCGGTGTGCCCGGGCCTGCCATCGGCTTTTTGCAAGAAGCGGTACGCTGGTGGGACTACTGGTTAAAAGAGCGCGACACCGGCATTATGGACGAGCCGATGCTCCGGGTATGGATGCAAGATAGCGTACCGCCGGACACATCCTACGAAGCCCGGCCCGGTCGCTGGATTGCCGAGCCGTGCTGGCCCTCGCCTAACATTAAGGAAACGCACTACCGACTGGGGCCCAACTGCATCGCCAGCAGCGTCAAAGAAGCCGTGGAACACCGCGCACTTGCCGTGCAATCCCCGCTCAGCGTCGGCATGTTCGCCGGCAAGTGGTGCTCGTACGCCGCCACTCCCGATCTACCGCACGATCAACGGGAAGAAGATGGCGGAGCGCTAATTTTCGATAGCGAGCCTTTAACGGAATCGCTAGAAATTTTCGCGCGCCACAGGTACAACTGGAGCTGACCGCCGACAAGCCGCTGGGCATGGTAGCCGTCCGCTTATCCGACGTCGCCCCCGACGGGAAAGCGACCCGCGTCACCTACGGCCTACTCAACCTAACCCACCGGGACAGCAACGAACACCCCAAACCACTGCAACCAGACCGCCGCTACACCGTCGGAGTGCGCCTTAATGGGATTGCCCAGAGCTTTCCCGCAGGGCACCGGCTACGGCTTTCCGTATCCACCTCATACTGGCCGCTGGCCTGGCCGCCACCGGAACCGGTAACGCTATCCGTCATGACCGGAAGCAGCACATTGATTTTACCCGTCCGTAAGCCGCGACCTGAAGATAAGCAACTCTCCGAGTTCGGCGAACCCGAAGGCGCGCCGCCGCTAGATATCCAACTGCTCGAACCGGGAGAACACAATTGGCGCTTGATTCGCGACTTGGCGAAGGACGAATCCACACTGGAAGTCGTCAACGACCAAGGCGCCTTCCGTATCCAAGAAACCGACACGGAAATCCGACGCAGCACCTACGAGTGGTACACCTTCCGCGGCGGCGACTTCACCTCCCCGCGCGGCGAGACCTACACCGAGCGCAGCTTCCGACGCGGCGATTGGTCGATCGAGGTGATTACCCGCACCGTACTCACCTGCACAACCCAAGATTTCCACATCCATGCCCAGCTCGACGCCTACGAGCAGGATCGCCGCGTCTACTCGGAAAACTGGGAGCGCACCATACCTCGCGACTATCTATAAGCTCCGAACGATGTGCCAACACCAGCCGCGCGGCAACCGCTACCTGGTCTTCTTGCCCATCGTTAAGGCGGCGGTTCACCTCGCAAGCACCACCTCAACGACGGCCCCCAACCAAGGGATTAGGAAGAATGCCCTAGCGGCAGAAGAAAACCTGCCGGCCGAAGATGTTGAAAAAGATCAACCTCACCCTATCTAACTAAGGGCACCGAATCTTTCCCTCGTTTCAAGGCTTATCCGCACGGTTTGAGCAGGATCGTCGAAGGCCACGAGCCCTCCCGGCCTCCGGCGATCGCAGCTTACTTAGCTTCGACCGTCCTACGAGATCGTTGGGGAAACGAGTTCGGGGCCGCGCCTCAACGTAAAACCAAGCTAATAAACCCTATGGCGCAATCGACGCTTGCGGCAGTGCCGATCGAGCGATGCCGTTCCCCTACCCCGCGCCATCGGTGACACCGTTAATATTCACTTCATGATGAGGGACCGCATTATGATCGACAGGAAACGTTTTTTTCGCCGACCAAGCGCCGCCCTTGCCCTACCTGCCGCACTGTTATTAGTGCCCGCCATAAGCTCGGCGGAAGACTCGGCCACGGCCAACACGGCCGCCGAGATCTTTACCGCCTTAACCATTGAAGTAGACGACGTCGACGACACCCTCGATTTCGCCCGCATTGCCCAAGACAGCGTTGGCGGTACCGTCACGATAGCTCCCGACGGCACACGAACCTGCGGCGTTTTCTTCTGCGAAGGAACGCCTGCCGTACCGACATTCCACGTTGAGGGCGAACCTGAATACGCCTACACCATTACCTTCGAGGAAGACGTCACGATCGATCACGTCACCGACCCCGAGTCGATGGCTATCAACGACTTCACACACAATGCCACGGAAACGCTGGATACCGAAGGCGAAGAGAGCTTCGAAGTCGGCGCAACGCTGAACGTTGCCGCCAACCAGGCAACAGGTACCTATGAAGGCACCTTCGACGTAACGGTCGCTTACGAGTAATAACAACAACCAACACCGCCGCTTCCGGCGGCGGTGTTCTGCGCTCTCCAACCGTAGCTAATGCGGGATAACTATGAAAAAGAATATCGCTGTTCCGAGTTTTCTCGGTGCAGGTGGGGCATGGTCGTCTGGCACTCGAAAACTCACGCGCCCACCTCGCCGCCGGCGGGTATACTGCCTTGGGCTCATACTCATACTGGCCGGACTCATCGGCATGCCTGCGACAGCGGGCCTGTTGGTAACGCCTAAACGCCTGGTGCTCGAAGGCGAGCAAACGCACGCTCAGGTAACCTTAGCGAATCGCTCGCAAGAGCCCATGACAGTAAGAATATCGCTGGTTAACCGGCAAATGACGCCGGAGGGGCGTCTGATCGCCCCCACATCCGGCCACGAGCAGTTCTTTGCCGACCAGCTCTTACGCTACTCGCCCCGGCGGGTGCGACTTCCCCCCGGCGGCAGCCAGACAGTGCGCATCGCCCGCACCGCCGCCGATACCCCAGACGGCGAATATCGCTCGCACCTGCTATTTCAGATCGAACCTTCGGGCAACGAACCCGTTGACCTCAATGTTGGCGAGAACAACCCGTCCGGGCTGGACATTCGACTCCACCCCGTATTCGGCATCTCGATTCCTGTCGTTATTCGAATAGGGGAACTTGCCGCAACAGCCAACATCACCGACCTCCACCTACACACCGACGGCGACCGCCCGCAAGCGACATTCACCCTGCAACGTCAGGGCGATCGCTCGCTGTTCGGCGACATAGCAGTGTACTTTCAACCCGAAGACGGCCACGAGGAACGCGTCGGCCTGCGGCGGGGCTTGGCGGTTTATCCGCCGCTCGAAGCGAGACAGATAACGATTCCGCTCAATATCCCTCCGGATTCGCGCCCCTCCGGTCGGCTCCGCGTCGAGTATAACGCTCAGGAGGGCCGACATGCGCGGCTGGCGGAAACCGAGCTGCAATGGTGAGTTAACGTCGCGCCGCAGGCTCGCTGTAGATCGTTCCCTGCAACTGCTCGCCACCTTGCTTGCGCTACTCTTGATCCAGGATACAGCGTGGGCTGAGTGCCAAATACCCGAGCAGGTTTTCGCAGAAGAACATCTGCGGATCGCGAGCGTTCGGCTCGACCAAAGCCGGCTCTTGCTGGAACCGGCGCTATTCCTCTATGTCGACGAGGCCGACGAGCTTTATCTGCCGCTGGACGAGCTTACCGCCGCCCTGCACTTCCCCCTATCCCGCCGGGAAGAGCATGTTATCGAGGGATGGTATATAAGCCCCGAGCGCCGCTTTCGGCTCGATGCCGACCGCTGTCAGGTCACCCTAGGCAGCCAACAAAGCCCGATAGCGCAACCGCACCTTCGCGCGCACGACGGCAGCATCTACGTACACGCCGACGCAGTGCAGCGTTGGTTTCCCATCGAGCTGCATTTCGACCCGTTCGAGCAAGCACTTACCGTCACACCCCTTGAGACGCTACCCCTACAACGGCGACAGGAACGGGCTCGCCGCTGGGCACGGCTGCCGCCGCGTAGCGCCGAAACCGACGCAACCGTCGCACCGCAAGAACTACCCTATCGCACGTGGGACTGGCCGTTTATCGACGTCTCCGTAGAGCAACGACTGCGAAGGGGCGACGACGGTACCGATTACGCCAGTCGCTATAAAGTCGTCGGGCGAGGCGAACTGCTCGGGCACGACACCCTGCTCGCCATCGCCGGCAGCGACAACGAGCCGGTTCGCGACATCACCGCCCGCACCGGCCGCAGCCATCCAGACCCGGTGCTATTAGGGCCGCTCCGCGCCCGTCACTATGCCCTAGGCGATATCAGCATACCGGGGCACGCCTTAATCGCCCGGCCGGCCCGCGCCCGAGGCGCCGAAATATCCAATTTCCCGCTGCACCGCCCGCGCGAGTTCGACCGTATCGATCTCCGTGGCGAGCTACCCATCGGCTGGGAAGTGGAGCTTTATCACAACGGTCGCTTGATCGATTTTGCGCGTGACATCGACCACTACGACTTTATCGACGTGCCCCTGCAATTCGGCACCAACCGCTTCCGGCTCGTCTTCTACGGCCCGCACGGCGAAGTACGAGAAGAGCGTTTTCAACGCATTGTAGGGCCAGGCATGATTCGGCCGGGCGAGCATAATTACCGCGTCATCGCCGCCCGTACGCGCGACGACCGGGGCTGGCAAGAACTCACCAGCGACGACAGGCTGTTCATCGACTACCAATACGGCGTCCACCGCCTCCTGTCCGTTGGCGGTAGCTTCCGCAGCCTCGAGGACGAAGACGAAGAACAACGCCATTACACCTCTCTCAACCTCAGCGCGGCGGCACCTTGGGCCTTCGCTTACATCGAAGCGGCGGCCGACGACGCCGACGGCCGAGCGGCGAGCATCGATCTCAGCACCCAGATCGGCCAAGTCAACCTGACCGGACGCTCGGCCCGCTTTTCCGATTTCGACAGCGAACGCACCCGCATCGGCGGGCCGGGGCAACTAAAAGCTCAGGACTTCATCGGGCTGCGCAGCCGGCTACCGACCACCGCCGGCGGCATCCGCCCATCGATCGACATCGGCGCACAACAAGAGGACTGGACCCAAGGCGAACGAACGGAGCTATTCGGCACACTCGCCGCGCAAAGCCGCTTCTGGCGTGCATCGCAACGAATCGACAGCCGCCGGACAGCCACCGAAGAGCGCAGTTATCGCCTTGCCTATACACGCACCTTGCTCAGCATTCGCCGCCATCGTTTCAACATTCGCAGCGAACTCAATCAACAACTGCGGCCGCAACACGACTTCACCAGTGCCAGCATCACCGCCGACTGGAGAGCGTTTCCTGCCGCCACCGCCCGCGTGGGCTACATCCACGGTTGGGCGGACGACACCTCCCGCGTCAACGCCGGCCTGAGCTGGCAGCGCCACGAGATAGCCATCGGCACCAATGTCAGCGTTGACGATAGCGGCCAGATCTTTGCCGGCATCTCCGCCTCCTTCGGCCTTAGCCACTCGCCGCAACAACAACGCTGGATACGCTCTGCCCGCGCGCAAACCGCCGCCGCAGCTATCGATGCCGAGGTATTTCTAGACGAAGACGGCTCCGGCACACGCCGAGCGGAGGAGCCGGCCTTAGCGGATATCACCGTCCGCGCCGGCGGCCAGCGCATGCAAACGGATGCCGGCGGTCGAGTCCACCTCCAGTCGCTAGCGCCCTATCGACCGCTCACCGTCAACATCGACGAGCGCAGCGTCGGCAACCCGTTCTGGGAAGTCGTCCAACCCGAAGCCCCGCTTCTGCTCCGGCCGTCGCGCACCGCGCAACTGCAACTCCCGATCGTACCGGTCGGTCGCGTAGAAGGTTTCGTGTCCACGCACGACGGCAGAAACGCCTCCGGCATTCCAATTCAGCTCCTGGATAGCGAAGGCAACCTAGTAGCGCAGACGCGCACCGCCTACGACGGCTTTTACACCGTCGAGTCCGTCCGCCCCGGGCGCTACCTACTGCGGGCGGAGCATACCTCGCGCCGGCTGTCGGCAAGCGCCGCGCTGGCGGTCAAGGGCGAATCGCAACAGCTCGACCTTGTTCTAACGCCTCGCGACGACCACCCCCAACCATGACGAAACAAGCCATGCATGCAACACGACACACACGCCCCCACACCATAAGAATCAGGCACGCCATCTTAGCTGCGAGCCTACTGATGGCGCCGCCGGCCGCCGCGGAGCTGACCCTCACGAACACGCGTAGCTTAGCTTTCGGCGCCTTCGCACCCGGCAACAGCAGCGGCTCGGCCATACTCACCCCAGGCAGCACCCGAACCTGCCTGGGCACAGTCACCTGCATCGGTTCGACATACCACTCGGCAAGCTTTCTCCTGGAAGGCGAACCGGCGAGTAGCTACTCGCTGCACCTCCCCGAAGAAGCGATCATGACAAACGAGAACAACGACACCTTACTCGTCGACGACCTTACCCATAACGCACCCGGCGCACTCGACAGCACCGGTACGCAGACATTCAATGTCGGCGCCACCCTACACATCTCCGGCTCGCAGCCCGCCGGCAGCTATAGCGGCAATATCGAAATCACGGTGGAATACGAATGAGTGAAGGCGTTAGTACGCCTTCACGCTGAGGTTTGCCGGTTCAGAGCAGATCTTGCTGAACCGCGGCGGCAATAGCCTGAGCGCGATTGGTAACATCAAGTTTCCGATAGATATTGCTTAAGTGAAATTTAACCGTGCCTTCGGACAGTTGGAGAATCTTCCCGATTTCCCACACCGTCTTGCCATCGCTGGCCCATTTCAGAACCTCCTCCTCTCGCGGCGAAAGCCTCTGCGGAGGCAGCGGACGCTGGGCGCTGCGCATTGCGTTATGCAATGCAGATGTGGCACTGAACAAAGCCCACTCGGCGGCAGGTGTTAGGGTGTTTTTATCTACACTCAAGGAGCAAGCCGTTACTATCCGTGAACGCCCACCCCTTATGCAGCAAGCAAAACCCTCGCGAAGGCCAAAGTCGGCGGCCGCTTCAAAGAACATGCCGGGGCAGTCTTGCCCTACCCTCGCGTAGGCATCTTGCCACGGGTAGACGCCCTTATACTCGCGTGCATAACGAATAACCGGATCGACCTTGGCAAAATTTTCGGTAAGGTAAGTCTGTATCCATTGAGGGTGATAGCTATGATTGACCACTTTCTTGATAGGGCCATGGTCTACAAGATCGATCTGGCAAAGAATAATGCTGCCGCACCGGGTAACGTTCTGGAGCCAATCTAGCGTCTCGGGCATCCCCTTTTCCGGGTACGACAAACAGCTCAAAATATGCTCAACAAGCCCTGCGAGAATAGTTTTATCGACGTCGTAAGGCGTCAGCATGGCTAGATCCAGTCCTTTTGGTACTAACGGTAGCGCTGACTTATAGCCGCCGGGTCGCGTTCCTTCCCGTCGAACACGACTATTTCCAAATAGATCTAACGACCAACAAGGCAGCGCGTAGCCGATTCCATTCGAAAGAGGTACCGGAATTATAGACTTATGTGCCCCTAAACGTTAATTCGGCGTGCTTTTGCCGCTCTTAGGTATGTTCTTCTCGGTATCGGAATCCATTTCGGTTAACGCTTACCAACACAGCGCCCCCGATGGAGAGAAGTTTGTAACGATGTAGTCTCTCGCCACTCAACCCAGGTTATAGAGTGGTTGCTTGGTTAAGCAGTCTTTCTTTCTCATGCGAAGTGCTTGGTAATGATCCTCAAGAAAGAGGAGCAACTCCGGGGGGAACGACAGTCGGCGCGCCAACTCAAGCATTCCTCTGACTTCGTAGATACGCCGGTTCAGCCCAGGAGCGTAGTCATTGGCTTGCCGCGCTGTCGCGAGTTGTCTGGCCGTCTGGTCTCGAACGGCTCTGATTGTCGCGCACACTGCGCTGGCTTGGAAAAGGCAAGTTTTGTTTTCTCCAGACTTTCCATTCTCATCCATATCTTGGCGGGTACAACATACCGGCTCCATAACCCAACTCCATGGTCGACGAAAGGGTAGGCAGCCCAGAAACCACACCTACCGCCTCGGCACTTAAGCAAATATAAAGTTAGCGTTACCGAATTCGTTAACGTCGACCACTGGCCGAACGGCTAGGTGACGTCTAGCCTGTTTCGTGGGGAGGACGTAAGCGGGAGCCCCTTAGCAGGTATCCCCCGCATTACTGGCGCCCGGACAAACGCTCTCGCCCACCTTGTAGCAGGCGAGCGTCCGTTTAGAAGCTCTGGATGCGCTCGCGGCAGGATTGCTCGACCAAACTTCTTAAATGCTCGACTCGCTGAGCCAGCCACTCCAAATCCTCGCGACTGGCCTTGAATTTCTTGTTATAGCGGGACTCGATGTAGGCTTTCTTCAAAAGCTCGAAGCGCTTTTTATCCTCTTTCGTGACGTGCGGAAAGACGGGTATGAAACGCGGATCGCAAGTTACAACTTGTTTGCGGAGCTTTTCGATGTCGTGCTGCTTGGCTTTATAGCCGGTATAGACCAACAGCACCGTATTATAGAAGCGCTCGACGGATTGATGGAGCTCGAAGGCAGCTTTGGCATAGCTACCGCGCTCGAAGGCATTCTGAAAATCGATAAAAAACTCGTCGGCGCTATTAAACCAAAACTCAAAGTCTTCCTGAGCCTGCTCCTTACGCTCTTTCGCATCCAGTTCCCGCGGCGGCTCCAGTTCCACCCGGCCGCTGTCGTAGAGCACGATGCCTTCTTTGTAGAGATCGGTGTAGAAGTAATGCCCTTCCTGCAGATGCTTCTGCAACGGTCGGCAGTCTTCCACAATCAGGTTCGGCCAGGTCTTTAAGGCCGGATGCTCATGCACCCGTTGCTCGACCTTGCTCCACAACGGTTTGGATTTCTTCGTCCGCACCAGATCGGTGACCACCAGCAGATCGTAGTCGCTGCGGTATTCGTAGGTGATGTGCCCTTCGACGTAGCTGTCCTCCACCCAATTACCGCGGGCGTAGCTGCCGAACAACACGATCAGCTCCACGTCCACCAAGGCGGTGATGGTTTCAACAATTAAACGCAGCTCGCGCTGCTTATTATCCGGTAGGTGGGAAATATCCGTTTTCATGATGTCCAGCGGATCTCTTGATAAGAACAAACCTCGATTCTTACAGATTGAAGATCCTAAGGAAATAAGAGTGGGTTAAGCGGATAAAATGTCACGACTTTGAAAAGACGACCACGGCGAACGACGTGGCGCAAAAGATAAAGCTCGCCGCCCGCGTTCAGGGCTTACGAAGGCTTCACCACCCAAAGGATACCCCTCCGCGACATTAATTGGCGTAAGATGGCTCAGCTTCTGAAAAAGCACTTACAGTCATGGCAGAAAACGCACCTTTTGAAACGCTGCTCTTAAGCGCCGCCAACGGACGTCGGGTCGTGCACCTTGATCGTCCCCCGCTGGCCCGCGGGGGCGAAGGCACGATTTATCGTCTGGCAAACGAGCCGTTGGTGGCGAAGCTCTACCATGAGCCAAGTACCGAGCGCGAGGCCAAGCTTGATGCCATGCTGGCCGATCCGCCGCGCCTACCGCCGCTACAAAAGCATGGCCGCGCCTATCCGCAGCTCACCTGGCCGCTGGGCCGGCTGGAGGACACCCGCGGGCGTTTTCTTGGCTATGCGATGCCGAAGCTTGAGCTTGAGCGCACCGCGCCGTTGGAGTATTTGCTCAGCGCCCGCGGCCGACGCGCCCTCGGCTTGCCGGACGATTACCGCTTCCGCCTGAAAGTCGCCTACCAGCTTGCGCACCTGGTCGCCGAACTCCACGCCCACGGCCATCACCTGATCGACCTCAAGCCCGGCAACTTCCATGTCTATACGGACGCGCCAGTGGTGGCCGTACTGGATACCGACGGCTTCAGCATCCGCAGCACCGAGCGCCAATACCCCGCGCACGTCTACACCGACGGCTACATCGCGCCCGAAGCGCTGCAACAAAGCCAGCCCCCCGAACAGCTCGGCGAGGCGCAGGATCGTTTTGCGCTGGCCGTCGTTCTGTTCCAATTATTGAATCAGGGCCTTCACCCTTACCAAGGGGTGCCCAACGGCAGAGACCAACTGCCCGCAACCAATGGCGAGCGCGTCCAAGCCGGCCTCTACGCCTATGCTCGCCAGGCACACCCGCAGCTTGCTCCCTCGCCCTGGAGTATCCACAGCCACTTCGACGAAGCCCTTCACGATCTGTTCGAGCGGGCCTTTCTGAAAACGCGGCATCGGCCTGCCGCTCAGGAATGGACGGAGGAGCTTAAGGCGTATTTAGACCCGCACGGAAACCGTGTAAGCGCCTGCACCGCGGACGCCGATCACCTTCAGTTCCGCAAGGGCTGCCCTTGGTGCGCCAATGCCGCCGACACCCGACAACAACCTGCCCCCAAAAATCCGACGGTAAAAAAAGGCCACAAGCAAACGAAAAGCCCCGTCAAGCAATGCCCAAGCAACCGCCAGCCTCTATCGCGTCGATGGCGCTACCGGCCAACGCACGCCGCTAACGCTCGCGGCAAGGCTTGGCAACCCGATGGGAGGGCACAGGTACGATATTGCCGGAATCGATAACGAGCACGCCATCGTGTTCAGAGGTCGCCGCCCCGGCACGATGTCGAAAAACGCATCGACGATATGCTACGCGCACCTCCGGACACGCTAAGCACGGTCAGCGACGGCGAAAACCTGATGCTGTTCGAATGGCCCACCGCGCGGATCGAGGACCCTGCCGGCAATTTCCGCGGTTACACGGTGCTAACCGATAACAAGATCTATCACAGCAACCTCGGGAGCGAACTCGGCCTCCCACCGTATGGCTGGAGCAGGCAAGAGCGCCGGCTCACGTTAGCAAAACACCTATGTACGCGGCTCGCCGACCTGCACAACAAAGGCCATTGCGTTATTGCGCTGGACCCTCGCAAAATTCACCTGCCTTACATTTCCTTTCAAGAGCCGAATGTGCGTCTGACAAGGTGCGCGAACTTTAGCATCAACAGCCACGATGGTAATCGTCATCCGGCACGACAACGGCCTTCGCCCGAGTATACGCACCCTCAGGCGCTACTGGGGCAAATCGAGGCAAACGCCTTGGGGCAACGGCAGGACGAGTACGCCTTAGCCGTCATTCTCTTTCAGCTACTTAACGTCGGGATTCACCCCTACGACGGCGTCTGGGAAACCGGCGAGAAAACCGGCCGACGCACACGGGAACTACGAGATAGGGTAGCGCAACGGCTCTACCCCTACGGGCGCAAAGGCAACGCTCGGTTACGCCCCATGGCGGAAAGTAAGCACAAGACCTGGTCGCGCCCGCTACAGCGGATGTTCGAGCAGGCATTCGCCAAGCAACGGCCGCCGTCGGCGAAACAGTGGTTACGGCAACTGGAGCGGGAGACGGCCGAGCCCACTTGGATGCGTCGCCTCTTCGCGGCTGTGCTGCCACAGTACACGTAACGAAATCCCGCTGCCAATTGCCTGCGGCCACATGGTCGGCAAGGCATTGGCGATTGAGTTAGCACCCTCCGCCACAACCCCACCGGCAGACCTTGTTTCGCCCGCCTCGCGACATAACCCAACCGCATCGAAACGCCGTTTATCGCTCACCGAAAACGTCAAGAACACCTAATAAAACCGTCATAACACGCCCCTATGCTGCCTCGCCTGGGAAAACAGCAAAAACAAGGTAATTCCATCCATGGACGATAAATTTCCGCTGCGCCCCCTATTGGGCAGCTCAATCAGCCGACGTCAACTATTGGGCAAAGCACGCGATTCGCTCGCCGGGCTTGCCGTTGCGAGCGTATTGGTAGGCTGCGAGGTCGACGCCGACTCGGCGTCGCTCGACGGCACGCATCCGAACCCTTTTCTACACGGCGTTGCCAGCGGCGATCCGCTAACCGATAGCGTCATTCTCTGGACACGCGTCACCACGAGCAGGTATGACGCCGTCCCGGTCACATGGCGCCTCGCGCGCGACCCGAATCTGCAAGACATCGTCGCCACCGGCGAGGCGCTCGCCGTCGACGAGCATGACTACACCGTACACATCGATCCTGGCGGTCTGGAGGCCGGCAGCGTGTATTACTACCAGTTCTCGGCGCTGGGTCACGACTCGGCCATCGGCAGAACGCGCACCGCACCCAGCGGCCACATCGAACGCCTGCGGCTCGCCTTTTGCTCCTGCTCCAGTTACTCGCACGGCTTTTTCAACGCCTACCGAGCCCTCGCCAACCGGCGCGATATCGACGCCGTGCTGCATCTCGGCGACTACATCTACGAATACGGCCCAGGCCAATATGCCAGCGACCGCATGGAAAACGACGGCCGCATCGTCGAACCCGGCCACGATATCGTGCAGCTCCAGGACTATCGCACCCGCTACGCGCAATACCGGCTCGACCCCGATCTCCAGGCCGTCCATCAACAACACCCGTTTATCGCCATCTGGGACGACCACGAATCGGCTAACGATTCCTGGATGCATGGCGCCGAGAATCACGACGAACAAACCCAGGGGCGCTGGGAAGTACGCCGAGCCATCGCCGAGAAAGTCTTCCACGAATGGCTGCCGATCCGCCCTTACGCGGCCGACCATTACCAGCGCATCTACCGCAGCTTCCGCTTCGGCGACCTGGTCGACTTGTTTATGCTGGACACACGCTTGTACGGCCGCGACGAGCCGGCCCACCGCATCCCCATCGATGCCCGCACCCTACAAGACCCGAACCGGCAAATGCTCGGCGCCGAACAGGAAAGCTGGCTGGAACACGGCCTGTATAGCTCAAACTGCACCTGGAAGCTGATTGGGCAGCAAGTCATGTTTGCCCAACTCAACCTACTCCCCGCGCTGCCGATCCTAAGCAACCTGATGGATCGCACCAAGCTCATCGGCCCCATCGTCGGGGCCATGCCGCTGGTCGGCAACCTCATCTCCGGCGACGGCCAATTGCTCAACGTCGACCAGTGGGACGGCTACCCGGCCGCACGCGCACGCGTGATGAACATGCTGGCGAACATCGACAACCCCATCGTCCTCAGCGGCGATATTCACACCTCCTGGGCTAACGAACTCACGCCCACCCCGAACAATCGGGTGCGCTACTCGCCGATCACCGGTCGCGGCAGTATCGGCGTCGAGTTCATCACGCCTTCCATTACCTCGCCCGGCCTCGGCATTCTAGACCCGGTGGCCGACTCCCTACGGGTGGTCAACCCGCACATCAAATACGTCGATCTGCGCCGCCACGGTTACGTGCTGCTCGATATCACCCATGAGCGCACACAGGCCGAATGGTGGTACATCGACACGCTCTACCAGCGCTCCGCCACCGAGTACTTCGGCAAAGCCTTCACGGTAACCGCCGGCAGCCCCGTACTCGCCACCTCTCGTCAGGTCACCCAAGCGCGCCCGGACGCACCGCCGCTGGCGCCCATGACGCCACGCACCACAACCTGACACCACGCGCAACCGGAGAACATCGATGAAACGCTTAGCTTATAGCGCGGCTTTGCTCGCCTTCCTGTTGGCATTGCAAGGCTGCGGCAGCGAGTCGGACAACAACGACAGCGCCGACAACAATCCGCCGCAAGAGGAAACGCAACCGACGCTGCGCTTTATCGCCGTTGGCGATACCGGCACCGGCGGCGAGCGCCAATACCGTGTGGCCGACGCCATGCAGCAAGTCTGCCTCGAACGCGGCTGCGACTTCGCCCTAGGCCTTGGCGACAACATCTACGAGGTCGGCGCCGGCAGCCCCTACGACCCTCAATTCGAGGAAAAATTCGAACTCCCCTACCGTAACCTCGACTTCACCTTCTACATGACCCTCGGCAACCACGACAATTCCCTGCTGACCGGGCTCGGGCTCTACAACGATCAGGGCCAAAATCAGGTTGCCTACCACTACCGTGCCGACCGGAGCAGCGAGAAATGGTACATGCCTTACCGCTATTATTCGGTTGAGCACGAACATGCCTTATTCATGTCCTTAGATTCGAACCCGCTCGTCACGCCCGGCGATAATCACCCCAACCGCGGCCCCATCACCGGCTATAAAGAAACCCAAACGCGGTGGTTTCTGAGCACGGTGGAAAGGTCGCCGGCAACCTGGCGTTTCGCTTTCGCCCATTACCCCTACATTTCCAACGGGCGCCACGGCAATGCCGGCCGCTACGATCTCATCCCCGGCCTAGGCATACGCTATAAACGGTTTCTGGAAAAACGGTTTGCGAGCATGTCGACGTATTCTTCGCCGGCCACGATCACGACCTGCAATGGCTGCCGCCCGTGGAAGACTGCCCCAACACCGAGTTCATCGTCAGCGGCGCCGGCGCGAAACAAAGGCCGCTAAGCAGCCTGCAAGCCAACTCAAGCTTCTATCAGGCGGGCGAGGTCAGCGGTTTCTTCTGGATCGAAATCATCGGCGACACCTTCTACGGCGCCGCCTATGAAGTCGATACCGACGGCACGCCGGAACTCGTCTTCGAACGCAGCTTCGTGCGTCGTGGCGCACTGGCCGCGCAAGAAGACTAATCCGGCCAGTAGCGGATCGGCCGCTCGACCACTAAGTATGAAGCGGCGCGCCTCCCCGGCGCGTCGCTCCAACTCGACAAGCCGCTAAACAGCCCGCCCCTCCTCTGCTCCAAGCGCCTATGGGCGTTAAATCAAATAGTGAAATTAGATCTTTTCCACCTTCCTGAATTAATATAAGCCTCTTCAGCGGCGCCTTGATCATGTAGGGGGATGGTTAACGCACCGCTTTCCACGACGACGCGCAAACAACACATCAGCTCTTCCGGAAGTAATAAAGCTCCAGTAGAGGCGTCGTTTTCGTCAGGCCAGCCACTTGGCCTGTAACTTGGGGGGAACGGGTAGCCCGGCCGCCGTTCTACGGCTGCCTGAGCAATGCCTCTCTACGCTACCCGCCGAACAGTACGGATTGGTTATGGCCACCTTACAACTCATTCTTTTCGCCATCATCATCGTCTCATCGATCGTTAGCCTCATCAGCTATTACTCCCGCCGCGCCGATAACAAGGCCGCCATGCGCGAGCTGCGGCAAGACGGCCAGGCCATTCGCTTACTCGATAAAGAAGAACGGGCCTGTATCGAGGCGCTTGATAACGAGTCGCTCAGCCCGGTGCCAACCGTCGAGCTGCTGGCGGATTCCGTCTTTCGGATCGAAGGGCCGTATCTACGCCACGGTATTTCCGGCGGCAACGGCGGCGAAACCATGCACGACACCATCGGCGGCGTCGAGGTCGTGCTGCCTTACGATGCCACCGTCTTCCTCGCCCCACACAATGTCGCCGAAGTGGTGCTAACGCCAAAGTTTGCCCTCGTCGTACGACTGAACGATGCCTTCGACATCCGCGGCGGCTACGCGCGCGCCCAAGCCGAACGCAAGCGCCAAGAGCGGTGGACGTCAGGCGACACAGGAGCGCTGTCGGTAGCCGAGTCTGCCGCCGCCGACGCGCAAGCACACGCCGCGCCCGAGTCGAGTGCCGACAACACCAAAGCCGAGCACCCGGAAGCGCAGGCCATCGAATCCGCGCAGGTGCTCGGGCAACGAGAAGAAACCCCAGCCGAGGCCGCCGCCCGCAACCATCCGGGCTACGGCATACTGGCCGCACTGGCCATGCTAGCCAGTTTCATCTCGCTCCTTATCGCGGGCAACAGCCTAAGCCCCTGGCCTTGGGTAATCGCAAGTGTTGCGCTACTGGTACTCGGCCAATGGCTGCTCCTGCGCCGGCGCAAAGCCAAACCGCCGCAACCGGTAAACCACGTCCGCGGCAAACTAACGCTGCTCGAATGGCGCAACCCGAGCGACAACACGCAGCGCTGGCAACTTTACGTCGGCTCCGACCTGCCGGTGACGCTACCCAAGCACTGGGCGCCGTTTTTCACCGCCAAGTCCGATGCGACGGTAGATCTCGATGTCAGGGTCGACGACCAGACCATCGTGCGCTACGGCAATACCCTCTCGCTCGACAACGAGACCCGCCACTTCCCTCCTATCCACTGGGGGAAGCACTTATTGCTCGCGCTCACCGGCTGCTTGATGGTGGCCATTGCTTTGATCAACAACGACCAAATCAGACTGGATACCGCGCATGTACAAGCGGCGCTATTGAACGGCGAACCGCAAACGCTGACCGACCCGGAACGGGTACTGGCTCAGCCGCCGAGTCCGGGCACCATGGTTCGCCTTCAAGGAGAGGTGCGCTGCCAGCTGCCCCAAGACGACCATGACGGTTTGCGGGAGGTGAGCTGCCGCCAAGTACGCTGGGGCGCGCCGGCGCCGCAGGTTGCCGATGTCGAACTCGACCCGGAGCTGGTTCGTCTCTATAACGGCGAGCTCCTAAGCACGCAACGCGACCGCAGGCTGGAGCTGATGGTGCAAATGGAGGCGATCCGCAGCGGCAACCACCGCGGGGGCACCACCGAGGTACACCGCCTCAACAACCTCGGCGAACTGATCCTCGCCATCGACCGCGAGTGCACGAGCCGTACCTCCGGGTCGGCCCGAGCCTGCGGCCAATTGCGGAACTTACTGCTATCGAATGTCGCCTTCTTCGGCGATACGCCGGCCCCGGACAACTGGAACGCGCTCGTGGAATATGCTCGTAGCGAGCAGTTACACAGCGGGGCCGCCAATCGATCCACGGTAAGAAACTTACGTTCGCACCTAGAACAGCTGGGCGCAGCACAAATGACGGCTCAGTACACCCCTCACCTGCGCGACGCGAACCGCAGCCAACAAGGCGGCGTCGTGCTGCCGCTAGCGCCGGCGGATGCCGAAATACTGCGTTACTCGGCACCCCAGAACTATGTCCAAGCGGTATTCCCGAGCGCAAACGCCAATAGCGACCTGACACCGTGGGAAGTGCAATGGCGGGCTTATCAGGCCTTATCTGGCGACGAAGGCCTATGGCCGCTGGATCTGACCGGACTGGTTACGGGCCACCGCAGCGACAACAACGGCGGCTTGATTCTCGAAGTCACCGCCGAGCGAGTACCGGAGAACGTCCTCCCCGCCGCACTTCGTTTAGCCGCATTACTCATGGGCATGCTGGTGCTGGCGATACACGGCGCTCTGTGGCTACTGAAGTTCGCCCGCGCCGAAAAACGCAAGCAGGCCATAGACGCGCATTACGCAGCACTGCCTCGCTAACGGAATCGCTCGACCGCCTCGGGCGGGGTTCGCGCATTCAAAACAGCGAACCTCGCCCAGGCATTATTGTTCGTAATGCCTGCTTGGTAGCGATCGCCCTGCCCTACTCCCTAGGCGGTAACGAGCATCCAAACATGTTGCTCTGAAAAAACGCACTGATTTCCCCGTTCCAGTCAGAGTAGAAGAACTCATCGCCGCCCAAACGGACTATTTCTTCCGTGATGTCGCAGGGATCGCCACCGATTTCCAAGCCCAGGCGAACGAACTCATTATTGCCATGCCGAGCCGCGTGCACGAAGGGCGACTGACCGTGGCGGTTGCGGCGGTTCAAATCCCCTCCCGCACGTACCAACAAACCCAGTGCCTGCCGATGCTCCCTAAGCAGCGGCGCTCCTGCAGGGCCACTGCGCGTCGAATTGGGCTCTTGGCCGAAACCGACACCAAGCAGAGACAACGGCGTGTCACCGCTGGACGATTCGAAGTTGGGATCAGCCCCGGCCGACAGCAGCGTCCCTACACAGTCCGAAAAGCTGCTTTGAGGTGCGCTCCTACCTAACGCCGGCTGCTGCATCTGGACCATCAACGCTGAACGGCCTTCGGCATCCGGCTGGTTGATCGGTGCTCCCGCCGCGACCAGTGCGGGAATAAGCCCGCAGCGGCCAAGCGTTACCGCACGGGAGAGCGGCGTGTCGCCATCATATTGGCCGTCAAGACCGCCATGGCGTCCAAACAGCTCTACCAGCGCCTCAATCTCTTCATCCGGGAACGGCGCTCCAATTAGGCGATGATAGACGCTCGCATCGCCCACAATGCGGGCATCGCGCTCGAGCAGCAGGCGGGCCGTTTTAAGATGACGGTCGCTCAGCTCGTCGGCGCCGAGCGCGCGAAGCAGGGCCTGATCGAGCGCGTCCTGGGGCATCCGATCACTTTGCAATAGCGCCTCGACTTGACCGACGCTGCCGCTCCCGGCCCAGTATCGCAAGGCCCGCGCCCGATCCTCGGGGCTCGGGTTGGGCAAAACCTCAGCAACATCCTCGGCACCATGCCTGGCAGCCACAAGCAACGGATTATCGCCATTGGCATTGCGCCGCTGTGGATCGCTCCCCGCATCGAGCAGCAAACGCGCTACCCGCGCGTTGCCCGGCCGCATGGCCGCATGCATCAGCGCAGTGAAACCGTGCGCTGCCGGCTCATCGACCGCCGCTCCCCGGCTAAGGAAAAGTTCGACCAAGTCGTCACGGCCAAGTTGCGCCGCCAGGGTCAGCGGCGTCTGACGACCGTGCCCCGGCACATCCGCGCTATCGAACTCGTACAGGCGGTCAAGCGCGGCTCCTTGCGCCAGATAAGCATCGACCACCGCAACCGGAGCATTTACCAATGCATCGAGAAAATGCAGGTCATCGAACGGATAACCCTTCCCGATAAGCTGAACGGCCGTCGCCGGAGCCTTCTCAAGCGCCAGGTCCAGAGCATCGACTGACCTGTCGGTAGCCGGCTCATGGCAGGCTATGGGAAACGGAACCTGATGGCTCAAAAAGTGTTCGACCGGTCTCGTCCAGCCTTGGAAGAGAGCAAGACACAGACCGGCCTGCAACAGCTCGGGCGAATACGCCGCCTGAGGCTGTGGCAATCGCTGATCGTACTGGACCAGCACCGCCAGCGCGCTAGCGGCAGCGTTTCGCACAGCAAGGTCCGCCAGAGCAACCGGCTGCTCCGCGTATGGCCCCGCCGATGGCGCTGCCAGATCGGCACCGTCCTCGGCAAGAGCCGCCAGTATGCGCCACTCATCGTTGGCCACGGCAAGCCCCTCGGGGGTGGCGATCGCACCTGCTTCTTGATAGGCCCCTTGCAGAAAACGCACCAATGCCGGCCGAGTCCCCTCGCGCAAACTCTCTTGTCGCGCCACTTCGCGCACCGCGCCCCACTCGCGCTCACCCGCCGCGCTTTCCCGCAGCACGTTCCGCAATTCAAGGTCCGCATGGTCGAAGACCCGGGCACGCAATAGGCCGCGGAGCTGCTCGTCCAGTACCGGGGTAGCGGCCGCTTGGTACACCAAGCCGAAATTGCGTGCGGAGTTCGCCCGCAGCGCCCGCTCCAGCCAGTAGCCGGGATCGTCCGCTATCCGATCTTGCCAGTGAGGAATAAGTGCACGGAGCGTCTGCTCACTGTTCGAAGCCAATGCATGTTCAAGCAAATCCTCATACTCGATACGCCAATAGTCCGCCGAGAGGTTGAATGCGTGCTCCTCGGTCAGCTGCACTGCACGCGTTGCGTCGTCTCTGCCGATAGCCTTGAACAAAGCCGATTCGGGAGACGCTCCCCAATACCAGGGCAGCGCAACGGCGACGGCCAACACCGCCGCAGCCATTCCGCCTGCGACCCAGCGCCAAGGCGTTGATCGGCGATTCGCACTCGCCGGCTGCACATTAGCCGCACTGCCTGATGTCGTACTAGCCGCACCGACGGATGCCGCGCTAACGCTTGGCGGCGGTGTCTGGGCATCTTGCGTACCATCCTGCAAGGCACACAGACCGCAGGTGTCTGTGAAATAGGCATGATCCGCAACCCGCTCGCACTGCCGAAGCCCGCCCGGCTGCAGAAGCGTACGCAGGTGCTCGGTCCACTCGGCTGCGGAAGGCCGGTGCCGCTCATGCTCGAACGCCTGATCGAACAAAGCGCGTGTCGAAGCGGCGAAGAAGCGGTGAGTACTCCATGGCGAAGGCAGTAACAGCGCATTGGACCGTCTCCCATACGCATAAAGCCCCGCTCGGATGCGCTCCCCATTGCTTGGCGGCACTTGCGCACCCGGCCTGGGCACGCCCTGATAGGGGTGCAGCCCTTGGTTGAGCAGCTGGAACAGAATAACCGCGAGCGCGAAGCGGTCCTGCTCCTCGCCCAACCGATCCGCAGTCAGGCCCTGCCGCAAGGCCTCCGGCGCGATATAGCCGTCCGTGAACACCTGTGCCGGAAAACGCTCGGCATCCCCACGAATACTGAAACCGTCGGTATCGAGTAGTGCTACAGCCCCCTGGTCGGAGTAAACGTTGATATTCCCAGGCTTTAGATCGATGACGTGATGCCCGTGGGCATGCAGTTCGGCAATTAGGTGCGCGAGGTTATATGCCGCCGTCACCCGATACCGGTAATGCTCCGGTAAGTCATAGGCGCGGCGCGCCTTTGCGGAAAGGAGGTTATCCAGCAACGTCGCGCGACGCAGATCCACCAGCGGCATCGCGTAGCCGAAGAAGTTGCCGCGCGCATCCTCCAGCAGACCCACCGGCCAAGTCAGCTGGACGTAACGCCGCCCCCGCCGCTCCAGCACCGGAAGCTCGGGCGGATCCGCCAGCATGGCTTCGACCTTCGCGCGGCGCTGTAAATCCGGGCGGTGGTAGAGCTTAGCCACCAGCGGCGGATCGCCGGCTAATCGATAGATCGTGCCCTCGCCACCCCGGGCGATGGACTCCCCTTGCAGATGTACCGGCCGTCGCGCTTGCGACGTAACCAAAACGAGGTGCATTGGATGCGAAGTATTATTTGCCATGATTATTTTCGGATCTGCGGTGAGTAGGTCGGCCGGGGCAAAAGCGAGGTTTAGCGTTTGTTTTTCCGGCATGGATCATCGTGCCGTTCTCGGGGGCAGCGTACCATAACCGTCAGCGGCTGATCCCGAAACGCTTGGAAGGTAAATTTGCGAAAGATCAAACGGGCGCTTCGGACTCCGCATAATGCCAATGCAGCAACAACACCTCTCGGCGCGCTAGTCGCAGCCTTCGTCGGCCAACCAACAAGCACCCGCCCGGCACAACGCCGGTTGATTGGATGGCCTCTTGTTCCTTTGCTCCTCTACGGCTTAGTCTATTTTTAATCGGCGACCTAGAAAGATCCGATTTCAGTCTTATCTTTGCGCAGGTCAGGCAACAACTACGCCGACAGATAGGGGCGAGATAAAGGGTCGTTCATGTTATTACCTCCGCGCATCCATCACCCGGATGCCGTATTGCGGTATCTGCTCATCCGCCGTGACCAGCACCAGCCCTTCGGCCTGCACCTGCGCGATCAACATTCGGTCGAAGGGGTCGGCGTGCAGTCGCGGCAACGCACCGGCCTGCTCGCCATGGAAAAAAGTGATCGGCAAATGCTCAAAGCCTTCTTCTTCGACGATGCCATCGAGGTCGTCATCCACTTCTAATTTCCCCAACGCCCGCTTGATAGCGATCTCCCAGCCGCTGGCCGCGCTGACAAACACGAGGCTACGTTCATCGGCAATCGCCGCGCGCGCACGCTCACCCAATTGCGGGTCATCGCTCAGCCACCAGAGAAACGCATGGGTATCGAGCAAAAGCCGTCTCATTCCTGCCCCTCGAAAGCGCGAATCACCTCGTCCGGCGTGGCGTCAAAGTCCGGCGCCATCGTGATCTTACCGGCCAGGCGGCCAGGCGTACGCTGACGCCGGCCGTCGCGCAGCGGCAAAAGCTCCAGATAGGGCTTGCCGGCTTTCGCGATCACCACCCGCTCGCCCTGGTACACCTTCTCGGCCAATTGCGAGAGCTTGCTCTTCGCTTCGTGCATGTTGACTTGCATAGCTTACTCCTTAATCCCTTTCTTTAAGGAAACGCTGAATGTAGCGCATCCCTTCGCTGGCCGCCCAAACCTAGTCTAGCTTAGCTAAGCTTAGATTAATTAGTAATGACTTGTCTAGCCAAGATTGCCGAACACGCGGGGAAGCGAGGACAGTTAAGCGATGGCCGCCTCGATGGCCAACACAGGATAGGGGTAGCAGACCGGACAAGCCCGCTCGAACGACCCGTCGGCGGCATTCCGAAAGCACCCGCTCTCGTATCGGATACCCTTTCCTAGCGACTCAGGCGGCACGCCACCCGTTAGCTCGTAGCGTCGGCGTGCGCGCCGCCCCCTGCCGCCATAAGCGCCCGTGCCTCCGCCTCGCCGACCCGCCGCCAACGCCCGTCCGGCTCCCGGATCCAATTCGGCAGGGTGCCGAGTTCCTTGGGCTCAAAACGCCGATAGTTACTGTCGGGATCAAGGTCGCGGAGGTATGCGATTACATCGCCACCATGAGTTTCGTTCGCCATATATTGAAAGGAATATTCATCCGAACCGGCCGGGCGACTCATAAACTGCACAATATGCCGCCACGCCCGCTCTGTTTTCTTATCGTGCCCCTCATAGCCCGCACCCGCGACAACAACCATACGCGTCTGAGCAGGGTAGCCGTCTCGCAACAGATCCCACCCGGGCCGAACGACATACAGGGCAGTTGCGCTGCGCAGGTTGGCATAACCGGAAGGATAGTCGGTAATACAGAAACTCGCGTCCTGAAAGCGCACCCGATCCACCCCGTCGCCGAACCGGTGCGGGATATGCACCAACTGCCGAACACGGTCGAACACGATAAAGCGTCGGTATAGCGGCTTCAATGCCCCCCACATGATAAACGGGTAGACCAACGCCGCAAAGCCCAGCCCAAGCAACAAAATCACCCCACTGCCGATGGCCGTGAAGAGGAGGATAAAGGTAATGGCGAGAATCAAGCTCCCAAACCCGAGACAAAAATACAAGGCCGCGAACGGCGAGTAGCCAACGACCAAGTACTCGCCGAAAGTTATGCCGCCGCCAAAAAGCACCTCTTCTTGGTCCTGCCGCCATAACACGGACGTGTCGTTGACCGGCGATACCGGCAGTTTACCCTCCCGTAGCGCCCGCGCCGCTTCCGCATGGCTGGGCCCGCCCCGATAAACCGGCATTACTGCCACCTCCCAGATTGGTTCAGATCCCACTTAATCAATTCGTCCTCAAGCGGCACCTCGGCCACCCGGCAGTCTGTGTCCGTGATAACGACCGGAGGCGGCGGCTCATGCAATTCGGCAATGCGCCGATACTCCGCCTCGTTGAACGAGCCGTACCTATCGGGGCGCGACAGCCCGCCTTGCGGATTGAACGTCGCCTCCACGTATGTACCATCGAGCGCCACCAATAGAAGAGCAACAGCAACTACCAACCCTTTACCCCGTTAAACGGTGTCCCGGAATGCACCTCGCCAACTGTTGGAATGTTAGACCTGCCCCTGGGCCACGGCACCTAAGCCAAAAACAACAAAGCCGCCCGGCGGCGGCCTTGTCTCATGCACAGCGCCCAGTTGAGGGCGCTAGTCGCACCCCTCATCCGTCAACCAACACGCCCCGGCCTCGCGCAAGGCCGGTTGCCAGGGATCGCGGTGGAAGAGTACGCGCAGGGCGGCAAAGTAATTCGGGCTTTCCTGAGTCACATAGGCCCACAGCCCCCAAGGCCCGTAAGGCAAAGCCGTCCCCAGTGGACGCGGCCGCCTCACGCCGTACGGGTTACCCTCAGAACCATCACTTAAACCAAAGACAGATCGAAACTCCAATATGGCACGATCTCTAGCAACCCGTTGGCGACCTTCAAAACGAGTATCCTGGGGGGTATCGGAACTCAATCGAAGCCTATTGGGAGCAAGCTTTTCGAGTTTGAATCGTGGTCCAGGCTCAATAACTACCAAAGTATATCCGGGATACTTCCAACTCAGATACCGGCGCGGATGACGACTCACATTCCGTGGCCTGAACTCTCCCCCATAACGTTTTTCTAAGCCCTCAATCCCACCGCGATCATTCAATTGGGCATCGACGCTTGCGTGCAATTCCGCAAAATCCACCTCGTGCAAAGCATTTACGAATTTTTGACTACAACACCCTCCTGCTTTGGGCAACGATGGGCCAGCAGAGATGCTCTGTGGAACCATTCGACGCCAATACGACTTCGGGCGACCAAAGACAACAAACACCTCGTTAAAGTCCAACACCCGCATATCATTCAAGGTGAGTTCAACAGACTGAAACCCCGACTGCCCCTCAGTAGCCATCCGCTTCTCGATAAGCGCGTCGATAGCCTCTCGGATTTCCTGCAAATCACCCAACGCAACGTCCTCTGGCGGAGCCGCAACGATTGCTTGCGCCAAGGTATGCAAAGCCAGCACGGCCACGGGCAGCAGCCCCATCAGCGCAGCCGTCACCCCTCGGCGCGGCCCGGCCTGCTTCCATAGCGTCACCACCCCCTGCGCAATCACCACCAGGAAACCCAGCGACGCCAGCAATAACAGGAGATAAAACCCGTCCAAATGCCTGTCAACCCTGTGGGCATAATAGATCTGGTCGATCACCATCTCGGTGATCACAAACCACACAAACCAGATAAACCCGACGGCGACCAGCCACCAACGCGACTCCGGCTTCTTTAACGGCCCGTGGAAAAAACTCATTATGCGTTTGACAACCTCTTAGACAACATGTGATCCGGATGCCCGCCCGTTTCGATCACATGCAGCGCCGAGACGGCCACCTTGTTATCCGGCCAAACACCGATGCCCAAAACAGCAAGGCCCACCGACCTCGTCGAGCGCGGTGGGCCTGGGTTGTAGCGACGACCTACCTACGAGCGCGCGCTTCGGCTTCCTCGTCCCGGCGCGCCTTCGCCCAGGCCCGCTCCGCGCCCACCAGGCTTAGCGCACTGAACGGAAACAGCGGAATACTGCCAATCAACACCAGCCAGGCGCCCCACTTCGGCTTACCCGCCGCTATGACCAAGCCCCCACAAAGGCCAAACCACTGATCCCCATCAGCACGAGCATGAATATCCCCATGGGCACGAATTCTTCATAGATCGAATTCACCTGCCGCAGGACCATCGGCAAAACCGCCAACAGCAATAGCGCATTGAGCGCCAACCCACTAATCAACCAGCCGTTAGCCGTCTGCCACGCTTTCGCAAATTCTTTCATTGTGGTTCTCGCTTTACGCCCGAATCGTGACACCCGCTCACTCGTCGCACCCGGCCTTACTCAGCCAACAAGCCCCGGCACGACGCAAAGCCGGCTGCCACGGATCTCGGTGAAAAATCAACCGTGCACCGGCCACATAGTTCCGGCTCTCGTGCCACACATACAGCCACACACCGTAGGGCCCTCGGTCCAATCGGCGCAGCAGGGTTTCCGGCTGAGCGACCCTTTGGTCGCGGCGCCCCCGATCTGCATAGGAGAACGCGCCGCGCACACAGACTTGGCGAGTTTCGTAGTGGCGCCGCGCACGGCTGACTGTCTGCAACCGCTCCGGCACTTCCCACTCGCTACTCACGCGAAAGCGGTCACCGCCCAGCGGCTCGACCTGTACACGCTCCCCGACGTCCACCACCGCCAAGATATGCCGCGGATACTTCCAGGCCAAGTACAACCCCCAGTCGGGAATATCTCCGGCGTAATTGCCAAGCGTTCGCCGCAACCCGTCGATTCCCCCCACACCCGCCAGTTGTTGATCGACGCTCGCCCGGACCCGGGCAAAGTCCTCCGGCAGCAGGCTTCGGGCGTGGGCGGAGCGCGTCAAACACAGACGCGCCTCATGACTACCGACAAGCTGATCCTCGACCGGCACCCCACGCCGCGAGAAAGGCTTTTTCCTCCCCAAGACGAGAATGCCGTCCCGCGCTTCGAGCACCGTCACATCGGGCCACTCGAACTCCACCGCCTGATAGCCGGGCTGCCCCGGCACCTGCATCCGTTGGGCGTGCAAGGCCACAACCGCTTGCCCGAGCGGACGCGTATCAACGCTCTGCGCAGGCGTGAACCAGTGCGCGTAGACCACCACGTTGAGGACCAGCAAGGTCGCGGGCACGACGCCCATGCCGACCATCCACCCTGCCCGTCGCGCCCCGACATGCCGCCCGAATAACACGGCAAACTTGACGATCAAGGCCAGCAATAGCACCGACATCACGAAGGAAAGGGTGTACTCAATCTCATACCTTGGGAAGCTTCCTGAGAAGCTTACTAGCCAGCGGTTGAGAAAATGCTCGTACGCCAGCGCCTCGGCAAATAGATACCAGCCGAACCACAGCACGGCAAAAAACACCAGCCACCCGCGGGCGTGCACGTCCACCTTGGCGTCATGCTTTGTCATAAACGACCGACCTTGTTATTCATACTTATGCATTCCACGCTAGCCCCTTAGGATACCGTCACCTCAGCGCCGGCCACCTCTTCTCCATCCCGCTTGACGCAGACGTAGAAGTCCACCCCCGGCAGCTCGTCGTACGCTTCGGCACCGTGAAACGCTCTGATTGCCTGACGGTAATAACGCCGGAGCGGCTCAAAGTCGGGCGTCGGCACGACCAGCTTATAGCCTTGCCGATCCGGCAACGGCAACCAGTCCGCATCCTTCAGAATCGTGCTTAAAGCTTGCGCGCGCGCGTCCCCGGCGGCGGGGTCGCCGTTCTCTTGCGGGACTTCTAACGGTTGGGCGAAGGCGCCAAACCGGCGCACCATGTTATCACGCCAAGCGGAGAGCGCCGGGCGCACCATTAACGTCGGCTTCGCGTCGCTGATGCCGACCACCTCGGCCGTGACGTAGTGGCGGCCCGCGGCGACGGCTACCGACACCGGATTCATCAAATTCTCCCAGGCCTTGAGCACCTTGTTGAGATCCTGATCCCACGCCTGGACGACCTCGGAGTTGTCATTGCCGCGCTTCCCCCACGGGCCGTGTTTCAGCCAATACTCTTCTTGGCTGTCTCGGAAATAAGGCATCAGCAATGCGGCTCCGACAACGATCAGCAAGGATGCCACCGCGATGATCGGCCCGACCACGAGGCCACCGACCATAAGCCCGACAAGCCCGACCAAGGTACCGACAAACACCACCCCGTGCAGCACGGCCAAGCGCATATCGTAGGCACTGGCCGCCGCTACCGAATCCGTATAGCTCGTATACAGCGACGAGAGCGAAGCGGCCACGTTCAAACGTCCCGCAAGCCGGCTGCCGACGAGCCGCGCCACGGCGCCCCCTCCCGCCGCTTGACCGGAACCGATCCCTAGCAGGTAAAGCCCGTCTCGCCCAAGCCGAGCCAGATCCAACATGCCGCCGACAAGCCCCGCCAGGCCGCCGACGAACTTGATCAACTCGTTAATATCGCCTTTGGCATTGTTGTCGTTCAACAGCTGCTGCAAGTTATGCACTTCCAGCCCAAGGCTCAAGACGGTCATCCCGCCGCTCCCCGCTAGCCCCCACTGCCGCCAAGGGGTGCTGCGCAAAGCCGCTTGCAGGTTGCGGTGCTCGGCTTCGAGCCGGTCGAGTTCGACGCTGCGGGCATGCCCTATGTCATCGTACTGAGTGAGCCGCCGACCTTCTTCTACCGCCAACGACTGATTATCGCGCGCTTGCTCGAGCCCGCGCCGGCTGTCCTCCAGCGCTTCTCTTGCGGTACTCCAGCTGGCCCAGGGTATGGATGGTTGCGGTCGAGTTGATCAGCCGGACCGTGGTTTCCGTGCCAGTCGCCTTCTCAATCTTGATGAAAATCTAACGGAAACCACGCGGCACGCCGGTTGGTTGGATATCCTCTTGTTCGGTAGTACGCGATAAACTTCTTTATGTCACCCCATCAGCCTGACATAAACGCCATAAAGTAAAATTGGCGCAGCGAAGATAGTTGGCCCAATCCACGACCTCCACCACTCGCGTGCCACCACGCGCTCAACCTGTGAATCCCCGTTTCGCACCGGACGCCTCTGCCAATCGCCCTCGCCAAAGCCGGAAGGCTCCCAACCCTGCCGCCGGGCACTCGCTTGATCTAGCCCCCAGGGATAGCTCGCCGCTGCGAGACGGGCGGCTCGCACCATATGGTCCGCGCGGCGCTGCGAAATATTACGCCAGTAGTACTTCGGACGGTTATGCTCACGGTCATAAGCCGCCGTCACCGGATCCAGCTCGCGCACAGGCTCAAAGATCGGTACATCGGGCAGCGGGCGCGACACGTCCATGTACTGCTGCCAATACTCCCACAACGCCTCCACCTCCCAACTGTCATGGCACGGCTGCGGGCAAATCAGGAGCTCGTTACTATAACGATGAACCAGTTGAAGCTTGTGCTCCACGCCTGCCGTATAGCCCGTATGAGAAAGTAGGTAGGCGTCGAACTCTTCAAAAGGCAACTCAACCGCACCGCGCCACCGCGGGATGACCACCATCCCGGTCTGCCGGTTGAGCCAAAAGTTGCCCTTATTCGAAAGCAGCTTGGACTTCTCTACCAATGTCAATAGACCGAAAATAGCTATTGGCACCGCAAGATATAGCCAGACATCCATTATCGCCGACATTCCGACGACTAACAGCACAAAACTGATTATCACGAAGGATGCATATACGAAGATACCAGTGAGCACCCGAAAGACACCTACGAAAGCCTTAGGGTTTCCCAGCCGTTCCCAGAAGAGCTTCTGATGATGTTCTGGGCGCTCAGGCCACTCATGCGTAAAAATCTCATCGACATCGGCGTTACAAGCCGCCATATGCTCGCTACAGTGCACCCCTCTCAGCCCTACTAAGGGCGCACGCCTTAAGGAATTGGAAACAAATCCTTCCAAATCCTTTGCCTGAGCCCCCGAAGCGCTTGCCCGCGTGCTATCGTACGCCGTCTCCGCGTAGTATTCGTTCGTCGTCGTCATCCCGCGCCCTACCTAAAAACCAAGGTGTCATAGACCCAGCCCGGTATATTCCGGTTAATGTCTACTGGATCAGCCGACTCCGCATCTTCGTCCCCCATAGGAAGGAGTAAACCGTCTTCGGTTTTGTAGCGCACCCTCGCGCGCCACATCCAGTAAACGCCGCAGCTTGCACGCCATAGGCGGCGGCCGCGCCATGATCATAGGGTACGATCGGTATGACGATATTCTCGCCCTGCCCGCTTTCCTCGCTCCGGGCCTCCTCCAACTCGTCACGAGGCTGGGCTTTCAGCTCGCCTAGCGGAATATCCAGCCAATCATAGTCCAGGTCGTGAAGGCGCAAGAAGGCATGCGTTCCTCCCTTGTCGGCCGGGATGATGTTCACTCGCCCTTGTTCTGCATTTGGACAGCGTCGCGAGCCAATGGCAAGCAGGCTTGAACCAGGCTGTTACTAGGCCGCAGGCGCTGCCAGTAAACCGACCCTCGCCAAACGCCGAGTCAGACCGTAAAAGTTGTCGCTCCCCAAGAAAACCTCGCTCAATCGCAAAGTCTTGCGGTCCCGGCCACTTTTGTAGGTAAGTACGAGCCGAGAAGGTTCTTGCTCTACAGACGTCACCTTATTAAAAGGAATGGAGGTCACTTTTGTAGACAGTGGCAGTGAGTTGATAACAAGGCGGTCTTCGTAGACAAATAGGAACGGCCTCGTACTGAAAGACAATCCCAAGCCAAGCTGAGCAACGCCAACACTCAGAAACAGCCCGCCCAGCAAAAGCGAGGCCGGAAGAGCGAAAAGCGCTATCGTAGCGAACACCGCGCCAGTGCCAATAAGCGAGCCTGATAACGCCAAGTGATACTCTCTCAAGGGCGACTCGGCTTCACTAGGTGCATCCGCCTGTAGACGATCCGCATGTTCAATGATCCGGCAGCCCGCTATCATGCCAACCACGCCGGCCGGCAAACTTACAACGCTGCCCATGATGAACAAATGGCCGGCCAGCCGTACCTGCTTAAATAACGCCGCGACCGGAGCCAAGAAAATCACGCTAGTCAAAAAGACAAAAAAGTAAAGCAGCTCACGCTGCTCCGCCTGTGCCCACGTCCCAGATTGGCAATCGCATAAAGATAGCCGGCAATCAACAACGCATTCACGAGCAGTGCTGCCGCGCCCCATAACCATAACTTACCCGTACCGTTCATATGCCTTTTCAGTTCTTCTCTTTTCCAAAGTCCGTTAATTATTCTGCGCGCCTAACGCCCTAACTGCCCAGTGAGCATTTTCAGCGGGAGGAATCGTTAGCCGGTGCGGCGGCTCGCAGACGGGGCCTTCTCCGCCTGCTGACGATCCCGGTAAGCTAGCATGGCATCAACCCCGTGCTCCTCGGCGTATTCCTTCAGCGCCTTCGGCATCGAGTTCCATTCGGCTTTCCAACTTAGAAACGGATCCCGCAACGCCCCCTTTTTCCACTCATCCCAACTACCGAGGCCTGGCGTCCTGTTCGGATACTCGGCCAAGGCCGGCACATCCGGCAACGGGCCGTCCTTGTCCATGTATTGCACCAAGAACGACCAGATCGCCAGCGGCCGGTCGGGCCCACCGGCGCTAGAGTCCAGCACGCACATTTGCTTGCGCTCAAGATGCATAAGCACAATCTGGTCTTCGTTGTTTCCCGCACCGGTGGCCCCGATAGGCTTAAACGCACGCTGGTGGTACGCTTCAGTCTCAGCAAATGGAAAAGTCAACGTTTTCTTCTGAAAAAACCGGTATCGAAATAAACAACACCGTTTTCTCGATCGAAAATCATAAATCGATCCGCATCTGGACCAAGCAACTTTTCCGCCGCATACCAAATAAAGAAAGCAACCACAGCCAAAAAAAGCCCAATCAGGAAAAACAAAGTATATTTTCCAAAAACCCCAAAAAAATAAAAATCACCGAACCAATGCCAACAAAAGGGGGCAGTAACTATCACATCACCTTTCCATCCCCACGCATCTTTCGTTGGCACGCGACAAACCTTATCATCAATTTCAATCTGCGATTCATAGTCAATAAAAGGTCTATACACGCGTTTAGGCAACGGCGTTGCAAAACGAAACACCCCTTCTCTCGGCATTAGAGCTCCCTCAATTCAGAGACGGATGCGGTTGCTATGCGCGACAAGACGCATTAGCCGTAGCTTGTCCTCCGCCTCGATCCATTGATCTTCGCCTAGCTCAGGCTGATCACGATCGCTGGCCGGTAGGGCTGGTAATACAACCTCGCCATCCCCATACAAGTCAACCCGTACTTTTGCCTTAAGCTCATATTCACCCGCTTGGCCACGGGGAAGCTGCCACTGATAAATTACCGTTTGCGGCCCATCAACTTGCTCGCGGAAAATATCAAGATCTTCTTGCAGCTTCTCCCAATCGCCCGCTCCCATGTTGAAGAGTCCACCACTCTTGCGCATCCACAGCTCCACAAAAACACGGCTGCGATTCTGCAGCAGAAGTGGGAAATGTACGGTTATTACAGCTTCACCGTGTTGCATTTCCGCGAAATCTTCTGCCAACGCTTTGCACCTAAGGTCGACAGCAGGCATATAGATCGCCTCATGAAGCGCCAGGTAGGCGGTTTCGGGACGTTCATACCACCAGCCGAACTTATCGTGCGGCGTATCGCCCGGCAGGTGCCCCGCAAACCGCTGACTACGTTCCACCTCAAGCACATCAAACGAAAACGGCTCGCCGATTCTGCCAATCGGTACCGACCCCGTTCCTTTTCGCAAGAATAGCTGTTCACCCTGCTGATAAAGCCGGGGCGTTCGCCCCACCCTTCGTTGAGTTAGCGGTGGCGCCTCTTGAACGCTTAACAGCACATCATCCGAAGCCCGAACATAGACCGACGTCATAAGAACGCCATTCAACCGATCACGCCAGACATGCGCGCGCTCCCGCCCACGCCACACAGTTTGGATATGGCGCCGAGGCCTCAGCCCATTGACACTAAACGGCCCATTCGTTAACCACTCCTCTAAAGGCGTATCCTCGGTAAACACCCAGGTAAGCAAGGCGTAACCGGCCAAAATAATCGCTACACCTATCAGCCCCGGGATCCCGCCGATCAGCGCTAGCGCTAACTTGGCTTTAACTCCGACAATGAGTGCCGCCCCGATTTTCGCACCCATTCCTAGCGTAGCAGCGGTTGAGATCGCCGACCCCAACGCGATAGTACCGTAGGCAATGGCCGCATCATCTCCGCGTCGAAGCGCCTTTTCCATCGCATATAGCGATGATCCTGTGCTATAGATACCACCGGCAGTACCTAATCGGCGGGCTGCGAGATTCACTCTGTTGGCACGAGTTCCAGGTGAAGCATCAACCCCCAGCGCTTCATATCGGGCTTTCATCAATCCAGCAGTGACAGCAGCAAAGTTGATAATTGCGCCAGAACCTTGCATAAAGGTAGTCAGCTCTGCCTGAGAAGCTCCTTTGTCAAGGAGCTCCGATGTCACATTCGCAAGGTTCCACCCTTCAATAGCTAGAAGAATAGGATATATACCATTCGCGATAACACGAGTATCGCGCAACTGCCTACCGGCTTCAGCTAATCGACCTGGGTCACGAACAACAATGACGTTGACATTAGTTTCTCGTAAGCCGTCACCAATATTCTGGTACGTTTGTTGCCGGACAAAGTGATTGGTGCTTAGCCCGTGGCCTTGACGAAAGGCCTCGGCACTAGAGGCACCCATTAGGTTGCCTTTCTTATCGTAGACATTGATTCGAACGGACCCGCCGCCCTTGATCTCCAACGTCTCATCAGGGATCCTCAGCCTTGCTCGCATCTCCCGTCGGGTGTCCCGTATCTCTTCGTTAATCTCCGCAACATAAGCGCTCACGACGCGAAAACGGCCATCTCTTGTTTGGCCGTTAGCGTATTCCCCAACTGTCATCGTCTGATACTCAAGCTGGCCCAGCAAGTCGCGGCTTGCGGTCGAGTTGATCAGCCTTACGGTTCCTTGCGTCCGTGTCTCGTTCTCAATGAGGTCTGCTGCTTTCGCGAAATTGTCGATCAAATCCCCGACAAGCTTCATCCCTTTTTGTCCGGTTTGGAGAAGTTTGTTCGGATTAGCCTTAGGACTGCCAGGCGGTTGGATCGCCATATTGGGGGCCAAGCGGTCTTCACCTTCTGCAGCAGGTGGGATCAGGCGCTCGTGTAACGGGTGCCCCGCATCAGGATCTAAAATCTTGCCTAATAATTGATGCCCAATATCTTGCTCAGTAAGCTCGACAGGGTTAGGAGCACTAACTTCTAGCTCCAAATCCATGCTGTACTCATGATCGCCCAGCTTCGCCACCAGCTCCTGCACGCACAGGAACAAGTGCGCATAGCAGGCCTGCTCGTCTGGATCGCCGGCGGGCAGCGTGGCGTAATCGTCAATAGCGGCGATGAGGTTGTCCAACTCTGGATTAGTGGTATCCAAGTACTGAACCAGCGCGGCCTTGGTTTCTTTAATCCGCTCCCTCAGTGCCTTTCGGCGTTCGACACCTAGAGCTAACTGGATGTCGTCGTAACTCAGTTGACTTTGCCACTCCTCGCGCTGTTCTTTGGCTTTTTTCCACTCCCGCTCTAAATCACTCGGCTGGCCGGGGCGCTCAGCAACGCCCTCCAGCTCCGGATCCGGAAAATCCGCGAAGAAATATCGGTTAGCCAACAGCGCGGAGTCAAACCATGGGGCAAATGGAAATTCGTTAGCTTTCTCTCCCTCATGCTCTGGATTCCGTAAATCCTCCAGTAGTTTCCCCATTTCCGCCCACGCTGTTTGATAGTTTTCCGCGAGCTTAGTAACAATCCCTAAGTGGTCGTCTAATTCGACCACGGGTATCTGCGCCCGCTGCAACCATTTGAGCGCATGCAGGTGAACCACATCGGTGATGTTGCGCACGCCGGCGCACTGCTCGTCGGGCGCGCGTTCGGGGAAGCGCTCGGCATAGCCTGAAAGATCAAGTCTGCGCATGCGCAGCGCGCGCAACGCTTCGGCCTCGGCAAGTTGCTCATCGGTCGGCATCGGCGGTGGGGTGTCGCCGATATGTTCTTCGGCCAGGCCGCCCATCGAGTTGATCCGCTCCCAACTCCATTGCACGTGGGCGTAGCACATCTCAACCGTCACCGGCTCGCCATCGATCCGATAGGGGACGAGGATACGAGCGTCCGGCTCCCCGGTCGGCTCTCGTTCGTCTTCGCCCGCCAGTTCTGCAAGGTTGACGTCCTTGTAAAAGCCGCGCCCGACCGAGCGAAGCTCGCGCCAAAGCCGTCCTTCGACGAAAATGTAGAGGTAACCGTCAGCTTTTGGCAGCGCGGTTTGCTTGGCATCCCGCTCCGGCGTCGTGTAGCACAGGGGAAGGATCGGCACCGAGATGTCTTTTCGCGTGCCAGGCGCCTGTTCCCGCGACTGCTCGATATCCTCTCTCGACTGTGCCCGCGTTCGCCCGAACGGAATATCCAGCCACCCGAATCGCGAATCGTTGAGGCGTAACACAAGCCGGGCCGTTTTGCCCAGGGCGGGCAAGATCAGTTCTCGGTGGCCGTCCAGCAGGTGGGCGGTGTCCCCTAGCGCTCGCTGCGGCGCACAGGCTAGGGGGTCGTTGTTGTCCGCGCCGGCGCTCATTCCTCATCCTCCTTCGCCGCCATCCGGCCCTTGACGAAAGCCGAGTCAGCGCCAGCGACATCCAGCACATAAGCATCCGGCCGCTCCTCCGGCTCAAGCTCGGCCGGATTCCCGGCCGATAGCGCCTGCGGCGGTGCGCCGGAGGGTTGCATCAACGGGGCCGGCGGGGTGTTTTGGTTGTTGGAAACCATCAGGTCGTGGGCGCGCACAGCCGGCTCGCCTTCGATCAGCACGTTCGGCGAGGCGGTGAGGAATTCGGCCTGGCCTTGGGTGGTGCCGGATCTCACCCCGCCCTTGCGGCCCGGCTCGTTGCCGGTGCTTTTGCTGAACACGGAGGCCTTGGTGCAAACCGGGTGGCCGTTGATCTTGACCGTGCCGGCCGTTTTGGCGGCGTCCTTGGATTGGGCGACGTTGACGTAGAGGACGTCGGTCGTGCCGCTGCCGCTGGGGGTGCGGCAGATGTCGTCGGTTTGCAGCACGCCGCCGGAGCCGGCATGGACGGCGGTTTTACCGTTGATGAGCACATTTCCAGCCATTGCTTTACTTCTCCTTGTATTTTACCCGGCTTCAGGCCGGCGTCAGGCAAACGGCGCCGCGCACCGGCGCGTTGGGGGTTTCGCACACCAGTACCGGCCCCGGCGCGGGAAAGCCGTACTGTTCGAGGCCGCGTTGGTGGTCGTACTCGGCGGCGGTCAAGGCCAGTTGCAGCGGCAGGGCGGCCACGCCGACATCGCCGAAGGCTTGGTGCAGCCGCTGCTGTTCGGGGCCGCGCTGGCCGTGCCAGTACTGTTGCTGGATCTGGTACCACTCCAGTTCGCCGGCGACTTCCGCACCCAGGGCATGGGAGACGGCTTGTAGCTGGCCGGCGTCGAGTTCGGCCTGTTCGAGGGCCGTTTTGATGGCGGTGCGCAGGCCCATGAGGCGTTCGGTTTCCGCGTTACCGACGGCCGGCTCTGGCTCACTGGCCCAGCCCCGCAGCCAAGCCCGTACCGGCTGCTCGCCGGGCGCGCGGGTGAGTACGACAGCGGCGGCCGCCTCGCCGGGAACTAGGCCTTGGGTGGCGCCGAGCGTCATGACCCGGCGGGCCCGAGCAAGCTCAAAGCAGGTGGCCACGTCGACTAACGAGTCGACCGCGGCAAAGATCACACTGTTGGCCTCGGGGTCGTTGGCAAGCTGGGTCAGTGCGCTGGTGCCGCTTTGGCCGCTGGTGTCGAACTGCCAATCGCAAACGGAAAATGCGGGCGCCGCTTCTAAGGCTAGCGCTTTGATCTGCGCTGGGTCTAACGCTTCGCCACGTAGGGTCGATTGCGCCGGAAGAAGAACGTGCAAGCGCCTGTCATCCGTCACGTATTCGGAAGGCAACGTTTTTTCCAGTGACGCCAACGCGTAACCCAACATCAGGCCGACACGGTCAGTCGGGCTAAGTTCGAGTGGCAACAGCGCTTCGTCAATGGCGGCCGTCTGTAGCGGTTTATCGCCGCTACCATCCGGGGCCGGCACTGTGATGACTTTATCCGGCTTAGCCCCATTAATCTTCAACTGCACCGCCCCTTGCGCGGCGTAATCGCCGGTACCGGCCAGGGTGCAAACCCCGGTGGCGATCAGCGCTAGCGGCTCAGGGCGCGCGGCCTTTGGCGGCTGGGGCGGTACTTCGGCGTTCGCCTTTTTTTGCCGAGGATTCGTTTCATGCCGTCACTTCCTGTTCCGCGTGTGGCTCCGTCTCGTGCTCGGCCTGCGAATGCGGGGCTTGTACCAGCACCCAAGCTTCGCGCGGATCGCTGACCGGCCAGGGAATACCGACGCGCCAGACGAGATAGAGCTCGCCGGCGTCGGTGTCCACCTGCAAGGTGTCGCACTGCAAGGTAAGCGGCTGCCATCGGTTGTCGATTACGAGGAACGCTTCCGGCGTCGGCTGCGGCAGTTCGAGTTCGACCGCGCCGGGGTGGTCGGGGAAGAACCCGCGCAGGCTAAGTTGTTCGCCGCCTTGGAAGGCCTGGGGAAAGCGTTGATCCTTGGGCGCGCAGTTGAATAGGCTGGCCGAGACGTTACGCGGATACGGACAGTGGCCGTCCTCCAGCGCTTTCAGGTCGAAGCCCTTTTGCTCTTCTAGCCGCGGCTGCCAATGGCTCGGGATGGGGCCGTAGCCGGCCGGCTCGGGTTGCTCTGTGGGGCGGACGATAAAGCGAGGGCCGCGTTCGATTTGCGGCAACGGCTGGCCGGGTTCGACGCGACCGCGGTGGGCGAAGCCGCGCCCGACGGGGTTGCGCTTGTCGACCTTGTCGCGCTTGTCGTCGACGCCGCCGAAGGCGTGTTCGTAGCGCAACGGCAGCGGCCCTAAGGCTTTGGCATCGGTGGGCGCGGCGCCGAGCAGGTTTTTCTTCCATTGCCGCTCGCCGGCAATAAGCAGTGTTTTGCGCCACTGGCTGCCGTCGTTAAAGCGCAGTGCGGCTTCGACTTCCATCGCCCGCACGCCGGCTTTCGGCGGATGCGCCGTTCCGCTCAAGAGAAACTCGGCGCCGGCCTTGAAGGGCACCATTTCGCTGGCGGCGGACAAGCTGCTGCTATCCGGCTCGCCGTGGTAAGCATCGGCCCGAACCAGTTCGGGCGTTTCGGCCAGGGGTTCCAGAGTGCCGTCGACGGCGAAGCGGTAGCCGATTTTCACCGCCAGCGTGAACTGGCGTTTGCGCTCGAGGCTCCAGCCGAGTTGTAGCGCGGCTTCCCAGTCGCTTTTATTGACCAGTTCAAGCATGGCGTACCTCCGGCTCGGGCTGGGCGGAAACGGCCGACAACAGCGGTTGGAGCGCGGTGTGGCGGCGGTGCTGCCAGGCCTGCGGGTGCGGCACGGCGGTGCCGGGGTTTATCAAGGCTAATAGTGCCAGTGCATCGGCACCGGCGGCGCCGGCTTGCGCGGCGGCCCGCTCGGCAAGCGCCGTCGGCGTCATGGCGCGGCCGTCCAGCCAACGTGCCTCGGCCGACCAGCGGGCCTGCACCTGCTGCCAGTGGGCGCGGGCGGCGGCACTATCGGGCAGGGCGCCCCCCTCTTCCACCGCCTGTTGGCTGTCGCCTTCGACCACGGCCAGCCGCGGTTTCACCGGCAGAGCTTCGCCGAACACCGTCTGCCAAGCGGCTGCGGCAGGCTCGGCACTGGCCGGATTATCCAGCGCCGCGAGCAGCGCGGGGACGATGCTTTGGCGGCCGTATAAGGCCAGCAGCGGCAGGCCGGCGGCGGGGTTATGTTCGGCGTAGCGTTCGAGGATGGGAAAGTCGTCGGCTTCGCCCGCTAGCGCGAGCAAGCGTAGCAGCGCGCCGCTGTCCTTATCCTGGGCGTGTTCGAGCGCGGCGCGTAGCGCGGTTTTGGCGTCGGGGTCTTTGCGTAGCAGCCCTCCCCAAAGGGCGGCCTGCTGTACCTCGGCGTGCTCGGCGCGGTAGTACGGCGGGAAGCGCTCGCCACTAAACTCGGGCCGGTCGGCGGCATAGCGCAGCGCGGCGGCTTGCAGCTCGGGCTGTTTGTCTTGCGACTCGGCATGCGCCAGCAAGCCCTGCGGCAAAGGTTGGCCGAGGCGATGGTAGTGCGTAAGCAAAGCCAACCGCAGCGATTCCTTGTTTTGGTACAGCGCTTCAAGCTCCGTATCCAGCGCTGCCGGCGGAAACAGGCCGAAGGCGTCAAACACCGCCTCCAGCAAGCCCGGCTCGGCCTCGGCTACAGCCAGACCGTGTTGTAGGCCTTGCGCGTTGTCGCGCAGGCAGGCGACGGCCACGGCCACGAAGGCCGCGGGCGGCTTGGCGGGGGTTTCTTCGGCGTAACCGGCACGGGTCAACATGTCGAGGTAGCGCACCAGGCGCCACTCCAGCTTGGTCAACCCGTCGGCGGGGAAGCTCGGCTGCGGCAGCAACAACTGCCGTTGCCGATAGAGGCCTTGGGCAGTTTTCAAGTGCCCTTGTTCGTCGAGCAGCTCGTTCACGGTTAGTTCAACTCGATAGTGGCGCTCTGGAAAGTCATCCGCTTCTCGGCGAAGCCGTCCAGCCGCTTGCCGTCGATGACGATGCGGCCGTCGGCGCTCAGCTCGACGGTGCTTTCGCCGGCTTGCAGCACCAGCTTTTTCCCGGCCGTTAAGTGCAGGCGGCCGTCTTGGTAGCGGAAGGGGATGTCCTCGCCCGCCCGGCGCAGGCGGCCGGTGACGATGACGGCCTCGGCGGCGCGCGGGTCGGGGGCGAGGGTGACGGTGTCGCCTTCGGCGAGGTAGTCGACGTGGCTTAAGTGGCCGGCCACCGGTAGGGTGAGGCCGTCGTGGCGGGCGACGGTGAGCGCTTCGCCGGCGCGGGCGCTGACCACCGTGGCCAGTTCGCCGGTGGCGGTGGTGCGAGCGTGGGAGATCGGGGTGATGTTGTTGTTCATGCAGCGCTGCTCCTTAGCAAGGCCGGGGCGCCGTGCGCCCCCGTGGTATTCGACGGGTTTTAGTTCTCGCCGAGGTTTTGGCCCTTGATGGCAATGTTGCCGCCAGTAATCTCGACCTTGGGTGCATCCACGGTGAGGTTGCCGTCGGCGGTGATTTCGATCGCGCCGCCGCTTTGGCCGATGTGGATATTGCCGTTGCCTTGCCCTTTGACGGTGATCGCACCGGCCGAATCCAGGGCGAAGTCGCCCTGTTCGACGAGGAAGCGGATGTCTTCGTCGGCGACGTTGAGGGAGAAGGCGTTGCCGGTCTGCACCACCAGGTCTTGGCCGGCATCGAGTTCGAGGTCTTGGTTCTCGGCGGTGACGCGTACGTTCTCGTCGGCTTTGAGCAGGAAGTCGGTGGCGGCCTGGTATTCGATCTCGCCTTCTTTGGTCATCAGCCGTTGCGATTGCTCGACGGTGATGTCTTGATCGGCGCCGACTTCCACCGTTTGGTTCTCGCCGGATTCGATGAGCATGTTGCGCCCGGCGTAGAGTTCGACGTCGCCCTTCTCGCTCGCCATCCGGAGTTTGTGCGCACCTTCGGTGGCGTCAAGCGTGAGGATGTTCTCGCGGTCGCGGGTGAACAGCTCGATACGCTCCTCGCCCAGCCGGTCGTCCATCACCAGTTCGTTGCCGCCCCAGGTGCGCAGCACGTTTTGGCTGCGGTTTGCGGCGGTAACGGGGCTTGGGGTGTTGGCGTTGTTGAGCGCGCCGAGGATGAGCGGGCGGTCGAGGTCGCCGTTGAGGCAACCGACCAGCACTTCGGTGCCGGCGTGCAGCGGGAAGTGGATGCCGTGCTCGCCGCCGCCGTAAGGCTGCATCAGCCGCACCGGGTGGCTGGCCTCGGCGTCCGGCCGGTCGCTTAAGTCAAACGGCAGGCGGATGCGGTAGCGGCCGTCTTCGTCGACGTGGGCGTAGTCGCCGCCGGCGGTTTCCACTTGGCCGTGGAAGGTGGTGGCCGTCTCGCGGCGTTTCTCCAACACCGGCGGGCGGTACGGCGTGCCGGCACGGATCAGGTGCAGGGTGTTTTCGTAGGTCATGCCTTGGGCGTCGCCGCCGTAGGCTTGGGCGGCGTTCTGATCGCCGCTATGCTCGACGGCGATCACCAGCCAGTCGCCGTTGACGGCGCGTTCCGGGCAGTCGCTGAGCGACAGCCGCCGCCCCGGCATCAGGCCGCGGCAGTCGCTGCGCATGATGACGACGTCGCGCTGCCAGTCGAGCAGCTCCTGCCGCAGCTTGGCTAAGCGTTGCCCCTCGGCATCGTCGCCGAAGTGTTCGCCATAGAGGTAGGCCGTGCCAACGGCGTAGACATCGGAGCGGGTTTCGGTCTCGACTTCCAGCCGCTGGTCGGGGGTGCGGTCGTTGCTGTCTTTGAGGATAAGGTTGGCGGTATTTACCGCCCACTCGCGGCTGAACTGAAACACGGCCTCGGACAGGCGGTCTTGCCCGCTTTGGACGACATACGGCAAGTGCACCATGCCGAGCCGTTCGGACAGGGCCGAGGCATCGTCGGCGAACAGGACGACGGCGCGGCGTTCGGTTTGTTCGAAGCCGAAGAAGACGCCGTCGAAGGCCAGCTGGCGGCTGATGAAGTCGTAGTCGCTCTCGTCGAACTGCACGATGTACTCGCGCTGCGGGTAATCGCCGTTAAGCTCGAACTCGAACGCCTCGCTGCCGATGCCGGCTTCCTCCAGCACCTCGGTGACGATCTCCTCGACGGTTTTGTCGAGGAAGACGCGATTATGGCGGGCCTTTTTCAGCCGCCACAAGGGGGAGCTTAGCTCCAGGCGGAAAACCGGCCCGTCGCTGCCCTCGCGGGTGAAGTTCACTTTGCTGATCACGCCGTGAATCCGGCTTTTCTGGCCCGACCAGCGCATCGATAAACAGGCCTCGGAGCCGAGTAGCGGGTTGCCGTCGAAACCGGTCGGCGCCGTGGCCTCTATGATGAAACAGTAGTCGTCCGATAAGACGTGCCGTTGTGACTTGAAGCCGGTTACCGTAAAGGTGCCGGCAGCTACTTGTTGGATGTCCAGCTCGTAGTGGCTAGTGCTGGCCCCTACTCTGCCGAGCATATCTTGCGCTGTATTACTCATCCCGTTCTTGCGCCTCCCTAGCTCCTGATGTCTGCGCGTTAACCGCAGGTTACGCTTCTACCGCGGTCAACGGTTCTGGTTCCAGATCCGCGAACACGCAGCTCAACTGGCCGTTCTCATCGCGCTCCAGCGTCAAGAGATCCGGCATGTCATCGTCTGCCATAAAGCCGAGCAGGCTGTGGGCGATGCCCGGCAATAGGCGTTGTTCCAGTAAGGCTTCGACGAAACGCGCACCGCTGTCGCTGACGTCGCACTGGGCGGCGAGGTAGTCCACCACCTCGGGTTGGCAGCGCAGTTGGATGTTGTGCGTGTCGTGTAAGCGTTTGGCGACGGCATCGAGCTTGAGGGCGATGATGTTCTTCAACGCCTCGCCGTCGAGCGGCCGGTACGGCACCACTTGCATGCGCGCCAACAGCGCCGGTGCGAAGCGGTTGAGTAGATACGGTTTGATGGCCTCGTTCAGCTCGCCGTTGCTCGGCGGGGTCCACTCGGCGGCGGGCTCCGCCGTTGCATCGGCGGCTTCGGCCTCCACCACGGTTTCCGCTTCCTGCGGCGGCAGGCAGAGGTCCATGAGCTGCTCGGCACCGAGGTTGGACGTCATCAGAATGACGGTGTTGCGGAAGTCGATCTCGCGGCCTTCGCCGTCGCGCATGAAACCGCGGTCGAAAACCTGATAGAACAGGTTCATCACGTCCGGGTGGGCCTTTTCGACTTCGTCGAGCAAGACCACGGAGTACGGCCGTTGGCGCACGGCTTCGGTCAGCACGCCGCCTTCGCCGTAACCGACGTAGCCCGGCGGCGAGCCTTTGAGCTGGGAGACGGTGTGGGCTTCCTGGTATTCGCTCATATTAATGGTAACGAGGAAGCGCTCGCCGCCGAATAAGGTGTCGGCGATGGCGCGGGCGGTTTCGGTTTTACCCACGCCGCTAGGGCCGGAGAGCAGGAACACGCCCAAGGGGCCGTCGGCCTTGCGCAAGCCTGCTTTGGCGGCGCGCAGGCTCTGGCCGATGGCGGCAATTGCCGGCTCCTGGCCGATAACGCGGCCGGCCAAGCGGTCCTCGAACTCCATGAGGGTGGCTGCTTCGTCGCGCATCATCCGGCCGACCGGCACGCCCGTCCAGTCGGCGACGACGCCGGCGACGGTGGCGGCATTCACCTCGGCCTGCACCATGGCGCTTTCGGTTTGCAGCTTGGCCAGCTCGCCGCGTTCGCTGAGTGCGGCGGCGCGCGTCTGCTCGGCGTTGTCGCCGCCGTTGGCAAGCGTTTGCTGGTGTTGCTGGATGCGCTGCACCAGCTCGCGCTCGGTCTGCCACTGCCTTTCCAGCTCCTGCATCCGAGTGCGAGTGTTGTTGAGTTCCTCGCGCAGGCTCTCTTGCAGGCGCTCGTCTACCGGCAGGCCTTGCCGCCTTTCTTCGGCAAGCGCTTCCAGGCGCCGCTCGATGAAGTCGGCATGCTCGCGCGCCGCTTCCAGCTCCTGCGGCTGACTGGCCTGCCCCAGGCGAATACGGGCGGCGGCGGTGTCGAGCAGGTCGATGGCTTTATCCGGCAACTGGCGGCCGGCGATGTATCGATGCGACAGGCTCACCGCGGCGACCACGGCGTCGTCGGTAATCGGCACGCCGTGGTGCTTTTGGTAGTGCTGCTTGAGGCCGTTGAGCATGAGGATGGCGCGCTCTTCGTCCGGCTCGTCGACTTTGACGACCTGGAAGCGGCGCTCTAGCGCGGCGTCGCGCTCGAAGTATTTTTTGTACTCGGACCAGGTAGTGGCGGCAACGGTGCGCATTTCGCCGCGGGCCAGGGCCGGCTTGAGCAGGTTGGCCGCGTCGCCCAGACCGGCTTCGCCGCCGGCGCCGATCAGGGTGTGCGCTTCGTCGATGAAGACGATGGTCGGCTGGTCGGCGTTTTTCACTTCTTCGATGACTTGCTTCAGGCGTCGCTCGAATTCGCCTTTGACGCTGGCTCCGGCCTGTAACAGGCCGAGGTCCAAGCCGTGCAAGCGGACGCCTTTGAGTTCTTCCGGCACCGAGCCTTCGGCGATCTTTAGCGCCAGCCCTTCGACCACGGCGGTTTTGCCGACCCCGGGCTCGCCGACCAGGATCGGGTTGTTCTTACGGCGGCGGCAGAGAATGTCGATCACCATGCGGATTTCTTCGTTCCGCCCCAGCACCGGGTCGATACCGCCGGCGGCCGCCTTGGCGGTGAAATCGGTGGTGTATTGCGCCAGCGCGCTGTCTTCGCGGCTACCGCTACCGCCGCTCGCTGCGCTACCGCCGGCAGCTTTGGGTTGCTCAACGGCTTGCGAGAGCAGGCGCGGACCTTCTTCGCGTAGCCGCTCCAGCGGGATCTCTTCCAAGGCTTCGAAGGCCACGGCGCCGGGCAGACGCGGCGCCAGCTCGATGAGGGCGTCGATCAGGCTGATGGTTTCGATGCGATCGCCGCCGTAGTGCAGGCTACTCGCCAACCAGGCGCGCTCGAACCATTGGAACAACACGGCGGAGAACGCCGGCTTGCTCGGATTGCCTGCCCGCAGACGGGCGATGTTTTCCATCACCCCGCTCCACAGGCGATCCTGATCGATACCGAAGTGGGCGAGAATCCGCTCGGCATCGCGGGCGCCGTCTTTTTCAAGCAGCTTAACGACAACGTGTTCCACCTGGACTTCGTAGTCGCTGCGAGCGCCGGCGAACGCGGCGGCGGCCTCGACGGTTTTTGCGCAATAGGGGCTAAGGCGCTCAAGCAGGATTCGAATTTCTTTGTTATTCATGGGTCTGCGATCCTTCGTCGTTGTCTGATCTTAAGCGGCGTTGGCGAGCGTTTCGGATGCCGCTGCGCCGTTTTGGTTATTACCGGCTTGATCGCCGCTCAAGCGAATATCGTAGGTGTAGGCCGAGCCATCGCCGAGCCAGGTCGACCAGCCCAGGCGTAAGCCTTCCTCGCCCAGACGGCGGCCCGAGCCGGCTTCGGCCTGCACTTTCAGGACGATCTCGAACTCGCGGCTACGGTCGAGATAGGCCGACACGGCGCCCAGTAAGCGCTGCCCTTCTTTCTGCTGCGGCAGCAACGCCTTGGCATCTTTGGCCTCCAGCGTGCCGACTTCGATCCGCACCCGGCCGCCGGCTACCACCATGGCATCGCCCAGCAGGCTTTCGCCTCCCAAGGCGATGCCTTGGCCGAGGCCGACGTTGTTGTCCATCTCCACCCACTGCGGCACGCGGTCGAAGACTTCGACGTCTAGCCCCGGTAGTAAGCTGCGGACCAGGTTGCGCAAGCCGGCCGCCGAGCGTACGCGCCGACCGCTCAAACCGGCACTGCTCGGCACGTCGGCATCCGCCATACGGCCGCCGATGGCGGCGAGGTTCGCTCGATATACCGAGTCCGGCCGCTCGGCCAGCGGATGCTCCAAGCGCCAGGCTTTGTACAGCAGCACGTAGAGCCGGTGGTTGAACACATCCAAGAAGGCGCGCAGCGTGGCGGAGCCGGGTTCGTCGCCGGTGGTTTTATCGAGAAGTAATGCGGCATCGGCGCATCGACGCCGTACAGGCCGAACACGTTGGCCCGCAGCTCTAAGGTGCCGTCGTCCTGTAAGGTGCAATCGCGCAGGTCGGCGCCCGGAAACACCAGCTCCGGCACCGGCCGAACCCGCAACCATTTATCCAGCGCGCCGCCCAACTCGCCGCGATCGCGCCACAGCGTTTCCAGCACCCGTAGGGCCTGGAAGAATTCATACTGGCTGGCGTCGGCCAGCAAGTCCTCGATCAGAGCGGGGAGCTTTGGCCAAGTCGGGGTGCCCATACGAACTCCTGGTGCGACGGTTGGCAGACGATCCGCGTCTGAATGAATTCATTAAGATTAGCCGATAAGCTGAAGAACTGGTGCAGCACCTGCCCGAGCAGATAGATATCGGCCTTGGACAAAAAGTGCTCTTCTTGCAGGGAAACGGTGATCTCCAGCCCCCGATGTAAGATGCCGTGCATCATCCGGTTCATCGGCCGCGCTTCGGCCCCGACCACGCCTTCGATCGCCGGCGCGTTATCGGCACGCTCCGTCCAATCGAACAGCTTCAGCAACTGTTGCAGCGCATCGCGATCGGCGAAGGAGCCGACATTAAGGGCGAGCAAGGCATTCAAACGCCATGGGTATTCGCTGGCCGACGGCGGCTGCCACAAAGGCGTGGGCCGGGTGATATTGCGGAATTTCACCCCGCTTGGGATATCCGAGGTGGAGACGGTAATCTGATCTTCGTGCAGATACTGCCGCGGCACATGACCGTTGCAGGCCGTAAGGTCGCAGGACAGACTCTCCGCCTCGAACTGATCCGAGCCGCCGACGGTGATGTAGGCCAGCGGCATGCCGGTACCGTGATCGCGCCGAGTGGTGTGGTAGTAGCGGTCGCCGTCGCGGCGCAGACGCAGGGCGTACAACGGCTGGTATTCGTTGATCGTGCCGGTGCGGTATTCGCGACCGCGTACCGAGTCGACGCTGTAGATCTGCACCTCGTCGCGCAATTTCACGTCGGCTACCAAGCGGTATTCGGTGCTGCGGTGGTCGACTTCCACCGGCTCGCTTTCTTCGGCAAACAAATTCACTGCGGGTACGCAGTACAACCGTATATTCTCGGCGCGAGCTTATGCTCGGGCGGCAAACGCATGCCGCACTGGAGCTCGATCTCAAAGCGCTGGCAGTCCTCCGGCCATTTAATCTTTTGCAGCTGCTCAAGCGCGACGAAGAGAAACTTCTCGCGCGCGCAGAAGTAATCGTGCAGTAAGGCGAACCCGGGCTGGCCGCGCTCGACCAGCGGCAACATGGCCTCTTCCGGCTCCAGGTGCATGGGGCGCATGCACGCCTGCCCGCCGAGTTCGATAACCTTTGTCTGGCCGGCTTCTTCGACGTGCACCCGCACCCGCTGCAAGCCGTGGCAAAAGCCCTGATAGAGCGCCAGCGCCAGCGGCTGGTCGGCGTGCAGGAACAGCGGCAGCGCGTCGAGTTCCAGGTCTTCCAGTGCGGCGGTGCCGTCGAGGCGGAAAGCGAGCCGAATCGAGGTGTAACTGTTGGCCTCCTCGGCGGTGACGCGTTCGATCGACAACGGCATAACGCGCACATCGCGTAGGGTTCGGAAACGGCAGGCAACGCCTTGCTTGCCGACCGGCACGGAGCAGACTTCGGAGCCGCCCTCGATGGTGCAGTCCGCCTGCCGATGACTTTCGGGGCGAAACTCCATAATGGCCGTCGAGGGGTAAGGGCTTAGCTGCTGCGGGCAAACCTGGGCCAGCAATTGTTGGCTGATGGCGGTTTCGCTGGCTTCGATGCGCTGGCGAATGCTGGCCGTCAAGTAAGCGGTGCCTTCCAGCAACCGCTCGATGTAAGGGTCGCGGTCGCGCAGTTCGCTCAAGTTGAGCATACGCGCCTGTTCGGGATAGGCGCGGGCGAATTCTTGCGCGGCCTCGTGCAGGAGGCGCATTTCCGCTTCAAAGTAGTCGCGCATGGTTACCTCGCACGCCCGTGTCGTTGATACGGGCATGCCCTCCAGTTTCGAAGAACGTCTTGAATTGGGCGAACGAGCCGTCCGCCAAGGCGCCGACGACCTCCAGCGCCACCACGCAATCGTGCCGGTCCTGCGCGGTGACATGCACCTGCACGTGTTTCAGGCGCGGTTCGTAGCGGGTAATGACGTGTTGCACGGCGGCGGCGAAGTCTTCCAGCGAATAGGGCAATTCGCTGTACAAGCTCGGCACGTCGGGCATGCCGTAGTCGGGTAAATGTTGCAAAACCCCGGAACGCGAGTTGAGCAAACGTGTCAAATGATCTCGGATGCTGCGCACGGTGGACTCGGCGTCGTGTCGCTCGCCGAGCGAGCTGCCGTCCTCGTAGCGCCCGAGTAGTATGTCGAACAAAGCTTGAGCCATGCCGCTATATGCCCTGCGCTGAGATTACAATTTCGCTGCGGAGCGACGCGGAAACTCTGTTTCGGCAACCGGCAAACTCGCTGCGGGACCGCCTCATCATGGTTGCCGTCGCTCTAAGACAGCGTTTCAAGAACCCGCGCCCAGCCGCCGAGCACGGCAAGGATGCAAAGAGTGTTCGGATGCGTCTATTGCACTTTTGAATTTCCAATAATGCTTTTTCCAGAAGCTCGACGGTCTGCCAGGTCGGATGGGCCGTGTCCCGCCGATGACCCTCGCCATAAATCACGCTATAGATGTCCCTGACCGCTTGCACTTCTTCCGGACGCAAGCTCATTCCGCACTCCCCCATTCATCCAGGATATCGAAGAACGAGATCGGCAACTCGGCCGTACTGAAACCGCTGGCATGGAATTCTAAATAACGGTCCTCGAACTGCTCATTCACCACCGCGCCATATGCCGTCCAGCCACGCTGGTTATCCCCTAAATCGGCAAGGTAAACGGTGTGATCGCTATAGCGAACAATGCGAGGAGACTCTTCTCCCGAAAATGTCGCTCCTTTCGCTTGGAGAGCGGCACGCCACAGACTGGCTACGGGTTCCGATGGCGGTATTTCCACATCGCCTTTATGCGTGAACATGACCTTCGGGAAGTCGGACACAGGAATTGCATCCTGTTCCTGAACGTCGAGAAGCCTCGACCATTCTTCCGAGCTAACAACCGTTAAGGTCACCTCGCCCTGCGGCCAACGTATCCACACGCTTGGCTCCGCATCGGCAATTTTTATCCGCTCGAAGCCGGCGTCTACCGAGATACCGAAGATTCCCAACGAAACGGGAATTGCCGCGTCCGAAACAACAGGCAGCGTTCCATCCAATGCGGCAACCACGTCGCAACCGGCCCCTTCGCACGAAGCGACGATAGGGCTGGTGTAGATAGCACCTGTCAGTAACGCGGCAACCGCGAAGGTCGACAGTTTCAACATGGCATACCTCCATCAAAACAACAGCGCTGAGTCTGCTAGAAGACACGTACCTGCCTATGTTGCAGGCGACGCGCCCCAATAAGCTCGGATACTGCCCACGACGGACTCATCGGGCGAGAACCGGAGCCGGCTGCGCCGGCTCCAGTACACAGGCCCAATTACCGGCCTTCGTTCCAGGAATCGGCGAACTCGATGTTGCCGTCCACGAAGGTCCAGGTGATGCGGCCGTAACGCATAGCGACTTCTTCAAGGTGCGGGTAACGCTCCTTGTCGAGGTCCTTAACGTTGTGCATCGTCGGCTTAACGGAAGTGATCTTCACGTCGTGCAGCGTGTGACGGAAGTATTCCTTCTCGTTGCCGGTGTCGTCGATGCGATACCAACGCAGGGTCAGCTCTTTCAGGGTCTGACCGTTGCTGCACGCTTTGTACAGGTACGGAGAAGCACTGTCGAACGCCTTGGTGATGACGAACGGTTCGTGCTTACGGGTACCCGTCAGAGCGCCGGTATCGTTGTCGGTCGGGATACGCAGTTCGTGATCGAAGTGCAGAACTTCGATGCTGCCTTCCCGGTCGGCGACAGTAACGGCACCTTCGATGTCGTTGCCTTGATCGTCTTTGATCCACATATAGGCAGGAATTGCCATTAAGATAACCTCCTGTTGACAGAAATAGCGTCCTAGTAAAGCCGGCGGTCGCTGCCACGACCGACCGGCCCTACCAACCCCGAGCCTAAGAGTGGGCGGGTGCCCGCTCCCCTGTTCGAGGTCATGCTCTTCACGGACGGACGAGCCGACCGTCGCCGGACACATACCCCGGCGATCGTCCCGATGGGACGACGAAGTTTGTCGACCTGGGCGTTAAGTGGCGCGAACGCCCGCCCAACCCCCGGTCGGCACCCTCCGGTTTAGCCGCCTTTACCTACAGGCAGCTGCGAAACCAACGACAGCTGAATATCCACACCTTCGATCTGGAAGTGCGGCATCACAGCCATGTTGACGCGGTAATAGCCCGGGTTTTCCGGAATTTCGAGCACTTCGACGAAGCCGTCGCGCAGCGGGTGAGTCGCCACCAGTTCCGGGTCCGGGTTGTTCATCTTGGTGACCAAACCTTGCAGCCAGTCGTTCAGCTCGTTCTCCAGATCCTGCCGGCTCTTGGACGCGCCGATGTTCTCCCGTTGCAGCACTTTCAGGTAATGCGACAAGCGCGATACCAGGTAGATGTACGGCAAGCGCGAGTTAATACGGCTGTTGGCCGTGGCTTCGGCGGTGCTGTACTCGGCCGGCTTTTGCGTCGAGTTGGCGGAGAAGAAGCAGGCGTAGTCGCTGTTCTTGTAATAGCTGAGCGGAATGAAGCCTTGGTCGGCGAACTCCAGCTCTTTGGTCTCGGAGATAAGAATCTCGGTCGGAATCTTGGCCTGCACGCCACGGCCGATGTCGTAGTGATGCAGCGGCAGATTCTCGACTTTACCGCCAGCCTCGGGGCCGCGAATGTTCACCGTCCAGCCGTGATCCTTGAAGCTGCGCGACATGTTGGCGGCGAACGCGAACGTAGCGTTGCCCCACAGGTATTTGTCGTGAGTCTGGCCGTTGACGTTCTCTTCGTAGTTGAAGGAGCGTACCGGGTTGCTCTCGCCGTAGGGCATGCGCAGCAAAAAGCGCGGCAGTACGAGGCCGACGTAACGGGAGTCTTCCGTTTCGCGGAAACTGCGCCAGCGGGTGTACTCGGCCTTCTCCATGTAGGAGGCCACGTCCTGGATCTTCGGCAGTTCTTCGACGGAGTCCTTGCCGAAGAATTTGGAGCCGACCGAGCCGAGGAACGGGCAGTGCGACGCGGCGGATACCTTGGAGATTTCCTGCAACAAGGTGATGTCCGGCGGCGAGCAGTCGAACTCGTAGTTGGAGATCACCGTGGAAATCGGCTGACCGCCCGGGGTGTCGTACTCCTGCACATAGAGGTGGTTGTACAAACCGGACTGGGTGACGTCGGGCACGTCCTCGAAGTCTTCCAGCAGCTCCTCTTTGGAAACGTCCAGCAGCTCGACCTTAATGTTGGCTTTCGGATCGGAACGATCGACCAGGAACTTAAGCCCCCGCCAGGCCGACTCGATCTGCTGGAACTTCTCATGGTGCATGATCTCGTCGAGCTGCTCGCTCATCGCTTTGTCGATGCGCGCGATGTACTGGTCGACCAGCGTTTTGTCGATACGCTCGACCCGGTGCTCGCTGCTGCTGGCCAGGTCGAGAAAGACCTGCAAAGCCGCCGTTAGGCGCTTTTCCAACGGCACGTCGGCCAGGACCTTGTCCTGGAAGGTGTCGATGCTGACCCGCTCGCCGACCGGATTGATATTGACCATGCCGCAGAGGCGCTCGTAGATCGAACCTTCCTCGACCTCGACGGCAGCCCCTGCTTGTTGCGTTTGTTCTTGCGTCGCCATGACTATGCGTCCTCCCCTCGATCTCAGGCCTTGTCGCCGTCGCCTTCGCCGTTCGACTCAGGCTGTGCGGTGGCGTCTTCGGTCATCGGCGCCAGCTCTTTCAGCTCGGCCATCAGCCCTTCCAACTCCGGCTGGCTTTGCAGTACCCGCTCCAACTCGCGGCGGAACTTGCCGTTGTCGAGCAGGTTGGATTTCAAGTCGGTGAGCAGATTGCGCATGGCCAACATGTTGTTCAGCGCCGGCACCTGCTTGGCGACCTGCTCCGGATGGAACGATTTGAAGCTGTCGAACTTGAGATCGACTTTGATCTCGGAGTCGTCGTCGCGCAGCTTGTTATCCACCGTGTAGCTGATCGACGGCGATAGATCCTCAAGGACCGACTCCAGGTTGTTACGATCGATCTGCACCCGCTCGCGCTCGGCGATTCGGCCGCTGCTCTTACCGTTGCTGTAGTCGCCCATAACCAAGAGCTTGAGCGGCAGCTCCAGCTTCTTTTTCGCGCCCCCGGTCTCGACGTCCAACGTGATATTTACGCGTGCCTTCGGCACTTCGTGTTGGAAACTCTTTGCCATAACCCTGACCTCCCCTTGTATGTCCGGTTTCCGTTGGCAGACTGCTCACCGGTACGATGCGCAGCCTCCGCTGAGTCCTATTAATAAATCGCTGCGGCGGCCGTCAGATCGGCCTGACAGATCTTGGCTTTCAATTGCGCCAGTTGCGCTTTGACATCCGCCTCGCTCAGCCCCGCCTTTTTGCCGCCCGACTTGGTCGCCTGCTCCAGCGCCCGCCAAACCTGTACGGCGAAGTCCGGCGCCCAGTTCGCCGCTCCGCTGTCTTCCAGCTGAGTGGCTAAGGCATGTAGCGCCGGATAGGCGAGTTCGGCGCGGCCTTGGCCAAGGCAAATCCGCGCCTTGGCTAGCGTGACGGCAGCGCGTTCGCGGGCGCTTTTCGCCGGGTGTGCGTCCAGCACCGCAAGCCCGGCCGCTAAACCGTCCGCCTTGGCGGCTGCCTTGGCGTCGGCTTCCGGAATATCGCTCTCGACCGCCGGCGCGGCATGACCACCGCCCTCGCCGCCCGCTTGCCGAAGCTCGTCGAGCCAGGCTTCGCAGCTTGCGGCAACGAACGGCTCGTCGTTGTCGTAGCGCAACTCGACGAGGCCCGGCAGGCGCTCCAACAGGCCTCGGGTTTCGTTAGCGATCAGCGCGGCCAATTGCGGCTGGTTCATCTGCGTCGCCGCCTGCTCGGCCCATTGCTGAAGCTGTAGGCAGAACTGGCCGCCGGGCTCCATAAAGGCCGATTCGCAAGCGAGGAAGGCATCTTCCCAAGCGTTTTTGCCCATCGCCGTTTCCACTGCCGCCAATGCCGGCTGCCGCGGCGCGGGAATACGCGTGCGACCGCCTTCGTTCGGCGGCAGGGGCATGCCGCCCCAGCGGAATGCCCGGGCATAGCCCACCATGCGCTGCCAATCGCGCTGCTGGCGTAGGTACGTCAGAATCTCGCGCGTGGCGCCGGTGAACTCTTTATCCGAGCCGATTTTGCCGCCTGCGGCACTGGCTGGCGGCGGCGGAGCCGATGGGGTAGGTTCGCGCCGCTGCGGCGCCTCTTTATTCGCGGCCGGCTGATCGTTACTCGGCGGCGCTGCCGGTGCGGACTGTTGCTGCGCCTTGAGCCGCTTGGCCACCGCTTCTTTTAACTCCCGCCACGGCGGAACCATATCGGGTAGCCGCTCGCCGATTTGGGCAAGCAACGCTTTGATCGCCTCCTGCAAGGATTCCAGGGCAGCGGCATCGGAGGCGTCCGGCACGTGCTCAACGAATGCGACAAAACGCGGGTTGTTTAACCAATCGATCGCTGCCTGCCGGGCATTCGGCCGCTGCGGATGGCATTGCTCCCACCAGTTCTCAAGCACGAAGGTATAACCGCGCACGACGTCGGCGAGCGCGGCAACGCCTTCTTCGCGCAATTCGGCTAAGGCGAGATAACCGAGAACGCGTAAATCCTTGCTTTCTTTCGAGAGGACGCTCGCGGCCAACTCTTTAATGCGGTCGAAATCCGTCCCGCTCAGCTTTTCGACTTCGGTTTTAATCGCCGAAAAATCGTCGCTGTAGCGCGGATCTTCGCCGCAGGGGTTGTCACCCGCAAGCGGCGTTTGAATCAGCGACAACATTTCGCCGGCCTCGATAGCGGTAGCCGCCTCGCCCATCAGCTACCACCTCCGCCGCCGAAGCCGAACATAAAGTCCAGCAAGTGGCCTTCTTCCATCTGCGCCAGGCGCTGCGCCAGTGCCGACGGGGATACGCCTTCGGCAGCTTCCTTCTCGATGTCGAGCACCGAGCCGTCCCGCAGGTCGGGCTGGAAGCAATGCCCCAGGTACGCCGCCGGCACCGGGCGGAAAAAGACGGTCAAACCGCCCTTATGCGTATCTGTGGCGTAGCTCCAGAAGTAGTTCGGCCGCCATTGGCCCGGGCCGATAACGCCGTCGATCAAGCGCAACCAGAACACCAATACGCCTTTTGCCTGCGCCGGGTCGGCCGGTAGCGGCACGCGCATGCCCCAGGTCACCCGCAGCGGCGTGCGCCGCACGACCTGCTGCAAGGCTTCGACGAAGGTGTGAATCAGCGCCGCGCGCTGCTCGACGCTTGCCCCGGGCAAACAGGCATGAAATGCCGCCACCGGCGTCTCGCGCAGCAAATCGATTTCGACCGCGCTCAACGATTCGGGCGATTCGGCGCGGCCCGCCCCCTTTAATACGTCGATACAACCCGTCAGGGTGCTGAACGGTTCCGTCCGCCATTGCTGACGGCTGATGTCCGCCGCCCCCGAGAAGAAGGTGTCGTAGGCCAGGGGAATGCCCGCCGGTCGTTTCGCCAGCCAATGCGGCTGCGGCAGATCGAAAATAACGAACGGATACTGTCGGCCGCTTTGGTCGCTGCTCGGAATCAGCGTCGCCAATACCGTTCGGTCGTCGGCGGAACCGCTGAACACGCAGTGCTGGACCGGGGCCTCCGGGTACATCTTGTCGCCTTGCAACGCCGTTCGCCGCGACAATAAGGCGTGTCCTTCCTGAACCCATTGATCGATGGCCAGCACTTCGCGCTGTTTGACGTTGTATTTAATGAAGTCCGCGCGGATCGGCAGCTTACCGAAGCAACCGACTAACTCCTCGACCGAATCCGGCTTGACGGGCTTAGCTTGTTTCGCCTGTTTGGCCGGTTTAGCGGCCGCCCGATTCTGTTTCAGGAACCCGAACATTTCAGCGTCCTCCTCGCGAGCTGTTTACCGCCCAGATATCTACGCCTGCGAACGGGTCGGCCGGTAGGCCGAAGCCGATCAGCTGCCGCCGAAACACGTTATGTTGACGGTCGGCCCGGACGCGAAAACGAACAGTGACGGGGGAACCGTTGCTACCTTCCAACTCCCATTCGGCGAGATAGACCGTGCCGCCTTCGTGGCTGATCTTGGCATCCCGTAGTAAGTGGAAGAGCCCCCAATGGCCGGTGGCCCGTTGTTCGGCCCGCACCTGCCCGCGTTGGGAAACGCCGGATACCCGCGCGCCGATACGATCGGCATCGCCCGGCCAGGAGAAGCGCCGCCACTCTTGCGGCTCATTGCGGTAGCGATAAACGTGGCCGTTGGTCTCCAGCACCATCTCGCTTAGCCCCCGCACCGGTACCGGATATACGTGGAACGTCATATCGGGGTCCATGCCGCCGCGGCGGAACAAGCTGTAGCTGACATGGCGAGCGCCGCCCAGAGAGCGCAGGAAGTCTTGGCTAAAGCCTAAGCCCAGCCCTAGCCAACGACGCTCTTCCCATCCCTGTCGCTCTTCGTCGATGAAGGCGGAGAGGTCCCGCTCGATGTAGTTCCACAACACGCCGTCGTCCGGCCGGAAGAATTCCGCGACATCGTCGACGGCGGCATCCGGGCCGTTAGCGGCGAACGGAAATTTGCCGTTAATCTGCTGGCGGTAGACGTTAAGCACGTTGTTCCGCCAGTCGCGCTGAACCTGCTGCCGAGCCTCGGTGAGCACAGCCCCCCAAGCGAAGCGAATCGGCTCGATCAGGAACGGCTCCATGGCCTGCCGGGTGCGCATTTCGGTGCCGCTGAGCAGGCCGTTGGTCATGACCCAGCCGCCGTAGAGTTCGCTTTGCGCACCGCCCGTCAGCATGCCGGCCGCAAAGTTCTTCGCTTCCCGCGCCGGATCGACGGAAGCGGCAATACGCTCCAGGTCGTTCTTCGCGCCGGAGAGCACGGTGAGATACTGGCTCATCGGCTCGCTGACGCTTTGCTGCTCGGCGGGGTTGGCGAAACGGCGCAAGTCGGCCAGGCGCACGTCCAGCTCGGCGACCCGGTTGTAACCGCTCATGGCATCGGCCATCCGCTCCGGCGAGATGTTGCCGCCGCGCAGACGGGAGACATCGCGGTCGGTGAGGTTGATGTTGCGGGCTGTCGCCTGCATCAACTCGGCAATCGGCCCGTCGCTACGTGCCAACTGATTAAGGATGGACACGCCCTCTTCCAGCGAGCCGAAGCGCCGCGGCGTCACACTACCCAGGAACGTCAGCCAGTTTTCGGCGTAGTCGCGGAAGTAGTACTCGCGAATGGCACGTTCCAGGTGCTGGGCCAGCTCGTAATCGACGACTTCGTCTTCGGAGTCGGCCTCGCCCGGGTTATCCAGCTCTTCGCTCAGCACCCAGTCGCCGCGGGTCGCGCCTTCGACGACCAGGGCAATCTCCGCCCGCACAAAGCTATCCCACGCCTTCGCGCTATACACGCCCGGCACTTGGTGATCGCTACGCAGTACTCGGCGGTTCTGGCCGGTGACCAGATCGTCGACACCGATAGGCTCGAAGTCGACGTTGCCTTTGTTGACGATCTGCTCGTAGAGCTGTTCGGCATTCGGCGGCGTCCGCAGGTGATTCTGCGCCTGAGTGATAAGCTCATTGCGCGGCTCCCACTGGATATCGCCTTCGCGGGAGAGATAGAAGCGCACCATGCGCTCCATATGCGGCGCCCGGTTGCGAACTTCCCGATACGGCTGATCGACGTCGGCAAAAGCGACTTGCTGTGCCCACAGGTCGGCCAACAGCGGCGTGGCTTCGTCGATGTCCAAGCGTTCCGGCACGCGAACGGTCATGAGGTAGACCTTGAGCGCCTGATAGTAATTATCGCGCAACCGCTCGCGGCCCTGGTTGTCGGCTGTCTCCCAATGGCGCGCGTGATTCTCTAACCGATGCTCCAAGGAACGGACGATTCGGTCGCGGAACATGCCGTCCATGGTGGTTTCGAGTACCGACTCCAGTGCCGGAATCTGCCGATGCCCGGTGTAAACACCGATTCGGGAGACGAGCGGACGATTCTGCTGGTACTCCAAGAGGGTGTGGTAATGGTCGTACACCCCTTCCAGCGCGCGATACTGCTGTTGCGGCTCGGCATACCCGGTGCGCACGACCTGGCGCAGTTCGGACACGGCACTGGTGCCGCTGGCAAGCAGTAAGCCGTTAGTCGTGAAGGCGCCGCTGAGGGTCAACACGGTGCCGACGATCACAGCCAGCGCAGACCCTAGAGCCGCACCCTTTAGCCAACGCTCGGTAAGAATGCGGCGACGGTTACCGCGCACCAACGACTGCAACGGGAAGATGACGTCGGTGAACAGGTTTTTAATAAAGTAGGCTTTCGGTTGCCCGGTGCGCGCGGTCGGCTCCTGCGCAAAACCGAACGCTTGCCGTAAGTTACCGACCAAACGCTGTAACGGTGTACCTTCCTGCGTACCGCTGGTGAAATAAACTCCGGCGAAACGCGGCGTCTCCTGGTACGGGTTGGCACGGAACAGCAGGTGGATAAACTCAGTAAGCTTATCGGTCGCAGCGTCGAACTGGTTCGGGAAGTCGAACAAGGTCGCCTTGCGCGTCATGTTCCGCTGCATGGCGAGCTTACGCAGGCGCAGCTCGCAGAGCTTGCCGTAGAGCTCCCGCATCCGCTCCTCGAACACGGTAGCGGGGTCCTGCTCTTCGTCGGTTTCCAGCAGGTAAGTACCCCAGACCTGGTTACGCTCGGTTTCGCTCAGATCCTCGAAATAGGTTTCGAAGCCTTGGATCAGGTCGCACTTGGTGAAAACGATGTAGACCGGGAACACCAACCCGAGCTGCTGCATCAGCTCGTTGATACGCTCGCGCAGGATCTTTACGTGACGTTCCAGCCCCTCGCTATCCGCCGTCAACAAGTCGCTGATACTGATACAGATCAGTACGCCGTTAATCGGCATCCGCGGCCGGTTACGGCGCAACAAATCGAGGAAGGTCAACCACTCTTCGCGGTCGTCATCCTCGGTGGTGTAGCGGCCGGCGGTATCGAGCAGAATCGCCTGATCGGAGAACCACCAGTCGCAGTTACGGGTGCCGCCGAAGCCGCGCAAATGCAGATCGTCGGCATTTGCGTAGGGGAAATGCAGACCCGATTGCCGCAACAGGGTACTTTTACCGGCCGCCGAAGGGCCGATGATCATGTACCACGGCAGCGCGTAAAGCGCGGCCTTGCCGCGATAACCCGCGCCTAGCTCGGAAGACTTCAACGAGGCGATCGCCTCGTTCATCTTCTCGCGAATCGACTCCAGCTCCGCGGCGCGATCGTCGTCGCCGCCCTCGCCCTGCTCGGAGAGATCGTTTACCAAGCGATCGCCCTTGCGGGTGCTGACGAACAGTTTAATGCCGAAGTACAACGCGGCCACAAGCACGGCGCCGCCGATCATCATCAGGCGAGTGCTGGCGGAAGTAATGCCTAACAGCGGACCGGCATACCAGATAAGCGCAATGACCGCGATCAGGCCGATTAGCGAACTGCCGAAGCGGGAGATGACCAACCGCTGCAGAATAGAGAAGACTTGCATCCAGCGCCCGCTCATTCTTCGCGCCCCCTGCCCTGGCTGTTATTGCTGCGCGTGCGTGCTTGCCGAGCCGCATAATGATCGGCCAAGGCAGCGGCCTCACGCTCGATATTCATAACGCTACGATCCGTCACGTTATAAGTTACGGTTGCGTAACCGGCGTAGCCGAAGAACACAACGGCGGCGGTTACCACGCCGATCACCCAAAACGGCACGTGCGCCCTACACGCGAAAAGACGCTGGTTTGCACCGCCCCATCGGGGGATAAACGCGGGTCGGCAACGCCCCGATAGCCGTCGATCTGGCTGCGCAAATCGACCTGCAAGGCCATCAGCTGCTCCAGGCCGCGCAACTTGTATATGCCTTCGAATCCAAGTTGTAGACAAACGTAATACAGCTCGAGCAGATTGACGTTCTGCTCGCCCCCTTGACGGAGCTTATTCAAGCGCTCGAAGAAGCCTTCTCCGGCTAAATGTTCGCCGAAGAATTCCAGCTGCAACGGACGGCCCATCCAGTCCAAACGACCGGGCCATTCCGAGGCCATCACCGCCTCGTCGATAAACGCTGCCAGAGCATACTTAGCGTCCTGCACGGTAGCCGTATCGATCTGCCGCTCGAACGCCATCCGCTCCAGCACGTCAAAACCGCCAAGCACCTGCTCGCGAAAATCGTCGGGCAGGTTCAACTGCGCGTCGCGCTCCGCCCGCAGCGGCGCAACCAGCGCAAACAGCTGTGCGGAGCACTCCAGCAGGGGGTTAATCTTGAGATCAACCTTTTCTTCCATGTTTTATTACTCGTTAACCGTGACGATTTCTATGCGAGCGCCCTTGAAGGTGAGCGGCATGTAGAGCGCTAATGTTTGGTGTTCGCAAACGCGCTGCCAGAAATCGCCTGCCTGTTCGAGGCGGAAATATTCGTAACCACTCTTGATCGCCAAACGGCCGGGCGGCCGCTGACAGTGGGTGATGCGCACCCCAGGCAAGGCCGAACTCAAGATAAGTTCGATATCTTCCCGCGCACCGCATTTGGCTTGGCGGGCAAACTCGGCAACCCAGCTCGGATCGTGATCGTCGTGCAGCACCGCGAGGAAAATACTCGCGCCCTGCAGCAAGCGGATGTCGACGTTCTCGGCTTTGTAGAGCGCGTCGCTCTCGCGTTGGAGCTTGATGCCTGCGCTTTGCTTGGGCATCACGTCGGTCAACAACACGCGCAGCATTTCGTCGAAACGCTGAAAGACCGAGGTGAGGTCGCCGTGCGAATACTGCGGCAATTCGCCCGCTTTAGCGTCGGGCCGGAAAGCAACGAGGCTGGAAGCAAGCTGCGTCAATTCGGAGAACAAGCGCTCCGGGTGAAAACCGAGGTTGCCGCGTAAGTGCTGCAAAATGGCAAGTGCCGGTCGCAAGGTCTGCAACAACAGGAATTGACTCAAATCGCTGGCGCCGAGATCGCCGCCGGATGCTTCCTGGCGCTCGCTCAGCACGCGAACTTTGGCCTGCATCAACTGCATCAAGCCATCCATCAACTCGATGCCGCCGGCGCAGCCTCAAGATGACAGACCGGAGGCACGAACTTTTTATTCAGGGCGAATGCCCCGTCGACACCCCGCACCAGCTCCGCAAGCTTAACGGAGACAAAATGCTCCTGTGGTTCGCCGGTCTGGAACAATCGCAGGTTCGGCCGCCCGACCATGACCTCACGCACGCGCGCGGGATCGTGCTCGTCCGGAATCTGATCGAAGCTGGCGGCCCAGGCGCCAAGGCGACTATTGTTCTGATAGCCGGCAATACCGCTAACGCTGTCGTTGCTAGGGATAGCCAGCATGACCTCGACATGGTCGCCGCTGGCATCGAGCTGGCACGATAACGCCTCGTCGGCATTACCTTCGTAACTGACCAAACGACCGTCAGGGAAAATAACGTCGCAGGCAAGCAGCTTGTACTGCCCGTTGGCAAGCGAGTCGCTATCGATTCGGTGACTTAAAATTCCCCAATTAAACGGCGAGAGACTTTTAGCGCGAAGATGTTGGTATTTTTCTAGGTAGCGGTCCCACAGCTGAAAATGCTGCTGGCCGAGAAAAACCCCCTCGGCCCATACCACCTTCCGTAGCCCTTTCATGGCAAAGCGTCCTGGCAATAACTGGATGCATTTAGGAAACGTCGGGGCGCCTCAGCAGGCACCCCGATAACCGACAGCGGGACGATTAGTCCTCGACAGCGACGGTGTTCCCCCGAAGCGAAACTTTGATATTGCGCGACAAACGCCGCGTCACATAGTTGCTCGGCAACGGTTGAATGCTTTTCCAACCCTGTTCGCCAGGTTCGCGGAAAATCGCCACCGCACCGACATATTCGGCCTGATCGTGGCGATCCATTTCGAAACGGCGTTGATCGGCAGGGTCGATCACCACCTCTTCTTTCATGACTAGGCTGTCGCCTAGCGCGGCGATATCGTCTCGCCACAAATCTTCGAACGTAGCATTTTCGAATGCCTGTGCACTGGAGAGCTGATAAACCCTCACCACGACGGGCAAAGGTTCGTTAAACTCGTTCATGTTTAAGTTGGCGGTAGACGAAACGCCAACCCGCAAACTCGGCGATGCACACGCACTCAGCAACGCCGCGAGCAACAGCAGAAACGAAAGCCGCAAAGCGGCGCCGTTGGAGCCTTTCATGATCGCAATACCCCCTACGCGATATTGTTTTTTGCTTCAAATAAGCCAAAAATGCCGGTGTAGACACCTGTTCGCGCGCTCGTGCATAGGCCGCCACAAAAGTGGGTGCAACGAAATGCAGGTAGCGCAGTGTTTGATCTTCTTGAACGGTTTCGTTCTTTCCGCGACCGAACGTCGCCCGTAGCGCTTGTTTCCACGCATAGGCGGCGCTGCCGGTTTCCTTTTGCCCACGCTTTAAAGCCTGAGAAACGGCATCGTCGAGCGCGCTTAGCAAAGCGACTTGATGCGCCACGAGATCGTCAAATAGAATCTCTAAGCGTTGCGCACCTTCGTCGTCGTCGGACAGCCACTCGTTAATGACTTCTTGCGAGTCTTTGCCTCGAAAAGATTCGAATTCGTCGGAAAAATGCGAGATAACGGCAAGCCGAACTCTTCGCCAAAGCGCCGCTGCCCCTCGATCAGGCGCGCGAGCCCCTGCGCGATAGCACGGTCGGCGGTAATGTCGGACTGCGGCTTAGACTGGGCCCGTTGTTTTTGGCCCCGTTTAGATACAGCGCTGCCACGCACTGCTGCAGGTGCGGTATTCCCTGTTTCCATGTTCCCCCCGGCCACTCGCCATCGCTGTAAAAAGCCGACGCGAGTGCCATCGCAATTCCATAATCCGTGATTTTAGCCACTCCCTTATCGGCGAGACGGGCGGGAGCGGCTATGGACCAAATTAGTATCACTTTATGCAGCCAGGTGTCAATGCAAACGACGACCCAGAACCTTTTTCAAAACGCCTCCAAGCAAACCGCACGCGGCACACAAACGACTGTTAAAAAAGGCAATGTGAGAAAAAACTAAGAACACCTCCCGTCACGTAGCCGACCATGACACAATGGCTTTCGGGAACACGCAAGAACAAGGTACGCCGTATGAAAATAGCCCTCGTAGGAGCCGGTCTGGCAGGGCTTACCTGCGCCCAAAATTTACATAGGCAAGGACATTCGACAACGCTATTCGAAGCGTCCGCCAAGGTTGGCGGACGTACTGCATCGCCCGTCGGCAGGGCCGAAAATTTGGATGATGGCGCGCAGTATTTCACCGCTCGGGACGAGCGCTTCCGCCACCAAGTCCAACAATGGGTAGCCACCGGCCTCGCCGCAGAATGGCAGGCTCGCATCGGAACCTGGGAAGGCGGGCGCTTCTTCGAGCGGCTGGCGAGCGAACCCCGTTTCGTGGGCACGCCGGATATGAGCGGTTTTTGTACGGCTATGGGCGAACGACTTAGCGTGCGCTACGACCATACGGTGGTAGAAATAAACCGGCAAGGCGGCCAATGGACGCTATCGTTCGCGGACGAAACGGTTTCAACCGAGGCATTCGACGCTGTCGTTACCGCCGTACCGGCACCGATCGCCGGTAAGCTACTGACAGCCAATCCACAGTTGGCACAACAAGCGGAAACGGTTGCCATGTCGCGCTGCTGGGCGGTAGGGCTGAGATTTTCGCAGCGATTGCCGATTCCTGTCGACGGCGCTTTCTGCAAACATCCCGTTTTATCCTGGATTGCGCGCAATAACACCAAGCCCGGCCGTCACTGCGACGAGCAATGGTTGCTACATGCGACGCCGGAGTGGAGCGCTCAGCATGCCGGCCTTGCCGAGGACGAGGCCGCGACCCTGCTTATCGACGCATTTCAGGCGCTGACCGGCCATGCCGCACCGCCGCAAAAGGTCGCCGTTTACGAATGGCCTTATGCCGCAAGTCTGAACCCGCTGGACGCGGGTTACCTACTGGACGCGGAACTTAGACTCGGCGCCTGTGGCGATTGGTGTCACGGCAACCGGATCGAAGGCGCCTATTTAAGCGGCCTAAAATTGGCGGAAGCGCTCGGCAAGCTTTGAACGGGGAAAGTCGCTTTTGCCTCGCCCGGTCGTTAGTCTTCCACTTCGCTACCCAGACGACGGTACAACGTGCGTCGGCCAATACCAAGCAAGGCAGCCGCTCGACGTTTATTGCCATCGACGAGCTCCAGCACGTGACGAATGTAACGCTGCTCCAACTCTTCAAGCGTGGGTAGCATCGGGCCATCGATTAAGCCTTCCATCAAACTGCTTGAACTTGCCTGCAACTGCTCCGGGCTGCCCTGAATCCGGTTCGGTAGATGCTCAACCCCGATTGTCCCGCCATGGCAAAACGTTACCGCACGCTCGACGGCATTTTGCAACTCGCGCACGTTGCCCGGAAAGCCGTATGCCCGTAAGCGCTCTAAAGCGGCGCTGGAAAAGCTTTGGATTCGACGCTCCATCTGCGCGCTGAACCGCTCCAAAAAGCGCGCCGCTAAAAGCTCCAAGTCATCCTCCCGCTCTCGCAAAGGCGGCACGTTAAGGGTGAAGGTTTCCAATCGAAAGAAAAGATCTTCCCGGAAATCGGAGTCTCCCCGCAGAGCATCCAAGTCGCGGTTAGTTGCCGCGATAATCCGCACATCGACCGGCACTTCTTTTTCGCTGCCTACGGGGCGAATACTGCCTTCCTGCAATACGCGTAACAACTTCGCCTGCAACGCAAGCGGCATCTCGCCAATTTCGTCAAGAAAGAGCGATCCGCCGTCGGCTTGCCGAAACAAACCCTTACGCGCCTTCGCCGCCCCGGTAAAAGCGCCGGTCTCGTGCCCGAAAAACTCGCTCTCCAACAACTCGGCCGGAATGCCGGCGCAGTTGACGGCCATAAACGGCCCGGCGGCGCGGTCGCTTTCCTCGTGTACCGCCTTCGCCACCAACTCCTTGCCGGTACCGCTTTCGCCGATGATCAACACAGGGCCGCTGGCCTTAGCCAGCTGGCGGATTTGATCGAACAGCACTCGCATCGGACGGCTTTGCCCGACCATGCCGTGAAAACTGGAATCGTCCAACAACTCCCGGAAACGCCGCACTTCGCCACGCAGCTTACGGGTGTCGAGAATGCGTCGCACGCAAAGTAGAAAGTGCTCAAGGTCGAGCGGCTTGGTAAGAAACTCGTCGGCTCCGGCCTTTAACGCTGCTACCGCCTGCGCAATGCTGCCAAACGCGGTAATCACCAGAAACGACGGCGGTGCATGTATACCGCGCACGCGCTCCAACAGCTCCATCCCGTCGGCGCCCGGCAAACGAATATCGCTAATCACCAAATCCGGCTCGGTACGCGACAACTGAGCCAAGGCCTCCTCGGCGCTACCGACCGCATACACGTCAATGCCGGCATCCTCTAATTCCTCGGCCAGAAGGCGCCTGAGCCCCGCGTCGTCCTCGACCAGCAATACTCGCTCAACCCGCTCGCTCACTCTCAACCTCCTTTGCAGCCTTCGGAATGCGCATCCGGAACAAAGCCCCCCCTAACTCGCTCGCATCGACCTCAATCTCTCCCCCATGCTCTTTGACAACACCGTGTACGACGGCCAGACCTAGTCCGGTACCTTCACCAACCGGCTTGGTGGTAAAAAAGGCTCAAACAGCGACGACCTAACGTCGTCGAGGATACCGGGCCCGTCATCCTCGACCACGAACTGAACGTCGTCGCCGACTTCCTCCCAACTCATCCGAACCTGACCGCCCGGCGTCGCTTGCGCCGCATTCCGTAATAGGTTGACCAACGCCTGCTCCAAGCGCACCGGATCAACTTCTAGATTGGGCGCCGAGCGCGGTTCGACCAACTTCAACGACGCCCGGTAACGCTCGAACTCACCCTCCATCGCGGTCGCTGCCGCAGTAACCAACTGCGAGGACAAGGTAGTGCGGCGTCGCTGCCCCGGCACACGCCCGAAGTCGAGAAGCTGCCGTATGATATGGCTCAATCGCTGAACTTCGTAACGAATACTTTCCAGGTTAGCAATCTGCTTTTCATCCAGGCTCGGGTCCCGCAGCCCCCGCTGGGCCTTACCGTCGATGACGCTCAGCGGCGTCCCCAACTCGTGCGCGACACCCGCGGCCAAACGACCGATCGCCGCCATTTTCTCCGCCTGCCGCAACTGCTGTTCCAGCTCCGCCTGCGCATTCTTACGGGCCACCAGCTCGCGCTCGGCACGGGCCATACTATCGAGCATGCCGTTTAATGCCTTGCCAAGCTCGGCGATCTCCCGCGGCCCTTCGGCGACGGCTCTGTGCTCTCGTTCGCCCCGCTCAACGCGTGCCATACTCTCTGTCAGCGCTTGCAAATGACGGCCAATCGCGGCGCGATGGCCCCACATGATCATCCCGCCCGTTAACAGAACCAACAGCAACATCAATGCCAACGCTTGCGCACGAAGCTGGCGAATATCCTCGGCGAAGTCCGAATGCCGGCGAGTAACCTGCAACAAACCGTTGATTTGCCCACCCGGCCCGACCAAGGGCAGGAAATAGGAGTAGACGGTACGCCCTTCGATGCGTTCGTACTCGCCCGTGCCGCCACGGTCAGACGCTAAACGCTCCACCTCCGTCTGACTGGCCGCGGGCCGAACCGCGCCGACAGAGGCGATAAGTTTGCCATCCTTGTCATAGACATAAGCCCCGTAGACCTGTCGAATCTGAAACACCGACGCCAGCGCTTGCTCGACGTTACCGGCCCAGCCTTGCTCCAAGCTGTAACTGACCGGCAGCCGAATAGCCCGCGCCACCAGCTCGACATCCTGCTGCAAACGCTTCTCGGTCCCCTCCTCCACTGTCCATAACAAGAGATAGCTAAATACGGCCATAGCCAGCATAAGCGGGACGACGACACGTAATATGAGCGTTAATCTGAGGCTGATCTTGGACCCTTTCACAGTGTATCCTTCTTACTCATGTGTCATTTCGACACACTAAAACGGCTTAATATTAGGTGCAAGGACTCCTGCCACAGCACTTTCACCTTCCCTAGCAACAGGCTTGCCGAGAGTGCGGTAACAGGCCGTCGCAAAATAGCTGCAAGTCAATGCTGACGGCTTTCTGCAGCGCATTCCTCCCTGCTAACCGGTCGGTAACGGCCCTAGCATTCGTCACCGAGCAGAAAACTCTTGGCACATCTCCTGCAACATTCCGGCCGACGACAATTCATCCCAAAGGAGGATTACATGCGCAACATCGTTACCTACACCAGCCGTGCTGCCGTACTGAGTCTGCTGCTTGCTGCGCCGATGGCGTTCGCACAGGGCACGATGGGTGCTCAAGGTCAGCAAGAAGCGCCGGCCCAGACCTACGAGGCTCCGACCGGCCAGCAACAGGCTGCGGACTTCTCCGACGACTCTTTGAACCAGTTCGCCGACTCCTATGTCGATATTCTGGATATCCAGCAGGACTTCACGGCGCGCTTAGAAGGTGCCGAAGATCCGGAGCAGGCCCAGCAGCTACAGCAGGAAGCCAACGAAGAGATGGTGCAAGCCATCGAAGACAATGGCCTCAGCGTTCAGGAGTACACTGAAATCGCGCGGGCTATGGACACCGATCCGGAGCTGCGCCAACAGGTTGTCGAGCTGGTGACTGCACGCCGCTAAGCCCTGACTCCCCGGCCTTTTTCAAGGACCTGTGACACTCCTTTTGAGCCCCCGCCCCGGCGGGGGCTTTTCTTTGGGTACATCACGTTTTGGTGAGGTGGGTGTATTGTTGGGGGTGTTTTCTGGTGTTGGTGGTTAAGGGTTGGGCGCTGCGCACCACCCCACACCCAACACGGAACATTCAGTGTTTCTCCAGGCTTTGGTAAAATACCCGCGCCAAAACCATTTCCGTCAGGAGGCCTGACATGCGTGGCCCACATAACGAACCGGTTATTTTCCAGCGCGACTGCGATGCGGTAATGATTCCCGGCGGCGATACCGGTACGATCCCGATGGGTGCCGAAGGCGTGCTGACCCAAGCGCTGGGCGGCAGTTTTACCGTCTACATTCAAGGCAACCTGTTTCGCATCGCCGGCGTCGACGCGATGCCATCGGCAAAGAAGTGCCAGAACCGCCGACGCTCCCTGAGAACGCGACGGAAAAAGACGTCGAAGACCTCATCTGGGCGCAGATCGCTACCTGTTACGATCCGGAGATTCCGATTAACATCGTCGAGTTGGGGCTGGTATACGAGTGCAACATCACCCCGCTAGGCTTCGACGAGCGTCAGGTCGATATCAAAATGACACTGACCGCGCCCGGCTGCGGCATGGGCGACGTGCTTGCCGACGACGTGCGCGATAAAGTGCTCATGGTACCGACCGTGGTCCAGACAAGTGTTGAGATCGTATTCGATCCGCCCTGGAACTACGACATGATGTCGGAAGCAGCCAAGTTGCAAACCGGGCTGCTATAATCCGCGGCTCATAATAAACAATAAGGGCGTCATCGCATGCCGAAAGCCTCTGAAATTAAGAAAGGCTCTATCGTCGAGATCGACGGCGAACCGCATATTGCGCGCCAGGTCGAGGTGAAGAGCCCCTCCTCCCGAAGCGGCACGACGCTTTACAAGATTCGCTTCGTCAACCTGCGAACCGGGCAAAAGCAGGACGCAAGCTGCAAGGGCGACGACGGCTTCGGCAGCATCGATTTCCTGCGCCGGGAAGTGCAGTTCTCCTTCCGCGACGGCGAAGACTACACCTTCATGGACAATGAAGACTTCAGCCAGCACACCCTCAGCGGGGAAGAACTCGGCGAACAAGCCGGCTACTTGACCGAAGGCCTATCCGGCATCATGGCATTGCTAGTGGAAGATCGGTTGGTCGGTATAGAGCTGCCGCAGTCGGTCAACCTGGAAATTGTCGATACAGCGCCCGGTATCAAAGGTGCCAGCGCCACCGGCCGCACCAAACCGGCAACCCTCAGTACGGGTATCGAAATCCAGGTTCCCGAGTACCTTGCTGTAGGCGAGGTGGTACGCGTTAACACCGAAACCGGTAAATTCATGTCCCGCGCCTGATCCTCTCGCGGGACACGGCCCCTCGAATTAAGGAAACTGCGTTTTGTTCCGAGCTTCGACTAGGCGGCTTGCACAACTTCGGCAGGAAGCAGACCCCGCCCTACTTACTGCCGGCAAAAGGGCATCGAGAAGGAAAGCCTGCGGGTCAACCTTGACGGCGAAATCGCCCAGACGCCGCACCCCAGGGCGTTGGGTTCGGCGCTTACCCATCCGTGTATCACGACCGATTACTCCGAGGCTCTGCTTGAGTTCATCACGCCGCCCTATCCGGAGTTAAGTGATACCTTACGGGCCTTAGGCGATATTCACGCTTTCGTTTACCGCAACCTCGACCAAGAGCTGCTATGGGCAACCAGCATGCCCTGTGTCGTGGGCGGCGATGAAAGCATCCCTATCGCTGAGTACGGCAGCTCTAACGTCGGCCGAATGAAGCATATATATCGTCGCGGCCTCGACCATCGTTATGGCCGTATCATGCAAGCGATTGCCGGGGTGCACTTCAACTATTCGCTGCCCGAAGCGTTCTGGCCGGCCTATCAACGCGTATTGGGGGAGCAAGGCTCGTTAAAGAATTTCCGCAGCGAGCATTATTTTCGGCTCATCCGCAACTTCCAACGTCACGGCTGGTTGATTTCGTATTTATTCGGCGCATCCCCCGCCTTATGCCGCTCGTTTCTGGCCGGCCGAGAACACAACTTTGCCCAGTTCGAACAACACACGCTGTACGCTCCCCACGCGACCTCGCTGCGCATGAGCGATATCGGCTACAAGAACAAGGCGCAAGCGGGACTTAAGGTCTGCTACAACACCCTCGAAACCTACATCGCCAGCCTGACGCGTGCGATTACGACACCCGCCCCCGACTATGCGGCTATCGGCACGCAAGTCGACGGCACCTGGCGACAGCTGAACACGAATATTCTACAGATCGAGAACGAGTACTACAGTTTCATCCGTCCCAAAGCCGTTGCCGAGTCCGGCGAGCGCCCGACGCTCGCACTCGATCGCGCCGGCGTGGAGTACGTTGAAATTCGCGCGCTCGACGTCAACGCTTTCGACCCGATGGGCCTGGACGCGGCGCAACTGCGTTTTATCGAGGCCTTTCTACTGCTTTGCTTACTACAAGACAGCCCGCCCATCGATCATGACGAGCAAGCGGAAATCGGCTACAACCAAGCCCAGGTTGCCGTTCGCGGACGCGAGCCCGGCTTGACGCTGCGACGACGCGGCGAGCATATTCTACTGAGCGATTGGGCGACCCATCTCTGCGAAGCGATGGCAGAGCTTTGCGAAATCCTCGACCAAAACGAAGACGAGCCGGTCTATCAAGCGGCCTTGGACGACCAGATCGGCAAAGTGCGCGACCCTGACCTTACGCCGTCGGCACTCATGCTCAGCGATATGCGGGAGCATAACGAGAGCTTTATCGAGTTTGCGCTTCGACTCTCGACACAGCATGCGGCGTTCTTCCGCCGATGGCCGCTAAGTACGGAGGCACGCCTCGACATGGAAGCCGCCGCGGCAGCGTCCATACGCGAACAAGCCGCTATCGAGGCGGCCGATACGCTGGACTTTGAAACCTATTTGGCGAACTACTTTGCTCAGCAGTAAACTAAGCGTTTGCAGTGTTTCCGAGCCCGAGACTTCTCTCCCATGTCTGCCATTGTTATTGCCACGTTCTATAAATTTGTACCTCTCGATGACTGTCAGGAATTGCAGACACGCTTGCAGGCTCACTGCGAGGCAATCTCGTTAAGAGGCACGATCTTACTCGCCCATGAAGGCATCAATGCCACGGTGGCGGGCAACCGCTCAGCCGTAGACTCCGTCCTAAGCTGGCTCCGAGGCGACGCGCGTTTCGCCGATCTTGCCCATAAAGAGTCGACCGCCAGCGAGATACCTTTTCAACGCATGAAAGTGCGCGTTAAAAAAGAAATCGTCACGCTCGGCCAACCGGAGGCAGACCCTGTCCACCGGGTAGGCACATACGTAAAACCCCGCGACTGGAATGCGCTTATACAAGACCCGGATGTGGTGGTGATCGACACGCGCAACGATTACGAAGTCGCCATCGGCAGTTTCGAGGGCGCCATCGACCCGGGTACGGAAAAGTTCCGCGACTTTCCCGCTTATATCGAGGAAAATCTGGACAAACGGCGCCACAAGCGCGTGGCGATGTTTTGTACCGGCGGCATCCGCTGCGAAAAATCTACCAGCTATTTGCTGAATCAGGGCTTCGAAGAGGTCTATCACTTGGAAGGCGGCATTCTTAAATACCTGGAAGAGGTGCCTGAGGAAAACAGCCTTTGGCGAGGCGAGTGCTTCGTCTTCGACGAACGAGTCGCAGTCAAGCACGGATTGGCGCTCGGCAGTTATGACGCTTGCCGCGGCTGCGGCCGTCCGATCAGCGAAGCGGACAAAGCGGCGGCGACTTACGAGGAGGGCGTTTGCTGCCCACACTGCCACGCTACGCTCGCTAAGGAACAACGCGAGCGTTTGCGAGAAGCGCACAAACAACGTTTACTAGCCCGTCGCCGACAAAAGGCGCAACCTGCCTGAGGTGCAGCTTGTCGCGGACTTGAGCTTTGGCATTTCCCTTCGCCAAGGCATTTCTGCGACAATCGCAACGGCCGAGATTAACGCTTATGGAAAGCTATCATGTCAAAGAGTGAGAACGAGAAGCTGAAACGCGCGCAGAGAACGCGGGAATTCCTTGCCCAGCTGGCGGAGCGCTACCCTCAGTGCTTCACGCGCGATCCGGCCAAAATCAGGCCGCTGGCGATCGGGATTCAACACAAGCTGCGGGAAGAGTTAAATGCCGATGACGAGTGGAAAGAGACGCCAAACTGGCTTATCCGGCAGGCGCTCGCCCTGTACACTCGCTCCGGCGCCTACCTTAACGCTATTGTCGAAGCCCGCCCGCGCATTAACCTAGACGGCAGCGAAGCCGGCACGGTCACCGAGCAAGAACAGGCGCACGGCAAAGAACGGTTGGAAGCCTGGAAGAAGCGGCGGGCAGAACGACAAAAACCAAAAACCGCGTAAGCCGCGCAAGCCTACGATCAGTGCCGAGGAGCAAACCCAGCGCAAACTGGAAGCCCTCGCCAAGAAATTCTCGAAAAATTAATTCGCCGGCAGGATGCCGGCCGAGCCGGGCCGATGGCGCTCCCAAGCAAGCGCCTTGCGCTTAGGCTCGCGGCTATATCATCTAGGACGACATCATTATGAGCCTGCTAGAGATTATCGTCCTTGCCGTGCTGCAAGGACTCACCGAGTTTCTCCCCATTTCCAGCTCGGCCCACCTGATTCTGGTGCCCCTGCTTACCGAGTGGAAAGATCAAGGGCTAGCCTTCGATGTTGCCATTCACATCGGCTCGTTAATTGCCGTCATGCTTTACTTCCGGCGCGAAATTCAACGCATGACTTGGCAGTGGGTCGAATCGGTACGCCGGCGGGATGTCAGCAACCAGGACGCTCGTCTGGCCTGGGCCGTCGTCTGGGGCACGATTCCGGTCGGGCTCGCGGGCCTGGCGCTGAAGGGGCTGATCGAAGGCGATATGCGCACCGATATCGGCGGTGTGGTCATGGCCGTCTCGCTCATCGTGTTCGGCTTGCTGCTGGGCTGGGCCGACTGGAAGCATCGCGGTACTCGCAACGAGTACAACCTGACCTGGAAAGACGTGCTGATTATCGGCTGCGCGCAAGCTATCGCCCTGATTCCGGGCACATCGCGCTCCGGCATCACGATCACCGCCGGCCTCATGGTGGGCTTGAGCCGCGAGGCTTCAGCCCGATTTTCCTTCCTGCTGTCGATTCCGGTGATCATTCTCGCGGGGGGCCTGATGACGGTGGACCTGATCCGCGTGCAAACCGAAGTCGACTGGTGGTCGATGTTCCTCGGCATCGTTATCTCGGGCATCAGCGCGTATCTTTGCATCCATTATTTCTTGGCCTTCATTCGCCGGATCGGGATGCAGCCGTTCGTCATCTATCGCCTTGTGCTCGGCGGCATACTGCTGTACATCTTTTTACCGCCGTTGCTGCGGGCTGCCGGCTAAAACAGATGGCGGCGCCGGAGCGGTAAGGCTCCGGCGCCGCCTTCAGCGCCCCAGTATCCGCTCCCATAGCTCTTGCAGGCTGTCGCGGTCGCGCTCGCGCTCGACTTCGGGCGCAATGGTTTCTATGGTGATCTGGTAACGGCCGCTCGGGTCGGGCACCAAACGGTAGCTGAACACGAAATCGCGCTCCGTCTCCATGAACTCGAAGGCCTGCCCGTAGCGCATATCGTGCACATAGAGCCCGTCGCTGCGTCGCTCGACCTTGAAGTAACCGTTACTCACTCTATCCAGTCGACGCACCGCCTCCTCGTTCCTGAACGGCCGGAGCAAATGGTGGTTCTTGCGGAACGACTTGAACTCGATATCCGACGTCGAATCGAGCCGCGAATGGAAACCGACCCAAAATCGATCGTCGGTTTCGGCGATCCCCCGCCAGAGGATGTTATTGAACAGGGTTGGCTTGACGAACAAGCGGTCCGCTTGAATCCCCTGGACATGCAGCTGTTCTTCGAAAACCGACTGTACGTGAATCTTGTTGATCAGAGTAAAACCAAGATAGGCCGCACTTAATGCCATCGCGCCATAGCCTAGCCATTGCCGGGCCGGCCGCTCCCGCCGAAGGAAAAAGATAATCGGCACCGCTATCAATAACGGCAGGGTAAACAGCGGATCGATAACGGAGATGCTGGCGATGGTAAACGCCGTGTTGTCGAACGGCAGAAACAACTGGATGCCATAGCTGGTAAAGGCGTCAATCACCAGATGACTGAGCAGCACCAAACCGCACAACAACGACCACCGCACCCAGGAAACGCCATCGCGGCGGTACAGACGACTCAGCGCCCAGCCCAACAAAGGCGTCAGTAAGGCTATAAACAACAACGAATGCGTGATGCCGCGGTGAAAGGTCAACGCGTTGAGGTCGCTCATCATGGCGCCGATCGGCACATCGATATCGGGCACCAAAGAGATGGCCGCGCCCCACAGAATGGCCTTATTGCCGATGCGTCGCCCTAGCACCGCGTTGCCAATCGCGCCGCCGAGCAAAATATGGCTCAATGAATCCATTAGTACCCCGTCAACTCCATATACCCTTGCCCGCTCACCGGCTCGCCATTAGCCGAACCTTCCACTCGCAAGGCGCCTTCCCAATAACGAAACGCGCCGCGCAACTCCTGATCGTGCAGACGCGGTATCAGTTCCAACTCCAACCCCTCGGCCGGAACGCGCATGCGCCAGCGCAGCGGATAGCGGGTACCGTCCCCCAACGGGCTCGACCAGTACTCAAGCGGCTCCGCCTCGACCTCGCCATAGCGCAAAGCACGACTACGGCCATCGACCTCGACCAACACGCCGTGGCTCAACGGATCGATGCTGCCGTCGGCACGCCGCAAATGGAAAAACATCAATTCGCGGCCGTCGTCGAGTTGCAAGGAGAACCAGTCCCAGCCGACCTGATCCTCGCCCAGGGCGCTACTGCCCCACTCTCGATCCAACCAGCTATCGCCTGCGACCTCGAACACGGCATCGCCCAAACGCAACTCGCCTTCGGTCGCCAAACGGGTAAAGGAGTAATAGTGCGAAGCATTGCCGGCCTCGGGGCCTTTCCGGCTGTAACCGCGATCGCCCTGAAGTACCAACGGCTTGCGACTGCGCAGGCGTAGCGTAAGGCCGATACCGTCCTGCGCCGCCTCTACCCGCAAGGTCTCCCGATCGGGCGCACCGTATAACGCCCAGTCATCGAGCCACACTCGAAACGGCTCGGCCTGCGCACCGGCCAAATCCAGCGCGGCACGGGAGAAGCGTTCGAAATGATGGAATTCCTCGCCCTCGGTGTCGGTGACGGCGAAGTGCGCCATATACAGCTGATTGCTCGCCCAGAGCGAGCGCCGTGCCGGCGGCTCGGGGTTGAGGGTGAAGCGAAAAAACGTCACCTGGTAACCGAAATGCCGGCCTTGCGCCGTTTTCACATTGCCGGTCACGTACCACCATTCATGACGATACTCGGGGTGAGGCCCATGATCGGCGGGAAATTCGAACGCTCGCGGTGCTTCGACCCGGGCAAAGCCGGTCAAATCCGCCTCCCCCGCAAGAATCCCCATCACCGATAGCCGCGTCGCTTCCTCCTCTACCGGCGCCGGCCGCATCCACCAGAGCGCCAGCATGGCCAACAAGAACAACGAGGCGATCGCAAGCAACCCTTTCGCCATGGTCACTCCTCCCGCAACGCTTGCGCAGGCACGCTACGCGCCAACCGCCACGCGGGGTACGCCCCGGCAAGCAGGGCCGATACCAGCGCCAAAGCCAGCGCTTGTAGTAGCTCGCCGCCGTTAACCGAAATAAGCATACTCCAGCCGAAGGAGCGCTGATTGATTACCAGGATTAAAGCCGCCGCCATCGCAAGCCCCAACGGAATCGCAAGCAGCCCGGCAATCAACCCCAGCACGCCTGTTTGCAGGGTTACCAGCACGCCGACCTGACGAGGGGTAAACCCGGTTGCCCGCAGCACCGCAAACTCCCGCCCGCGCTCCAGCGCCAAGGCCAATAGCGCGCTCAATACGCCAATACCGGCGACGATCATGGCGAGCAAACGCAGCACATGGGTAATAGTGAACGTTTGGTCGAACACGTCGAGCGAGGCTTGGCGCAGCTCCCGGTTCAACTGCAACGACACCGGCGCACCGGCGGCGGCCGCTTGTAGATCCTCTCGCAAGGTCGATAAGGACACCCCCGGCTCGGCATGAATGCCGAGGCTATCGATGCCCGGATCGTCCCAATAGCGTTCATAGCTGCGCCGGCTAATCACCACAGCCCCTTCGCTGGTGGAGTAGTCGTACATAATGCCGACCACCGGAAAATCCCGCTCGCCTTCGGCGGTGGCCAAGCGCAGGCGATCGCCGAGTTCCACACCGTGATGAGCGGCGAACGGCTCGGTCACCAAAGCCGCGCCCGCGTCCTGAAAAGCAGGCCACAGCGCCTGCGGATCGCCTTCCTTGAAGCGGAAGCCGCTCTCGCCAAAGGGCGGAATATCGAACGCGCGTAGCCGTACTCGCTGCTCTCCCCAAGCAACACGTACGCTGCGCGTGGTACTGTACCAGTCAACGCCCTCCACCGCCGCCAAGCGCTCGATGAGCTCCGGCTCCAACCCCTCCGGCGAACCGCGCAGGGCGCTGACGTAAACATCGGCGCGCAGCGTCGACTCCAACCACAACGAGAAGGTATGGCGGAAACTGTCGACCATCACCCCAACCCCAACCACAGCGGAGACCGCGATCATCAGCGCCGCGATGGCCACGGCGGTGCGAGAAAGCCCGGCCCGGACGCTACGAGCGGCCATGCGCCCCAAAAGACCCAGCGCAGCCCCCAATGGCCGCACCAACAAACGGGTTAGAAGCAACGTCGACGCCGGAACGAGCAAGGCCGCTCCCAGAATCAACGCAAACAAGCCCGCGAAGTTCAACACCAACTGCTCGCTGCCGGCCAGCAGTAACACCCCAAGACCGATGAGCAGCACGCCGAGTCCGGCAAGATACGGTACGGCGCCGCGCGCCCGTTGCTCCAGACTGGCGCGGGCCAGAATCGCCCGTGGCGGCGCTGAGGTTGCCTCCCAGGCTGGCGCCAAGGCCGCTAGCGCGGTTGCCCCTACCCCCAGAGCAAACCCCTTGAATAGCGACAGCGGCGCCAGCTCCGGCTCCCGCACCGCGAGCACGAAATACAAATCGTTAATGGTGCGCGTCACCAGCTCCAGCAGCAACTCGCTAAGCAGGATGCCTAGCCCGATGCCGAGTGCCGTTCCCACGGCGCCGAGCACCAAAGCCTCGACCAGAATCAGCCGAAAAATCTGCGCTCGGGTAACGCCCACCGCGCGCAAGTTGCCGATCAGCGGGCGACGCTGCACGACCGAAAAGGTCATACTGTTGTAGATAAGAAAGGCACCGACCAGCAAGGCAAGCAAGCTGAAGGCGGTAAGATTCAACTGAAAGGCCGCCGTCATCTGCTCCAGCGCCGCGGCCTGATCGGCCGCGCTGACCAATTGCGCGTCGGCGGGCAGATAGCCGGCGACGGCGTCGGCCTGCCCTTGCGCAAGAATTAAATCGATACGATCCAAGCGGCCGAGCTTGCCCAGCAGCTCCTGCGCAGCCCCGATATCCATAACCAGCACATCGCGCAGGCCTTCGCGGTCGATAGCGCGCAACGGCTCCAGCAGACCCAGCACGGTAAGACCGACCTCTTGCCCCTGAACGACCACCGGCAAACGGCCGCCTTCGGCTACCCCTTGCCGTTCGGCATCGGCGGCGAGCAACAAAACGGCATTCGGCCGAAGCAACCAATCGCCGAGCGCTGCCGGCGCTCGCAGCCCGCCCAAGGCCGGACGAATGGCCCCTTCCGCCAGCGGTCGACCCCAAATCCGCAACGTGGCACCCGTTTTGCTCTGTACTTGGCCTTCCACCACCGGTGCGGCACGGTGAAAGCCGGCTTGTCGCAGTTCGGTATAGAGGCGTTCTGGCAGTCCGCCGGGACCCGGCAGTATCTGATGAGTGGTGCGGCCGGTCAGGGCCTCGTGGGAAACGCTAAAACCGCGGCTGGCACTTTGGTTGGCCAAGTCGACCGCGACGACGACGGCCACCCCCAGCGCGATCCCCAGCAGCGCCAAGCCCATTTGCCACGGGTGGCGCAAGAGGTAACGCAGGCTCGCTCGCCATAAGATCACCGTCCGGCCTCGTCTTGCAGACGACCTTCGTGGAGCCGCAAAACCCGATCGGCCCGCTCCGCCACCTCGTCGCTATGGGTGACGATCAACAGCGTCATGCCCTGCACGGCGCTGAGTTCGAACAACACGTCGAGCACACGCTCGCCAGTCTCCCAGTCCAACGTGCCGGTGGGCTCGTCGGCCAATAGCAACGAGGGCCGGTGCACCAGCGCCCGGGCGATGGCAACCCGCTGTTGCTCTCCGCCCGATAGACGCTCCGGATAGCTATTGCCCCGATCGCCAAGCCCCACGCGCTCCAGCAAGTCCAAAGCCTCCTGCCGCCGCGCCTGGCTCGTCTCGCCGGTTAGCTCCAGCGGCAGCAACAGGTTCTCGGCCACGGTCAGCGTCGGCAGCAAATTGAAGAACTGGAAGACAAAGCCGATGTGATGACGACGGAACAAGGTGCGCGCCGTTTCGTCGAGCGCTGTCAGATCCGTATCGGCAATCCGCACGCGACCGCGATCCGGACGATCGATGCCGCCGATAAGATTAAGTAGCGTCGACTTGCCCGAGCCGCTGCGGCCGACCAGGGCGACTCGCTCACCCTGGTCGATAGCGACATCGACGCCGCTAAGTACGCACCGCTCGCGCTCGCCCTCTCGGTAGCGCCTTTCGATAGCAGTTAGTTCGACCAGCGCCACGGGTTAACGACCTTAGACGAGAGAGAATAGTTGATAGAAAAACGGCCCCCAGGCCAACAGCATCAAGCCGGCAACTGCCAAATCGGTCCAGATGATCCGCGTCCAGCGGGCATAGGCTTCGGTATCGGCCTCTGCTTTAGCCTCGCTTTTCCAAACTTTGGCCATCAACACGTCAAACATGATCAGAAGAAACAAAATGGGCGCCATCGCCGGCACCACGCCGCCACGGAACAAATCCCAATTGCTCTCGTAACTTGCGGTATCGACAAGGCCGACCATAAAGACAGTGAAAAGCGATGCACCCAGCAACATCAACCGTAACACACCCAACTGACACAGGAACTGGCCGATGCCGAGTTGGGACGGGGCATTGGATTCGGTGTTTTCCGCGCTCATACAGACACTCTCACTATTGGATTGCGTTGTTCACGACTAATCGGGGCGACGCCCACTATCGGGCTGTTCGGCAAGCCTTGACTGCAATTGCTCGACTTGAACGCTCAAACGCCGCAGGTGTGCCAACATTTCCTCGCGTTCGGCATGGGCTCGTGCCTCGGCGGCGGCGCGCTTCTCGTCTTCCTCTTCCCAATGCAAGGCCTGCATCGTGTTGACGATGATACCAATGAACACGTTGAGAATCGTCAAGCTCGATATCAAAATAAAGGGAATGAAGTAGAGATAAGCATGGGGATACGCTTCCATCACCGGACGCGCGATTCCCATCGACCAGCTCTCCAGCGTCATCACCTGAAACAGCGTATACATCGACGCTCCCACCGAGCCGAACCAGTCGGGGAAAGTCGCGCCAAATAGCTGCGTTCCCATCACGCCGAAAATGTAGAAGACAAGAACCAGCAGAAAGACGATCCAACCAATGCTGGGAATGGCCGCCAGCAGCGACTCGATGATCATGCGCAAGCGGCCAATGGTGGATAACAAGCGCAGTATCCGCAGTATCCGCAAGCTACGCAGGATGGAGAACGGCCCGGAGCCCGGCACCAGCGACACACCGATGATGAAGATATCGAAAACGTTCCAACCGCTACGGAAAAAGCGCGGGCCGAAAGCATAGAGCTTGACGATCATCTCGACGACGAAAACGCCGAGTACGAAGTGTTCGACACCGCGCAGGAAGCCGCCGGCATAGGCCACCGCCGTCGGCGAGGTTTCCAAGCCTAAGGTGATCGCATTAAGCACGATTAGCGTAACGATAACGTTACGCGCCCAGGCGCCTTCAATCCATTCGCCCACACGCTGGCGAAAGGTTTGCGGCTGCGTAGTCTCCAATGCTTCGTCCATACCCTATAATACTCCCCCCGTAATCACCGCCGGGCCAGGGCGATCGATAGGCCGAGAGCGGGCATTATACCGGTCCGCGGGTGAATAAGAATGATGGCCTTGGCATCTATTCAAGCAACAGGGAAAACCCCAAGCAAGCTTAGTTTATTGTTCTAGAGCGCGTTGCGCCGCCCAAAGCAGCCTATGCACGCGTTCGCCGGCTGCGCGCGCCGCTTCGACCTGCTCCGCATTCAAGCCGTGGAGCGCGGCAGTCAGCGCCAGATCGACCTCGTCGCGCCCTGCCGAACCGCGCAAGTCGTGCACCAATCCGCGCCCCTGTCCTTCGCAAGGGTTGCCAACCTCTTCGCGAAACGCATCCCCCCGAGGACCGACCAAGCAATTGATAACGTGATGAAGGTGATAATGAATTGCTGGGGCTTTCTCCCCATCGGCAGCGAACTCGGCATGTAATAAAGCCGTTTGTAGCTGCTGCCGCACGGGATCTTGCTCAGCCGCGCTAAGCAACGGCAATGCACAGCCTAAACATAATAGCCAAGCACATACTTGCTTCCGTAAGCCATCAACAAGATGCTTAGGCATATCGGTGTTCTCCTCGGGAAACACGGAATCACTCCCTTACCCCTCCGACCAAACGAGCCTGGCCGGAGACACATCGCAGCTCGCCGGCAAATGCAATGACCGTCGTCCCAAACGTACGACGCTGTCGAACCGAAACGGCTTGAGAGCTCGAGTAGGAGTACGAACCTTAGGAAGACGCGTTGAATTAGACAATATGCCCGGTTGCGACAAGAAGGAATAGACCAAACGCTACAGACCGGTAGTTCTTAACCGCCAAAAGCTTGGCGAATCAATTTGGGAATACTAAGTAAGGGCCCTGGCATGGATATTCAAAAGACCCGTCGGCGGATTGAGGAAATCTGGGACAACAGCATCATTCCAACCTTAGCCGAATACATCCGAATTCCGAACAAATCGCCGCACTTCGACCCACATTGGGTAGAAAACGGCCATATGGACGCAGCGGTAGCGCTTATCGAAGCTTGGTGCAGGCAGCACGCTCTGCCGGGCATGACGCTTGAAGTGATACGCTTACCTGGCCGCACCCCGCTACTATATATGGACATCCCCGGCACGGGAGACGATTGCGTTCTACTCTACGGGCACCTTGACAAACAACCCGAAATGTCCGGTTGGCATCCGGAACTAGACCCTTGGAAACCCGTGCTTAAAGACGACAAGTTATACGGCCGAGGCGGCGCCGACGACGGCTATGCTGCGTTCGCCTCCTTAACCGCGCTCCGACTGCTGCACGAGCAGGGCATTTCTCATTCGCGCTGCGTCATCCTGATCGAAGCCTGCGAGGAATCAGGCAGCTACGACCTCCCCTTTTATATCGATGCGCTGGCCCATCGCATTGGCACGCCGAGCTTGGTGGTATGCCTCGACTCCGGTTGCGGAAACTACGAGCAACTCTGGTGCACTACCTCGCTACGCGGTATGGCCAGCGGCGTGCTGCGCTGCCATGTCCTTGCCGAAGGCGTGCATTCGGGCGATGCCAGCGGCATCGTGCCGTCAAGCTTTCGCATTCTTCGCCAACTACTCGATCGGCTGGAAGACCCAGCTACCGGCGCGATTCTGCCGGCAGCGTTTCACGCGGACATCCCTGCCGAACGCTATCGACAAGCACAGGCTGCCGCGCAAGTACTCGGCGACGGCGTGTTCAACAAGTTCGCCTTAAAAGGCGACACGCGCCCAGTTACAACCGATCGCGCCGAACTGATCCTGAACCGAACCTGGCGCCCGGCGCTTGCGGTTACCGGAGCCGCCGGCCTACCTCCGCTTGAGAACGCGGGTAATGTTCTACGGCCTAGCACCAGCCTAAAGCTTTCGCTTCGGCTGCCGCCAATAATAGACGGAGAACTCGCCAACGCTGCGCTCAAGCGTCTGCTCGAAGCCGAACCGCCGTACGGAAGCGAGGTCGTCTTCGAACCGGAGCAGGCCGTAACCGGCTGGAACGCTCCCTCATTGGCGCCCTGGTTAGGCGAGGCTTTGGAGCAAAGTTCGCAACGCTGGTTCGGCGGACGCGCGATGTACATGGGAGAAGGCGGCAGCATTCCCTTCATGGGGATGCTTGGTGAGAAGTTCCCGCATGCGCAGTTCATGATAACCGGTGTACTTGGACCCAACTCCAACGCACACGGCCCCAACGAGTTCCTCCATATCCCGACCGCAAAAAGCTGACGGGATGCGTTGCCGATGTCATTAGCACCCATTTCAGGAGAATGTGACGGACTCGGAAACTTCGATACCCGCCTACGCTTTTGCCCTATACGCGGAAGCGACGACTACTTAAGATGCGCGGTTTTCCGAACTCGACGAAGGCCGGAACCGCTTAGGCAAGCAACTTCAGCAACATACGTGGCAGATAAGGACGTTTCCCCCGCACTGGATCCGGCGGGCCACCGGATACCTGAGCGAACCAGACGAGCTCGTACTCTACGGCTCGGCGGGAGGAACGATGAAAAGACTGTTATTACTTCTCACCCCGTTTGTGCTAGCGGGCTGCCTGGCCGACGACAGCAGCCCAGAAGCCTGTCGCTATGATGCCAATAAAGCCCTCGACCAAGGCCGATGGGACCGAGCCATCAACCTGCTCCAAAGGAGCAGCTGCCGTTCGGCGTACTCCGACGACGAGCGGCTGTTAAATCTTGCAGCCGCTCATATCGGCCGTGCCGGTTACGACATCGTCGATGTACTAGAAGAGCTTATCGATAACGACGACGGCGATGCCAGCGACCGTCTCATCGAAGCTTTCTCCCGCATGGGCGCCAGCCGCAGCAGCCTGAGCGATTTAGATCGCGCGCAGCGCTACCACCTCGATATGTGGGCCGGCGCGGCAACGAGTATGGCGCAAGCCTGCAGCAACCCGGACCACCTCGGCACACTGCATAAAGATGCCTGCCTCTTTAACGGCCTCATGGCCGCCGCCAAAACCGGTAACACGATCGGCCTATTAGTCGGGACGGACGATTTATCGACCTGGCTCAGCGGTAGCACCGACGGCCTGAGCTGCACCAACGATCGCAACGACAACGGCACAGTCGACACAGCGGAAATCACGGCTTGTTCCTTACAAGCAGCCCTGGCAGGCGGCACAAGCGGCACCTGTACCAATGGTATTGCATGGGAAGTCGAAGGTCCGTTGCCGGAAGGCCTGAGCGAATTGAATTTCGTCGATAACGTCGGTAACACCGTCGCCACGGCTACGCCGTATCGCTTTACGGTCGCTGCGGCGGGCGCTTGCGCCGGCGAAGACGACAAAGAAAGCTGGCGATTGATTGACCAACAAGAAGTGCTTGTGACGTCCGGGTTCTGTGCCCGCACCGACCTCAATAGCGAGTACGCGGAAGCGAACCCGCAGCAGGACATCTGGCCCTGCCCGGTGCTCAATGGCGAGGGCAATGGCTCGCTGACGGTAACGAATACGTTGATCACAGCGCTTAACGAAGATGCCGATACGCTGATTAGCGTTCTACCGGCCAGCCAACGCGAAGACGCGAAAGAAAACATCGACGATCTACGGCGGGATATCTGCAACGACGGTACCGCGTCCGGCTGCACTCAGGATGCCGACGGCAAATACCACATCACGCCAGCGGCCTTAGAGCATTATCTGGAAAACAGGAGCTAAGCGATGCGTCGGAATAACACATATAACGCACTCGTCGTCGCTGGCGCCTTGGCTCTTGGAGTTAGCGGCGGCGCGCAAGCAAGCAGCTACGAGTATCCTTCCCTGCACAAGGACCCGCGCGTGCTTGGCATGGGCGGCGCCAATGTCGCCGTCGGCGGACACACTCGCTCTATGTTCACCAACCCGGCAGGTTTATCGCGCGTCAAACGCGGCCTACAGGTCGACATCCTGCCGCTGCAGATCGCCCTTGGCGACAACGTGAACAGCTTTGGTAGCGACCTCACCGACGCCCTCGATATCGACGACGATGACGAGCAACGCGAAGAGCTCAACGCCGTGCTGCGCGAATACCGCGGCGAGAACCTGCACCTAGGCCTCGGAACCCTGCCTGCGGTTAGCTGGCGCGGCACCGTTGCCGGGCACGACGTCACCTTCGCCGCCGGCATGCTGGCGGACACCCAGCTCAATGTTCGCGCCCATCAAGGCATGGGTAGCGAAGGTTTGCTGGCGGTCAACGGCGGCGGCGTCTTCGGTCCGGTATTCGGTGCCTCTTACGACTGGGAACAGTTCAGCTTCGGCGCCTCGGTGAAGATGTTGGAAAGACACGGCATCAACCGCAGTTATACGGTTACGGAGATCATCGAGTACACCGACGACGACAACGACAAAGACTTCTCGGACGACGTGGTCGACGGTAGCGCCGTAGGCATCGACTTAGGCGTGATCTACGATGCCATGCCGGCGCACCCGCTACGCCCTACGGTTGGCTTTTCGCTGCTAAACGTCGGTGACATGGACTTTGGCGACGCGGGCGTCATGCCGATGACCGCGAACATCGGCGCCGCCATTCACCCCGAAGTGCCCTACATCGCCGGACTAACGCTTGCTCTTGACTATGTCGATATCTTCAACGGTTACGAGCAGGATAAGGACCGGTTAAAACGGCTGCACCTCGGAGCCGAAGCGATGATCTGGCAAAACCGGCTGACGGACTTTGCCGTCCGTGCCGGCCTGCACCAAGGTCATTTGACGGCAGGTGTAGAGATGCGGTTAGCGGCCATCAGCTTCGGCTTGATGACCTATGCCGAGGAAGTAGGCGCTTACGGTGGTCAAGACGCGGATCGGCGCTATATGGCAACCGTAAACATCGGCTGGTAAACCGCTAGCTTTCGGGAACGGTTCGGCACTTTCCACGCTCGAACCGTTCCCGGGAGTTCTTCTCCCCCCGCCGGGCTGGTATCATGTGCGATACACGCTAACCGTCTCGGCACCCCCGAGCGCGTTGCGAACATAACGAAAGAGCTTTTTCGCGCCTACTTAACGGACACCGAACCCGAGGCGACCATCCCCATCAACGGGAGGGATTGACCGTCGATACCATCACTCACTTTCTCAATGAACATCCTGGCTGGATTGGCCTGGCGTTGTTCACGATTGTCTTTATCGAGTCGCTGGTACTCGTCGGCTATCTCATACCCGCGGCCACCATTTTGTTGGCCGCCGGTGCGCTGGCCGCGACCGGTCACGCGGATTTATCGGCAGCACTCATAGGCGCGACGGCCGGCGCGGTGCTTGGCAGCACCGCCAACTATTGGGTGGGAACACGGTTTCGTCCGCAGTTACCTCAATTATGGCCATTCAGCAAGCATCCGGAGATGCTCGAACGCAACCGCCAGTTTGTCGCCCTGCACGGCGGCAAGAGCATTCTTTTGAGTCGGTTCACCAAGCCTTTGCGACCTGCGGTTCCCGCCGTAGCCGGTATGCTTGACATGAATCGCAGCCGTTTCATGACCTACAACGTACTTGGCTCCGTCCTTTGGGCGCCGGGCTACCTGTACGGCGGCTTTATGATGGCCAACTCGGCCAGCTTCGCCACGACGAACCCATTGCAGCTTTCCATGCTATTACTGCTCCTTACCGGCCTGATCTGGGGCAGTTACTTATTAGTCAAGCGCATCGTCGCCAGCCGACGCGAGCTCAGCGATATCGACCTTGAGCTTGAACTGAAAAGCCACCGTCGCCAGCAAGAATCAGGTAAAGATTAAGCTGGAACCACCGGCTTGCCCCTGCGGTCTAACGAAGGAGTATTCCCCCCACCGCAACGAGGAACACTGCTTCCATACAGGGAGGCAACCCGGCATGAAGCCTTGGCGACGATTAAAGCGCGAACTTAAGGTCATTCGACTCGGCAAGCCGGGCATGCGGTTTGCCCATCATTACCACCGCCACCAGCGACGACAAGAGCCTCGTTGGCGAGCGACGTTGTTGGTCGGCCTCGGATTTCTGCTAACGACCATCGGTGCCATTCTCGGTTTTGCCCCGGCGCGCCGGGTATTGTATTCGGCTTACCGGGCTTAGCCATATTAAGCGCCCGCCTTCGCTTTGCCGCCCACCTGCTGGATCGGATGGAGATCCTACTCCGCAAGCTTATAACCCCCGTTCGTCGCGCTTAGCAATTTCCCTTATCTTCTCTGGCGAAGCAGGCTTACCTGTGAGGTAAAGCGCTGCTCGCCGGCAATCGCTACCGTAGCGTTTTGGTGGGATGGATGTTTGGTTGTCGCAAGGTTTTTCTGTTGCGGTTAGTTTCTGGTGTTGGTGGTTTAGGGTGGTGCGCTGCGCGCAATTGATTTAGAAGGCAGGTCCCGCCCCGCACGGCGTCTGGGGTCTGCGCTTAGTCGCTATTGCCTGTAGTAATGCTTAACGCCCTGTTTCGCCCTCCTGGGCGAGTTCCTTTTGGCTCAGACCCTCCCTGGTCTTCGGCCTTCGGCTCGCTTAGCGCACCTCATTCGCTCCCGGCGAATGAGTCTTTGCGTCGCCAAAGAAAAGGAACCAAAAGAAAGGCGAC
>NZ_NFZV01000079.1 GCF_003399765.1 Alkalilimnicola ehrlichii | reverse complement strand
ACCGTGTCCAAGGAAAAGTTTGAGCGTACGAAGCCGCATGTGAACGTAGGGACCATTGGTCACGTTGACCATGGTAAGACGACGCTGACGGCGGCTTTGACGAAGGTGATGGGCGAGAAGCACGGCGGAGAGTTTCGTGCTTACGACCAGATCGACAATGCGCCGGAAGAGCGCGCGCGTGGTATCACGATTGCGACGGCGCACGTGGAGTATGAGTCGGACGTTCGTCACTATGCGCACGTTGACTGCCCGGGTCACGCGGACTATGTGAAGAACATGATCACCGGCGCGGCGCAGATGGACGGCGCGATTCTGGTATGCTCGGCGGCGGACGGCCCGATGCCGCAGACCCGCGAGCACATTTTGTTGGCGCGTCAGGTTGGTGTTCCGTACATTGTTGTTTACCTGAACAAAGCCGACATGGTTGACGATCCGGAGCTGTTAGAGCTGGTGGAGATGGAAGTGCGCGAGCTGCTCTCGAGCTACGACTTCCCGGGCGACGACACCCCGATCGTGACGGGTTCGGCGCTGAAGGCGCTGGAAGGCGACACGTCGGACATCGGCATTCCGTCGATCGAGAAGTTGATTGGCGAGATGGATGCGTACATTCCGACGCCGGAGCGTCCGGTGGACCAGCCGTTCCTGATGCCGATCGAGGACGTGTTCTCGATTTCCGGTCGTGGCACCGTGGTCACGGGGCGTGTCGAGCGTGGCGTGGTCAAGGTGGGCGAAGAGGTTGAGATCGTGGGTCTGAAAGAGACCACGAAGACGACCTGCACGGGCGTTGAGATGTTCCGCAAGCTGCTGGATCAGGGCGAGGCGGGCGACAACGTTGGTGTGCTGCTGCGCGGTACCAAGCGTGACGAGGTTGAGCGCGGCCAGGTGCTGTGCAAGCCGGGATCGATCACCCCGCATACGCATTTCGAATGCGAAGTGTACATTCTGTCGAAGGATGAAGGTGGTCGTCACACGCCGTTCTTTAACGGTTATCGGCCGCAGTTCTACTTCCGTACCACCGACGTGACCGGCTCCTGCGAGCTGCCGGAAGGCGTTGAGATGGTAATGCCGGGTGACAACGTCAAGATGACGGTTACCCTGATTGCGCCGATCGCGATGGAAGACGGCTTGCGCTTCGCGATTCGTGAAGGCGGCCGTACCGTCGGCGCCGGCGTCGTTTCCAAGATTATCGAGTAAGCGGC
>NZ_NFZV01000078.1 GCF_003399765.1 Alkalilimnicola ehrlichii | reverse complement strand
GCGCCGTGATGAGATACAGCGTTGAACGGCTATTCTCAGGTTTCTTCCCGCGCGGGTGTGAGACATCGCGCCGCTAGCTGCTCCATCAGTAAGTTCAGTGCGGGGTGTTCCGGTGCGTCGCGTCGCCGAACGAGCCGGGTAGGGGTATCCGCTATTGCGGGCGGCAGGTGGTATGCCTTAACCAGCGGCGCACGCGGGTGCTGCTCCAGCAGGCTACGCGGCAGGAGACCGACGCCCATACCAGCGGCAATGCTGCCAAGAATCGCTTCTACCGATCCGTAGTTTTGCCGGGCGGATACTTTCAGTTCCGCCTGTTGGCTCCAGCGCTCCAGCCGTTCCCGGTAGTGGCAGCCGACGGCGAAACCGATGAGGCAGACTGGCGCCTCGGTGAGGTTGTCGGGGCTGATCCCGGGCGGTAGCACTAACATCAATTCTTCATGCCAGACCGTCTCTTCTATCAAGCCGGGGTGGTCAGGTGCGCCTGCGATCAACGCGGCGTCCAACTCCCCCGCCAACACTTGTTCGATGAGATGGCGGCTGGTGCCGGTGGCAAGCGTCAGGTTCACGCGCGGCGCATCACGGTGAAAACGAGCGAGTGCTTCAGGCAACCAGACGGCGGCGGTGGTTTCCATCGCGCCGAGACGAAGATTCCCGGCCAACTCGTCTGTATGCACGCTGCGCCACGCAGCCTGGCATAGTTCTTCAAGCTGCTCGGCATAAGGCAGCAGCCGTTCGCCCGCTGGAGTTAGCCGCAGGCGTTGGCCGCGACGCATGAACAGCGCTGCGTTCAGTTGCTCTTCCAACTGGCGTAACCGAGCGGACACATTGGAGGGTACGCAGTGCAGCTGCCGGGCTGCAGCGCCGAGGGTGCCGGTCCGATTTACCATCAAAAAATAGCGCAGCAGCAGCGGATTCAGGCGTTGCCAGTCGTTCATGGTTGAGATTCACTATTAATGAAAATATATTTCAGGAGTTTTCATTTTTAGTGATTCTTTGTCCAGCCTAAACTGCTCTTAGTTTCATTTAGGGCTGGGCTCAACGTGACCGACCAAGCTCCTTCTTCACGGCAAATCATTATCACGTTGCTGGCTTGTGCCGCGGCGTTGTTAGTCGTGCATACGCTTGGGCGATTCATCTTCGCTCCGCTGTTGCCGTACTTCATCAATGACGGGATGCTCACGGCTCAGCAAGGCGCGCAGCTGGCT
>NZ_NFZV01000077.1 GCF_003399765.1 Alkalilimnicola ehrlichii | reverse complement strand
CCACTGCCGCCCCATCCAGGCGCCGGGTAGTTGTCCGCGACCCCACTGCTTTATCGACTCGCACCCTTGACCACGGGGAGGCGTCCATATATGTCCCCTGGTTTTCTGCGTATTTCCTTTCTGGAAATCGACAAGGGGGAAATAGCCATTTTGCGATCTACAAACATTGTACCAATCCTTGTAATCGCTCTTGGCCAATGCAGCTTCAATTGCTTTGCCTCGTTCAGTCGCCTTCAAGTTCCAGACTGCGCCCTTTGGGACAACAGCTTGCTGTTACCACTTCCAATCCTGGGGAGAGACGAACTCTACACCCGCAACCCCAAGCTCTCGGCATTTTTCCGCCAAGCTATCGCTGGCCAAGAGAATGTTATCGTAGGAATTTTTAAGACGGAAAAGCGGAACATCGCCAGCCCGAGCCTCGTCAATCACAAGAACGTCGATCTGGTCAATGTACTCGTCATCCATTTCATAGACAGCCCGCTCATAGTCGAGGCAGTCAATGTTCTCCAGAATGTTCGCGACGTAGTAGGAGCTTTCCTCAACAGCGCCATCTCTAAGAATGAGCTCCACGACATGATATTCAACAGCGCACCCTAGAGCATCCAGAGCCGCCCTCGTCTTTTCGGATGCTATCAGCAGCGGCCCCGACTCAAAGAAATCGGCTGGCTCCCCACTTTGATCTATCTGCAGCCGAAGACGCGGAAATGCGTCGCCAAACGGCGCGCCAGCAGTAGTCTTAAATCCCTTTAGAGCATCCATATTCAATACGGTCGCCCTAACCACAAAGCGCGGCTCATCTAGATTGGTGCGCATTATGTAGTGCATAAACCACCTAGTTTAGTTCGGATCAGCATGCTGCAACCTCACCTGCCTGGCGAGGAGCGCATTCCTGATATTGTCCTCAATCCTTCCTAGCTCACTTGGTAGCTGGCTGTCAGAAACGCGTCCGGCATCATACCTTCGTTGCAGTCTGTTTAGCTGAGAATTCACATATCTCTCGTAGTCTGCCACGTGGCGCCCAGTGTGCAGAGGCAAACCTGTTGCAGCGCTTTCTGCAACCGTCGTAGGCAACGCGATTCCGTTCGACCCTCGGTTAATGTCATACCCGAGCTCGGCAGCACGATGCATAACAGGAAAACGATTCGCCTCCGCAACGCCCACTAGGTGATGTCCGGCGTATCCCTGCGGGACACCTCCTACAATATTCGCGTTGATGTTGCCCCTCTGCAACGTCCCAATGTTATTTGGGACATCTCCCGCCCCACCCCCAGCCAACGGCGGCGCCGCCTCCGCCCCCTGCCCCTGAGGGCCACTACCACTGCCGCTAAGTTCGCCCTGG
>NZ_NFZV01000076.1 GCF_003399765.1 Alkalilimnicola ehrlichii | reverse complement strand
AAAATGACAGCAGAATCTGTATAAGCAGAAAATACAGAGCTAAAACGCTCGTCCATATCAGCATGTCGCGAACAGCAACAACCCATTTCCCCTGGGAGCCGGATAACACATCGAGCTGCCCTGTGAACAGGCGGATAGCCACAGCAACCGTAAGCAAAACCGGGGTAACGGTCGCCCCGATGACCGTAGACACCCAGCGCCCGTGTTCATGGATACCCTCAGACGATAGGGCATCGACAAAGTCCAGTAGAATATCCATCCCCTACCAACCCCGCCCTAACCGCTCCATAACCTCAGGGTGGCTATCTTCTATCTGTTGCTGACTAGCAGTACCCTCCAAAAGCGCTATTTCGCGCCGCAACCGATCACGCTCAGTAGCGGCCGCAGACGCCGCCGATATAGCGGCAGACTGGGTTTGCAACCGTGCAGCATCCTTCATACCGATATCGCCGGAGGCTTCTTGCAGAATCTCGTACTGGCGCTGCTCTAGGTCAGCAACAGTTTCGTACATTTCAGAAAGGCGTTTCTGCTCTCTATAACGGGCGGCCGCCTCTTCATCGCCGTCTCGTTCCGCCGCTGCAATACGCCGGTCCATTTCGCGTTGAATAACGCGTAAGCGCTGCTCAAGCGACATACCTTCCATATTATGAAGCTGCGTAATGTTGCCGAAATCACGCTGCAAGCGGTCCGCGAGATTAAAGGTACGAAGGTCTTGGATCGTGTCATAAGTCGTCAGGGCATCATGGTACGCAGTGTTGAGAGTCTTAAGCTCGTCACTTTGTATCTGCGCATGATTAACCACTTCAACCAACTGTTCATAAACCGCTTTCAACTCTACGATAATCCGCGCATTAGACACGCCGCCGGTTAGGGCAGACGCCGGAGGCGCAAAAACCAAGGCGGATAGGAAAACGACAGGAATAAACCGATTACGCATGGCGGGCCTCCATCGGGTTTAAAGCAGGGGTATTTGACTCAAGGGCTGTTCGAAACAGCCGCAACCGCTCGAAAAAGTCATTCGAGCGCCGGGAAATATCTTCTTTAAGATCGAGGATGGACGGATCCGTGTTGGCGGTATCAAGCAACATCTGCGGAAAGCTCAGATGCAAGTTGTAGTAGCGATCGCCGACGCTGCGAATCGCAGGCCGCCACGGCAGGCCCAAGGGGTTAGGCATATCTTCCCAAACCGCCCGCGGACCAGAGGGCATTTTCACGCGATCGGCTATAGCCGCATGCCCTGCTTGTCGATAGAGGAAATTACGCAGGGGCATCTGATCAATAATTTCCTGCTCCAGCACATCCATTTCCGTGATGCCCTGACTAACGAGTTGTAACCCGGCATTCTCTTTCCGGCCCATGCGTGACAGCATGGAGCAAAGCGG
>NZ_NFZV01000075.1 GCF_003399765.1 Alkalilimnicola ehrlichii | reverse complement strand
TACCCCGACCTGGGATGCGGTGGTTAGCGTGAGTACCGATGCGGCGCTGGTCGTCGGGGGCGGACTGCTCGCCAGTTCGATGAGGCAGGTGGACGACCTGGTCGATGCGGGGCTACAGCAGCTAGGGCAGCTAGGGCAGTGGGGGCGCGGTAAAGGTGGCAACGGGCGCACTGACCAGGGCAACCCGAGCCAGGGCGAACTTAGCGGCAGTGGTAGTGGCCCTCAGGGGCAGGGGGCGGAGGCGCCGCCGCCGTTGGCTGGGGGTGGGGCGGGAGGTGTTCCAAACAGTACTGCTAACCCGCAAAATATCGCTAATGCTCCTAGGTTGCAGGATCAACTACGGCTTGAGTCCGCGAATTCGCCATTTACGGCTAGTGGGCAGCTGGCTCCTCATGCAGTTAATGACGCAAGGTTGATAATTAGACCTGAGGAGTTGAGCAATCCGGCGATACCTCGGGGTTATGGGAAGTACTCCACGCAGACGTTCCAAAGTCCTTCTGGAGATTTTCAGGTTCATTTTTACAAGAATCCGTCTACGGGCGATGTCTTGTATGAGCTCGATTATAAAGCTGTACTCAATAAGATGTCCGGGGTTCAAAGGAAGCCATGAAAGTAAGGTGCACGATACTGCTTGATGCTGACCGGAGACCCGTGGAGTCTTCGCCGTGGTTGACGGTGGGGAATGTTTATCATGTGCTGACTATTTTGACCGAGCAGAGCGGTAACAAATGGTTTCGTGTTGTCACCAGTGAGCGGGATGGTGGGGCTCAGTCATTAGGGTTGTATCCCGCGGAATGCTTTGAGGTTTTGACGGATTTCAGGCCCTCATCCTGGAGAAATAGGGAAATCAATGGTTCTGTTGAGGTGTCACCTGCTTCCTGGCAAGCTCCTGGGTTTTGGGAAGATCTTTATGATGGTGATCCTAATGCCAATCTCATTTTTGAAAAGGAGCGGCGCTTAATTCTTGAAGAAGAGCCGTAATAGTGCCGTAGCTGTGGGCTCGCTCTGCGAGCCCACAGCCGTTTCCGCCCCGATCTATTCCTCCGCCGTCAACACCAAACAGCCGGCCAGAAAGGGGAAAAGGGGACAGATTTATTTTTCCCCGCCGTCGGCTAGGCTTGTAGGGGCGAAACTAGGGGACGGGCGAAACTAGGGGACAGCCACCCAATGTAGCCCCGACGGCTTAAACCGGGACTTGGCGGTAAACTAGGGGGGTAAACTAGGGGGGTAAACTAGGGGACATATATGGACGCCTCCCCATGGTCAAGGGTGCGAGTCGATAAAGCAGTTGGTTCGCGGGCAACTTCCGGCGTCTGGATGGGGCGGCATCAGCGGGCCCCGCGCCGTGATGAGATACAGCGTTGAACGGCTATTCTCAGGTTTCTTCCCGCGCGGGTGTGAGACATCGCGCCGCTAGCTGCTCCATCAGTAAGTTCAGT
>NZ_NFZV01000074.1 GCF_003399765.1 Alkalilimnicola ehrlichii | reverse complement strand
GAGAGTAATTTCGCCTTTCTCCAGCGCCAGCTCGCCGAGGCGGGGGTGTTTTATTGGTTCGAGGTCGACGCCGCACAGCGCCGGGAGCGGCTGTGCGTGGCCGATCATAACAGCGGCGTGTCGCCGCTGCCGCGGGCGGCGGTGCCCTACCGCGCGGCGGCCGGCCAAGCGGCGGCAGCGGGGGGGCGCTGGCAGGCGCATGTCGATCGCTTAGCGCCGGGCTGGACGGCTGGGGGGCGGCGGCATGCGGCCCACGTACAGAGCGAGCCGCCGACGGCGCGGCCGCAGCTGGCGGGCGAGGCGGACGCGGACGTCGTGCATTTTGCCCCGCCGCTGGCCGCCTTCGCGGCGGCGCAACAGCAGGTGACGCTTGACGCGCGGCGGGACGCGGTGCAGGCCTTTCAGCTTACCGCCGCCGGGCCGGTGCCGGAGTTGGCGCCGGGGCGCTGGTTGCATCTGGAGGCCAGCCACTTCCGCGCCGTGCCGGGGCTATCGGGGGAGTATCTGGTCACGGCGGTGACGCACCGCTTCGATCCCGAGACCGGCTACCGCGGCGAGGCGACCTTGATCCCCCGGCGCACGCCGTACGTGGCACCGGCCGCACCGCGGCCGCGGTTGCCGTTTATGTTCACCGCGCGGATCGAAACCCCGGACCGCTACGGCCTGCCGGATGCGGCCGGCCGGGGCGCGCAGCCGGTGCGGCCCGATTTCGAGCGCGGCGCGCACCGGCACACCGAGGCGACCCCGCCGCTGCGGCGGCTAAGCCCCTACGCCGGGGCCGGGCGGGTGGCGCCGAGCGGGTTTTTCTGCCCCTTGACCGAGCGCTGCGAGGTGCTGCTGCACTGCCCCGGGGGCGACCCCAACCAGGCGCTGATCCTCGGCATTGCGCCGAACAAGGACGCACCGGGGCCGGTCGGCGCGGCCAATGCGCCGCACAACCGCTGGCTCACGCCGGGCCAAAACGAAGTGCTGTTCGACGACGAGCTCAACCGCTCGCACATTCTCTTGCAGACCTTCGCCGGCCAGGTCAAAGCCATCTTCCAGGCCACGCCGGACCACGAACTGGTGCGCGCCGCCTGCCTCCACGGGGGCTTAGCGCTCTACGCCGCGCGCCAACAGTGGCTGCGCGCGCACGCCACCCTCACCGAACGGGTGGGGGCGAGCCGCACCCACACGGTGGCGGCCAACAGCCGCACCCGCACCCGAGCAGGTGCGATCCACCACCAGGCCAAGCTCGATGCCGCCATCCGCGCCGGCCAGTACGTGCTCTTACAGTCGGGCGAGGACGTGCAACTGGTCACCGGGCGCCGGGCGCGGCTCAAGGTCCGCAAAGGCACGCGGCTGACCGTGCGCGGGCCGGACGGCATGACCGTGCGCAGCCACAACGGCAACGTCACCATTCAAGCGGCCCGGAACATTCGCCTGACCGGCCGCGGCGGCGGCGATATCACCGTCG
>NZ_NFZV01000073.1 GCF_003399765.1 Alkalilimnicola ehrlichii | reverse complement strand
CCGAGTCAACGCCTGGGCCAATAAGGACGCGATCGAGAACCACCGTCCGGCCCCGGTGGCCATCCAAGATCCGGCGGCGCATCAGGCGCTGCTGAACGGTAACAATGCCGCGTTCAGAGAGTTGGATAATCGGGGAGAGTTGGAGCATGCCGGGCCTTTAATTGCGATTCCCGTTGGAATCGCCGCGTATCTACTTGGCGACATAAAAACCGCGCACGCTCCCATGACGCCGGAGGATACGGACCATCCGGACACGATCTCGGTGCTGCCATTGGATTTAGCCGTTGAGGCAGCTAAGAAGAAGCTGCCTGATGAAACGCATTTGCTGTTGGATATTGCAGCATTGGTAGGTAATCCTAAGAAGGCCTTCGATGTAGTAAGCGGATCGTCTGGAAAAGGGGGGCGGAGCCATAATGGTTCGGATAGTCTCGGGGGCAACCAAAGCGGGCATGGGAGTGGTAGCGGCGGCAGCAGTGGTGCACAGGGGCAGGGGGCGGATGCGGCGCCGTCGGCTGGGGGTGGGGCGGGAGGTGTCCCAACGGGGCTAGCCGATGTTCCTGGCCGAGTGCAATCGCGCATAAACCTTTCTAATGAAGGGATGGAGCATACGCTCGCTCGCCACTTCTCAGGAAAACGGAATGCAAGCCAGTTCTCTGTTTCTCAGGGAGAGTTGAGCCGTCTGTTGCAGAGTCAAGAAGTAGTCGGTTCTCCCGTTGTGCGCTCGCTGGAGGGTGGGGAGGGAATCCGATACGTGCGTGAGGTTAATGTTGGCCGAAACGTTGGGACTGATGTTTTTAATGGCGGAGAACCTACGTCAACGCTAACAGTTATAACCGACCACTTCGGCAACTTGGTTACAGCCTTCCCAGGAGTACTCAAATGAAGCTGATTGGAAGTCGTCAGGAGCAGCAACTCAGGGGTGAGCTTTTGAGATCAAATCGAGCGTTGAAGAGTGGTCTCGGTAATCCTGGATTGTTGCGGGTTTTGAAAGAGAGTTCTCATGATCCAGAAAAATCATATGTGTTGAACTGGATTCCTGAACAAGGAGAGGATATTTACACAGTACTCGTTTTTCCTGGGAATTTGATGGAAATAGAGATTCCTAGAGGCTCCGGCTCTGTTGAGATGCGGGAATTAGATCTGCGCAACTATGCGGAAAAGTGCTCAAGAATCAATAAATTGAAACTGTCTGTCGCCCTTCAGCTCATGGAGAGAAAAAAGGCAGACTAACTTCTTGTCCTAAGCAGAGGCGCGGTCGTTACGAGAACAAGGTCGTTCACCGAGTCGAGAACTAGAGGACATATATGGACGCCTCCCCGCGGTCCAAGGGTGCTAGTCGATAAAGCCGTGGGTTCGCGGACAACTACCCGGCGTCTGGATAGGGCGGCATTGGCTGGCCCTGCGCCGTGATGAGATACAGCGTTGAACGGCTATTCTCAGGTTTCTTCCCGCGCGGGTGTGAGACATCGCGCCGCTAGCTGCTCCATCAGTAAGTTCAGT
>NZ_NFZV01000072.1 GCF_003399765.1 Alkalilimnicola ehrlichii | reverse complement strand
GTGCCGCTGCCGCTGGGGGTGCGGCAGATGTCGTCGGTTTGCAGCACGCCGCCGGAACCGGCGTGGACGGCGGTTTTGCCGTTGATGAGCACATTGCCAGCCATTGCTTTACTGCTCCTTGTATTTTACCCGGCTTCAGGCCGGTGTCAGGCAAACGGCGCCGCGTACCGGCGCGTTGGGGGTGTCGCACACCAGCACCGGGCCGGGTGCGGGAAAATCGTAACGCGCCAGGCCGCGTTGGGAGTCGTATTCGGCGGCGATCAGCGCCAGTTGTAGCGGCAGCGCGGCGACGCCGACATCGCCGAAGGCGATGTGCAGCCGCTGTTGCTTGGGGCCGCGCTGGCCGCGCCAGAATGCGACGTGGGTTTGATACCACTCCAGATCGCCGGCGATCTCGGCGCCGAGGCCGTGGGAGACGGCTTGCACGTCGGTGGCGGCGATATCGGCTTGTTGCAGCGCGGTTTTGATGGCGGTGCGCAGGCCGGGGAGGCTTTCGGTCTCGGCCTGGCCGACGGCCGGCTCCGCTTCGCTGGCCCAGCCGCGCAGCCAGGCCCGCACCGGTTGCTCGCCGGGCGTGCGGGTCAGCGCCACGGCCCCGGCCGCCTCGCCGGGAACGATGCCTTGCGTTGCGCCGGCCCTCATCGCGCGGTTGTCGTAGGCGAAATCGAGCACGGTGCCGGCGTCGATCAGCGAATCGACGCCGACGAAAATCAGCTGTTGCCAGTCGCCGTCGAGGCATTGCTGCAAGGCGTTGACGCCGCCGTCGGCATCGCGGCTGAAGTGCCAGTCGCAGGCGGCGAAGGCGGGAGCATGCTGTAGCACGCTCGCTTTTAGCGCCTGCGGTTTTACCGCATGGCCACGGGCACTAGCGGCGCTCGGGAGTAACACCTGGAGGCGCGTGTCGGCGGTGAGATACCGACGGTCGAGCTGCTTGGCGAGCGCTAACAGGGCATGTGCGAGCAGGAAAACGAGGCGCTCGGGCACGGGCGTGTCCGGCGGCAGCAGTTCCTTGTCGAGCGCAGCCGTTAACACCGGCGGCGCCCCTTGGTCGGGTACCGCTAGCGCGAGGGCCGGGTTGGGCTTGGCGCCGTTGAGCTTTAGCTGTACCGCGCCTTGGGCGGCGTAGTCGCCGGTGCCGGCCAGGGTGCAGACGCCGGTGGCGATGAGCGCCAACGGCTCGGGCGGTTTGGGCGGGGGCGGCGGCGGCGCGGCGGTTTTCTTCCGGTTTAGTATGCCCATGCCGTCGCTCCTTGGGCGGCCGCGCGCGGCCACATTGGCGCGATACGCAGGCCAGCGTAGGCCGGCGGCGGAGGCGGTGCGATCGGTCATCGGATGGGCTGCCGATGCGAGGGTTAAGCGGGTTATTTTTCATTATTGCCGCGTCTCCTTGCGACAGATTATGCGTTCGTTATTTTAAGGTGTCATCGGTTCGGGGACCGCGCACTCCGAAGCTGGCGCACACGGGTCCGCGTGTCGTGCCGACACGTCCGGACAGGGGCCGCGGCCAGAGGGAGAAGGCAGTATCGGTATAATAGGATACGAGATTTTTAGCATTCGCTCTAGTACGCCTTTACGGCTT
>NZ_NFZV01000071.1 GCF_003399765.1 Alkalilimnicola ehrlichii | reverse complement strand
GAGGTGCGGGTGCGGGCGGAGAGCGAGGCGGGGCAGGCGGAATCGGAGCCGGTGGCGGTGGTGCCGGCGCCGCTGTACCTCGATACCGGCCCGACGGGCGGCCGTTGAAGTCGCCATGGGAGAAAAGAAGGACAACGCTATGAGCTTGAGTGAGCGCCTACAAATGTGGCGTCGAAAGTTATTTCCGCTGATTCAATTGTCATTTCCGGATTGGCGCACGCTCAAGGCGCCGACACCGGGCCTCCGGCCGCTGCCCAAGAACCGGATGCCTACGAACCGCCAGCTCACGGGCCGCTTTCGGGGCGAGTGGCTGAATGGGATGTTTGACTGCGACGGGCGCTATTTGTTGTGGCGAACGGAAACGCCGCAGTTTTGGACCAACAAGCCCGATCTCCTATATATGGGATTAATGCTCAGTACGTTTGCTTTACTCATGGTCGTGATCATGCTTTTCGCCTATCAATGGCTTGGCGCATTGATCTCCCTGTTCGCGGCGGTTGCTTTGTTCGGTATGAGTCTGTTCATCCGCTTTGGCCTGTCACCGGCGACGGGAGAGGTGGCGATTTTCGATCGCAAGACGGGGTTGGTTTACCTGCCGCTGCCGCACCGCTGCGGGCCGATGGTGTGCCGGTTCAAGGACTTAAAGGCCTACTACGTGACGACCGTGACGCTGGCGTTGCACTCCTCCGGCGGGGTCGAACTGATTCCGGAGGTGTTGCCGCCGGGGGCGCCGGACCGAGGCTTCCGGCTGGGGATGGACTCGTACAGTATTGGTTACAGCACAGAGATGGCCGATCCGTGGTGGAGTGTTGTGCAGCGGTTCATGACCAGCCCCGAGGCCGCACCTTGGCGCGAGAATCCGGACTGGGCGCGGCGGGTGGGGGCGTACCGCCGGTTGGGGCTGACCATCCCCGAGCTGTACCCCGAAGGTTTGACGCGCCCGTTCCCCTTCGGAACCGCGTTTGGCGATAGAGGTTGGAGCGAGCACGTGGAAGAGTACTTCGCGCGCCAGGGGCGAGCGCTGCCGTCGGATTGGCCGGCAGCCTATGTCATTCCGGAAGCGTTGGTCCAGCGAGCGCAATATTCCGAGCCGTTGGAAGCGCGGTTGAAATATTACCGTCGTGATGCGGTGGATGAAGCCTCCTAACAACTACTGATTGCGTGGCCGGTTGTTTGTATTCAGACGCCCACCGTGCCTTTGCCAAGGCCGGTGGGTTTTCTGATTGTGCCGCCGTAAGCACGACGCGAGACCGAGCGCTGGTTACGCTTCTCGCCCTGGGGCAAAGCCTGGAACTGGCAGCGGACGTGGTGCCGGCGCCGCTGTACCTCGATACCGGCCCGACGGGCAGCCGATGAGCTCTGACGACGGTTTGGATGGGATGGGGGATGAGTATGAGCTTGAATGATCGCCTAGAGCCGTTGCGGCGTAAATTAGATCCGCTGATTCAATTGTTATTTCCGGATTGGCAGGCTTTGAAGGAGCCGACACCGGGCCTCCGGCCGCTGCCCAAGAACCGGATGCCTACGAGCCGCCAGCTCACGGGTCGCTCCGGAGGAAAATGGCAGAATGGGATGTTCGACTGCGACGGGCGCTATTTGTTGTGGCGAACGGAGACGCCGCAGTTCTGGACCAACAAGCCCAGCCTGATCGATATGGCGCTAATGTTGTCTATGAGCGCTTTTTTTATCTCGGGGGTGATACTTCTTGTGGGAGATTGGGTGTCG
>NZ_NFZV01000006.1 GCF_003399765.1 Alkalilimnicola ehrlichii | reverse complement strand
GCTGCAAGCGGCGGACTTGGGAATTCCGCCGGAGCACGACCCGGCGCACCCGCGCTGCACGCACCCGCACCTACGCGAGCGGCTACCGGCGGCCCGCGCGCCTACGCCGCCGAACTGCGCTCGACGCTGGCGGCGGTGGGGTTGTAGGCGGTGACAGGGGCGCCGCAGGGGGATGTTGGGTTTCGCCGTTGGCTCTACCCAACCTATCGCTGGGAATAGGCTGCTTGGTAACCACCGCTAAGGAACCCTGGGACGGTTACTTTGGCGGTTATTAAGGTCGGTGCTTAAAACTGGTTTCAGAAGGGAAAGCAAGCGCTGCTTGGCTTCTCGGTGTATTTGCAAGAAGTCATGTTGGATGACGCTGCTTTCTAAGACGCTAAGCGTCTTTCTTTATAGGGTTTTTACGCCCGTTGCCCTCCGTCGGAATAGAGATTTAACGCCTTCCGTCTCTAGCCTGTACCCGAGTCTTAATCAACTCGGGGAGCCATCATGCTCGATCTCGTTTACTTGCTTTTGGCCGGTGGTTTCTTCGCCACGGGCTACTGGTTCATCGGCTTTGCTGACCGGCTCCGGGGAGGTGGTGCATGATCATCGAACTGATAGCCGGCGGCGTTATCGTTGTCGGTCTGGTGGCGTACCTCGTCTACGTCCTCTTCAATCCATCGACGTTTTAGGAGAGGGCAGCCATGTCGACTTCCGATTTTCTCCAAATCGCCCTCTTCATCGGCGTGCTGCTGGCACTTACGCCGTTTGTGGGTGGTTATATGGCGCGCGTCTACAGTGGCGAGCGCACCTTTCTCACACCTTTGATGAGTCCGCTGGAGCGGGGTATCTACCGCCTTTGCGGTGTTGATCCGCAAGCTCAGCAGCGCTGGACCGGCTACGCGGTGGCCATGCTGGCGTTTAACGCTTGCGGCTTCCTGTTGCTGTTTCTCATCCTGCGATTGCAGGGTTATCTGCCGTTCAATCCGGAGGGAATTCCCGGGATGTCGGCGGATCTTGCATTCAATACCGCGGTGAGTTTTACCACCAACACCAATTGGCAGGCCTATAGCGGCGAGTCAGGTTTGAGCTATCTGAGCCAGATGATGGGGCTCACCACCCAGAACTTTGTCTCCGCGGCGACCGGCATGGCAGTGCTGGTGGCGCTGATCCGCGGGCTGGTGCGGCGCGACGGTACTGTCGGCAGCTTTCCGGTCGATTTGGTGCGCACGCTGCTGTACATCCTGTTGCCGCTCTCGCTGCTGGCGGCGATCGTGCTGGTTGCCGAGGGCGTACCGCAAAACCTTTCGGCTTATGTGCCCGCCACCACAGTGGAGGGTGCGCAGCAGACGATCGCTCAGGGGCCGGCCGCTTCGCAGATCGCGATCAAGCAGCTGGGCACCAACGGCGGCGGCTTCTTTGGCGTCAACTCAGCACATCCGTTGGAGAACCCGACGCCAATCTCGAACTTTCTGGAGATGGTCTTCATCCTCCTGATTCCGATGGCGCTCGTGTACACCTTCGGCAAGATGGTTAAGGACCGCCGTCAGGGATTGGCTATCTTCGCCGCGATGGGTGTGCTGTATCTGGCCGGTCTGTTCACTGTGTACTTCGCAGAACAGAACGTGCACCCGGAGCTTGCCGCCGCCGGTATCGAGACCAGCGCCGGCAACATGGAGGGCAAGGAGACCCGCTTCGGGGTGGTCAACTCTGTTTTGTGGGCGCAGTCGACCACGGCGGCTTCCAACGGCTCGGTCAACAGCATGCACGACAGCTTCACGCCGCTTGGCGGCATGATTCCAATGTTCAACATGATGTTGGGTGAGGTGGTGTTCGGCGGTGTCGGTGCGGGCCTCTACGGCATGTTGATCTTCGTGGTGCTGACGGTGTTTATCGCTGGCTTGATGGTCGGGCGTACGCCGGAGTATCTGGGCAAGAAGATTGAGGCCAAGGAAGTGACACTGGCGTTGATTGCCATCTTCACGCTGCCGCTCGGCATCGTGGCCTTCAGTGCGGTCGGTTCGGTGCTGCCCGTCGCTGCGGCGTCGATTCAGGAGGTCGGCCCGCATGGCCTGTCAGAGATTCTCTACGCCTACAGTTCGGCCACCGGTAACAACGGTTCGGCTTTCGCCGGCTTCGGCGCCGACACGCCTTACCACAACACCATGCTTGGTATCGCCATGCTGGTCGGACGGTTCTTTATGATCCTGCCGGTGCTCGCGATTGCCGGCAGCTTGGCTGCCAAGCAGCCGGTCGCCGCTTCTGCCGGCACTTTCCCGACTCACGGCCCGCTGTTCGTCACCCTACTGGTCGCCGTCGTGTTGATTGTCGGCGGTTTGACCTTTTTCCCGGCGCTTGCATTGGGGCCCATTGCCGAACACTTGGCGATGATCCAAGGCATGCAGTTCTGAGGGTATGAGCATGAGTAAGCATCGAACTGAAGACACTCGGCTGCTCGACAAGCAGCTACTGCAACAGGCGTTGGTCATGAGCGTGAAAAAGCTCGATCCGCGCGTGATGTTCCGTAACCCGATTATGTTTGTGGTCGAAGTTACCGCCGTCTTTGCGACCGTCCTCTTTCTCGCCGGACTCGGTAGAGAGGGAAGTGCGGTGGCGGGACAGATCTGCCTGTGGCTATGGTTCACCGTGTTGTTTGCCAACTTCGCCGAGTCGCTGGCGGAGGGGCGAGGTAAGGCGCGGGCTGACAGTCTGCGGCAGACCAAGTCCAGCACGCAGGCGAAGAAGCTGTCGCGGCTCGGCGCGCGCGGCTACGAGCTCGTGCCGAGCGAGACGCTGCGCAAGGGAGACCTCGTGTTGGTGGAAGCCGGCGATACGATTCCGGCGGACGGCGAGGTGGTCGACGGTATCGCCTCGGTGAATGAAGCCGCCATCACTGGCGAGTCGGCGCCGGTGATCCGAGAGAGTGGTGGTGACCGCTCCGGGGTGACCGGCGGCACCGTGGTGGTTTCGGATGCAATTCGGGTGCGGGTCACCGCTAACCCCGGCGATAGTTTCCTCGACCGTATGATCGGCCTGGTCGAAGGCGCGAGTCGGCAGAAGACGCCGAATGAGATTGCGCTCACCATCCTACTGGTCGGGTTGACCATCATCTTTCTGGTCGTAGTCGCCGCGCTGCCGCTGTACGCGGCCTACTCCGGTGCCGTCCTTCCGACGGTCTTTCTGGTAGCACTCCTTATCACGCTGATTCCGACCACTATCGGCGGGCTGCTGTCGGCGATTGGTATTGCCGGTATGGATCGACTGGTGAAGGCGAACGTGGTCGCCAAGTCGGGCCGCGCGGTGGAGGCGGCCGGGGATGTCGATACCTTGCTGCTCGATAAGACCGGCACCATCACCTACGGCAATCGCATGGCCCACGCCTTCGTTCCGGTGGGTGGGGCGAGCGAACAGGAGTTAGCCGAGGCAGCGTTGCTGTCTTCGCTGAGCGATGACACGCCGGAAGGCAAGTCGATCGTCACCCTGGCGCGCAAGCGCTACAAGCTGAGTATCAACGAGGGGGCGATCGCTGAGTTTGTGCCTTTCAGTGCTCAGACGCGGATGAGCGGGGTCGACTTGGAGAACGGTGTCGAGATCCGCAAGGGTGCGGTCGACTCGATGCTGCGTTATGCAGGAGGCCGAGAGGCCGCAGTGAGCGGTGGGGAAAGCTTGATGGTTGCCCCGGTCGAGCTTAAGCCGGTGGTGGAGCGTATCAGCAAATCCGGTGGTACGCCGCTTGTGGTCGCCCGTGATGGCCATCTGCTCGGCGTGGTGCATCTTAAGGATATCGTCAAGCCCCATATCCGCGAGCGCTTTGAGCAACTGCGGGCGATGGGTATTCGCACGGTGATGGTTACCGGCGACAACCCGCAAACCGCCGCCGCCATCGCCGCTGAGGCGGGGGTGGATGACTTCCTCGCCGAGGCGACGCCCGAGCGCAAACTAGAGCTGATTCGTGAGGAGCAGGCTAAGGGTCGGCTCGTCGCCATGTGCGGCGACGGCTCCAACGATGCTCCGGCACTCGCACAGGCGGACGTCGGCGTGTGCATGAATGACGGCACGGCGGCGGCGAAGGAGGCGGGCAATCTGATCGACCTCGACTCGGACCCAACCAAGTTGATCGAGGTTGTGATGATCGGTAAGCAGCTGCTCATCAGCCGCGGTGCACTGACTACCTTTTCAATCGCCAACGATGTGGCTAAGTACTTCGCTATCATTCCGGCGCTGTTCATGGCGGCTTACCCGCAGCTTGCGGCGCTGAACGTGATGAACCTGACCTCGCCCGAGAGTGCGATTCTTGCGGCGGTGATCTTCAACGCGCTGATCATCATTGCCCTGGTGCCGCTGGCGCTGCGCGGTGTGAAGTATCGGGCGGCGAGTGCTGGTGCGCTTCTGCGTAACAACTTGCTGGTCTACGGTCTGGGCGGTCTGATCCTCCCGTTCGTCGGTATCAAGCTGATCGATCTTGTTATTACCGGCCTTGGGCTGGTTTAGGAGCGCATCATGATTCAGCAACAAATCTTCAGCGCCCTGCGGTTGATCGTCGTCGCTACCTTGTTGTTCGGGTTGGCGTATCCACTGGGGTTTACCCTCTTCGCGCAGACGATGTTTCCGCACCAGGCCGGTGGCAGCCTGATTGAACGCGACGGCCAGGTGGTCGGTTCTCGTCTGGTGGGGCAGGTGTTCACCCAGGTCGAATACTTCCACCCGCGGCCGTCGCTCGCGGGCGATGGCTATGATGCCGCCGATTCCGACGCTTCTAATCTCGGCCAGACGAGTGCCGAGTTGTTGCAGTTAATGAGTATTCGTGCGGAGGCTTTCCGGGCGAGCAGCGGCGATGGACCGGTGCCCATAGAGCTGGTAACCGCCTCTGGCAGCGGCCTTGATCCGCATATCTCGCCAGCTGCGGCCGCGCGACAGGTAGCGCGAGTAGCGGCGGCACGTGGCCTAGCGGAGCATGAGGTCGAGGCCTTAGTGATACGGTTCACTGAGGGGCGAACTTTCGGCATACTCGGCGAGCCCCGCGTCAACGTGTTGGAACTCAACCTTGCATTGGATTCGCTGGCTGCCGATGAGTCCTGAGAGAGGCAAGTGATTTTTCAGCGTTTCCCTAGACCGAGCACGGTTAACGCCGCGCTCGGTTTTCCCGTTTTTGAGGTTTGCGATGAACGACGACGGCAAACGCCCTTCGCCCGACGCCTTGTTGGCAGAAGCTAGCCGCGACGAACGCGGCAGGTTGAAGATCTTCCTCGGCGCGGCGCCCGGAGTAGGCAAAACCTACGCCATGCTGAACGCGGCGCGCCAGCGCTTGGCCGAAGGCGTGGATGTCGTCGCCGGTGTGGTCGAGACGCACGGTCGCTTGGAAACGCAGGCGCTAACGCGCGACTTACCGTTTGTGCCGCCGCGCAGGGCGAGTTACCGCGGGCGACAGTTCGACGAACTTGATCTGGATGGGGTGCTTACGCGGCGCCCTGCGCTGGTGCTGGTCGACGAGCTAGCGCATACCAATATCCCCGGCAGTCGTCATCAGAAGCGCTGGCAGGACGTCGAGGAGATTCTTGCGGCCGGTATTGATGTCTACAGTACGCTCAACGTGCAGCACTTGGAGAGCCTGAACGACATCGTCGAGCGCATTTCCTACGTCAAGGTCCGTGAGACGGTACCTGACGCTGTGCTTGAGCGTGCCGATGATCTAGAGCTGATCGACCTGCCGCCCGAGGAGCTAATCCAGCGGCTCAACCAAGGCAAGGTCTATGTGCCCGAGCATGCGCAGCGCGCCATTCAGCATTTCTTTAGCCGGGGCAACTTGATGGCGTTGCGGGAGCTGGCCATGCGTGCGGCCGCCGAGCGGGTCGGTGCCGATATCCTGAGCTACATGCAGGCGCGTGCCATTGAGGGGCCTTGGCCGACTCGCGATCGGATTCTTGTTTGCGTCAGTCACGCGGCCGGCACCGAACGGTTGGTGCGTCTGGCCAAACGTCTGGCGGACCAGCGACAGGTACCTTGGATCGCCGTGCACGTCGATTCTGCCCGCGAGGCACTCGACGAAGAAGCGAAGGGAAGGGTGCATGAGGCGCTGGCGCTGGCCGAAGAACTCGGCAGCGCAACGGCGAGCGTGAGCGGCTACGATGTCGCTGCCGAGATTCTAGCCTATGCACGGAGTCACAATGTCTCGCAGATCGTGGTCGGTCGTGGCGGTGCCGGAATAGGGTGGCGGCGCTGGCTGCGAACCTCGCTCGGATCGCGCTTGCTACGGCAAGGAGAGGACTTCATCGTCACAGTCGCCGGCCGTGCTGAGCCGGAAGCCGTTTCCAGACCCAGAACGGCCGAGCGCAACGCCCTGTTCTCGCTGCGGCCTTATGTCGAGGCGACCGGCGTGGTAGCCTTGGGTGCCGGTGTGGCTTACCTGATGAGTCTGTTCCTCGAGACTCCGCACCTGACGATGGCCTTTCTGGCCGCAGTGTTGGTGGTAGCTTTGCGCCAGGGCTTAGGGGCAGCTTTGTACGCGAGCTTTGTCGGGTTCTTAGCCTTCAACTTTTTCTTTACCGACCCGCGGGGTACGCTCGATGTCTATCATCGAGAGGATGTCGTTACCCTGGTGTTTTTCCTGTTGGTTGCGGTTATCAGCGGTAACGTCGCGGTGCGGGTACGTACCCAGGTCGAATCCATTCGCGCCAGTGCTCGCCTCAATGCCTTGCTGTCCGACTTCAGCCGGCGTATCGCCCGCGCGGTGGGTTTGGACGATTTGGTCTGGTCGGTGTGTGAGTATGTCAGCGAGAGTTTGAACTGTCGTGCAGCCGTGCTACTGACGGACGAGCACGGCGCGGTGCACCTGGCTGCTGGCGATGCCGGCCGCGAAGGCCTACTCGACATGGACCGTGCCGCCGCGGAATGGGCCATCGAGCACAACGAGCCTTCAGGGCATGGTACCGGAACTCTGCCGGCGTGCCGATGGTATTTCATCCCGCTACGCGCTTCCGGCAAACCCAGCGGTGTGCTGGGCGTGCGCCGTGAAGAGCGCCGTTTTGCGCTTAGCGTCGAGCAACGGCGGCTGCTTTTTTCGATGCGCGACCAGGCGAGTGTGGCGTTGGAGCGTATGCGCCTGGCAGAAGAGATTGAGCGGGCGCAATTGGTGTCGGAAACGGAAAAGCTGCGGCAGGCACTGCTTTCTTCGGTATCGCACGATCTGCGCACTCCGCTGGTGTCGATCATGGGATCGACCAGCACCTTGCTCGAGATGCAGAACAGCTTGCCAGTTGATCAGCAGCGAGAGCTTCTTACGACGGTCCTGGAGGAAGCGGAACGTTTGAACCGCTTTGTCCAGAATTTACTCGATATGACCCGACTGGGCTACGGCGCTATTGTGCCTAACATGCAGTGGTCTGACCTTCGCGATAGCGTTGCCGATGCGATGCGCCGCCTGCGTAGGGAGCTTACCGACCACGCTGTCGAACTCGACTTTCCGCAAGCTTTCCCCTGGCAGTTTTTCGATCCGTTGTTAGTGGAGCAGGTTATGGTCAATCTGCTAGACAACGCTGCCAAATACTCGCCGGCCGGCGCACCGATTACCGTGCGCGCTCGGTTGATCGGCGACGACGTCAGGATCCAGGTGATCGACCGCGGTCCGGGTATTCCGCGCGGCGAGCGGGAGACGGTGTTCAGTATGTTCCACCGGGTTCGACAAGGCGATCGGCGGACGTCCGGCGCGGGACTAGGACTCGCCATCTGCCGGGGCTTTATCGAAGCCATGGGTGGGCAGATCGTGGTCAAGTCCGGAGAAAATGGCATGGGTACCATGATCGAGTTCACCCTGCCGGCGACGCGGCAGCCGCAGTTGCCTCAGGAGGATGCATGAACGACTACGCTGCCACTATCCTTATTATCGACGACGAGCCGCAAATCAGACGCTTTCTCAAGATAGGCCTTGGCGGTCAGGGATACGCCGTGCTTGAGGCGGGGTCCGGCAAGGAGGGGTTGGCCTTATGCGCGGCAAAGACTCCGGACCTTGTGATTCTCGATCTGGGACTGCCCGATATGGATGGCCAACAGGTGCTGGAAGAGCTGCGGGTCTGGAGCCAGGTGCCGGTAATCGTTCTGTCGGTACGCTCGTCGGAAGCGGAGAAAATCGCCTCACTCGATCGCGGAGCCGACGACTACGTCACTAAACCTTTCGGAGCCGGGGAGCTCAATGCGCGTATCCGAGCGGCCTTGAGGCATCGGCCGCAGGGTGAACCGCCATTACAGCAGTTCGAGATGCGGGGGTTAAGTATCGATTTACCCAAGCGGCGCGTGGTGCTCGACGGCGAAGCCATTAAGCTTTCTAAGAAAGAGTTTGATCTGTTAGTCCTGCTGGCGCGGTATGCCGGACGTGTGCTTACCCATCGGCAGATCTTGCGCGAGATTTGGGGTGCCCACCATGAGGAGGACACGCAGTATTTGCGGGTTTACATCGGTCAATTGCGCCAAAAACTGGGCGATGATCCGACCGTTCCTCGGTTCATCCTCAACGAGCCAGGCGTGGGGTATCGGTTTCTCGATGAGGACGAAGACGCCTAACCTGGTTCTTATAAGTTCCTTACGGAATTCGCTCCATTTACGAATCGCTTCCTTATCGTGTTTGCGACGAAACTGCGGCGAAGCACTGCCGGTGCTTTACTGCAGCAACAGCACGAGGAAGTCGATCATGAAATATAGCTGGATCATAGCTGCCGCGGGACTGATGCCGCTGACCGCAGTTTCGCAGCCTTTCTCTACTAACATTGGCTACACTACCGACTATATTTATCGCGGGATCAGTCAAACGTCGGAGGAGCCGGCCGTTCAAGGCGGGTTCGACTTCAAGCACGGTACCGGGTGGTATCTTGGGACCTGGGCCTCAAGCCTGAACTTTCAGGACGACAGTGGCGCGCACGTCGAATTCGATGTGTATGGCGGCTACCGTATCGCTGCCGGAGGTGCCGGCTACGATTTTGGGATTCTTTACTACAGTTATCCGGGCGCTGCCAGCAGTCTCGATTACGATTTCATCGAGGCCTACGCACATACTAGCTACGGCTGGCAGTACGTCGATTGGACTGCGGGACTGCATATCTCGCCCGATTTTTTCGGCGGAGTCGGCCCTGGTGTATATGGTTTTTTAAGCGCTGTATTGCCGCTGGGTGAGCGCATGAATCTAGCCGCCGATATTGGTAGGCAACTGTTGGATGATGCCCTCGACTACACACATTGGAGTTTAGGTGCCGGCCTAGACGTACAGGGGTTCTCGCTCGATCTTACCTACCACAATACGGATTTGGCGGGAGAACCTTTGGCCGATGCGCGCCTGGTTATGACCGCGCGACGTTCCTTCTAACAGCTTACTAGGGAATTGTTCAGTACCTTGGGCAGGGATGCCCAACATGGGTGCGCAACCGGAATAAGGGTTTAAACCGACAGCGCTCGGGGTTTCGTATTCACAATCACGAATAGAATTTTTATACGCTCGAATTGGATACTAAGCGGTCCGCAATAGAACGGTCCGCCACACATGACTCATTGCTGCCTTCTCACACCTATATCTATCTACTATTCGTGGAGTGAGCTGTGTTAAGGCCGATCCTGCGAATCCTGGGCATCTTGCTCGCGTTTTTCAGCGTAACGATGATTCCTCCGCTGATTGTTTCCGTGCTTGTCGGGGACGGGGCACATATGCCCTTTTTGTTTCCGGCTTGCTCATCCTGGCTACCGGATTGCTGCTTTGGTTCCCACGCCGGCGCTCTACGGAAGAGCTGCGCACCCGCGATGGTTTTCTGATAGTCACACTATTTTGGCTGATGATCTCGGCAGCCGGAAGCCTTCCGCTGATGTTCGGTACGGACCCGTATATATCCTTTACCGATGCGATGTTCGAAAGTATGTCCGGGCTAACCACGACCGGGGCTTCCATTCTCGACGATATTGATGGATTACCGCTCTCGATTCGTTATTACCGCCAGCAGCTGAATTGGCTTGGGGGATGGGAATCGTCGTGCTGGCGGTCGCGATCCTGCCTACCCTGGGCGTGGGAGGCATGCAGCTTTATCGGGCCGAGATGCCGGGTCCGACCAAAGAAGCTCGCCTTACGCCCCGTATCGGTGAGACGGCAAAGGCGCTTTGGTACATCTACGTGGGGCTTACTCTGGCTTGTGCCATTGCCTACTGGGTTGCCGGGTTATCGGTGTTTGATGCAATTGCCCATAGTTTCTCCACCATATCTACGGGCGGGTTCTCGCCCTACGGAGACAGCCTGGGCCATTTTGACAATCCCGCAGCCGAGATGGTCGGTGCCTTGTTCATGTACTTGGCAGCGGTAAATTTCTCGTTGCACTTTTTTGCATGGCGTCGGCGTAGTGCGACTCACTATTTTTCGGACCCTGAGTTTCGCTTCTACGCTTTCCTATTGGCGGGGGCCATCATGGTCGTTGTCGTGGGCCTGGTGCTGACCTCGACGCTGCCGACGCTTCAAGCCATTCGCTACGCTATTTTCCAAGTAGTCACCTTCTCCACGAACACGGGGCTTGCGACCACAGATTACTACAATTGGCCGGGCGGCTTCCTGGTGATGCTGCTGTACTTGAGTATCATCGGCGGCTGCGCCGGCTCGACCGCTGGCGGTATAAAGACGCTTCGGGCGGTGCTACTCATAAAGCAGGGCGGGCGAGAGGTGCTTCGCCTAATTCACCCGCAGGGCGTTATTCCGCTCAGATTTGGCAGCCAAGTTGTTAGTAACAACGTTTCGACTGCCATCTGGGGGTTTTTTGCCGTATACATGGCGGTGTTTGCTCTTTCGATGCTCGCTTTGATGGCGGTCGGGCTGGATCAGGTAACGGCTTTTTCGGCGGTGATTGCCACCATTAACAACCTTGGCATCGGCATCGCCGGCGTTGCCCCCGGCTTCGGACACCTCACCGATACCGCAAAATGGGTGTTGATCGCATTGATGCTTATGGGGCGGGTGGAGATCTTTACAGTGCTTATCCTGTTTATGCCGGCGTTCTGGCGTCATTGAGCAGTGCATGTCCGCCTTAGCTCGGACGGCTAGCTACGCGCCTTGTAGCTGGCCGTCCCGCGTAGCGAGAAGGATTCTAGGCGTCGAAGCCGAACCACTTATCCAGTTGGGCGTGCGCTTCCTCGATGCCCGTTCGCTTGAGCGACGAGAACAGTTGCGCACTGACATGAGGATAGTCGTTGCGAAGCGTGCTGCGGACTTTTTGCAACGTTGCCATGCCGGGGCCGCGTTTGAGCTTGTCTGCCTTGGTCAGCAGGATGTGCAAGGGCAACTCCAAGTCGCGGCACCAGTCGAGCATGTGCCAGTCGAACTCGGTGAGCGGATGGCGCACGTCCATGATCAGCATGACGCCGCGCAGTTGTTCGCGCTCGCTAAGGTATTCGGGTAACGCGGCCTGCCACTGCCGTTTGATGGCTTCCGGGACTTTGGCATAACCGTAGCCGGGCAGATCGACCAGGGCATGCGTATCGTCAATCGGGAAGACGTTGATCTGCTGTGTCCGCCCCGGCGTCTTACTGGTGCGGGCCAGCGCCTTTTGATTGCAGATGGTGTTGAGTGCGCTCGATTTGCCGGCATTAGAGCGCCCGGCGAAAGCAACCTCTATGCCTAGATCGTCGGGCAGCACGTTAATGTGGGGGGCGCTTAACAGGAAGTGGGCACGATGATAAATCGGGTTCATGACGTAGTTTGCTCGGCTGTTACTTGCCATCCGTTGCGGCGACGTGCGGCTCGAAAATAAAATCAACCCGGTCTAGTTTAGTCATTCGCGAGTGGTGGAGCGAGCACTATTAGCCTGTGAACCGGTTCCCCTTCCGGCACATGCATTGGGCTGCTAAATTGACCGCTTGAACGCCTACTGGTATAAATGCGCAGCTGATTTTCCTGCCTTGTTCGGTGCTTGTAAGGGGCCGCGAGGCGTTTGGTTGGAGGTAGGGGGATCACCGTTTTCCTTACGCCTGACGCTCGTACAGCCGCCTGGGAGTAGTCTCTAACATGAAGAATTGGTTTATCGCGCTCTTCACCGCCGCCGCTATCGGCACCGTTGCCACCGCTTCGGCTCAGCAAGGGGATGTTTCTGCCGGGCAGCAGTTGTCTTCCACTTGCGTGGCGTGTCACGGCGCCGACGGCAACAGCGTGAATCCGGAGTGGCCGAAGATTGCCGGCTTGGATGAGCAGTACATCTTTACGCAGCTTCAGCATTTCCAGACCGGCGAGCGGGAAGATCCGTTAATGAGTCCGGTCGTCGCCGATCTGAGCGAAGAGGATATGTGGAATCTGGCGGCTTACTATGCCGGCCAGGCTATGACTGTCGAGGAAACCGACGAGCAGTTAGCCGAACTGGGCGAGCAGATCTACCGCGGCGGTTTGGCGGATAAAGGCGTTGCAGCGTGCATGGCTTGCCATGGTCCGACCGGCTCGGGTATCCCTTCGGCCGGTTTTCCGCGCATCGGCGGCCAGCATGCGGCGTATGTCGCTAGCGCGTTGCAAGCTTATCGCAGCGGCGAGCGGGCAACGGACCGGAATCGCATGATGCGCGATACGGCCGAGCGCTTGTCGGATGAGGAAATCCGCGCGGTGGCCTCCTACGTGGCCGGCCTTTACCGCGTCGAGCGCGACTAAGAGGTTGCGCTTCTCGGGTGTGATCGTAGAGCGTCGATAAGCGTGCAGCGCGGCGCTCTACGCATACCCACTGATTGTTTTGTAGTTCTCCCGGGGTTGGTGTTCTTCTGCCCCAAGTTTCGGCCTCAAGGCCTGCGTGGCACTCATGTCCAGCGAATCCAAGCGCGTATCTAAATCCCGTAAATCGAAATCTACCGGCGCCATACTGCTGGAGTTTCTCGGCTCCATGAATTTGGCCATCACTTTGTTGGTGGCGGTGGCTATTGCGTCGATCATTGGTACGGTTGTGCAGCAGGGGCAGCCGTACAACGATTATTTGCTCAAGTTCGGCCCGTTCTGGTTCGAGGTTTTCGAGAGGCTCAGCCTTTACGATGTGTACTCGGCAGGGTGGTTTTTAGTCATCCTGACTTTTTTGGTCATCTCTACCTCGGTGTGTTTGTACCGCCACACGCCCGTGATGTGGAAGGAAATGACGCGCTTTCGCGAGCAAACTCGGGAAGCTTCGCTGCGCGTGCTGCGGCATAAGGGCGAATGGTCCGCAGCCGACGCCAAAGTCGCGGAAGCGATTGTGCAGTCGGCATTAAGCGGCAACGGTTATCGGTTCCGCCGTAAGGGCGACGATAAAACCGTCGTTTACGGGGCGATGAAAGGTCGCTGGAACCGCGGCGGGTATATTTTTACGCATTTGGCGATTGTGGTTATCTGCGTCGGCGGCTTAATCGACGGTAACTTGCCGCTGCAATGGCGTGCGATGACCGGTAGTTTGGAAGTTGAAACGCGAGCGGTGCGCGTTTCGCAGATTCCGCCGCAAAGTTGGTTGCCCGATACTAATCCTTCCTTCCGGGGTTCGGTCACGATTCCCGAAGGTAAGCGGGCCGGTGTGGTGTTCCTGCCCTTGCGCGAGGGGGTCGTTGTTCAGCAGCTGCCCTTTGTTATAGAGGTTGAACAGTTCCGGGTCGAGCATTACGAGACAGGGCAGCCGAAGTCGTTTGAAAGCGATTTGGTGATCCACGACCCGGAGCTTGACGAGCCGCTGCGGCAAACGATTGCGGTTAACCATCCGTTGATTCACCAAGGGTTTGCGATTTACCAATCGAGCTTCGGCGATGGCGGTTCGGAGCTGCAATTGCGGGCGTGGCCTTTGCGAGGCGGTCCGGATGAAAAGCCGCAGGAGTTCGAAGGCGAGGTTTTCCAGTCGCAGTCGTTGGAGATTGCCGGCGAGACGCGGACGCTGGAACTCGAGGACTTCGAGGTTTTCAATGTGCGTCCCGATGTTGTCGAGAGCGGCCGTCGGTTTCGAAACGTCGGCCCCAGCGTCATCTACCGTTTGCGCCTACCAACCGGCGAAGCCTTGCAGTACGAGAACTTCATGCTGCCCATTCAGCAGGATGACCGGTGGTATTTCTTAAGTGGCGTGCGCAGCGCAATCGCCGAAGAGTTTCAGTATCTACATATTCCGGCTGATCCTAACTACCGGCTCGATCGTTTCATGAATTTCCTGGAGGCGCTGCGCGACCCGCAAACGGTGGAGCAGGCGGCGCTGCGGACCAGCGAGGAATTGTTGCAGAGCTTGGCGGTTGCCGATCCGGAGTTGGCCCCGGCCGTGGCTCATACCGCCACCGATATGGTGCGGCGCCTGTTGGAGGGCGGCTTCGGCGCGGTTGAGCAGCATGTGACGGAACGTTTGCAGGCCGATGCGGTCGAACCTGCGAGGCGCGAGGTGATGCAGGAGTTCTCGCGGACTGTCTTGCAGCGTACCTTGGCCCGTATTTATCAGGATGTCGTGACCGAAGAAGCGGGCGAGGTAAGCCCGATTAGTCTCGACGAATGGGATCAGCAGTTCTACGTCGATGCGCTGGCCGCCATTTCGGCGTTGCCCGAGTACGGTGCGCCGATGTTTTTGGAAGTAACCGGCTTTAACCATATCCAGGCGACCGGCTTGCAAATCACCAGGGCGCCTGGACAAAATGTGGTTTACTTTGGCAGCGCCTTGTTGATGATTGGGGTGTTCCTGATGTTTTATGTGCCGTATCGCCGGGTGTGGACCTTGGTGAAACGGAACGACGACGGTAGCGCCCAGGTTCTGCTCGCCGGCACGGCGAAGCGCGATCCGCTTGGTTTTGAGAAGGACTTTGCCCGGCTTAAACTGGAGCTGACGCAACGGCTTGCAAAAGGTTCCGAAACAGCAAATAACACGGCAGGTACCCGTAATGGCGACACCTAACGATGTGCTTAACGCCGATTACGAGCGGCAGGGTTTTCTAAGCAGCTTAAAACCTTTCGATTGGGTTTGGATGGTGGCCTGCGTGGTGGGCTACCTCGGCGTGCTATCCGTTTACGGCCCGGCGATGGACCGCTACGAGCACGCTATCTTAGTCGGAACGGTAATTTCCCTCATGTGGCTCGGTTGGTACTGGAAGCCGATTCGGGTTTATGGGTTGGCGGTGGCTGCGTCGACGACGTTAGCGCTGTTCATTTATCCCGATATGGCGGCGGGTGAGGAGCGTTTCCTGCTCAAGTACTTGCTCTCCAGTCAGTCGGCGACGATGTGGATGTGTGCCTTGTTCATCGGGGCGACGGTGGCTTATTTTGCCGCGTTGCTCTCTCGTAGCGCTTTCGTCGGTAAAACCGCGGCCGGAATGACATGGTGTGCGGCCGCTTTCGGTTTGATCGGACTTTTAGTTCGCTGGCACGAATCGTACCTGTTATGGCCGGGTCACGGTTATATCCCGGTTGCCAATCTGTACGAAGTGTTTATCCAGTTCGCCGTTGTGACGGCCTTGCTCTATCTTTACTACGAAGAGCGGTATCGGACGCGGGCGCTCGGCGGTTTCGTTATGTTGGTGATTTCCTCGGCGGTGATATTCCTGCTGTGGTATCACTTCGACCGCCAGGCTCACGAAATCGAGCCGCTTATCCCTGCCTTACAGAGCTGGTGGATGAAGCTGCATGTGCCGACCAACTTCGTCGCCTACGGGGCGTTTGCTGTCGCTGCAATGGTTGCGGTTGCCTATTTGTTTAAGTTGAATAATCCGGAAGGTAATATCCTCGGGCGTTTGCCGAGTTTCGAGCAGATGGACGATGTGATGTATAAAACCATCGCGCTCGGTTTTGCCTTCTTTACGTTGGCGACGATCCTCGGAGCCTTATGGGCGGCGGAAGCCTGGGGTGGCTACTGGTCGTGGGATCCGAAAGAGACGTGGGCGCTAATCGTGTGGCTGAATTACGCGGCTTGGTTGCATTTGCGCTTTACGAAGGGTTGGCGCGGCGCGCCGATGGCCTGGTGGGCCATTATCGGGTTGTTCGTTACCTTATTCGCGTTCCTGGGCGTTAATTTGTTCTTGTCCGGGCTGCATTCGTACGGCGCGCTGTAAGGGTGCCAGGGAAGGGCGCGCTCCGATTGGCGCGGTTTCGGATACGATAGTATGGAGGCCCGCGGGGCGGAGGATTGATCATGAAACGCTTGATTCTCGGTTTGGCAATAGGCGTGTCGATGTTGTTCGGCGCGACGGCGGTGGCGGAAGCGCGCTTTGAAGCGGGCCGCGACTACGAGGTGTTGCCTACGCCGGTAGAGACGGCGAACGACGATAGTGTCGAGGTGCGTGAGTTCTTCGCTTATAGCTGCCCGCATTGCTTTACCTTCGCCGGGCCGATGCACGATTGGGCGGAGAACCAAGCGCCGGAAGAAGTGGAATTCATTCGGACACCGGTGGTTTTCAGCGATTCTTGGCGTCCTTTGGCACAGGCGTATCATACGGCCGAAGCGCTCGATATGGTTGAACAGACGCATATCGCCCTGTTCTCGGCAGTGCATAACGAGCGCAGGCGTTTTCGCAACGCAAACGATCTGGCCCCTTTCTTCGAAGATCACGGTGTCGACCGGGAAACCTTTTTCAATACCTTTAACTCCTTTGTTGTCGATATGAATGTTCGGCGCTCGGAGCAGGTCATTCGCGATTTTCGTATTACCAGCACGCCGAGCGTGGCCGTCGCCGGCAAGTATATCGTTAACCCCAGTATGGTCGGCAGCCATGAGCGGATGTTGGAAGTGATCGACTATCTGGTGCGGAAGGAAATTGCCGAAGGGGCGTGAGGGGTGTTAAAGCGCTCTCGGTAGCTGTTGCCGGACAGCTTGCTAGAGATCGGCGGGGCTCGCCCACACAACATTAGCGTGTTAGATTTAAAATGATCGGCTATGCGGATGAGCCGCTTAAGGCTCATCGGCATAGCAGCCGCTGTCGCTCATAGGGCCCGTGCGGTAAGACGAGCGTCGGGTTTTCCTACGTAGTAGTCACCGGCTTCTACGGTTAGATTGACCTCATGTGACCGTTCAGGAGGGGCCGTAAAGCACGATGTCGACGTTTCCGCGTGCCGGAGCCGGCTCCGTCGTCCAGGGCGACGAGGCGGCCGATAAACATCCAGCGGCTGGCGGCGAGGCTCCTAGGCTCTCGTCGCTACGCTTGATGAGCTATAACATCCAAACCGGTATTGAGACCCGGTATTTCGGGCACTATCTGACGCGTGGTTGGCGCCACGTGCTACCGCACCCTACCCGCCTGAGTAATCTCGACCGTATTTCGCAGTTGATTTCCGGTTTCGATGTTGTCGGTTTGCAAGAAGTCGATGCCGGCAGTTTTCGTAGCGGCTATATCAACCAAGTGGAATATTTGGCGACGCACGCTCAATTTCCGTGTTGGTATTCGCAGACGAATCGAAATCTAGGGAAGGTTGCTCAGCACAGCAACGGTATCCTGAGCCGGTTCAGGCCGTTCGCGGTTAATGAGTATAAACTGCCAGGTATGATCCCAGGGCGTGGGGCGCTGGCGATGCGTTTTGGCGCCCCCGAGGCCAGTTTGGATGTGGTGATTGTCCATTTGGCCCTGGGACAACGCACGCGTATGCGGCAGCTCGATTTCGTGGCGGAGTTGTTACAGGATTTTCAGCATCCGGTTGTGATGGGGGATTTTAACTGCCGGTCGATGAGCCTAGAGATCGATCGCTTATGTACTCGCGGCGATCTCTGCGAGCCTTTGCATCACTTGCATACGTTCCCCAGTTGGCGGCCGCAACATAATATCGATCATATTCTCGTGGCGCCGACGCTTAAAGTAGAGAAGGCGGAGGTGCTCGACCATCCGCTCTCGGATCATCTGCCTATCGTGATGCAGGTCGGCCTGCTGAGAACTTGAAGTTATTGCCTTGGCCGCACATGGCGCTGGAGCCGCCGTTTCCTTAACGGTCTGCCACGCCCTTTGCCCATAGTTTCCGGAAATCCTTGGCAGGCAGCGGCTTGCTGAATATATAGCCTTGAATCAAGTCGCAGCCTGCCTCTTGCAGGAACTGAAGCTGTTGCTCGGTTTCTACGCCCTCGGCAACCACTTTTAGCTGTAGCTGTTTTGCTAAGGCTAGAATAGCGATCACGATCGCTTTGTCGTCGCTGTCGGTGAAAATGTCCTGAATAAACGAGCGGTCGATTTTGAGGACGTTAACCGGCATATGTTTGATTTTCGCCAATGACGAATAGCCGGTGCCGAAGTCGTCGACAGCGATGCCGACGCCAAGCTCCCGTAAGTGTTGCAGTAGCGGCAAGCCGGCGGCTTCGCGTTCCATCAACGCGCTCTCGGTGATTTCCAACTCAATCTGGGTGGCTTGCAGGCCTTGAGCGGCAATGACGCGGTCCAGAGCGTTGGCGAGCCGATGGTCGAGTAGCTGTAGACCCGATACGTTGATCGAAATCCGGGGGAGGGTGCCAAGCGGATTGTGCCAATGCCTTAGCTCGGCGCAAGCGGTGTCGAGCACCCATTCGCCGAGTGGTGCAATAAGGCCGCTTTCTTCGGCGATCGGGATAAACTGGTCGGGGCCGATGGTGCCTAGCTCGGTGTCGAACCAGCGTAGTAGGGCTTCCGCTCCGATGATGCGGCCGCTTTGGCAATCGACCAGCGGTTGATAATGCAGGGTAAATTCGCCGTGATCGACCGCGCGTCGTAACCGGCCCCTGAGTAAGTTGTGGCGAGCGGCGGTTTCTTTGAGTTTCCGAGTATAGCGGCGAAGACTGCCGCGCCCGGCTTGCTTAGCCTCATGCAAGGCCATCTCGCCAAACCGAATGAGACTATCGACGTCTTCGGCGTCGTCGGGATAGCGTGCAATGCCGGTACAACAGCTAACCCGCAGTTCCTGTTCGTTGATGATAACGGGTTTTACCAACTCTTCTTGAATCCGTCGCGCGAGCGGCATGAATTCTTCGGTTCCGGCTTCGATCGGCAACGTTAGTAAGAATTCGTCGCCGCCCCAGCGGCCGAGGGTGTGCCGGTCGCCGAGGAAGCGCTTGAGTCGATCGCTCAGCGTTCTTAGCAATTGATCGCCGACGTCGTGACCGAGCAGGTCGTTGACTGCACTGGAATCGTCCAGATCAAGCAGCACTAATACAAAGGGAGCGCCTGACTGGTCGATGTCGGCTTTTAGCTGACGCCGTAACTGGGTCCGATTCGGTAAGCCCGTCAGGTCGTCGTAAAAGGCCAGTTGTCTGATCTTTTCTTCCGATTGTTTACGCTGCAATGCGCTGGCAAACAGCTCGCCGGCATTTTTAAGAAAATGCACTTCGCCATCGGTCCACTCGCGGCTGCTCGCATTGGCATCGAAGCCGATGAATCCGTCTAAACTGCCGGAGAATACGATGGGCACGATCACAATCGCGTTCGCATCCCGATCTAAAAAGGTTTGGCGCTCGCTCTCGGCTTCTGCCGGTAGCTGTTCGACCGCGCTGATGCGAATAATCTCCTGCGCCTGTAAGCGGCTCATCAACCAGGGGAAGTTCTCGTTCGGGATCGGCTTACGGTACCCCAGACGCGAGCGGATGGTGTCTTTACGCCAGCCGTGTGTGTTGAGCATATGACTACCGTTTTCGCTAAGACGATAGATATACGCGCGGTCCACCGCAAAGTAACGGCCCATTTCCCCTAATGCCTGGTCGATCACGGCGTCGATATGGCGCGGCTCGACATTAATGAACTGGCTCGATAAACGGCTTATCAAGCGCTCCATGTCGTAGCGTGCTGCCAGTGCGAGGTCGGCGGCTCGGTGGGCGCTGATATCGCGCGCGAACCAAAGGACCGTTTGCCGGTTTGGCAAGGGGTAAACCGTGCAGGAGAAATATCGTTTTCCCGAGGCCAGAGGCATGCTGTAGTCGAATTGGATCTGGCGCTTCTCGTGTAGCGCTTCTCGAATTCGCTCCAGGCAGCAGTCGGCAATGCTTTTGGGTAGAACTTCGTGAACCGTCCGGCCGGTCAGTGCTTCGTCCGGACAGTACAATAGCTTTCGGCTGCTCTCAGCGACCTTTAAATAGCGCCCGTCGGCATCAAACAGCAATACCACGTCACTGCTCGCTTTGAGTAGTGCACGCAGCTCGTCTTCGGAAAATTGCGCGGCGAGTGAATCGAGGGTGCTGAGAGTTGCGGTTTCGTCCACGCGCGGGTGACGCGAGTCGATCATGCGTAACTAATCTCCGTCGGTTCCCGCGTTAGAGTTTGCACCGTGTTCATATCGCTGAAAGGCTGCGGGCGGTTTGCTAACAGGCTGTTGAACGTCTGACCCAGGTCGGCTCTATTGCAGCGCCGTCGATAATCTACTGTCGTTAATGCGTTCTTCCGCAGCCTGCAGTTCAAAGATGGCGCGCCCGGCAGGATTCGAACCTGCGACCTTCGGCTTCGGAGGCCGACACTCTATCCAACTGAGCTACGGGCGCTCTGTTCTGAGAGCGCTAAGGATAGCGCGTCTGGGGGTTCTAAATAAAGTGCTCTGGCAAAATATTCGTCACTTCTTACACAATCGGCCTCCCGACTCGCTCTGACGCAGGGCGATGATCGCGTCGGTTCGACCGCATTAGTCCGTTGTTAGTTCATCGGAGCGCGGGTAGCGAATCTTTTAGCGTTTGCCGAAGAAACTCCAAAAACACCCGTACTTTTAGCGGTAGAAAACGTCGCGAGGGAAGGGCTGCGAAGAAATCCAGCGTCTGTAGCTTCCACTGCGGCAGGATGCGGATCAGGCGGCCGGCTTGGAGATCGGCGCCAACGATGTATTCCGGCAGCGGCGCGATACCTGCATCCCGCATCGCCAGTCGATATAGCAGCTCCGCGTTGTTGCTGGTGATTTGCCCTTGTCTGAGCGGCCGTACGTCCCAGCTGCCGTCCGGTCCGGTGAGCTGCCATGGACCGCGTGCGACCTCGTGCGAGACGTCGATCAGGGGGTAGTCCGCCAGTTCAGGGGGGCGTTTCGGGCTGCCATAGCGTTCGACGAAAGCCGGTGTCGCACAGAGTACCACCTCGCAGGAAAAGAGCTTGCGTGCGGTAATACCGCTGTCGAACCCTTCTCGGGCGCCAAGGACGACAATATCGTAAATGCCTTCCACAACCTCGGGTGCTTGCTCCGAAAGCGTCAGATCGACGCTGACTTGCGGATATTGTGCAGCGAAGGCAGGCAGATACGGCGATAAGCAATGCAAGCCGAAAGATACCGGGGTATGGACGCGGACTCGGCCGGCCGGTGCGTGGGCATCGGCACCGAGTGTCGCTTCCGTATCGTCGATTTCCTCCAGAATAGCGCGGCAGCGCCCCAAATAGCGCTGGCCTGCTTCGGTAGGCGAGATTTTGCGGGTACTGCGATTAAACAGCCGTACGCCGACGTGGTTTTCCAGCTCCGCAACGGCGCGACTCGCTTGCGCCGTAGATATGCCGATTTCCTCGGCGGTTTTGGTGAAACTGCCGAGTTCGGCTACCCGGGTAAAGATGTGCATGCAGCGTAATTTATCCATACCGCTATTGTTGCATATTCCGCAAGGCAGGTTTCTGTCTGAGTTCTTAATTGCGCAATCATAAAAGGTTACGCTCATCTCTGTACTAAAGAGACACCAGGGGGTCGATGGCTATCTCCCGGAGTCAATCCGCCACATCGCGGTATAGAGAGTGGATCGAATGAAGCGAAGCAAAACAGTCGCATTTGGCGTTATCGGCGGCCTTTTCGTGGGTCTTATTGGGTTTGGTTTGATTGCCGCCCAAAAGCCTGGCCCGGAATGGTTGCATGGTGAGGTCGAGGTGCGAGAAGTGCGGGTAGCGGCAAAAGTAACGGGTCGCGTGGCTTCGATGCCGGTTCGGGAAGGCGATTGGATTGAGGCGGGCGATCTGCTGTTCGAACTCGACGGGCCCGAGATTCGTGCCCGCTACGAGCAGGCATTGGCCGCGCAGGAAGCGGCAGAGGCTATGCGCGATCAGGCCGAGGCCGGTGCCCGTAGCGAAGAAGTCGAGATGGCGCGTCTGGAGTGGAAGCGGGCGCAGGCGCAAGCGGAGTTGGCCGACACGAGTTACCAGCGCATTCAAGCTATGGCGGATGATGGCTTGGTACCCAGGCAGCAGCGGGATGAAGCTTATGCCCAATGGGTGGGCGCGCGCGAACAGGCGAATGCGGCTCATGCCCGGTACCAAATGACGCGTGCCGGTGCCCGTCAGGAGGAGCGTCGGGCTAGCGAAGCACAGGCCCGTCAAGCAGCCGCTGCCCGAGCCGAGGCGGAAGCGATCAAAGAGGAAACCCGGTCGGTTGCACCGCGCAGCGGCGAGGTGGCGACGATCGCGGTGGAGCAAGGCGAGCTCGCCGCTGCGGGTTTTCCGGTACTGACTTTGGCCGATCCTACCGATACGTGGGTTGTCTTCAATGTGCGCGAGGATCGTCTGCGCGGCTTGCAGCCGGGGGTGGAGTTCGACGCTTTTGTGCCTGCTTTGGAGGCGTCTTATACCTTCAAGGTGACGCGACTTTCGGCCTTGCCCGATTTCGCGACCTGGAAGGCTGCACGCGGCACCCCGGGTTACGATTTGCGTACCTTCCAGTTGGAAGCGCGGCCGGTTGAGCAGGTCGACGGTTTGCGGGCGGGTATGACTGTTATTTATCGGGCGGAGTAAACCTCGTGCAGCAACCGGGATTCTTTGCCGTTGTCGCCCGTGAGTGGCGCCATCTATTGCGAGATCGCAGCGACGCTTTCTTCGTGTTCGGTTTGCCGTTGCTCTTGGGGTTATTACTAGTGTGGACTTTTGCGTCCGCAACGCCCCGGGGGCTGCCGGTATTGGTGCTCGATCAGGATGGCAGCCACGAGTCGCGACAACTAACGCGTCTTATCGATGCGGCGCCGGGCGTGTCGGTGGCGCAAAGGACGCCGATAGCAGGCCAGGCTTGGGAGGCACTTGAGACGCGCCAGGTCTATGGTGTGGTGCATATTCCTAGAGGGTTTACCGATGAGTTGGTTGCCGGGCGTCGGCCGACGGTGCAGTTTCAGCATAACGCGCAGTACGCGACGCATTCCGCGCAGCTACGTCGCGATGTGCAAATGGCCGTGGCGACCTTCTCGACGGCGGTGGAACTGACGGCCGAACAACGACAGGGCCGGCCTAATCCTTATGCCCTGGACGCTGCGCAACCTATTCCGGTGGCTAGCGAGACCTTGTTCAACGAGAGTCTCGACTATCAGCGCTTCTTAGCGGCTGCATTATGGCCCGCCGTACTCCAAATGGTGCTGATGATCACGGCCGTTGCCGCTGTCGGCCGCGAGTTACGCGACGGCACGGCGCAGCGATGGTTGGACGTGGCCGGTGGCGGCGTGACGACCGCAGTGGTGGCTAAGCTACTCCCTTACGCGGTGTTCTACTTTGTTTTGTCCGTCGGCATGCTGCTTTGGCTAAGCCTTGGGCGCTCGATTCCTGTCGCTGGCAGCGTGTGGGTGTTGGTCGTCGGCTTGGCATTGCTGGTGGCTGCGGGCCTGAGCCTCGGTTTATTGGCCGTAGCGTTGGTCCGTAACTACCGGATGGCGTTAAGCGTGACGGCTTTCTACACGGCACCGGCATTCGCTTTTGCCGGTCATGCCTTTCCGCTCGCCTCTATGCCCGTAGGGGCTCAGGTGTGGGCGGCGCTTTTACCATTGACATACTGGTTGCCCTTGCAAAACCAGCAATGGCTAGCCGGCGCGCCTGCGAGTTATGCGCTTGGCCTGCTCGGGGCGCTGGCGCTCTATGTACTGATTCCACTCGTTTTAGGCCTGCTGTTGCTACGGCGACGGGGGTTTTCGCCAGAGGCCTGGGGGGCGCGATGACGGTTCGTGACGGTTTTGTGCAAACGTGGTCCGAGGTGCTGGGCGATAAGGGTGCGTTTTTGTTGCTCTTCATCGCGGTGTTGCTTTATTCCTTCTTCTATCCTTTGCCGTACAAGCACGAAACGGTCGAGCAAGTGGCTTTTCTGGCGGTGGATCTCGATCGCAGTCCCGCTTCGCGCGATCTTATTCGACGGGTGAATGCTGCGCCGCAACTGGAGCTGCAGGGCGTGGTGGACGACATAAGAGTGGCGCAAGCAGCCATATGGCGAGAAGAGGTCGTGGGGGTGTTGGTTATTCCGGACGGGTTTAACCGTCGCCTTGCTGCCGGCGAGCAGAGCCCGGTACAGGTATCGGGGCATGGCGGGTATCTGCTTACCAACAGTGCACTGCTGACGGAAACGACGGCCGCCGCGCAAGCGATGGGGGCAGAGTTGAAAGTGTTTCGGCGCCAACTAGAAGGTTTGCCGCCTCAACAGGCTATCGCAAGCCCCCTGGCGTTGGAGGTCATGCCGCTTTACAACCCTCGCGAAGGCTACGGTAGCTATGTGGTGCCGGCGGTTCTTGTGATGCTATTACAGCAGACCTTGCTGGTTGGTATGGCGTTGATTGTGGGCACCTGGCGGGAAGAACAGCGAGGTCCGCACGGCCGCCGTGCCTATTTCGGGGTATTTCTTGCGTTTGCCCTGATTGCCTTCTTGAATGCCTTGTATTGTTTCGGTTTTGTGTTGTGGTACCAGGATTATCCTCGCGCTGGAGGGCTGTTCTCGCTGTTAGGCTTCTCGGCTATATTTGCATTGGCTTGTGCCGCTTTTGGCCTAGCCTTGTCCTTACTGTGGCGGCGGCGTGAGCAAGGCTTACAGTTGCTGTTGCCAACGGCGATCCCGCTGTTTTTCCTGTCCGGCTATCCATGGCCGGCGGAGGCTCTACCTCCGGCGCTCGATGTGCTTCGTTGGCTCGCGCCTAGCACAAGCGGTATTCAAGGCTTCATTGGCTTGAATCAAATGGGCGTAGCTTTCGGTGCGGTTATTCGCGAATCTCTCTTGTTGATAGGTATTACCCTTGTTAGCCTCGCCATTGTTTGGCGGTTTTGTCCTCGTACGCCTTCACGGTTAGATTTGCCGGTGCAGCGGCCAGGGCAAGGTGCTAGTCCGCCGGCGTAGTGGCTCTATGGCAAGGGCAGGACGTATGGCTGTCATGCCTGCTTACCGGCGAGCCGTGCCCCCGTTGTCCGACTTTAAGGACGGCAGAGGGGGCAGTTTTTCCTGTCGAGGCTGAAACGGCAAGAAAAACCGCGGTCATTTTCGCATCCGGAGCAGTCTGTAGTTTTCGCTCAATTGCTTTACGGCTATACTCTGGCCTCTCCGCCCGAAGAGGGTGTTGCCGGCCCTGCGTGGTCGCGCGCCGGCCTAATCCGCACATATTGATGGGGGCACACGGTGAGTCAGGATCAGGACAGAACATTTATCGTTACCTTTGTCGGCGTTATCGCCGTACTGGTGGTCGTTACGATTATTTTGATCGCCTTGGCGGTTATGACCCGGGGGCCGGGCCATATTGCCGAAGAGCGGGAAACCATCGAGTATCAGCGTGCAGAACGAAACCTGCAGCCGCCGGGTGCCGTTCGGTTGACCGGTGAGCCGATGCCCGAGCTTGCTGTGGCAGAACCGGAACCGGCAGCCGCCGACCTGACGCCGCAGGATATCAACCAAAACTACTGCATGTCCTGTCACGCCACCGGCGTCATGAATGCGCCGGTTACCGGCACCGAGGGCGATTGGACGGCGCGTTTGGGCGAGCGTGGTTTCGACGGTTTGGTGCAGAATGCGATCGACGGTATTGGCGCTATGCCCCCGCGTGGCGGTAACCCGCGTTTGAGCGACGACGAGATTCGCGAAACCGTCCGTTATATGCTGGAAGAGAGCGGCATTAGCGTTAACTAAAGCTGCCTCCGACTGTTATTGAAGAACCGGGCTCCTCCGTGAGGGGGAGCCCGTTTTTTTCTCACGCGTTGATCGGCCCATACTCCCTTAAATAGAGTGGTATCGGGATCTGTATACGGTTGGATGTATAACTAGATCCAGTAGCGTAAGGGGCTACCCTGACTGTGTCATCTCGCGTTCGACGATTGTTGCCGGTAACCGATTGGTTGTTGAACTACCGCCGGGCTTATTTGGCCGATGACGTGACGGCGGGGCTGATCACGGCAATTCTGTTGATACCGCAAGGTATGGCTTATGCCATGTTGGCGGGGTTGCCGCCGGAGGTCGGGCTTTATGCAAGTATATTGCCTCCGATTGTTTATGCGTTGCTCGGTACGAGTCGACCGCTATCGGTCGGTCCGGTATCGGTGGCAGCCTTGTTGGTTGCGAATGCTTTAAGCAACGTCGGTTTTACCCCCGGCGATCCGCAGTATCTTAACGATGCCTTATTACTTGCGGCCATGACGGGCGGTATTTTGCTGCTCATGGCGGTTCTTAAGCTCGGCGTGTTGGTTAATTTTCTTGGGCATCCGGTGCTGTCCGGTTTTACCAGCGGTGCAGCAGTGCTGATTATCATCAGCCAGTTGCCCCAGCTTACGGGCATTCCTCTGCCCGAGTCGGTTTCTAGCATAGAGGCCTTGGCCTTCTTTATGCTCGAACTTGGGCAGGCTCATGCGCCGACACTTGTCTTCGGGGTGCTCAGCGTTGCGGTGCTATTAACGCTGAAAACGCCTATCGGCTTCACTTTACGACGCCTCGGGGCGAGTGCGGGGGCCGCCGAACTTGCTAGTCGTACGGTGCCGTTAATAACGTTAACAATAGCGACCTTTAGCGCATGGGCTTTCGAGTTACCTGCCTTAGGGTTGGCGGTGGTTGGGCATATCCCGGCGGGCATGCCCAACCTGGGGCTAGGTTTTCTCGATGCGGAACGCGCTATCGATTTGCTGCCGGCAGCGATACTGATTGCTTTAATCGGGTATGTAGAAAGTGTTTCGGTTGCGAAAGTACTCGCTTATCGGCGGCGTCAACGGATTCGGAACAATCAAGAGTTGATAGCACTTGGCGGCGCCAACATCGCTGCTGCTGTCAGCGGCGGGATGCCGGTAGCGGGCGGATTCAGCCGTTCGATGGTCAACTACGCCGCCGGTGCGCGAACGCAGCTGGCGACTCTGGTTGCGGTTGTCGTGGTCGCGCTTGCCGCCATGTTCTTTACCCCGTTGTTTTACTATCTGCCCCAGACCGTACTGGCCGCTATTATTGTCGTTGCGGTGATGCCCCTGATCGATTGGCGCGGCCTGAAACGTACTTGGCGTTACGATAAAGCCGATGCCGCTGCGTTTCTGGCGACATTTTTTGGTGTGTTGGTCGTCGATATCGAAACGGGATTGATTCTGGGCGTAATGGTTGCGGTAGGTACTTTCCTTTGGCGCAGTAGTCGTCCGCATGTGGCCGAAGTTGGGCGGCTACCGGGCACGGAGCAGTTCCGTAACGTCTGCCGCCACGAGACGCAAACCTGGCCTAATCTGTTGCTGCTTCGGGTAGATCGGAGCCTGTTCTTTGCAAATATAAGCCATGTAGAGGATCTGGTGGCAGAAACGGCTGCCGAGCGGCCTGAACTGCAACATTTGGTATTGATCTGTAGTGCCGTCAACGCCATTGACCATAGCGCTGTGGAAAGCCTGGAACAGCTTGTCGAGAGTCTGCGCGAAGCCGGTGTGACGTTGCACTTGGCAGAGGTGAAAGGCCCTGTGTTGGATCGATTGCAGCGTAGCCACTTACTTGCACGTTTAAGGCCTGGGCGAGTCTTTCTGAGCGCCGAAGACGCCGTGAATACCCTCGATAGGGCTGCCGACGATAGTTCCTAACGGGCTGCTAGCAGCGAGGTCGACGCAGAGCGGTTTGCGGTTTCCCAGATCAGGAGCAAAAAATTGCCCGCGTCCTTGCGGGCAAAGAAAGGGGGAGACATAAAGCGAGGTTTTTCGTAATGCTCGTTTAGAAGTTCATGGACCAAGACACGGAAACGCGAGGGTCGTAGTCGTCGATATCGGTAGCATCCACGGCAAAGGTGAAATCGCCTTTGGCAAGGCTTAATTGGCCATGGGTATAATCGTCGCCTTCGTCGAACATGTAGTGGCCGACCAAGGCGCCGAGGCTGAAGCCGTCGAAGAGGTCGAAGGAAACGCCGCCATAGACGTAAACGTCTTCGTTATCCGGATCGAAGGCGATGCCGGCTTCGGCGATGTCGTAGCTGAAGCTGGCGTACACTTCGTAGAATTCGGCAGCGCTGTCGGTGGGGTAGCCGTAGTAGATGAAGCCGAGGTCATAGCCGAAGCCGCCCGCTTCGCCGGCAAAGCCTACATAGCCGTCCAATTCGTAGCTACCGCCGCCGCCGAGGCTGGAGGTCCAGGTGCCGACATACAGCCCGCTGGCATGCTCGTAATCCAACCCCCCAAAGACGGCGGCATCGTCGTTCGACTCGCTAACGCCGCGGAATAAGTAGTTGCTGGTAACGCCGATATTTGCGCTCAGTTCGGCCATGGCCGGTCCGCTGAACGCAGCGGTGCCCAGCAATGCGGCGGCGAGTAGCGACGGTCTAAATGCACGATTCATGTTATTGCTCCTACTGGACAGTTATCGTTCGATGTCCGCTATAGCATCAGTCGTGCCAGAACATTATTTAGTTGAAAGATCATGAAGATGTGGCGGTCTTAGCGGCGCTCTCGATGATGCGACGCACCATTAGGCACGGTGTCGCGCGACGTTTGCACCGCAGAGGTGCATCGTCGGCGATACCGTTCTTTGTAAGAGGGGCTGCCACTCGTTACCAACAGCGGCTTACCTCTCTCCTTAAGCGTTTTGTTTGCTGCCAGCGCTCCGGCGCGGACCTGCTTGGGGGCTAATAGGAGCGAGATTCCATGGCCGATGTCGGACTCATCGGGAGTCGACGGTAGCTGATCGCTTCGCTTAAGTGGTGTGCTCGGATAGGCTCGGAAGCGGCTAGATCGGCAATTGTACGAGCGACGCGTAGAATCCGGTGATATGCCCGAGCCGATAGCCGCAGTCGCTCGACGGCGGTGTCCAATAGCGTTTGTTCGGCCTCCCCTAAGCGGCACCATTCGTCAAGTGCTTTGCCTTGCAGGTGGCTGTTGCAGGCGCCGCCGCGGGCAAGTTGTCGTCCTCGCGCTGCAACGACCCGCTCACGTACCTGGGGGCTAAGCTCTTCGCTGCTTGCTTCTCGCAGTTGTTGGGGCGGGATGCGCGGCACTTCTACCAGCAGGTCGATACGATCCAGCAACGGCCCGGAGAGGCGGCCGCGATAACGCGCTATTTGTTCGGGCGTACAGCGGCACTCGCCGCCCGGGTCGCCGTAATAGCCGCAGGGGCAGGGGTTCATGGCCGCGAGCAATTGAAACTTGGCCGGGTATTCGATGCGCCCGGCAGCGCGCGATAGCGCTACCTGGCCGGTTTCCATAGGTTCGCGCAAGGCTTCGAGTGCTTGTCGAGAGAATTCGGGGAATTCGTCGAGAAACAGCACACCCTGGTGAGCCAAGGAAACCTCTCCTGGCCGAGGGCGACTACCGCCGCCTATGAGTGCTACGTGCGAAGCGCTATGGTGTGGGCTGCGAAAAGGCCGCTGCCCCCATTGCTTGGCGGAAAAGCCTATTTCGCTTACCGAGGCCACAGCCGCACTTTGCAGGGACTCGCTTTCCGTCATCGGTGGCAGAATACTGGGTAATCGGCTGGCAAGCATGCTTTTCCCGGTGCCGGGCGGTCCAACGAACAGGAGGTTGTGGCCGCCGGCGGCGGCAATCTCCAGTGCTCTTTTGGCGCCGCTTTGGCCTCGTACTTCACTGAGGCAGGGCGCTGTTGCGGGAGACTCGATAGCGTCCGGCGGCGAGGCTGGCGACAGGTGTTGTGTCCCAACGAGGTGGGCGCAAACCGCAAGCAAGTGCTCTGCCGGCAGACTGCCTCCCGGATACACTAACGCGGCTTCGGCCGCACAGCTCGGGGCAGTGATCAGTTGGCGTCCGCAGTGGCGGGTTTGAATCGCAATGGGTAGCGTGCCGCGAACTGGACGCAAGGCGCCGCTTAACGCCAGTTCGCCGACGAACTCGTAGGTATCCAAATCAGCTTTCAATTGACCGCTAGCGACGAGAATGCCCAGGGCGATGGGCAGGTCAAAACCGCCACCCTCTTTGGGAAGGTCGGCGGGGGCTAGATTGACGGTGATGCGGCGGGTGGGAAATTCGAAACCGCTATTGATTATCGCGCTTTTTACCCGATCCTTGCTCTCTCGACTGCCGCTTCCGGCAGTCCGACGATCGACAAGGCTGGCAGACCGTTAGCCAAATGGACTTCAATGGCAACTTCGGGCGCGTCGATACCCAGCGCGGCTCGGCTATGCACCAAAGCGAGCGTCATGTAATGCCTCTCCGTGGCGTGGACGATGGCGTCCTTTTTTACAGCATGATGATGTGTCTTTATTCGGCCGGTTTTTCCGCCGACTCCTTGCTCGTTGTGCCTTCTAACGCGGCGACGCGGGCTTCCAGCGTTTCTAATTGCGCCCGCGTGCGCGCCAGTACCTTGGCTTGGGCATCGAATTCTTCCCGAGTTACTAAGTCCATCCGCGACAGCATGTTTTGTAGTGCCGAGCGCATGTTTTTCTCTACTTCCTGCTGAAAATCGCGCAGGCCCGAAGGTAGGTTCTGCGCCAGTTTCCGAGCCATTTCATCGAGTTGTTTGGGGTCCAGCATTGCTTAAGTCCTTTACTTAAGTGGAGCTGCGCACTGTTCTGGTGCGAAGCCATATAAGGTTTTGTCCATATTGGTGCGGACGGTTTTTGTTTAGATGCATCCCTTTTAGCTAAGTCCTTGTAATTGAGAAAGAAACGTTAACTGGCACGGGAAATGCTCTTGCCTATGCCGAACACTCGGAGCGTGGCCCGTTGGCATCCGTATCCACGTACTCGAGCGAGTTCCGAGAAAAACCGCAGCCATGAGCAGCCGCAACGGCCGCTTCAGCGTATGGAGAAGAGAAGGATGAAGCTATTAACCGCGATCATCAAGCCATTCAAGCTGGATGATGTGCGCGAAGCGCTTTCCGAGATTGGGGTGCAGGGCATCACGGTAACGGAAGTTAAGGGCTTCGGGCGTCAGAAAGGGCATACCGAGCTTTACCGAGGAGCCGAGTATGTCGTTGATTTCCTGCCAAAATGAAAGTTGAGATTGCGTTGGACGATGCTCTGGTAGAGCGCGCGTGCGAGGCCATAAGGACGGCGGCCAATACAGGGAAAATCGGCGACGGCAAGATTTTCGTCTTCGATCTGCAAGAGGCCATCCGTATCCGTACCGGCGAATCCGGTAACGATGCGCTGTAGTCGTCTTTAGATGCCTTACTGGAGATAACTCCCAATGAATGAGATAACCGAAGTTGCAAGCCAAACGGCTCAAATCGCCTACAGCTTGAATACGTTCTATTTGCTGGTCTCGGGCGCGCTCGTGATGTGGATGGCGGCCGGCTTCACCATGCTGGAGTCGGGCTTGGTCCGATCCAAGAATACGGTTGAGATTCTCACCAAGAACATCGGGCTGTATTCCATCGCCTGTCTGATGTACATGCTGGTCGGTTATCAGATTATGTATGGCGGCTCGGACAGCTCCGTGATCCCTGGGCTAGGCTTTTTGATCGGTAGCGAAAATACGGTTGAAGAAATCGTCGCCGGCGGCGACGATGCGGCGGACTTTGCGAATCTGTCCGACTTCTTCTTTCAGGTGGTATTCGTCGCAACCGCGATGTCGATTGTCTCCGGTGCTGTTGCCGAGCGTATGAAACTGTGGGCGTTCTTTGGGTTCGCGGTTGTGATGACCGGGTTCATTTATCCCATCCAGGGCTACTGGAGCTGGGGCGAGGGTTTCCTCGACCAACTGGGTTATCTCGACTTCGCCGGTTCCGGTATCGTGCATCTGGCAGGCGCGGCTGCGGCTTTGGCGGCGGTACTGGTGCTTGGACCGCGGAAAGGTAAGTACGGCCCGAACGGTGAGATTCGACCGATTCCGGGTGCTAATCTCCCCTTGGCAACGCTGGGTACCTTCATCCTCTGGATGGGTTGGTTCGGCTTTAACGGCGGCTCGGAGCTGAAGGTCTCCGACGTCGAGTCCGCCAACGCGGTTGCGTTGGTGTTTGCCAACACGAACCTGGCGGCTGCCGGCGGTGTGGTTGCGGCGCTGCTGGCTTCGCGCGCACTGTTCGGAAAGGCGGATCTCACCATGGTGCTCAACGGCGCGTTGGCCGGTCTGGTGGCTATTACTGCGGCGCCGGATACCCCGAGTCCGTTGTTGGCTTCGGTCATCGGCGCGATCGGCGGCGTTCTAGTGGTCTGCTCGATCATCGCGCTGGATAAGCTCAAAATCGACGATCCGGTCGGTGCGATCTCGGTCCACGGTGTGGTCGGTATCTGGGGCGTACTGGCCGTATTGTTGTCCAACGACCAGGCGACCGTGTTCGCTCAGTTGGCCGGTATCGTTGCCATCTTCGGCTTCGTATTCCTGACCAGCCTTGTCGTATGGCTTGCCCTTAAGGCCCTGGTCGGTATCCGGGCGTCGGAAGAAGACGAGTCCAACGGCCTCGATCTGGCTGAGTGCGGTATGGAAGCTTATCCGGAGTTCCAGAGCAAATCTGCTTAAGATAGCGATAGAACACTGCTTGGTAACGGGCGCTGCGGCGCCCGTTTTCTATTCTGGGCGACCATTTGTGTCCTCGTCTGCCATAATCGCGCTTTTCTGGCATCTTGTCGGGCGACGATGGCTACCGAAGTTCTTCGTTTGAATCAGTTCGATTGCGGCATTCTCAAACCGCTAGATCTCGTTATTCACGAGCGGGAGTGCGTGTGCTTAAGCGGTGCGTCCGGCTCCGGCAAGAGCCGCTTGTTGCGGGCGATTGCGGATCTGGACCCGCATGGCGGCGAGGCGGTGTTACGCGGACACGCTCAGTCGGCGATTCCCGCACCTCAGTGGCGCCGCCGAGTAGCGCTATTACCTGCCGAGAGCCAGTGGTGGGCGGAAACCGTGGGCGAGCATTTGCCTAAGGCTCCGGCCGCTGCCGATTTACGTGCATTGGACCTTCCTGCGGAGGCAACGAGTTGGAACGTTGCTCGTTTGTCCTCGGGCGAAAAACAGCGTTTGGCACTGCTACGAGTGGTCAGCCTGTCCCCGGAAGTCCTATTGCTCGATGAGCCGACGGCCAATCTGGATAGCGACAATGCGGCTCGGGTTGAGCGGTGGTTGCTGCGCTTGGTGCGTGAACAGCGGCTCGCGGCGCTCTGGGTAAGCCATGACCCTGCCCAGATCGAGCGGGTTGCCGACGCGCGGTTGCGGATTCGTGAGGGGGAAGCGCAATGGAGCTGATCTCTCTTAGTATTGGATCCTTGAGCTTGGCCGCCGGGCTGGTGGTGCTCTTGGCGCTAAGCACGTATTGGGCCGGCTTGGCAGTCGAGCGTTCATTGCTGATAGCGGCGGTGCGCGCAGCTGTGCAGTTGGCGCTGATCGGCTTAGTGCTAGAGGCCTTGTTCGCGGTACGGACCTTGCCGTGGATCGTGCTGATGGCGTCGTTTATGTTGCTGGTGGCCGGGCGCGAGGTTATCGCACGCCAGCAACGACGCTTAGCGGGCTGGTGGGGGTTCGCGATCGGGACGCTCGCGATGTTTATTTCCTCGTTTACCGTAACGGTGTTGGCGTTGACGGTGATGATTCAGGCCGAGCCTTGGTATCAACCGCAATATGCCATTCCGCTGCTCGGGATGTTATTGGGAAATACCATGAACGGCGTTGCGCTCGGGCTTGATCGGTTGACGGAAGGCGCTTATCAGCAGCGCCAGCTTATCGAAGCTCGCTTAATGCTAGGTGCCGGTTGGCAGGAAGCGATAGGCGATATCATGCGCAATAGCATGCGTTCGGCGATGATTCCGATGATTAACGGCATGGCGGCCGCGGCGTGGTGAGCCTGCCTGGCATGATGACCGGGCAGATTCTCGCTGGTAGTCCACCGATGGAGGCGGTGAAGTACCAGATCCTGGTTTTTTCCTCATTACCGTCGGGACCGGTTTCGGTAGCCTGGCAGCGGTTCGTTTGGGGGCTCGGCGTTTGTTCGATCATCGACATCGCTTGCGGCTGGAGCGTCTGCGATAGGCGGGCGCGTTATCGCGGAATTTGTGGGGTAATCGGTAGCCGTTACGTGCTTCTCCTTCTTAGACTGCCGAGTGTCGAGTTTTAAAGCCGGAGAAGACGTGAAGACACATGCGCGCAGTTACCGAAGCTGGTTCATTGCGCTTCTGCTGGCAACGTTGGCCGGTTGCGGGGGGAATGGCCCTGAGTCCGACGCCTTTGGCGCTTCCAATGCCGAGCCGCGCTATAGCATTAGCGGCTCGATAAGCGTAGCTGCCGATACAGCGGTCGATAGCGACGTCAATAATCCGGCCGCACCCAACCTTCCCAACGATCATGCCGAACAAGCCCAGTCGCTTGCGGGTGTCTCGCTAATCGGCGGCTTTGCGACGGCCGAGCCAACGGCTCGCGACGGCGATTATTTCGCTGCCATGGCCGATCCGCGCGATGTCTATCGTCTTCCCTTGGTGGCCGGCCAAACGGTGTGGCTGGAAGTGGCGGCGCGAAGCGCCGGAGCCGACGAGGTCGACTTCGGGCTTTATTTATACGCGGTGGGAGAGCATGAAGCGCCGTTGGCCGCGTCTCGTAGCCTTGCTGCGGTAGAGAGTTTACGGGTTCCCTCGGGACTCGATACCGGTGAATACGATGTGGTGGTTAAGGCTCATGCCGGAGCCAGCAATTACATTCTTGAATTGGGGCCTGCCGAGCAAGCGCTGCCGAATAGCCTAGCGGTTAGCGACGAGGCGTTCGTTCCCGGCGATCTCATCGTGGTATTCAACGACGAGTCCGAGCCCGCTGTTAGCCGGCAAGCGCGCGCGCCGGGGGAGCGTGCCGCTGAGTTAGGGTTGCTCCATCGGCGGGGCGCGCGCGGTCAGGCACAGTTGCTTGGTCTAGGGCACGGCTTGCAGCGTCAAGCGGCTCTACAGCAGTTGGGTGTCGACTTGCCGCCGAGCATGACGCGAGCGCTGAACCGGCTTGACGAGCAAGCGCGTGCACGAGAGGAAACGAAACTTGCCGTACAGGCTTTACGCCAGCGAGACGATGTCCGCTATGCCGATCTTAATTATCTTCGACGCCCGGCGTTTGCGCCGAACGATCCCTTCTTCGAGCGACAATGGCATTATCGACAAATCGATTTGCCGGGGGCGTGGTCGGTAACGACTGGGGATTCTGCGGTGGTTGTGGCGGTGGTCGATACGGGGGTTTACCTCGCTCACCCCGATCTCAGCCCTAATTTACTCGATTCCGGGTATAACTTCGTACGAGAAGAAGGCATCGGCCCTAATCCGGACGATCCCGGTGGGGCGGGGCGGCGGGGGAGTTTCCACGGTACACACGTCGCCGGTACGGTGGCTGCGGCATCGGATAATGGGGAGGGCGTTGCAGGTGTTGCGTGGCGTGCCGGTTTGCTGCCGATTCGAGTTTGCGGCGAGCAGGGTTGCAGCAGTTACGATCTGATGCAGGGCGTGCGTTATGCGGCGGGTCTGAGCAACGATTCCGGCACGGTGCCGCCGCAGCCGGCGGATATTATCAATATCAGCTTAGGCGGTTCGGGTTTTAGCGGCGCCGAACAAGCCTTGTACGACAAAGTACGCAGCCAAGGTATTTTTGTCGTCGCCTCGGCCGGCAACGGAAATACCAGCGCGCCCACCTATCCGGCTGCGTATTCCAGTGTGCTGTCGGTGGGTGCTGTCGATGCCCGTAAACAGCGGGCGCCGTATTCGAATTACGGTACGTACGTCGACTTGGTTGCGCCGGGCGGCAATATGAGGCGGGACGATACCGGCAGCGGCGAGCCGGATGGGGTGTTGAGTACGGTGGCGGTACAGCACAACGGGGAGCGTACAGCAGGCTATGGCTTCGCGCAGGGAACGTCGATGGCAGCCCCCCACGTTGCGGGGGTGATCGCGCTGATGAAGGCTGTCTACCCCGATTTGACGCCGGGCGAGTTCGAACACTGGTTGCAAGCGGGGCGCGTGACCGAGGATCTTGGAATGCCGGGTTGGGATAACGAATTTGGCTGGGGGCTGATTAATGCGCGGCAAGCGGTATTGCACGCCCAGTCGGCCGCCGGCGGTCAGCCGTTGCCGGCATCGTTGAGCGTTGCCCCGCGTATACTCGATTTCGGTGTGGCGAATAGCTTGCAGTATTTGGCATTAACGCTGAATGACGAAGAAGATCGCATCACGGAAGTCGTTGCCGAGGCGGATTGGCTGCACGTTGAACCGGCGGCGGTCGATCAACACGGGAGCGGTCGTTACCGTGTCACTGTCTTGCGTGAGAATCTTGCTCCTGGCAGTTATTATGGAGCGATCCGGATCGTTACCTCCGCTGAAGAGCAAGTCGATATTCCAGTGCTTATGCAACGCGTTGCTAGCCGCGGCGAAGCGGGTATCTTTTATGTAGTGCTGGTCGATGCCGACAGCGGGCGGGTTGTGGATTCGGTACAGGCGGAGTATCGGGACGGTGCTTATCGCTATAGTTTCGAAGGCGTACCGGCCGGGCGTTACCAGGTGTACGCGGGCACCGATAACGACAACGACCGCTATATTTGCGGCTTAGGTGAGGCCTGTGGGGCCTATCCCTCTCTTAGCAAACCGGAAACCGTTCCGGTTGATGGCAACCGGGATGGTCTCGATTTTGCGGCTACGTATCGCCGGCCGTCGCAGCACTCGCTGAATGCCGCCGATGTCGAGCCGATAGGTATAGGGCGAAGGAAAACGGATTAATCGATATGAAGAAATTGGTTGCAGGTTTATCGCTTGGGCTATTAGCGGCGTGTGGCGGTACGGTTGAGGAAGAGCGCCAAGACGAGCGCTTGTCGGTCAGCCAATTATATTTAGGTAGTCTCTGCGGCGGCGAGCAGCACGATCCGCGTGTGCGTTACTTGGATCGGGAAGAAGCTTGGCAGCAAGTCGTAGAGGCGGCGGGGAAACACGAGGTCGGGGGCGAGGCAGCCGAGCCGCCGCAGATTGACTTTAACGATACGGCGGTGCTTTGGGTTGAAATGGGCGAGAAGCGCACCGGCGGTTATTGGGTGGAGCTGGGCGCGGACACTATGACTGTGGTCGACGGCGTTGCCGAAGTACGCGTGAACTGGCACACCCCTGAACCCGATGCGATGTTAACGCAAGCCATTACCAGCCCTTGTCTGGCGGTTGCCGTGCCGCAGGGCGACTACGAGACGGTCCGGGTCGTTGATTTAGAGGGGCAGATAAGAGCGGAAGTGGACCTCTGAGCATCGCTCGGTACCGGCAAAGCCGTGGCGGGCTTTGCCGGTTGTATAAGCTTTTGCGCGGTGGCTTGTTTATTGGTCGCTAAACAGCTCTTTGCAGAACTCGGGTGCCGCCAGGGCGCCTTGATGGATGCCGGCGTTGTAGTAGTGGGTACGGAACGGTTTGGCTTCCGCATCGGCGCGGCGAAATTGCGTAATATCGCCGCTTTTGCCGGCCATGGTGGCCGACCACCAACCCGACGGATAGCTGCAAACCGGAAATTGCATCGTCACTACTTGGGTAAAGCCCGCGCCCCGCATTACGCCGTGCAGCTCCTTGAGGATGCTGTCGCGGTGCAGGATGGGGGATTCGCTTTGCTGTACCAATAGCCCGTCGTCTCCCAAGATCCGGTGCACATCGCGCATGAACGCTTCGCCGAATAAACCTTCCGCCGGGCCGACCGGGTCGGTGCTGTCGACAATGACCACATCGACGGAGCCGTCGGCGGCATCTTTTACATACTGCACGCCGTCGTCGAACAGTAGCGTCGCTCGTGGGTCGTCGTTGGATTCGCACAGTTCCGGAAAGAATTGTTGGGCGGCACGCGTTACGCCTTCGTCGATGTCCACTTGCACGGCTTGTTCGACGCCAGGGTGCTTGAGCACTTCCCGCAACATGCCGCAGTCGCCGCCGCCGATGATAAGCACCCGCTTCGGGTTAGGATGCGTGAACAAGGCCGGGTGGCTCATCATTTCGTGATAGGTGAAGTTATCCCGACTGGTGAGCATCACGCAGCCGTCGATCACCAGCAACTTGCCCCAATGAGTGCTTTGATACACTTCTATGTGCTGAAACGGGGTTTGCTCTTCGTGCAGCTTCTCGGTTACCTGGAGGGAAAAGGCTACCCCTTCGTCGGTATAAGCCTCACTCCACCAACGGTTGTCCAGCGTCATCGCGATACTCCTGATTAACGTCCGCCCCGGCGTTATCGAGGCGGGAGGTTATTGTGGCATGCCGCATACCCGTCATGCATGGCAAAAGCATTACACTCCCCGGACCGCTATCACTTACACTGTGCAGCGTTTCGATGGAGGCGGATTGTCGCCTTTCTGGCTGCGGATATAAAGCGGGTGCAGGTGTAAATAACGACTATGACCGACTGGGACGAGCAACAGGCGCGCGAGACCTACAACATCGCTCATTGGAGCGGTGGTTATTTCGATATCAACGCCGCAGGTCGGGTTGTCGCGCGCCCCGACCGGGACAGTAAACGTCCGGCGATCGACCTCTACGCATTGGCCGCATCGGCGCGCGAGCAGGGTTTGGCGCTGCCTTTACTGGTGCGCTTTGTCGATATCCTCTACGACCGAGTCGACGCCCTGTGTAATGCGTTCGCCAAAGCGATGCGGAGCAACGACTACGAGGGTCGTTACACGGCGGTTTACCCCATTAAGGTGAATCAGCAACGGCGTGTGGTGGAGGCCATTTTACAGCGCGGTAACGGTCGGGTCGGTCTGGAGGCCGGCTCTAAACCGGAGCTGATGGCGGTGCTTGGCCGTGCCCCGGCGGGGGGACGGTCATTTGCAACGGCTATAAGGATCGCGAGTATATCCGCCTGGCATTACGCGGACTGCAATTGGGCTTGAAAGTCCACATCGTGGTGGAGAAACTTTCCGAAATCGATTTGGTTCTGCGCGAGGCGGCGCAGTTGCAGGTCCAACCGTTGCTGGGCCTGCGCGTAAGGCTGGCCTCTATCGGCGCGGGCAAGTGGCAGAACACCGGGGGCGAGAAGTCGAAATTCGGTTTGTCCGCCTCGCAGGCGTTGACGGTGGTCGATCGGCTGCGCTCGGCGGGTATGCTGGATAGCCTTCAGTTACTCCATTTCCACTTAGGTTCGCAAATCCCGCATATCCGCGACATTCAGCGGGGGATGCGCGAGGCGGCGCGTTACTATGCCGAGCTACGGGCGCTTGGCGTCCCTATTCGTACGGTGGATGTCGGTGGCGGGCTGGGGGTCGATTACGAAGGCACCCGTTCGCGCAGTTTCTGTTCGATGAACTACAGCGTTGACGAGTATGCGCAGAACGTTGTGCGCGCTTTAGCGGAGATTTGCGCCGAACATGAGCTGCCCCAGCCCGATATCATTTCCGAATCGGGGCGGGCGTTGACCGCTCACCACGCGGTACTGATCACGAATGTGATCGATGTCGATCGCGTGCCGGGGGGCGACGGCTTGCATGCGCCGGAGGAAGAGGCGCCGTTAATTTTGCACGATCTTTGGCGGAACTACCGCGAGGCTAAGAACCGCTCGGCCTTAGAGGTCTATCATGACGCCTATCATTGGTTGACCGACGCCCAGGAGATGTACACCCACGGTGTGCTAAGTCTGCAACAACGGGCGCAAGCGGAACGCATTTACCAAGCCACCTGCCACGCTCTACAGCCAAGGCTCGATCCGAGGCGGCGGGCGCATCGCGAGTTGATCGACGAGCTGAGCGAGAAGTTGGCGGATAAGTTGTTTTGTAATTTCTCGCTGTTTCAGTCGATGCCCGATGTGTGGGCCTTGGACCAGATTTTTCCGGTCCTGCCTTTGCAGCGGCTCGACGAGCCGCCCAACCGGCGTAACGTGCTACAGGATCTGACCTGCGATTCCGACGGTACGATCTCGGCGTATGTGGATCGCGAAGGGGTGGAAGCGACGTTGCCGCTGCCGGCTTATCGCGATGGAGAGACGTATCTGCTGGGTATGTTCATGGTCGGTGCTTACCAGGAAATTCTTGGCGATTTGCATAATCTGTTCGGCGACACCGATTCGGTAAACGTCGAGTTGCGCCCCGACGGCTATGTGCTTACTGACCCTGTACAAGGCGATAACGTTGCTTCGGTGCTGCGTTACGTGCAGTTTGACGCCGATGAGCTTAGGGCGCGTTACCGTGCTCGCGTGGGCGCATCGACGCTCGATGAGCAGCACCGGGCCGCCTGCTTGGACGAACTGGAGGCAGGGCTGACGGGCTACACGTACTTAGAAGATTGAGGTGATCATGCAGGTAGGAGTGATCGGTTTAGGAGCCATGGGCGGTGGCATGGCGGCGAATCTGGCACAGGCGGGATTGCTGCGGGCCGTTTGGAACCGCAGCCGCGACAAAGCAGAGGCGTTGGCCGCCGAGTACTCGATGACGGTAGCCGCAGACCCTGCCGAACTCGCGGCGGTTTGTGAGGTTGTCATTACCTGCGTCTCGAGAGATGCCGACGTGGAAGCGGTGATCGAGGCGATGCAGCCTCAGCTTGCGGTCGGTAAGACAATAATTGATACCTCAACCGTCAGCGTGCAAACGGCGCAGGGGTTGGCCGCCCGGTTGGCCGAAATCGGGGTCGATTTTATCGACGCGCCCGTCTCCGGCGGTGCCGAAGGCGCCCGCAGCGGGCAGCTGGTGGTCATGGCCGGCGGTGAAGAGGCGGTGCTGGCGCGCGTGCGACCTGCTTTGGCGGCGATCAGTAAGTCGGTGACGCTTATGGGGCCGGTCGGTAGTGGACAAGCCGCGAAAGCGGTTAACCAGATTATGGCGGCGGGAATCAATCAGGCCGTAACGGAAGCCTTGGCGTTTGGCGAAGCTTCGGGTCTGGATATGGATAAAGTTATTGACGTTATCGGAGGGGGGCTGCCGGCAACTGGTTTCTCAACCACCGCGGACCGACGATGGTGCGCGACCGTTACCAGCCAGGGTTTAAATTGGCCCTGCATCACAAGGATCTGGGTATTTGCCGACAGATGCTCGACGAGCATGGAGTGGCCTTGCCAGTGGTGGAAATGACCCTGCACCACTACGAAAAGCTGATGCAGCAGGGGTATGGGGAAGAGGATATTTCTTCGCTTTATCGCCTAAAGCGCGAATTGTTCCGGAAAGGCAACAAGAAGAGCTTGTGATATTGGATGGAGCCTATCGAGGCCTTGCCCGCCCCCTAACCGCTAACCCACACATCTAAGCGTAGACGTGTAAGAGGGTGTAGCGCCGCTCGTACCGAGCTGTTCGCGCATAGAAAAGCTGAGGTACCAACAAGCGCCCGCCAAAGCGTGACGAATCGGCTTTTACCCGGCGGTGGGGGAAGTCATCTGATTGATATTATGTTATTTTATAAGAAATGGTGAATTTTTGTCACGTTTCCCGCCGCACGCTATGTTGCCGCGTGGGATGTGCGCAAAACCGACAAGAACAAGAATTGCCGCTTTACATGGGTCGTGACTTGCTTCTCAGCTTCGCAAGAGGCGCAGGAACGCAGCCTATTCGGAAGAGGTCTACTGATAGTAGTTGCCACATAGTAGAGCGGGCGTAGTGGTAGGGAAGCCCTTTCTGAACGAAATGAATATCTCACTGGTCCCTCGCAGCGATATGCAACAGCGGCTGCGCTTGCGTCGCTTCTTCATGGCAAGCGCTACCTATTTGGTAACGGCGTTGTTGTTTGTTGCCGCTGCTGTGCAAGGACTCATTTCCGTTGGCGCCGTTTGTATCATGGTTGGCGCGATCATTCTCGTCAACCTGTTTTTCTACGGTGTGATTCGCTCGGGCTTTAATCTTCGTTTTCGCGATCCGAGTCTGACGATGCCGCAGATTGCCGCCGCCAATCTGTTGTTGATTCTGATGGTCTATTACGCTGGCGAGGCACGGGGCATTTTCCTGTTGCTCTATATCACCAGTTTCGTTTTTGGCGTCTTTCGGTTGCAGACCAGACATTTTCTGGCGCTTAGCATTTTCTCCCTGACCAGCTATGCCCTTGTCGTCCTCCTGCTCGCATACCGGCAGCCGGAAGTAGTCGATTTAAGTTTGGAGTTTATGCGTTGGATCGCGCTGGTGGCGGCCCTGACGTGGTTTTCGTTCCTTGGTGGCTATATCTCGCGCCTACGCCACCGGCTTAAGACGAGCAACAAGAAACTGCAAGAGGCGATGGCCACCATCGCCGATATGGCCGTTCGCGACGAACTGACAGGCTTGTTTAATCGTCGTTATCTCATGAACGCGATCAAGCACGAAAAAGACCGTGCCGATCGCTTCGGTAAGCCGTTTAGTGTAGCGGTCTTAGATATCGATTGGTTCAAGCAAATTAACGACCGTTTCGGTCACTTGGCGGGCGATAAAGTCCTCCGCCGGTTCGCCCAGGTGGCGGAAAGTCATCTGCGCGCGGTCGATGTGTTCGGCCGTTATGGCGGCGAAGAGTTTATGGTCATCATGCCGGGTACCACGCTTGAGCAGGCTCGCGTGTGCGCCGAGCGAATTCGTCATGCCGTTGAACAAGAAGACTATGCTGCCGTCCTAGGCGATTTAAGCTTAACCGTCTCGGTGGGATTGGCCGAGTATCGCCTATCGGAGGATATTGCCCCCTTATTAGAACGTGCCGACAGCGCTCTCTACCGTGCAAAGCACAGCGGGCGTAATCGGGTAGAGTGTTTTGCTGCGGCTTGACCGGTTCGTTCAAGACATTCTTCCTAAACCTCCCTATTTTGTTAGCTAGCGAAACGACGACAAGCTGATCTGGGATATTGTCTAGCTGCCTGCGCGAGCGGAGCTGGGCAGGCAGCTATTAGGAGGAGGCCGGCAATGCAGAAAGATTACGACTACGTCATTGTCGGAGGCGGTTCGGCCGGTTGTGTGTTGGCGAATCGACTGTCGGCCGATCCGGCGGTGCAGGTACTCGTCTTGGAAGCCGGTCCGCGCGACTGGAATCCGCTGATTCGAACTCCCGCCGGCATTATTGGATTGATGCGCAGCAAACGGTTTAACTGGGCTTATTGGACCGAGCCTGAGCCGTGTTTAAACCAGCGCCGCTTATTCTGGCCCCGCGGCAAAACCCTGGGCGGAAGCAGCGCCATTAACGCGATGTGCTACACCCGCGGCCACGCAAGCGACTACGACGCCTGGGAGGCTGCCGGTTGCCCTGGGTGGAATTATGCCAGCCTACTACCTTATTTCCTTGCCACCGAAGCCTTCCACGCCGGCGGCAGCAGGTATCACGGCGGCGGCGGGGAGTTGGCTGTCTCGGAACTGTTGAGCCGGAACCCCTATTCGGAGGCCTTCATAGCCGCTGGCGCCGAACTGGGTCTTCCGCGTAACGACGATTTTAACGGCCCTTCCGAGGAAGGCGTCGGTTTTTACCATGTGATGCAGCGGCATGGCGTGCGCTGCAGTAATGCCCACGCGTTCTTACATCCGGTTAGCAAACGCCCCAACCTGCACGTGCTTACCGGCGCCCTTGCAATGCAGCTGGAGTTGCAAGGGGATCGGGTCACCGGCGTTCGAATCAAGCGTGGGCGGCGAATGATTTGCTACGGCCGTAGTGAGGTCGTGTTGGCCGCTGGGGCAGTGAATACGCCGCAATTGCTGCTGTTGTCCGGTATCGGGCCAGAGCAGGAGTTGCGTCAGGCTGGAGTTCCGGTACGGCATGTACTGCCGGGAGTCGGTCGAAATCTGCAGGATCACCTCGATATCAGCGTGATCTGGAGATCGCGCGATCGGCGCGGTATGTCCTTGCACCCGAGCGCGTTGCCGCGTAACGCTAAAACGCTCTGCAGTGGCTAGTACAGCAGCGTGGCGAGTTATGTTCGAATGTTGCCGAAGCCGGTGGTTTTATCCGGAGCATTCCCAGCGAACCGATTCCGGATTTGCAGTTACATTTTATTCCTGCTATCGAAGAAGACCATGGTTTGCGGCTTGGGCGAACTATTCGCTATTACGGTTATACCGTACGAACCTGTTTTCTGCGCCCCCAAAGTCGCGGTCAAATCGGGATACGTAGCGCAAACCCCGAGCAGCCGCCCCGAATCGAGCCCCGATATTTGACGGCTAGCGGCGACGAAGAGCGCATGATTCTCGCCGTGGAGCGTACGCGGGAACTCTTAGCGCAACCTTCAATGCGGGCCATCGGCAAAATGGAGCTCACCCCGGGACAGAACGTGCGCACTCGGCAGCAGATTAGGGACTACATTCGCAGTCATGCGGAGACGATTTATCATCCGGTCGGTACCTGTCGTATGGGCATCGACTCGGAAGCGGTGGTAGATCCAGAGTGTCGTGTGCACGGGTTACGTGGGCTGCGGATTGTCGATGCGTCTATCTTCCCCTTACTAATGGGAAGCAATACCAACGCCCCGACAACGGCGATTGCCGCCCGTGCCGCCGACTGTATCCTCGGACGGTTGAAAACGGTTAGCCCGGGCCGCAGTGCCGCCTAGCCCCCGCAAACCCACATGAGAGCGTTGATATGAGCGACTTGAACCTCCAGTTGGCGGAGCCCCTAGCGGGCGACGATCACATGCAAGTAGCCTTCGACCGCTTGCATGATGCGGCGGAAAGACAGCCATACCCGAGCCTAGACTGGCGCTGTACGCGGTTGAGAGCGCTTCAGCAGGTACTAGTGGCATACCGGGAGCGGTTGGCCGATGCGGTTGCCGCCGACTACGGTAGCCGCTCGCGCGACGAGACCTATATCGCCGATATTCTGCCAGTGGTTAATGCGATAAAAGACACCGTCAAACATCTGCCGCGTTGGGTAAAACCGAGTCGGCGGCCAGTGCAGCGGATGTTCCGACCGGCGGCGGCCAAGGTGGTGTATCAGCCGCTGGGGGTCGTCGGTATTATTGTGCCTTGGAATTACCCTATCCAGCTTGCTTTATCGCCGTTAGTAGGGGCGCTTGCGGCGGGCAACCGCGCCCTGTTAAAGCTTTCGGAGCACACGCCACGTACCAACGGTGTTCTAGAGCAGTTACTGCGGGAAGTATTCTCGGACGACGAAGTCGCGGTGATTCATGGCGGCGTGCCGGTTGCGGAGGCGTTTACCCGCTTACCCTTCGATCATCTGGTATTTACCGGCTCCACGTCGGTCGGTCGAAAAGTCATGGCAGCGGCAGCGGAAAATCTTACTCCGGTCACGCTGGAGCTAGGGGGGAAGTCGCCCGCTATCGTTGACCACGATGCGCCGATGGGCAGCACCGCTGAGCATATTATCTTTGGTAAAACGTTAAACGCCGGCCAAACCTGCATTGCCCCCGACTACGTATTATGCCGAGAGGAGCGTGTCGATGAACTATTGGCCGCGATGCGCAAAGCGGCTAAACGTATGTACCGCCGTATCGACAAGAATCCGGATTACACGGCCATCATCAACGATCGCCATTACCGCCGGTTGCGGAGCATGCTCGATGAGGCAAGGGAGCGAGGAGCAGAGCTGATCGCGTTGCACCCAGATGAGGAGGGGTTAGTTCCGCAACGGAAACTGCCGCTGCATCTCGTGCTCGACTCCCCTAACGATACCCGTGTAATGCAGGAGGAGATCTTTGGGCCGATCTTGCCGATCGTACCTGTCAGCGATCTCGACGCGGCTTTGCGGGAGGTCCGTAAACGTCCGCGCCCGCTTGCCTTGTACTATTTCGGTCTTGATAACCAAGTTCAAGAGCGAGTCTTGCAGGAAAGTCACGCAGGCGGCGTGTGTATCAACAATACCTTGTTTCATATTGCGCAAGATAGTTTACCTTTCGGCGGCATCGGCGATTCCGGTATGGGGCATTATCATGGGCGAGAAGGGTTCATGAGCTTATCCAAACAAAAGGGCGTATATATTCAACGTCGCCCGAACCCTAGTCGCTTAGTCTATCCGCCTTATGGCCGTTTAATTCATAAGCTTCTGTATCGTTTCTTCTTGCGTTAGCGAAGGCATGAGTCGACAGCGGCAAGCGGCGGTGGGCGATGCGCTTTATATCGGCCATGGGTGGGTTGCGTATGTAGGTAAGGTGCCGGTTATCGATATCCACAGGCATCCGGCTATTGCCTATTGTGTCGGCCTGGAGACAGCCTTTCGTGCCTATGATGTGGAAGAAAGCATAGAGACGGAAGCCCGGACATTTTATGTGCCTGCCGACGCACGCAGCCCACGTATGGACGCCCGCGGCCGGCCCATGGGCTTCTTTTTCGTCAGCGCCGATAGCCCCATTTATTATCGTTTAAAGCAGCAGATGGGCTCGGAAAAGGCAATCGCCGACAATTCCGCGCTAAGTCATGCCGTGGTCGAATTCCTGCGCCAACTGTATTGGGAGCGGCCTTGGTGTACGCTTGCGGAGCGACGGGTGGAGGCTATGTTCGGTGTCGGAGTGCGAGAAGCGTTACCGGTCGACCCGCGGGTGGCGCGTGCACTGGCGATACTCTCGCGGCGTCCGGAGGTCGTCGACAGTGCGGCGCGGCTTGCAGAGCACCTAGGCCTGTCGGAAACGCGCTTTGTTCATTTGTTCAGTGAAGAAACCGGGTTGCCGTTCCGGCGCTTTCGATTGTGGGCCCGGCTGCTGCGAGGCGGGCCCCACCTGCGCTCCATTTCCTCTTTGACCCATTTGGCTGTCGGTGTCGGTTTCGCTGATTTGGCGCACCTAAGTCGTTCGTTTCGAACCTTGTTTGGCCTTCGTACAACAGCCGTGATTCGCTTGAACAGCGGCTTGACGGTTCGTTTACTGAAGGAGCAGGAAGACAGGAAGCGACGAGGCCGCTAATAATAGCGGCCTCGTTACATTCAATGGTGGGCCCGGTAGGACTCGAACCTACGACCAAGGGATTATGAGTCCCCTGCTCTAACCAACTGAGCTACAGGCCCAAGAGAAGACGAAGTATACCCGTCTTAGGTCTCGTCTAGGAAGCTTCTTAGCGAATCCGAACGAGTCGGGTGACGCAGCTTCCGCAGCGCCTTGGCTTCGATCTGGCGAATACGCTCACGGGTTACGTCGAACTGCTTGCCGACTTCTTCCAATGTGTGGTCGGTATTCATATCAATACCGAAGCGCATCCGCAAGACTTTTGCTTCGCGCGGCGTTAAACCGGAGAGCACTTCGCGTACGGATTCCTTCAACCCTTCGCGCGTCGCCGAGTCGATCGGCGACATGACGTTGGCGTCCTCGATGAAATCGCCCAGATGCGAATCTTCGTCGTCGCCGATCGGGGTTTCCATGGAAATCGGCTCTTTGGCGATCTTCAACACCTTACGGACTTTGTCCTCCGGCATTTCCATCCGCTCGGCCAGCTCTTCCGGCGTTGCTTCCCGTCCCATCTCTTGCAGCATCTGCCGCGAAACGCGGTTGAGCTTGTTGATCGTCTCGATCATATGGACCGGAATACGAATAGTCCGGGCTTGGTCGGCAATGGAGCGGGTGATCGCCTGCCGAATCCACCACGTTGCATAGGTGGAGAACTTATAGCCGCGGCGATACTCGAACTTGTCCACGGCCTTCATCAGGCCAATGTTGCCTTCTTGAATTAGGTCGAGGAACTGTAGCCCGCGATTGGTGTATTTCTTCGCGATGGAAATCACCAGCCGCAGGTTCGCTTCCACCATTTCTTTCTTGGCGCGCCGTGCTTTGGCCTCGCCGATCGACATCCGGCGGTTGATGTCTTTGATCTCGCTAATCCGCAGACCGGCATTATCTTCCAAATCGGCGAGCTGCTGTTGACCGCGTTTGATCTCTTCCGCATAAGCTGCGACACCGGCCGAGTAGCTCTCTCCGCTATCGACCATTTCCTTCAGCCAGCTACCGTCGCTCTCGCGGCCGGGGAAGCTCTGTAGGAAGACTTTGCGCGGCATCTGCGCCTTGCGTACGCAAATCCGCATAATGTCGCGCTCGCGACCGCGGATATGCTCGATCGTTTTGCGCAGGTTCTCGACCATGAGATCGATAACGCGGGGCGAGAACTTGAAGGTCAGGAACAAGCTCCCAATCTCTTCTCGTAGCTCTTTCGCCCGCTGACTGCGACTGCCTTCTTCGACCAAGGTCGCCAACATCTCGTTGTGCACTTCGCGCAGCCGGCCGAACAGCTCTGCGGCAACCTCCGGGTCTGGACCGTTATCGACGACCGTACCGGTGTCGTCGTCATCGTCATCGTCGGTGTCGGCATCGTCCGCTTCGACTTTGACGGCGTCGTCATCGAGTGCGTCTTCCGTTTCGACGGCTTCTGGGGCAGCTTCTTCGCCCCCGGCGTCGCGGAACCCGCTGACGATGTCGTTAAGGCGAACTTCGCCTTCCTCGACCTGATCGTACATTTCCAACAGTACGCGGGCGGATTCGGGATAACTGGAGACGGCCGTAATGACCTGATCAAGGCCGTCTTCGATCCGTTTGGCGAGTTCGATTTCGCCTTCGCGGGTCAGCAGCTCAACCGTACCCATTTCGCGCATGTACATGCGGACCGGATCGGTTGTGCGGCCGAACTCGGCATCAACCGCAGCTAAGGCCGCGGCAGCTTCTTCCGCTTCGTCGTCGTCGGCGGCGACGGCCGCATCGCTCAAAAGCAAAGAATCGGCGTCGGGGGCGACTTCATGGACCGTGATGCCCATGTCGTTGATCATGCCGATGATATCTTCGATCTGCTCCGGATCGACGATATCGTCTGGCAGGTGGTCGTTAACCTCCGCGTAGGTAAGAAAACCTTGTTCTTTACCTTTTGCGATGAGCTGCTTGATCTGCGACTGCTGGTCTTGGGTCATAGCAGATGGGTACCTGGGCTACTGCCTGTTAGAGGTCCGGACGCGAAGAAACCCTACATTATAGCGGGGATCTTCCTCCTTTCCAGTGTTTACTCAGTTGGCGGGTCTGTTGCCCGAGCCTTAGTTTCTTTCCATTCACGCAATAATTGCTGCCACTCCTGCAGCTCGGATTCGGTCAACTGCCCTTGTTGCATCCGTTTATCCAAGTATTGCAGGCGTTTCGGCGCTATCAATCCTTCTATCCGTCGAAGCGCGTCCGTGAACTCCCTCTCCAGACCGTCGTCGGGAACCATGTGTTCCCATGTCGCCAATTTCCAAAGCGCCGATTCGTGACGGCTGTCGCGAAACCGTTCGAGTAGGGCGCCGGTGGATAACTGAGGCTCGGCGTTTAGCAACTCAAGCATTTGGCCGAGTAACTCGATTCCTGGGTTATCCTGTTCGCGGTAGCCCTCCGTCTCGGTCGCTAAACGCGCCAGCTGCGGTTGTTGCAGCAGCATGGCGATAGCTACCCTGGCCGGCGTTCGTTCAAGCCGTGGACCACGCGGCTTTTGTCCTTTCGCTTGTCGGGGCGCAGCGTTACGCGCGCCGCTAATACCGCTTCCAAACGCTCCGTTTGTAAGCCGGTAATTTCGCTGAGCCGTTGGAACATCATGTCCCGGAGCAGGCCCGGCGGTAATTTTTTCAAGTGTGGCGCTGCGCGCTCGGCGAGCCGAGCGCGGCCGTCCATACTGCCAAGATCTACTTCGCGGCTAAGGTTGTCGAAGAAAAACTCCGATAGTTGTGCCGCCTTGGCCATTCGGTGTCGGAAGTTCTCCGCACCTTCTTTGCGGACTAACGAGTCCGGGTCTTCCCCGTCGGGAAGAAATAAAAAACGCGCTTGCCGACCACTGCGCATTGCGGGCAAGGCGTTTTCCAGCGCTCGCCAAGCCGCTTGTCGGCCAGCGCGGTCGCCGTCGAAGCAGAAGACGACGTCTTTGGTTACTTGAAACAGCCGGTCGACTTGAGTTGTCGACGTGGCGGTTCCGAGCGTAGCGACTGCCTCGCTGATCCCATATTGAGCCAGCGCGACCACGTCCATATAACCTTCTACAACGACAATAGCGTCCGGGTGCCGCTGTTTCTTGAGACATTCGTAAAGGCCATAGAGTTCGCGGCCCTTATGAAAAACGGGGGTTTCCGGCGAATTTAGGTACTTTGGTTGCCCTTCGCCAAGGACGCGACCACCGAACCCGATAACGCGCCCACGGCGGTCGCGAATCGGGAAGATAATGCGTTCGCGGAAACGGTCGTAAAGCCCCCCGTTATCGCGCTCATTGGCCAGTCCGGCTATGACCAGCTTAGGCGAGCGCCCCAGCGCCCGAGCCAGATTGTCCCAACCGGGCGGCGCGAAGCCGAGCCCGTACTGTGCCGCGATGTCGCCACTTAAGCCTCGCCGTTTCAGGTAGGCTACAGCCGTTTCCCGTTCAGGGTGCTCTCGTAGCCAGCGCTGGTAATGCTGCGAGGCTTTGCCGAGCAGTTTGTATAATTCGCCATACTGCTCTTCGCGCTCATCGCGTGCTTCTTCCGGTAGCGCCATGCCAGCCCGTTGGGCTAGCGTTTCTACCGCATCCCGAAACCCCAGCCGATCGTGCTCCATGAGAAAGCGGATGGCTGTGCCATGGGCGCCGCAGCCAAAGCAGTGATAAAACTGTTTGCTGGGGCTGACCGTGAAGGATGGGGTTTTCTCGCTGTGGAACGGGCAAAGGGCTTGTAAGTTGCTCCCGACCCGTTTGAGTTCCAGACGCTCCCCGATAACCTCGACGATATCGACGCGAGTAAGCAGTTCTCCGATAAAGTGATCGGGTATTTTGGCGGCCATGGCTTTCCACCCAAGAACGGCAGACGCAACAAAGCGCAATGCCTGCGCCGTCCGTACGGGGTGCGAGCCGTTAGCCTTATCCAACAGCGGAGCTACTGCAACAAGATAGCGTCGCAAGGCTAAACCGCACGATCGCCGACCTGTTGCCGCCTACTTGTGTGCCCTTGCACCACTAAGCTCGTCAGGCCGTCGATAGCAAACTCTGGAGAGAATAGCTATCGACGGCCTGCCTAGCAGTACCAGCTTAGCATAATCAGCTTTCGAGGCGCGCTTTAATCTGCCCGCTGACTGCACCCATGTCGGCGCGGCCCTGCAATTGTGGCTTTACCGCACCCATTACCTTGCCCATGTCGCGAATACTGGAGGCTCCGGTATCCGCGATGGCTTTGTCGATAATCGTATCGATTTCGGCCTCGGTCAGAGGTTGGGGGAGGAACTCGGAAATAACGTCGATCTCCGAGCGCTCCTGTGCGGCCAGTTCGTCTCGTCCAGCTTGCTCGTATTGGGCAATGGACTCGCGTCGCTGTTTAACCATCTTGCTGAGCACGGCGATGACATCGTCGTCGGAGAGTTCGACTCGCTCGTCGACTTCTCGTTGTTTGATGTCGGCGGTGATCAACCTAAGCACGGCTAAGCGCGGCTTGTCGCCGGCCCGCATGGCGGCTTTTACAGCCTCATTGATCCTTGCCTTAAGCTCACTCATTGGCTAGGCGCCGAAGGTGCTCAGTACAGACGGGTGCGGCGAGCTTGCTCGCGAGCAAGACGCTTCATGTGACGCTTGACCGCGGCGGCGGCTTTGCGCTTACGCACCTGAGTCGGCTTTTCGTAGTATTCACGACGGCGAACCTCGGAGAGGACGCCAGCTTTTTCGCAGGAACGTTTGAAGCGACGTAGTGCTACTTCGAACGGCTCGTTTTCCCGGACCTTAACAACGGGCATGTACGATTACACCTTCCTAAAAAGTTGAATTCGGTTGCGGAAGCGGATTTCCGAACTTGGGCGCGGTATTATAGGCGCCTGCGACAGCAATTGCAAAATATTGGGAGTTACACATGAGAGTTCTGGGGATCGAGACCTCCTGCGACGAGACCGGCGTCGCTGTTTATGACAGCGAATGCGGCTTGATGGGGCATGTGGTCTATAGCCAAATCGCGACGCACGCGAAGTACGGTGGTGTGGTCCCTGAACTCGCCTCGCGCGATCATGTGCGTAAGCTGGTGCCGATCATCGAAGAGACGCTCAGCGAAGCCGGCGTGGAGAAAAGCAGTCTCGACGGTATTGCCTACACCAGTGGGCCGGGGTTGGTAGGGGCGCTACTGGTGGGGGCCTCGGTAGGGCGGAGTCTTGCGTGGGCGTTAAACATCCCGGCGGTGGGTGTCCATCACTTAGAAGCGCATTTGCTGGCGCCGATGCTGGAGACGGAGGTGCCGGACTTTCCGTTTTTGGCGCTCTTAGTATCCGGTGGGCATACGATGCTAATTCAAGTGGCGGGGGTTGGGCGCTATCGGGTGCTTGGCGAGAGCCTGGACGATGCCGCCGGCGAAGCCTTCGATAAGACGGCAAAGCTGTTGGGGCTGCCTTACCCTGGCGGGCCTGAGCTGGAGAAGTTAGCGCAACAAGGTGACCCGGCGCGGTTTCGCTTCCCGCGTCCGATGACTGATCGCCCAGGGTTGGATTTTAGTTTCAGCGGGTTGAAGACCTTTACGTTAAATACGGTGAAGAAACATGAAGGCGATCCGACGGCGCGGGCCGACATTGCGCGTGCTTTTCAGGATGCAGTCGTCGATACGCTGGTTATCAAATGCCGCCGAGCGCTAACGCAAAGCGGTATTAAGCGTCTGGTGATAGCGGGAGGTGTAGGGGCTAATGCCTATTTGCGCGAACAGATGCGGGAATTAGCTGAGCGGCAAGGCGCGCGCGTGTTTTATCCGCGCCCTTCGTTGTGCACCGATAACGGGGCAATGATCGCCTATGCCGGCTATTGCCGTCTGGCCGCGGGTGCTGCCGAGCCGCTTGGATTCGGTGTTACGGCGCGCTGGCCCTTGGAGGCGTTGACGGCTGCTTGATGCGTAGGAGGCCGCAGGCGGAGCGCGAAGGCTCCGTCTGCTTTAGGTTTGCAGAAGGTCGGCGGGTGGTTCGGTGTTTTCTTGGCTATTTTTTCTTGCCTATCTTACTTTCCTTACCGGCGATGAGGTTGCGAATGTTTTCCCGGTGTCGCCAATAAACCAGGGCGGTTACGATAGACATAGCGCTGGTTAAGGCCATATCGCCGGTGGTGCCAGCCAAATAAATCGGTGCAAGAAGAAAGGCGGTGAGTGCGGCCAGCGAGGAATAGCGGAAAACGGCCGCCACGATCAACCAGGTTGCAATGGTGAGTAAGCCGCCCAGCCAGGACCAAGCCAAAATAGCGCCCAAGCCGGTCGCCACGCCTTTGCCCCCTTCGAAACGGAAAAATACAGGGTAAAGGTGGCCGATAAATGCAGCCATTCCGACCAACGCCCATACCATTGGCTCGGCGCTAAGCATACGAGCGATTAGGACAGGGACCAGGCCTTTGAGCATGTCGCCGGCCAGCGTGATTATGGCGGCTTTTTTGCCCCCGATGCGGAGTACATTGGTGGTTCCCGGGTTGCGTGAACCCTCGCTGCGCGGGTCGGGTAACCGCATCAAGCGGCAGACGATGATGGCGCTGGAGACTGAGCCAAACAGATAACCTAGGACGGTTAATAGTGCGATGAAAAGCGATGGCGTGGTATCGAAGAGCATGGTTTTAACTGTCGTATGTGTTGCGTTGTCGCTGGTTTGTTACCGAAGCACCGGACCCTTTACGCTACCGTCTCTAGCCCGATTCCTGCCGGGCGAGCCGGGAAACGCGCCTAGGGGCACGGGAGCATCGGCGTTCCTCAGGGGGCGCGTTGAGGTTCTTAAATGGCTTGCGGTCTCTGCAGTGTACTCGAGTCGGGCGCCGCATAATCGACCTCGGTCGGCAGTGTAGCGAGGAAGCGGTGGCGTTGCTACGAAATAAGCCTCGGGAGCGTGACGAAGGTGGAACTTTTTCTGCTTTGGTTGCGTGTTAAGCGGTCTGACCGTGTAAGAATGTTGTCTCCCTTGGCGGTATGTCGGTAGGAGAATTCATGGATACGGTTTCAATCGAGGGTTTGCGTTTAGCTACTGTTATCGGTGTTTTCGAGTGGGAGCGCGAAGTACAGCAAACGCTTGGGCTGGATCTGGTTTTGCAGGTAGATATTGCCGCTGCCGCGTCCTCCGACCGGCTGGAGGATACGGTCGATTACGGGGCGCTAGCGGCCGACCTGGCTGGTTTTTACCAGGAAAGTCGCTATCAACTGGTAGAAGCATTGGCAGAAGCGACGGCGAAACGGGTACTTTCTCGCTATCCGGTTGTTAGTACGGTGACGGTGCGATTGGCTAAGCCTGTTAAAGTTCCGCCGGCGGGTAATTTCGACGCAGTCGTTACGATCGCGCGGGGGCGTGCTGCAAGCTAAGCCTAGCTTGTAGGGCATGCCAGGCTTATCCGGGGCGGTGTTGCAAGGGCTACACGGCCATTGTTTATCGTCAGTATACTGCGCAACTCTAAAGGGCGGGATCGACCCCATTTAAGGAGCGAAGGTTTATTCGATGCTTATAAAGGACTCCCTTCCTGCCGGTTATTTTTTGGGTGTCGGCAGTAATGCCAATCCGCGGGAGAATATTCCTCGCGCGCTTGCGGCACTTGTTCGCCGTTTCGGTTGTCTACACAGTAGCAGCATCTACTTGACCGAGCCGGTTGCGGTAGATGGCGATGAGTTGTTTCGCAATCTGGTGTTGTTTTTGCCGACCACCTTGGCCGAGGCTGAGTTAAAGGCTTTTTGTAACGACATCGAGACGCAGCTCGGTCGCGATCGCACTCATCCGCAGAGGAAATGGATCGCGCGTCCGGTAGATCTCGATATTCTGCGTTGTTTTGCCGGCGAAACCGAGATCTTGCAACCCGAAGCATTGGCCCAGGAGCCTTATTTTTGGTGGCCATACCGGAGCTGTTGCGATGCCTAGGCTTGGCTCCGGCTACGGTAACCGGCAGCCCTTGCCCGACAGAAGCGGTTGTCTTGGATGGCGTTATGATCGGTAAGCAGCCGTTTAGTTTACATTGCCCGAATGGGCAAGATGTCGAGGTTTGTCAGGGCATTAAGCCTCAAACGCTCAGCGATATTAAGGAACCGTCCAGTGTCTAAAGCTATGCCTTCCAGCCTCGATCAAGTGCCGGCGCCTGGGCCCGATGCGGCTGCGCTTAGTGCGCGTCTGCAGGCTCGTATCAGGGAGGCGATCGGCGAGGCCGGCGGCGTGCTGGAATTTGATCGCTTTATGGCTATGGCGTTATATGAGCCTGGGCTAGGTTACTATAGCGCGGGTTCTACCAAGTTCGGCGCAGCGGGAGATTTTACCACCGCACCTTTGATTTCCTCGCTGTTCTCGCGCACCTTAGCGCGCCAATGCGCGCAGATTATGACGGCAGTGGGTAATGACGCGATCTTGGAACTAGGTGCCGGTTCCGGGCGTATGGCGGTGGATATATTGAAGGAATTGGCGGCGCTGAATGCCTTGCCTGAGCGCTATATGATCCTGGAAGTAAGTGCCTCGTTACGGCAATGGCAGCGCGAATTATTGCAGGCCGAAGTACCGGAGTTATTAAACCGGGTAAGCTGGTTGGATGCACTGCCGGAAGCACCCTTCAAAGGTGTGATTATCGGAAATGAAGTCCTCGATGCCTTGCCGGTTAAGCGTTTCCGTAAAGCTGCCGTCGATGGCGTCGAAGAGCTAGGCGTTACGGTCGAGGGCGACAATTTAGTCGTTCGCGGTATGCCGGCAGCGCCGCAAACCGTTGCGACTGTTGCGGAAATCGAGCAGGCTTGCGGCCAGCCGCTTGACGTTGGCTATAGTTCCGAGTATTGCCCCGCTTTATCGGCCTGGATCGGGTCGTTGGCCGATAGCTTGGAGCAAGGTGCCGTTTTATTGATCGACTATGGTTACCCGCGGGTAGAGTATTACCACCCGCAACGGTCTATGGGGACGTTGGTATGTCATTATCGCCACCGTGCTCACGATGACCCATTGGTTTTAGTAGGATTGCAGGACATTACGGCTTTTGTTGATTTTACGGCGGTCGCCGATGCCGGTCGGAAGGCGGGGCTGGAGTTGCTTGGGTTTACCCCACAGGCGCAATTCTTGTTAGCGGGCGGCATGGCGGAAATTGTTTCCGAGGCGATGGCCGACGCCGACGATGCCGAGCGCTTGCGCTTATCGCAGCAAGTCAAAGCGCTGACGTTGCCGGGCGAGATGGGCGAGCGTTTTAAGGTTATGGGTTTGGGGCGCCACTGCGAAATCGATATGACCGGTTTTGCATTGGCTGACCATGTGGCCCGCCTCTAGCAGGCTGCGGAAAGGCCATTTCCAGCAACCTGCTACTGTCGGCTCGTGCGTTTTCGGAACTCTCGCCTACAGGTAGTGGCGCATGGGTTGGCAAGATGCAGGGATGGCGGGCGTATGTTGTATGTAAACGGGAGTTTGTCGCGAACGGATCGGCTTTTGCCTAGTTGTGGATTTAGCCCAAGGTAGAAAGCTGGAGCCTTAGCGGAAGAGCGGCCATGGAAAACACTCAGTGCCAACGCACCATCATGGTGGTCGATGATCATCGCTTCTCGCGGATGGTGCTGAGTCGCATTTTGCAAGCAGCCGATTACCAGGTGCTGATTGCCGATAGCAGCGAGCGTGCGCTGGAGATGCTTGAGGAGCATATTCCGGACGCCTTCATGATCGATGTCGAGATGCCTGGCATGGGCGGTATCGAGTTGTGCCAAAAGCTGCGTGAGCAGCCACGGTTTAGTATGACGCCGATTCTCATGGTGACCGCGCTGGAGGATCCTGCCGTGTTTCGGCGCGCGTTTGCGGTTGGCTGCGACGATTTCGTCGATAAGCCCCTATCGCCATTAGTGGTTACCGCGCGCCTGGGTGGGCTGCTGAAAAAATACGACTCGTTCCGAGAGCTTGAGCGTGTGCGGGTTAATCTCGCCCGTTATATCTCGCCGCGCGTGCGGCAGATTATAGAGCGCAGTGCGCAGATGGATGAGTTGCCGCCGCCGGAAGAGCGCGAAGTCTGCATCCTCTTCTCGGACATTCGTGGCTTTACCGCCTTATCGCAGAAGTTGCCGCCGAGCGTGTTGTTCTCCAACATCAGTCAGCAGTTGGGGGCGCAGGTCGATGCGGTGTACCGCAACCGGGGTTATGTCGATAAGTTCGGCGGCGACGGTATTATGGCCGTGTTCGACGGCGACTCGATGGCTTGGGATGCCTGCCGCTGCGCGCTTGAAATCATGCAAGTCGCCGCCGAAATGGCCAACGAGGACGTGCCCATGCCCTTGGGTATCGGTATTCACCAAGGGCGGGTTGTGGCTGGTAACATCGGTAGCGGTAAGCATCTGGACTATTCCGTTATCGGTAATAGCGTGAACTTGGCCGCCCGTCTATGCGGTTATGCTCATTCGCAGGATATCGTGGTTTCCGATATTGTTTGCCAAGCGGTGGGCGAAGACCGCCGCTTCCGCTTCGTCGACCCTTGCTATGCACGCATCCGCGGTTTGCCGGAGCGCATCAAGATTTACCGCCTGGAGCCGAACGAGGAAGCCTCTGCTGCCTTGCCTAGTTGATTGCGCTTGTCGTTCGGGTTTCCTTAATCGTTGCGATTTCTTTCACCCGCGCTTGCCGTACCGCTTCGCCAATCTGCGCTCCTCGTAGCCCTTGTTCGACGAAACGGCGCGCGTCGACGGTCGCGGCGGCGGCGTAAGCGGCTTCAAAGAAAGCCCGTTGCGGATAAGGCTGGCTCTCCAGGCCGGTTCGGCCTCGTGCATCGCACTCGCAGGCAAGGGTGAATTGCGCCACTCGCTCCGGCCGCCGAAAGGCATCTAACCCTTCGAGTACTTTCAATACCGTGCTGGGTTTTAGCTCGAACGCGCGGTGGCAATGCAAGTGGAACTTGGCGACTAAACGCCCTAAATCGCTCGGTGCACGCGGCACCCTTAGCCGCTCGCAGACCGCATCGACCAAAGGTACGCCACGGCCTTCGTGGCCGCGGTGACTAGGCAGTTCGGCAGTGGGCGTGACGCCCTTGCCGAGATCATGCACTAATACTGCAAAGCGTACGCTCAACTCAGCCCGTAGGTGAGCGCTCATGTCCAGGGCAAGCAGAGTATGAAGGCCGGTATCGATTTCCGGGTGATGCGCTTCAGGCTGTGGCACGCCGAATAAACAGTCGATTTCGGGTAACAGTCGAGCTAACGCGCCGCAATCGCGCAGTGTGCGTATAAACGCCGACGGGCGCGGCTCCATTAGCGCACGCGAAAGCTCTTGCCAGACGCGTTCGGGAACGAGCGCATCGACTTCGCCGGCGGCCACCATTTGGCGCGCAAGCGCGAGCGTTTCCTCTGCGACCTGGAACCCTAAAGGGGAGAAGCGCGCAGCAAATCGGGCGAGGCGGAGGATGCGTACCGGATCTTCGGCGAAAGCCGGCGAGACATGGCGCAATATCCTGGCATGTAGGTCGGCGACGCCGTTAAACGGGTCGATCAAGGAGCCGTCGGGTTTTCGCGCGATGGCGTTGATGGTCAGGTCGCGCCGGCGTAAGTCTTCATCTAACGTAACCTCGGGACTCGCGTGGAACTGAAAGCCTTGGTAGCCAGGCGCCGTCTTGCGCTCTGTGCGGGCCAAGGCGTACTCCTCTTTGGTTTCTGGGTGTAGAAAAACCGGAAAATCCTTGCCTACCGGCTGAAAACCTTGTGCTTCCAACGTTTGCGGAGTGGCTCCGACGACAACCCAATCGCGCTCCCGCGCCGGTAAACCGAGCAGCCGGTCGCGTACCGCACCGCCAACCAAATAAACATTCATACGTTTCACCGTTGATCCATCGTGGGATCGGCATCGGATTTGTTGCCGGTCGCACCGGCGCTGGTGCGACCGCGACGCATGCGCTCGGCACGTGTCAGGCGTAGGTATTGGGGGACGACGGTGTCGATGCCCGTCGGTTCGATACCTAACTCCGGCAGCGCGTTGTGCGTGCAGACATTGTCGACCGTCGCAGATAAATAATTATCGTAGCTATACGGCTGTCCGGGCAGGCGCCCGAGAATGCGCCCTTGCAGTCGCGATAAACCATCACCCAACCCCCAGATCCGGCGTGGGTGGCCGCTAACCTCGCCCGCATACTCTACCAGTTCTCGCAAGCGATAGGTTTTGGGGCCGCAGAGTTCGTACCGACGACCATAGCTGCGGGGCTCGAGCATGCAGCGGATAAAGGCGTCGCGACGTCGCCGACGTAAACCGGGCTGAAGCGCGCATCGGGTGTCGGCAACGGAAAGATGCCCGGCGAAATGCGCAATAATCCGGCAAAACGGTTAAAAAAACTGTCTTCGGGGCCGAAAATGACTGAAGGCTGGAAGCTGGTCACAGTGAAGACGTCATTGGCCGCTTCGTGTACGCGCCGCTCGCCTTCCGCTTTGCTGCGTTGGTAGGCGCTCGGGGCTTCGGCCGAGGCGCCCAGGGCGCTCATGTGCAGTAGCCGTTTAACGCCGGCCCTTTTACAGGCTCGGGCAATGCGTTCCGGTAATTGTGCGTGCACCCGCTCAAAATCGCCTTTGCGGGATTCGTTGAGAATGCCGATCAGGTTGATGACGATCTCGCAGCCTTTAAAGTAATACGCCAGCGAGTCTTCGTCTAAATGGTCGACTTCGTACAAATAAAGGTTCGGAATGACGAGTAGGTGCTTATTGCGCTCGCGGTGACGGGTTAGAACGCGCGTATGGCGTTTTTCTTGCGCCGTCGACAGGCGGTTGGCTAGGTGGCGACCGACAAACCCCGTGCCGCCGAGTATGCAGATGTTCCGTATACGCATAAGGCACTGCCTCCTGTCTGCTGCCGCGTGCTGTAGGCCGCCAGTATACCGTTACCGCGGCCCGGTCCGGTTCTCGGTAAAAAGGCTCTGAACAAAACGTTGCTTCCATCTCTGCGGACGAGTCGCATAAAGACGGGTGTCGCTTCCTTGATATCCGACGATTGTGGAAGCTAGGGATTCTAGGTTTCTCTATAATAGCCATTTCCCGGACCGCCTGTTGAGGGGCGGCCACGCGTCTATTAGAGGTAAGTACTAAGGAGGGCTTCTGGAAGGGGTGCTGCTTTATCTTGTCGCCGGTACCGCAGCCGGGCTTATTTCCGGCTTGTTCGGCGTCGGCGGCGGGACGGTGATCGTGCCGGTTTTGCTATTCGTCTTTGCGCTGAGCGGATTTCCCGACGCCAACCTTATGCATCTGGCGGTGGGGACATCGTTAGCGGCTATCGTATTAACGTCGATCAGCTCGGTGCGTGCGCATATGCGACTGGGCGGTGTCCTTTGGCCGATATTCTGGCGTTTATTGCCGGGTATTATCGTCGGCTCCTTGTTGGGGGCCGTTATTGCCGACCTTTTGTCGAGCGAGGCGCTGCGAAACATTTTCGGCGTGTTTTTAATACTGGTGGGCGCGCAAATGTTGCTGGCCGGCATGCCTTCGGCCCATAGGCAATTGCCTGGGACGGTAGGTTTGGTCGTTGGTGGCACCGGCATTGGAACCCTATCCGCTATGTTGGGGATCGGCGGCGGTAGCCTAACGGTTCCTTGGTTAGCGTGGTGCGGCACTCAGATGCGTAAAGCCGTGGGTACCTCCGCTGCTTGCGGTTTACCGATAGCGGTGTTCGGCGCGCTTGGGTTTGTGCTAACAGGTTGGGGAAACCCTGCGCTGCCAAGCGGTGCCACCGGGTATGTGTATTGGCCGGCAGTGGCTGGTTTGGTTTTACCGAGTTTGTTGCTGGCTCCGGTAGGCGCGAGGTTGGCGCATCGTCTGCCGCCGCTTCTTCTTAAGCGTATTTTCGGTGCCTTCCTGATTTTGGTTGGCCTTAGGTTATTGTTCGGCTAACGAGCGTTGGCCGCCTTCGTCATCTGATGGTGGATCTTCTACGGCGCGTTGCGCGCTTGTTGTTTGCGGTAACGCGCATAGGCACGAGCGGCGTCGCGTTCGTGGGCTTGATAATGGGTTTCTAGTAACCGAGTCAGTTGCTCTTCTTGGTCGGTTTCGCTTAGTCCGGCGTTAAGGATAGCCGCTTTTTCTTGCGCAAAGGCTCGATAGCGCTCTTCCCAGGTGTCCTCGGTGCTGCGAGGCGGTTGGTTCTCTGTCCCCTGTTGTGCTGTATCCGCTTCGAGTCGCATGCGTTCCAGTTGATAACGGGCACGTGCTTGTTCCTCGGCAAAAAAGCATCGGCTACTCGCTCGCCCAGGTGGGTGCGCCGCAGCTGCGCTTGGCGGTCTATCAATTGTTCAAGGGCGCCAAGACTGTCTACGTTATCGATTTCCGCCATTAGCGCGTCGTTGGCCTGTTGATAACGATAGTAGTCGCCTAAGAGTGCGGCGAGTTGTTCGGCGACCGGGTCGGATAGTCGCTCGTTGTCGAGCACCATCTGCTGTAACCGTGTAAGGCCGGCCTCGTCGCCTTGACTCGGCAGTTGGGACAGTAATCTTTCGATGGCAAAGCGCGTTGTGGTCTCCAGCGCTAAATCGCCCATCGGGTCGAGTTTAAATTGTCGCCACAATGCATCGTCTTTCGCAAACAGTTCGCCAGGCGCGGGGGCTTCGGCGGGTTTTTCCCGCAGGCTTTGACCGGATGTGGCGGCAGCTGTCGCGGACAGCGAGGCAGCGTCCTTTGGTGGCTGTACCTCGCGGGTGGCGGTTGTTACCTCGGTAGATGGCCGATCCGCTTGCGAATCCCCTCCCTGGCGTAGCAGGACAAGCAGGACAGCGGTAATGGCAATGGCCAGCAGTACGCCGCAGGTGACGAGTAAACGCGCTTTTCCATGGCGGGCGAGAGTGCTCACGCAGTTTGGCTCCTTCTCCCTAATGCTACGACTTTCTCCGTAACGGCCGAGTAGGTCTTTGCGTCACCTCATAGTTATAGACAGTGACCTTCAATGCTGCAATTTACCGGTTCTTGGCTCTTGCGCCTTTGATATTGCGGGGGGGGAGTGGGCGGGGTATGTCTTGCGGCGGCATAGCGAGCCGGGTGCATGCGGCATAGTCTGTGGCGGCAATTAAAGCGCCGGCCGAAGCCGGCGCTTGAGTGCGGTGGCGATTAGCTGTTGCTCAGCTTCTTCTCAAGGTAATGAATGTTGGTTCCGCCTGCTTGGAAAGCGGCATCGTTCATGATGTCCTGATGCAGCGGAATGTTTGTTTTAATTCCGCCGACGACCACCTCGGATAAGGCTGTGCGCATCCGCGCGATCGACGACTCTCGGGTATCGCCATAAGCAATCAGCTTGCCGATCATGGAGTCGTAGTTCGGCGGTACGAAGTAGCCGTTATAGATATGCGAGTCGACCCGAATGCCCGGCCCGCCTGGGGCATGGTATTGGGTGATCGTGCCGGGCGAGGGGATGAAGCTCTTCGGATCCTCGGCATTGATGCGGCATTCGATGGCGTGCCCGATAATCCGGATATCTTCCTGGCGATAGCCAAGCTTCTCTCCGGCAGCAATCCGTAATTGTTCACGCACGATATCGACGCCCGTGACCATCTCGGTAACTGGGTGCTCGACCTGGACCCGAGTGTTCATTTCGATGAAATAGAAACTGCCGTCCTGGTAGAGAAATTCGAAGGTGCCGGCGCCGCGATAGCCAAGACGGCGGCAGGCTTCCGCACAGCGTTCGCCGATCTCTTCCCGCTGTTCCGGCGTAAGGCCGGGAGCCGGGCTTTCTTCGACCACTTTCTGGTGGCGACGCTGCATCGAGCAGTCGCGTTCGCCCAAGTGGATGGCGTTGCCGTGTTCGTCTGCCAGTACCTGGATCTCGATATGGCGCGGGTCGTCCAGGAATTTCTCCATGTAGACCGTGCTGTTGCCAAAGGCCGCACCCGCTTCGGCTTTGGTCAGCGAGATGGCATTTAGCAACGCTGCTTCGCTGTGCACAACTCGCATACCGCGCCCGCCGCCGCCGCCGGCAGCCTTGATAATGACCGGATAGCCGATCTCGCGCGCAAGACGCAGATTTTCCTCCGCGTCCTCGCCCAGTGGGCCATCGGAGCCGGGCACGCAGGGGATGCCGGCTTCCTTCATTGCCTTAATGGCCGAGACCTTATCGCCCATCAGGCGAATGGTTTCGGCTCTTGGGCCGATGAAGACGAAGCCGGAGCTTTCGACGCGTTCGGCGAAATCGGCGTTCTCGGAGAGAAATCCGTAACCGGGATGGATGCCGACTGCGTCGGTCACTTCCGCCGCGCTAATGATGGCAGGTGTGTTGAGGTAACTTTCGCTCGACGGAGCGCCGCCAATACATACCGACTCGTCCGCGAGTCGTACGTGCTTAAGGTCGCGATCCGCTGTGGAATGGACTGCGACCGTTTTGATGCCGAGTTCCCGGCAGGCGCGCAAGATCCGCAGCGCAATTTCGCCGCGGTTTGCTATGACTACTTTATCCAGCATCGGCCAATCTACCCAAGTAGGTGGTGAATAGCACGTTCCCGTGCCTTAGTCGATGATAAACAGCGGTTGGTCGAATTCGACCGGCTGACCGTTCTCCACCAGGATGGCCTTCACTTCCCCATCCTTGTCTGCTTCGATCTGGTTGAGCATTTTCATCGCTTCAATGATGCAAAGCGTATCGCCGACTTTGACCCGTTGCCCCTCTTCGACGAAGGCTTTCGCTCCCGGCGAGGGCGAGCGATAGAACGTGCCTACCATCGGCGAGCGAACCGGGTGACCTTCTGGGACGGCGGGGCCGCTATCGCTGCTTGCTGCCGCCGGAGCGCTTTCCGCCACGGGTGCCGGCGCTTGCGAAGGAGCCGGGCCGGTTACGTAAGTATGCTGTATCGGCGGGGCGATGCTACTGCCGCCGCGGCTAATGCGTACCGACTCTTCGCCTTCTTTGATCTCGATTTCGTTAACCCCGGACTCTTCCAGGAGCTCGATAAGACGTTTGATTTTGCGGATATCCATGAAGCCTTCCTTAGGTTGCCGTCAGGCGCCTTAAGGCAGCCTGTAGTGCGAGTTCGTAACTTTGCGGGCCGAGCCCGCTTATGACGCCCACGGCGACGTCCGACAGGTAAGACCGCTGTCGGAACTCCTCGCGGGCATGCGTATTCGAGAGGTGAACTTCGATGAACGGAATCCGCACACCCAATAATGCATCGCGCAAAGCGATGCTTGTATGAGTAAATGCGGCCGGATTGATGATGATGAAATCAACGCCTTCCGTACCGGCGGCATGAATCCGTTCAATCAGGGCATGTTCGGCGTTGCTTTGAAAGCTGTCGAACCTGACACCCGCCTCCCTGCACTTGGCTGCTAGCCGTGCATCGATGTCCGCAAGCGTGTCGCTGCCGTAGATTTCCGGTTCCCGGCTTCCCAATAAATTGAGATTAGGGCCGTTAAGAACCAGTATCGTTGGCATTTTTCCCCCTCGTATTGCGTAATTCTACCCGTTAATGGGTATGATCGAGGTCGATTCTGAACCATTAAAGCGTTGTTGTCTAGATCCCGGCTGTTTCTCAGGGGATCGCAGCAGATCATGGCTAAGTTTAGGGCGGGTGGGATAGGTGGGGTCGCTGAGCCGAGAAATGAGCTGCCCGCCGGATGGCGGGCAGCAATAGTAATTTATAATAATTTAAGCACAGCGTTTTCCATTGTTTCGTGATCTACTTCATATGGAAACACATCGGTAATTGTACCGTCGCGATCAATGACAACTGTGTAGGGTAATGTGCCGCTCATATTGCCGTAGGCTTCGCTAATTTCCATTGCTGCCTGAACGCCGTACAACATAGGATAGTTCACGCCGAGTTCCTCGGCGAACTCTTGCGCGGCCTCGCGTCGATCGATCGCAACGCCCACAAACTGCACGCCTTGCTCGCCGTATTTGTCTTGTAGCGCGACGAAATGCGGAATCTCGCGAACGCATGGCGGGCACCAGCTGGCCCAGAAGTTTAGGACTACGATGTCGCCGTCCCATTGGGCGATCGATTGTAGTTCGCCGTCGAAATCCGGCAGCTCGAATTCGGGGCGGAGATCGGCGGCGGTGCGTTCGCTGTAGTGTGTGTAGCCGAGAAAGCCGCCGACGCCGGCGCCGCGCCGAGAATGGCTGCGAGTACTATAAAAACCAGCGTTCTAATCGATTGTGCCGTCATTAAATCGCCTCTGCGAATAGCGCCTGTCGTGCATGGGGGGTAAAGCTTGCCGGAGGCATGAAGCCTGAGATGCGGAAGCCTTTCCGTTCGCTGCCATCGGCGCCATAGAAAATTACCGCCGGTGGCAGAAAGACGTTTAGGTGGGAGAGCAGAGCTCTGTCGTCGTCGTCCATGGCGGTGACATCGGCTTTGAGCAGTACAGCATCGGCTAGAGTGCGCTGTACTTCGGGGTCGGTGAATGTGCGCTGCTCAAGTTGTACGCAATACACGCACCAGTCAGCGTAAACGTCCAACATCACCGGTCGCCCGCTTTGCTGCGCAGCGCTTATTGCACGCCCTAAATCGTTCACGGTTTTAACCGGCTGAAAGCGTAGCTCCTGCTGCGCGCCTGCCGGCGCAAAGCCGACCCCGTGTAGCGCTGCCAGAAATCGCGATTGCCCGCGGCTGCTCCAATTAGGACCAAACTGCCCCACAGGAAGAGCAGTAGGCCGCCGAATTTCCGCAACCGTTGGGTGCCGTCGGCTTCGGCCGTCAACGAGTCGAAAGCGCCAAGATAAACCGCGCAGCCGAGTAGGAGAGCGCCCCAGAGCGCTAAACCGACTGATCCTGGAAGTATGCGTTCTATCATCCACAGGGCGACGGCGAGAAAGCCGACCCCGAAGATTTTCTTGACGGTGACCATCCATGGGCCGGAGCGGGGGAGCCATTTGCCGGCCGCCGTGCCGATAATTAATAAAGGGATGCCCATCCCGTTGGCCATGACGTAGAGCGCCAGCCCGCCGAGCCAAGCATCTCCGGTATTACTGATAAAGACCAACGCCGCAATTAAGGCCGGGCCGGAACAGGCGCCGACGATCAGGGCCGAGAGCATGCCCATGATGGCTACGCCTATCAGGTTGCCGCCGCGCTGCTTGTTGGACAATTGGTTGAGTCGGGTCTGCCAGCTCGCGGGAAGCTGGAGGTCGTAGAGCCCGAACATAGACAGTGCGAGCAGCACGAATACGGCGGCAAAGCTGCCCAAAATCCAGGGGCTTTGCATATCGGCTTGAATGGCCTGGCCGGACAGGCCCGCCAGGGCGCCGGCTATCGCGTAGGTGACGGCCGTTGCTTGTACGTAAACGAAAGACAATAAGAAGGCGCGTTTGCTTGATTTCTCGCCTCGATCGCCGGCTATAAGCCCCGACAGGATCGGGATCATAGGATAGAGGCAGGCGGTGAAGGCTAGTAATAGGCCGGCAACGAAAAACGCCCCCAGGATAAGGGCGAGATTGCCGCCTTCCAGCAAGCCGGCGAGTCGGTCTGTGTCATTTGGGGGCGGTATCGCGCCAGCGTCCGTCGGCGCCGGGTTCACGGTCGGTGTTGGCGCTTCAGGGGGAGCCGAGCCGAACGGGTAGTCAATGGATAGCGGCGGGTAGCATAGCCCGGCCTGTGCGCAGCCTTGATAATAGGCTGTCAATGTGAAATCGCCGCTTACCGGCTCGCTTAGTGTCAGCCGGGCTTCCGCGGTGCCGAACAGGACTTTCTGTTCGCCGAAGTAGGGGTCGTCCTTGAGTTCGCCGGGTGAGAGTTCGATCTCTACGATTTCGGCGTCGGTGCCTTTTAGGCTGAAGTCGAGCTTGTCCCGGTAAAGGTAATAGCCGTCTTTGGTGTCCCAGCGGGCAACGATCGTTTGCGCTCCGGCGCGCTCGGCGCTAAACGGAAACGCCTGTTCGGCGGGTAAGGGTTCGTTGCTATTCCCGCCGCTAAAGAAGCCGAAGATGCCGCCCGAGTTGGCCTGCGCTGGTGCGCTGACGAACGCGATGGCGAGCGCTAGCAAAAGCCCGGGCAGCCAGGCCCGCTGAAGAAAATTAATCATGAGCTTGCCGGTGTTTGCTCGTTTGAATGCTTATCCAGGTCAGATAGTCGTTGAGCCCCTTAACTAAAGGGACCGCGACGATCTCCGGAAGTTCATAAGGATGTAGTCGTTGGATAGTCTCTTCCACTTTGCGGTAGGCCTGTTTCGTCGTCTTCGCTAGCAGTTGTAGTTCCTCGCCGTGCTCGACTTGGCCTTGCCATTCGTAGACGGACACGATGCCGGGGATAATGTTAACGCAAGCGGCATGGCCGTATTCCACCAACGTGTTGGCAATTTCCTCGGCCGTCGCGCGATCGGGGCATGTGCAGAGTACGATTAAATGCTCGGAATCCATGGAACCCTCCTCTAAGCGCGTAGGTGGATGCGATTGGCCCTGGTTGCGCAGTTAAACCCTCCCTGCGCCTCGCCAATACTGTGTCGGTAATGTTTCGGCTCGGCGACAGGGGCGAAAAGACTAGTGATCGCCCGGGGCGGTTGAATTGTACCACTTGCGGCCACACCGAACTCACTCGGCTTCCGGATTGTCTTGCGCTTGATGCTTGACTCTGTCAACGTCATGACTATCATTAGCACTCACATGGGGCGAGTGCTAACAACAACCTTGTTGGCGAGACCCACAACAACCACTGCAACCTAATTCGTAGGGAGAACAGGTCTGATGAACATTCGTCCATTGCATGATCGCGTGATCATCAAGCGCATGGAAGAAGAGCGTACGACTCCCGGCGGTATCGTAATCCCCGATACCGCTACCGAAAAGCCGATCCGGGGTGAAGTGAAGGCTGTCGGTAACGGCAAGCTCCTGGACAACGGCGAGGTTCGGGCCCTGGATCTCAAAGTGGGCGACAAGGTGCTGTTCGGCAAATATGCCGGCACCGAAGTCAAGGTTGACGGTGAAGAACTCCTCGTTATGCGCGAGGACGACATCATGGCCGTCATCGAAGGTTAAGGCCTCGACCTGTCGTCAAGCTCAACGGATCCAAAACAGTTTGAGAGGAAAGAATAATGGCTGCTAAAGACGTACGTTTTAGCGATGACGCCCGGAGCCGCATGATTGCCGGCGTTAACACGCTCGCCAATGCCGTTAAAGTGACCCTTGGCCCGCGCGGCCGCAATGTGGTGCTGGAGAAGAGCTTCGGTTCCCCGACCGTGACTAAAGACGGCGTTTCCGTTGCTAAGGAAATCGAACTGTCCGATAAGTTCGAGAACATGGGCGCGCAGATGCTGAAGGAAGTCGCTTCCCAGACTTCCGATACCGCCGGCGACGGCACCACCACCGCAACCGTACTGGCGCAAGCGATCCTGCGCGAAGGCATGAAGGCCGTGGCTGCGGGTATGAACCCGATGGACCTCAAGCGCGGTATCGACAAAGCGGTTATTGCCTGCACCAACGCGCTGCGCGACTTGTCCAAGCCCTGCGATAACGACAAGGCAATCGCTCAGGTCGGCACCATCTCCGCTAACTCCGACAGCTCGGTTGGCGAAATCATCGCCGAAGCGATGAAGAAAGTCGGTAAAGAAGGCGTTATCACGGTTGAAGAAGGCTCGGGTCTGGAGAACGAGCTGGACGTAGTCGAAGGTATGCAGTTCGATCGCGGCTATCTCTCCCCGTACTTCATCAACAACCAGCAGAGCATGAGTGCCGAGCTGGAAGACCCGTACATCCTGCTGTTCGACAAAAAGATCTCCAACATTCGCGAGCTGCTGCCGCTGTTGGAAGCCGTTGCCAAGTCCAACCGTCCGCTGCTGATCGTGGCCGAGGACGTGGAAGGCGAAGCGCTGGCTACCTTGGTTGTTAACAGCATTCGCGGCATCGTGAAGGTTGCTGCCGTTAAGGCACCGGGCTTTGGCGACCGTCGCAAGGCTATGCTGCAGGACATCGCGGTCCTGACCGGCGGCACCGTTATTGCCGAGGAAGTGGGTCTGTCCTTGGAAAAAGCTACCCTGGACGATCTTGGTCAGGCCAAGAAAGTGCAGGTTACCAAGGAAAACACCACCATCGTCGATGGTTCCGGTCGCAAGGAAGACATCATGGGTCGGGTCGACCAGATCCGTGCGCAGATCGAAGAAGCGACCTCCGACTACGATAAAGAGAAACTGCAGGAACGGGTTGCCAAGCTGCCGGCGGTGTGGCTCTGATCAAAGTCGGTGCGGCCACCGAAATCGAGATGAAAGAGAAGAAAGCTCGCGTCGAAGACGCGCTGCATGCTACTCGCGCTGCCGTAGAAGAAGGCATCGTTCCGGGTGGTGGCACCGCGCTGCTGCGTTCGCAAGGTGCGCTCGATGGCCTCAAAGGCGACAACCACGATCAGGATATGGGTATCGCCCTGATTCGTCGCGCAATCGAAGAGCCGCTGCGCCAGATCGTCGCTAACGCGGGTGGCGAGCCCTCGGTGGTTGTTAATGCCGTGCGCGACGGCAAGGGCAACTACGGCTATAACGCGCAGACCGGCGAGTACGGCGACATGGTCGAAATGGGTATCCTGGACCCGACCAAAGTCACCCGCTCCGCTCTGCAGAACGCTGCTTCCGTCTCTGCGCTGATGATCACCACCGAGGCGATGGTGGCTGAGCAGCCGAAGGACGAGAAGGAAGGCATGCCGGATATGGGCGGCATGGGCGGTATGGGTGGCATGGGCGGTATGATGTAATCGCCGGCTAGCCGTATCGAACAAAAACCCCGCTTCGGCGGGGTTTTTTATGTCATTTTGACTGTGCTCTTAGCTTTCCCAGGCCTGTAGCCGTTGGGCAGCGTAGCGAGCCTGCTCGGTGTCGCCGGCGAGTTGTACGTAGCGTCGATAATGCTCGCTCGCTGCGCGGCGGTTTTGCATGTTCTCGTTGGCGACGCCCTTGAGAAACAGGGTGTTCGGATTGCCGGGCAGGTTTCGTTCGTAAGCCTCGAAGTCTGCTAACGCTGCCTCCGGCCGGTTCAGCGCTAAATGATTAACACCGCTTAAATGCAGAGCTTTTGCCTCGCCTGGATAGGCGGCTTTTGCCTCGGCAAGATACTTGTCGGCTTCTCTGTGCTTGCCTTGAGCGGTTTGGCATTGTGCCATCAACAGTAGGCCGCAATAGTCATCAGGAACCTGCTTTAACGCTTGGGCGAACTTGGTTTCGGCATCGCTATAGCGTTCGCGTGCCATGTCCGCTTCGCCGGCTTGCAAAGTTTTGATGGTGGGACGGATGCGCCGTAAGTTGGCGGTGTTGTCCATATAGCGCTCCCGCCCTTGGGTGCGGTCGTAGGACGGATGGTTGCGCGCCTGCCGCTTTGCCGTATTGAAACGCTCGCTGCTCATGGGGTGAGTCGAGAACATCAATTCCAACGCGTTTGGGTCGCGGCTCGATAGGTTTTGCAGCATGGCCATTAGGTCGACCATACCCTCCGGATCGTGGCCGGCTTCGACCATATAATCTAAGCCTAGCGCGTCGGCTTCACGCTCGTTCGAACGGCTGTAGCTAGCAAGTAAGGCACCGGCGCTCAATGCGCCGACGGCGTAAATGGCGCCGCTGTAGCCGGATAGCCGATCGGATTGGCCGGCGGCAATGGTCACGCCGCCGATGGCAATGGCGGTTAAGAGTTGCTGCGTCTGTCGGCGCGCCGTATGGCGGGCCGTTACATGCCCGGTTTCATGGCCGAGCAGAGCGGCAAGCTCCGCTTCGTCGTCCATGTCGACCAAAATGCCCCGCGTGCAGGCCATGGTGCCGCCGGGAAAGGTATAGGCATTCACATAGTTCGCGTTGACCGCTTGATAGGAATACGGCATGTGGGGTCGGTGGGAGACCGCCGCGATGCTTTGGCCGACCTCGGTCAAATAGGCGTTAAGCCGCGCGTCCTGAACAACTCCGTAGTCATTGGAGAACTGGTGGGGAGCGTGTTCGCGGTCGATTGCGACCTCTTCCTCCTCGGACATCAGCATCAGTCGCGGTTGTCCGGTGACAGGGTCCGTCGCGCAGCCAACCAGAGAGCCGCTAGCTGCAAGGCCGGCGGAACTCATGCCGGCTAACCAGAGAAAGTCGCGGCGTGTCATTCGCCGTTGCCAAATTCGATCCTTGGGACGGTGCACGATCGTATCCTCGTTATGGCATATGGCCCTTAGCCTTTTAGGATTAGGAAATCTGGAGCAACGCCTTAACCCTTCGTTAATCGGGTGAGAGGGGCGCTGCCAATGGCGATTTACTCCAGCAAGCGTTCGCGCTCGCTGTGGAGTGAGGCGATCGCTCTGTTTCCTTAGATGGTTTTACCAAAACAAGTTCAGCTTGTAACGGCTTTAGCTCGTTTTTCAAGTGCTTCAGGTTGTACCCGCTCCCGTAGCCTCTTAATCTGTTTCCTCCTAACTCAGGGGATTGTTATGCACGAATTCGACGCCGCCCTTACACGCCTTCCGGAACCGTTGCGCGAACAGACTCGGGGATGGTTGGGTCAGTATCTGGATAACAATGAGTTTCCTGCTTTGCCGGCAGTGCTGAACAGCGTGGTGCGCGTGTGGGCGTGCAGCGAGTTCATTGCGCGCAGTTGTTTGCGCGATAAGGGGGTGTTGACTGACCTGGCGGACAGCGGCGATCTAGCCGCCGCCTATACCCAGAGCGGTATGCGGGAGCGCTTACGGTTGCGTTTGGACGGCGTTGTCGACGCCGACGATCTTGGTGCACGCTTGCGGCGTTTTCGGCGGCGCGAAATGGTGCGTATCGGGTGGCGAGACATTGCCGGCTGGGCAGAGTTGAACGAAACCCTGCGGGATTTATCCGAGTTGGCCGAAGTTTGCATTGACGAGGCGCTGCGCTGTCTTTACCAATGGCAGTGCGATTTATGGGGCACGCCGCGCGATGCCGAGGGTGGCGCTCAGCACATGGCCGTGATCGGCATGGGCAAGCTGGGCGGTTGCGAGCTGAATTATTCTTCCGACATCGACTTAATCTTCGCCTACCCGGAGATCGGCGAGACTGACGGCGCCCGCAGCCGTAGCACCGATGAGTTTTTCACCGCACTTGGCCGTAAATTAATTAATGCTTTGGATGCGCATACGGCGGAAGGGCAAGTGTTTCGTGTCGATATGCGTTTGCGGCCGTATGGCGATAGCGGCCCCTTGGTGATGAGCTTCGATGCGTTCGAGAATTATTACCAAAATCAAGGGCGTGAGTGGGAGCGCTACGCAATGATCAAAGCCCGCATAGTCGGCGGCGACTATGACCGAGGGCGCGAGCTATTAGCACGCTTGCGCCCTTTCGTCTTTCGCCGTTACCTCGATTACGGGGCGCTTGACTCACTACGCGAGTTAAAAACGATGATCATGCGGGAAGTCAGCCGCCGTGGCATGGAGAACAACATCAAGCTTGGGCGTGGCGGGATCCGCGAGATCGAATTTATCGGACAGGCCTTTCAGTTAATTCGGGGCGGGCGCGATACCCGTTTACAGGAGCGACAAATTTTGCCGGTCCTGGCGCATCTACGCGAAGAGGGGCAGCTGCCCGATTACGCCGCGGATGAGTTGACCGAGGCTTATGTCTTTTTACGGCATGCGAGAACCGGCTGCAAGCCGCCCATGACCGTCAGACACACTCCCTGCCTGAAGAACAGGTGGAGCAGGAGCGCCTTGCACTGGCCATGAACTATCCGTGTTGGGATAGCTTTAGAGAAGGTCTGGAAGTCCATCGGCACCGTGTGCAGGGGCATTTCGATCAGGTGTTTGTGGCACCGCAAGCAGAGGCTGGCGATAGCGAGCCAGCGGAAGACGAGTTGGCGGCGGTTTGGGTGTCCGAACTGAGCGCTCCGGAGGCGGAAGAGCTCCTGACGGAGGCAGGCTTTAACGATACGGCCGGTGTTTATCGACGGATCGCCGCCTTGCGCGACGGTGTCAGCACTCGCAGCTTGAGCGCGACCGGCCGCCGCCGTTTGGACCGCTTGATGCCGTTACTCATCGCGGCAGCTGCCGGAACCGACGACCCTGACGAAACAATCAACCGCCTGTTGCTAGTGATTGACGCTATCGGCCGGCGGACCGCTTATCTTTCCCTCCTGGTCGAGCACCCAATGGCGTTGTCGCAGCTGGTGCGCTTGTGTGGCAGCAGTCCGTGGATTGCCCGCTATTTAGCAAAACACCCTTTGTTGCTCGATGAGCTATTGGACCCGCGTACCTTGTATGCCCCGTTGCGGCGCGAAGAGCTGGTGGCCGATGCGGAATCCCGGCTGGAGGGGCTTAGCGACGAAGACCTTGAACAGCAGATGGAAGTCTTGCGCCAGTTTAAGCAGACCAACTATCTGCGTGTCGCGGCGGCCGATATCAGTGGCGCCGTGCCGCTGATGGTGGTTAGCGATTACTTAACCGAAATCGCGGAAGTGACGCTGGAGGCGGTGCTTATTACCGCTTATCGCCAGATTACGGCGCGTTACGGCAAGCCCTGGTGCATTGAGAATGGCATCGGTCGCGAGCCCGGCTTTGCCGTTGTTGCCTACGGCAAGCTCGGCGGGATCGAACTCGGCTATGGGTCCGATCTTGACCTGGTGTTTTGCATGATAGCGCCGGCGAAGAGCAGGCGACTGACGGCGAGCGGCCGGTCGATAATCAAGTGTTCTTTGCTCGCCTGGCACAGCGCGTCATCCATATTCTCAACACGCCGACACCCGGCGGCGTGCTCTATGAAGTCGATACGCGCTTACGGCCCAGCGGTAAATCCGGTTTGTTAACGACATCGGTCGATGCGTTCGCCGATTATCAGCGTAACCAAGCTTGGACGTGGGAGCATCAGGCATTAACCCGAGCCCGTGTGGTGGCAGGGGACGTGAAGCTAAGAGATGCGTTTGATCGCGTGCGGCGGGAAATACTGACCCGAAGCCGGGACGAAGAGGCGCTTCGAGAAGACGTCCGACACATGCGAGAACGCATGCGAGAGCAATTGGGAGCCAAAAAATCCGATCAGTTTGACGTCAAGCAGGATAGAGGCGGTATCGCTGATATAGAATTTATGGTGCAATATGGCGTCCTGGCGAAGGCCGGACGTCATTCCGGTCTGCTCCAGTATACCGACAACATTCGTCTACTGGACGAATTGAGCCAGACCGGCTGGTTGAGTGCCGAAGAGGCCGAGTTGTTGGCGGATGCCTACCGAGCTTATCGCAGCTACGTGCATAAACTCACGTTGCAGGAGCAACGGGCGATGGCGGATACTTCCGCTTTTGCCGAGCTGCGGCAATCGGTCGCGGCTTTATGGCAGCGCCTGATGGAAGCCTAGCGGTAAGCGGTCTTTGCGAAACGACACGGCTACCGTGATTGTACGGTCGGTGCAGTAGAAATAGCGTCAATTTGATCGAGGAGAGCCCTCCATGAGTATGGCTGATCGCGACGGCGTCATTTGGATTGACGGCAAGTTCGTGCCCTGGCGCGAGGCCCAGGTTCATGTGCTCACGCACACATTGCATTATGGTATGGGCGTATTCGAGGGCATCCGCGCGTATCCGACCGCTAATGGACTGGCCGTGTTCCGTCTGCGTGAACACTCCAAGCGTTTGCTCGGGTCTGCAAAGATCCTCGATATGGACGCTCCCTACACCGCAGAGGAAATCGACCAAGCCATTCTCGATACCATCCGCGAGAATAAGTTGGAAAGCGCTTATATTCGGCCGATGTTCTTCTACGGCTCCGAAGGCATGGGTTTGCACGCGGATAACCTCAATGTGCACACCATGATTGCTGCGTGGCACTGGGGCGCTTATTTGGGCGCCGAGAGCATCGAACGCGGTATTCGGGTGAAAACCTCGTCGTTCGTACGGCACCACATTAACATCACCATGTGTCGCGCCAAAGCCAACGGCAATTACATGAATTCCATGATGGCTCTGAAAGAAGTCACCAAAGCCGGCTACGACGAAGCGTTACTGCTTGACGTGGACGGATTCGTCGCAGAGGGGTCGGGCGAGAACTTCTTTATGGTCCGGAATGGCGTATTGTACACGCCGGAGCTGACCTCCGCGCTGGAGGGCATTACCCGCGATACCGTAATTGAGCTGGCGCGGGAGATCGGTCTGGAAGTCCGGGAGAAACGCATCACGCGTGACGAAGTCTATGTCTGTGACGAGGCCTTCTTTACCGGCACTGCCGCAGAAGTTACGCCGATTCGCGAACTGGACGATCGCGCGATCGGCAGCGGTACCCGTGGCCCGATTACCGAGCGCTTGCAAAAGATGTACTTCGATCAAGTCGAAGGCCGTCGTGAAACGCATCCCGAATGGCTGACCTACGTCTAACCGTTAGAGGAAAGAGCCGTGCCCGATCCACAAACTCACGATCGTAACGACCTTATCCAGCCCAACGCCGAGAACCGCTATGAGGTAACGGCGGCCGACCTGCCGCTGTCCTGCCCCATGCCGGGTATGTACCAGTGGAATTCGCACCCTAAGGTGTACCTACCTATCCACGAAACGGGCGAAGAAAAATGCCCGTATTGTGGTGCGGTCTATGTGCTTAAAGACGCCAAGCCGGGCGATCTGGAAGTTGCCCGCCGTGGGCGGCGGCAGTCGGTGCGGTAAGGAAGAGATAATGACTTTTGCTATCTGTCACGTGATATCTAGCGTATGAAATATCATGAAGATACTCTGTCTTGAGCCGGAGGAAGGCCGTTCCTACCCGCACTGATATGGGTTCTACGTACGTAGAAGCTAAAATGGTGCCTCCCATCGCTGAGTTTCGTTTATGTATTTTGGCGATGGGAGGTGTGCGGTGCTTTTGTCTACCTCAGGTTTTCTCCGCAGCGCATACTGCGCGCCGTAGTTTTTCATAGGAATGGTAGTCGAGTGCCTTGGATATTCTTCGTTGCTCCCTTTTCGAGAACAATTCAGTAAACTGCGACGGAGCGATTTTTATGTCTCGGGTCACACCATCTTTCCACTGCTCATTGCTAGTTCGTATACCGGAAGTTTTTTCGTTGACACTCAACATAGCTGGTTCATATTCCACGCCGATCCAATGGCACAAGTTTTGTAATGCCTGCTTTGGTTCAGTGGCAAACTCCTCATAGAAAACCGCAATATCAGTTTGCATGCCTACTCGCTTGAGTGCGACCTGTACTGCGCGGTTCCATAATTTAACGGCGTAGCGCGGATTGCTCTGGTGGCCAAACTCGTCGGAAAATTTTCTAGCACGAGACTGTATCGACGCGACTACGGCTTTACCATCGCGGACTACATGGATGAAGGAAGAGCTCGGTATATATTTTTCTATTTGCTCAATATAGCGATAGTGTTTCGGGGTCTTCTCCAACCAAATCCGTTTTTCAGTTGTACTCGTTGCTTGTTCAAGCGTCTCTATAAAAGCCGCAACACATTCTTTAGTAGCAACAAAATGACGGTCCGTGCCGATATGCTGCGGGGTTCCGCCAGCGACGGTGCCAAGCTTTTCTAATGCGCGAGTTGCAGATCTACGACGTACCCACCCATGCGTTGCAACCCATCGCCACATAGCATTCCCCATCAAACGACCGAAAAAATCTGTTTCAGGGAGTGAGTAGATCAACGAGTGATTAGCTAAACGATGCTGAATCAGCGACGTGCCAGACCGAGAGCAGCCTAGCAGAAATAATCTCTGTCGCTGGTTATGCTCGTTTCTTACTTTAACTTTGCTAGCGATGTGCATGCCTTACTCGTCCTACCTCATGTGTCGATGGAGTAACGCGCTATAAGCAACGCGTTTGCTTCCATGGAATAGTCCTTTGCCGCCGATCGTAGCTCATCCGGGCTTGGCGGGCTGTCCAGAGTTTGGCCGATTGCATCGGCGAGTGCTTCGGCATCGTCAACGGGAACGAGAGGTGCTATTTTACCATCCTGCAGTATTTCGCTAGGACCGCTGCGGCAGTTTGTGGAGACTACTGGCGTGCCGAGCGCTAGTGCTTCTGTCAGTACGTTTGGAGATCCTTCCCAGCGTGAGGAAAGTACAAATACTCGTGCGTGGCGCATATACGGGTATGGGTTACTGGTAAAGCCGGGTAATGCGAAATCGTTGTCGATACCTAGCGCGCGTGCCTGCTCACTTAGCCTTCGTCTCTGATGGCCTTCTCCCAGAATCATAAGGCGGCACTCGCGCTTACTCTTCACAATGCCAAACGCTTGTATTAAAGTGTCAAAGCCCTTCTGCTGCCTTAGTCCGCCTGCCCCCAGTATGACGGGAGGTTGACCGTCAGCAAACCATGGATGAGGTTCAGGCTCGTCCGCGAGTTTATAAAACTCCGGAACTAAGACGGGATTCCTGACAAGCTCAAGAGCCCTCACAGGCAAATTAGTCGCCCTCGCTATATCCTGTCGCACACCTTCAGAGTTCGCGACGATCAGGTCGGCCTGTCCGTAAATCTTCCGGAGCTGCCTAAGCTTTCGCCACTTCTTCCACCACACGCGTCCCGCTAGCCGTTCTGTCACAGCCGTACCCGGCCGAAGTAATACCCGCGGCCAACCTCCAAGTAAGCGTTTTGTCTCCATTGCTACTCGCGCGTCATCGAGCTTAGCTGCAAGCAACCAATCTACCGGCGCACTCTGTAGAATATCCCGCAAACGATGTACCTGAGCTAGACGGCTAACTTTCGGGAAATGAATGGTTTTAACGTTTTTCGGCAACATATTGAGATGCGGGCCATCAAGCCTTCCTGTGAGGAATACAACCTCGACCTCCCGCGCCGCAAGTCCCCTCGCCATATTAACGAGCATCCGCTCGACGCCACCATCTCCATAACTTGGTATAAAAATAGCGAGCCGCATTTCGCCCCTTCTGTAAAATTGATTTTGCAGTAAAGCCAGTTCTCTGTCTGGCACGTCGCAAGGTAGTGACTTTGCTATACTAGGTATTTACGGAATGGTGTTCTATCCCGCTTCTTGATTGCTTACGTGTAAAAGTTATATCGCTTGAGGTGCGGATAAAGCTGTATCCTGTCTTCAATTTCTTGAGTCAGGATAGAAGGCCACTTGACTTTTTTTCGGCTAAGCCGGGCTTGTGGAAAGACTTTTTTAGCGCAGGCGTCTAGATACTCTTGCGTCACAGATACGCCGAGAGCTGAGATTAACCTACGCAACTCTGTTTGGGGGGACCCGATAAAGTCTTCATGGTAGCTGTTAATGACTTCGGCCGTACTCTGCTCTTGAATAGTTCCTGTAGCCCAGTTGACAAACCGGAAATAGCGTTCCGCCGCAACTTCTAATGAGACCCGACCTTTTCGAGCGATAGTAGAAATGTTGTCAAAAGGGTTGCGGATATGATGAATCACAGTAACGGGTAAGGCGACTCGTTTCTTAAGAACGCCAAGTAGCGCAGGATTCTCGCCAAGTAGTTTAGTAGAGGCGCGACCTCTTTTGTCACCTATCACTCGTAATCGGGTCCATTTTCCTTGGCTCTGTCCCTCAACGGTATAGCTATAACCACTCCATTCTCGGCCGAGCGCACCGAACTCTTGATCTCGTCTTATGAGTAGGCCAAATATCTGCTCCCTTGAAAAGCCATACCGTATATAGCGCAAGGCATTAAGTTCATGCGCTATGACAACTTCCGGGTGGGCATTCAGCAAGGAGCCGACTAAACTGTGGCCGCTTCTTGGGTACCCTACGAACATACAATACCGCTCAATATCATAAAAATATTTTCGGTACCTTAATGCTTCTTTCCATCCCAACAACCATGATCTAGGTATTTCAATCGCCTGCTTCTCTCTAACCCGGAATGCTCGTCTTTCCATCTCTCAATCCTGATCAGGTTCTGGTCGTGATGAATTTCTCCCCAAAAATTGGAAGGAAATTAAGTAGCCTATAAGCAGAATAAAGAACGTTCTTCCTGGGGTTTGGCCAACACGAAGCTCAAAAACATAACTAGTAGCGATAGTGCTAGAGTGGCGGAAAGTAATGCTGGAGTGAAATCTTCATAATTGGTTTTTTCTTTTTTCATAAAAGTGACTATCGTTTTACCGTATACCAAGATAAAAAGAATAAACCCTGGCAACCCGAGCCCGACAGCAATCTCTATGTATAAGTTATGAAAGTGTGGGTGGTTCTTAAGATTGCTTCCGTCCTGTTCAGCTACGAGGTGCTTGCCCCCTAGCCCCCAGCCTCTCAGAGGCCTATCAGCAATGGCTTTTATCCCTTCTTGCCACATCATGATTCGAGCGCCTGAAGAAGGATCGGCGGCGTTGATATCCTTTACATCAAACTCTGAAACACCCTTAGCAATTTTCCATGTGCTGTCTAAACGGTTTTCGAGAGAGCTACTGCTCGCATAGAGAATTGGGACTAATGCTGTCATCAGGAACACAGTTACTAAAGCGTAGCGCTTTGTGTGCCTGGGGTGGTGCTTATTGAGCCGAATAAAGAGAAGCGCTATATAACTCACTAGAACGATCGTTGCCGCAAGCCATGCGCCGCGAGTTCCGGAACCCAACAGTACAGTAAAAAAGAATAAAGTAGCAGTTAGCCCGATAATGAGTGCGAGCGTGCTTAGCCTTTTGCTGCCGAAGAGAATAACTTGGGTGATGCCGATAAAGCAGCCGACAAAGCCAACGGCGCTAAGGTAACCTACCTCGTTGGTAGGGGTGCCCCATGTGCCTCGATGTACCGCACTCCCGTTTAATAACGCAGATAAGTCGATACCTGCGAAAAGTCCAATGGCTAAACCTGCGAGGAGTGTCATCAATAAGTATGGGACATGCCGGCGGTGGTATGCTATCCACCACCCAATAAACAAACTAAGAATACCCGTTACCCGTGCGATGTGACTCCAGTGAGGATTGCTGCTCTCTGCAAGAGAAGGGTGATAATAAACTGAGATCAAAGAATGAGTAATGGTATACAGGGTTAATGCCAATGTTAGCCAAAAAAGGCTATTTCTCCTGAAATCGTACCACATCGATGGCCACGCCAAAACTGCAGAAAATACTATAGTAAATAATGCAATATTTACAGCTGCCGTTGAAAGAACAACCGTCAAGCTGAGTAAGTATAGAGAGAACAAAGATAAGCTAGATGCGATCCCTTTTGTCATGGTCTAAGCCTCGATATTATACGGCGAGCTATCGAGGTTGATTCCGGCCAATGAGTCGACCTTCTTGTAGCCTAAATTGTCGAAATCAGCGTCGTAAATCGTGTTTACGAGGTTGAGGCTGGAGTGACAGTACAAGTCCAGTAGCCTATCGTTAGCTCCTGTGCGGTGTTCTGCTCGGAGGATGAGATCCGGCTTTCGCTTGTTATTAATGGCCATTAAGACTGATTCTAGATCTTCGTTGATATTTTCCACTCGACCCAAAAAAGATAGGGTCTTCGTGCCGCAGGGTATGAACGTTGTCTGAGGGTACCAGTGGGCGTTATCATATAGTCCTCCTGCTGTCAAATATTGGAAAAAGGTCAAAAAACTAACTGGCTCTTCGCCGGGCAGTTTTAAGCGCTGCCTTATTAAATTTTGTGTTTTGGTGTTTCTCTTCACCTTGTCCAGGTAGGCAGATGCAGTTCTTGTATAAGGGTTTCTGACGAAAGAGAATAGGAAGAATCGACTGGCTAGGTGCTTTATCTCATCGGCTGTTAATGAGCGGCCACGCGCAAAATATCTTTTGGCAGTTCTCTTGTCTACGGAATTGCGGTTTGATTTCGGGTATAGGGTGGCGCATATGGTAGAGTTGGCGGCCTTTGGAATTCGAAAATATATAAAGCCTTGTTGTCTATCCACTGCAATTCGTTTGTCAACTTCATGTGCGACATTTGCTGAGGGAGATGGATACCGCCGGTGAAACGGAGTGCGCATAGTCAGGAAGGTTCTTATTGTATGCATTTGTTAATACCGAAATAGAATTGGCGATCAGGTTTGTGCTCGATTGCTTGCGGGCAGAAGAACCGCTGGCCTAGGGGAGGTGAACGCTTACTCCAGGCCTAACACCCGAAGATAGTGTTCGGCGCTATGTTCGGCGCTATAGCGGCTTGCTGCGGTATATAAAATTTCCGGATCAATAGGTTTGTCTAGAGCCGTGGTGAGACTTGTGGCTATACCCCCGACATCTGCTACGGGTGCCAGAAAGCCGGCTCGGCCATTTTGAAGAACTTCTCGTGGTCCACTCGGGCTGTCGGTCGAGACAACCTGAACGCCGAGTGCAAGGGCTTCCGCGAGGACTATTCCCATGCCCTCATGCTTAGACGTTAGCGCTAGCACATTGGCCTTCTTGATGAAGGGGTAGGGATTCGCCACAAAACCAGTAAACGCTACATCGTCGTTTACGCGTAGCTCAACTGCCAAACTCTTTAAGTAGGCGTGTTCTTCACCATCGCCCACGAGCAATAATCGGCAAGGGCGTTGCTGTCTAAGGAGAGCAAAGGATCGCATTAAGGTGGCAAAATCCTTGCGTGGTGATTGATCTCCGACGCCAATAATTACAGGGATCGTTTTATCGTCGTTATCCCAGGGCCAATGTATTGATTCCTGCGCCCGTTGAAAAAAGTCCGCCGTCAGAACAGGATTATGAATCACATGAATATTGTCTGGAGAAAGGGAGAAGTGCTCCACGAGGTCATGTTTAACGCCATGAGACGGGACAATAATGGCCTTCGCCCGCTTGTAAAAACGGCGTAAAGAGAAAGTCTGCATTCGTTGTTCCCATCGGCTTTTACGCGCAAGGTTTATAGACATCGTGGTGCCAAAACGGACCACGTGATGGGTGTTAACCTTAGCCAGACGACAGGCCCATAGGGCAGTTCGGTTGACTCGTTCTTTATCCGAAAGTAATGCGTTGGGGCGATGTTTGCGCAAGTACTTTATTAAAGGAATAAGGCTCGTGCCGGAGTGACGAGATCCAAGTTCAACAAGTCGTGCGCCATCGGGTAATTGGTCAAAGTGTGGCCCGTGCCCTTCCACTTTGAGTATATCTGTCAGAACGCCTCGTTTCGTAAATTCGGGCACAAGATTGCGAAGTATCCTATCGACGCCGCTGTGGCCAGATGTGGCTGCAAAGATTGCAAGTTTAGGAGATGCTTTTTCATGGGCCGGCTGAAGTAGGTCCAGTTGATGCGTCGGAAAAACCGCCGATGCTTTAGAAGGAATAGTTCAAGAGTTCGATGTCGCGCTGATAGTGTTCAGCCACCATGGCTGCCGTTGCTTCGGTGTAGTAATCACGGTATACCGAACGGTCCTTAGCTTTGCGCTCATGTGGCAGCGTCGGTGTTGGAATCCCTATCCGATCGCAGATGGTAGCGAAATCATCTTGCAGCCGCTCATAACGGCCAATGAAGTCAACAATGATATTGCCGTTTAGGTCGGCGAGATATTCCCACTGGCGTTCCGCCGAAATGTCGAGCATATAGTTGTAATCACGTTCTGGATCGAATTTCAGGCGCAGAAATTCTTCGAAGCTCTTAACTCCCTCGAGCACTTCCGGTTTTTCACGGCGGATGTGGTGATAGGAGCTAACCTGAAGATCCCAGGGGTTACGGACTATCGCGAACTTGAACATCTCGTTGAAGATTGGCGCAGGTAGCATTTCCTTCGCCGCAATTGCCTTAGCGTGCCGTGGAAACTTGACGCCAAGCTTGTGTCGTGGCCGCGTCATCTGGCTAAACATGCTAGTCAGGAACAAGGGGACGGCATAGCGTGGCGCGCCACGATATTTGCGGAGCGCTGCGCGAACGCTTGTCCCGCCCGTCTTTGCGATATGAATGAACAAGAAATTATGTGAGTAAGAGACCAGCATCTTTGAAATACTTCCAGGGAAAAGGTAGTTAGCCTGGCAGGCGCGACGGTAGTAGCAGGTTTAGGTACGCGTCGCTACTAGCCTTCATTGTATAGTCTGAAACCGCTGTAGGTAGAATGGATCGATCTATCGGATTCGAAAGACAGTCCTGTATGGCGGTTGCTAACGCTTGAGGGTCATTAATTGGAACCAGCGGGCCGAAGTGGCCGTTTTGAAGAATCTCTCTTGGCCCGCTAGGGCAATCGGTTGCCACGCAGGGGGTTCCAAGTGCTAAGGCTTCTTTTAGAACATTAGGGGAGCCTTCGAAGCGAGAGGCTAGTACGAATAAATCTGCGCGCGCCATGTACGCATAGGGATTCTTCGAGAATCCACCTAAACGAACCGAGTCCGTTAGGTTGAGGTCGTTGATCTGCTTTTCCAGCTGTGGGCGCGCCGGACCTTCGCCAAGAATAAGTAGCCGACAAGGCTTTGTGCTCCGCACTAATGCAAATGCTTCTAACAGTGTGTCGAAGCCTTTTTGCCTTGTTAGTCTTCCGACCGCGAGCAGTTTGTGGTGGTTAGCATTATTGAACCAGTTGTCTTCTACTGATTCTTTTGCGAGCGCGAGCATTTCAGGAGTAATGGTCGGGTTCGGGAGTACATGTACTCGTTCGCTGGGTAAGTGGGCAACTGTTTTTATGTCTTCCGCAACTCCTTGGGAGACGGCTATGATCGCTTCCGCCCTGGGGTATAGCTTACGGATAGGCCAGTAGCGCAATATTTTTTGCAGCCGACTTTTACCGACCATGGAGCCTGAAAGATCCATACCGAGTCGGATCGCTACGGGTGTATCGGTTCTCGCAATACGCTTTGCCAAGAGAGCTACCCGGCCCGCCCGGTCCTTGGCGGCTAACAATGCAGTCGGTCGTTCTTTCCTAAAGTAGCGAATGATACTGGGCAAGCTGGCCAACGATGTGGCAGCGTTAAGACGAATAACCCGCGCACCTGGTGGTATAGCGTCAACATGTGAGCCCTTAGCTTTAATTAATAGCATGTCGACCGCCACTCCCGCCTCGAGGAATCCCCTGGCAAGACTGCAGATCATTTTTTCAACTCCTCCATCGCCGGAGAAGGAAATGAGGATCGCAATCTTTGGGCGAGCAGTATCCATGATGGGCAGCCTATCGTTGGAGCTCAGGAGCGCTTTCCGCTGTTATAACCGGCGAGGAAAGCGTCTATATCGTTAGAGGAAAAATTCAGATACGAGAAGCTTGCAATCTTACGTAGTGACCTTTGTAGCCGTTTAACGTTTTTCCAGCGCCAAGCAGACGGAGACGAACGAAGGCGCCCGCGGTCCCAGTCAATGAGGTAAATTCGGTTGTAGTCATCGACGAGTATGTTGCGTGCGTTCAGATCTGCATGATATGCGCCAGCCAAATGAAATTTGCCGATTGTAGTCCCGATGCGCTGCCAGATCTCCGGTGCTAGGGGAGCCTGTATTAGGCGATCGGCGAGTGTTTCAGTGTTCGGTAACTCCAAGGTGATGATATTGGCGCGATAGGTCATGCCGAAACGGCGGATGTTAACAGCTGCCGGTTGAGGTACTGGAAAGCCTTCAGAGTGCAATTGGTTCAAGAGCGCCCATTCTTGCATGGGACGCGACTTGTTAATCCCTACCCAGAAGTAGCTGTCTCGAATGAGGCGCCCAATAGTGCCCCCCGCCAATAATGGCGTAATACAAAGCGTTTACCTGCGTAGCGGAAAACATGTGCGCTCCGTCGGCCGCTGGTTGCCCGAATCAGTAATTCGCGTTCTCTGAGCTCAACGGGGTCGAACAACCACTCACCGGCCTGCGGTAAAAGAGCGGAGTCGTATACAATGTAGTTTCGACCTTGTTGGATTGTCTTATGAGTCTGCATCGCAAATTATCGTTGGCGACGCTTCCAAAACGTCTCTGTATCCTACGTTTGTCCGCTATTGGGGACACTTGCCACGTTGTTCCGTTGGTTCGAACTCTGCAGGCACATTGGCCTGAGACGGCCATTACCTGGGTCATCGGCCGTGTTGAGGCGTCACTACTTAGTGATATACCAGGAGTAGAGTTTATCACTTTCGACAAGCGGAACGGATGGAAAGGGTACACAGAACTACGATCCAGACTTGCGGGCCGTCGCTTTGATGTTTTGCTTAACCTGCAAGCAGCGCTGCGCGCTAGTGTTCTCTCTCGCCTTATCTCGGCAGACATTCGTTTGGGCTACGATAAATCGCGTGCCAAGGATTTTCAGTGGTTGTTTACCAATGCTCGCATTGTATCAAACCCACGGGTCCATCAGCAGGAGACAATGTTTGCTTTCTTGGAAGCGTTAGGTTTACACGAGCGGGTGCTGAGTTGGAATATCCCCATACCGTCCGACGCCGAAGCCTTCGTGCGTGAGCGAATTGGCGGAGGGAGGGTGTTAGTGATCAGCCCCTGCAGCAGTGAAAGACGAAACAACTTCCGTAACTGGCCTGCCGAGTCTTATGCAACCATAGCCGACGAAGCTGCACGTCGTTATGGCATGCAGACGGTTTTGACTGGTGGGGGGAGCGAACTTGAGCAGTGGTACGGGGAAGAAATAAGCCGCTTGATGACCGCCAAGCCATTAAATTTGATTGGGGGCACTTCTTTAAAGCAGCTGCTTGCCGTGTTGCAGCGTGCTGACGTGTTGATCTCGCCTGATTCAGGGCCTGCTCATATGGCTAATACAGTCGGCACCCCCGTTATTGGCTTGTACGCGAGTTCGAACCCGTTCCGAACAGGGCCTTACCTAAGCTTGAAATGGACTGTTAATCGGTATCCTGATGCAGTGAGAGAGGCGTTCGGAAAAACGGTAGAGGAGATTGCATGGGGGAAGAGAGTGAGAGATCCGTCAGTTATGGAGCGCATAAAGGTTAACGACGTAATGCAAAACTTGGATGCGTTAGCAGAAGCCGGTTTTCCCAGATTACTGATTGGAAGGTGAAGTGCGTTTTATTTACAGTCTGCTAGCTTATATTAGCTTGCCGATAGTGCTGGCGTGGCTAGCTTACCGTGGATTGCGTGAGCCAGCTTACAGAACAGGGTGGGGCCAGCGTCTGGCGCTTGATTTCAGAACGGTACCTTCCGGTTGTATATGGTTGCATGCCGCCTCAGTTGGTGAGGTTCAGGCGGCGATTCCTCTAATTCATGCGTTACGGGAAGAGTATCCGGATAAACCTTTACATGTCACCACGATCACACCCACCGGTCGTGAAAGGTTAGGCCAACTATGTGGTGAGGAGGTTTCTCACAGCTACTTGCCGTTGGATGTTCCTGGTGCCGTGCGCCGCTTCCTAAACCGGATGCGGCCGGAGGTCGGGGTCATTTTGGAAGTCGAGTTATGGCCGAATCTTCTCTATCAGTTGCGTAGGCGACGGGTTCCTCTTTTTTGGTCAATGGACGCTTATCTGAACGTTCGCTGAAGCGTTATCAGCGCGTCCTCGGCTTTGCAAAGACGATGTTGGAGGCATTCACAGCGATTGCCGCGCAATCAGAGGGCGACGCGATGCGTTTGCGTCAGCTTGGAGGGGGCAAGGTGCGGGTCGATGCCGTTGGGAATCTAAAACACGACCAGCCCTATCCCGATGAGCAAGTTTTAGCAGGCCGTGCGCTTAGGCGCGTTATGGGAAATAGGCCCATTTGGATTGCTGCCAGTACGCGCGAAGGTGAGGAGGAGCCTATTTTTGAGGCTTTTGATCGGGTTCGAGAGCGGTTCCCGAATCTGCTTCTGCTCCTTGTTCCTCGTCATCCTGAGCGCTTTAATCAAGTCGCGAAATTATGCGCTGACCGCGGCTACCGCCTAGTGCGTCGAACTGAGGCTGTGTCAGAAGTTGCTGCCGACGTTGATGTTTTTCTTGGAGACACCTTAGGTGAGCTTTCCACTTTCTATGCTGCGGCAGATCTCGCTTTCATAGGCGGAAGCTTAGCGCCTTTAGGGGGGCATAATGCACTGGAAGCAGCGGTGTTGTCAGTTCCGGTAGTGATTGGGCCAAACTATTTTAATGCTACGGAAGTAACAGAGGCACTGATCGCGGCCAACGCTGCTTATTGCGTAGATAACGCGGAGAGTCTGGCGGAACGTGTCAACGCACTGCTCGATGACGCGTCCTTACGCGAGAAGATGGGTGCGAGCGGACGTGCCTTTGTGAAGGAGGGTAGGGGTGCCTTAGGTAGGGTTCTAGAACTGATTCGTTCCTCATTACGATGATGCTTTAGAACGACCGCTCAATAGTTATGTTTCGTAGTTCGGGGGGCAGACCGCGAAGCTGTAGGTTTCTGGATTGCTCTACTTCAGTATATTATTGAGGGCTTGCTCGCCCGCTTAGGTATTGATACTCAATGAAAATTTATTGGCACGAGAAAGCCGGGGATGCATTCAAAGAAGTAATCTCTAAAAATGCTGATGATCCGTTCCGCTTGGCTTCTGAGTTCTTTAAAACTCATGCACGATCAACCGTTGCCAAGGCAGAGGTCGCAGGCGAGCCGGTGATTATTAAACGTTTTAACGTTGTTGACTGGTCTTCGAGGCTCAAGAGGGTACTAGGGCCCAGCTTAGCTCTCCGTAGCTGGCGGAATGCAGAACTGATCCTCAATCTCGGCATTAAAACACCGTATCCTTTGGCGCGCATTGAGGCAAAAGAAGGTTGGTTAACACCATGCCCGATTCTTGTGTTTGAGTATGCAGAAGGGATCGCTGCTGATGAGTACTTTGCAGACCCAAGCATTGGTCGTGCTGCGAAAGAGAGGGTAGCTCTTCGCTTGGCCCAAAGTATCTCTTATTTACATTCGGCAGGATACGCTCACCGTGATCTCAAAGGCAAAAATGTACTTATATATAATGAAGAGCCTTGGATCATAGATCTGGACACATTACGCAGGCCTTTACTGAAAGCACAACTTATACGTGGTATACACCGAGATCATGCCATGCTTAAAAATATCTTCGAGGCTTATACGATTCGGTAGCGCCTTTATTAGTACCGGGCGCTAGTCGCCAGCAGGAAGAACAACGTACCTAGTGCTTTCGATTCTCGGCTTAGGTGATGTTGCGCCGTCAAAGCTGTATCCAAATAGCTCGATATCCCGGGCAAAGTGCTGCGCAACTAGCTCTGCAGTGGCATCGCTATAGTAACGACGATAATCGTTCTGCCTGTCTTTGGCTTGGCGTTTATGTGGTAGCGGTTCATCGTTAGCCAAGCCTATGCGCTGGCAGATCCATTGATAGTCCTCATTAAGGCTTTCGTACCGGCCGATGAAATCAACGATTACATTGCCATCAAGATCGACAATGTAATCAGATTGTCGTTCTATCGAGGTGTCGATGTGGTACTGATACGGTCGCTCGGGGTCCAGTTTCCAACGCAAAAAGCCTTCGAAGTCATCATGATAAGGCCCCATCAGCTGCGGCCGTTCACGACGGATATGGTGGAAAGAACTAACTTGAAGGTCCCACGGATTTCTAACAAAGACGAACTTGAATAGCTGTTCGTACACCTCGCGCGGCAGCATTTCTTTGGCGGCAATAGCTTTCGCGTGGCGCGGGAACTTCGCGCCAATGCGGTGACCGCTAAGCTGATCGAGTTTGTCGGCGGCGAACGCTAACATCCCATAGCGCCCGTTGTAGCGGTACCGGCTGAGTGCGGTTCGAACGCTAGTGCCGCCGGTTTTAGCAATATGTACGAAGAGAAATCGGTATCTCAGCGATAATAGCATTACAGCATCCCTGGTTCGTCTTACCCGTCTTAATACCACCCACCGGTAGTCACTCGCAAGCGCTCTCCTGACGGCATTAGACCTGCAATTTTTTACCAACTACTGGTAATGTGGATCTTTCTTGGGGGAGCCTCGACTTTGGGGCTGCGATGTTAAAGACGATTGAACAGGTAGATTATGAATAACACGACAGAACAAACAGTGGCGCGCGATGTCATCGAGCCGATTTACCGGGCGAAGTTTTGGATGCAACTGATTGGGGTCATGATGATCCTTTCGGGCGTGCTGACCGCGATCACTATTGTCGGCTTATTGGTTGCGTGGGTGCCGATCTGGGCGGGGGTTATGTTGATGCAGGCTGCCGGCGCGGTGGATCGGGCCTATAACCGAGACGATGCCCGCGAAGCGATGTTCGCTATGACGCGGTTGAAAACCTATTTCACCATTTTTGGCGTCTTGTTGCTGATTTACCTGGTTTTTTCGCGTTTATGATGCTTTTGGGCATTGGCGGTGGAATGATGGCGGCCGGATTTTAAATGAGCTTCCCGCAGGGCTTCGCTTGCGGAGCGAAGTCCTGCACCATTCCTGACCAACAATACTTGGCGCCTCCTCTTGAGGCGTTTACCGCAACGGCCCCTTTGATCTTTGCGAGATAGCTGGCGCCGATAGATAAGGCGGCTATTCGTCCCCACCTTCTTAGTCTCTTCTACCGCTTCATACGGAGCTGACAGCTTGCTGCCTAGCCGTGTGAGAGCAGCGGTAGCGAGTAACGGTAAGGAGGCCTGTGATGCGGACGAATGATTCCAAAGGAAAACGCGTACGCTTTGCCGATGAGGAAGTCGTTCGCGGCCAAGGTGGCGAGACTCATCAGGCGGCAAGCGGTAAAACCCCCACCCTCACGACGCAACAAGGCATTCCGGTTAGCGACGACCAAAACTCTCTTAAGGTCGGCGCCCGCGGTCCAACGGTATTGGAAGACTTCCACTTTCGAGAAAAGCTTTTTCACTTCGATCATGAGCGGATCCCCGAGCGAGTCGTTCATGCGCGCGGTTTCGGGGCTCATGGTTACTTCGAAAACTATGCCTCCTTAGCCGAATTCACCAAGGCGGACTTGTTTCAGCGCCCAGGCGAGAAAACGCCGGCATTCGTGCGTTTCTCAACGGTCGCAGGGAATAAAGGCTCCGCCGATTTGGCGCGAGACGTTCGCGGCTTTGCCGTCAAGCTGTACACCAAACAGGGCAATTGGGATCTGGTCGGCAATAACATCCCCGTCTTTTTCATTCAGGACGCTATCAAATTTCCCGATCTCATCCACGCTGCGAAGCAGGAACCGGACCGCGGTTTTCCTCAGGCGCAGACGGCGCACGACAATTTCTGGGACTTCATCTCTCTGATGCCGGAGAGCATCAACATGGCGTTGTGGATCATGTCGGATCGGACTATTCCGCGTTCTTTCCGGTTCATGGAAGGCTTTGCCGTCCACACCTTCCGCCTTGTTAATGCCGAAGGTAAGTCCACGTTCGTTAAGTTTCATTGGAAGCCCAAGTTAGGCATGCAGTCGGTGGTGTGGAACGAGGCGTTGAAAATCAACGGCGCCGATCCTGATTTCCACCGACGGGATTTGTGGGATGCCATTCAAGCAGGAGACTACCCCGAATGGGAGCTTGGTTTGCAGCTGTTTGATGAGGACTTTGCCGACACGTTCGATTTCGATGTTTTGGATGCCACGAAAATCATTCCCGAAGAGTTAGTCCCCATCCGGCGCGTCGGCCGGTTGGTGCTCGATCGTACGGTGGACAACTTCTTTGCCGAAACCGAGCAAGTCGCTTTTTGTACGCAAAACATCGTCCCCGGTGTGGATTTCACCGACGACCCTTTATTGCAGGGGCGCAATTTCTCCTATCTCGACACGCAACTGAAGCGATTGGGCAGCCCAAACTTTACCCATTTACCGATCAACGCGCCGAAATGCCCTTTCCATACCTTGCAGCAGGATGGCCATATGGCTTTCGTCAATCCTAAGGGGCGGGCGAACTACGAGCCGAACTCCTGGGGCGAAGGGCCGCGGGAGTCGCCGGATAAAGGCTTTTCCACCTATCCAAGCGACGTTCAGGGGCAAAAGCTACGCGTGCGATCGGAAACCTTTGCCGATCACTACAGCCAAGCGCGACAGTTCTACAAGAGCCAAACCGACATTGAGCAGCGCCATATTATCGCGGCCTTTACCTTCGAGCTGAGTAAGGTAGAGCGGGAGGCGATCCGCGCTCGTGTCGTCTCTCACCTGCTGAACGTCGACCAGGACTTAGCTAAAGCGGTGGCAAAGGGATTGCGCCTAACGCAGCTGCCGCCGCCAGCCGAGGCCGCCAAACCGACCCGCATGGATCTACCCGAGTCGCCTGCGCTTAGTATCATCAAAACGGGCCCGGCAGCTTTAAAGGGCGAAAAGTAGGCGTCTTGGTTACCGACGGCGCCGATGCCGACGTGTTGGCCGCCCTACAGCAACAACTTCAACGTGAAGGCGCCCAGATGATTTTAGTCGCCCCCCAGGTCGGCGGTGTGACGGCCAGCGATGGGGTATGGGTGGAGGCTGACGAGAAGCTTGACGGTGGGCCCTCCGTTGTCTTCGACGCCGTCGTCTTACTGCCATCAAGCGACGGCGCCAAGCTGCTTGCCAGCGAGGCTACTGCTCGCGACTTTGTGGCCGATGCCTTCGCCCATCTGAAGTTTATCGCCTACGACGAGGCGGCCCAGCCTTTGCTGGACAAGGCGGGAATAGCGAATGATCTGGATGAGGGCTGCGTTACGCTGAAAACTGCCGCAGATGTCGCCGGTTTCGTTCAAAAATGTCGCCAGCTACGTTGGTGGGAGCGTGAGCCCAAAGTGAAGCGGATATGATTTAGGAATACGCCCACTAATCGGTGGGCTTCTAAGTTTTAACGCCCTTATCATCGCGTTGGCAAACCATTGGCATTGTTGCATAGTGCCCGTTTCTAAATATCCCACAATATACAGGTGTTAAATAATTATAAATTATTGATAATAGTGCTTATGTCTTATTGTTTTTCTGCTCCCTCACGCTAAAAATAAATCAAAAGATTGAGGGGTTGGGATGCGCTTAGTCTCGTTGTCAGTTGCCTTGTCGATAGTGTTTTTGTCGGCGGCGGCCCATGCGGCCACTTGGCCGGCGGGGGCGGCGTTTCTTGGCTATGCTGAGGAGCGCTGGTCCTTATGGATAGTGCGTCCTGGCGAGCAGAAGCCGACCTTAATTAGCGACGTTTCAGAAGAGCCCACAGATTTCGCGTATTCTCAGGCGCAAGCAGAAGTTGTTTATCTCGATATACAGGGCCGTTTATGGCGGCTTTCGCTTGATTCGGGTACCAGCCAACTCCTTCTGGAATCGCAAGACGATGCCTTCGCTCAGCCGGCGTACAGCGAACAGGACAACCGTATTTTCCTCGTTAGGCTTAAAGGAGGCGCTAGCGAGGAAACATCTATCGTTGCTTTGAATTCCCACGGCAATCCTGGTTTTGCACCGGTAATTTCTCAGCGATCTAGCCAATTCGATCCAGCGCATCAGGGTGATCTGCTGTACTACGCTCAAGTCGCTTGCGTAAAGGACTGCGGCCGAATAATTCAGGATATCTGGAGGCGAAATCTCGCCTCTGGCCGATCGGAGCAGGTCACGCGGGTTAACGCGATAGCAAAAGAGCCGACACCGTCTCCAGACGGGCGGTGGATTTACTTTAGCTCCAACAAGGCAGGCCAGTACCACCTTTGGCGCGTTTCCGCTGATGGCGCGGAATACCAACAATTGACTGAGGGGAATGTCGCCGACACGAATCCCGCTGTCGATAAAGAGGGGAATGTTTACTTTATTCGTCGCTCGCCGCTAGGCACGGAGGTGAGACGCTGGTCGCCGAACGGCATAGATCAACAAATCGCATTGCCGCCGGGTGTGTCCGATATACGTTCGCTCAAGGTGGCGCGATGAAAAATAAAGGCGGGGTACTCGGCTGTGGGCGAATTATCTGTTTCGCACTGCTCTACGCTTTGATGCCGGCGTCCTACGCGGGTGCTTTAGGCTTTGGGCAACTTGAAAACCGCGAATTCTCGCCAGTTCGGGGTGAGTTATTGGCGATACCCTTTAAAGTAGCCGACGCTGCTAAGGTCGAGGTAGGTATTTACACTCCGGACGGCGAGCGTATTCGTACCTTGATCACGGAGGAGACAGTCGGCGCCGGTGAACACGCTCTGCACTGGGACGGCAAGGATAAGAACGGCGTCTTGGTGCCGGACGAGGCCTATGTGCTTACTTTGCAAGCCGAGTTTACCAACGGTGAACGCCAGCGAATTGACTCCCGAGAAACGAGTGGCGGCGTTGTATTGCGAAACCTTCAGAGCAACGTGACGCCTAGCGGCGATATCGAATACGTTCTGCCCACCCATGCCCGCGTGCTGATCCGTGCGGGTATTCGTGGTGGCGCAATGGTCGTCTCGCTGGCCGACTGGGAGCCTAAGCTCGCGGGAAGGAGTATTCAACGGTGGAGTGGCTTTGACAAAGATGGCGTTGCCCGTGTTCTAGACGACCCGCGCTTACACATTGTTGTCGGCGCTTTCTCCTTGCCTCGCGACGTCGTGATTACTTCCGGCAACGAGGAGCTCGATTACTTAACCTACCGCCGGAAAATGGAATGGCCCGAGCGGGATGTCGATTTTACCGAGCTAGAACTTGTGCGGGATGGCGAGGCTTTATCCCCGAATTATTTCATTCCAAGAGCTTATGACCGAAACCCGCATGTGGAGGCGTGGTTTATAGGCGATTTCGAACATGACGAATCAGGTGTCCCCGTGTTGACGGGGCCGACAGTAGTTCGTGTCGATGTGCCGAAGGAGGATCGCTGGCTCTTACAGCGAACCCTATTCGAAGTGGCTTTTTTCGTTAATTACGAGTTTGTGTCGGAAGAAGAAAACGGCTATGTGCCACTTAGCTGGCGCTTTCATCCAAGCGGCTTAGAGCCGGGGCACCATGTGATGACCGTTAACGTAGCCGGTTTTATGGGGCAAGCAGGGGTGAAAAACCTGCCATTTATCGTGCCTGAATAATCGCTATGGGGCGTAGCCGTTCCTGCAAAGCGCTGCACCTTCCGCGGCCCGTAGAAGCAGCCCCAGGCACATAATGCAAGGATAAAGCAAACAAGGGAGATGTTAGCATGGGTGACCGACACCGACACCGATGCGGGGCGGCGGGGCGGAGCGATAAACCTACGGCCAAGAAGGGCAGGTATCGTTACTTGCTATTGGTTCTAATAACGCTGTCCGTCAGCGCCGAAGCGACATTTGATCGAACCCCTCCCGAGATCTCTTTAATCGAGCCAGAAGCAAATAGTTTCGTTAGCGATCAGCGCGCTGAGGTGCGTTTTGCCGTTGAAGAAGTGGGCCGCACAGGGCTTAGTCGCAGCGGAATTGACCGCTCGTCGCGGCGACTGTTGGTGAATGGCGAAGATTACACCAGCGACACCTATTTCGTTTATACCAACCTCCGTCGCCCCTGGAATCATTTAGATGAGCTGCTGGTTGGTAGCGATCTCTATGAAGTTTTGCGCAATTTCCTGCCCTGGTTACGCAGGCCGGACAGCGGCCTTATTGTCCTGCGTCCCAGTCAAGATCGGCCGTTGCCTGAAGGTGAGCTCGAGTTGCGCGTGCAAGTCGCGGACCTTGCGGGTAACGTGGGCGCCCTCGACGTTGCCTTCTCAGTCGACACGCTGCCGCCTGTGATTCAAGCGGTTTCCCCTGCAGAGGGAACGACTCTCTCTGACCTTCGGGCTCCGTTGCGGTATTCCATTGTTGATGCCGGCATTGGTGTGAATCCTGAGCAAGTACAGGTTTATGTCAATGGTGTGGAGCGCGCTAACTGGATGAGCTATACGGAGGGCGATTTGCTCCTCCAGCCTCCGGAAGGCGACCAATGGCCGGAGGGAGAACTCACGTCAGCAATCGTTGCCGCGGACCTGCTCGGTAATCGTGCGCAAGCCGAGTTTCACTATGCCGTAGCATTAACGCCGCTACGAGCTCGCCCACGCGCGGTGCCGGAAGTGGGATACGCACCGCTACAAGTGCGTTTCTTCCCGGATGTCGACACGGATACCGCTATTGAGGAGTACGCCTGGGACTTCGAAGGCGATGGCACCTTCGACCGGACGGAAGTCATAGGACGGCATCAAGACTTCACCTATACAACACCTGGAACGTATCGGGCCGCCTTACGCGCTGAGGATAGCCGTGGCGACATGCACATCGGCTACGTAACCGTGGAGGTGAAGAATGCCCCGCCGGTCGTATCGGCTATCGCCCAGCCGTCTAACGGCGAAATCCCGCTTACCGTTCATTTCCGCGTCGAGGCAACCGACAACGAAGGCATCGCGCTATACGAGTGGGATTACACCGGCGATGGTGTTTACGACTACAGCGGGCCGTACACCGACTTTAGTTATGTTTATGATCAAGTGGGAAGTTATAGCCCGCGTTTGCGGGTAACCGACGTTTTGGGAGCCAGCACCGAGTATGGCGCGCCTATTATCGACGTTAGAGCGGCACCGGTGGGAGCGCCCAATGTCGTAGCTACGGCAACTCCCTCCGCCGGTGATGGCCCGCTTACGGTTAATTTCTCGGGCACCGCTTCGCATCCCGCCGATGAGCCGGTGACGGAGTGGGCCTGGGATTTCAACGGGGACGGCTCGTTCGAGGCAGTTGGCGAGTTAGCAACCGTTGAATACACCTACGAATCGCCCGGCATATTCTATCCCCGGCTACGTATTACAACAGCGGACGGGCAACAAGCGGAAGACGTATTGGCCATCACCGTCCGCATGGAAACCGCCCTCTCGGTTTCCGACGACACCATTGATCTGGCTCTGGAGGAAACCGCCACGGTTAGCACTACCCTTGGAGCGGCGGCGCGTGCCAGTTTGGTCATTGAAAATAGCCAAGGCCAAGTCGTACGTACCCTCGTGCCCTGGTCGCATCGAGCTGCCGGCGCGTACCAAGATGCTTGGGACGGCCGTGACGACCAAGGAGCGGCGGTGCCCGAAGGGCCCTACTATGCCATCTTGCTCTATGAAACCGGCGATCAAGTCCACCGTCATGACCTCGGCCAAACAACCGGCAACAGGGAGTTTAACCCGCCGCGCAGCTCGGTCCCGAGCAGCTTTCAGCCGTTTGGCGATAATCCGCTGGAGATTACGTTCACTCTCAACGAAGCCGCAGAAGTAACGGCCTTCATGGGCCGCTTCCGAGTCAATACCCGGCTCGTGACCTTCATGCAACGCCAGCCGCTAGGCAGAGGCTCCCACACGATTACTTGGTACGGCACGGACAGCGACGGCCGACTCATCCGCCCCCGGGAGGCGATCGATTCTTGTTCGGTATTTTCGCATTCACCTTGCCGGACAACGCGATTTACGTACGCAGCGGTGCGCATGTCAGCGGTTTGCGTACGGCTCAGCCTGTTTTCAGCCCTGGTGCAGAGCCGGAACTGCTCGTGGATTTCGATTTAACACAAGCGGCTAGCGTCGAGCTTACGGTAAGCGACGCGACTACGGGGGAAGTCGTTGCCCAGCGTATTTACGGTGGGTTCTCGGAGGGAACGAATACCCTGTACTGGAACTTGCAGGGAGAGGCGGGTGAGTTCGTGGCGCCAGGGGTCTATCGCATCGGTCTGACCGCAGTGGATGCCAACGGCTCGCGGTCTCTAACCGAGTATACCCTCCAACGGATTTACTACTGAGGGCTCCGGCAATGACTACAACAAAACGGATACTCCTTACGCTATTACTGCTGCTGTCTCCAGTACTGGGCTGGGGCAGCCTGACGCCGGAGACCTTCCTGCAGCTGGAGGTAGAGGTGCGCGAGCTCACCCTGGCCGGCATGGAGAGGCGGATAGAATTGCTGGCGAATCAGGCCACACGCGTTGAAGACACGAGCCTAGACAACCGGACCCGACGCACAATCGACGCCGTTTACGCAGAGTACGGGACCAGCGCCGGCGAGCACGCAGCTTATGGACGGCAGAACAGTCAAGCAATCGAAGCTTGGCTAGATGACAACCCAAGTTGGAAGTTTCGTCTGCTCTATCTCGATAACCAGTTCGAGACTCTGTCAGAGCGGATGCAGGCGATAAGGGGGGAGTAAATGATGACAAGGAAGTGGTCATATAATCCTAAGCAGTACAGCTTAGTTTATCTGTGGGTGCTATTAATTATCGCGGCACTCTCTCTACCTGCCCATGCTTACCATTTCCCCTGGGACCAAGCTCACGATCCGACGGATTGGCAAGAACCGGGGCCAGATAGCGACCCCGGCTCTTGCGAAGGCGGATACTGCGAAACAGGGCCGAGCGATTGTTCCAAACAAGGCTCTCCCGTTTACGTAGCGACTGGCCACTTCACTTGGCGCGAAACCGATGTTGTGCTCCCTGGCCGACCTCACATGGAGCTGACCCGTACCTATCAATCTCACGATCCCCGCAGCGGGCTGTTTGGAAATGGCTGGAGTGTGAGCTGCGATAAGGCGCTTTATGTCGTGCGTGAGTCCGGTGATAACGGCGACGCCGAAGCGCTTTTTTACATCCTGCGCCAAGCCAACGGCGAACGGCGTCGTTTCGAAACCAGCCGACCCATCGGCGAGGTAAGTTTTCAACATCAAGGGCAGGAATGGCGCATCGTTCCGCAGGACGGCGGCGCGCTGCGGCTTATATATCCCGACGGCGCCTACGAAACCTATAGCCTAGGGCGACTCATCGAAGAGGTGGACGCCTACGGCAACCGACTCGCCTACGATTACGCCGACGACGGCCGTTTGCTTACCATTAGCGATGAACATGGCCGCGCGTTGGAGCTTACCTATACAAGTCGTGGCCACGTTCGCACGGTTGAAGACCACACCGGCCGTACCTGGCAGTACGATTACGACCTTGACGGCAACTTAGTCGCTGTCACCAACCCCGAAGGCGGCACCCGCCGTTACAGCTACAGCCCGTTTAGTCCGCAGCACGACAGCATGGTGTATTACCAGCTTACGCGGGTAACGGACGAGGCAGGCGTAGTGCTGACATCCGTTAACTATAACAACAGTCGTGTTAGCGATTACACGGAAGGCGAAAACCGGTGGGATTACCGTTATGCCCCCAATGATCGCACCACCCGCAAAACCGATCGTCGAGGCGCCGAGTACGTTTTTCATTATAACGAGCATGGCGACATCATCGAGCGTATAGATCCTGCCGGTCGACGCCACCGCAGTGCGCGGGATGCAAACGGCAATGTTATTGCGGAAACCGACCCAAGCGGCGCAACTTGGGAGATGGTGCGCGATGCTTTAGGGCGTATCACCGAGATTGCGGACCCTCTAGACGCAGTTACGCGCTACGTTTATGACACGGAGTTACCCGACCCCAACCTCATCGTTAGCCCAACGGGCCGAGAGACCAAAGTTGACTACAATGCCGCCGGCAGCCCCATTCGGGTAGAGGACCCACAGGGTGCTGTGACACGTTTTGAATGGAGCGAGCAGGGCGATTTAATCCGCATCGTCGACGCAGACGGTGAGCAAACCGAATTTACGTATAACCCTATCGGCCTTCCCCTAACGGTCACGGACCCCTTAGGCCGTACGACCCAGCTCAGCTATGACGCCATTGGCAACCTGGTTGCAGTCGAAAACGCTGCCGGGGAAACCACGCGGTTTGAGTACGATGCCTTGGGTCGCGTAGTGCGAACCCGCGACCCGCTCGGGTCTACCACGCGCTATGCGTATGACCCGGCCGGTCGTTGGCTGGCGTTAACCGATGCCGGCGGCAATACAACCCGCTTCGTTTACGACGACTACGGGCGGCGTATAGCCCGCGTATGGCCCGATGAGAATCAAGAAACGTATGCCTACCGGAACGACAACCGCCTCGTTACCGTTACCCGGCTTAACGGAATTGCGGTCACCTATAGCTACGATGTGGCCGGGCGCTTAATACGAGAAGATGCCGGCGACGAATGGACCGACTATGCCTACGATGATCGCGGCCTGCTTATTCGAGCGGAGAATCCCACGGGTATCGTCAACCGCAGCTATGACGCCGCCGGCCGTTTGAGCGAAGAGCTCGTTAACGGCGAAACCGTCTCCATCGCCCGAAACGCCGAAGGCGAGCGGGTTCGGCTCAGCGCGCTCGATCAAACGGTCGAATATGCGCGCGACGCCCGGGGGCTGGTTACCCGCATCACCGACGCCTTGGGCGACTACCAGGTTAGCTACGATGCCCTCGGCCGGCGTACGCGACTAACCCAGCCCAACGGCGCGACGACCCACTACGACTACGATGCTGCCGGTCAGCTCACCCAACTGGCCCATAACGGCCCATTCACCGCCGATTATCGTTACAGCCACGACGCCGCCGGGCGACTGACCCGCTGGCGAGGCGATGACGCTCACGACTGGCAGTACGCCTACGATGCCGCCGGCCGGTTGGTTGAAGCGTTATACGGCGACACCGCCTACACATACGACTACGACGCGCTCGGTAATCGCCTAGAGCACGGCGGCGTGTACGACGCCAATAACCGCCTTCTGGAAGATGGCGAGTACAGCTATAGCTACGACGCCAACGGCAACCTAACCGAGCAACGGCATAAGGGGAGCGGCGTCGTCACCCGCTACACCTGGAATGCGCACGACCAGCTTATCGCGGTTGCGCGCGATGCGGACCCGGCCCCCGAAGGAGCGCCTTCAGCCACCCTAAGCTATACCTACGGCCCACTCGGCCGCCGCTGGAGCCGTACCGTCGACGGCGCCACCGAGCGCTTCGTCTACGACGGGCTCGACCGCGTCGGGGTGCTGGATGGCAACGGCAGCGTGCAGAGTCGCACCACCTTCGGCCCGCTTATCGACGAGCCATTGGCAACCGAGGATTTCCTGCGGGGTCCGCGCTACTACCACGCCAACCACCAGCGCTCGGTGATGGCGCTGACCGATGCCGGCGGTACGGTCACCGCGCGGTATGGTTACAGCCCCTACGGCGTGACTGAAGCCCGCGCCCCTGATCCAAGCGATGATCCGTTCCGTTACACCGGCCGCGAGTACGAGCTCGAGGGGCTGTACTACTATCGGGCGCGGTACTATCTGCCGAACCTGGGGCGCTTCGCGGCGGAGGATCCGATAGGGTTTAGCGGTGGGGATGTGAACCTGTATGGGTATGTTGAAGGTGATCCGGTCAACTACGTCGATCCCCACGGCCTCGCCGCTCAAGGTGTTGTGATAGGTGTAGGTATCCGTATCATCGGTGGTCGAGCTGCCGTCAATGGCATTGCTTCAGCGGCGCGGCGGCATGGTCCCGGTGCAATGGTTGCTGCATGCCTTCTTGCGGGCGTCTGTAGCTTCAACGAAGCCGATACGAACGGACAGGAAGGGGGTAGTTGTCCGTCAGGCGGTAGTGATACGCAATCCGACAGCCAGCGCGGCAACCCTTTTCATGGTCCGCCTGGTGGGTGGGTTGAACATCCCCATGGCAAGCAAGATCGATTGTATGGGCCGGACGGAACCCCTGCTGTCGATATTGACTATGGCCATGACCATGGGCAAGGCTCGCCCCACGCTCATAATTGGGATCGGGGGGTTAGAGGTCCCGGCGTGCCGGTATCACCCATTCCGAGGTAGTGACTGCGTAAGAGAGCAAGAAATGGATAAAAGTCAGTCCGTCATATTTCCCGATCTGCATGATTGGGAAATCGTTAGCGTCGAGGTGGACCGCGACGGAGGGGTTGTCTCGATAGATCTCTGCTCCGAGGGGAGGGTCGAAGAGGGAGTTTTGCGTTTTCAAGGAGTTAAGGAATTTTATTTGTCTGGCATGAGGATGCAGAACGTAATCTTGGACTTCGTGCTGTTCGATACGGATGTTATTAGCGAAGACTTTTCGCGATGCTGTCGGCTGCTCGGGCTAGATCGTCTTCCCGTCGCCGTGCTTCACGGGGACGTAATGGTTTACATCGAGCCGTCTGTCGGAGCGGAACTCGCGTGTAGGGCCTCAAGCGTGTCGTTTTTCGGTAGTGACGGCACAAGTAGGAGTTTTCCGGTTTCGACGACTCCGGGGCCAGAGCAGAAAATCCCCTAATATAGATATCTGAGAAGACCTAAGCCAAACCCGCTCGGTGAGCGGGTTTAAATCTATATGCCTATGTTGAAGGAGGCACAATTAACTTTATCGCTCCATTGGGGTTGGCACCCAATGGTGTGATAGGTGGTCCTATCAATCGCCCAGGTCCGATAGACCAATCGGGGCGGATCCCTCGGACCGGTAATCCGATATCTGTCCCGCCGGGAGGAGTTCGCGCCCCAAGATCCCCTGCGGAGCAGCTTGCAAACCGAGTTCTCAGTAAAGGTGTAGAGAAAGCAACTGGTAAGGTTGCGAGGATAGATCCGAGGACTGGACGAATTATTGCAAACCCAATTGGCTTCTTCTTGTATGGTTTATTAAAACCTACCAACACCGCGTTTTGTCAAACGCTATATTGTGATTACGATGGGGACGGCTGGTCAGATGCGGAGTTCGAGCAAGGGTACTGCGTGCCCGGTTATAACTAGGCCGAGTGTGCTTCATAAGCCATGGGTGGCAGGCTTGGTACTTTCGCCCACTTATGTAGTCACTATACTGGCGCTTTCTGCGTTTCCTTTGTGGTTATCACTGTCAGGCTTCGCACTGGTTTGCGTTACCGCTGGCCTTGCATACAAGGGTGTCGTGATTGATCAGGTTATTGGACGTCGGAAAATTCTGGGTGTTATTTTTTAATTTTAGGACAGTTGGGGATTATAGTAGCGTTGTTTGCGCCCATTACAGGCTTGGTTTAATGAAGGCGAAGCCACGAGGACATATACCGGTGTCATTGATGGCGCCTCTCTCGTATCCCGTTGTCTTGATTAGATTCGTCCCTAGCCGTCTACATACCCACACACTGTTTGACAGTGACTCATTTTGGCGGAGCAATGGCATGCCGGCATGGATGCCTTGGATGCCGAAATTGCTGCGTTGGAGGGTCAGCTGGAGTGGAAGTTATTGGTTGGGGAGTGCAAGGGTCGAGATGACCGGTCAGTATCGGGAGATGCCCGGGTTTTTGCAGTTCTTGGTAGTGGTAGGCCTTTTTTCGCCGATCATCGTAGTTGGGTCAGTTCTATTGGGCCAGGGTTCCGGCTCCATCTATGGTTATGCGAATAGCCTATTAGAGCTTGTCGGCGTTGCTGGATGCTCTGCCGTCTATTTTTCTCCTCGCTTATGCTTGTAAAAAGAGTACGTAGCGCTCGGCTTTTGTATGTCCTTGGTTGGCTTCTGGTATCGGCATCGCCTTTGCTTCTGCCGTCTACTTTTGACCAGTTTGAGCGATTTTTGATGGGGTTGTGGATTAATGGGCTTGTCGGAGTGCTTATTCTATTTTATTTGTACAAGAGTAAAGCGGTAGAGCGATATTTTTCGTCGGAGGCATAGCGCGTGTAGGTCGGGGAGTCTGCGAATCTCAACACCTACGGCTATGTGTTGAATGATTCGGTGAACAATATCGACCCTTCTGGGCTTATCTCGGGTTATTCCCCTGCTGATCAGGATTACCCCCTGAGTCAGCAGTAAGCGGCAAACTGGTCTACGGGAAGTCGTTACGAGAACCCACTGTTCATGAACTTTGAACGTGCGGGACGTGATCTGAAAGAATTAAATAAAGATCCGGTTGTTTGTATTTCTATTTGCTAAGTTGTTGGGCTAGTAACCAAGCACGCCGCGCAGGGTGCTGCGGAGGCTTTGTTGGGGCAACTGGGTAAAGCTTGTGTGCGGCATGCAGCTAAGCCCCTGTTTGTTTATGATGACGTTAAATGCATGTCAGAATGTTTGTGATGTGAGGGCCCGAAACCGGCGTCAGCGAACAGTTTCTTCTAATACTTCCTCTCACTCTTGCGCCGGGGCTGACGCGGGCTAGGCTTGAGGGCGAATGGCTCACGGAGGAGGCGCATGGCGAGGAAGCTCTGGATTGATCTGCCGGGCCTGCCGCAGCAAGTCGCCCAGCGCGGCAACGACCGGTTGGCCTGCTTTTTCTGTCCCGACGACTATGATGTCTATTGGTCGGTTGTCGATGGGTCGGCGCAGCCTAGCGACATTATCGCGATAGCTCGTCAGGGTCCCGACTATACAGGGCATACAGGGATTATTGGTAGGTAAGCTGGGAGGTGGGGTGGAGACCGTCTCAGCGAGCAGTATTACCGGGCGTGTAGAAGCTAACCCATGGGGCTTGGGAGTGGGAATGATACAACTTTTAGGTGGTGCGCTTGCCCATAATTCCGCCCATGTTTGTCGGTGGTAGAAATTATGAAGCTAGCGGCAGTGTGTTTTGTTTTGGCTCTTTTTTTTGTGGCGTTTGTCGTGGTCATGTTTGTCGACGATGAGCACGTTGTTGATGTTGATCCGTGCTCCTTGTTTGTAGAAAGGTCGGCGCCGCTCCCTGCTTCTCCGCGTATTGAGACGGGCCGAGGCGGAGGGGGCTTGGTTGTTGTATCTCTTACGCCGCAAGAGAATTCTGCCGCAAAAACTTTGTATTCGCTACGCGGTTGGCGGGGGTGGCGTCGGAACGCGATTCGGCTAAGGGATGGTTATGAGATTAGTGTGTACAGAGTTGATAGGAATGGCGACGTCTACTTTCAGGTTTCTTCCCAGGAGGAAGGGCAAAATTTATTGAAAAGGCTTTGTTATGTCGGCGCCAGGGGCTAGGGAAAGGCCGTGAAGGCTGGTGGGCGCTCCAAGCGGCTGATTGGGTTCACGTTGGTCAGGACTAGCGCATAAACTGGGTTTGAGGCGCGCTGGCGCTAATCTTCACTTGGGATCCGTATCGCATGTTGGCGATTAGCATGCCATCAGTCAGGGTATCGAGAGGACCGTGATGTCGCTATAGGCTACTACCAGAAATTGCCCCCTTCAGACCGCCAACAGTCTATCCGTTCTATCATATACATCTTGGGGCGAGGCGACCACGGAGCTCCCGATGAGGAGGAGGCTCGGTATTGGGAGGCACTACTCCAGTCGCAACGCGATTAATGAGAACCTTTAAAAATATCCAGTCAATTTTATATTTTCTACATATAACAATTTATAAATTAATTGATTTTATCTTTCTCTATACAAGCTATATTCTGCTAGATAAAAGTTGATAAACCGATCAATAATTTGTCCTATGATGTTTTTTGTCTAGGGAAACAAACTCTGCTTGCCAAGTGGATGGTGTGCCTTACAGGAGTTGGGGTGGATGAAGCGCTTTTCCGTATGTCTTCTTATTTTCACGATGATCGTGGTGGGGTGTGGCTCTCCTAGCAATCCGGAGTCCAAGGTCTTTGCTACCGAGTACGGCCTAGGGCCTGATAAATGGGCGGCGGCTTGGTTGTTGAGTCATGTTGTTGACCCGGAGGCGGAGCTGAAGATCGTTCAGCCAGGTGCCTCTTTTCCGGAGGGGGCAACGGTATTCGATGTCGAAACCGCGGAGCTTCGGCGGAAGGATGGTCTTTCTGCGTTCGAGGTTGTACGCAGGCAGTTTGCGCTTGACGATCCGGTTTTGACCTACATGGGCGAGATTGTGCAAGAAGTGGAGGTCGAGTTTTGGAAGCCCGCGGAGTTGCCGGAGTCGCCCTTGATGGAGCAAGGGTTTCGGTCCTTGCAACGAACCTATGGCCGAGAAGGTGTAAGCGCGGATTGCTATGTCGCCTTCTTTGATCGAGTTTATCGGTTGCTGCAGCGCCAGGAGCAAAGCGGCGAAAGCTTTTCCGCCCGCGACTTGGCTATTGACTGCGGAGCGGTAGATTTTGCCGTGGCTAATAGAAACCGCCTCATTCCGGAAGTGCCTATAGATTTGTTACTACGGGAAATGGGTAAGGGTAAACGGGTCGTCTTTGTCGATGTACGCGAGCCGAACGAGTTTAAAGAGGGACATATCCCCGGAGCGTTAAACGTTGCATTGCGAGATGTTTCTCCAGCCATCGCAGAGAAAATCGGTGAAGCCGACTACGTTGTTAGTTACTGCGTTAAGGATTTTCGTGGTTTCGAGCTCGCAAAAGCCCTGCATGACGCCGGAGTGGCTAACTCCGTGATTCTTGATCCGTTTGGAATACAGGGGTGGGTGGAGTTTGGCCTGCCGATCGTCGGGACGCGAGGCTTAACGCGTGGCGACGCGATGCTCCAGCTTGAGGAGTGCCTGCAAGATGCTTCCGCGTGCTTGGCGGCTGTCAAGGAGTGAGGGCGATGACGATTTCTCGAGGTGCGATTCCTGGGCTTGCTGTGTTGCTGGTGGTGGTGCCGGCGCTCGTTGCGTGGTTGGCGTTGGTTGGTAATCCATCCGTTTATCTGCGTTACGAGATGCCGCCTGGGCAAAGCATCTATATTTTCTCGCGCTTTTTCGGACTGTTAGCTTTCGGTTTGTTATGGTTGCAGGCGATGCTGGCTGTCGCAAAGGCTTTGCCTACCGTTGCAAAAGCTTTAGGTGCAACCCAGAAGGTGCATCGGACCTTGGGGCTCATCACCGTAGGGGCACTGGTGGCTCATGCGGCCCTATTCATAATGGCGACATCCCTTCGAGCCGGGCATTCGACCTTGCATTGGTTAGTGCCGGAGTTCAGTGGGGGCTTTTATGTGCTACAAGTCAGCCTTGGCACTATCGCCTTGTGGATTTTCATTGTCGTGGCGCTTGCGGGTTGGCTGCGGCGGCGTTTCGTCAGCTTGAAGTGGCTGCACCTGTTGTGGTTGCCGGGCTTCGTGCTGGTCTATGTGCACGCTACTTCGATTGGCAGCGAAACCCGCTTAGGCTTTCTGGAAGCCGTATATCTGTTCTACTTAATTAGCCTTGCGCTTATGGTTGCGTACTACTTCTGGTGGAAAGCGAAGCTGCGATAGCAGGCTTTATCGCTTCTTCCCTGCGAAGAGGCGATAGGCCACAGCTGAGTAGCAAGGCGTAAGAGAAGAGGATTGCAAGACTATGTTCATCGCTATGAATCGATTCCGGATCGCGCTTGGGAAGGAAGAGGCGTTTGTCGAAACCTGGCGACAGCGGGAAACGTTCCTCGACGAGGTGCCGGGCTTTAAGCGCTTTAACTTGCTGCGTGGGCCAAGCCACGACGACCACACTTTATTCGTATCCCACTCCGTTTGGGAATCTCGCCAAGCCTTTGAGGATTGGACGCGCTCCGAGGCCTTCCGCAAGGCTCATGCCCAAGCAGGTGCGGCAAAAGATATCTATTTGGGGCCGCCGCAGTTCGAAGGTTTCGAATCTGTGCTGTCATCATAGGGTGCCGAGAACGCGCCTGTTGGGCTTCGTTGCCCGTTGCCCGGCAATGCATCGCCGGGCTGAGCCCTATGCCCAGGCGGTGGCGTTGTTGCGAGTGCCTCGCGCGACTTGAGGCGCTTTCCAGTTGATTCGCTCCGGCATTTCGGTGTTTTTCCAGTGGCCAATAGTATTGTTTTTCGATGCCGTCCTGTTGAGTATTGTTTTTTTGTTTTAGGCCTGAGCTCTGGGGAAATACGAAAGTTAGTGATATATAATAATCTCCTAGCTAAAGGCAGTTCTGAGCATTAGTTCGGGTTAAGGGCTGGGTGCCTGCTGTAAGCTGTTGTTAGTATTAAAAATAATAAATCGTTCTTTTGGTTTGCTTGCTTGAGTATTTAGCCATCGGCTAGTATTCCCAAGTACTGACTGTGCGTATGCGGCTTGATTCCCCCTGGAGCCGTGTTTTTGGTTGGGTTGTGCACAGTTGGTGGTAACCAATAAGAAGTATTTTTAGGGGCCCCGCCGTGGTCGAGTACTTTTCATTAATCACGTCGTTTCCAACGGCGCCGTTCACGCTGCTTTTGGCATTGTGCGTCCTGTATTGGCTATGCGTCATGCTCGGGGCACTGGATGTCGAGTTGATTCCGGTCGATGCCATCGACGGGATCGAGGAAAGTCTCTCCAGTGGCCTTGCAGGGTTGTTGTCAGCCATTGCCGTGCGCGGCGTGCCGATGACCATCGTGCTGTCATTTGCCGTGCTCTGGGCTTGGATGCTCAGTGCGTTGGTGCACGGAAACATCCTGTTGCACCTGCCAGATTGGTTGCAGTTCGGTTTGGGTGTCGTGACGTTTTTCGCCGCGCTCGTCGGCGGCTTGATTCTGGGTAAGCTGAGTTCGCGGCCGATGAAAAAGCTGTTCGTGCAGGGCGGTGCGGCGCGTACTAACCGCGAATTGGTAGGCCAGGTGTGCGAAATCCAGAGCGGTCAGGCCGATGAGCAGTGGGGGGAGGCGCGCTTCGCCGAGGACGGTTCTGTGCTGATTCTTCCTGTGCGCACCGTAGACGGCCAAGTACTGACGCGCGGCCAACGTGCGTTAATCATTGATTATTGCCCCGAACAGAAAATTTACCTGATTACCGCGGGCGAATGACCGTGACCCGAGTCGCGGCGTTATTCGTTGATTCTTCGAGTCCAGCAATGAGGAAGCGTTAATGACAGCAGAGACCTTGATCGTGGGCGGCACGATAATGCTATTTATCGTGTTTGGTGCCCTGATCATGGCCATGAAGTTCTTCCAGAAGGTAGAGCAAGGCAAGGCCATGATCGTCAACACCATGCGGGACCGGCCGCATGTCACGTTTACCGGGCGTATCGTGCTGCCGGTGATCCACAAAGCGGAGACCATGGATATCTCCGTCAAGCGGATCGTGATTACCCGTAAGGCGCACGAAGGCTTGATCTGTAAGGATAATATTCGCGCCGATATTTCCGTTAATTTCTTTATCCGGGTTAATCCCACGGAAGACGATGTGCTTCATGTGGCGAGCCATATCGGCTGCGCGCGTGCCTCGGACGAACTTACCTTGGATGAGCTGTTCAACGCGAAATTCGCCGAGGCGTTGAAGACGGTCGGTAAACAGCTCGATTTCGAATCGCTATACCAGGAGCGCGAGCAGTTCCGCGATGCGATTAAACGTATGGTGGCGAACGATCTGAACGGTTATCGCCTGGAAGACGTAGCCATCGACTACTTGGAACAGACCCCGATTTCCGAGCTGGATGACAACAACATCCTCGACTCGCAGGGTATCCGTAAGATTACCGAGTTGACGGCTGGTCAGCGGGTTGCTGCCAACGACGCGCGCCGCAACGAGCAGAAATCGATCAAGAAACAGGACGTCGAAGCACAAGAGACGATTCTGGAGCTGGAGCGTCAGCAGGCCGATGCTGAAGCCAAACAGCGGCGCGAGATCGATACCACGGTGGCACGCGAGCAAGCGGCTACCGCGGCGGTGCAGGAAGAAGAGCGTCTGCGGGCTGAGCAGGCACGGATTCGCACCGATCAGCAGATCGCGATCGAAGAGGAAAACCAGCACCGCGAGCTGGAAGTCGCTGCCCAAGAGCGCTTACGCGTCGTGGCGATCAAGGAAGAGGAAGTCAAGAGAGCGCGCGACCTCGAAGCGGTGGCACGGATCGAAGAAGTGTCGCTGCGTGAAGTCGCACGCGACCGTGCGGTGGAAGAACAACGCCGGGCTGTGGTCGCGCAGCAGCGCGAAGTAGCGGAAGAAGAAGAGCGCATCAAAGAGGTGCGTGAGATCAGCGCCGCCGAGCGTGAGCGGCGCACTCGCGTTATCGAGGCGGAAGCGGCGGCCGAAGAGTCCTTGGTCAAACAGCTTAAACAAGCCGAAGCCGACGAGAAAGCCGCTCGCCACGAGGCTCAGCGTTCGATCGCCTTGGCGGAAGCCGAGCTGGAAACCTCTGCCAAGCAGTCCGAAGCGATGAAAGTACTCGCCGAGGGCGAGATGGCAGAGAAGGCTGCGGAAGGCTTGGCTGAAGCGCGGGTGCGCGATGCGAAGGCAGCGGCCGATGAGAAATACGGTCGGGCACAGGCAGAGGTTACCCGCGAGCAGCTGCTGGCCGAAGCTCGTGGTGAAGAGGAGAAAGGCCTGGCCGCAGCCCGCGTCGAGCGCGAACGTCGTGGCGCCGAAGCCGAAGGCGTCGAGCGCATGGGGCAGGCGGAAGCGGTCGCCATTCGCGAGCGTTACGAAGCGGAAGCCGCCGGCCTTATGGAGAAGTTCAAAGCGCTCGCTCAGCTCGACGAAAGCGGCCGTCTGCACGAAGAGTTCCGGATGGAGCTGGAGAAGACCCGCGACATTCAATCGCAGGCGATCACCGCCAACCAGGAATTGGGTCGACACCAGGCGCAGGTTCTTGCCGAAGCCTTCAAGTCCGCCAACATCAATATTGTCGGCGGCGACGGTGCTTTCTTCGATCGCATGGTCGGGGCGATTTCCGGCGGCAAGGCGATCGATGCTGCACTGACCAACAGCAATGTGCTGCAAAGTGTCGCCGGTGGCTACCTGAACGGCGAAAAAGACTTGGCGACCGATCTCAAAGAGTTGATCACCAACGCCGGCATCGACACCAACGACATCAAAAACCTGTCCGTCTCCGCGGCGCTCACCAAGCTCATGTCTAAGGGCAACGCCGAGCAGCAGAGCAAGATTCAAGAGCTGCTCAAACAGGCGCAATCCTTAGGGCTGAACTGATAGGAGCGCGGTAGCAACTGCCGGGGTCACTTTGCGGCCCCGGCAGGCGCGAAGGGGAGATGGCTAGGTGACAGACGCGGAACAGCAGCAAGACGAAAACACGCTGGAAGAAGGCGGTACTTATACCGTGATTCGCCGCCGCCTGGAGCAGCAGGCTCAGGCCGTGGCGGCGAAGGCGGAGCGGCTTAACAACAGCCGGGAAGAGACCTTCGGCAGCACCGACATGGCCGTTATCGGCGGTGCCCGGGTGCGGACGGAGAATAATTGCGTCGCGCGGGATATCGCCTGCGTTGGCGAGTATCTGCTTTTCGGTTATCAGGTCCATCTGGGCTTAAAGCAGCAGACCCGAATCGAGGACGTATTCGGGCTCCACCGTTTGCATGTCGATGCCGACGGCTCCGAACTGGAATCGGTGCCCGTAGCCGGCACCTTCCTCGACGATCCTAGCTTTCGACGCGATTTCGACGACTTATTCAAGTATTACAAAGAATCGCGGCTCATACAGTTACGGGTACTAACCGGCAAGTTGCTGGCTATCTTCCAGACGGGTAGCACCTTCGAGGATCAGAAGGTCTTTCGCTGGAGCATTCACCCCGACGGCCGTGCAGAGTACATCGACGATCGGGGCGATCGCGATAATACCGTCCCTCCGCGTTACGATTTCGAGTGGGTAGAGACGACCCGCGAGCATCATGTCCATGGCCGTCACCCGCACGTCAATATTCTCGATGAGGTGTTTGTCGAGACCTTGAACGGTACGCTAACCATCAAGGTCGAAAATAACACCGAAGACGGCGAAGGGATCTACAGCGAAGCCGTTGAGGATCGCAACCAAAGCTTGCAGGATGCCGACATCCATTACGCGAAGGTCGGTACGCTGATTCTGCTGCGGATTCTCCCCTACCGCGAGACGCAAGAGCGTCACTTTGTCTTCAATACCCGCACCCGTGATGTGCGCCGGATCGACGAACTTTCGGGCGCCTGCCGGCAATTACCCGAAGATCACGGCATCATCTTCCCCGGTGGGTTCTATTTGCAGAACGCGCAATACCGCTTGTTCGACGCCGATGTCGCCGACATGCGCTTCCTGCGCGAAGTCCGCTCGCCTAATGGCGAAGACGTGTTGTACGTTTTCTACCACCGACTCGACGGCCGTTTCGTTCTCTTATCGTACAACGTGATTCGTCAGGACGTGGCAACGCCTATCTACTGCCACGGCCACGCCACGCAGAGCGACGGCACTATGGTGCTGTTCCGTACCGAGGATAAGCCTGGTCGTGTCCACAGCTTACAGCTGTGGCATACCCCCTATTGCGACGAAGAGCATGCGCGGCGCAGCCGCAAGATACGTCGTTCCTGGCCCGCATCGGTAACCCCGAACTCGTGCGCGCGATTTCCGATATTTACGCCATCGAGCGACAGATTCGGCGGCAGAAACCGACCCGGCCGGGCTATGAAGATCTCATCGCGGCGATTCAGCGTACCCGCGATATGTACCACTGGCTCGGCAGCCAGGAAGTCGACGACCTCGATCAGGAACTGCGGCGCTTGCAGGAGACTGCCGAGCAAGTTCTGGATGAATTCGATCGCTACGACGCGATACGTCAGCGCGCCCGTAATGCACTGCAGGACGCCGAGCGGGAGCAGAGTACGCTGCTCAGCAGTATCGGCCGCGCCGAGTGGAGCGAAATTCAGCGTTATGTCGACGCGCTGCAACAGCTGCGTCGTCAGCGCGGCCGGTTGATCACCCTGCGCGAACTGCGCCATATGGACGGCGAGCGCCTGGGCGAGTTGGAGCAGGCGGTTAGCGAAGCATTCGATCACGTCAGCCAGCGCACCGTCGAGTTCCTGCTGGGCGAGCGGGCGTTAGCGCCGTATCGGGAAACGATCGGCGAATGCGACGAAGCCTTGGCCGAGATCCAGCGCGGCGTCGATCTAGAGCCGGTGTTGGATAAGCTCACGACAGTGGCCGATGGGCTGAACCTGCTCTCCGAGGTCGTGAACGAACTGGAAGTCGACGACCCCAGCGCGCGTACCGACATTCTCGAAGCCGTCTCGGCGGTGTTTGGCGACCTTAATCAGGTTCGTGCCCGTGCCGATCAGCACCGACGCACGTTGGGCGAGCGCGAGTCGCGGGCCGAATTCGGTGCTCAGTTCCGGTTGTTATCGCAAAGTGTTGTGCGCGCCTTGGCGGCGGTCGACACCCCCGATCGCGCCGACCAGGAATTGTCCCGCTTGTTGCTCCAGCTTGAAGAGTTGGAGGGACGCTTCGGTGAGCATGACGCGTTCATCGGCGATCTGACGGAAAAACGCGAAGAAATCCACGAAGCTTTCGAAACCCGCAAGCAGCAACTGCTGGAAGAGCGCCAACGCCGCTCGCGCAGTTTGCAACAGGCGGCCGAGCGTATTCTGCAAGGCCTGGTGCGGCGTGCGACGGCGATGGATAACGTCGACGACGTTAACGCCTGTTTTGCCTCCGACGCCATGGCCTTGCGCCTGCGCGGTCTGGTAAAAGAGCTGCGCGAACTGGGCGAGTCCGTGCCCGCCGACGAGATCGAAGGCAGTCTCAAGACCGCCCGCGATCAAGCGGTGCGTGGGTTGCGCGACCGGCAGGACATCTTCGAGGACGATGGCAATATCATTCGCCTGGGCCGACATCGGTTCACCGTTAACACCCAGGATTTGGACCTCACCCTGATTCCCGGCGACGATGCCCTGTATTTGCACCTGACCGGCACCGATTTCCACGAGCCGATCCACGACGCCGATCTGGAAGCCGTGCGGGAGTATTGGGATCAGCGGCTGATCTCGGAAACCGATACCGTCTACCGTAGCGAATACCTGGCTGCAACCTTGCTGGATGCCGCCGAGACAGGGGCCGACGACGGCCTAAGCCTGGATGCGCTGCGAGCCGCCACGGCCAGCGACGGCGAGTTAGGCCGCATCGTCCGCGAAGCGGCTGCCAGTCGCTACGACGAAGGCTACGAGCGTGGCGTTCACGATCACGACGCCGCCCGTATTCTGGAGAAGCTTGTTCACCTGCGGGATACCGCCGGCCTATTACGCTACAGCCCGAGCGCTCGCGCACAGGCGCTGCTTTGGTGGGGGCTGGTCGCGAGCGAGGAACAGCATCGGCATTGGTCGGCGCATTGCTCGGCACAAGGTTTGCTGAGTGCCGCTTTTGGTGCCGCGGGCGATACTCGCCAGTTGCACCGGGAGCTGACCCAGCGCCTCAGCGAGGATCTGGAACAGGCCGGTTTCGGTCAGTTACCCGGCTCGCGCGAACTTGCCGCACGCTATCTTATGGAAGAGCTACGCGACGCGCAGCCTCATTTCCTCGTTAGCGGCACGGCGCGCGGGTTGGTGGAGAGTCTCCTGCTGCATTTAGGCGGCCGCCAACAGCGCGAATCCCTGACTGAGGGCTTGGAACGGCTCCAGCATGACCCGCCGGGCCGTTACCGGATGGCCTTGGCTTGGCTGAAGGGCTTTGTCGATCAGCGCGACGAGTCGCGGCAAGCGCTGGAACGCCCAGTGCTGGAAGAAGCCGCTATGTACCTACTGCTGCAGGATAGCCTGGATTTCACCCCCAGCGAGAGCGTGTACCGGATTGACGTGACCGACTTGCTGGGTCGGCATCCGCGCATCAAAGACCGCACCTTGCATTTAAATCTGCCAGAGTTCATGGAGCGCCTGGCCTACCACCGGGAGGTGCGTGTCCCCGGCTTCCGCCAAGCCCGGCAACGCCGCCATCAGGTGTTGGAGCAAGAGCGGCGACGCTTGCGGGTGCAGCAGTTCCAGGCCGGTAACATGGCCTCCTTCGTCCGCAACCAAATGGTCAACGAAGTTTATCTGCCCATGTTGGGCGATAGTCTGGCGCGCCAAATCGGGACGGCCGGCGACGAGCGGCGCGGCGATTTAAGCGGCATGCTGTTGGTTATCTCGCCGCCCGGTTACGGCAAAACGATGTTGATGGAGTACGCGGCGAACCGCCTAGGTTTGGTGTTCGTTAAGGTTAACGGCCCGGCCATCGGTCACGACGTTCATTCGATCGACCCGGCCGAAGCGGGTAATGCCGCCGCGCGTCAGGAGCTTGAGAAAATTAACCTGGCCTTGGAAATGGGCAATAACGTCATGCTGTATCTGGACGATATTCAGCACTGCCATTCCGAGTTCCTGCAGAAGTTTATCCCCTTATGCGACGGCCAGCGGCGCATCGAAGGCGTGTGGCGCGGCGAGCCGCGTACCTACAACCTGCGGGGCAAGAAGTTCTGCGTGGTGATGGCCGGTAACCCCTATACCGAGTCGGGCGATGCCTTCAGCATTCCCGACATGCTGGCCAACCGGGCCGATGTCTACAACCTGGGCGATGTGATCGGCGGTCATTACGATGCGTTCAAGATGAGCTACATCGAGAACTCGCTGACCGCCAATTCGGTATTGGCGCCGCTGGCCTCCCGCGGCATGGACGATTTCTATCGCCTGGTGCGGATCGCGCGCGGCGACGCCGATGCCCGTAACGAACTTGAATACGACTATAACGAAGCCGAACTCAACGAAATCGTTGCGGTGCTCCAGCGCTTATTCGTCGTGCAGGATGTCGTGTTGCGGGTGAACCAGGAATATATCCGCTCCGCCGGTCAGGAAGATGCCTACCGAACCGAGCCGCCGTTTCGTCTCCAGGGTTCTTACCGCAACATGAACCGCCTTGCCGCCAAGGTATTGCCGGTGATGAACGATAAGGAACTTGAGGAGATGATCACCGACGACTACACCGCCGAGGCGCAGACGCTGACGACCGGGGCGGAAGAAAACCTGCTCAAGTTAGCCGAGATGCGGGGGCTGTTGACCGCGGCGCAGCAGGAGCGCTGGGAGGCGATCAAACGCACCTTCGTACAGCGTCGTCGCGGGGGTGGCGGCGACGATCCGACCAGTCGGATCGTCGGCCAGCTAGAGTATCTGGGCGAGCGAATGGATGTGATCGGCGAAGCGCTCTCGCAAGGCAGTCGCGACCAGCAATCGGCCGCTTTGGAAGGGCTGGTGGAGCAGATGCGGGCGTTTACCGACGCCTTGCGGACCAGCGAGTCGCGGGTCGAGGTGGTGAATCAGCCGGTGCCCGGTTTACAGCATTTACTGGAAGGGCTTACCAAGACCATTGAGGGCTCCTTGGTGCCGGTGGTGCGGACTATGCATCACAAGCTGAGGCTGGATCACGATATCTGGGACACGCTGAACGAAACCTTGGAGGTGCTGCGTCAGTTCGATCCGGAGGCCTTCCGCGAGGTGCGTTTGGATAAAACGATTCGCCGGGTTTATAGCCCCGAAGAGGTCGAGCCTCTGGAGGACGGAGGCGCACCGGAGAAGTAAGGTTGGAGCCGAGCGCGGTTTCGCGCTCCGGCGGAGAAGCGTAATTTCCCGTTTCGATATAAGCAACGGGGTAAGCTTAGCAAGACAGGTCGGGCTAATGCTGACCCTTCGCTGCAACGGTGCCTTACGGGGTTTTAGGTTTATAGCGGTTAGCGCGGGATTTAATCGCGTTCGTAGCAGGGTATTCCCGCCTCCCAGAGTTCGTCCTCGTCATACGTCTGGCTGACGCCCGCCATGGTTATCGTGGCCCCGCCATTGTTGAAAACGACGTGAATATCCTCGTTAATGGTCGCCTCGCCGGAAATTATCCGGCTCTCGTGGAAGGCCTCGCCCGCTGCGTCGGTTTCCGGCTTATCCTCGATGCGCAAGGTCTGCGTCGTTGCCCAATGGGCCGAGCCGAGTTCGCAGACACTGGAGTTCAATCCGACCACGCCTTCGACGTCGTAATCGAACACGTACGTATCGTCATCGTGCTGCCGGTAGTGGATGACGGTTTCGGTCGCCGTCAGCGGTGCCGCCCGACTTTCGCCGAACTGAAACCGGTAGCCATACTGGCCGTCGCTGACCCAGGTTTCGCTGTACTGGCTTATCTCGTAGGTGTCCGCCCCCTGGCATTCGCGGCATTCGAAATGCTCCAACAACAGCTCCGTCCGGTAGAAGGTGTCGGCGCTATCGTGTTCGGCGCGGTGAGGGGTTCCGCTATCCAGGTCGCCTTGGGCGTGGTAGAGCACCGTATGGTTATCGACCCCAACCGTTGCGGCGTATCCCGTCTCCGTGAAGCCATCGCTAAGGGAGCGCATTCCCCCGCCTTGATGGCGACAGGCCTCGTTGTGCATCGTTTGATACGCAAACTCCCCTTCCCCGAAGGGCGTTTGCACGGTTTTCTCGCCGTGGGTCAGCGTCAGCGTTCCCCCGCCGGGGCAGTCCTGCTCCATATCCGGCCCGGAAAGGTCCGGTGGGTCTTCATTAGGGGCATAGTCCCCGCCCCCGAATAAGCCGCTGGTTACCGCCACATAAAGCGCGGCATCCTCGATGCTGTTAAGTTGCGCTTCGCTAATGGGCGGCACGGATACGCCACCACCACCACCACCGCTGGAACTGCTGCTGTCGCTACCGCAGCCAGCTAGCATTCCGCTTACTAGTGCCACGGGCAAGGCCGCTTTCGCGAATCTGTGGTGCCTTGTCTGCATGCGTGATCCCCCATGTTGTATGCGCCTTCCCGGCTTGTTTACATTACTCTCGATGGCGCCCCTATCCTGAGTTAATCCTTGCGTGAGGGCCATGCCCTAAACGGGTTAACCCAGCCAGGCGGGTAACGGAAAAAGAGAACGGTGTCTTTTTGCCGAAGGGGGTAACAACGTTAATTCCGCAGCGAAGGCTAACGCAGCTGTAGCGTACTGTTGACCGCCATAATCGCTTGCCGTATGGCTAGATGGACGCCCGCGCCCAGGCAAAAGGGCGGGCAGGTTAGAAAGCGGAAGTTTCAATGGCAGCGCCCGCCCGTCAAGGCTTTGACCAATCCCCCAGGAGGCCCATCTTGGCAGCCTGTAGGGCGGCCTCCGCGCGGCCTGACACGTTTAGTTTCCGATAGATGGACTTGATATGGCTGGCGGCTGTGTTCACCGATACGTCCAGCAGGCGAGCGATATCCCCCCGGCCCAGGCCCTTCGCCAACAACAACAACACTTCTTCCTCTCGCTCGGACAAGGGGTTTTCCGTTTCCGCCGGCGGTGTTTGCTGAAAATGTCGCAAGATCCGGCGCGCCACTGCCGGACTTAACGGGGGCTTGCCGCTCATAATTCCTACCAAGCCCTCTACCATTGTCTGCCGGGGTTGATCCTTCAGCAAATAACCGCTTGCGCCCGCTTTTAGGGCGCTGAACAGATGGCGGTCATCATCGAATATGGTAGTTACGACCAAATAGGTCTCGGGGCAGTGCCGCTGCATGTACTGCAACAGCTCGGTTCCGCAGCCATCGGGTAAGCTCAGGTCGATTAACGCCAAGGACGCCGAATGCTCCTTCAGCCAGGCGTATGCCTGGCCCAGCGTGCTGACCTCGCCTACCGTGGGGTTGGGAAAGGCCTCGCGCGCAATGCTTGCCAGCCAACTACGGGTTTCGAGGTGATCTTCTACGATTAATACGCTCTGCATGCTACCCCCAAAAGTGAAACCGCCTATCAAAGGCGAATGTTTCCGGTCTTTATGATCCCCTGTGCTCTTAAGTTGGGTTCGCAAAGCCGCGTTGCTGTGCCGGAATGCGAGCTTCTGGCGCGGCGTTTCGATCTTATTAATAAAATCAGATAATTCTTCTTATTGCTATTCCTTGTTCGCCAAGATCGCTTGCTTTAGTAGACCATAAAATGCGCGAGCAGGGCCGGGGAGCGCCCGCCGGTTTCCTCGAAACGGGGGATGCGGCTCCCCCAAATGGGGGATGCGCGAGCGCGGAGGCCTTGCACGAAGGCGGGTGCGGTTAGCAAAGTATCGCGCTGCGGTATAAAGGCCGCCGGGGGGGAAGGCTGTTTCATCCAGGTTTTCGCGTTTAAGCGTGTTCTGCACGGTATTTCAATAAGCATCGGGTGAGAAGGTAATATAGCGCTCTTAATACGAGGGACCTTCTCCCATAGCGATCAGAAGTCTCATCTATAATAACGGAGTAATGTATGAAATTAATTTCCGCGCTTGTTCTTTCCGGCTCCTTGGCTTTGGCCGCTACGGCCCAGGCCGCGCAGCCGAAAGAGGGGGATTTTTCGTTAGCATTCAACCCTTTTGATTCGGCGGCGGGTGCCGGCTTTGGCCTTTCGGTGCCCTCGGCGGCAGCGCCCAGCTATGCGGCCGGATACTTCGTATCCGACACCCTGATGCCCTACGGGTTTTTTAGCCTCGCGGACGACGATGTCGGCGACGATACCGTGCTTGCTATCGGGGGCGGTGTGCGTGTTTACAGCGATGAGCTGTCTTCCCGCATTCGTCCGTTTCTGGGTGGCGGGTTCGGTATCATCAACGCGGATGATACTGGCTTCACTATGGGGGCATTTTTTGGTGCCGAGGCCATGATTGCCAATGGCTTTTCCGTTAGCGGCCAGGTCGGTGCCGATCTCTATGACCTGGGCTGCGAATTTTGCGATACCAACATCAGCCTCGGTACTGCAAACGTTATGGTCAATTTCTACTTCTGATCTTGGCCAATTAAGGGCTCCGGTGGGCGAGAGGCCGCATGGAAGGTTTCTCCGGCTGCTCATCGGGGCCTTGGGTAAAGCCGCTGTCGGCTACGGACATAGAATAAAAGGCCCAAGCCTGCTTGTCGCCATGGCTCAGCAGGCGGGTACTGGCGCCGACAGTGTCAGGGTCTGACGAAGGGTGCCCTTTCTTTTCGCCGCGGCGGCTTAGCGCTCCGACGAATCGTCGCGATGGCGCTGATAAAAGCGTAATAGCTCGTCTTGAATGCGCTCGCGAATACTGCTTGGGTCGACTTCCGCGAGCCCATAGCGCGCGGCGAGTTTTTCCATATCCTCGGGGCTTGCGCTGAAGGTCAATCGCGGTCGTTGGGGCGGCTTAACGGGTAAGCCGACCAGGTCGCGAAGGAAATCCGAAGTTGCCATGCCGCGTTGGGCCGAAACGCGGCGGAAGAACTCGATCGCGTCGCTGGATAAATTAAAAGCCAGTTGGTTGGCGCGGATTTGTCGCTTCGAACCCGCCCACGCCTTGGGAATGGGGCGCTCAGTCATGGCGAATGTTCCATCGGGTCGAGCATGAGATAAGGATCGATTTTGGGGCCGTAATCGTCCGCCGTTAGGCCGCTCGCGGATGAGAGACAGCGCCTACCCGGCGCGGGAGGCGCTATCGCTCACAACAGCGTTAGGCGTTGTTCAGCTTCCCGGATTCTCTTGTCTTAGCCGAGCGAGGATGTCCTGCGCCGAATCCCCGCGGCCGGTCACCCCGGCTTCTTTCAGCTTTTGATCCAGGCTCTGACTGCCGCCTTCGGCGGCCAGTTCGCGGGCGGCCGTTAAGCGATCGCGTCGGTGCGCCTGCCGTTGCCGAATCCGTTCCAGCGACTCCATCGCGCGGCTACCTTTGCTGTCGATACCGGCCAGGTGGCTGGAGGCGTCGGCCGTGGCTTTTTGTACGGCTTCCGTCGTTTTCACGATGTTCAGCTCGCGTTGCATGCTCTCGACGTTTTGCCGCCCTTCGTTGATCTGCGTTTGCAGTTCCCGCACCTGTTCGGTGAGGTAGGCAAGCGCATCCGCTTCCGCCGCTAGGCTATCTTGTAAGCGAACCATCTCGTCAGCGACTTCGGCGGCTAAGGTTTCGTTGCCTTGTGTTAATAGCGTTCTTGCCTGCCCTTCCCGCAACGTAAGCTGCTCGCGCAGTTGTTCGACCTTGCGCTTCTGGCCGAGCTCGTCGGCTTTGGCGGCAGTGAGGCTGCGCTCGGCGCGGCGCATGGCATCGCGGGCCTCGCGCAATTCTTGTTCGAAGCGGGTAATGGCCGTGGCGTCGGCGACGGACTCGCCGGCTTCGTTGATGGAGCCCTTGAACGCAGTAAAAATCTGACGCATCCAGTTCATGATTTATCTCCTCGCCTTACGCTTGCAGGTATTCCTGTAGCGCCTCCACGGCCGTTAAGGTGTTGTCGCTCAGCGTTTCGATTTCTCGAATCAAGGCTTCGGTGGTCGGTTCCGGCGTTAAGGCGCCGAACACCACGTATTGCCCGCCGATTTTGGAAAACGAACTCAGCGGCATCGGCAGGTTGAGTTCGAGCAGATGTTCAAGCAACTCGCTGCGAGACTCCGGCTTAACTTCCGATTCCGTCCAAAGGTACGTAATGCACAACAGCTGTTGCTCGTCGCGCGAGATGTAAACCGGAAACTCGTCCCGCCCTTCGACCGTGACTTGTAATACGTCGAAATCGTCATCGGGTTGCAGGACACTCACGCTCAGGGAAAATCCTTCGCGGGTCGTTTGCCCCTCAAGTTGTTCTAGCAGTTGATACATATCCCTTTCTCCTTTTTATGGGACGAGCTTAACGGCATCGACATAATATGTCCAGACATATTATGTCGATGCCGTTTGCCTGGGCAAATGTCGAGCAAGTGTAGCGCTTTAGCTGGGCGAACACATCGAAGGGCCCGTACGCTTAGGGAGGTACACGGCTCACTGCCGTGCTTGAGCGTGCCCAGGAGCCGCGTTGTGGCCCCTGAGCACGTGTCTTAAGGGGGGAATCGCTAGAAGTCGAAGTCGTCTTCTTCATCCTCGTCGGCATCGTCGTCAAATCGCGCGCTGATGTCATCCGAGGCTTCGTCAAAAGATTCGCCGGCACTTTCGAAAGTTTCGTCGACCTGCTCGCCGGCCTGTTCTGCCGGACCTTGGGTGTCGCAGGCTACCAGTACCGTTAACGGCAGTGCGAATAACAAGGTCATTAGATAAAGACGAATGCGGTCCATGGTTGCTCCTTCTTTCCCAGCCTTGGGTAGGTAGAGCAATGCAGAAGGCGTGCCAGTCGTAGACGGTCATAGTCTGCGACCGTTCGAAAGCCGGTCGAGCCGATGCTCTTGTGTCTGAGCGAATGCTTTCAGCAGCCTTGCCTCCCTGTTGCGCGGATAAGTTAATAGATCTACGGGCCGTTCATTTTAGGGGGCGGGTTGTATACTCAGGCCATGCAGGCCTTGTAGCAAGATGACACATGTTCGGGTATGACACGGCGCGAGCCGTGCCATCAACGAATAAGCATGACACTGCTACAACGCCCGATGGGGAGGAGTAGCCTAGGCAAGCTTCATGGCTTCCAAATAACGGCGGCTGCTGAAATCCATGCGGTAGGCTTTAACGGCATCTTGTAGCGCTTCCGCAGCAGGAGGGTGCTCCAAGGTATGCGCGATCGCTTGTGCCAGCCTTTGCGCGTCGCCGACCGGGACCAAGGGGCCATATCGGCCGCCATCCAGTAGTTCGTGCGGTCCGCTGGGGCAATCGGTTGCTACGACCGGTACGCCGAGCGCCATCGCCTCGGTGAGTACATTAGGCGACCCCTCCCAGCGGGAGGAGAGGACAAACACACTCGCTTTCGCCATGTAGCTGTAGGGATTAGCGACGTGGCCAGGCAGGCTGACATCCTCTTCCAGCGCCAGCGCTGCGATCAGGCTTTCCAGTTCGCGCCGTAATTTACCGTGGCCGAGAATGATTAATCGATACGGCCGCTGCTCCCGCTGCCGCAATAGCGCGAACGCGTTAATTAGGGTGGTAAAGTCCTTCTGTTCCGTAAGCCGTCCGGCGCCAAGAATAACGGGGATATCCGCCGTTTCCACTAACCAAGGGTGGCTTACCGACTCTGTGCTTGTTTGCCGCATAGACGGGGTAATTACCGGGTTACGTATTACGGAGATCCGTTCCGGCGGCAAGCCGGTGAGGGTTAGGGTATCCGTCGCGACGCCATCGGAGACGGCGACAACATGATCGACCTGCCGATAAAACCAGCGCATAGGTAAAAGTCGTAGCGAGCGAGTAAGCCGCGAGCGCCCTTGCAGTGCCGCAGACAGGTTGGTGCCCAAACGGCCGGCGAGATAAACCGGATTACCACTTAAGCGGCGGGCTAAAGCCGCCATGCGTATCGCTCGGTCCTTCGCAGCCAGCATGGCGCGCGGCTTGTTGCGCTTGAGATAGCGAATTAATGGGATCAGCGCTAAAGCGGTGTGATTGACCCCAAGCTCGATTACCCGGACGTTGTCCGGTAACACGGTCCCCGCCGGTAACTTCTTGATAACAAGCAGGTCGACGGCGTGTCCTTCTGCGGCAATCCCTTCGAGAAGGTTGAGCATCATCCGCTCGACGCCGCCTAAGCCGGAAAATGAAATCAAAACGGCAAGGTCTGGTTTTGTTGAGTTCAACATAAGACAGCGGGTGTTTTCCGAGATTGTAACCCTAACAGCTGCAGATAGCGGTGAGCGCTGTTATCCACCGTATACGCCTGGACAGCTGCTCTCAACCGGTGTGCCGGCAGCGGGGACGTCAGGCAATGGTCGAGAGCTGCGGCCATGGCCTGCGGGTCGGCTGGCGGTACTAAGGGGCCGTACCGCCCATTATCCAGTAGCTCGCGCGGCCCGCTGGGGCAATCGGTTGCTACGACCGGTACCCCGAGTGCCATGGCCTCGGTCAGGGCGTTAGGCGATCCCTCCCAAAGCGACGACAAGGCGAAGACGGTGGCACGAGAAAGATCGGCGTAGGGGCGCTCCACAAACCCCGGCAGATCGACGTCTTCCGCTACGCCAAGCTCATATGCCAGTGCTTGCAGACGGCCTTGCTGCCGCCCTTGGCCGATGATCAAGAGGCGGCAGGGCTTGTGTGCCCTAAGTTGCGCGAAGGCGCGTATCAGTGTGGCGAAATCCTTTTGTTTCCGAAGCCCGCCCATACCGACGATGACAGGGCTGTCTCCTTCTTGCAGCCAGCGGTGGCTGGGTGCCTTGCTCGCCTGAGCGTACAGGTCGGGGCTAATTACTGGATTCGGTGCGACGGCAATCCGTGTTGCCGGAATGCCGCTGATGGCACTGATGCTGTCGGCGACGCCCGCCGATACGGCGATAAGGCCGTCGGCTTGCCGGCAAAGTTGGCGCAAGCGGCGGTTTTCCCAAGCTTTAGCCAAGGCGCTGCGTCGGCGGCCGATTTGGCGGCCGGCGCGTCGGTCACGATCCGCAGGAAGATGCGCGTATCCGCGCCAGAGGAGCGTTTGGCAGCGAGGGCGGTCGCGTCGTTCTCGGCTTTCGCGGACAGTAGTGCCGCGGGCTGTTCCTGTTGGAGGTACGTTGTCAGCAGACGATAGGCGTGGCGGGTCGAGCGGTCGCCGGTGGGTATTACGCGTACCTGAGGCGGCAATTTATCCAAATAAGGCGCATTCCGCTCACGGACGATGAAATCGACCTGTATGCCACGCTCGGCGCAGCCCAGCGCCAAATGGCTAAACATGCGTTCGACGCCGCCGTCCCCATAATCAGGTAGAAAAAGGCACAAATGCGGCCGAGAGGGAACAGTCTCCATATCAGCATCCTTGCTAAATCGGCTTGTAGGGAGGTTGCGAGTGCCAGATCCCGTTGATCGTCCGATAAAATGGCCATTCTTGGCCTGATTAGCGCCCACCCTGGCACTAATCGTGGCGGTACCGCGGTTAGTATCGTGCGGTTGGCCAACTATTTTGCCGCTCAAGGCATTCTCGTCGAGGTGCTGACACGGCGCAAGGACCTTCGCGACACCTCGCCCGAACCAGTCGATCCGACAGTTAACATTCATGTTTTACGATCTCGTAAAAACTAGCTTTAAGCTGGGAGCTATTGCTTTATCTTCGCCGTCGGCGACCACAGGTTTTACTAGCGCTGGACACTCGGGCCAATCGAATAGCGGTCCGGGCGAAGCGATGGTTTGGCGAGCGTTTGGATGTTTGGCCAAGTCTACGAAATGCGTTACCTAAGCCTGACAACGACCGCCACGCAACAAGACAGCTCCGTACGCTACGCAGTATTGCCGAAGGATGTGACGGGATAATTGCGATTTCTCAGGGATTAGCGGATGAGTTTCGATCCCTTACCGGGGCGGACTCGGCGCATGTGCATGTTATTCACAACCCGGTTGTTAACGATGTGCTGCGTGCCAAGCTCGAAGCATCCGTTTCCCACCCGTGGCTAACGGCCAATCGCCAGGTGCCGGTTGTTCTGACGGTTGCCAGGCTTGAGCCACAGAAAGACCTAAAGACGCTGTTACGGGCCATAGCCGTACTCAATGAACGATGCCCCTGTCGGCTACTGGTGATCGGCGAAGGGAAGGAAGCCGCAGCCCTGGCCTCTTTAGCAGCGGACTTAGGGGTAGCCGATCAGGTCGACTGGTTAGGCTTTCAGATCAACCCATACGCCTACATGAAGCAGGCGGATCTTTTTGTGCTGAGTTCGCGCTCGGAAGGGTTCGGTAACGTGCTGGTTGAGGCGCTGGCGGCAGGGGTTCCTGTCGTCAGTACCCGGTGCCCGCACGGGCCGTTGGAGATTTTAGCGGATGGCCGTTACGGCGCCTTAGTGCCGGTTGGCGATTGGCGAGCATTAGCGGCAGCTATGGCTACGACATTGGCGAAACCACCTTCGGTCGAGATCCTGCGCCAACGGGCGGAAGTCTTCACCATGGAGCGTTGTGGAGCCCGGTATATGCAGGTTCTAGGTTTACAAGAGGCTGCCGATGGTAGGGAGCGATAAGCTTACTTGGCAACAGGTCGCCTGGGTGTTGGGGGTGGTGGGTTTGTACCTGTTTGCCTTCGCAACGTTCTACGGCGTAGGCGCCGGCAACGCAGCTTTGGCGGCGATGCTGCTGGCATTGTTTCTCCAGGGCCGGTGGATCTGGGGGCTTATCGGGCGCGATCCCTTATTTTGGTTGTCGGTCGTTTTTTTACTGTTGCTGGCCTGGAGAACCCAGGTGGCGCTGGCGACGTTTCCGGAGCAGGCCGAGCATATCGAACTGGCCGCCCGGCGCTGGGCGCGTTTCGGCTTCCTGCCCTTGCTCTTGGTAGCCTTGTGGATTGCCTTAAGCGGAGCGCGGGCGTTGAGCTTGCTCGCTCTCGTGCTGCTGGGGTTCTTGGCTAAAGTCGCCGTTGAGTTCGAGCCGGACGTTCTGCCGCGGCTGTGGGAGGGTAGGGCGCGTGCCGCCTACATCAATTCCGCCGTGGCGTTTGGCTTGTGGTCCGCCATTGGCCTGTTGGGTGTGCTGTTGGCAGCGCCGCAATGGATCGGCCAACCGCGTTGGCACCGGCTCTGGCGAGGCACGCTTTGGTTGGTCGCCGTGATCGTGTTGGCCTTGTTGTTACTCGCTTCCCAGACGCGCGGCGCTTGGTTGGCGTTTACGTTCGGTTTTGGTGCTTGTGGCTTGATCTTATTGTTTTGTCGGCGTGATTACTGGCGCCAAACGCTTATTGTTGCCCTGATCCCTTGTTTGGCGTTGGCCCTCGTGGCTTGGGTAGGCAGCGATATCTTCGAAAAACGTTGGGCACAAGCGAATCAGGAACTCGCCGAACTGCTCGATCAGGCTCAAGCGCCGCGTCCGGAGAGCTCGATCGGTGCGCGCTGGGCAATGGCTCGGTTGGGTTGGCACCATAGTTGGGAGCGGCCTTGGCTAGGGTGGGGGCCGGGAGTGTCCAAAGCTTTGTTGGAGCAGGAAGAGCTGTTCGACGAAGCGGGATATCGCGATTTTCATAATGGGTTTCTTGAAATTGTGCTCGCCTTCGGGGTGATCGGCGGTTTATTGTGCTTGGCGATGGTCGGATTGTTAGTGCGGGGCGGGCTGCTGTTGTACCGTCGCGGCGACGTGCCGTTAAATGTCGTCGTGCTTTTGGCCGGGGTTTTTCTATTGCTAACGGCAGGCTCTTTAAATGGCCATGTCTTCTTTAATACCCAAGGCTTGTTTTTATTCGCCGTTTGCGGCGGTATCGCCTACAGCGGTTTGCTTAGAAACCGTCTAGAACATCTCGATAAACGGCCAGATTACCGGCTACCATCGCTTGGATCGAAAACCGTTCCTTAGCAATTTCCCGCCCTTGCCGGCCATAGGCTTTGGCAAGCGCCGGCTGAGTCAACAGGGCATCCACTGCCTCGACGAGTTCCTCGACGGCACCGGGTGCGATCAACCGGCCGTTGATTCCGTCGTGTACGATTTCGGGGATGCCGCCGGCACGTGCGGCAACGATAGGAACGCCGCAGGCCGCGGCTTGTAGGAGTGCGACGCCCAGCCCCTCCCGATAAGCCGGGTGGACGACAAGATCCAGGCAAGGAAGAATCCGCTCCAGGTCATTACGAAAGCCAGTTAGTTGTACGTGCTCCCGTAAGCCTTGCTTGTCCAATGCTGCATGCAGGGCTGCCGCCAGCGGCCCCTGGCCGAACAGCAAGAAGCGCGTTTGCGGATGCCGAGCGATAATAGGCGGGATCGCCGAGAGCAGGGTATCGTGCCCTTTGCGGGGGATGAGCTGAGCGACCATCCCAATGACCGTCGCCTCGCGCGCCAGGCCGAACTCCTCTCGCAACCAGGCGCGTTCGTTACGTGGCGTATAGACGTCGGTATCGACGGCGCTGTGCACCAACGCCAGTTTGTCTTCGGCGACACCGGCACGACGGAGTACCTCCCCAATGCCCGCCGAGATGGTGATAACGCGTTGGTAGAGGCGATACTTGAGCCCCCCAGGCGCGTTTCCGGGTTATCGACTCGGCGACTGAGTATGGCGGGTACCCCTGCTAAGCGCCCTGCCAGGCCGCCCCAAACGTCCGCGCCTCGGCGGCTGTGGACATGAATAAGGTCGCTGCCGTAGTGTCGCGCAAGGCGCGCCAGCCTCGGCGCCAAGCGAGCATCGAGTTCCCCCCGCAGCGGCACCTCATGCACGGGTAAGTCTTCTTGTTTCGCTGCTTGCGCGATGGCGCTGCCTTGTGGGCAGACGAGAATATGCCGGCCTGGTTCATTTTGTAGCCCGCGCAGGAGAAAGAGCACTTGTAACGCGCCGCCGTAGAGATGGCGGCCGGTTTCTACATGTAAGACCCTCATGCCGCAACCTCAAGTAAGCGCTGAGCATGGGAGGCAACCTCCGCTACGCTGTGTTCGCGCATACAGGTAAACGCGCCGTTGCAGGTAGGGCGGCGGCGGCAAGGCGAGCAGCTAAGCTCGCGATACAACACGCAAGCATTGCGGCGGCCGGTATCCAAATAAGGGCGAGTAGATCCGAACAGGGCGAGGGTCGGGACATCGGCGGCAACCCCCATATGCGTCAGCCCGGTATCGACGCCGATGACCAAGCGTGCCCCGGCGATGACGGCGGCGCTTTCGGGGAGGGTTAAACGGCCCGTCAAATCAACGCCGGGGGCGGCAAAACGAGCGGCGGCTTCGCGGTCGTCGGGGCCGCCGAGCCAGACGGGCGTTAACGCCAGGCGTTGCTGAAGCGTCTCCGCCAGCGCATGCCAGCGTTCTTCCAGCCAGTGCTTCTGTGGGCGGGTGGTAAACGGGCAGAGCGCGACATAGTCGCCCGCCTGTTCGCCAACCGCTTCGGCTGCCGCCGAGCGGGCCGCAGGCGGAACGGCGAGTTGAAGGCGAAAATCCGCCTCGTTCGCACCGAAATGCGTGGCTAAGTCGCGATATTCCGAGCTGATTCGGCGATCGTCGGTGGGTGAGCGGACATTGTCCGTTACAAGCCATTGGCCACCTTCCCGGCAGTTGACGCCGACGCGGGTCGGGGCGCCGCTCATGCGAGCGAACGCGGCGCTTTTCAAAAGCCCTTGAGCGTCTATGGCCAAATCGAATCGCCTGGCTCGCAGGTCCGTTGCGAAACGTCGTATCGCCAAGCCTAAAGCCAGGTAACGGCGGCGCTTTGCCAACGCCCGCCAGTCGGCACGAGGCCAGGGGATGACTTCATCGACGTCGGGGTGCGCTTCTAAAAGCCCGACGGTGGCGGGTTCGGTCAGCCAGCTGATGTGCGCTTGCGGCCAGCGCGCTTTTAATGCGCCGGGCAGACCGGAGGCGAATACAATATCGCCAATCGCGCTTAGCCGAATAAGCAGAATCCGTTCCACGAGGCAGATCACCCTGTGTGTTTCGTCGGTGTGTTGGGATCTTAGCCCGTCTGCTCGATGGATTCTAATCGGCCGATGTTACGGATCGCCGTATCGACGTTGCCACTGTGTGCGACAAGGCAGCCATTACTTTTCCCGAATCGTGTGAATAATGCCGGTGGTGGAGTGTGCCTCCAGATAAGGAAGAATCTTAACCTCGCCCCCGCGCGCTAAGACCCCTTTGTGGCCGGCAATCTCTTCGATCCGATAATCGCCGCCTTTGACCAATACATCCGGGGCAAGAGCGTCGATAAGCCGCTCCGGGGTATCTTCGCTAAAGGGCACCACCCAGTCTACGGATGCCAGGCCGGCCAATACCGCCATGCGATGATCGAGCGTATTGATCGGGCGCTCCGGCCCTTTAAGCCGTGCGACCGAGGCGTCGTCGTTGACGGCAACGATCAAACGATCGCCGAGCCGGCGTGCCTCTTCCAAATAGGCGACATGGCCGGGATGTAAGAGGTCGAAGCAGCCGTTGGTCATCACAATGCGTTCGCCGCGTCGCCGAGAGGTCTGCAATTGTTGCACCAGCGCATGTTCGGTGACTACGCCCTGGGTGCTGCTGTGCGGGCGAGGCAGGCTGGCGGCCTGCTCCAATTCGGCCAGGCTGACGGTCGCGGTGCCCAGCTTGCCCACCACCACGCCGGCAGCCAGGTTGGCCAGGGCGGCAGCCTCCCGCATTCCGCAGCGAGCGGCAATGGAGGCGGCGAGCACGGCGATGACGGTATCGCCCGCACCCGTTACATCAAAGACTTCATGGGCTTGGGCAGGGATATGCAAAGGCTCTGCGTTTTGTTGCAGCAAGGTCATGCCCTCCTCGCCGCGGGTCAGCAGGAGTGCCTCCCATTCCATGCTCTGTAGTAGCTGCCGCCCTTTTTCCACCAATTCCTCTTGGCTATGGCAGAGACCTACCGCGCGCTCGAACTCATGCCGGTTTGGGGTGATGAGCGTCGCGCCGCGGTAGACGCTGAAGTCTTGTTGCTTCGGATCGATCAGCACCGGCTTACCGGCAGCGCGTGCTGCGGCGATAAGCTCGGGGATATTCTGTAGCGCGCCTTTGGCGTAGTCGGACAGTATGACGGCGTCGACGTCTGCTAGCAGCGTTTGAAAACGATCGAGCGAGAGTGCAGCCTCCGCTGCAACCTCGGCCTCGAAATCGAGCCGAATCATTTGCTGTTGATGGCTGATAACGCGCAGCTTGGTAATGGTCGGTCGTTGTGCGCTCCGCTCCAGCGTGCAGCGAATCCCGCTGCTTTCCAGTAGGCGTTCGAGCACTTCGCCGGCTTCGTCCTGGCCGGCTTTGCCGAGCAAGTGGGTTTGCGCGCCCAGCGCGGCCAGACCGAGGGCAACATTGGCGGCTCCGCCCGGTCGGTTATCGGTGGAACGGATCGCAACGACCGGCACGGGCGCTTCCGGAGATATACGCCCGGTGTTGCCGTACCAGTAACGGTCGAGCATGACATCGCCGGCGACCAGAAGACGAACGTTGGAAAAGTCGGGGATGGTCAGCACGGTGTTACTTCTTCCTCCGGTCGTTATAAGGGTTGGGGTCGCTCTTATTCGGGCGTGTCTTAAAGCGCCGGTGCGTCCACAGGTATTGGTCGGGATAGCGCCGTACGGCCTCTTCGATGATCGCATTGATGCGGGCTGCATCGGCTTTAGGGTCGTCGGTCGGGAAGTTCTCCAGCGCCGGTAAAAACACCGCCTCGTAACCGCGTTGGTCCGCGCGGCTATGAAAGAAGAACGGCACAACGGGGGAGTTGTTCATCTTCGCCAGCCGGGAAAGGCCGGTGATGGTGGCCGTTTCTACCCCGAAGAAAGGTACGAATACGCTATGCTTGCGCCCGTAATCTTGGTCGGCCGCATACCAGACGGGGCGGTTCTCTTTTAGCGCCCGCATAATTCCGCGAATATCGTCGCGCGGAATCGCGCCTAACAAACTACGATCCCGCGCCGAGCGCATGCAGTACTCCACGACGGGGTTGCGCTGCTTTTTATAGATGGCATAAGCCGGAATCGTCGGTGCAATCAACGGCGGCATGATTTCCAGCGAAGTAAAGTGACAGGATAAAAGAATGACGCCCCGTCCTTTAGCTTGCGCGGCCTCAAGGTGTTCGGTGCCGCTTAGCTCGATCAGATGCTGTAGACGCCGCCGCGGGGCCCACCAAGACAGTGCAATTTCCGCAAAGGCTTTACCGGTATAGACGAAATTTCTCTTTACCAGGTCATTGCGGCCATTGAGGTCCAGTTCCGGGAAACATAACTCTATATTTCGTTCTGCCACTTGCCGCCGATGGCGTGCAATAGGATAGAGCAGACGGCCCGCACCGCGGCCGATTGCCGTTGCCCAGCGGTAGGGGAGTTGGGCCAGGCACCATAACAGCCCCATGCCGATCCAGTTCGGCCAATAGCGCGGGCGTAATGCTCGTTTGGGCAATGATTCCATGTGGGTGTTGTTACCGTGCGTTCCCGTGTAGTCTTCCGTTGCGCCTCGGTGGACGTACAGTTGCAACACGGAGCAGTTACAAATAACCGTGCCGCAGTGGCAACGGGCGAGTATAGCAGACGCTACCAAGCGAGGAGCGGATATTGTTCCGCTTTTACAGTACGGCGTCCCGCACCTAGTGGAGCATTGAGCAATGTCTTTGCCTTTTTGGCGAAACGGACGAGTTGTCCGTTTTGGGTATGAGCGTCAAGGTTAATGACGAATCTGGAAGGGCCATGAAAGGACTCTATACCACGGTTCTATTTCTACTGACGCCGTTCGTGTTACTGCGGTTGGCGATACGGGGTTTGCGAGCCCCCGGCTATTGGCATCGCTGGTACGAACGCTTCGGTTTTTTGCATGGCGAGAGCAGGCGAGACCGATATGGGTGCATGCCGTATCCGTGGGCGAAGTCGAGGCAGTGGCACCCCTGGTGCGTCGTCTGCAAGCTGATCATCCGGATATTCCGATTTTGCTGACGACGACGACGCCAACCGGCTTCGATCGCGTGCGGAGCCTGTTTGGCGACCGCGTACGGCATACCTACCTGCCGTACGATCTTCCCCCGGTTGTGGGTCGTTTTTTCCGCCGTACCCAGCCTCGTCTTGGCATCATTATGGAAACCGAGCTATGGCCTAATCTGCTGGCTGGAGCCGCGCGCCGTAATGTTCCGATGTGTTTGGTTAACGCGCGCTTGTCCGAGCGATCGGTGCGGCGTTATCGCCGTTATCTCGCTCGGCTTATGAGCCCTGCGGTGCGGAGTTTGTGTTTGGTGGCTGCGCAGTCCGCTGAGGATGCGGCGCACCTGCAAACGCTTGGCGCCAGGCCGGAGGTTGTGCACGTCGTGGGGAATTTAAAGTTCGATTTGCAGTTACCGGCTGAGATAAGCGCTGATGCGGCCGCGCTGCGTTCGCAATTGGCAGGCTCGCGGCCGGTGTGGATAGCGGCGAGTACGCATCAAGGCGAGGAGGAAGTCTTGCTCTCTATCTTTGCCCGGTTACGGCGTATTCATCCTCGTTTGTTGCTGGTGCTGGTGCCGCGCCACCCGGAGCGGTTTCGCCGAGTCGAACGGCTGTGCGAGAGCAACGGGTTAGCAACGGTTTGCCTTAGCCAGGGCCTACACTCGACTACGGACGCGGATGTTTTTTGGTCGATGCAATGGGTGAATTGAAGCGGTTTTATGCCATTGCCGATGTCGCCTTTATCGGCGGTACGTTGGTGCCGGTGGGGGGCATAATCAAGTGGAGCCGGCCGCTTTGGGTGTGCCGATTGTAACCGGGCCGGATGTATCTAAAACCCGCGAAATGAGTCATCGTTTGGTCGAAGCCGGCGCCAGTATTCGGGCCGCCGACGCTGACGAGTTGACACGCGAGCTGTCGGTTTTGCTGAGTGATCCGGAGCGACGTCGAGCCATGAGCGAGAGCGGTAAACGCTTGGTGGCCAGGAGCCGGGGCTGTGTAGCGCGGGTTAGCGGTTTGTTGGCCGGGCTATTGGCCGAAGAGTCGCCGCCGACAGGTGCGTCGGGAGAAGCGACGCGGCCGGCGGCTGAGGCCCAGCGGCCGCCGGAAGTCGTATCGACTAGGGCGCCTTAACGGAATGTTGAGAAAGCACCTCGCGGACGCCGATCCGTCTACGCCCGCGAGCTTATGCCGATCGAGTCGCCGCGAACGTTCTTTAACTTTCTGTCGGCGTTTCGAGCAACTGGTTGATTTGCGAAAGCAAACCGGGTTCAAGCGCACCAACGGTCTGAGCTAAACGAAGCGTGTTTAGCAAGTAATCGTAGCGCGCTTGGCGATAATTGCGTTCGGCCGAGAAGCGTTCCCGTTGAGCGTCTAAGACCTCTACCGACGTTCGAGTGCCGGCCATGAAACCGGCCTCAACGGCTTCCAATGCGCGTTGTGTCGAGGTGCGTGCGCGGTCAAGTGCCTGTACCCGTTGGATACTACTCTCCACCCCGCGATAGGCATCGGAGGTGGCCCGGTGCAGCTCCCGTTGCAAGGCTTGTAAGCGCTCCAAGGCTTCCGTGTGCTGGTACTGCGCTTGCCGAACCTGAGAATTCAGCTGGCCGCCGCGAAATAGCGGGGCGGTTAATTGGATGCCGACGCGAAGCTCGTCGCTGGTTTGCGACTGCTGCAAGCCCGTCCCCCCGGAAATATCGTTCCGACCTGCACTCGCGGTGAGATCTAGCGTCGGATAGCGTTCCGCGCGTTGAATGCCGACATTTTCCATACTGGACTGCACCGCATAGCGGGCTGCTGATAGCTGCAGGTTGTCTTCCAGTGCACGTTGTTGCCAATAGCCGAGGTTTGCCGGTTCCGGCGAGTGTAGCGGGACGTGGTCGGTTAATGAGAGTAGCGCGTAGTGATCGCGCCCCGTGAGCTCGCGCAAACCGTCACGTTGGCTGTCGAGGAAATTGCGCGCCTGAATACGCTCGCTAACCGCTAAATCGCGCCGAGCCCGCGCCTCTTCCAGATCGGTCGCCGGCGCTAGCCCGACTTGATAACGCTCTTCCGCCTGCTCGAGCTGGCGCTCGATGGCGCGCGCTTCCGCGTCGGCCAGCTCTAGCGCGTCCGCTGCCGATAAAACGGCAAATAGTGTTCCGTTACCCGGAGCATCAACGCTTGTTCGGCAGCGACATATTCGGTTTCGGCTTGGTTGATCAGAGCCGTCGCCTGCCGCTGTAGAATGAAACTGCCGTAGCGGAATATCGGTTGACTAAGCTGGAGGGCAATTCGGCTGCTGGTGAAATCGCTCTCGTCCTGATCAACGTGCTCGGCACTGCCGGTTAAACTCAAGCTGGGCAACAGCGCCGCTCTCGCTTGCGGACCCAATTCGCGACTTGCGCCCAGGGAAGCCTGCGCCTGCCTTAGAACCGGGTCGGCTTCCTGGGCTTCGCGGTAAACGTCGAGCAGGCTGTCGGCGGCGTAGGCCGGCGCGAAGAAAAGGCCGGCCAGCAGGCTGGTAAGGATCAATCCGGTTCGCATAGTTCTTTTGCCTGTGTTGCTCGTCGCTCAATATAGCCCGGCTGCACTGTTTCGCCTCGGGTCTTACCGCAACGCTCCAATGGCGGCATTGAGACCTGTTGATTATGCAAATCAAGTGCTTAGTAAGTCGGTACCGTCGGGTCAACGGTGTGTGACCAAGCATCGATGCCGCCGACTAGGTTATAGACCGTATCGAAACCTTGATGTTCCAGGTAATGCGCAACTTGCGCGCTACGCACGCCGTGGTGGCATAGGACAACGAGCGGCACGTCAGGCGAAAGCTCGGTAAACCGGCTGGGGATTTCCCCCATCGGGATGTGCGTTGAGCCAGGAAGGTGCGCGACATCGTATTCCCAGTGTTCACGCACATCCAGCACTACCGGTTTCCGTTCCTCCTCGGCTAGCCATTGTTGGAGTTCGATGGCGAGCAGCTCTTTCATCTTATAAAGCAAACGTTGCTTTCTTCTGCGCGTTTACCAGAGGGGGGACGCTGGTTTCCAAAAGGCTTTCGCAAGACCACTCGTCCTCGGTAACCCGGGTGATCAACAGCCCTTCCATGACGGGATCTTCCCCAGCGATCATGAACAGTCTGCCGCCAACGGTTAGGCTATTGTGGAAGCCACGGTGAAACTCCGGTAGAGAACCGGTCACTGCGATGACATCGTAGCGGCGGCCTTGGACCCAGCCTTGGGCGGCGTCCCCCGTTGCCAATGTGACGTTGCCGACCTTTGCTTGTTCGAGATTACGGGCGGCGATGTCGCGGAACTCGGGATAGATATCGACACTGGTTACATGGGCGCATAAAGCAGCCAGGCAGGCGGCAAAGTAACCGGTACCGGTGCCGATTTCCAAGGCCTGTTCGGACGTTTGCGGGTTCAGCGCTTGGAGAATACGCGCTTCCAGCTTGGGTTCCAGCATGACTTGGCCGTTATCGAGTGGAATCTGTAAATCGGCGAAAGCCAGGTTGCGATAGCGGGCGGGTGCGAACTCCTCGCGCTGGACCGTCATGACAGTGTCCAGCACCCGTTGATCGAGAACATCCCAGGTGCGAATTTGCTGCTCGACCATGTTAAAGCGTGCTTTCTCTATATTAAGCTGGGTCATGGTGGTGTCCGCTCGTCGGCTGGAGTTGTGAATAACGGCGTGGCCGCTTTCGCCTATGATAGGCCCGTTGCGTTGCAAAGATATGGCGGCCTGCGGCCGCTTAGCGTAAGAGGTTTTGCCAACGCAGGCAAGCGCTAACGGGCTGGCAGTAGCGATACGAGGGAAGCCCTGTATACCGTTCGTTTGGGCTGAGGTTGTCTCCGTGCCTATCCGAGCCGCCCGTTACACTGGTTGAAAACGAACAGGCGCGTGTATACCTTGATCAACACGTTCGTGCCGGCCGCCCGGCGGACCATTACCCGAGGAGTTAGAATAAAGATGAATGCGCGTCCCGACGCTCTCCGGAGCAAGACAGGAAGTCTCGACGAGGCCGTTATGCGGCCGTTTAATAACTCCCGCAAGATCTACGTGACCGGGAGTCGTCCAGACCTTCGTGTCCCAATGCGGGAGATCAGCCAAGCGGACACGCCGATTACCTTTGGCGCCGAGAAAAACCCTTCCGTTTATGTCTACGATACCTCCGGTCCATACAGCGACCCGGGAGTCGAGATCGATTTGCAACGGGGCTTGGCCCCGATTCGGGAAGCTTGGATTCTGGAGCGTAACGACACCGAACAGTTGGATGGGCCGACCTCGCGGTTCGGTGTAGAGCGGCAAAACGACCCGGAATTAGCGCATTTGCGGTTTGATCATATCCGCGCGCCGCGCCGCGCCAAGCCGGGCGCCAATGTTACCCAAATGCACTATGCTCGGCGCGGTATCGTGACGCCCGAGATGGAATATATCGCCATCCGAGAAAATCAGCGGCTGGATTTGGCGCGCGAGCAGGGATTGTTGAATCGACACCCGGGGCAGAGCTTCGGTGCCGGCATTCCGGAGGAAATTACTCCGGAATTTGTACGCGACGAGGTGGCGCGCGGCAGGGCCATTATCCCGGCGAATATCAACCATCCGGAGTCGGAGCCGATGATCATCGGCCGTAATTTCCTTGTGAAGGTTAATGCCAACATGGGGAACTCGGCCGTAACCTCCTCCATTGCCGAAGAAGTCGAGAAGATGGTGTGGGCGACGCGCTGGGGCGCGGATACCATCATGGACTTGTCCACCGGTAAACACATCCACGAAACCCGCGAGTGGATCTTGCGCAACTCGCCGGTGCCGGTTGGTACTGTGCCGATTTATCAGGCCTTGGAAAAAGTCGACGGGCGTGCCGAGGATCTGACCTGGGAAATCTTCCGCGACACGCTCATTGAGCAGGCCGAGCAGGGTGTCGATTACTTCACTATTCATGCCGGCGTTCGCCTACCGTTTGTGCCGATGACGGCGAAGCGGGTAACGGGCATCGTTTCTCGCGGCGGTTCGATTATGGCCAAGTGGTGTCTGGCGCACCATAAAGAGAGCTTTATTTACGAGCGCTTCGAGGAAATCTGCGAAATTATGAAGGCGTACGATGTGGCCTTCTCCCTGGGCGACGGCCTCCGGCCCGGTTCGATCGCAGATGCCAACGACGAAGCGCAGTTTGCCGAGCTGAAAACGTTAGGCGAACTCTCCGAAGTTGCGTGGCAGCACGATTGCCAGGTTATGGTGGAAGGCCCCGGTCATGTGCCGATGCACATGATCAAGGAAAATATGGATAAGCAATTGGAGGCCTGCAAAGAAGCGCCTTTCTACACCCTAGGGCCGTTGACGACCGATATCGCACCCGGCTACGACCACATTACCTCGGCGATCGGGGCGGCGATGATCGGTTGGTTCGGTACCGCGATGCTGTGCTATGTCACGCCGAAAGAGCATCTTGGTTTGCCGAATAAGCATGACGTGCGCGAAGGTATTGTGACCTATAAGCTGGCTGCCCATGCCGCGGATCTGGCAAAAGGCCACCCCGCTGCCCAGCTGCGCGACAATGCACTGTCCAAAGCGCGTTTCGAGTTCCGTTGGGACGACCAATTCAATCTCAGCCTCGACCCGGAGAAAGCCCAGGAGTTTCACGACGAAACGTTGCCGAAGGATGCGCATAAAGTAGCGCACTTCTGCTCCATGTGCGGCCCGCAATTCTGTTCCATGAAAATTACCCAGGAAGTGCGGGATTTCGCTAAGAGCCGAGGCTTGAACAGCGCGGAGGATGCCGTCGAGGCAGGCATGCAAGAAAAGGCCGAAGAGTTTCGAGCCGAAGGCGCCGATGTCTATCGACGCGTATAACGGGCGGTCGCTTTATTCGTCGTAAGCCGTCATGGCACGTTGGAAGAGGGCCATGATTATCGGTGGCCCCAGATGGCGTATCAGCCATTGCAGGGATTTCTGCGTACCGTAATCCTTCGGGACGACATGCCGGCGCCGTTCGCGGCGTCGGCAACGCAGCAAAGCGATAGCAACGCCGGTGACAAAACTGCCTACCACCAAATTTGGCGACGTGACCGCCGAACGTGTAGCACTGGCCAAGCCCGTACGTCGGAGCTGGACGTCTTGCTTAGTGCGGATGACCTCCAGCTGTTTCTGAGCGATCCGTTGTTGCAAGCTGCTCATCGATCTTGGCTGCCTCCTTTTTCAACGCCCGCCGGGTTGCAGGAAAACTCAGTGCTTTGCTGCTTTGGTATATCCACCATGCCAGCCCAGCAGTGCCGGCGAGGTTAATTAGCGCAAATAGCAGGCTGGCTAGGCCCAGGTTCAGCCCGAGTTGATGCAGCCAGTAGACAAGAGCGCCCTGCAGGAACAGCCAGCCGCTAATTAGCGTGAAGCCGGCCGCTATTGCCAAGCCCAGCATTTTGGCGGCGTTTAAGCCTGCCAGCCGGGTCTCCAGCCCAAACAGTTCGAATAGCTCCGCCAGGAAGTTTCGTGTTGAGCGCAAAGTCTCTTCGAGACGATCCTTCAGCGATGGCGATTGCGCTGTTTCCGCGGCCCGTAATTCCTTCTCCGGTGTTGTGGCCGCCATTGCCGGTTAGCCGCGCAAGATCGAGCCGAGCACGAAGCCGGCGGCTAACGCGATGCCGACTGCCGTTAAAGGATGCTCGTGGATGTAGTCGGTCAGTTGCTCAGTGAGTTCTTGGGCGCGGTCGGAAGCGTCGAATCCGCGTTCGCGGAGAATGTCCTCGGCCTGTTCGCCATGCGCGCCAAGCTGGTCGATGGCTTCGTGAGCTGCTTGCTTCGCCCGAGAGGAAACCGAGCCGTTGCCTTCCTTGGTCGCCATATTCGCCTCCTGGAACTTCCGGTGCCCAAACGTCTTGAAGGAGCGGCGGCCGACAAAGCCGCCGCTACCTGAACTAAGGGTGTTGCGGGCCCTTTCCAAGCATACGATTATCAGCGTAGAAGCAGGAATAAAGCACCGCCGCCCCGGCGGATATGGAGGAGCAGTTGTTCGGGGTCGTCTCGCACAACGCGCTCGAAATCCGTGAGGCTTTCTACCGTGCGCCGATTAACCGATAGCACGATATCGCCTTGGCGTAGCCCGGCCCGAGCCGCAGGGCTGCCGCGCTCGACCTTGCGAACCACGACATAAGTGCGCTCCGTGTCTTGCGATTCGCCAAACTCGGCACCTTCCAAGCGGGGCGATAGCGCGCCGCTGGTGGAACCGGCCTCGCGTCGTTCGCTAATAGTCGCGGTGAGGTTTTGCGTTCGGCCGTTGCGCAGGATTTGCAACTCGACTTCTTCGCCGACTCTGATCATGCCGATACGGTTACGAATCGCAGCCGCCCGAGTAACGGGTTGGCCGTTGACCCTGAGCACCACGTCGCCGGCTTTCAGGCCGGCTTGTTCGGCGCCGGAGCCGCCTATCACCTCGGTGATCAGTACCCCGCGTACATCGTCATCGATATCGAAGGCTTGGGCCAGCGACGGTGTCAGATCTTGGACCGAAACGCCGAGCTGGCCGCGATGGACTTCGCCATGGCTGATTAGCTGTTGCATGACGTTCTCGGCCATCCGGGCGGGGATTGCAAAGCCGATACCGATGTTGCCGCCGGCGGGCTTAAAATCGCGGTATTGATGCCTACCAGCTCCCCGCGAAGATTAACCAGTGCGCCTCCGGAGTTGCCCGGGTTAATAGATGCGTCGGTTTGAATGAAGTCCTCGTAACCTTCGAGAATCAGGCCGGTGCGTCCCAAGGCGCTGACGATCCCCGAGGTGACGGTTTGACCTAAGCCGAACGGGTTGCCGATCGCGACGACAAAGTCGCCGACGCGGAGACTGTCCGAGTTGGCGAGCGGCAGTTCGACCAGGCGGTTGGCTTCCACTTGAATGATGGCCACGTCGGTTTCCGGATCGCTCCCGACAACCTCTGCGGTAAGTTCGCGGCCGTCGGTCAAGGTGACGGTAATCTCGTCGGCGCGATGAATCACATGGTGATTGGTAATAATGTAGCCTTTCTCGGCGTCGACAATGACCCCGGAGCCAAGGCTATTGGAGCGCGCTCGCGCGGGTGGTCCGGCATATCGAAAAAACGGCGGAAGAAAGGGTCTTGAAAAAGCGGGTTTTCTTGCGTGCGGACCCGGCCGGTAGTCGCAATATTGACCACGGCGGGCTGCACGCGCTCAAGCATGGGAGCCAATGACGGGAGCTCTTCCCCGTCGACTGAGGCGGGCAGCGAGGCGCTCGCCTTGCTCGCCCCGAGCACTAACAAGAATGAGAAGAAAATCAATTTCTGTATCAATATCTTCATCGTTGTGACCTTATTGTTCCCCAATATTCACTGAAGGAAACGCTGAGCTATTCCCCTGCGCCTCTGGTCCGTCCGCCGCCTCGCGCTTGCTGTCAAAAGTAGCGGTCATTATCTGCAAGCCCCCTGGCAGCGAACATGCCGCACAGCCAGAAACCTTAGGGAATACGTTAGTGATTCCTTATGGCGCGATCACAGACGGCGGTGCTTGTATAGACCCGTACCGCGGGCGGTTGTTCCAATGAAGATGCTACCTATAACGCATTCGTAGCATAGGGGGCGGGAAACGTCGACTGCCGATGGTTTCCGCCGGCAGCGACGTTTCGCGATGCGCGCCGTTCTTCATAGTCCGGCGCGGGGGTCGAAGTCGAGTTCGTCTCGCATGCGTTCGTATAATCGACGGGCGCGATCGGAGTTAGCCGGTGGAGTGACGATTTTTAATACTAAATACTGATCGCCCGGCGGATCGCCCGGTAAACCGAGGCCTTTCAGCCGCAGCTTACGGCCGGTTTGCGAACTGGGTGGAATGGTGACATCGACTTGGCCGGCCAAGGTTGGCGCCTTCAGTTTCGTCCCTAAGGCCGCTTCCCAAGGTGCGAGAGGAAGCTCGACCAGGATATTTTTTCGATCGGCCTTAAATAGTGCGTGCGGCTCAAACTTCACCTTGAGGTATAAGTCGCCGGCCGGGCCCCCGGCAAGCCCCGGATAGCCTTGGCCGCTTAATCGGATCTGCTGCCCTTCTTGGATGCCGGCTGGCACTTTGACCTTCAGTTTACGAGGTTGTCGTTGAATGCTGCCGTCGGCACTGCGCACCGGCGATTGTAAGGTCACTTCCCGCTCGGTGCCGGTAAACGCCTCGGGAATGGATACGTTTACCGTTGCTCGTTCGTCTTCGCCGCGTACGCCCTCGCCATGACTGTCGAATATGTCGTCGAAGCCGCTGTTACGTCCGCGGAAAGGGTTCTCGCCGAACAGGCTTTCGAAAAACTCGCTAAAGCTATCGGTGCCGTCGGAGCGACGTCCTCCCCAGCCGGGCGGTGGGCGAAAATCCTGCCCGGCCCGCCAGTTGCTGCCGAGTTGGTCGTAGGCGCGCCGCTTATCGGCGTCCTTCAGTACTTCGTAAGCCTCAGCGACTTCCTTGAATCGTTGTTCTGCGTCCGGCTCTTTACTGACGTCGGGATGATACTTCCGTGCGAGGCGACGGTAGGCCGTTTTAATTTGTTCCGGTGTTGCGGAGCGGGAGACGTCCAGCACCTTGTAATAATCTTTATATTGCATGAGGTATAGCTCGCTTTTGTCAGCGACTTGGCGTACTGCTGTCGGAGGCGTCGTATAGGCTGTTGTATTAAGATCCTGATTGTTCTCGTCCTTCTTTTGCAGCCTATGTCTTTTAAGAAAGCGCGGGACGATGCCTACGTCACTCTTCGGCCACGCGGAGCGCGTTTGCTAAAGGCGAGAAAGGTATCGTTCCGCATTTCTTTAAGACACGCTCAGTGTTTCTCATAGTCTAATTAGCTGTACAGCTTTATCTATAGTCGGGGCAGTATCCCTTGATCCCGACGCGACAAGCTGGTATAAAGTCTGCCCTTTACTCGACTTCGAGACACGCAAGCACATTTTGCTTGGCTTAGGAGCTGGTTCCCCATGTCCAAGGTTTGCCAGGTAACGGGTAAGCGCCCGACCACGGGAAATAACGTATCGCACGCGAACAACAAGACGCGTCGTCGGTTTTTGCCGAATCTTCAGTATCACCGCTTCTGGGTGGAGAACGAGCAGCGCTGGGTGCGTCTGCGTGTCTCTACCAAGGGCATGCGCATCATCGATAAGCGCGGCATCGAGCCGGTCCTTGCCGATCTGCGTAGCCGCGGTGAAAAGGTCTAAGGGAGCGTAACTGATGCGCGACAAGATCAAACTGGTGTCTTCTGCCGGAACCGGTCACTTCTACACCACGAACAAGAACAAGCGGAATACTCCGCATAAGCTCGAGTTCAAGAAGTACGACCCGGTTGTTCGCAAGCACGTGATGTACAAAGAGGCTAAGATCAAGTAATTCGTTACTTGGTCGTTGTGGCCATGAAAAACCCGCCATTGGCGGTTTTTATTGCCTGTATGCAGGGGAGGAAGGAGCCTTCCTCCCCTGCAGGTTTAACGGGCGGTGCCGGCTAAGGTGTAGCCGCGAAGGCGTTCGGAGAACTCTTGCAGCGCGCGGATGCCGCTAGCCTCAGCCTGGGCGCACCATTCCTGTAAGCTTTTAACTAAGGCCTCTTGATTGGCGCTGGAGCGCTTCCAGACCTGCTGCAAGCGGCGGCGGTACTCGTACACCGTTTGCAGGCGCTCGTTGAGCGAGAACACATCGTTCAGTCGCTGTTTGCCGTGCGAGTCGAGAAGGTTCTCGTCGCGAATCAGCGAGCGCCGGGCCCGCTTATACAGGCGGCGGCAGGAGTCGTCCGCGCGCTGTAGCTCTTCTCGTAACGTCGGCATGATGACTTCGCGGCCGTAATTGGCCATGACGTGCAAGCGGTTCACAACGACTGCGGTAACCGTATCGCTATCTAGCTCCGCTTTTGCCGTTTGAATACGCGGTGCCGGCGCTACCCGCTTGACCTTAGCCAGCCGCAGTCGCTCTAAATTCTTAATGTAGAACCAACCCAGGTCGAACTCCCAGGGGCGGAGAGAAAATTTGGCCGAGCTGGGGAAGGCGTGGTGGTTGTTATGCAACTCTTCGCCACCGACCAGAAGGCCCAGCGGCGAAATGTTGGTGGAGGCGTCTGCAGGCTCGAAATTGCGATACCCCCAATAGTGCCCGACGCCATTGATGACGCCGGCCGCCCACAGTGGAATCCACAGCATTTGTACCGCCCAGATCGTTAAACCGATTGGCCCGAACAGGACAATGTTGGCAAGCGCCATCAGAGTGATGCCGAGCCAACTGAAACGCTTATAGAGTTTGCGCTCAAGCCAGTCGTTGGGCGTACCGTGGCCATAACGGGCGACGATCTCAGGATCGCGTGCCGCTTCCCGGTACAATTCCGCGCCGCGCCAAAATACCGTGCGCAGGCCTTTAACCTTCGGGCTATGCGGATCATCGTCGGTTTCGCATTTGGCGTGGTGTTTGCGGTGAATAGCAACCCATTCGCTGGTTACCATGCCGGTAGTGAGCCATAGCCAGAAGCGGAAAAATGGGCGATTGCCGGGTGTAGGTCCAGGCCGCGATGAGCTTGATGGCGATGAAGATAAACTGTAACGGCGACGATCGTTACATGCGTCAGTGCCAGAGCGACTAGCACGTACCCCCACCAGGGCAATTGAAGAAGGCCGTTCCACATAAGTAAAGCGTTCTCGCTGAGTTCGGTTAGCTCAGGTGTTGACTCGTTGTGCGCTGTAATGTTCCGCAGGGTAAGTGCGATACCGTTTTTCCTGTTGCAGCGCAAAACGTACCAAAAGGGTGTATTGGTGTTTTATCATGAACTAGTGACGTATTGCGTTGTTCCCTTAGCTAATCCTTGTTAATAATCGCAACATATTCAAGGGCCATGACCGCTTAGCGGCTACTGAGTCTCATATGCAGGATATTTTTGTCGCGCGCCAGCCCATTTTCGACCGCGAACAGCAAGTGTACGCGTACGAGCTGTTATTTCGAGGAGAAAATACCGACAGCGCGAATGTAATCGACGGCGATAGCGCGACCTCGCAAGTCGTGCTGAACGCATTTACGGTGATCGGGCTAGATGATCTGGTGGGGCCAAAGCCGGCTTTCATCAACTTTACTCGACGTTTCATTGTCGACGAAGCGCGCCTGCCGTTTCCCGTTGATCGGGTCGTGGTCGAAGTGTTGGAAGGTACCGAGCCGGACCCCTTACTGATGCGTAGCCTTGCTGAGATGAAGGCGCAGGGTTATCAAATCGCCTTGGACGATTTCGGTTATGACGTGCGTTTGGCGCCTTTGTTGAAGTTGGCCGATATCGTCAAGATCGAAGTCTCGGCTTATGACGAGGCCGGTTTGCGGGAGCAAGTAGTTTTGTTAGCGCCTTACAAAGTGCGCTTACTTGCCGAAAAAGTAGAAACCCAAGAGCAATTCGAACTTTGCCGCAGTTTAGGTTTCGACCTGTTTCAGGGGTATTTCCTCTGTCGGCCGAAGACGGTGCGCGGCAGTTCGGTGGCGGTGCACCGGTTGCCGGCTTTTCGCCTCTTAGCAGCGCTATATGAGCCAGAGGTTGACCTTGATGAGTTAGAAACTCTAATAGGTCAAGACGTTACGATAAGCTATAAGTTACTGCGCTATCTGAACTCGGCGTTTTTCTCGACAACCCAGCCTATCGACTCTATACGGCAAGCACTGATTTACCTTGGTGTCGATAAGCTACGAGCTTGGGCTTCTGTGTTGGCGTTGGCGGCGGTGCCCGATAAGCCGGAGGAGTTGATTGCAACGCTAACCACGCGCGCCAAAATGTGCGAGGGGCTTGCAGAGCGGTTAGAGCTGTCTCCCAAAGCTCGCTATTTCTCTGCCGGTTTGTTTGCGGGTCTCGATGCATTACTGGATGTGTCGCTGGAAGAGGCCGTGGACGCGCTCCATCTCAGCGAGGAAATCAAAGCGGCATTGCTCCGGTACGAGGGGGCTGCCGGCCAATTGTTGGAATGCGTGTTGGCTTACGAGCGTGGCGATTGGGCTCGTATCGAAGCCTTGGGCATCGATCGGCAGTTGGTGATCGATGCCTATTTGCAGGCTATTCGTTGGACCGATGAGGTTCGCGATAGTTGGTGAATCATCGCTCCAGCAGCAAATTGCCTATGGCATCGACACGACAGTGCCAGCCCGGTGCCAAATAAGTTGTCGATACGGTTTCGGTGATCAGCGCCGGTCCTGCGAACGTTTGTCCATGGCCTAGCGCAGTGCGCTCCCAAACTGGAACCGGGGTGTCAAAGCCATGCAGTCGGACTTCCCCGCGCGGGCTCCCCGCACTCTTGGTAATCGCGGCAAGCGTGCGTTTCGGCGTCGGGCCGGTAACGGCAACTCGCACATTCACCAGTTCCACGACCTCCTCCAGGCGGTGGCCGTAGCGGTCGGCATGAGCCCGGTGAAAGGCCTCCGTTGTCGGCGCGATCCCTTCCCACGGCACAGTTAGCGTGTAGGCTTGGCCGACATAGCGTAAATCCACCGCCGCTCGCGCGGTGATCTCGGCATCGGCAACGCCTTCGCGTCGCAGTGCCGCTCGACCCTCTGTCGCTAACTGCGCAAGCGTGGATTCGATGCTGGCCGGATCGATCTCGGTAAGTGTTCCGGTTAAGGTATGCGACAGTTGCCGGCCGTGAGGAGCGGCCAACATGCCCAGCGCGGATAGCACTCCGGCATGCACCGGTACCAAAGCGTGATGCATATCTAGCGCCTCGGCCAAGGCACAGACATGAAGCCCGCCGGCGCCGCCGAAAGAGGCGAGGGTAAACCCGCGCGGGTCGATGCCGCGCGCTACCGAAATAACTCGCAGGGCCCGCGCCATGTGCTCGTTGGCCAAGCGGACGATGCCGGCTGCGGTTTCCTCTAACGACAAGCCGAGGGCGGCGCCGAGCTCGCCGACGGCCCGTTGCGCGGCAGCCATATCCAGTTGCATATCCCCGCCAAGAAAAGCATCGGGACGTAAACGGCCGAGGATCAGATTCGCGTCGGTGACGGTAGGGCGTCTACCCCCTTGACCGTAGCACGCCGGCCCCGGGTCGGCCCCGGCCGATTCAGGCCCTACTTGAAGCATGCCGCCGGCATCGCGATAGGCAATCGATCCGCCACCGGCGCCGATGGTGTGCATGTCGACCATCGGCACGCCAACCGGATAACGGCCGATATGACCTTCGCTGGTTAATTGCAGTTCGCCGTCGATCAAGGCGACGTCCGTGGATGTGCCGCCCATGTCAAAGGTAAGCAGTTGCGGACGCTGCGCTAACTCGCCGATGCGTTTGGCGCCCATCAGGCCGCCAGCAGGGCCGGATAACAACATATGCACCGCTTGCTCCCCGGCCCGATCGGCATCGGCAGTATCGCCCGAGCTTTGCATAATGCTGATGTGTGCGTCGGGCAATCCGTCCGCCAGCCGTTGCAAATAACCTTCGACCAAGGGGCCGACATAAGCATTTAGCCAGGTTGTGATGCCGCGTTCGTACTCGCGGTACTCCGGCAATACAGCCGACGAGCGCGAGATAAAATCCCGTCGGGAACTATTGCCTCGATAGCTTGTTCAAAGCGGTGATCGAGGAAGGAAAACAGCAGGTTGATCGCAACCGAGGCGGGTTTGAGTTTAGCTAGCGCGGCTTTCAGCGCGGCGAGATCGGCCTCGGTGAGCGGGTCGACGACCTTCCCGTTAGCATCCAGCCGACCGCCTGTTTCAAGGCACAGTTCCGGCGGCACCGGAGGCGGTTCGCTCTTCGGTTGTAGGCTGTAGAGTTCGGCGCGGTTTTGCCGCCCCAGCGTGAGCAGATCGCCCAAGCCGCGGTTGGCGATAAAAACCGTACGTACCCCTTTACCTTCCAGCACGGCATTGGTGGCCACGGTCGAGCCGTGGATGACGGTAATCGGCATCTCCGCCAAGCCCAGCTCGCGGACGCCCCGAATAATGGCCTGTTCGGGGGCGCTTGGGGTAGAAAGCACCTTGTGCGTTCTAATGCTCTGGCCGTCGAAATGGACTAAATCGGTGAAGGTGCCGCCGGTGTCGACGCCGACCACATGGGTGCTAGAGTTGGCTGGGGTTTTTGTCATACGTCAGGCTCGGTATATTGGGGCGAACTGATGCGCGCTGTGCGTCCTCTATCCTATATAAGAACTAAGTTTACTCATGTGCTTAAGCCTTATCCCCAAGATCTTCGACCACACGCCGCAGGCCCGGCGGAGATCCAAGGGGTGAATCAGTGTTTCCTTAATGCGGCGGGTCGAAGGTCGACCGTTTGCCAACTTTTCCGGTAGGGATACTAAAACATATGACGGGCGAAATCCTGTTAAAAGCCCAAGGGCTAGAGCGAGACTATGGCGACCGTAAGGCGTTGCGCGGCGTCAGTCTAGAGCTTGCCCGCGGCGAAGTGCTCGGTTTGCTAGGGCCGAACGGCGCGGGTAAAACCACGACGTTAAGTATTCTAAGCGGCACCTTGCCGCCGACAGCGGGTAGCGTACGGCTTAACGGCGCTGACTTATTGGACGGCGGCCGGGCCGCTAAGCGCGATCTCGGCTATTTGCCCGAGCTACCGCCGGTGTACCCCGAAATGCGCGTTAGCGCCTATTTGCGCTACTGTGCGCGTTTACGCGGCATGGAGCGAGCGCTGATTCCCGCAGCGGTCGACGAGGCAATGCGGCGTTGCGGCCTGACGGAGGTCGGTTCCCGCCTGATCGGCAAGCTGTCGAAGGGTTTTCAGCAGCGGGTCGGTATCGCTCAGGCCATTGTCCATCGGCCGGCGCTGGTGATTCTCGATGAGCCGACAGTGGGTCTCGACCCCTTGCAGATCCGCGCCGTGCGCGCGTTGATCGCCGAGCTCCGCCAAGAGCATGGCGTTATCATTTCCAGCCACATTCTCCCCGAAATCCAAAGCCTTTGCGATCGGGTGATTATTCTTTATCAGGGTAACGCTGTGTATTCCGGCTACTTAAACGAGCTGAATGCCGTGGCCGACGTCCAAGAGTTCATGGTGAGTTTTGCCCAGCCGCCGGCCATCGAGCGCTTGCAAACGCTCGCTGGCGTCGAGCAAGCGGAGGCACTGGACAGCCGGCGCTTACGCTTATTGCTGAGCGATCAAGCCGCCGCCGAACGGGTGCTGCAACTTGCGGTGCGCGAAGGCTGGGGGTTGCGAGAATGGGTGCCTGTACAGCAGAGTCTTGAGCAGCTATTTGTCGCCTTAACGCATGGGGAGGCCGCATGAGATTCGACGGCATGTTTGCGATTGCAGGCCGCGAATTTCGTAGCTTGTTCGCCTCGCCTTTGGCGTGGGCTTTGTTGGCGGTCACTCAGTTTCTGTTGGCCTGGCGTTTTCTGCAGCTGGTGGACGAGTTCCAGCTTTATCTGGAGCCTCTACTGGTACAAGTCAACAGCCCGCTAGGTGTGACCGATCTGGTCGTTGCGCGGTTTCTTGGCGATCCGACCCTTCTTATGCTGCTGTTGCTGGTTTTGGGCGTGTTAGCCATGCGCTTGATCACCGAGGAGCGACGTAGCGGTACCTTGCAGTTGCTATTCTCCTCGCCAATCACGGCAACCGAAATCGTGCTTGGCAAGTACCTCGGCGCGCTCGGTTTCGTGGCCGTTCTGCTATCGCTTTGGGTTCTGATGCCGTTGTCGCTGATGTTGGGAACCAGCCTCGATCTGGCACGCTTGGCGGCGGCAGCGGTGGGGCTTGGTCTGATGGCTGCCGCATTGTTGGCCGCCGCGACGTATATTTCCTGCCTTACGGTACAACCGGGGGTGGCGGCGGTCGGCACCTTCGGTATTGGGCTGTTGTTCATGCTGTTTCACTATGGCGCCGGAGCAACCGCGGATAATAGCGCCGTTTTCGAGTATCTGAGCAGCTTAAGCCACTACGATAACTTGCTGACCGGGTCGGTGCAGAGCAGTAGCCTCGCCTACTTCGCCTTGCTCATTATCGGCTTTCTCGCGTTTGCGGTGCGCCGCCTGGATGCTCTGAGGGTGCAATCATGAACCGACGGTTGTGGCTGCGAATCAACGGTTTTTTATTTGCCGTGCTGTTTCTGAGCTGTTTGGCGGCGATAGCCTGGTTGAGTCAGCGTCATGACGTGAGCTGGCAATGGGCCGGTGCGGCGCAGACTCAGGTTACCGAACCGAGCCGACGTTTGGTTGCGCAGATGGAGCAACCGGTCATGGTTTATGCGTTCGTGCCCGAGGGGCATTTTCTAGAGCGTCACCTTGAAGGTTTGTTTTCGCGTTATCAGCGGCATAAGGCCGACTTTAGTTGGCAATTCATTAATCCCGAAGCGCGCCCCGACTTGGTGCGGCGAATGGGCGTCGGCAGTGCGGGTGAAGTCGTCATCGAGTACGGCGAGCGGCGCGAGCACGTCGAGGTGCCTAACGAAGCGCATATCAGTGCGGCGTTGGAGCGGCTGCAACGGGGCTCCGGTCAGCGCATCGGCTTTTTAACGGGGCACGGCGAGCGGAGTTTGCACGGCCAGGCAAACTACGACCTTGGCTCGTTCGGGCGGGCCTTGGAAGGCAAGGGTTACTACCTGCAGGCGCTGCGTTTGGCCGCTAGCGGCCAGGTGCCTGCCGAGATCGATCTATTGCTGATTAACGGGCCGCAAACGGATTTGCTGCCCGGTGCGGTGCGAGCCGTGCGTCAATATGTCGAGCGAGGCGGCAATCTGCTTTGGCTGTACGAGCCGGGCGATGCAGAGCGGTTTCCGGAGCTGATCCAGCACCTCGGCGTGTTGCCCGTCGATGGCGTGGTCACCGATCCGAAATCGCGCGAAATGTTAGCCATCGACGACCCACGGCTTATTCTGTTGGAAGACTATCCGGCGCATGCTATTACCCAACGGCTCAGCGGTCTGACCTTGTTTCCGCAGATTCGCCCTTTAGGTCTGCTTGAGGACAGTGTTTGGCTGGCCGAGCCACTGCTTATTACGGCTGCCCGGCATCAGTTAGCACCCGACTTCGACAAGGCGCCGGAGGAGCGAATTGAACTTGCAGAGGACGAACGCTTGATGCTGGCGGTTAGTTTGACGCGCGACGTGCTCGGTTCGGAGGGCGAGTTACGTCAACAGCGCGCGGCTATGATCGGCGATGGCGACTTTCTTTCCAACACCTATATCGGGAACGGCGCTAATCTACAACTAGGGCTGAACATCGTCGATTGGCTGACCGAGTCGGAAGTCTTTCTCGATCTCTATACACAGGCTGCACCCGATCAGCGCTTGAATCTGCGCGGTTGGCAGACCTTGGCGATCGGCTTTGGGTTTCTGTTGGTGCTGCCGCTGGCATTCCTCGCTGTCGGAGGTTGGCATTGGTGGCGTCGCCGTTCGGGGTAAGCGTAGTGGTCGATTTGCTTTTTCTCCGCCCGCCAGCTGTGTCTATAGCCCCTTTCCGAGGGCAAAAAGGCGCTCTGCCCCCGTCAATGGAAAGGGGGCAATCGTTAGTATGAGTAAACGCATACTGCTGAATGTGGGCCTACTTGCCCTGCTCTTGGGGCTGGCGCTACTGGTTTGGCGGGAGTTGACACCGGAGCCAAATCACGGGCGGCTGACTCGGCTCAGCGCCGATGCGGTCGACCGTATCGTAATCGAGCCGGCTAACGGTCAAATGGTGCGTTTAACGCGGGATCGAGACAGTTGGCAGATAGTACAGCCGCGTACCTTGCCGGCCAGTCGGTTTCACGTAGAGCAGGTGCTGGAATTGCTCACGGCGCGGAGTGCCGCTCGTTATCCGGCAGCGAGCATGGATCTTGCCGCGGTAGGCCTGGACAAACCGCGATTACGGGTTAGTTTAGGTGATAAGAGTTTTGTTTTCGGCGCCGCCGAGCCGCTGACACAGCGTCGTTATGTTCTGCTCGACGACGAAGTGTTCTTGATTTTGGATTCGGTTTCGCCGTTTCTGCTAGGACCGTGGTGGAACTTCATCGACCGAAAGCTGTTGGATATCGGCCACGATATTGTGGCGATCGAGTTGAACGGCGAAGACCTGCTGGTAGGCGATGCTGCCGACCAACTCGTCGAGCGTTGGCGTAACGTTAGCGCCCGTATCGTCAGGCCGCTCGATGAGGGCGAGGCACAACCCCATGGGCAGACGGTGGAGCTGCGCTTAGCCAATGGCGAGACGGTGCAGTGGCTTTTGCTAGCGGGGGGCGAACCGCGCTTATTGCGGCCTGATTTAGGGCTCGTCTACCATGTCGATAAGTCGACCTTGTCCGCTTTAACGGGGGAGACCGAAGAGGAGGTGTACTGATGCCCGAACTACCTGAAGTCGAAACGACTCTCCGTGGTATCGCACCCTATGTCGAAGGTCATCGGGTTAGTCAGGTCATGGTGCGCGAGCGTCGTTTGCGCTGGCCGATACCCTTTGAATTGGCCGTGACCTTATGCGGAGAAACCGTGACTCGCTTACGCAGGCGGGGCAAGTATCTGCTCTTTGATACCCGCGCCGGCACGATGCTGATGCACTTAGGCATGTCGGGCAGCTTACGCATCTTGCGAGAGCCGGAACCCCCGAAGCGGCACGAACATGTCGACATCGTTTTCGACGATGGCGCCTGCTTACGTTTTACCGACCCGCGCCGCTTCGGCAGCATGCACTGGGTCGACGGCGACCCGCAGGCGCATCCTCTACTGGCTCATCTAGGCCCCGAGCCTCTAAGCGACGAGTTTACCGGTACTTATCTTTATCGGCGCTCGCGCAACCGACGTAGCCCGATAAAAACCTTTCTAATGGACAGCGAAGTGGTGGTAGGCGTTGGTAATATCTATGCCAACGAAGCCTTGTTCCAGGCTGGCATCCGGCCGACTCGCCCTGCCGGGAAAGTTGGCTTGGTACGCTATCAGCGTTTGGCGGAGGCTGTAAAAGAGGTGTTGGCTGCCGCTATTCAGGCAGGCGGTACCACCTTGCGCGATTTCACCAGCGGCGAAGGCAAACCGGGCTATTTTAAACAGGAGCTGGCCGTCTACGGCCGGGCGGGCGAAGCTTGTTTACGCTGTGAGGGCACTGTCGAAGTTGCGCGTTTGGGGCAGAGGGCGACGTATTATTGCCCTGATTGCCAGCGGTGACGGGTAGCGTCCGATTTCGCCCTCCTGGGCGAGAACCCGCAGGAGGCCTGTCCGCCAAGAAGTCGTTACTGCCTACTCAAACGGCGCATACCGGATATCGGTAACGACATAAACAGCCTCACCCTTGGGTAGGCTAACCCGCACCTCGTCGTCCAGGCCTTTGCGCATAACGGCGCGGCCCAGCGGCGAGTCCATGCTGATCCAGCCGCGATCGAGATCCAGCTCGTCCGGTCCGACCACGCGATAACGATACAATTCGCCGTCTTCGTCTTCGAGTTCGAACCAGGCACCGAAATAAATCCGGCTTTGATCGTCCGGCGCACGGTCCACAACCGTGATGCCATCCAGGCGCTTCGTCAAAAACGAATCCTGCGGTCGATCTCGCGCAACTGCTTTTTGCCATAAATATACTCCGCGTTTTCCGAGCGATCGCCCATAGCGGCGGCTTCCGATACCGCTTGGGTGACCTGCGGACGCTTCACTTTCCACAAGTAGTTGAGTTCTTCCCGCAGGCGTTCGGCCCCTTCGGGGGTGATGTACTTCGAACTCGGCGGCCGAGGTGGACGGTAGCGGCTCATAAGTCGTTTCCTGCGTGAGTACCTGTTCTCATTCGTAAAACGTTAAGGTTATCGCTTGATCGACTACTAGGGTATATTGATGAACCGGGAGATGCCGTCCATCGCAGTAAGGAATACGAAGCACATGATGTCCTCCTCTCTACGTTCCGTCGCCGCCGTGCTGATGTTATTGGTGGCTTTAGCCGCAGCAGGTTGCGCCAGTCATCGTACCAGTGTCGAGAGCAACCTTGGCATACGCGGAGCGCCGGACTGGGTCAATCAAGGCAGCCAAGCGCTCAACGATCGTGACGGCCGCTATATTCACGGGGTCGGTAGCGCGCCGACGATGGCGGACCGTTCCCTTCAGGAATCTACCGCAGACAACCGTGCCCGCGCCGAAGTCGCTCGCGTATTATCGTCTTATATGGACGTCGTGATGCGCGATTATACCGCCCAGGCTGGCGGTAGCGACGGTGTGAATGAACAAGCCGTCAGCCGTCAAATCGACAACCTTACCCGCGTGAACATGAGCGGCGTGCGAATCATCGCCCGCTGGCGCGATCCGCGTACGGACATCGTGTACAGTTTGGCCGAACTCGACATGGAGCGAGTCCAGGCGACGGTCGCGGCAACAGAAGAAATGAATCGCAGCCTGCGCGAGCACATCGGGCAGCGCGGTAATAATCTATTCGACAACATGGCTCAGGGTGATTAAGGATGCAGGTGCGGCAAGTTGGTGCTTTGACGTGGGTCATCATGCTGCTGGTGGTGCTGGCCTTAAGCGGCTGCTCGACGCGGGTCGACCGTGTCGGTGCGGAGGAAACGCATGACTTAAGCGGCCGTTGGAACGATACCGACTCTCGTATGGTGTCGGAAGAAATGGTTGCCGATTTGCTCTCGCGCGCTTGGCTCACCGAGCATGCCGAACGGCGCGGAGGACGGCCCACGGTGATCGTCGGCGAAGTCCGCAACCTCAGCCACGAGCATATCAACGTTAATACCTTCATCCGCGATATCGAGCGGGAGTTGATTAATGCGGGTCGGGTTACCTTTGTGGCCGGCGGTCGCGAGCGGGAGGCGATTCGCGAAGAGCGTGCCGACCAGGATCTGCACGCAACCGATGCGACTCGCAGCGCCATGGGGCGGGAGATCGGCGCCGATTACATGCTTACCGGTACGATCAATACGATCATGGATGTCGAAGGGCGCACCCAGGTCGCTTACTACCAGGTCGATCTTGCGCTAACCAGCATGGCCGACAACCGGCGAGTCTGGGTTGGGCAGAAGAAGATTAAGAAAGTCATCCAGCGTGGCCGGTTTCGTTCGTAACGCTTGAGGTCGCCGCCGATGAATCCGCTGGCGACCTGGCGGTTGCTGCCTTTGCTTTTGGTCTTAGTGCTGAGCGGCTGTGCTACGCACGGCCAAGCATTGAACCGGATGGAAGGCCATCTGCTATCGCAGCAACCTGAGCAGGCATTGCAGGCGTTACAGCCGTTGCAGGGGGCGAATCGCAACCGCGCGCTGTATGAGCTTAACCGAGGCATGTTGCTGCGGATGCAGGGCGAGCTGGAGGCCAGTGTCGAGGCCTTCGAGAAGGCGAAAACACTTGGCTTGAGTCTCGATGCGATTAGCATCAGCGAGTCGTTAGGGGCGCTGACAGTCGCGGAGAACGTTCGCAGCTATACGCCCGATGTGCATGAACGCATCCTGCTTCATGTTTATCAGGCTTTGAACTTTCTGGAGCTCGGCGAGTTCGACGCCGCGCGCGTGGAAGCGCTCCAGCTCGATTTGGCACTGCGACGACTCGATCCCGCGACGGGGCGGGCACCGTACGGCGGCGATGCCTTCGCGCGTTATCTCACCGGCGTCATTTATGAGGCTGCGGGCGAGTGGAGCGATGCGATGATTGCCTACCGGCTGGCGTTGCGCACCTATGACGAGCAAACTCAGCCAGCGCCGGTCAGTCTTGCCGCGCGCCTACTAGCGCTGAGCGACTATCTCGACTTGGTCGACGAACATGCCGAGTACCGACATCGCTTTAACGGCATCGATTGGGCGCCGATCGATCTGCCGGTTACCGGTGGGGAAGTGGTGGTCATCCTGCACAACGGATTAGCGCCACGTAAATACGAGAGATCCGTCACAACGCAGAGCTACGATACCGGGCAACTTTATCGGGTGGCCCTGCCGGCCTTGCGGCGACGCCCGCCGACGGTCGCTTCGTTCAGCGTTCATGCCGGCGAACTGCAATCGCAGGGCGAAGCCGCCGAGTGGGTGTATCAGTTAGCCGATAGCGCATTGGAGCGACAGCTGCCTGGTTTGACTGCGCGTGCGCTGACGCGCAATGTTGCCCGGCATAATGCGGCTAAGCGAGCCCGCGAGGAAAACCCATTCCTCGGGTTTTTGGTTAATTTAGGCGGTGCGCTTAGCGAGCAGGCGGATGTCCGCAGTTGGCGTACGTTGCCTGATAATATACAAATCGCCCGCCTGCGCCTGGCTCCAGGGAGCCATACGCTGACGGTCAAATTATGGGACAGCGCGGGGCGGCTTGTGGAAGAGCGAGAGATCGCTTCGCTAAATCTGGACGAGGGCGATCTGCGCGTCGTGTCCTTACATTGGATGTAAACCGCCACCGAAGGCTGGCATTCAGGAAGCGCTCAAACAATACGCTTGCGCCGCGTTTGGTCTAAGGTGTGAGCAATGTTCGGGGGTTTTCTTTAGGGGGATATGTGAAAAAATAAACCTGATCTCGTTGGTCATTATCGTTATTGTTATTCAATACGGCTGTGCCCGTCATGCTGGGCCGGCGGCGCCGGGTTGGGTTTACGGTACGGCCGAGGATTATCCGGCCGAGCGCTACCTGACCGGGCGCGGCGAAGCCGATACCGCTGCCCAAGCGCGGGATCGCGCGCGCGCGGATTTGGCCAAAACCTTCGAAGTGCGTATCGAAGAGCAAAGTCTTGATCGCAGTAGCCGCCAAGAAACCGGCGATGGGCTGGTTATTCAAAGCCAAGAGGTCGCGCGCGAGCTGCAAACGCGGATCGATCGGGTTGTGCGAGGCGTTGAAATTGCAGCCCAATGGCGCGACCCGCAAAGCGGGCGCCACCACGCACTCGCGGTCTTGTCGCGCGCCCGCGCCGTACATGGCCTGCGAGATGAGATCGCAGCGCTCGATGAAGCTACCGAGGCTTATATCTCCCAGGCACAAGCGCAAACGGATTTATTCGCCCAACTACGGGCGGCGGCACATTCGATTGCCGCCCAGCGTCAACGCGAAGAGTTGCAGCGCAATTTGCGCGTTCTCGATGCAACCGGTCAAGGCGTCCCGCCCCGGTGGTCCTTAGCGCGTTTAGAGGCCGACTACGACGAGTTGCTGCTGCGCGTCTCGGTTCGCCCGGAAAGCAGTGGCGATTACGCGCGCGATATGCGGGAAGGGTTGTCGGCAGCCTTGGCGCATGCTGGTTTTACCGTAACTTCCGCCGCACAGTACACTGTTTTTGCCCGCCTCGATATCGAGGATCTCAGCCCGCGGGACGGTTGGCATTGGCGCAATGGCGTACTTGAAGTGTCGTTACGCGACGAGTATGGCCATAGTGTGGGCAGCCGTCGCTGGGTGCTAAAAGAGGCCGCTACCGATCCGGCACTTGCCGACCGGCGGATTATCGAAGCCGCCGTTGCAACGCTCGTCGACGAGCTTGGTGCCGCAATCTTTAGCTTTACCGAATAGCGTTTGTTCGGTTGTGCCGTTGCTAGTTTGGGATCGCGAGCAGAGGCCTCTGCCCTGGGTCAGAGGCCGTTCCTCGACGATAATCGCTTTTGTTAATGATTTGGGAAGGTTGGGGTATGGGTACCTTACGTATATCTCGGGACAGCGGTTACGCCGATCGAGCACGAAAGTACAAAATCATTTGTAACGGCGAGTGCCTTGGCAAGATAGGGAACGGAGAAACGCAAGAATACGAGGTTTCACCGGGGGCAAGGAGGTCTACCTGAAGATCGACTGGTGCCGTTCCAATAAGGTGCGCGTCGAGGTACCAGAGAATGGCCTCGTTTCCGTTAAAGGCGGTTCCAACCTGCGCGGACTCAAGCTCCTGCTGGCCATTTTCTACGTACTGCTCGCGCCGCATAACTACCTCTGGCTTTCAAGTAATTCCGATTAGCCGGTGCGTCGAACCGTGCAGCGGCAGGCGGTCGTGGCAGAAATAAAAAGCCGGCATCCTGCCGGCACCTCGCATCCGTTTTGTTCGATTTAGCGCAATGAGTTAAGTAGGCGCACTCACGCTGCCGTTGCTAAGGCGGCATCTATGAGCACTTTAGCCGCTTCCTTGGCCTGGTCGGCATGCGTCAGGTCGCCTGTGATTTGCGTCATCACCGTCGCCCCTTCGATAAGCAGAACGAGTTGCTCGCCTAAGGTTTCCGGGTTGGGTACGCCGGCGTCGGCAGCCAGGCCGGAAATGTACTTGATACGCAGCCGCTTATGATCGGCTGCCGCCTGATGAATAGGATGATCCAAATCGGGATATTGTACGGCTAGGTTGGCCGAAGGGCAGCCGCGAAAGCCTTCCCCTTCCATCCACTCCCGCAGGACGTCAAAGATCGCGATTAAACGCTCTTTCGGCGTGTAGTTCTTATCGTTGACCGCTTCTTCGAATTCCTCTCGCGCTCGGTCGTGGAATCGCTGCGCAGCGGCTAGCACCAAGTCTTCCTTGGATTTGAAGTGCTTGTAGAGCGTCATTTTAGCCACGCCAGCTTCGGCCAGAATCTTGTCGATGCCGGTGGTGTGGCAACCATTACGGTAAAATAACTCGATTGCTGTATCGAGCAAGTGATCTCGTCTGTTAGAGCTCATGGCAAATCCGTAGGAAATCTCGCAAACTCCTATAATAGCTCCGAGCATGGGTGCCTAGCAAAGTGGGCATGTGTCTCGTCTCCGAGCGAAGTTGAACAATTTCTTACTGCTGTCCGTTTAATGAGCGACCGATAAGGGATTAATCGGTCTCCTGTCGTTGAAAACGGCGTCCCCAAGCAACGCTCAATTGGCGCCTACGGCGTCGTAGCCGTCGGCCGCTATTGACGCCGATCATGAGCAGGCAGGGAGTTAGTAAGAGCGTTAGAACGGTGGCGAAGCTGAGACCGCCGGCAATGGTGCTCGATAATTGCGTCCACCACTGTGTCGACGGTGCACCGAAGGACACCTCGCGGCCAATCAGGTCGATGTTCATGCCGATGACCATCGGCAGTAGACCGAGCACTGTCGTGAAGGCAGTGAGGAGAACCGGTCGTAGACGCTGAGCGCCGGTGCGCAGAATCGCCTCGCGCGCGCGTAAGCCGCGGCCGCGCAACTCGTTATAGGTATCGATCAGAATAATATTGTTGTTTACGACGATACCGGCCAAGGCAATGATCCCCATGCCGCTCATAACAACGCCGAAGGGTTGCGCGCTGACTAATAGCCCAAGGAGCACGCCGGCCGTCGACAGGACGATAGCGCTAAGCACCAGCAGTGCTTGATAAATGCTATTGAACTGGGTTACTAGCAATAGTGTCATTAAGCCGATGGCAATCAAGAATGCGATGCTTAAGAAACGCCCGGCTTCCTCCTGATCCTCCAGCTCGCCGCGAAAGCGGTACTCGACGCCTGGTAAGTCGACTTCGGCCAGTGCGGCTTGTAGCCGCTGTACTTGATTATCGGGCAGTAGGCCTTCCTCGACATCGGCGAGGATGTTCAGTACCCGCTGGCCGCCGCTGCGCTCGATAACGCCCGTTTGCGGCTGCGGCTCGAAACGGACGAAGTTGCCGATCGGCACCTGGCCGCGCTCGGTCGGTACGCGCAGGTTGGCGAGCTGCTCTAGACTGCGGCTATCGGCGGGGAAACGAACGCGAATTTCGACTTCATCGTCGGCATCGTCGGGTCGGTACTCGGAGATCAAGATACCGCCGGTCATTAGCTGTACCGCATTGCCGAGCAAGGCGACGTCGGCGCCGTAACGCGCGGCCGCTTGGCGATCGACTTGCAGCCCCCATTCGATGCCCGGTAGCGGGCGGCTGTCTTCCACATCGGTAAAGCCGCCGACGTCCGCCATGACTTCCCGGATGCGTTCGATGGCCGGCGCTAAGCGACTCGGGTCGCGGCTGGTTACTTCGATATCGATCGGTTTGCCGGAAGGCGGCCCCTGCTGTTGTTCGCGCGCTTCTATGACGATACCCGGAATATCCGCGGTCCGTTCGCGGACTTCGGCCAGGATTTGCGCAGCCGGTCGTCGCTGCTGCCAATCGATAAATTCGACCTGGATCACGCCGATGACATCTTCCGCCATATCTTGAAACATTATGTTTGTGGTGCCGGTGCGGACGTACAAGGTTTCGAATTCCGGCATGCCAAGCAGGCGTTCTTCAACTTGGCGGACGATGGCATCCTCTTCCCAGGCGGATAAGTCGCCGCGGGCGTGAATTTGGATTTGCGCCGCCTCCGGTTCGATGGTGGGGAAAAACTCCACGCCTTTGCCGAGGGCGCCGTAGGCGAAGTAGGTCGCCACGATAAAGCCAAGCATGCCGAGCAGGAACTTGCCGGGATGCTTGAGCAATTTATCGAGCAGCCGGATGTAGCGCCCGGTGAAACCTCCGATCTGCCCCAGGTCGCCGTGCTCGGCGATCCTGAATAGACGGCCGCGTTCTTCGTCCGGCTCCGCCGTGCCCGCGCGACTATGCCCCCAAGTACGGGGATGAAGATCAATGCCATGGCTAAGGACGCTGCTAGCGTCACCAATACTGTGATGGGCAGGAATTTCATGAACTCGCCGACGATGCCCGGCCAGAACAGTAGGGGGAGGAATACGGCTAGCGTGGTAGCGGTCGAGGCGATAATCGGCCAAGCCATGCGCGTTGCGGCATAGGCGTAGGAGGCTCGCGGCGGGTCGCCTTCGGTGAGTCGGCGTTCGGCTAGCTCGACAACGACGATGGCGCCGTCCACCAGCAAGCCGACGACCATGATCAAGCTGAACAGTACGACGATATTCAGCGTGTAGCCCATCGAGAAAATGGCCAGGATACCTGTGAGAAAGGCGCCGGGTATCGCAATGCCGACTAGGATGCCCGGTCGCAGTCCGAGCGTGGCAATGATGACGATCATCACCAGCAAGACGGCAAAGACGACGTTGTTCTGTAGATCGCGCAGCACTGTCCGAACTTCTTCGGAACGATCCTGCATGTAGATGACTTGCACCGACTCCGGCCACTCGCTGCTCATGGACTCGGTAACGGTGCGCACCTGCTCGATCGTATCGATGATATTGGCGCCCAGGCGCTTGGAAACTTCTAGAATGACGGCCGGCTCGCCTTCGACGCGGGCAAAACCTTCCGGATCCTTATAGGTGCGTCGGATGTCGGCCACATCGGCGAAAGTGACCACGGTATCGCCGACGACTTTTACCGGCATAGTCATCACGTCGTCGATGTCTTCGACGACGCCGGGGACGGTGACGGGAAGTCGGCCGGTGCCGGTGTCGATCGTGCCGGCGGGGATGAGCAGATTATTACGCTCGACCAAGCTTATCAATTGCTCGAAGCTGAGGTCGTAGGTTTCCATGACGGTCGGCTCGACGATGATCTCGAGCAGCTCCTCGCGATCGCCGCCGATATCGACCTCCAGAACCCCGGGTAAGGCCTCCAGGCGGTCGGAGAGTTCGCGCGCGAGCGTGACCAAGGTGCGTTCGGGTACGGGTCCGGACAGCGCGATACTGATGACCGGAAACAGGGCGATGTTGATTTCGTTAACGCTCGGCTCGTCGGTGCCCGGCGGCAGGTCGGCGCGAGCCGTATCGACGCGGTCGCGAACGTCCTGCAAAGCGGTATCGGCGTCGAAGCCGGCATCGAACTCAAGCAGAATAGAAGCGTGACCTTCGCTACCTGTGGCGCGCAGGTCTTGCAAGCCTTCCAAGGCTTGCAACTCGCGTTCCATGGGTCGGATTAGGAGACGCTCGGCATCTTCGGGCGAGATACCTTCGTAATTGATAGACACGTAGATGAACGGTACCGGTACATCCGGCTCGGATTCCTTTGGAATTGCGATATAAGCGCCGGCGCCAAGGAGCATGAGGAGAAATAGGCAGAACAAAACTGCCCTTGAGCGGTTGAAGGCGGCATCGATGAGCCGCTTCATTCATCCTCTCCCGCAAGGCTGACGCGCACTTCTTGCCCGGCGTCGACGAACCCTTGGCCGACGGTGATGATCAACGCTTCCTCCGGTAGTCCGGCCACCCATACGCCATCGGGCTGGGAGCGAATCAATTCGATGGGATGGAATTCCACCCGGCTGTCCTCATCCACCGTCTTGACGCCCAGAATGCCCGCAGCATTGAGGCTTAATTGGGCGGGAGACAGAAAATGTCCGGGCACCCTGCCGAGAACGATCTGCGTTTCGGCGCTAATGCCGGCCGGAATGCTGCCACCCGGATTTTCGATATGAATCTCGACCGGAAAAGTGCGGGTTCCCGTATCGGCACTGGCGGAAATGTAGCGGATCTGCCCTTCGACGGCATCGTGGCCGAACAGCCTGATGCGTACTGGACTGTCGGTATTGATTTGGCCAATGGCTTGTTGCGGAACGTCAACGCGCACTTGCAGCGGGTCATTGTTAACGATAACGCCGATTTCGGTGCCGGGGCTTACGTAATCGCCCTCTTCGACAAAGCGCTGGTTAAAGATGCCGCTAAACGGTGCGCGAACCTCGATCTGGCGGACGGATTCCTCGGCGGCTCGTACTTCCGCCTGCGCTTGTTGAAGGGCGGCGAACGCTTGTCGTGTTTCGATATCGGCTTGATAGCCCTCGTCGGCCAAGCCGCGAGCGGCATCGTAGGCCACTTGAGCCTGTTCCAGCTGAGCGCGGGCTTGCTCTAGTCGGCTGAGGCGCTCCGCTTCCGATAAGCGGAGAATGGTTTGCCCTCGTTCCACCCGAGCGCCTTGCCTTACCAACAACTCGGCGACGGGGCCGGAGGTTTCCGAGCGTAAGGTGACGTAGCGGTTAGGCTCGGTTTGTCCTTGTAAGGTTAATGTGCGGTCGACGGGAGTGGCTTCGTGCCACTCCGCTCTGACGAGAAAAGGCGTCGGTGCAGGGCGCGCCGCGTCTGCCGGGGGTGTACCGGCGACTTCTCGGGTTAGGTGGCCGCTGGCTAACCAGAGTACGAGAGCGAGCGCCAAGCCCGCGGCAATCAGCAGTGATTTCCGTCTCACGTTACGCCTCTTGCGAGATTATTCATTCGCCCTTTTTCTTGGGCAGGACACGGGGAGGCGTGTACAGCCGAAAATTGCGACAACCATGCTCAGTCGTCCATTTCTATGACGATGGCCTCGCCGCCTCCGCGGGGATCGGAGGCTGCCTCCACGAGATTCTGCGCTTTATCCCAGAAGATGGCCTGCATATCGCCGTACTGACGACGCACGTTGTTTAGCTCGTGGCCAAGCTGCTTGAGCTGGCGACGTTCTTCGGCGTTGAAGGCGCCCGGTTCGTACTGTATTTCGTCGGGTAGATACTGGTGATGAAAGCGGGGGCTTTCGACCCAGCGGGTGACCGGCTCCCCAGCCGCAAAATCCAAAATACCTAATAAAACCATAGTAACGATACGGCTGCCGCCGGGCGTACCGAGCAAGGCGACGGCCTCGTCGGTTTCCAGAAAGGTCGGCGACATGCTCGACAAGGGGCGCTTGCCGGGCTCAATGGCATTCGCTTCGCTGCCTACTAGGCCATACACATTCGGTACGCCGGGTTGAGCCGAGAAATCGTCCATCTCGTTATTAAGCAATAGGCCGGTGCCTTCGGCAACGAACGCCGAGCCGAAGGGGTAGTTGATCGTTAGCGTTGCGGCAACCCGGTTGCCTTCCTTGTCGATAATCGAAAAATGAGTAGTGCTCTCGCCGCTGGGGCTGCGGGCTTCGACGCCGCGTAATTGCTCGCTAGGCGTGGCCCGATCAAGCCGCAGGTTATGCCGCAGTCCGTCCGCGTAATCGGGGCTGATCAGCCGAGCGACCGGAATATCGACAAAATCGGAGTCGCCTAAGTACTCTGCTCGGTCGCGATAAGCACGGCGCATGGCTTCGACGAGCAGATGCGTCCGCTCCACGGCGTCGAAATCTTCGAGCGGATAATGCTCCAGCATATTTAGCATAGCGATAATGCTAATGCCGCCGGCAGACGGTGGCGGTGCGGACACTACGCGGATGCCGCGGTATTCGCCCACTATGGGTTCGCGTTCGACCACCCGGTAGTTTTCCAGGTCTGCAAGCTGCCAGATACCGCCCGCCTGGCGGACGCTATCGACCAGACGCTCGGCGAATTCGCCCCGGTAGAAAGCCTCGGCACCCTTTTCCGCGATCAGCTCCAAAGTGTCGGCCAAGTCCGGTTGACGAATGCGGTGGCCGATGGGGGGACGACGCCGTCGTGCAGAAAGATCTCCGCTGCCGCCGGGAACTCGTTCAAGTCGCGTAGGCGAAACATTGCCATGCGGCGGTAGTGTTCGTCGACTTCGAAGCCTTCCCGGGCGTAACGGATTGCCGGTGCCAGACTCTTGGCGAGCGGCAGTCGGCCGTACTCTTCCGCCAAATGAGCGAGTGCCGCCGGTGTGCCGGGGATACCGGCGGCTAACGGTCCGACCAAGGCGGCTTGTTGGTCGAATTCGCCGTCCTCATCGAGATACATGTCCGCATGGGCTTCGCCGGGTGCGGTTTCTCGGCCGTCGAGAAAGATATCGCGTTGGTCTTCGGCGCGGTGTAATAACCAAAACCCGCCGCCGCCGATACCCGAGCCGTAGGGCTCGACAACCGCCAAGGCGGCGCTGACGGCGACGGCGGCATCGAAGGCGTTACCGCCGGCGGTTAGAATTTCCTCGCCGGCCGCGGAGGCAAGCGGGTGGGCGCTGGCAATAGCTGCGGCGGGTGGGGTTTCGCTGGCGGCTTTTGTAGCCGGCACCGCTATGATGAAAACGACGCTCAGTAAGGTAAAGAAAACACGTTTGCCGGTGCGGTCGATCATACTAACCTTCTCATGCAGAGACTGGGTGCGAAGCGGCTCCCTGCTTCCGGATGATTGGGATGATGTAGAAGATATTCCACTGTCCGGGTAAGGCGTTTACTTACGCCTTACCCGGGCCTGTAGCGCCTCGTTCACGGCCGGGTGAACGAACTTGGAGACGTCGCCGCCCAGAGCGGCTACTTCGCGCACCAAACTCGAGGAAATATAGGAATATTGTTCGGCTGGGGTCAGAAACATGGTTTCCGCGTCCACCAGTTGCCGATTCATGCTGGCCAATTGAAATTCGTACTCGAAGTCGGAAACGGCGCGCAGGCCGCGGAGGATGACTTGTGCGCCTTCTTCGCGGACAAACTCGGCAAGCAGCGTATCGAAGGTTTGGATACGGACATTAGGGATATGGCCCAACACGGTCGATGCCAGTTCTAGCCGCTCGTCGAGCGTAAATGCCGGCCGCTTGCTCGGGCTGGGATAGGCCGCAACGGCAAGCACCAGCGTATCGAACAGCTTCGCCGCGCGCTCCACCAGATCGCTGTGCCCGTTGGTGATCGGATCGAACGTGCCCGGGTAGATGGCTTTGATGCTCATAGTTTATTCATCCCCCTGTTTGGGAGCTTGCCGTATAGCGAGGCGGAACGCGACGCGTCCTGCTTGGCGTTCTCGCACCAGCTCCCAGTTTGCCGGTAGCTCAGGCATGGGCTGAGACTTATCCAGCTCCAGATAAATTCGTGCCTCCGGTGCCAGCCAACCGTTTGCTTCGAGTAGCTGACAGCAGGGTTCGATGATAGCGGAGTCGAACGGCGGATCAAGCAGTACGACATCGAAGGGTTCGTCCGTTCCGCGTTTTAAGAACGCCAAACCGTCTTGGCAAACGATGTCGATCATGCCCGCATCGAGCAGCTCCCGGTTTGCCTTTAGGCTGGCGTAGACCTTTGGCGAACGGTCCACCAACTGCACGTATTTGGCGCCGCGAGAGGCGGCTTCAAAGCCCATTGCACCGCTGCCGGCGAATAAATCCAGGCAGCGGGCGCCGGGGATTTGGACTTGGAGCCAGTTAAATACGGTCTCCCGCACCCGGTCCGCGGTAGGGCGAAGGCCCTTCACGTTGGGAAACGGCAAGCGGCGACCACGCCACTCGCCGCCTATGATGCGTAAGGTTTGTCCGCCTTTCATTCGTCCTCGTCCGCCAGTATGCCTTCCGGCCCGACCAGGATTCTAACCCGATGCTCGGGGTCGAGCCGGTTTTGGAAACTGCTGACGATCGCCGCTTGCGTGACCGCCTCCACTTGGCCGATAAAGGTGTCCAGGTGGTCGAGCGGCAGCCCGTAGAAACCGATCATCGACACGTAGCCGACGATTTTCCGGTTGCTGTCGATATTTAGCGGGAAGCTGCCGGTGATATTTTCTTGAGCGGCTTGCAGGCGGTCGGCGCTAGGGCCTTCGGCGCGGAATTCGACGAATAGGTTTTCTAGTACCTCTAAGGCCTCGCCGGTGCGATCGGCGCGTACCTGGGTGCCGAGGATAAACGGCCCACGCTCGGCACTGGGTACAAAGTAGCTATAACTGCTGTACGACAAGCCGCGCCGTTCGCGCATTTCGTGCACCAGCATGGATACCAATCCGCTGCCGCCGAGAATGTGATTGCCGACGTAGAGCGGGAAGTAGTCCTCGTCGCCACGAGCAATGCCTAGCTGGCCGATCAAAACGTGGGTTTGCGCCGACGGATAGGGGATATGTACGGTTTGCGGTTCCGGCGGCTCAGGCTCCGGTAGCTGCGGCGCGCGATCGCCTGCCGGTAAATCGGCTAGCAGCCGCTCGCTAAGCTCGCGCGCCTCGTTCGCGCTTAGGTCGCCGACGATGGCGAGCACGGCATTACCTGCCGTGTAGTACTGCTCGTGAAACTCAACGACGGCCTCGCGGCTCAAGGCGCGCACGCTATCTTCGGTACCTTGCGGGGCACTGGCATAAGGATGGTCGCCATAGAGCGCTTCGTATAAGGCGCGCTCGGCAATCGTCGGCGGCGATTGCCGCTCGGCTTGCAGGGCGACTAGCATTTGCCGCCGCTGCCGCTCCAGATCCGCCTCCGGAAATTCCGGTGCGGCAAGAATCATGGCTAGCGTATCGGTAGCGGCAGTCAGCGCTTCCGGCCGGGTTAGGCTGCGTAGTTGCAACCATGCCATGTCGCGTTCGCTGCCGCTGGAGTAGCGTGCACCGACCGACTCGAAAGCTAATGCCAATTCATCTGCATTAAGGCCGGCCGCGCCTTGGCTGAGCAGGCTGTTGGTAAGCCGTGCGAGGCCGGCCTGCTCGCCGTCGCGAGCCGCGCCGGCATCGAAGGTAACGCGCAGATCGACGATCGGTAGCGTTTCGGTCTGGACAAAATAGACGCGAGCGCCGTTGTCCAATTGCCAGTGCCGTATTTCCGGGCTATTGGCCTGTGCAAGCGGTAGCCATAGCACGAGCCACAGGATCGACAGCGTACGTAGGAAAGGCCTCATTCTTGTTCACCTCCCTGGCGGATCGGCTCAAGCAGGCCGACCGTCAAACGATCGGGAATCAAATAGCGTTGTGCCACTTGCTGAACTTGCTCCGGCGTCACCGAACGGATGCCGGCTTCGAATCGCTCCAGTTCGCGCCAACCGATGTCGGCGGTTTCCAGCATCCCGATCTGCATGGCTTGATAAAACATCGAATCCAGTTCGAACAGGTGATCGGCCATAATCTGATTTTGCGCTCGTTCAAGCTCTGCCTCGCTAATCGGTTCCTCCCGCGCCCGTTCGATTTCGGCGTTCAAGGCCTGTTCCAGCGTATCGAGGCCGGTATCGCCTGCTGGATTGGCGCTGAATAAGAATAAAGTGTCGAGCCGCGCGATCGGCGAGTAACTGGCGCCGGCGGAGGCGGCGATCTCCTGACCTCTGACCAACTGACTCGGTAAACGGGCCGCCGAGCCGCCGCTGAGGACGGTGGCCAATACCGTCAGCGCGTAGGTTTCCCACTCCTCATCGGCCGTAGCGCCGGAGGGGACTTGATAGCCCATCACGATCACCGGTACTTCTGCCGGAATACGCACGGCGATGCGGCGTTCTCCCGGGGCGGGAATGTCGTGGGACGGTTTCGGCGGCGCTATATCTCGTGCCGGTACGTCGCCGAAGTATTCCGCCGCCAGGTCGCGAACCGCTTCCGGCTCGACATCGCCTACCACGATCAGAATGGCATTGTCCGGGCCGTACCAGCGGTCGTACCAGGCCTGGACGTCGTCCAGCGTCATGTTGTCCAGGTCTTCTTGCCAACCGATTATCGGTTGGTGGTAGGTGCTAGAGGTGTATGCGGTGGCAAAGAAACGCTCCATCATTACCGCAGTGGGGATATCGTCGACGCGTTGCCGCCGCTCTTCTTTGACCACTTCCATTTCGTTGACGAATTCCTCTTCCGTCAACTGCAACCGGTGCATACGATCGGCCTCCAACTCAAAGGCGATAGCCAGGCGGTCGGCGGCAAGTTGCTGGTGATAAGCGGTAAAATCGCGTCCCGTCATCGCGTTATCGCGACCGCCGTGGCGCGCGATAATGTGCGAGAATTCGCCTGGAGCGAGCCGTTCGGTGCCCTTGAACATCATATGCTCGAGCATGTGCGATATGCCGGTGACGCCCCGATATTCATAGCTCGATCCAACCCGGTACCAGAGTTGCGAGACGGCTACCGGCGCTCGGTGATCCGGGCGTACTAGCACAGTAAGGCCATTGTCGAGTTCGTACTCGTAGATGCCTAAATCATCCGCTTGGGCCATCCAGGCGACGGCTAATAAGCAAATGGTGACGATGATCCTTTTCATATCGCTCCCAATCTGTCAGAAAGATGCGGTAGCAGGAAGAGCCGGTTGTACTACTTGACCGGCCGGCACCGGAATTGTTCAGCATTTATTGCCAATGGCCGTATATGAAGGTGCCGGGGTGTGCTTTTAGCACGAGCGATTAGCCGCGTACTTTCGTTGGTCTAACCCTAATGCCCAGCGGCGTTCCTTGCGAGCTTTACGGCCCTGCCCGAAGGGGTAAGGGAATTGTTCAGTGTTTCCCCAACAGTGGTAGGATAGCCAACACTGTTTTTCTACTGCCAGCGTAAAGGATCATAACAGCCCATGTGGGGTTTCCGGAAAAAGGACAAGTCGAAGCAAAAGCCCGAAGCAAGCGGCGCCTCCGAGCGTTCGATCGAAGAGCGGGCGTTTGAGCGGCCCGAGGTCGGGGCGGAGTCGGCATTGATCGCGCGTGGCGGTCCGGAGCCGGAATTCGCCGCGTCGCTAGCCGAGCAGGGCGAAGCGGAAAGTTTCGTTGCCAGGCTGCGGGCCAAGCGGCCGCCGGCCGAGCAGGCGCCGGTGACGAAAACGCCGGAGCAGCCTCCACAGGCTGCGGTCGAGCCGCCGCCGGCACCGAAAACGCAAATGCCGGCAGCCGAACCCGAGCTGCCGCCGGAGGAGCCCGCGGCGGAGCCGGAGATTCCTGCGCCAGCAGAGCCTGAGCCGATAGCAGAGCCTAAACCTGAGCCGGCACCGGAGCCGAAAACCAAGCAAAGCTTGTTCGCCCGTTTACGAGCGGGCTTGAACAAGACCGGCAGCGGCTTGACCGAAGGCTTGGCCAGCTTATTTCTGGGCAAGAAAACCATTGACGACGAGCTGCTCGAAGAGCTGGAAACGCGTTTATTGTTAGCCGATGTCGGGGTGGACGCGACGCAGCGAATTCTCGACGGCGTTACCGAAACGCTCAAGCGCAAGGATTTAAACGACGCCGATGCGTTGATGCTGGCCTTGCACGAGAACATGGTCGCTATTCTCGAACCTTGTAGCGAACCGCTACGCGTCGACGAGAGCAAGCAGCCGTTCGTTTTGCTCGCCGTCGGTGTAAACGGTGTGGGCAAAACGACCACCATCGGTAAGCTGGCGCGACGGTTCCAGAGCGAAGGACGCTCGGTATTGCTGGCTGCGGGCGATACTTTCCGTGCGGCTGCCGTCGAACAGCTCAAAGTCTGGGGCGAGCGTAGCGGGATTCCGGTGGTTGCCCAGCATACCGGGGCAGATTCGGCGTCGGTGATTTTCGACGGTTTACAAGCCGCGAAATCGCGCGGGCAGCAAGTTATGATCGCCGACACGGCCGGCCGTTTGCATACCCAGGAAAATCTTATGGAGGAACTCAAGAAAGTCAAACGGGTGCTCGGCAAGCTCGACCCCGAGGCGCCGCACGAGACCTTACTTGTGCTGGATGCCAGCAACGGCCAGAACGCCTTATCGCAGGCGAAACATTTTCACAATGCCGTGGGGGTGGACGGCATTGTGTTGACCAAGCTTGACGGAACGGCAAAAGGCGGGGTGATCTTCGCTATCGCCGACCAGTTGAAATTGCCGATCCGCTTTATCGGTATCGGCGAACAATTAGAAGATCTGCGCCCATTCGATGCGCAGGAGTTTGTATCCGCGCTCCTCAACGAGGAATTGCGGGATTGAGGTGAGTGGTCGATGATCCGCTTCGTGGGGGTAAGCAAACGCTACCCTGGGGGCTTCGAAGCCCTTCGACACATTAATCTGGAGATCGAGCAAGGGGAAATGGTGTTTATTACCGGCCACTCCGGGGCTGGTAAGAGTACCTTACTGAAACTTATTCCCTTGCTCGAACGGCCGTCTCGTGGCCAAGTCCTGGTCAACGGCGTTAATCTGGCGCGTTTGCGTAAGGGGCGGATTCCGCACTTACGACGGCGGGTCGGGGTAATTTTTCAGGATCACCAGCTCCTGTACGACCGCCCAGTGTACGATAATGTCGCGTTGCCGCTAGTCATTGCCGGAGTCCCCCATCGCGAGGTCGGCCGCCGTGTGCGGGCAGCGCTGGATAAAGTCGGCTTGCTCAATAAAGAGCGCTCCTACCCCATTACCTTGTCCGGCGGCGAGCAACAGCGCGTGGGGATTGCTCGCGCTGTGGTCAGCCGCCCGCCGATTTTGATTGCCGACGAGCCGACGGGCAATCTAGACCCTGCGTTATCCGCCGAGATCATGGGCTTATTCCAGGAGTTCAATCGCGTTGGCGTCACCTTGTTAATCGCCAGTCATGACTTGGAGCTGATTCGCCGCTTAGGGCAACGCGTGGTATGCCTTGAGCACGGCGAGGTGATCGACGACTGGGCGGGGGTGGCGGCGTAATGGCGGCCGGGAACCCGCGCGCACGGTCTAATCGGCTCCGGCAGTCGGTGGACGCCTGGGGTAGTGCCCACTTACGTGCTTTATTCGCCTCGCTGGGGCGCTTGTATCGGGCACCGTTACCGAGCTTGATGACTGCGGCGGTCATTGCCATCGCGCTAGCGTTGCCGGCGGGCTTTTTGCTGATGTTGGCTAACGCCGAGCGCGTCGTCGGTAGTTGGGAAGGCAATGCCCAGATCTCCCTATTCCTGGAGCTAGGAACCGACGCCGAACATTATCGAGCGCTGGCCAGGGAGCTGCGGGGGCATACCCAAATTGACTCGGTGGACGTGATCACGCCAGAGGCAGCGCTGGAGGAATTCCGGCGTTTATCCGGTTTCCAGGAAGCTATGGACTTGCTGGACGATAATCCCTTGCCGCCGGTTTTGGTTGTCCGGCCGGTATCGGGGCTGACGCCGGCGGAAGTCGACGAGCTGGTTGGCGACTTGCAGACACAGTCCGCTGTCGAGCAATTACGGCTCGACCAAGAGTGGTTGCAGCGGCTGCATGGCATTATGCAGCTTATCCAGCGCGGCATATGGGTGATTGCGGTTTTACTGGCCGTTGCGGTGATCCTGGTCGTAGGCAACACGATTCGGCTGGATATCCAAAATCGCCGCGACGAGATTGTGGTAGCCAAATTGATTGGTGCCACCGATGCTTTTATCCGCCGTCCCTTTCTGTACGAAGGTATCTGGTATGGCATAGCCGGAGGCCTCTTGGCTGCCTTATTGATCGAAGTCGGACGTTTGTTGCTGGGTGGGCCGGCGCGGGAGCTGGCTGTCTTATACGGCAGTAGTTTCTCGTTACAGGGCTTGGGTTTTGTCGGCATTCTCCGATTGACTCTGGCCGGAAGCCTGTTAGGCTTATTGGGCTCTTGGACGGCGGTGGGGCGCCATTTGGCTGCCATCGAACCACGTTGAGTAGCGCCCGCCTAGGATGGGCAGGCGGCGAGTCTGAGACGACTGGCGAGATCGACGGGCTCAGGGAAGAGTAATGTCGTTGTTCATGGATTGAACACTTCCTTCGGACGCGAATTTCCTCCGCGTTGAAAACTCTTTCCTCGGCCACAGGTCTAACTGAACGTGCGGGACGCATAATGAGCCGTTCCCCACCCGCCAGAGAGTGACATGGAACGTTCCTACACCTAAGGGGGGTCAATGGAAATGAGCTCCGCCTTGATTACGCCACAAGGCCCGAAACTTCTTGTCCAAGTGGGCAGCGAAGAGTCTTATATTCACACGGTCAACCGTGTTCCCATGCTGAGTGCCGAAGACGAGTATGCGCTTGCCGTTGCATATCGCAATGAGAGCAATGTCGGAGCTGCTCGGCAACTGGTGATGTCTCATCTGCGCTTTGTGGTTCATATCGCCCGTAGCTATACCGGCTATGGTCTGCCGTTGGCGGATCTGATCCAGGAAGGCAATATCGGGTTGATGAAGGCCGTTAAACGCTTCGATCCGGAGGTTAAAGTTCGGCTGGTTTCGTTCGCCGTGCATTGGATTCGTGCCGAGATCCATGAATTCATTTTACGAAACTGGCGTATCGTCAAAGTGGCCACTACCAAGGCTCAACGTAAATTGTTCTTTAACCTGCGCGGTCGTAAGAAACGGCTAGGCTGGTTGAGTTACGATGAAGTGAGAGCGGTGGCAACGGACTTGAACGTGAAGCCGGAAACCGTACTAGAGATGGAATCCAGGCTTAGCGGGCAGGACGTCGGTTTCGATGCGAGGCCGGACGATGACGACGAAGACAGTGTTGTCCGAGCCCCAGCGGCTTACTTGGAAAATAACAGCCTTGATCCCGCAACCGAGATCGAGCAGGACGATTGGCGACGCTATCAATCCAAGGCGTTGCATCAGGCGCTATGTCGGCTCGATGAGCGGAGTCGCGATATTGTACAGCGGCGATGGCTGGGCGAGCAGAAAACCTCGCTGCAAGAACTGGCCGATGCCTATCATGTTTCCGCCGAGCGCATCCGGCAACTCGAGAAAAATGCGATGAAGAAACTTCACGCCGCGATGGTCGTTTCTTAGCATTCCTTTTAATATCTAGGCTTGATGCATAAGAGGGGGCGCTTTCTTGGTGCCCCCTCTTTTTGTCAGGCTCTTAGCGGTCGTTCTGAAACCAGTCTTGCGACTCCCAGGGCTGAGAACTTTCCAAGCGTTCTTGCAGTGCTTGCCGATTGAGCGAATCGAGTTCTTGTTGAGCATCCAGGCGAGTGCTCGAGCCCATCATCGCTTTGCGGATTTCGCCGCCGCCGCGGGGAAAGAACAACAGCACTTGCATGCCGTAAGATTCGCGCCCTACGGCAACGTCCCACTCCTTGCCTTCGACATCGATGAGTGTGCGCATCATTCTCCCCTTGGAAAGTCCGGAACAGTCCGCACGCGACGCTTCCCTTAATCGATTACAGTAGGCCGCGCTCCGCGAACGATACTGTCATACCGTCGCCGACAACGAAATGATCCAATAGGCGAATATCCACTAAAGCTAATGCTTCCTTCAGTCGTCGCGTCAATGCTTCGTCGGCACGACTCGGCTCGGCAACCCCTGAGGGGTGGTTGTGAGCAATAATGAGCGCTGCGGCGTTGTAGCCCAAGGCTTGTTTCACCACCTCGCGAGGATACACGCTGGCGCTGTCGATAGTGCCGCGAAACAGCTCCTCGAAGGCGATTACTCGGTGGTGAGTGTCGAGAAACAGGCAGGCAAAGACCTCGTGGGGTTGGTCGCGAAGGCGAGCGAGTAAAAACCGGCGGGTATCGTCGGGGCTGGTCAGTGCATCGCCGCGCTGCAATCGCTCCCACAAATGGCGGCGCCCCATCTCCAACACCGCTTGTAACTGCGCGAACTTCGCAGGCCCCAGACCAGGGTGCAGGCAGAACCGAGCCAAATCGGCTTGTAATAACCCGCGCAGGCTGCCGAAGGTTGCAAGCAGCTCCCGAGCCAGATCGACGGCCGTTCGGCCTCTGACGCCGGTGCGGAGAAAGATGGCGAGTAATTCGGCATCGGATAAGCTTTGTGTCCCTTGAGCGAGTAATTTCTCGCGCGGCCGTTCGGTTGCCGGCCAATCCGTTATCGGCATGTGACCCTCCTGGTCGTAAGCTTGAGAAAATTATTGTGTGTTTGCTTTACTTTGACGAGCGTGACGTTTCGGTTAATCTGTCGCCACTTTCCCGCAGTTTCCAAATGATATGCCAACTTTACTCGGTAGCAACATCTTACTTGGCGTGACCGGCGGCATCGCTGCGTATAAAAGTGCCGACCTGGTGCGTCGGCTCAAGGACGCAGGGGCCGAGGTCCGGGTAGTGATGACGGAGGGGGCGACACGTTTTGTCACGCCGCTGACGTTTCAGGCTGTCTCGGGCAATCCGGTACGGCTCGATTTGCTCGATCCGGCCGCGGAGGCTGGAATGGGGCATATCGAGCTGGCGCGTTGGGCGGATACGATCCTCGTCGCTCCGGCCAGTGCAAACTTCATGGCTCGCCTAGCGCAGGGCATGGCGGATGATTTGCTAACGACCTTATGCCTGGCCACCGAGGCGCAATTGGTCCTGGCTCCGGCGATGAACCGCATCATGTGGCGTAATCCTGCGACACAAGCGAATGCGGACCTCTTACGAGGGCGTGGAGTCCGTTTGCTCGGCCCGGGCGAAGGGGAGCAGGCTTGCGGCGAAGTAGGCGCCGGACGGATGTTGGAGCCGACCGAGTTGGTAGCGGCCTTGATGTCTGGCGAGGAGTTGGCGGGCGTGGAGGTATTGATTACCGCCGGGCCGACCCGCGAGCCGATCGATCCGGTGCGTTACATCACCAATCGCAGCTCCGGCAAAATGGGCTTCGCGGTGGCCGCCGCCGCGCAAAGGGCCGGTGCGCGCGTTACCTTAGTGAGCGGGCCGGTTGCCTTGCCGACGCCGGTAGGCGTTGAACGAGTCGATGTCGAAACGGCTGCGGAGATGCATGCGGCTGTGATGGCGCGGGTCGAGCAGACAGACGTATTCATCGGCTCGGCGGCCGTTGCCGACTATCGTCCGGCCGCGGCAACACAATCTAAGATCAAAAAGAACCAAGCAGAGATGGCGCTGGCGCTGGCACGTACCGAGGATATTCTCAGTGCGGTGGCCGCACATCCGGCCCGCCCCTTTACCGTTGGTTTCGCCGCGGAAACCGATCGGCTTGCCGAATATGCCCGAGGTAAGCTGGCGCGTAAACGCTTGGATATGATCGCAGCGAACTGGGTTGGCGGCGAAACCGGGTTCGATAGCGCCGACAATGCCCTTGAGGTTTTCTGGCCGGAGGGGCACCAAGCCTTGGAACGGCAGCCGAAGGCCGAGCTTGCCGAAGCACTCATACGACTCATAGCCAAACGGTACCATGAAAAAATACAACTTAAGATTCTCGATTCGCGCCTGGAGCGCGATTTTCCCCTGCCTAGTTATGCAACCGACGGCTCTGCCGGTCTGGATTTGCGCGCTTGCCTGGACGCGCCCTTGACGCTGGCGCCTGGAAAAACCGAGCTGATCCCGACCGGGATCGCGGTTCACATGGACGATACCGGTTTGGCGGCGATGATTCTGCCGCGTTCGGGGTTAGGTCATAAACACGGTATCGTCTTAGGTAATCTGGTCGGTTTGATCGATTCCGACTACCAAGGACAAATCTTCGTATCTTGTTGGAACCGATCGGAAACGGCGTTTACCGTGGAGCCCGGCGAGCGCATTGCTCAGCTTGTGTTCGTACCGGTGGTGCGGGCCGACTTCGAGCTGGTCGACGAGTTTGCCCCGAGCACGCGCGGCGATGGTGGTTTCGGTCATTCTGGGCGTCACTGAGCGGGGTCGTACGACACGCCGGCGCAGGGCAAAGGGATAGGCTATGAAGCTCAGCGGACGACGGCAAAACAAGGCGAGCGAAGCTGTGCGACGGGAGCAGGGAGCATCGCGCAGTAGCCGATTCCTGTGGTTGCCTTATTTAGCGATACCGCTTGCGGTTGCGCTAGTCGCAGCGTTGGTTTTGAGTAGCGTTGCCCGACAAGCGTTACAGCGGGATGCCGAACGGGCGGCGCTTGAGCAGGCCGGACAGCATGCTCAGGAAGCATCCGCCGTGCTGGCCAATTGGTTACGCCGCGATTACTCGCGGCTAGAGCGCTTGGCTCGCGAGGAAGGTTTGGGCGAGGTGTTGGCCGGCCTGCCGGAGGGGGCGGGTTTTTGCCTGTCGAAACCTATATCGATCGTTTTCCAGACGCTCAGCGCCTATTACTGGTAACGGGAGAGCATTTCGAGCCGGACCTGCAAGCCGAGCCGCCGATCGGTTATGCGATGGTCGATATGGCCATGCAAGCCCGCGAGACGGGAGAGCGGCCAGCGGCCGAGGTTCATTTCCCAGGGCGAGACGAGGCCCACGTTAATCTGCTGCAACCGGTGGTCGAGAACGGGGTCGTTATCGGGCATCTCGTACTGACTTACCCTATGAATTACGTCCGCAACCTGCTGCCGGCGCAGTTGGGGAGCGGATGGCAGTTGCAACAAGCTACCGAGCGGGACTGGGTGACGGTTCTGCAAAGTGGGCGGCTGGGCGAGCATTTAGCGGGAGCCGACGTGCAGGATAGCCGTTGGCATTTGCGGGTGTTAGCCGATCCGGGGTCGCAATCCGGCCGTCTGCCGGTATCGGTGTGGGCGCTATACGGTGCGGTCTTTGTGCTGCTAACGCTAAGTAGCGCCTTCGTTGCCGGGTATTTGGCGCGCCGACGTCGCGCCCGGCAGGAGGCTCGCTTGGCGAGTAGATTAGGAGGTGCCAAATCTACTGGTACGGAGCCCGCCGTCGCAACGCAGGAGCTGCAGCCGGTTGCTGCCGAGCCCTTGCCGAGTGTGGCAGGTCTAGCCCTGGAAGAGGTTTATCAGGAGAGGGTGATGGAGCACCGGAACGCGGACTCGGCTCAGGAGGAGCGGTTGGTTGTGCGGGAGGGGCGTGCCGAGGAGGCGCCGACGGCATCGCTCGATGCGGCGATTTTGCGCGCCTACGATGTGCGCGGCGTTGTCGGTGCCGGCCTTAATGCGGATGTGGTGCGTTTACTAGGCCAAGCCATCGGCAGCGAGGCGGCCGATCACGGCCAGCAGGAAATCGTCGTCGCCCGCGACGGACGATTGACCAGCGAAGAACTGGCGATTGCGCTTATCGAAGGACTACAAGCAGCCGGGCGAGATGTCGTGGACATCGGGCGGGTGCCGACGCCGTTGATGAACTTCGCGACCTTTCATCTGCAGACCGGTGCCGGAGTGATGGTAACCGGCAGTCATAACCCTCCCGAATACAATGGCTTAAAGATAGTCGTCGGCGGTCGGACGTTATCTGGCGAGGCGATTCAAGCCCTTGGGAAACGGGTAGAACAGGGCCGTTTTGTCGCCGGCGAAGGCGGTTATCGTCGCCTGGATATCCTGCAGGATTATATCGAACGGGTCGTCGGCGAGATTACCTTGGCGCGGCCGTTGCGCATCGTCGTGGATGCCGGAAACGGCGTCGCCGGCAGCGTCGCCCCGGCTGTTTTTCGAGCCTTGGGTTGCGAAGTCGAAGAGCTGTATTGCGAGGTCGACGGTCGTTTCCCTAATCACCATCCCGACCCCACCGTGCCGGGAAACCTGATTGGGTTAATCGACCGCGTGCGCACGCTTGAGGCAGACGTGGGTTTGGCATTCGATGGCGATGGAGATCGGCTCGGCGTGGTTGACGGGGAAGGCCGTATTATCTGGGCCGACCGCCAGATGATGCTGTTCGCCCGCGATGTGCTGATGTGTCATCCCGGGGCCGATATTGTGTTCGATGCAAAATGCTCCGCCGATTTAACGCAGCTGATTTTGGATCACGCCGGCGTGCCGGTCATGTGGAAAACCGGCCATTCCATGATCAAAAACAAAGTCCACGAAATCAATGCGCCGTTAGGGGGCGAGTTGAGCGGCCATATTTTCTTCAACGACCGTTGGTATGGCTTTGACGATGCGGTCTATGCCGGTGCTCGTTTGCTGGAAATACTGGCTCTGGACCCGAGAGAGCCGGCGGCTGTTTTCGCAGAGTTACCGGATGCCCTGAGCACGCCGGAAATACGTGTCGACCTGGCCGAAGGCGAGCCGGAGCGGATTATGGCTACCTTGTTGGCCGACCCGGGAGCCTTATTCGAGCAAGCCCATTACACCCTGGTCGATGGTATTCGTGCCGATTTCGCCGACGGCTGGGGCCTGGTTCGTGCGTCGAATACCACGCCAAGCCTGGTGTTGCGTTTCGAGGCGCGCGATGAGGCGGGGATGGCGCGGATTAAGGGCATGTTTCGGAAGCGTTTGTTAGAGCGCTTTCCTGAACTCAGTTTGCCTTTCTAGCCTTCTACGAGCGTGTTAGCGGCCACTTAAGCTTGACACTGTCCCTGGAATCAGCATGCTTGCGTACCTGCACGTTTATCACCGGAACGGAGAGCCATGAGCGCACCCGCGACCCAAGTAGCCCACGTACTGATCGAAGCCCTGCCATATATTCAGCGTTTCAGCGGCAAGACCATCGTCGTTAAGTACGGCGGTAATGCCATGACCGAGGAACACTTAAAGCACAGCTTCGCCCGCGACATCGTTTTGATGAAACTGGTGGGATTTAATCCCGTCGTCGTACATGGCGGCGGGCCGCAGATCGGCAAGTTGCTCGATCGGATCGGCAAGGAGAGCCGGTTTATCGAGGGGATGCGGGTTACCGATGCCGAGACCATGGACGTTGTGGAAATGGTGCTTGGCGGCTTGGTCAACAAGGAAATCGTCAATCTGATCAATGCTAAAGGCGGACGCGCTGTCGGCTTGACCGGCAAAGACGGCGACCTGATTCGTGCGCGTAAGCTGACCTTGAGCCGCCGTCAGGCCGAGCAAGGTAGTGAGGATGTCGATATCGGTTTTGTCGGCGAGGTGGCGAGCATCGACGCCAGCGTCGTCGATATGCTCGACCACGGCGAATTCATACCCGTTATCGCGCCGATCGGTGTCGGCGAGGATGGTCGTTCCTATAACATCAATGCCGATTTGGTGGCCGGAAAAATTGCCGAGGTACTGGGTGCGGAGAAGCTTATTCTGCTGACCAATACGCCCGGCGTGCTCGATAAGCAAGGCGAGTTGTTAACAGGCTTGAATGCTGCCCGGGTGGAGAGCTTGATCGAAGACGGCACGATTCAAGGCGGTATGTTGCCAAAGATTCGTTGTGCGTTAGATGCCGTGCAAGGCGGTGTGCGCGCTGCGCATATCATCGACGGCCGAGTGGAGCATGCGGTGTTGCTGGAGCTGTTTACGGATCAGGGGGTGGGTACTTTGATCCATGGCAGCGGTCAAGGGGGCGCCGAATAAGCGTCCCGAGCACCGAAAGGGGCACGCGCCCCAGGCTTGCCAACCCATAAAGCCCCGCCTTAGCAGGGTGCTTGCGGAAGTTATCGCCTGTGCCCCGTAAGGGGCTACAGGCCCCCTAGCGTTCCGCCGCCTCTCGCCTGAGCAGGTACTGGAAGCGCTCGATATCGGCCTCGTAGCGGGCTTCCGTCGTGGCGATTTCGGCTTCTGTCGTGGCGATGAAGACCTGGTTTTCCTCAATACGAGCACGTAGCACCTGGATGCGCTCGTGAGCGTCGTCGGCATCGCGCCCGGAACGCTCTAAGTCGGCGGCCCGTTGGCGAGCTTGGTTAAGCTGACCTTCCAGGTTGACGATTCGGCCTTCGGCAAGATGAATGCGGCCGCGCAAGGCTTCGATACGATCGTCCCGAATGCGTTCGATATCCCGCACGCTGGAGAAGGTAAGCCTTAATACCCGGTCGTGTTCGGCTTGTCGTGCGGCTTCCTCTTCCAAGCGCCGGCGTGTCTCTGCTTCCGCTTGCTGTTGCCGCTTTTCCGCCTCGATTTCTTCGCGGGAGCGCGCGGGTGCTACGCGATCAAGCGTTCGGCCGTCCGAGCTTTTTACGTCGCGCCCCTGATGCGCGTGCTCCGGTGGCACATGGTCGCTGTAATGCACATTGCCGTGTTCGTCCACCCAGCGATATAGCCGTGCTTCGCCGAGCACCGGCAGCGCTAAACACAGGGGTAGGACGAGTTGAAAAAGCCTGACGGTTGCCTTCATGGTCGTTTCTTCTTGTTTTCCTGTCGCTGTTGCCGTCTCGGGCGAATGGCGAAGCGAGACCCGAGATCATTTTATAATTCATCTGAAAATCAACGAATCATCTCCGTTATCTACATCCTAACGTATATAACGAAAAAGAGGGGAAGATCGCTACCGTTAAGCATCAAGAGCAGAAAGAAGGTAATTAAAACAAGGTAATGCTGGGAGCACGTCATGTCGCTCCCAGCGCTTTTCTTCCGGTTGGCCTGTTCGGTTTGGCCCCGGAAGCCAAAGTTATCATGCAGTGTCTAGGTGGCGAGTATCTGGGCAAGATCTATGAGTTCGTCGGGAACCACTTTTTTGTTGCTGACAATATCTTGCAGCGGTACGGTGACCACTTCAGCCTTGCGCACGCCGACCATGACGTTCGACGTCCCCGCTAACAGATAATCGACCGCAACGCTGCCCAGATACGAGGCCAGTACGCGGTCGTGGCCGGTTGGGCTTCCCCCGCGCTGTACGTGGCCGAGGATGCAGGCTCTGGCCGGATAGCCGGCCACACCGAGGTCATGCGTCAACTGGCTCGTCAGTTGTGGGTCCTCGCCTTCGGCGATAACGATCAGGCTGGAGAACTTGCGGCGCCGCAGGCTGTCGTTGAGCCGTTCGCAGATCAATTGGAAGTCGATCGGGTGGCCGGGCATGATGATGTTCTCGGCACCGCCGGCGATGCCGACGGAGGTGGCGATAAAGCCCGAGCTTCGCCCCATGACCTCGACGACGAAAACACGCTCGTGCGAAGTCGCGGTATCGCGCAGTTTATCGATCGATTCCAAAGCGGTATTCACCGCCGTGTCGAAACCGATGGTGTCCTCAGTGCCGAAAATATCGTTGTCGATCGTGCCCGGTAAGCCGATGACCGGAAAACCGGTTTCCTCTTCCAGCCGGTGCGCCCCGGTCAACGAGCCGTCGCCGCCGATGACGACTAACGCCTCGATGCCGGCAGCGCGTAGTCGTTCGGCGGTATCCGCCCGTACCTGCGGATCGCGAAACGCATCGCTGCGATCGGTTTTGAGGATTGTACCGCCGGTTTGCAGAATATTCGCCACCGAGGTGCGATCCATACACTGCCAATCCCCATTCACTAGCCCGCTATACCCTTTGCTGACCCCATATACTTCGACGCCGCGGGCTAATGCGGTCCGGGCGACGGCCCGGATAGCAGCGTTCATCCCCGGCGCATCGCCGCCGCTGGTGAGGACAGCTAGGCGCTTTAAATCGCGGCATCGTTTAGGGCTGGGTATTTTCCACATAGGGTTTCCTTAGCGGGTGCCGTACTCGTGACGGTAAGCCTGGACGGCTGCCAGTTCCTGCGCAAGCTCGCCTTTCTGCGTTAAATAATCCACGAGCGTATCCAACGATGCAATGCTCACGACGGGCACCTTGAACTGGGTCGCTACTTCCTGCACCGCCGACTGGCTGCCTGTGCCGCGCTCTTGCCGATCCAGGGCAATGGCTACGCCTGCCAGTTCGGCGCCGGCGGCATCGATCAGCGTTGCCGATTCCCGCACCGATGTGCCGGCGGAGATCACATCGTCGATGACGAGTACTTTGCCGGCCAAGGGTGCGCCGACAAGCGTACCGCCCTCGCCATGATCCTTGGCTTCCTTGCGGTTAAAGGCAAACGGCACGTCCCGGCCATGCTCGTCGGCGAGCGCAATCGCTAACGCGCTCGCAAGCGGTATGCCCTTATAGGCGGGCCCGAACACCATGTCGAACTCAACGCCGGCCTCAATGACGGCACGGGCGTAAAAACGGCCTAACTCGGCCAATGTCCGGCCGGTATTAAAAAGCCCGGCATTGAAGAAATAGGGGCTGCGACGGCCCGATTTGAGGGTGAACTCGCCAAACCGCAATACGTCGGTTGCAAGGGCAAAGTCGATAAAGGCTTGTTGGTAGGTTTTGTCGCTCATTGTGGTTCCATCTCGGCTGTCCCGCTGGCGGCAAGTCTGCCGCCAGCGGGCGCCGCGATCAACCGGTATTGCGCATTCCGGCCGCAATGCCGTTAATGGCGACCATCAAGGATTTGCGAACTTGCTCTTCTCGCCCGTGTCGAACCCGATACAGAAGCTCGACCTGAATGAGGTTGAGCGGATCGACGTAGGGGTTACGAACCTCCACCGATCGGCGGGCGATCGGGAAGTCGCCGAGCGGGTGGTCTTGGTCTGTCACTTGCAGTACGGCTTCTAAGGTATTGCGGAAATCCTCGCGCAGGCTCTCGCCCAAGCCATGCAGCTCCGGCGGTACCAGGCGGCGGTCGTAATGGGCCGCTACGTTCGGATCGCCTTTCGCCAACACCATGCCAACCATGTCGATAAAGGCCCGGAAGAACGGCCATTCTTCGAACATCGCCCGCAGCTCGGCTTCGTGACCGGCATCGAGCACTTCCCGCAGCGCAGTCCCGACGCCCAGCCAAGCGGGTAGTAGTAGCCGTGTTTGGGTCCAAGCAAAGATCCACGGGATCGCCCGTAGCCCTTCAACGCCGGTTGTCGGTTTACGCCGCGCAGGGCGGCTGCCGATGGTTAGCCAGCTGATTTCGTGCTCCGGCGTGGCGGAACGGAAATAGTCGATGAATGCGGGCGTTTCCTTGACCAGGCCTCGGTAGCGCTGCATGGCCGTCTCCGAAAGCCGGTGCATGACGTCGCGCCACTGCGGTTGCGGCGGCTTGGGCGGCCGTAGGGAGGCTTCCAGCACGGCGGTAGTGTAAAGCTCCAGGTTGCGCAGGGCGATGGCCCGCATGCCGAACTTGGCCTGGATGACTTCGCCTTGCTCGGTTACCCGTAGGCTGCCATCGACCGAACCCGGCGGCTGCGACAAAATCGCGGCGTGGGTCGGGCCGCCGCCGCGGCCGATCGACCCGCCGCGGCCGTGGAAGAGGGTGAGCTTGATGCCGGCATCGCGGAACAATTTCACCAGCGCTTCCTGAGTTTCATACAGCGCCCAGGCAGCGCTGAGATGACCGGCGTCTTTCCCCGAGTCCGAGTAGCCGATCATCACCTCTTGATGGCCTTGCAGACGGTTGCGGTACCACGGAATATCCAATAGCTGCCGCAGCGTTTCGTGTGCGCCGCGAAGGTCGTTGAGCGTTTCGAACAAGGGGACGACCCGTAGCGGCTGCGCTACGCCGGCTTCCTTTTGCAGCAGCTGTACCGCCAGTATGTCCGACGGCCGGGAGGCCATCGATATCACATAGGCTCCGAGCGACTCCGAATTTTGCTCGGCAATCGTGCGGAAGGTAGCCAGTACCTCCGCGACTTCCTCGTCGGCCTCGAAGTTTTGGGGAGTGAGCGGGCGGCGGTTTTCCAACTCCCGAATCAGGAACTCCTGTCGTTGGGACTCCGTCCATTCCAGATAAGAGCCTAAGCCGAGTTCGCGTGTTATCGCGTCAAGTGCTGCATTATGGCGGTCCGCTTCTTGGCGGATATCGACGCGCATTAGGGTGAGCCCAAAGCACTCTACCCGCCGGATCAGATCGAGTAGCCGGCCGTCGGCAACGTCGCCTGCGCCACAGGTCTGTAAGGACTGATAACAGGCCAATAGCGGCGCGAGTAATTCTTCCTTGCGCTGAAATATCTCGCCGTCCTGCGGCCGGCGCCCGGCCAAGCGGGCTTCGACCCACTGTTGCGTAAGCCGAACGCGGGCGCGGACCCGTTTAAGCAGCGCCCGATAGGGTTCGTGCGCATGGTCTGCCAGCGCGCGAATATCGTCCGTCGCGCATTGCATGGACAGTTCGCTGATCAACTCGGTCAACTCTTGTTCGTACAGCGAATTAGCCATCCAACGTGCCAGCAGGCAAGCTTCGGCCGTAATACGGTGGGTGACGCGGGGATTGCCGTCCCGGTCGCCGCCCATCCAAGAGCCAAAATGAATCGGCATCACATTCAACGGCAGTCGTCGGCCGGTGCGGGCGAGCAGGGTTTTGTCCAGGCGCCGGGCAAAGCGCGGGATAGCATGCCACAAGGTTTGCTCGACCACGGTAAAGCCCCAGCGGGCCTCGTCCAGCGGCGTTGGGCGGCGTTGGCGAATTTCGTCGGTCAGCCAGATCGCGACGACCTCGCGCCGCAGCGCGCGCCTGAGCTCGTCGCGCTCGTCCGGCGTCAGGTCTGGCCGGTCTTTCTCGCCGAGCAAGGACGCAATGCGGTTGTACTTTTGCAAGAGCGTGCGACGGCTGACTTCAGTCGGGTGAGCGGTCAGTACCAGGTTAATATCGAGTCGGCGCACCGCTTCGAATAGCGTTTCGTCCGGCACTTCGGCCAGCCGATCGAAGACGTCTTCCAGCGAGCCTCGCAGCGGCGGCGCTTCGGTATCGCGTGCCCATAACCGGCTTCGCCGCACCCGGTGATGTTGTTCGGCAATATTGGCCAGCGATAAAAAATGCGAAAAAGCGCGTACTACAGGGAGAATCAGTTCTTCGGGAAGATCTTCCAGTGCCTCTTCCAATTTTCGAGCAGCGTTCTCCTCGCCACTGCGTGCCAACTTCGACAGTTGTCGAATACGTTCGACGGTATCGTAAAGTTCTCGACTACCTTGCTGGCGCAAGGTCTCGCCCAACAGCTCGCCGAGCTGCCGGATATCCTCTCGGAGAGGGGCTTCGCTATTGTTATCGTTCACGCCTATTACTCGCTCTGCTGCTCGTAAGTAGATTTCAGCGCATACCGATACGCGTGCCGGACTAGCGTATGGTGATCGCTATCGGTTGTAGTCTGTGTTGTGGAAAAAATAAAGGGCAAAAGGTGGCGGCCGTAGCGAGTTTATCGCTACGGCCGCTGCCTATTTTTCGTCTAGAGTCGGTCTTACTCGGGAAGCCCGAAATGCTCGACGCTGGCGAAAATATCCGTATCGGAGATGATTCCGATCGGTTCGCCGCCGGCATCGACCACGGCGACACGACGAATGTTGGACTGCGACATTCTGTCTGCACATTCGTGCAGCGTCATGTCGGCGGGAACCGTGATCAGCGGTTTGCTGGCAACCTCGCCCACCGTGGCGCTGTTGGGCGAGCGGTTGGCCGCAACAATGCGGGAGAGCACGTCGCGCTGGGTCATGATGCCCCATTGACCGTCGTTACCAGGTTGGCTCATAACACTGCTAATGCGTTTCTCCCGCATCAGGTGCATGGCGTCTTCTACCGTCGTCTCCGGTGCGACCGAAATGGGGCTTGGGTTCATCAGGTCGGCGACGGTATGCGGCGTCCGGCCGGATGCGATCATCTCTTCTAGCGGATTGCGTACCCGGCGTTCTTCTCGTTCCTTGCGATCTTGTTCGATAGCCTGTTCGCGTTCGCGACGAACTCGCTCAAGATCACCCCGCCTTTCATCTGCTCGATCAAGGCGGTGGCGAAACCGGACGTCGACACCTCGGTAGCGCCTTCGATCTGGCGAGCGAAGTCATAGGTTACAACGCCTTTGCTGACGACCTGACCGTAAGCGACGGTGATCAAATCGGCCGCTTCCGTCCAGCCGATGTGCTCCAGCATCATGACGCCGGAGAATAGCAGCGAGCCAGGGTTGACCTTGTCCAGGTTGGCGTATTTCGGTGCGGTGCCGTGAGTGGCTTCGAAGACGGCCACTTCGTCCGACATGTTGGCACCGGGAGCGATGCCGACCCCGCCGACTTCTGCCGCGCAGGCGTCCGACAGGTAGTCGCCGTTGAGGTTCATGGTCGCCAGAACGTCGAATTCGTTCGGCCGTAACAGCATCAACTGGAAGATGATATCGGCAATACGGTCTTTGATGACAATCTTGCCTTCCGGCTGCTTGCCGCCATAGACGCTGTAGAGCTCTTCCTCGGTAATGGTGTGGTCGGGAAACTCCTCGCGCGCAACTTCATAGCCCCAGGTGCGGAAGGCACCTTCGGTGAACTTCATGATGTTGCCTTTATGCACCAACGTTACGCTCTCGCGCTTATGTTCGATCGCGTACTCGATGGCTTTGCGCACCAGGCGTTTGGAGCCGAACGGGCTGATCGGCTTTACCCCAAGCCCGGCTTCGTCGAAGAAGTTGGCGCCCATTTCCTCGCGCATGAACTTGGCGAGCTTTTCGTTTTCGGCGGTGCCGGACTGGTATTCGATGCCGGCGTAGACGTCCTCGGTGTTCTCACGGAAGATGACGACATCGACATCTTCGGCTTTTTCAACGGCGAGGGCACGCCCGGGTAGTGACGGACCGGGCGGACACAAGCGAACAGGTCGAGATCCTGGCGGAGGGAGACGTTCAAGGAGCGGAAACCGCCACCGACGGGAGTGGTCAACGGACCTTTGATGGAGACGACGAGATCTTTCAGCGCGGCTTTGGTTTCGGCTGGGAAATAGTCGCCGTCGTACATCTGGGCGGCTTTTTCCCCCATAAACAATTCGGCCCAGTGGATTTTGCGTTTGCCGCCGTAAGCTTGCTCGACGGCTGCATCCCAGACTTTGAGGCAGGCCCGGGTGATGTCGGGACCGATTCCGTCGCCTTCGACATAACCAAGGATAGGATTATCGGGAACTTGCAGCTTACCGTCTTTTAAGGTGATTTTGCTGCCGCTTTCCGGGTAGGAAATATGCTGACTCATTCGTCCTCCTTAGGTATCTCCACCACACCCTGCGGACTTTTGATCCGCCGATGAGGCAATAGGGCCGCTGGCCTTTACTCTTAGTAATCGATACGTCCCTTTCGAGACGTAACCAAATTTTTCATCCCAGCCATGCTAAGGCCGGCGATTGCGTCCGGGCCATGCTGCCGTTTTGCGGAGCAGGCCTAGGAGCGGGCAGCTTGCGGCAAGTGCTGCGCTCGTACGCCTTCATGCTTAGATTTGCCTGTTCAGCAGGCCGGCAAATCATAAGTGTGACGACGTACGGTTGGCGTTCGGCGAATGCCAACCGTAATTCTGCCGCGACTTGCAAGTGGCAGCCGCGCGCAACGCACCTGACCGATGGGGCGACGGATAAGACGCTTTCGCATCAACCCGAACGTCGGCTAGTTGCGTGATCGGAGTCATATTTTGACCGAGCAATGATTCGCGATCAAGGTGGCTGGTTATCATCGCGACTTGACGGGCGTTTGGTTTCATGTTGCGCTGCGTCAGGATCGACAGGAGTGTCCTGCGCTGGCCAGGCGTCTGGGCGGTAGCCAGTCAGAGCTCGGCAGACCCAAGGCGTATGCCGTTACGATGCGGTTTGCAGCCGACGCCTCTGGATTTCTACCGCCCAGACTCCTAGAATGCCATCGCCTACAAGGGATTTTGTGGGCTCGAATTCGCCAAGTGACGGTCCGGTCAATATTTACGTTCCGGCAATCCGCCACGGCAATCTATAGTATTGAAAAGGGAGAAAAGTTCATGAGCGATAACCGTGAAGTCGTCATCGTTGGGGCTGTCCGTTCGGCTATTGGTAGCTACGGTGGCAGTTTAAAGGACATGCCTCTGGGAGACCTGGCGGCAACGGTCGTTCGCGAAGCTGTGCAGCGTGCCGGCGTCGCGCCCTCGGATGTTGGTCATACCGTCATCGGCAGTGTCGTGCACACGGAGCCGCGCGACATGTATTTGGCCCGTTATACCTCAGTTACGGCCGGCATGCCCTACGAGACGCCGGCGCTGACGCTGAACCGGCTGTGCGGTAGCGGCTTGCAGGCAATTTGTACTGCTGCCAGCTACATCGAACTGGGCCAGGCCGATTGCACGGTCGGCGGTGGTGCCGAAGCAATGTCTCGCGTGCCTTACTGGTTGCCTGCTATGCGGTGGGGGCAGCGGATGGGCGATGGCAGCACAGTCGATGCCATGGTCGGTGCGCTGACCGATCCGTTCGACAAGTGCCATATGGGCATCACGGCCGAAAATATCGCCGAAAAGTGGGGTATTTCCCGCGAAGATCAGGACGAAGCGGCTGCCGAAAGCCACCGTCGCGCGGTTGCCGCGATCGATGCCGGCCACTTCAAGAGCCAAATCCTGCCGATCGAGATGAAGACCCGTAAGGGTACGGTTGTCTTCGATACGGACGAAAATCCGCGTCGCGAAGTCGATGCCGCTGGCATGAGCAAAATGCGGCCGGTGTTCAAAAAGGACGGCACGGTTACCGCCGGTAACGCTTCCTCGATCAACGATGCTGCCGCGGCGGTCGTGATGATGGCGCGTGAAACCGCCGAAGAGCGCGGCTTGAAGCCGATGGCCCGCCTGGTCGGTTACACCGTCGCCGGCGTCGATCCCAAGTACATGGGAATCGGCCCGGTGCCGGCGATCAAGCAGCTGCTTGAAAAACCGGCGTCTCCAAAGACGAGGTCGATCTGTGGGAAGTCAATGAGGCTTTCGCAGTACAGGCACTTGCCGTATGCCGGGATCTCGACCTGGATATGGCGAAAGTCAACCCGAACGGTTCCGGCATCTCGCTGGGACACCCGATCGGTGCAACCGGCGCGTTACTGACGGTGAAGTCGGTCTACGAGTTGCAGCGTACCAATGGCCGTTACGCGGTTATCAGCATGTGCATCGGTGGCGGTCAGGGCATCGCCGCGTTGATCGAGCGGATATAAGCTAAAATGACAACGGGGAGATGCCGGTGGGCATCTTCCCGTTTTTCTATCCGCAAGGAGCGGGTCGTGCCCCGCCTCCTAAGCTCGTTACGTTTATGAACGCTGCACCCGCCAATGGAAAGGAGATCCGCCGCTAGCGGCAAGGAGGTGGCCGCGCGGGTTTGCCTACTGAGTTTGTACGACGATGAAAATCACCTCCGTTAATGTCAACGGCATCCGAGCCGCTGCCCGTAAGGGTTTTTTCGATTGGTTGGCCGGGGAGCAGCCGGACGTGCTGTGTTTGCAGGAAATCAAAGCAAAGCCCGAGCAATTAATGGATGCGACCTTCCGCCCCGAAGGTTACTTTCCCTTCTTTCATTCGGCGGAGAAGCCCGGCTATAGCGGTGTCGCCTTGTACGCCAAACGTGAGCCGGATGCTGTACAGACTGGTATCGGTTGGGCCGATGTGGATGCCGAAGGGCGTTATCTCGAAGCCCGTTTCGGCGACCTTTCCGTCATCTCCCTCTATATGCAATCAGGCTCTTCTAGCGAAGCGCGACAGGCGGTCAAGTACGATTTCATGGACCGTTTCTACGAGCACCTGCGCGAGTTGTCGACCAATGGGCGGGAGTACATCATCTGCGGCGACTGGAACATCGCGCATAAAGAAATCGACCTAAAGAACTGGAAGAGCAACCAGAAAAACTCTGGGTTTCTACCCGAGGAGCGAGCGTGGCTTACGCGCGTGTTCGACGAGCTGGGCTTCGTCGACGCCTTTCGTGTGGTTAACCAAGAGGCCGAACAATATACTTGGTGGTCGAATCGTGGCCAGGCTTGGGCGAAAAACGTCGGCTGGCGGATCGACTATCATGTGGTTACGCAGGCATTGAAGGAGAGAATACGCAGCGCCGCAATCTATACCGACGAGCGCTTCTCCGATCATGCGCCTCTGACGCTGGAATACGACTACCCGTTCTAGTTATTCGATTTGCCGGTTCGGCGGGCAGAGCGTTTACCGGCGAGCCGTACCCGTAGGGACGCTGACCGCTTCTGCTTAGCCGAAATGCGTTCTCAAGTAGTCGATTATGTCGGCGGATTCGTACATCCACTCCGTGTCGCCATCAGTGTGGTCGATCCGAAGGCAGGGGACGGTACCGCGGCCGCCACCGGCAATGAGTTCGCGGCGATGCTCCGGTTGCCGCGTCGTGTCGCGAATCTCGAGTTCTAACCCTAACTCTTGCATCGCGATCCGGACTTGGACGCAGAAGGGGCAGTAGTCGGACTGATACAAGGCTAATTGTTCTGGTGCCGGATGCGGTGCGTTGTTGCTCATACTCTCTTTTCCATGCGTCGATTCAAAGAACGCCGACATCCTTGCTGCCTGCGTCCGTCCCGCCGAATCTGCAAGTGGGTAAGGTTTGTTCAGCGCTTCCTAAAATGGGTTCAGGGCTCGCCGTACACGCCCTCGCTGGCAGTCCCGAAGTTGCTGCTCGTAGCGTTGAGCATTGCGCTCCACCCGATGCGAGACATCGATCAGCCAGCTCTTGTCGCGGTAGGTTTGTCGCCGAAACCCTCCGTGCCCTTCATGATAAGCCAGGTACTGGTTGCGAGCATCGGTTTTTGCAATTCCAAGCGTACGTGCGCTGACGTCAGTGTACCAGCCGATAAAGTCGGTCGCATGGGCGAAGCGTGTACGCCGTGCAAAGCGGCGCCCGGTTTGTTCGCGGTACCAGTCCCAGGTTCCGTCTTTGGCTTGCGCAAACCCATATGCGGATGACGGTCGTACAGTCGGAATGCCGAGAAAGCGCTTACGGGGCGGCCGGGCGCGTGCTCGAAAGCTCGATTCTTGATGAATGATCGCCATCTGTACGTGGACCGGCACACCCCATTGTCGTTCGGTGCGCTCGGCAGCCCGCTGCCAATGCGGTTTCTCGGCGAAAATATCGCAAACATTGTTGATGTTGCTTGGGGGCGTACTAGCGCAGCCGCCGATCATGAGTAGCGCAAGAAGAATGAGGCTCAGACGCATGGCATGTTCTTGTTTGAGTTGACCCGCGCAAGTTTACCCTGCCAGAGCCGGGAGCGGTTACATCTTGATCGCCTAGTGTGACGTAGGCCACGTTGTCCAAGGTAACGTAGCACTCTCTGCCGCCTAACCTTTGTTTACCCTTAGCGGGGTGCTGAAAAGAAGGCACTGACGGATGCATTTCCTTGGCAGGGGCGCGATGTGCAGCGGTCGGGCACCGTTCGGTTTACGAGCCTTCGCCTTCGGCAAGAATTTTCCTGATGCGGATGCCACGATGGAGAAAGCGCTTAAGCAAAGGAGACCGCAAGGGCGAGTCGGCGGCGTCCGGTGGGTGTTGCGGATCGGTGCGACGATGTTGTTGTTGGGCACCGGTTTGGCGAGCGCTGCAAGCGTTATGCAAGAGATCTGGGATGATGTGCCAGGGCCGCAACTGGAGTCTTTGCTCGGACATCCCGACTTTCCCCACCGGCCCGATCGTCTACAGCCCTTATCTCGCTTCGAGATCTCCGCCAATAGCGGGAATCACTACGGTAGCCGCGTGCGGGCTTATCTTAAACCCCCGCGCAGCGGGTGGTACACGTTTTGGCTCGCCAGCGACGATCAGGGCGAGTTGTGGCTAAGTACCGACGAGCGGCCCGAGAACAAGGTGCGCATAGCCTCAGTGCCCGGTTGGACGATGCCGCGGCAATGGGATAAATATGCCGAGCAAAAGTCCGCGGGCGTGTGGTTGGCCGGCGGGCGCCGCTATTACATTGAGGCGCTGCATAAAGAAGGCATTGGAGACGATCACTTGGCCGTTGCCTGGGCTGGCCCCGATAAAGCGCGGCAAGTGATCGGCGGAGCCAATTTGTCCCCCCTGGCAGTGCATCGTCAGCAGGACGTTTTAGTCGGCGGCGGTTTGACTGCGGATTACTACGGCGAGCCGGGTCTTCGTCATTGGCTCTTGACCCGCGTCGATCCCAAAATCGATTTGCCTGGGGTAGCCGGGCGCCGGCAGCTCATATGAGCGAAGCGCCCTTTAGTGTGCGTTGGACCGGACGTTTGCGAACGCCGCATGAGCACGGGACGCAGATTTATAGCTTCTATGTCGTAAGCGATACAGCGGTGCGGCTCTGGGTGGGCGAGGAGCTTCTGCTCGACGGTCGCGGGGCGCGCGAAGCACAACATACTCTGCAAGGGGGGACGAATACCCCTTACGCTTAGAGTACGTTCGCGCCGGTGCCGAAGCCGAAGTGCGCTTATTATGGCAGACGGAAGGCGTGCCTAAGCAAGTCATACCGACCTCGGCCCTGCTGCCGGCCGATAGCACAACTCCGCCGGAGATTCGAGACAGCGACGGCGATGGTTTGCCCGATTATTGGAAGTTCGCTCACGGCCTCGACCCCTTTAGCGGAGAGGGCGGCGAAGCGCCTTTCGGTCAGAACGGCAAGAGCCATCGAGATGCGTTCTTGAGCGGCGCAGGCCCGTACGGTTGGTCGAACCGTCAGGTACGAATGCGGTGGGCTGCTCCCTTGGTTCGAACCGATGGCAAGCCGATGGCTCAGGAAGAGTTGGCCGGTTACCGGTTACGGATCGATAGCGATACCGGCTATCACTCTTGGACATTGGATATTCCCGAGCCGAAGCGGCGAGAACTGGTGCTGCAGGGCTTGGCGCCGGAATATAACTGGTTTCTAAGTGTTCGCGCATACGACCGGCAAGGGCGGGAGGGGCCGCCGGCGCGTCATAGGCTGCCGGCTAGCGAAATGGAGCCGCAGCCGATCCGTATTCGTCCGGATCGTTAGTGCTTCGTAGGTTGCGAGTTAGGTCACTCGCAACCTACGCGAGCAGGGCGGGTGCGATTAGTGCGCTTCGCCGACTTCTTCCAGATAACGCTCGGCGTCGAGAGCCGCCATGCAACCCGTGCCGGCGGAAGTAATAGCCTGCCGATACACGTGGTCCATAACGTCCCCAGCGGCGAATACGCCCGCTACGCTGGTGGCGGTAGCATTACCCGCTGTACCGCTATTGACCTTGATATAGCCGCCTTCCATGTCGAGCTGCCCCTCGAACATGCCCGTATTGGGCGAGTGGCCGATGGCGATGAAGACGCCGGCCAGTTCGATGTCGCGCGTGCTCTCGTCCTGGGTCGAGCGAATACGCATGCCGGTGACGCCGGTTTCATCGCCCAGTACCTCGTCGAGCGTATGGTTCCAGACGATATTGACGTTGCCGTCGCGCTCTTTCGCGAATAATTTATCCTGTAGGATTTTCTCCGAGCGCAGGCTATCGCGCCGGTGAACGAGGGTCACGCTGCGGGCGATATTCGACAGATACAACGCTTCTTCAACAGCTGTGTTGCCGCCGCCGATAACCGCTACGTCTTGGTTGCGGTAAAAGAACCCGTCGCACGTTGCGCAGGCGGATACGCCTTTGCCCATAAACGCTTCCTCCGAAGGAAGTCCAAGATAGCGAGCGCTGGCGCCGGTGGCGACGATGAGGGCGTCGCAGGTATACACGCCTTGGTCGCCAGTCAGGCGGAACGGGCGCTGCTTAAGGTCGACCTGATTAATGTGGTCGAAAATAATCTCCGTCTCGAAGCGCTCCGCATGCGCTTGCATTCGCTGCATTAGCTCCGGGCCTTGCACGCCTTCTGCATCACCGGGCCAATTGTCGACATCGGTAGTCGTGGTGAGCTGACCGCCCATTTCCATACCGGTGACCAATACCGGCTTCAGATTAGCTCGGGCTGCATAGACGGCTGCTGTGTAGCCGGCAGTCCGGACCCGAGGATCAGTAGCCGTGCGTGCTTGTTCTCGCTCATAACAATACTCCAATCTAAACGCCGCCAGCATCACGAAAGCGTAGACGATACCGTGACAATCCTTGCTGCGAGTGTACGCAGTGGGTGCCGATTAATGAAATACATTTCAAGAATCTGACCCATAGGTAAGTTCTATCGTCGTTGCCGATTCTTAACCGGCCCCGAAGCTGCGTCATCGTATCAGGCAGACGTCAGAAGCGTATTGATGGTGCGCAATAAGTCCGCTTCGGTCGGTGGTTTGATGAGGTAGCCGCTGGCGCCTTGGCGTTCGCCATAAACCTTATCGATAGGTTCGTCCTTAGTGCTGACGATAACGACGGGAATCGCGGACAGCCCCGGATCGCGGTTGATTTCGCGGGTGGCTTGAAAACCGTTAAGCTCCGGCATGACCACATCCATGAGAATCAAATCCGGTTTTTCCTGGCGAGCAGCTTCGATACCGAGGCGGCCGTTCTCGGCTACCAGGACTTCGTGTCCATGCTTTTCCAGCATTCGCCGTAAAGTCAGTGCTTGTACCGGCGAGTCGTCCACGACCAGAATTCGCGCCATCTTACCCCCTCGTAAGGAATATGCCCTTTAGCTGTTGTGGGCCGTCGATCATCCACAGGAAAGTCGTCCGCGGAGCAGTGTTTCTCTCAACAACCCTGTTATATATAGAGAGTGTCTTCGTGATATAGGTTACCGCATCTTGGCGAGCCCTCTTAAGGAAACGCTATTTCCTCTGCCCGCGCCGCCATATTACAGCGCGTTTTGGATACAAAGTCATGTATGAACTGCTGACGAGCCGATAAACGTTGTGGTATTCACGACGGTACGGCGAGCTGCTGTTGCTAATCCTTTTATAAACATTATCAGGTTTCAGCGGGTTTGGACGGTTTGCCGATACCCGTGCCCGCGCTTGTTGGGGTTGCGACCGGTTTATCGCTCAAGCGGCTCATCGCATACCAAAGGGTTAACAGCACGGCAGGAATGCCGGCGATGGATACCAGAATAAAGAACCAGGGGTATCCAAATGTATCGGCAATGATGCCGGAGAAACCGCTTAAGAACTTGCCCGGCAGGGTCATGAGGGAGGAGAACAGGGCGTACTGTGTGGCCGTGTAAGCCTGGCTGGTCAAGCGCGACAGAAAGGCGATAAAGACCGCACTAGCAAAGCCGTTGGCCAAGTTATCCCCGGAAATCGTCAGCATCAGCATGGCGACCTGCGGCGTGATAACGAATGGTGGCGGGTCGCCCGGTAGCACCAATTCCCGCGCGGTCAGCGCCGGTGCCGTGACTTCCGGCAGGGTCAGTACCGGTGAGGTAAGTGCCGCCATGGCAAACGCCGGATCCAACATCGCTGGGACTACCACGGCGAGTAAAGCAAACAATAGGTTGGTCGCTGCGGTGGCGATCGCCCCAATCACCAGCATTCGGCCAATGCCGAAACGAATGACCAGCACCCCGCCGAGGGCGCCGCCGACGAGTGTCATGGCCAAGCCGTAGATGCTGGTCACCACGCCGATTTGGGTGAGAGAAAAACCAAGGTCGATGTACAACGGCTGTGCCATCGCCGCCATACCGATATCGGAGATTCGGTACAGGCCGATCAGTAACAGCAGCACTAGCGCGGTTAATCCGTAGCGAGTAAAGAAATCAAGCAGCGGACAGTAAACGGCCGCAATGAGCCAAGCGCCGATGCGTTGCAGGCGCTTGTTCAGAGACGGGTAGCGGTTTAGAAAGCGCTGTACCTGTTCTTGTTCGACGGCGATGGAAAGCCGGTTGATTTGTCGCGTCGGTTCCGGGCGCACCAGTACGGTGAACAGGCCGATCGACATCAATACCGCCATCGTGAAGTAAGCGACCGTCCAGGATACTTGATCGGCAATGAACAAAGCGCCGGCGCCGGACGTTAGGATCGCGATACGATAGCCGGCGACGTAACTTGCCGCGGCGGCCGCCTGCATATCTTCCGGGGCGGACTCAATGCGGAAGGCATCGATAGCGACGTCTTGAGTCGCCGAGCCAAAGGCGACTACTAACGCGAGTAGCACAATCCAGCCTAGGTGGTCGTTAGGGTTAGCCATTGCCATGCCTGCAAGGCCGCCGGCGATCAGTAACTGTCCGGCGACAATCCAGCTGCGGCGTTGGCCGAGCATAGGCGTCAGTGCGGGCAGGCGCAGCTTGTCAATAACCGGCGCCCACAGAAACTTGATTGAATACGTAATGCCGATCCAGGAGAAAAAACCGATTGCCGTACGCGAGATGTCCTCGGTACGCAGCCAGGCCGTTAGGGTAGAGAATACCAGCAGGAACGGTAAGCCGGCAGAGAAGCCGAGGAAGAGCATGGTCAACACCGGTGCCCGGAGATAAACCGTGAGTGCCGTGTACCAAGAGTGGCTTGGGGTATCCTTAATCATTCGAAGCAAGCTACCTGCCGAAGAAGATTCTTCCGGCATAGTGTGCGAAGCCCATAGGACAGACAAGTACGCAGCGCACATGGCGTGCGAAAATTTGATCTTTAATTACCAGCAGGCTGATGAATAGGGAGGAAGCAGCGTTATGCAAGCGATTTGCCGCTTGAGCGAGTTGCCGGACAACCAGGCGCGCGGCTTTCAAGTAAGTATGGCGGGCGCAGCGGTCGCCATACTTATCTACCGGCATAGCGACGATGTATACGGCTACCGCAACGTATGCCCGCACCGCGGTACGACACTGGACTGGATGCCGGACCGTTTCATGTCGCTGGAGGGCGATTATCTCCAATGCGCAACTCACGGCGCCTTGTTCGAGCCAACCTCCGGGCGCTGTGCGGCCGGCCCCTGTAAAGGGAAAGGTTTAACGCCGGTTGCGCTGACCGTTAGCGACGATCAAGTGTGGTTGGCGGAGTAATTAATTTGCCCCTCAGCGACCAAAACTGACGTAACGCGTCACCTTTAGGAGGAAAGGCCGTTACCGATCTAGGTCGTTTGCTTGGTCTGAGCGGAAGTTATCATACCCTTTTGCCGATCCGGTCCGCTTTCCCGTTGCCTTGGCTTTGTTTGCCTTAACTCTTTTGCATCAGTCGTTTATTGTTTTTTGCCAGTATTTTCGCTTCGTGCTTCTGGCTGCTTTTGTTAAATTGGCATGAAAGCTGCTTTTCGTAGAGCGTTGTCGTTAGAGCACTAGGGGGGAAACCATGCTCAGCGCGTTGGATAAGGCACGCATCGATTATTTGCGGGGTCAGTACCTCGAGCGAGGTGAGGGGCGTCCGGCGGATCTGCCGGCGGCTGTTCGGTTATATCGCCGAGCCGCTATGCGGGGGTTACCGGAAGCACAACATGCACTTGGGTTCTTGTATGCCATTGGTTACGGCGTGGCACGCAACGAAGCCATGGCTGTTGCTTGGCTCAAGGCCGCTGCGAAGCAAGATCATGCGTCCGCCCAACACAATCTCGGCGTCATGTATGCCGAGGGGCGTGGTGTCGAGCAGGACGAGCGAACCGCCATTTACTGGTTCTATCGCGCCGCCCTCAACGGCAACGAAGTGTCAAAAGACTGGATCTCGACTACGCGCGAACATATGTGTGGCGACGGTTCCAGCGACTAGAACGAACAACAAGAAAACTTGTGCTGCTTGATTGCGTTGCTCGGCGAGGGCTTAATGTCTCGCCGAGCTTTTTCTTTGTCATCCCGCCATAATAGCCATCCATATGGTAATCTTCCGGTATCGCAGCCGATCTTAGGGTGCTGCAAATAGTCTTTCAGTACTCTGGTAAGCGAGTGTGGCCGGTCGCCCTGCGACACGCGCGGCTGCGAAACAGACGTTACCCACGGAACGGGCCGTCCGTTGGCGGATTTTTCGTGGTTTGGTGCCCAAAACTTGAACGATCCAGCTACTATCTGGGGGTGCAATGGCGCGGACTATCAGTAGAGCGCTTGTGGTTGACGATTCCCGCCTGGCCCGTATCGCGTTGAGCAAGCAGCTAAAAAACGCGATATAGAGGTTGACCTAGCCGCTAATGGCGGTGAAGCCATCGACTATCTTGCTGCCGTGCGACCGGACGTTGTGTTCATGGATTATATGATGCCGGACATGGACGGTTTTGAAGCGAGCCGCAGAATTCTGCAAAGAAACCCGGGTCTACCGGTCATTATGTATTCTTCGCAGGACACCGAAGAAGACCGCGCACGCGCCGCGGCAGTCGGTATACGTGGCTTCCTCAGTAAACCGAGCAGCGAAGATGCTCTGGATTCGTTACTGAATTCATTAGGCGCGGGCGCTAAGGAAAGCGCGCCGGCGCCCGGTGCGGCCGTGGTGGAGCCAAAGCCCGCCCCGAGCCCGGCGGCCGCGCCGGCATCTGAGCCGGTGATTCCATGGGAGGAAATTCGTAAGGCTGCCCGTAATGCGGCAGTCGAGGCCGCACGTAACATCAGTAACGACGAGTTAGCCCGTTTCCGAGACGATTGGGAGCGTCGCGACGCGGCCGATGCCGAGTTTGTGCGGACAACGGCCGAAACCGCGGCCCGGGATGCTGCAGTAGAGGTCGCGGCCGCCGCCGCACGCAAGGCGGCGGAGGAGGTTGCTGCCGGCATTGCCGAAGAGGTTGCTGGCCGCGTCGGCGCCGATGCCGCTAAGCGGGCGAGTCTGGATGCCGTTTATCCGCAGTTAGATCAGCTGCGCACGGAAGTCATTACGCAGCTGGCAAACCTTAATGCCAGCGATGACTTTAAGGTGCAGGTAAAGGGCGTTGTTATCGAGCACGCCTTGCCCGCTTTGCAACAAGCGCTACAGCCGCAAATCAAAGAAACCGCCCTTGCTATTGCCGAGGAAATGCGCAAAGAGCTGGAGTCGCAGTACGAAGGCGATCTGGACGCGCTGCGGCGTAAAGTTGGCGAGCTGGAAGGGAAGGATATCTCGGCTCAGATAGACGGTTTGAAAAAACAGTTACGTCTGCTCGCCATTGGCGGCGTCATCGCTTTGGGTGTCGTAGCAGCCGTGGCCGTTGTGCTGTAAAGCGCCACACGACCGCATCCCCTTACCCTCGCGGTATGCCGGGGGGTAAGGGCGGTTTGTTATTCCCGTTTCCCGAGCTACGTGTTTGGCTTGCGCCCACGGTTTGATGCAAGTCGATCGGCCGCCCGGATGGGTTCCGGCAGACGATAGCGGCCGATGGTGGCGAGCGTCCAGTCCACGGCTTGTTGGTGGTCGACCCGATGGCCGGGGGAAATGTACAAGGGCTTAACGCCTGTACGGGTTCGAAGTACCGTGCCGATTCTCTCATCCCCGTCCCACAGCGGTTCCCAGGCGCCTTTTTCCGGCCCCGGCTCCTGATGACGGCCGGTCAGCCGACTTTTGCCTACCCCAATTGTCGGAATATCGACAACGAGCCCAAGATGCGTCGCAATGCCTAAACGACGCGGGTGAGCAATGCCCTGCCCATCGCAAAGAATCAAATCCGGTTTAAGAGAGAGGCAGGCGAGGGCGTCGAGAACGACCGGCAACTCGCGAAATGACAGCAGTCCCGGCACATACGGAAACCTGACCGGGGCAAAGGCGACGTGCTGCTCGATTGGCTCCAGCTCGGGCCAACGGTACAGCACAACGGCGGCCCGAGCCGTCGAGCCGCCGTCGGTAAAGCCGGTATCGACGGCGGCCAGATAGCGGACTTCGCCGACGAGCGGCGCGATACGCAAAGCTTCCCGCAGCCGTTTCTGGATGGCGACCGCTTGTGCCGGGTCGTCCGTCCAGTCGTGCAGCGACTCAATCCTTACCGTGTTTGTCTTGCTCAAAGCCCGTCGAGTTCGTCTAAAGGGTTGTTATGGTCGTGCGAAGCCGGCCGGTCTAGATCGACACCATAGTCTTCCGTCATCATATCCAGGGAGCCGGACCAATCCTCCGGCGGTTCTGCTGCTTCGATATCCATTTCCAGCCAAGTGTCGAGATCGAGCTCTTCCAGTGCCCCGTCAAAGTACTGGATATCGATGCTCTCATCCTCAGGATCATAAGCTACGACCTCGAACGTATTGCCATCAACGGTTTGATACCAGTCGCCGACAATCGGTAAAACCTGTTGCGCCATGCTCGTGCTCCTCTGTGGATCCCGTTGTCGATCACCCGCCCGAACTGGTTCCAAAGCTATCGTAGCCTTTGCCGCTTTGGTGCCTGCTCTGTCTCAGGCTAACGTGCTTCCGTGCGGTTGATGTTGCCGACAAGCGGCTGATCGGCAGAGCGGATGGTCGGGGAGGCCGTATTGTCGTGCCCGGCCTGTACCACAGGTATAGGAGTGACGACGAAACCCTGCAAGGTCGAATCGGCGGTAATCTGCCGCCGATTCCGTATTTTCTTAATGAGTTTCGGCAACCTGTTAGGGGCAGGGGTTAGGGTATTCGGTATGAATCGCCTCGATACCTTCCAAAACCGCCTCCGGTAAGATCAGATTAGCGCTATCGATATTGGCTCGCAATTGATCCAGCGACGTCGCGCCAATGATATTGCTGGTCAGAAACCCTTGCTCGTTAACAAACGCCAGCGCCATTTGCGCCGGGTCCAGGCCGTGTTCGCGGGCCAGGGCGACGTACTTGGCTGTTGCTGCCTCGCCGGCGGGTTTCGTATAACGTTGAAAGCGCTCGAATAGCGTCAGGCGAGCACCGTCGGGGCGTTGGCCATCGAGATATTTGCCGCTGAGGACGCCGAAGGCAAGCGGCGAGTAGGCGAGCAGGCCGACCTTTTCCCGATGCGAGACTTCCGCCAACCCGACTTCATAAGTGCGGTTCAGCAAGTTGTACGGGTTCTGCACGCTTACCAAGCGAGGCAAGCCCAGGCGTTCGGCGATGGCCAAATACTTCATCACGCCCCAGGGCGTTTCGTTCGATACCCCGATATGGCGGATTTTTCCGGCCTCGACCAGCTCGCCCAAGGCTTTCAGCGTTTCTTCCATCGGCACCGGAAGCTCGTCGTTCTGCGGCGGCTTATAACCGAGGCGGCCGAAGAAATTCGTTTGCCGGGCCGGCCAGTGCAGTTGGTAGAGGTCGATATAATCGGTTTGCAGCCTCCGCAAGGAGTTGTCGACGGCTTCGATGATCTGGTTCCGCGCAAATACCGTGCTGCCGTCACGCAGGTAGGTTAGCCCGTTGCCGGGGCCGGCGATCTTGCTGGCGAGCACAATGTCGTCCCGCTTGCCGCGCTTGCTAAGCCAAGTGCCGATGTACTCCTCGGTCCGACCTTGAGTTTCCGCCTTCGGCGGCACCGGATACATCTCCGCGGCATCGATGAAGTTAACGCCATGATCAAGCGCATAATCGAGTTGTTGGTGCGCATCCTGCTCGGTGTTTTGCTCGCCCCAAGTCATCGTGCCGAGGCAAATCTTGCTGACCTTGATGTCGGTATTCCCGAGCTGGCGGTATTCCATCGATGATCCTCCGCGTATCGCTACTCAATGATGAGCCGTCATTCTCGGCGAGGCGGCCGCAGGAGGCAAGCTGGTGGCGGATGAATGCAACGCTCGCAGTAACGTGAAGTTTTATAATGAAGTGCGATGGAGTGCGATTAACCTAGCCGATCCAGTTTCAACCGCCGCGGCCACCTCGGCATGCGTTGGCGATGGCGCTAGTGTCTTGGTTGTCGCTGCAAAATATATAGAGAATACTGAAAGCCGCTTCGGTCGTTGGTTAAGTGGGTAGATTTAAGGGGGGCTGATGAGGTTATTAAGAGGAGCGCTATTGCTATTGTTGCTCGGGAGTTTTGTCGCTTGCAGCAACAACCAAAGTGCGGAGGCGGTGGCAACAGACTATGTCGGTCTCGATGACACCTGCATCTCGCTCATCCTCGGTTATCAACCGGTATTGGATCGGCGCGACGAGGGATGGACGAAAGCGGAGCAACTAGCCGCATTGTCTGTGCCGGGTCCGACATGGGTCGAAGTGATTGAACGGGCATATGCGCAGCCTTCTCAATCTGCCGGCCGCGTTAAGGCAGCCGCATATCGAGACTGCGTGTTCAGCCGAGGCAACGTTGCGTTAGAAAATACGAAGGATGTACAGACAATCGATAAGGATCTAGTTTGCTTGTTAGTCGCGCATGGCTATGCCCAAGTTGCCGTGAAACGTGATCAGGGCGTGGCCGAAGCTGAGCAGATTGCGGTGGCAAGATCCTTGTTTAGTTCATTGGGAGATCTGCCGGATACCGTGGCAGAGGTTATCGAGCAGACGGTTGCTTTGAGTTTGCGGCAAATTGACGTCGCTTATCGCCATACGACTGCGTCGCCCGCGGAAATTCTTGAGCTAGCCTACGACGCTTGCGTGGCGAATAGCGGTTCCGGACAACCGTTCGAGCTTTAAGGAAATGCAGCATATCCTTTCCCGGATTAGCCATACGGCTAAAGCGCCTACAGCGAGCGTGTAATGCTCAAGTGCGTGCCGTTATCGCTCGATTCGGCCTTCCACCGGTGAGGAAGCGAGCAAGGGGTAGCCATGCCGGTTTGGCTAGCCCCGCTCGTTGCTATTAAAGGTTATTCCTCATCTGCGGGGCCAACCCAAAAGAACGGGTTATGCGCCACTTCCCATAAATACCCGTCCGGGTCGGAGAAATAACCCGCATAGCCGCCCCAAGATGTTTTCTCGGCCGCCTTAGTAATGGTGGCGCCTGCGGAGGCTGCTTGCGCCAAAACTGCATCGACTTCAGCCTCGGACGCCACATTGTGGGCTAGAGCGAAGCCGGAAAATCCATGAGATTCTGCCGTCACGGCAGCATCCGCAGCCAGCGCTTCGCGTCCATACAATCCCAACCACGTCCCGTTCAGCGTAAAGAAGGCAACGTCCGGGGGCGAGTCCATCCGCGGAAGGTTTAGCCCCTGTTCGTAAAACGTTACCGATTGCGCTAGATCGCGCACACCCAGCGTGATCATGCTAATCCGTGGTTTCATTCTTCGCTCCTGTGTGGTGTATGCGGCGAGATTGTGCGGCCGTGTTCGATGGTTTGAGTGGCCTCCAGATCGACCTGGCTTTAGCTTCCTAAGGATGCGGCTGAGCCGGCCAGCGGGGCAAGTCATGAACTTTAGCGTAAACCGCCTCGGTGAATAAAACCTAAGGTCTAAGCGGCCGAGGCGGATGCTCTCGGCTCGCAAACCGAATCCCTTCTCAGCGCGCTGCAGGCGCACCTTGATTGTCCAAGCACCAGATCCCTCCCAGGCTGTCTGGCAGCGAAACCTTCCTGTCATAACTAGGCGTTAAGGTGGCGCCACTAATGCCTACCTGTAACCAAAACGAAAACGAGGGTTTACCCATGCCGAACGCGTTGCGCAAGAAGGCTGCTCTGGCGCTGGCCATTACCAGTGCGTTGGCTGGCTGTGGCTCCAGCTCGGACAGCAACAAGCAACCTGTTGAGAATCGGGTTATCTATGTTAGTCCCGCCGGGGGCGGAGAGGGGAGCGCAGCATCTCCTACGGATCTCGCAGCCGCGCTGGAAATGGCGAGCAGGGGCGACACCCTGCGCATCCTCGCGGGTACCTACGACAACCTGCCGCTGCCGATCAGCATTAGCATCGAGGAGCTGACGCTGGAAGGCGAAGGCGCAGATGCCAGCATCTGGCTGCTGGATGACTCCGTAAGCGCGTGTTCCCTGATCGATCTGACAGCCCGCAACCTGCGGCTGACAGGTCTGGGCATTGACGCTAGTGTCTTGACGCTGGCACCCGATAACTGTGCCAACCCGACGCTGCTACGCGCCGAGGCGGATGGCCTCACGCTAAGCAATTTGTCCCTCGCCGGCGGTAATCCGTTACCGACTCCGGGCTCCCTCGGGTTGCCGGAGGGCAACGCTTACAATCTGCTGGCCGTGAGCGATGTCGAAGGGTTGGTCGCGACGGATCTAAAGCTGCTCAACGCGCCCCGCCACGCAATGATGGTCAGCCGGGCAACCGGCGATATCGCGGTAGATCGTGTGGCGGTTGAGAACGCCGGCTACCGGGGCATTTACCTAACGGACAGCGGCGGCTATATCGAGGTGGTTAACAACACCGTGCACGGTGTTGTTAATGAAGGCATCTACCTGCGCGACGTCACCGGCGAGGTCAATATCCTACAAAACGAAGTTACCGATGTCCGCTACCGCCCGACCGTGGCGGGAGGCTCCGGCATCGAAGGCGGTATCGTACATACCAATTTCGAAGGCACGGTGGTTACCGTTCTGCGTATGAACACCGTGGACATCGACCCCCAGGGGCATAACCGAGCCCTCAGCGGAGAACCGTTGCTGGATATCGACGGTATCGAAGTCAACATGTTCGGTACTGCCCGCGGCTACGCCTTGGTGGAGGATAATGTCGTTCGCAACACCGACGATGACGGCATCGACAGCGATACCGCAGATACTGCCGAGCTGGATATCGTCATCCGCAACAATATCCTAACCAACATACAGGACCGAAGTATCTCCTTCGTAGCCGCCGGTCAGGGCGTGGTTCGGGGCCTGATCGAGGGCAACACCATTACCGGCCCGACGGTCTTGTTGGATAACGACGATGTGGATGCCGATGGCATTGGCATTCGTCCTCGCGAAGCGTCCAACGTCAACCTGACCGTGCGCAACAACACGGTGAATCGGCCGGGCCGCAAGGGCATCGATATAAACATGAACCGCGGTGCCGGCGATACTGGCCCGGTCAACAACGCGCGCGCGGTATTCCGCTTCGAAGCTAACACCGTGACCGATGCCGGCCAGCGCGCCCTGGATGTGCAGCTCGAAGACACCGCGGAAGCGACCGGCGTGCTCATCAACAACACCGTCTCGGGCGCCGCCGAGGACGGTATCCGGGTGCGGTCCGGCGCGGGCGACAACGACTCCGTCGTGCAGACAACCACCTTGTCGGTTGCGGTCATCGACAATCAGGTGACCGACAGCTCAACCGGTGGCGATGCCGGCATCTTCGCCCGGGTACAGCGCGACGCTCGCTTGTGCCTGACCCTGACGGGCAACGAGTCCCGCAACCCCGGCGCCGATCGGGACTACTTCTTGCGTTCGCAACAGAACTCCGTTCTGGAACTGCAAGGCCTGACGGCCGCGATGGCCGCCGCCGACCCCAGCGCACCGCTGCGTACCGCTCTGGTAGCGGCGGGTAATAGTGGTCGCGACGCCGAGTTCCCGGCACGAGTTCAGAATAACGACGTCGAGATACCCACGCAGGCATGCAGCTTCGTTGCTGCGGAGCTGATGCCAGCCCTGCCGGAGCTGCCCTGAGCTTAGGGGGCGCACGCGTTGGCTGTGCTAGGGGGAGCCGGGCCCCCTGGCATTTTCTCCACCCGCAAATGACCTTGCGCGGGTTGTATCGCTCCGGTGACACAGCCATGCCCCGGCGCTGGTGCGACCAAACCCGTTGTTAGAACAGTGCGTTATTTCCAATTAGAATTTGCAATGGAAAGCTGGCTAAATTCGGCAGAAAAACTGCTATCCATTGGGCTGCAAGCGTAAATGCCAATATCGACAAATGATTTGGCTTCCAGTAAATGTGTTATACGAAGCTGCTTCCAATTGTCCCCATCTTCCGAGAATTCGATTATGTAATCGCTCAGATCGTTTTTCGATTGAATCCTGTACCACATTTCATTGACTGGTTCGTTAATGTCAATCGTGGCCCAGTCCGAGTATCCACTGTTTGTTACCACTGACCCTAGGCGCGAATGGTTGCCGCTTTCGAATTCGGTAGATGTTTTTATCCAGTTGTCATGATCTAAGCGCACGATTAGCCCGCACTGATCATACTGTTTTTTCGGAGAAAAAGTGGTTTTCACGCTAATGGAGAAGTCAGACTCTTTCCTTGTGAGTAAGCAATGGCCATTGTCCCTTCGGAAGCCATAATGTGTGCGCTGCCAGAAGTCGGTGTCGGGGCTTGTTCGAATGGTTAAGCGGTCGCTCGATGCCTTATGCTCAGGCTCGTTGAACCACCAAAATCATTTTTAATATCTTTGTCATCAAACGAAATCATACCTGTTTCTCTTTTGACAATAATGATTGCTAAGTGTTGGTTGGTGTGCTTGATTTCTACGTTGTCGAGTAAAATTGCAATGTTATATTAAGTGAAAAATAAAGCAAACTGCGCGCGCTAATCATCCGGGTCCGGTTTACGAACCTGAATGTGGAGTAGTCGTCCGCGACCCACTGCTATATGGATTCTTTTGGTCCGATCTAGTCCGTGCCGTTGCGTGAATCTCAAAAGAGGTGCTGGTGAGGAAGAGTTTAGAAGACCGGGCGGTCCGCTTGATGCAGGATGCTAGAAAAGCTAGGTTTCTAGCCCATGACTTTACTTTTTCGCTTCTATCGAGCAATTTTTTGTTGCGTGTCCTTCAGTTACGGCGCGTTTAGTTTCCGTCCGGTCGGCGAGGACACCAGCAGGCGCGCCGATGTGGCGTCGCCGGAGTCGGTGCCATGAGCCCGATGCAGAACCGCCCGGGTCTTCTGGCGCCGCGCACGCAACTGCTATTGCTGTGCATGTTCGCCTTGCTGGCGACGCTGCTGAGTACGCTGTGGGTGGCCACCACCCCCTACCTTGGCCTGGAATTGAGCAAGACCGAGGACGCCCCCGGCGTACGGGTCGAGAGCGTACGTGCCAATAGCCCCAACTTATCGAAGATAAACGCCGATACCGTACTCGTGGCCGTGTGGCAGGGTGGCGAACGCATCCCGTTGCACAACGACACCTTGATCGAAGACCCGGACCTCCTCGATTACGACCGTTATAACCGCTTTCTGCACGAGCAAAGCCAGCTCTGGCAGGCTCTAGCCTCTCCTCCGGTGGTCGTGGAAACGGATGACGGCAGCCGTATTGCGTTGGCGGTGGGGCAGCCCTGGTGGTCGCCGGCGATGACCTACGCGTTGTTGCATGGGCTCTATGGTTGGGTTGCCTTGCTGGTGGCGCTGGGGCTGTGGGTATACAACCCGCGGCGCACGGAGACGCGTCTGTTCGCCGCTTCCGGGGTGGCGCTGTTTGCCACCACCTTGACGCTGGCCTCCTACGGCGGCCGCGAATTGGCCTTGCCGGGGAGGTGATTGCCGTGTTGATGTCGGTCAATCACCTTGCGGTACTGATGGTGTGCGCTACCTTGGCCACCTTATTCTGGGTTTACCCGATCCGTCTGGGTCGGGCACCGGTGCCAATGATAGGTATATTGCTAGCGCTGCTCGTCTGGGTGGCCGATCAGTTGCAGCTGACGAGCAGCCCGCAGTACACCATCTACAGTAGCATTCTGGGCGGCTTTGTTTGCGGAATTATTATTATGAGCCTGCAATGGCGAGCGACCCGCGGCCATCCGCTGGAGCGTGCGGCCCTTAAGTGGTGTTTCCTCTCTATCTTTATCGGCTCGTTGTTACTAATAGCGCTGATCATGCTGCCCGCCGCGCTGGGCGGTACCCGTGCGGTGCCGCTAGTGATCAGCCTAGCATCCGTGTTGGTACTTTATCTGGGGCTGGCGGCCGGCCTGCACCGCTATCGGTTGTTCCACGTCGAGCGTTGGTGGTTCCGTACCTGGCATTGGTTTTTCGGCGGCGCGCTGGTGCTGGTGCTGGACGCGCTGCTGGTGTTCGTCATCGGGCTGGCGGGTGGTATGGCTTTGCTGTTGTCGCTGGCCATTGCCGGTTGGGTATATTTTCCGTTGCGCCAATGGTTGATGGGTTTGCTCGGGCGGTCCGATCAACGTTTGCTGGACAGCACCTTGCGCCAGCTGGTGAACAACCTGTTTGCCGCCGACAGCGAAGCCGGCATTCGTAATGCTTGGCCCGGACTGCTACAGCGTATGTTCAATCCGCTACAGTGCCGTGCCGCCGAGATACCGGTGGTGAGCGACGTGCAGGTATCCGCCGACGGCGCGCGCTTGTATCTGCGCGCCCTGACCGCAGCGGACCCTGACCTGATGCTGGAGCATCCCGATCAGGGCGGTCGGCTGTTCACGCCGGAGGATTTGCGCGTGGCGACCCTGCTGCGCGACCTGACGGACAAGGCGGTGGCAGCCGTGCGTGCCCGAGAACTGGGAGCGGACGTGGAGCGGCAGCGTATCTCCCGCGACCTGCACGACGACGTGGGCGGGCGCATTCTGAGCCTGTTACGCAACGCGCCGGATGAACAACAGGAAAAACTGGCCCGCAATGCCCTGCAATCCCTGCGCGAAGCGCTACAGGCACTGGATCAGAGCGCCAGCTGTCGGCTCGCTGACAGCCTGGAAGATTGGCAGAAGGAGTGCAGAGAGCGCTGCGAGGAGATGCAGGTGCCGCTGCTATGGCGGCAATCGGTGGACGCCGGCGGCGCCAAGTTGAGTGTGCGCTACGACATCAATGTGCGGCGTATCCTCTCCGAGGCGTTGACCAACGCGTTCCGTCATGCCACGCCGGGGCAGGTCGAAGTGGCTGTGCGTGGCGACGAGTGTCGCCTGGATATTCACGTTATCAACGACGGAGTTAGTGCCGGCCGTGCCGAAACTGACGTGCTCGCCGGGCGTGGGCTCAATCACATGCGCACTCGCGCGGAAGAACTCGGCGGTACGTTCAGCTTCCGACTGGAAGCCGATCAGGCCCGGCTACATGCCAGCGTTCCGCTAGATCCCCCATATGGGGTAGCCTGTTGCAGCGATACCGCCACTACCCTTCGGTAGCTACGATCAGGGTGGCAATCAACCCCTGTCCGGAGACTACGGATGATCTATAACGCGACTGCGCGAAAAGCGTGGTTAACGCTGCCGGCAGCTCTGCTGGTGGCCTGTGGCGGCGATGGAAGTAACGGTAGCGGCGATAATGGCGGCACGCCGACCACCTCGGTGATTGCCGAAGCGGAAGCCTTGCTGAGCACCTATGATACCCACTACAGCGGCGCGACCGACTGGGCGACAATCCAGGCCGGCGATGACAGCATGGCGGCGCTGGCGGATGCCGCATATGTGGCCGAGGTGTTGCGCGTACTGGTGGAAGAGCTTGGCCGTTACGGCGGCCTGTCCTTGCTTGAAGGCAGCCCGGCAGACCCTGAGGAGGCTTTCGGTCAGAGCAAACCATGCGCCGGGACGGCGGCGGACGAGCCGCCTCCGGGCTCGGTCGCCCTGGCCTCGGGTGCCGCTGCCGGTAGCGGCACCCTGATCTTTAACGATTACTGCCGTAAGGACATCTCGCTAGGGCATCCCGGGCCTTATGTGATCACCGGGGAAGTGTCGTGGAAGGAGCGCGACGGTTTCGTCGCCTGGGATACGACTTTCGACGATCTGGAAGTGACGATCGCGTACGGCGAAGAATTGAGTCTCCAAATCGCGCCGTTGTCGGGGACTCGCCGCGCTACCGACAGCATGATTCTGCAGGCGCTGGATGCCAGCGTGGCGGTGTCGTCCGCGCCGCCTGTGGCCCTGCGTTTGCTGTATGCGGACTCCGCCACCCATGCGGATTGGGATTATCAGGTCTACCGGGATAGCCATGGTCGCATCCGCAGCAATCCGCGACAGTTGCTGATCGACCCCTGCACCACCAGCAGCACCTACAATGCCGGCTTTCAGCTCCTTGAGCCGATAGGTAACGCGGAATTTGCCGCGGAAAGCATCGAGCCGGGCCATTGTGAGTACTATCTGCTTGATGGCCAGGATAGCAGCGGCGCGATAGTCGCCGGTAAGCAGGCGACCTGGCTGGAGACGCTGGACTGACGCTATCGCCAGGCCCGGCTTGGTCAGTTGGCCCCGCGGGCGTGCACCCGCGGGGCAGCGCGCGCCGAAACACGTCCAGGATGGGCTTTTTCGGCACCCTGTTAGGGCTCGATGGTATTTAAGATACTCATTACGTGCTGCGCTTTTTTGTTCGCAGTTGCTTCCAGTCTTTCGTATCTTTGAGGTCGGCTTTGTCCGATAAAAAAGCCCACTCGGGGTTCGGTCGCGTGTGAGCTTCCTTCGCTCTTAACCAGGCCGCCGCGTATTCGCGATAAGTAGGCGCCACGCCGTTGCTCCAGAATTCATTTAACAAGATTCGCGCAATAGCGCCATCTTTGAATGCCCCGCTGGTCAACTGCTTTAACAAGGCGATCATGGTCACATTGCCCTTGCCGTACTGCCCGTAAAAATTCGATCCGATTCTTTAGGGTTTTTCGCGAACTCATCTAAGCAGACAATGCCGGCGGGAAAGCAGGTTGGCTCCATGATGCTGCCGGTTCCTAAATAATGCCGAATCCGATTTAGGATCACACCTTTTCGATCGCTCTCCGTCGTTTTTCGACGGCCGCCGTCTCCCGTTTCTATCCATATCGCATAGGGAATCGAGTGCTTCTTGCAGAAAGCCTTTATCTCGCCCATGTTCAGGTAGTTAAGGTCGTTGAGCAGGCCTTCTTGATCGTCTTTTCCGAGGTGCGAGATAAGTGATGGCATAAAACGCTATCGATTCATGTGATAATCGGCCGCTAGGTGCTTAGCGGGGCGCTCGCTTGACGGGCTTGGGCGTACTCGGTCGGGTAGGTGTCTCCTTATTAGCTATTTTCGCAAGAGGCCTCGCCGCGGCTGCTTACACGAATAACTTCCCGACTATCGTGACGGTTCCGCCGGCCAGCAACAGCCACAATGGGATGTACCAGTAGGCGGACGGCCGTAGCGACGAAAGGACGAAGGCTAACGGTGCCAGCATAGCCGCGATGCCAAACTGCAGCATGGTCACACCATGCCATACTGCGGAGACTCCGTAGTAGTCGGTGCAGTATACGCGGCTGCTGTATCGGCCGGAGGTACAGAATGTGGCAGCTTGTTCGGTAACGGCCTCCCACCCGTGCATGAACAGGTAAAAGCCAACGTATAGAAAGAACATATTAGTGGCCGCAATTGTTAGCGCGAACAGCGGCAGAAATAACTTTCCTTGGGGTGACTTCACTGTTTATCTTCCAGTGTAGGGGTATCTCGGTTAAAGAGCATCCAATAGGTGGCCCACATTGCAGCTCCCGAGTACAGCAGAAGGATATAGACTACTTCACGGTTTTCATATAGAAAGTATGCTGCCAAGTTGTACGCAATGGCGTGCACAATCGTAACCCCTAGAAATGCAGCCAATACGGTCGTTGGGTTGCAGCGCCGAAAGCATGCGAGCGTCAAGCGCAAGCAAACGGCGCTGAATAAACCAACCATTGCAAAGCCTTGCGCCATATAAACAATATAGCCAACACTGAGCATTGAGTACGAATCAAAAAGCCAAGGAATGAGAAGCCTTTGGTGTAGGGGGGAGTACAGCTCGATCAGCGGAATTCCAAATAGAAAGAATACCAAATAGGCTGTCGCGGCGACGATAGAGGCACCGACTGTATGTGGTATTGTGATCTTTTCGTTCGGGTGTTTTTCTTTTTCTGTCACAGTGTCCACGTGGAACGCGCAGCCTCCGCTTAGGTAAAACCCGTACCTTAACGCTACGGCTGTCCCAGTCAACCACGGCTGTCCCAGTCAACCGGCGAGAGCGCCGCTCCGTTAGGCGTCGTGGCGGTTACCTTTGGCTCCGCAACCAACTCAGTAAAAGATTATCGAACGCTTCCGCTTGCTCAAGTTGCGGTGTATGCCCGCTGTCTTCGAGTAGGTGAAAGGTAGTATTTCGAAGTTTCGGCAGGACGCTTTCCCAAAGGGTAGGAGGGACAGCGAAGTCGTTCCGGCCTGCGATAATCAGAACCGGCGCCTTAAGCGACTGGCTATCCCAATGGAGTTCGTATGACTTATAAAGGTCGCGAAAAGCATGGATCGCCTCCATGCGGAACTGCATGCCCTCCCATACCCAAGCCGCATCGTAAGTCGGATCGTTCCAATACAGAGGGGCATCGGTAACGTATTGGGCGATATAGGCCTCAGAGGGCGATAGGCGTGCGAGACGGTCTTTATCGACGGCCTGCCGTCGATCTTTAAGAATCGCCTTGCGCTCCTCCGAGGCGGAGGAAGCCCAATACTGTTCAGCGCCGGCGATAGTTCGCGAGACATCCACCGGGGGCGAGCCAATCATTACCACATGCGAAACCTGGGTAGGATTTCGCCGCGCGTATTCCAACGCTACATTCCCGTGATGCGAATGCCCGACGATAACTACCTTGCCAAGGCCGGCATCGACGCGAACGGCTTCGATACACCTCGAATAGAACTCAAAGTTTATCGCTTGCAGCGAGAACTCGGGGCTTAGGTTCACGAAATGCGGCAGGTCGGCACAAACAAGCGTGCACGATTGTCGGAGGTTTGCCGAGAAGGTTCGAGGATAGTAAACCGAGGAGCCAACCACGAGTAGCGGGATGCCGGAGCCGTCGATACTATACTCCAGCGCGACATCATCGATATGAACCAGGCCTTTACGACTACGTGTCATGCGATCCGCTCCGTAGGGTTAGGTGTTAATTTTGTCCGGCGGAGCGGGTAGGCCACGAAACGCCGGCAGTTACGCTGCGGTGGGCCGTTTGAAGTTCAAACGGGCACGTTCGACCTCATCGCGGACCACACAGCCCACAGCGTGGTCGTTTATCAGCCCCATCGCCTGCATGAATGCATAAACGGTCGTAGGGCCTACAAATTTTCAGCCTTGCCTCTTTAACGCCTTTGACAAGGCTTCCGACTCAACCGACGTTGAGGCGGTTTGCGGCTCGATGGCCCGGTCCGGAGCTGGCTCATAGGAGGGGGCCGACCCGATGGCTGTCCTCGTCGTAATTTGAGGCCTCCTGATGGGGCATTTGACGCATGGGCGCGGTAAATGACGCAGGCCGATGTTCACCACTGGTTGCGGAACTGCTCGATATCCAGGATCGGCGAGGCGAGGGCGGCCACGTAGTGCTCCAGATCGCCACGAAGTTCATCCAACGTTTCGCCCTGCGGAGCGACGGGGTCTGCCGTGCACGTCTCCGGTTTCCCATCCTCGTCGTAATAAACCTCAAAGACAGCGAGAACGCCTTGCTTTCGAACGATGCGATAATTCCATCTCATACTTGATTATCCGTTAACCTATTAGTCATAGGTGCCGTGTCTCAGCGGGCTCCGTCCACCAACAATCGTCGCGACCATTGGCATATGTAATCGGTGCCCGCACCAGTTCAACCGGGTCAACGTCATCCAATGTGCACAGCTGGATAGAGACGTAATCCCCTCCGATCTGTTCGACATGCCCCCGACCAAAGGGGCGGACTCCGCAATGCTTGCAGAATAGGTGGTGCCCGCTCAGCGTACCGAACTGGTAGTCGCTGAGATCAGCCTCTCCGGACAGCAAGCGGAAATCTCCCGGCTTAATGAGCGCATTCCAGTTACGTGTTTTGGTGCAGATCGAGCAATTGCATTTGCCCGTACCCGCGTTCAGATCGATATCGGCCTCGTAACGCACAGCACCGCAATGGCAGCTACCGGTGTAAGTTTTTTTCACGACGATGCTCCTCCTGGACCGATATAGATGCTCAACGCCCGACATGAGCGGCGGGGAATAGCGCCAGTTTTTGCGCACCCTTCCGGGAGATGCTCTAGTGGCCGAGCACCCCCGGATGAGCGTAGCGGGGTTACTCCTGCGTCGCGGTCTGTTGAGCAGCCGCCTGCTCGGAGAGCTCCGCTACCCGTTTATGCGCAGGGCGATCTTTCAGCCCCGCCCAATAGGCTTCGAACTCTGGTCGCTTCTCCAGACTATCGAACTGCATCCCCCAGCCAATGTGCGAGCCGAGGTAGACATCGGCGGCGGTAAACTTGTCGCCCGCGATATAGCGGCGTCCCTTAACAGCCTGCGCAAGGGTGTTCACCACTGCCTCGTAAGAGCCGTAACCGAGCTGCATCTGTTGTTCGGGCGTCGGCGTGAAGCCGCAAGGCTTCAGGGAAAGTGCAGCCTCCAGCGGCCCGGCACCGAAGAATAACCACCGGTAGTACTCGCCGCGGGCTTGCAGCTCCGGCGCCAGCCCGGCTGCGGGGAAAGCATCGGCCAGGTAGGCGCAAATGGCGGCCGCTTCGGTGACTACCACGTCGCCATGGCGGATAGCCGGAACCTTGCCCATCGGATTGATCGCCAGGTACTCCGGCGCCTTCATGGTGGTGCCGTACTCAAGAGTTTCCATTCGGTACGGCACGCCGAGCTCTTCCAGCATCCAGTGAACAATGGCACCGCGTGACCAGGGGTTGGTGTAAAAGACGAGTTCCCGCTCCATCTGTGTCTCCTTGCCGTTGAGTGATAAGCGGCGAGTATAGTTCGGGCTCCTGTCAGGTTCTGTCAGTAGGTTTTCCCGTTCCCGTTATGCTCTGATCCGTCGCCGAAGCGTTGGGTGCCGGTCGACTCCGCTTCCCACAGCCCCGGATACTTCACGACAAAGCCCGCCGGACTGACTCGAAGATGAGCGGCGTATTCGAACTGTGGCGCCTGGTAGTCGTATTCTTCGGCACTGCGTCGCTCGTAGCGTTGACGGAGCACTTCGAGGCCCCCATCCGGCACATCGAGCCAAGCAACAGAAATTTCTGCGGCCTGTCCGACTTGTAGTGCCATCCGTCTTAGCTGGAATAGGTTTGTCGCTGGCGTGAAACCCAGATCCAAATCAACGCACCCATCCAACCCGTCTACTACTTGGTCATTAAGTATCCACGGTCCGTTGGAAACTCGGCAGAGATGTAAATTCAGGCCATAGGCGCCGACCCAGCCCCTAACCTCGCCAATGCGGGTGCGCCACTCCTCGTCGCATTCGACGGCATAGGAGACACATGCCGCCGTGCCGTCCTCATGGCGGAATGCGGCCGTGCCTTCCAAGCGCCAGCCGGGCGCCTGTCGCACCAGACGACAGCGTCGTGGCCAGGAGCATCGAGACGGCGCCAGAGAATCCTTTCCGTTTCCATCGACACCCTCCATGTGTGTGCCAAATGCCTAAGTTAACCCGACACGCAACGACGGCTGCCTATCGGCGCCGGTGCCTATACGTATGGCCTACCCGGCCGCATCGCTTGTCTGCGCAATCTTTGCCGAGTGCCGCTTACCCCATTCGGCCAGCGTGTGCACGGCCTCGTTCAGCGCACTGCCATCTGGGGTCAGCGAGTACTCGACTCTGGCCGGGAGCTCGTCGAACACTTCTCGGTGGACAACGCCATCGTCTTCCAGCTGGCGGAGCTGCTCGAACAGAATCTTTTCGCTGATCCCGTGAATGCGGCGCTTCAGCTCGCCAAAGCGCGCCGGCCGATAGTGGAGCTCCCAGATAATTGTAGGCTTCCACTTGCCGCTGATTACCTGTAGCGCCGCACCCAGACCGCACTCGGACGCTGGCTGTTTAGTGCTCATCTCTTTCCTCGTGTAGGCCCGAAATTCTACTTACATTTTTGTAAGTAATTGAAAACGAATAAATTTAAGTTGACTATCGCGGAGTATTGTTCGCCATCTAAGGGTACTGAGGAATATGAGCGAAGTCACCGTTATCGGTTTGGGCGAAATGGGCTCGGCATTAGCCGGTGCATTAGTTCGCAGTGGGCTGCGCGTTACGGTTTGGAACCGCACTCCGGACAAAGCGGCCGCACTGGTTCAGAACGGAGCGGAGCAAGCGGTAACGGCCGCGGCAGCCATCGCCGCCAGCCCCCTGACGATTGTCTGCGTATCGCACTACGCAGCGACGCGCGAGATTCTAAGTAGCGACGCCGTCCGGCGTGCGCTCGATGGCCGAACGCTGGTCCAGCTGAGCACCGGGACACCCAAAGAGGCACGCGATCTCAGCGCCTGGGTCCGGCAACAGGGCGCAGCTTATTTGGATGGCGCTATCCTAGCGTGGCCCAGCCAGATCGGGGGGCCGAAACGGCAATTCTGTATTCGGGGGAGGAGGCGAGCTTTCGCGAACAGGCTTCGCAACTGACGACCCTAGCGGGCAAATCGACGTATCTGGGTGACGAAGTTGGTTTATCGGCGGCCCTGTTCGGGGCAGTGTTGTCATACCTTGCCGGTCGCTGGATCGGGCTGTGCCACGGAGCGTTGATTTGCGAAGCCGAAGGGTTGGACGTGGCCTCGTTCGGTGAGTTACTCGCCAGCTTGGCCCCGGTGCTGGGGGACGATGCCAGGCATATGGGGCACGTTATCGCGACCGATAGCTACTCCACCCCCGAAAGCACACTGAAGACGGCCGGCGAAGACATTGAGCGGCTTGTCCAGCACGGCGACGAGGCGGGCATCAGCACCGAGCTGCCCCGTTTCGCTGCCGCCTTGTTTCGCCGCGCGATCGACGCCGGATACGGAGCTGAGGAGCATGCCGCCGTGATCAAGGTACTGCGCTAACGAGTTTCCCGATGTCGTTTGCATTTAGTGGTGCGGTCAGCCTGCGAGGTCCAGCTATGAAAGCCGTTATCGCCTCTTCTGGAGAACAAGCGTGGCAGTTGCAAGACGTGCCCGTGCCCGAACCCGCTGAGAATCAAGTGCTGATTCGCGTGCACGCGAGCGGTGTCTGCTACAACGACCTGCACCAAAGTCGCGGCACGCCGGGGCACGAGCCGGCGGGGGAGATCGTAGCGGTTGGCCCAGGCGTGCGCAGCCGCTGTGTCGGCGACCGGGTGGGAGTGCTGTTGTGGCAATCGGCCTGCGGGCGTTGTGAGTGGTGTCAGCGCGACAAGCCTTTGTTCTGCAGCCATATCGTTGGTACCAGCATGCATCTGCCGGGGAGCCACGCCGAATACATGCTCGCATACGCCGATGCGACGGTGCTGCTCCCCGAGGGGCTCACGTATGAGCAGGCAGCACCGCTATTCTGTGCCGGCTACACAGCCTACGCGGGCCTGCGCGCGGCCGACCCTCGGCCGGGCGAGACCGTCGCGGTTGTCGGTATCGGTGGGCTTGGGCATTTGGCCGTGCAGTATGCTAAGGCGAGCGGCTTTCGAACCATCGCAGTAACGCAATCCACAGACAAAGAAACGCCGATCAGCGACCTGGGTGCCGACGAGATTGTGCGTGACGGAAGAGCACTCGCCGCCGTCGGCGGCGCCGACGTGGTGCTCGGCACGAGCCGCTCGATGAGCGCGCAAAGCGACGCCATGCAAGGGCTTCGCCCGGAGGGACGGATGGTGATCATGGGGTTGGGTTCGGCCCCGCTCGAGGTTTCTGCCGGTCAGTTGATCATGAAGCGTGCACGTATCGTCGGCAGCCAGCACAACGGCCGCGAGTATCTCTACCAAGTGCTGGACTTCGCGGCGCGCGGTAAGGTGACGGCGGTTACCGAATCCTACGATTTGGCTGAGGCCGCCGCGGTGCGCGAGAGGCTTTTGGAGGGGGCCGTTCGTTTTCGAGCCGTGCTGGTGATGTGACTGGATCTATTTCGGTACTCTTGAGTTCTCCGGCCCAGCCGCTGCTGCGTTGTCTGAGTGCCGTCGATATGGCTTGCTCGGCTGCCCCCGGACGCCGAGGATGTGGGGCGGGCCGCCACCGCCCGCCTCACACCCGTGGCTATTCGTTAGCGGCCGGCCCCGGCGAAGCGCGGCGGCACCGCCCCCGCGCCCGTCGCGCGCGTGTGGTAGGCCAGAAAGTCCACCGCTTCCCCGATGACTGCCGAGTCCGCCAGAATCCGAGTATGACCCAGCCCGGTGGTCCAATGGGTGCGGGCTTCAGGCCAGATCGCCGCCAAGCGCCGGCTCTCGTCGATGGAGACCCGCGAGTCCGCTGTGTCGTGGATGAGCAGCGCCGGCGTCTCCAGACGCTGCGCGTAGCCGACGGGGTCCACGCGCTCCATGGGCACGCCGGCAATGGCCTCCGTTCGTGCCTTTATGCGCTGGATCATTTCCAGGGGCAGATCGAGCAGACTACCGAAGAGCCTGGTCAGTTGCTGCGGCACCGTGGCGGTGCCGATGAACACCGCGGAAGGCACCGACAGGCCAAGACTCATCGCGTATAGCGTGGCGAGCCCGCCGAACGAATGCGCTACCACGCCCGCCAGCGGAGCCTCGGAAGCGGCCACGGCGCTGATGGCGGAGGCCGCCGCCGCGACGTTGGTCCGCTTGCCGGGAGCGCCTCCGTGGGCCGGCAGCTCCAGCAGCAGAGCACCCAGGCCGATCTCGTTCAGGTGGGCCGGCCAGTCCTCGAACTGCCCCGCATGGCCTCCCCAGCCGTGTACCAGTAGCACCGGCGGCCCGTCGCCGATGCGCCGTACCACCGCCGTTCCTCTATCCGTTGCCACCGTCTTGGTGTCCGGCACGGGTGGCCGCTGCGGGCGCCTGCGCGGAGTGAGCATGAGCGCTGTCGCCACGCGTGCCGCCTGCTCCGGCGCCACACGGTGCATAGTCCGCAGCCCGAGACCGACAAGCCGCAGGGCCAGCGGTCGGGTTGGATGGCGTTGGTTCTCGTTCATGGCGGTCGTTCTCCTGTGGGAAGCCGGTGTCGTATCTGTGAACGTACCGGCAGACCGGGTGACGCAGGAGAGGCGAAACTGACATCTTTATGGTTAAAATTGCCATATGACCACATTCGCCTTGCTGGGATACGCCAACTGCCAGATTACCGGGCTCAGTGCCTCGGCCGACTTCCTGCACCTGTTGAACACGCTTTCGCAGCGGGAGGGGGATGAGAGGCTTTTCCAGTGGAAAATCCTGTCGCCGGACGGGCGCGACCTGGCCACCCCGGCCGGCCTGCGGCTGGCTGTAGACGGCGACTGGAGCCTGGCCCAGGATGCGGACGTGATCGTGGTCTCGGCCATGGATTACGGGCGCATGGGCCCCTTCATCGCCGCCGTCGAGGCACTGCGCGCCGAGCTTGCCCGGTTGCCGGAGTACTGGGCCGGCGGCGCGCGCATTGCGGCGGCCTGCACGGGGACGTTTCTGCTTGCCGAATGCGGCCTGCTGAACCGGCGCCGCGCCACCACCACCTGGTGGCTCCGGGCCCAGTTCCGCGAGCGCTACCCGAAAGTCCGGCTGCAAGCGGATGCACTGGTGACCCAGGACGCCAACATCTACTGCGCCGGCCCATACAGCGCCCGGGACAACCTGATGCTACAACTGGTGGAGCCCGAGATCGGGCGCGAGCGCACCACGTTGGCAGCAAAACTCATGCTGCTGGACCTAAACCGCGCCTCACAGGCGCCCTATGCCATGCTCCAGCAGTACCACGGCCACGGGGACCCGCTGGTATCCCGGGCACAGCAATGGATGCAGGCCAGGCTCGGCGAGCCCCAGACCCTGGACGCCCTAGCGGCCACCCTGGGCAGCAGCGTGCGGACCCTGATTCGCCGCTTCACAGCAGCCTGTGGGCAAACGCCGGGCGGCTATTTACAGCGGCTGCGTGTCGACGCCGCCAAGCGGCTGCTGGAGACCACCAGCCGCTCCGTGGAGCAGATTGCGCCCATGGTGGGCTACCAGGATGTCAGCGCCTTCCGGAAACTGTTTCGGCGCGTTACCGGCCTGACCCCGCGGGAATACCGACGCGCTTCGGCGCCGGAGCGGCGGACTGACTCGCTCCCGGGGCCCAACGGGAGTTGACGGTTTTGCTATGATCTTGCCTTTTGTATCAAACGGTTAGAAGTCATGCGGCAACAAGTAAATTTTGAAATTCCAAAGCATTTGCCGTTTCTGGAAGCGGTATGCTGGGATTTGGATGATGTGCATGATCTTACTCCAGACGAAATGCTCAACAGATACGAAAGAAGCTGGGAGTATCGCGGCATACTGGCCGATGTTGAGGGGAAAGAGAAAACGTTTGTCTGGAAACTAGCTGTCGCAAAAGGTTCTTGGCTGCAGTTAGATGTTGGACCACGAACATCATCAAAGAATCCTGCACGTTCTAGTCTGTCTAGACCCAGAGATATTTTATGAAGTAGGTGCCTTCTTCGGTGGAGGCACCCTTATCACTCCCCTCTATGAAGAGTATCGTTGGAGCAAAGACGTAGATTTCATCTGTCCGATTAGTCCAGGATACAAGCGCCTGAGCAAAAGGTATCTGAAAGCGGCTTAATGCCAATAAAGTTTCCACTTGTTGCCGAAGCAAGGATCAAGCTTAAGCCGCAGAAACAAAAGACTGGCTCAATGTTCCGTGTTTAAGTAGCGTTGATAGGTATGCAGAGAAGTTATTGGCCAATTACGCCTACACGGTGAACAGTCTCAGCAAGCCACCGATAAGGCTGAAGAAGCTTATCCCGTACTAGCACCTCTCAAAAGGTCACTAGAAAAATTTCAAGGATCAAAAGAGTACAGGAGAAAGTGTTTTTCCGCGCTGAAGGTCATGAATCGCTGTCTAATACTAGATGGAATTGATTTGCTAGCTAGTGATTTCGGCCTCGAAAAGACTGACCGAGCTTATGATGAACTGGGCGAAGCTTAAACAGCTAATCCATCGCGTTCAGCTAGATGCCGCCCCGCACACCAGCCGGACACTATCGCCGCAGGTTTGGTCAGCGCGGTCTATCAGGGGCGGTTCCGAGTTGTTCAATACTACCGCCGGGCGCTTACTTTACTAGGAGGGCGAGTGTGCAGGGTGTTAACAGTTCAGTGCTGACGGAACCGCGCCCGCTCCGACGGGAGGGCGCGGTTCCATAACGGTCTCGGTCGGCCTAGTCTTCCCGCGAAAACTGGTTGACGATGACATAGCCTGAACTAACGAGGCCATAAGCGAGCCTGTCTTCAGTGCCTAGGTGATCGAGCAGCATCGCGTGGCCTTCATAACTGCCGGCGGCATGCGCGCAGCCTGTCGCAGTCATAGCCATACGGTAGATATTCTTTTCGGCATCGGGGATGTCTATTTCGCCGGAATATTGGCAGCCGTCTGTGGAGTCGCCGAAAAAGCTGCCATCTGAATCGATGGTAATACTCGATGCATATTCACCTTCACTCATGAACCACACGCCGGAAATCTTCTCTAGAGAAGCGGAGCGGTTAAACTGATCGTCAAATGCTAAATCTATTGTCGTGCCGTTTTCAGTCTCCCCACGGAGCCACTCTTGTTCGCGCACCGTACCCGATATAGGGTAGTCCCCTGCTGGGACTCATTGATTACATAGGAATCGATAGTTCCAGACCAGCTATTACCGTCAGCGTGTATTTCGCCAATCAGTATGATGTTGCTTTGCTCGCTGACTAGGTAAATCCTGTTGTCATAAAGGGCGCCTTGGAGGTCGAAAGTTACTCCTTCCTGGGTCCCTGTTCCCTGCCAAATACCGCTAAGGTCGGCATCGGGCGTGTTTCCCCCGCTACTGCCGCTGCCGTTGCAAGCCGAGAGTCCAAGCAGGATAGGGAGTAGGAGCGAAAATCTTTTCTTCATGAGTTTTCCTTCTTGTTTGTTGTCTTTCCTAATGGGAAAAGCAGTATAGCAGATGGTAATGTTATAACGTTGAGTTCGATTTGATTGGAGGCGAAAGCTTGGGATAGTTGGCTTAACATGCGTCGGCTGGGGAATGTGAATCGGGTGCTATGGAGGCTCAAGGGAGAGGAGCTTTTGGCCCGGCCGGCATCTATGGCCGGTGCCTGTCAACATAGTTCACGCCTGAGTTAATAGAGCTGTTTAAAAGCCAGTGGTCTTTGGGAGATTAAAGTTGCGGATGTCGCCCGAAAAGCGGTTGTGGCAGTGCTCGGTGTTGTACCAGTGCGCGAAAGCCTGCACGCGCTTCCGAGCCGCCGTCATGTTTTCAAAACCTGCGACCGGATATCCGGGGCGGCACTTGACGGTGCGAAACAACGCCTCGTTCGTCTCCCAATGTCCGGAAACTAACTGTCGCAAAAGGTTCTTGGCTGCAGCTGGATGTTTGATTAGGCCCATAGGAGGGTCAGCCAACCTAATGGCTGCCCCAAATGCTCGTTATAGCAAACCGTTAAGCGCAAGCTCCTTCTCAACCTCAACGGCGCGCGATCGGCTGCGAATCGCGAGGGAGTATTTTCGGATCTGGTTTGAAGGAGCGACGGAATTCTATAGTCACTATGAGTTCGCGTTTAACAAAGGTGATGGTTCGCCGAGCTAAGCAAAGCGACGGCCACCATTCTCATTCCGCCTCTACTTTCTTAACGAGACTGGGTGGGCGACAGGCGAGCCCCGCAGCCAGCGGCGAACAGACTTTCCGAACTACCTGCAAGGGCGCGCTAGCGTCTTTCGTCGGCAACGATAGCAAGTTTCTACACGACGATGGCTTCGCGCTCATAGGTTGGACCGATTTCAGCGTCAACAACTATGACGCACCGGAAGTACTACCCCCCGGTTTGAATCGTTATCCCCGGACGCTCTGCCACCTGTCAAACCCGAACAGAGATTCCCGTCGGTACCGCCACTGCAAGGCTGGGCATGCGCAGCGCCTGGACAGCTTTCTCGGCGCTGGCCAGTTGCTTGTCGATATTATCGTACTGCTTGTCGGCCTCTGGGTCCTTGCCACGTGAGCCGGCCTTCACTAGATCCACCAACTCCTTCAACTCCTGAAGCGCCTTTGCAATTAGCTCGGCATCGGTACGTCGCTGAGCATCACCGCCATTGCTCATCGGAGGCGAGAACACTAGGTGGGCCTGACCGTCATCAGAGCCGCTGTTCGTGTCCGCCTTCTGTTCTTCCACCGCCCTAAGCTCGACCTGAAGGCTGGCAAGCTCGCTCTCGGCCTGAGCCACGAGCGCTTGTGCCGACTGATCTCCCTGCGATTCGGCATCCATCGTAGATTCCTCGCCGGTCGGGACAGCCTGCGTCATGAAGGGTCCGGTGCCCTCTTCACTATAAATGAAGCTGCCAGATACTCCCGCGTTGCTGGTGCCACTTTCCTTAAGCTCGGACGATGCGTTATTGAGGTCGCGAGCCAGCTGTTGGAGCTGTTTGAGCAGACCTTTGGGCGGCTTACCCCCGAACAGCATGATGAACTGCTTCAGAATGCGGATAGTTTCGCGAATCTCATCAATCCGCTGGCGGGCGCTGTCCTTGCGTGATTCGCTGAACATGTCTGCGAAGGCTTCAACAGCTTTGGCGCTGTTCCTAGCTTTTTCTAGTGCTTCACTAAGTGCTTGCTGTGCTTTGGCTTTCGCGTCGCTAGGTGGCGTGGTTGGTTGAGAAGCTCCAGCCGCCTTATCGGCGCCGACCGCACGATTCGCATTGTGGGTTAACGTCATCGACGGCGGATTTGGGAAGGACCGGTTGATTATCATGATTATCTCGTCTGCAAAGCCCGAAACGCCAGACACGCTTGCGCCACCAAGCCTAAAGCTGCTTAAAGAACTAAATCGGCTGTAGACACAAGAACTTGAACAACTTGTCGAAGGCCTAGTCGTTCATGTTTTGGGGCCAAAGGAGGGGCGGGCGGTAGTCAGACACCCAGTCGGTAGGTTTCCTTGGCGCTTCAGGGTCGGACTTGCGTCACCCTTGGATATCGCGCGGTTGACGAAGAACGAAGACGTTATAAACAATCTATCGCAGCATCTAGCTTAGAATTGTCGCTCGGGGTCGGCGCATTTTTCACTGCCACGTCGCGCCGCGTGGCCATTGCTCGAAGGGATAGGTTATGCCATTGATTCACTTGGTGCGGCATGGGCGCGCTGCGGCGGGCTGGGAGACTGACCCTGATCCTGGGCTGGACGCGTTGGGTAGCCAGCAGGCCGACGCACTGGTTAATCATTTCCAACCGCTGGGGCCGTTGCCGGTCATGGTCAGCCCTATGCGTCGCACACGTGAGACCGCCATGCCGCTGCTGATGCACTGGCGGCAGAAACCGATTGTAGAAGTGCGTGTTAGCGAAATTCCCTCGCCGACCACCGATCTGCGCGCCCGGGGGGAGTGGTTGCGTTCGGTGGCGAAGCAAGAGTACGCAGTGCTGGACTCTGAGTTACAGGCCTGGCGTCAGGGCGTGCTGGATGCCTTACTGGCCATTGAGCAGGACACCGTGGTGGTAACCCACTTTATCGCCATCAACGCCGCTGCCGGTGCAGCCTCCGGGGATGATCGCGTAGTGCACTTCCGGCCTAATCACACCTCAGTCACTGTGCTGCGGCACGATGGCGATGGCCGTCTTCAGCTCGTTAGCCTGGGTGCCGAGGCTGAGACCAAGGTGCTATAAGAAATTGCTGACGCGTTCACGCTATGCCACCGGTGCCGAGTGCTCAGCGTCGGTGCAACCGTCCATGGTGTTGGCGCTTCGGACGATGTGCTCGTTCAGGCAACGAGCGCCTTCCGGAAACTGTTTCGGCGCGTTATCGGCCTGACCTAGCGGGAATACCGATGCCGCTTCGGCGCCGTAGCGGCGGACTGACTTGCTCCCGTCAATCCACCGCGTTTAGCCCCATGCTGTGTCTCTCCCCTTGCCTATGGCACTATTACGACATGCTTCCCCCACACCACGAAAAAGGAAGAGGGCGAGGGTATGCCGCCGCTGGAGTACGACCGTTTGGAACATAAGCACATGCGCACGTCGCTGAGCCACTTGCCGGCCGATAAACAGCAGGAGCTGGAGAAAATCGCCAGCCTGATCGACGAGGCCGTGCAACCGGAGCTGGTGATTCTCTACGGGAGCTACGCCCGAGGGGATTACAAGGAAGAGAAAGACCTGGCGCGGCCCCGCTGGTCGGGGCACGCCTCGGATTACGATATTTTGGTCGTGATGCCGGATAGCACCACGGAATCGGACGGCGAGTTGGAGCAGCAGCTCTACGAGCTGTGCAATGCGCACAACTTCTCAGCTTCGGTGCGGCCGATTGTTCATCGCCTTAGCCACGTGAATCAAAGCTTAGAGGAAGGCCGGTATTTCTTTCTGGATATTAAGCGCGAAGGGCGCGTGCTGGTAGGCAGCAATTTCGTGAAGTTGGCGGAGCCGGAAGAGTTGCCCGCGCGCGATCGGCTGCGAATTGCGAGGGAGTATTTTCGGATCTGGTTTGAAGGGGCGACGGAATTCTATAGTCACTATGAGTTCGCGTTTAACAAAGGCGATGGTCGCCGAGCTGCCTTCAATCTCAATCAGGCCACCGAATCCGCCTATAAATGCATTATCCTCGTCCACACCCTGTACTGTCCGCACGAGCACTTGTTGCGCTATCTCGCTCTCGACGCGGCCGAGTACGGCCCGGTGTTTAAAGAGATCTTCCCGCACACAACGCAGCTAGAGCGGGATATGTTCAAGCTACTCGACAACGCTTACATCGCGGCCCGCTATCATCTCGACTTCAATGTCATTCAAGAAGACCTCGATTACTTAGCCCCCAAGGTGCAGCGGTTGCTGGACGTCACCAAGACGCTGTGCGAGCAGGAGCTGGCGCGCTTGCAGGAGGACGCTCAGGAGTAAGGGCGAGCGGTATGGCTTGATCGCCTGAGGTGTGAAAAGAACCGAGGCGGGGGACGGGAGTTGAATGGCTGTCCCTTGTTTCGATAATGGGGGCAGAATGAAATTTATAGGCTCTTACAAAAGAACTCTATTGCTTTTTTCACTACTGTTCGCTGCCACATCGCATGCAGCCACCCCAAACCCTTGCCATACGATGGCGCAAAGCGTGCCGGAGAACCGCGTTCTCCCGCTTTTGGAAACCTCTGATGGCTCCGATACGGTGTACGGGAAAAGCATCATCGCTTATGCCGCCATTATGGGTGAGCTGGATAAAGTCAAAGCATGGGTTTCCGAAGATAACTGGCGGGAACTAGAGCCGGATATCCTTATCGATGCAGCCGCTGCAGGGCAAACCGAAATCGTTAAGACCCTGTTAAACATGGGGGTCGACCCTGATTGGCGCGAGGAAGGTGGGCCCACAGCACTCATCGCGGTAGCAGGCTGCGAACGATTGGAAATGCTAACTCTGTTGCTCGATGCAGGTGCAGATCCAAACGCTCGAAATGCGGATGGCATCGATGCACTGATGGTAGGCATAGGGTTCGGCGACGTTGAGGTCGTTCGCACTTTACTCGATGCAGGCTTTGACTTAAGCCAATCTCGCTTGGCGAATGGATTAGGCCCTTTCGATCTGGTGCGCGGCGGTGAGAATAAGGAGATTTTGTCAGTGTTAGAGGACTACACAAACTAGATGCTAGATGGCTGATGAGATGGGCGCCTCCTCTTCATTGACTTTGGTTTCTACCCAAAAGTCTGGCGCATCGTGACGCCGTGTGAAGGGGAGGCGTCCATATATGTCCTCTTCGTACGCGCCTTCTTTATTAAGCTGTAACCTGCGTCCTTTCAGCGACATATACAGCGGGATCTGTGCCTGAACCGGGAAATACTATTCGCTGGGTATGCGACTTCTGGTTTTTGACGAGCTTCTCACCGCGATATATTTTTGCGAAAGCGAAGATCGACAGCAGCGCGTACAAACCTAGTATAGGGAGCGTAATGGCGGATGCCTGTAGTATTTGCTTAATTTCAAGACCTAGTGGAGCGCCAAAAAGAGCAGGGCTTATCGCACCAAAAGCTAGGACAAAATAAGTGGTTAGGTAGAACCCTTTTCTCCACCTGCGAGACCAAGAATTCTTGTATTTTTCGAAAAGGTAATTTTAAGATCGCCCGCCGTTTCCAGATGTTCAAGGTAACTTCTGGCCAATACAAAGTCTCTCAAACAGGAGGCAGGGTTTTCAAGAGTGAGAATATATTGCACCTCTATGGCTTTGATAGCCGTAGTGCCGGCAATGGCTTGGCAGCCTTTCTCAAGGGCATACGGATGCATCTGCCTTCCAGAGGCTAGATCATCAAGAAACTCCTTCGCAAACCTGTATTCCTCCCTAAGCCTAATCTTTTTGCCAGCTATTATCCCGTACAGTATGGGCCATAAACCGATAACGGCAACGGCCGCAAGAACGACTTTGATAATCAGTTCAATGTTCACTGCACCCTCTTTTATATAACAGTATTTAGGCCGCGTGCTCTATGATTTTACAGACGCGGCGCGCTTCATCACTCTCCACTACAGGACACCCATCCAACCTCTGACTGCCCGCCGCTTTCATTTAGCCGATACTTCTACTCGTTGACAAGTCCCGTCGCCGCGGTTATTCCTAGACTGGTTGTTTATCCAGTGGAGGATGCCGCCGTGACCCGACCGAGAC
>NZ_NFZV01000069.1 GCF_003399765.1 Alkalilimnicola ehrlichii | reverse complement strand
GATTGACCCGGAGAACCTAAGCCCGGAGTTGCAGGCGCATGTGGACCGGACGCTGGAGAGCCTGGTGTTCGTCGAAGGCGGCACGTTCATGATGGGGGACGTCGGCTTTGAGCGGACGCTGTCTGACGGGACGGTGATTAATCGGCGCTGGACCGGAGATCGGGATACGCATCCGGCGCATGAGGTGACGCTGGATAGTTATTCGATTCAGCGGTATGAAGTGGTTCACGAAGAGTATGACCTTTTTACTCGGTCCACCGGCAGAGAGCTTGTGCGGGCAAATAGGCTTCATATGCCAACGCGGGGTCCGGACCTTCCTGCTTGGGGCATGGATTGGTACGACGCCCGCGCGTACTGCCACTGGTTAGGCGAACTCACAGGGCTGCCGTTTGATCTGCCGACCGAAGCGCAGTGGGAGTATGCCGCGCGGAGTCGCGGTAAGAACGTGCCGTATGCGACGGACGACGGCACCATCGACCGGGGCCGGAACTATCGTGGACCGGATACGCCGTCGGGCGCGACGCCGCCGCGAACGTTTCCGCCGAATCCTCTGGGCCTGTACGGTATGATCGGCAATCAGCCAGAGTGGGTCTTGGACTGGTATGGCCCCTACACTGAGGAGCCCAAGCATAATCCGACGGGGCCGGAGGCTGGGGATCGTAAGGTGCAGCGAGGGAGCGGATGGATTGGGTCGCCAGAGATGAAAATGGTTTTCCGACGGAGCCCTACGCCTCCAGATAACACCGGAGGTGGAGGAGGTATTCGCTGTGTCGTGAATCAAGCGTCCCCTGTATCAAGAGATTAGTTGTCGGGCTCCCACTATTGGGAGCCCTCAAATAAGTCTCGACGCCAAGCGAGGTAGGCTCTTTCTCCTGAGTCGCTTAACGAAGCGAATAGCCGTTGCTCGTTTGTTAAGGCGCGATGTGCTTTTTCTGTTTCTGTAGCGCCGGGGGTGACAGCCTCTAGGTGCTCCATGACTTCAAAATAGTGCCGAATGCTTTTGATTGACCTTATGACAAGAATGACCGCTTCTTCATGTCTTCTGTCTTCTATTTCCGTTTCAATTAGCGCGTGTAAAAGCCTTCCTGTCGTTTCTGGGGTGCAGTATTCTAGAATCGCTGCCTTTGAATGTACGGCAGTTATTAATTCGTTTATTTCTTCGTCCGCCCGGCGATTGTTTCTCCAAGAACCCAGGAGTGTGTCTATTTCTTGAAGTAGGCGCATACCTAGAGTGCCGATCTGATGCGTTATTTCTACCGCGGGGGCTCCCCTCCTGAATGATTTGTAACCCTGTCTAACCAATTCAAGTTGCCATGCGGAGAAAGTGTCAAAGGTTTCATGATCATCAAAGATGTCGATAAAACTGAAGTCGGCTTCTTTTAGTTTGCTGCGTACCAGCACGATGAACTGCCAAACATGCTTGGCGCTGACCGCGAATGCTATTTCACCACCGAAACCAAGGCCTAGGCACGCGGATGCTTTGGCTTTTATTACAAAGCGCCTAGTTGCTTGGTCAAAGCCAATCTTAAAGCTACCGTTTAACCCTGCCCCCGCCAGCCCGGTGACGGTGTACCCGACACTTCCCAATTCGACAAACTTCGGGGTTTGCGCCGTATCCGGTTCGTCGAGCGTGGCCCGAGAAGGCCCGTCCGGCTCGGGGCTGCGCCACTCCAGGGCGCCCTTAATGCCGGTTTCCGCTTTGGCGCCGGCGAAGGCGGAAACGGCCAGCTCATTGTCCGGGACGTCGAAACCGGCACTGTGTTCCGGCACTCCGTCCGGATTGCCTTTGTCGGTACGCACGCCGGTGGCGTGCAAAATGCCTTCCTTCGTATCCAGATGGATTTTGGCCGATGCGACGAGGTTCGCCCCCACATAGCCGCCGATGTGGGCGCTTAGTTGAAGTCGCATGTCGCCGAGGTCGAGGCTGTCCTCTTCCTCGACCCGTCTCGGAGGCTTTATCCGTCGCCGGTGTTCATGAGCCTATAAATCATTCGGCCAATCGTTCGGCTTGGTAGGTTGCGGTTGAGGCGTAGCCGAAACCCAACATCTTCAAACGCTTGCTGAGCGGGAAAGGGGGGATGCTGGGTTTCGCCGTTGGCTCAACCCAGCCTACGGTGCCGCATCCTCCGGGGGCGTTGTGTCTACAATCGGGTAATAAAGCCCTATACACTAGGGGCCAGCCTAGTGGACGCATAGAAGAATCGGATAAGGAAGATTGGCATGACGATGAAGCCATGGTT
>NZ_NFZV01000068.1 GCF_003399765.1 Alkalilimnicola ehrlichii | reverse complement strand
CCAGTACCCCGCGCACGCCTACACCGACGGCTACATCGCGCCCGAAGCACTGCAACAGAACCAGCCCCCCGAGCAGCTCGGCGAGGCGCAGGATCGTTTTGCGCTGGCCGTGCTTCTCTTCCAGCTCATCAACGAGGGTATTCACCCGTTTCAGGGCGTGCCACACACCGGCCGCGAGCTTCCCACTGCCAACGGCGAACGCATCCGGGCGGGCCTCTATCCCTACGGCCTCACCCCTCACCCGGACATCGCGCCCTCGCCCTGGAGCCGGCACAGTGTTCTTGATGGCGAAACCCGCATGCTCCTCGCCCGCGCCTTCGCTGGCGACGCGGCACGGCGCCCCGCCGCCAGCGACTGGAACGATCACTTCGCGGCCCTACTCGCACCAGAGAACCGACGCCTGCTACGCTGCGAACGTCATCCGAAGCAGTTTCACTTCGAACCGGGATGCCCACTTTGCCCACGTAAAAAGACCGAAGAGGTGCGTACAGCCAGGAAGCAATCGGCTTCAGCTCGTAGAAGCACTCAACCGGAACAATACATTTGGGTAAACAGCGACGGCCAACAACGCAAACTCACTCTAAGACAAACATTCCGACTAGGCTCTAGTTACGATGAATACATAACACCTGGAGAGGAAGGGAGCATATCCCTTATTTATCATAAGACGACGGATGCAAAAGCCGCTGCGCAAAGGCTTGAAGCCATGTTAAGCGCACCGCCAAAGTCACAGAGTGTATTCGCGGGAAAGCAACGCCACGAGACCTTCTGCTGGCCAGACGCACTTATCTTGGAAGCCAACACGAGAACCCCTACAGGATATAGCAAACCCCGCATATACCGCCGTCATTACCGAAGTTTAGGCGAGGAGCTACAGTACCTCTCCAAGCTGAATTACAGAGAACGAACTGCCGAGCGCGTCATCGACAACGCTATTGCCTTAATCGATGCGGTAGAAGCACTTCACCATGCAAGGCATCGTATTATCGCACTGGCCCCCCAAAGCATTCTCTTCCGACGTGATCACAACGGCCTGATTTGTTTCGCCGACTGTATGAATTTTAGTCTCGGTACAGCTCGGCGCGGCCGCTCGGCAGCCACCGGCACTCCGCTTCCCGAGTACAGTCATCCGAAAGCACTATGGGGAAGCGACACCCCTGAAACACTGCAAGAGCACCAAGACAACTATGCAGTAGCCGTCATCATTTTTCGTTTGCTTAACAAGGGCATTCATCCTTACGACGGCGTTATGGCTGACGGCTCTCCCTCTCCGCCTCTCACCGAACGGGTAATCAACAAACTCTATGCGTATAGCCCTAGTGAACACCCACAGGTTCGCCCATTAAAGATGAGCCTTCACCGGCGTTGGCCACACACCTTGCATAAGCTTTTCGAGCGGGCCTTTATCGCAAACGAGCCGCCAACATTGACAGACTGGCGGAAGGAGCTTGTTGCATTACGGGAAATCGGCTCGCTTCATGAAGCTGAGGACCGTCTAAATAAAGAGCAAGCAGCCGATGCGGAAGCTGCTCGGCGATTTAAAGACACTGCTTTTGTTAGAGCAAAGCAGTGTGCAGGAGCTCTAGTCGTACTATCTATGCTAGCCCTACTCGCCAGCCTGATTTACGAACTTTTCGGGCCAGCTTCGCGACCAGGCAAACTATTCGATACTTTTTTGATGGGCGCAGGGGTCGCTGGGGGCCTATACCTGCTTCTGTTCGAAAGCGTAGGCGCCACATTCTTCATGCGCACGCTTACTAAAAAATCGCACTATGTCGCCCTATACGCTATCCCTTGCACTGCGATACCGGCTGCATGGGCCATTACCGTCCTCTTGTTCCTACGGTGACGTCACATAGTGCATTCGCCCTGTCCGCACCTCCAAACTTTGGTCGTGCCGCTTAAGCTAAAGAACGATGAACAACAAGTCCGACCGCACACCACTTGTTCTCACAGCCACCCACAGCCGCCGCCCTGTCCGTCTCGACGGCGAGCCGCTGGCCCGGGGCGGCGAGGGTACGATTTATCGGTTGGCTGGCGAACCGCCGTTGGTGGCCAAGCTCTACCATCGGCCCAACCGCGAGCGGCAAGATAAGCTCGCCGCCATGCTGGCCGACCCGCCGCGCCTACCCCCGTTTGAGCGCCGCGGCCGCCAATACCCGCAGATCACCTGGCCTATCGGCACGCTTGAGAGCATGGATGGCGCCTTCCTCGGCTACGCGATGCCGCAGCTCGACGTCGACAACACCGTGCCGCTGGAGTTTTTACTCAGCGCCCGCGGTCGACGCGCAACCGGCTTGCCGGAGGATTACCGCTTTCGCGTCAAGGTCGCCTACCAACTCGCGCACCTGGTCGCCGAGCTGCACGCCCACGGCCAC
>NZ_NFZV01000067.1 GCF_003399765.1 Alkalilimnicola ehrlichii | reverse complement strand
TACCCCGACCTGGGATGCGGTGGTTAGCGTGAGTACCGATGCGGCGCTGGTCGTCGGGGGCGGACTGCTCGCCAGTTCGATGAGGCAGGTGGACGACCTGGTCGATGCGGGGCTACAGCAGCTAGGGCAGCTAGGGCAGTGGGGGCGCGGTAAAGGTGGCAACGGGCGCACTGACCAGGGCAACCCGAGCCAGGGCGAACTTAGCGACAGTGGTAGTGGCCCTCAGGGGCAGGGGGCGGCGCCGTCGGCTGGGGGTGGGGCGGGGGATGTCCTAAAGGAGGGAACCTTTCCCGATGAATTATTTAGCAAGAAAGCTCCTAAGTACATTGCGCCGGGTACGAAAACTCTTGAAGGTCAATACATAAACGATAGAGGACGAGTAGAGCCTTGGAAAGCACACTACGATGATTATGGCCGACAGGTAGGTCGAACAGACTACAATGCTGGTAACAGGGCTGCGGAGATTCCCGATACTCACTATACGCGCTACGAATATGACGCGAAATATCCAGATGGGCGGCAGGTTGATAACCACTCACCAGGGGAGTTTCCAGAATGAGTATGATGCGACGGGAAAAAATTAATGAGTACTACGCTTCTTCGCCAACAAAGTATAGAGTTCTTGCTTCCTTCTTATTAAAACAAGCCTTCAGTAGTGGTGGCGTGATGAAGCAAGTCCTATCAATCGTAATGAAAAATCGTTAGATTACCCTTCTGATGAGGCGCTATATATAGATTTTTATGGGGTGAAATATTTGCAACTGTCGCAGCCAGAGCTAAGTTTGATTTCTATACCGCACTTGGAAATCCTTGTTGGAAAAGAGGAGGCGAATTCGATCGGTGGTTTCTATGTGAGAGATCCATCTCAAGAGGAAGTTGTTCGATTCTTTTGCGAAGATTTTCAGTTTGCGGTGGTATAGCACCGGGAACTAGTGAACTAGGGGGGGTACCCATCTGACAGCCACTTTCCCCTAATAGTTGAAACTAGGTAGTGAAACTAGGGGACATCCACCCAATGTAAGCCGGCCCGCAGATGTTCATGCGGCGCAGGAAATGCTGAGAGATATACAAAATGCGAGAACAGGAGGGTTGAATGAATGATCCGTACTCCAGTCGACCTGCTGAAGTTCTTTGTTTCTTATGCGCCCGGTTTCGAGAAGTACTGGTTGTCAGAGAATAATCTTAGCGTTGATGCGGCGGAAGGGTGCAGTTACGCTGGTATCTGTATGGAGTTGGGGGAAACTAGGGGACATCCACCCAATGTAGTAACAGGCAGGGCGAGAACCAGAGATATACTGTTGAGCCTAGGTCGAGGTTCCCTTCCGAATCATGAGGTGACCGTTTCCAGAGATTCGCCGTTGTCAGGCGCACCGGCCCGTGCCGGCAGGATAAGGCGCCCCCGTTTGACGGGGCGCCGCAAGATTTACGTTCCGGTAACAATAAGCTCGTAGATCCGGACATCATGAGCGTTTTGTTTGATTACTACGCGTGCGTGGGTTGCGCGGCGGTCCTGATAGAAAGTGCACGTAATTCGGCCGCTTCCCATCTGCATTGAAAAACAATCGCCACTAAGAAGATTGATCGAATCGAAGTTCTCACCGTCGCTGGAGAACTGGATCGATGTACTGGAGTTATTGGCGGCGTTGGTGTAGAGCTCAAGTCCAGAGACCTCATAGGCCTTGTCGAACTCGATGGTAATATGATCACCGACAACATTGCCGGACCAGAAATCCCCCTCGGTTTCCCCATCGTTAACCAAGTAAGCATTGTCCGAGTCGTAGGTCGCGGTCGCTTTCCCACCGTTCACTTCAGCCGCGACGTTACGAGGCTCGGGCGGTGTGTCCTGCTTGCTCGACTTGGAGGAGGATGAATCCCCTCCACAGCCGGCAATAGCCAACACGAGTGCCAAACAGAAAGCCATTTTTATCGTTTTCATTGGATACATACCAGAGATTGTAGGTACCGCCACTGCCAAACGCGGCGGCGCACTTGTTTTTCCTGTTAAGCAAATAATCAATAGAACTTTCCCGATACCCCCTATGTGTTCTCGGTCAGATCTTTACCGATAATTTTTCCGTGAAGTACACGTTTAGCGACCGGGCATGCGTATGCGAAGCGTGCTCCGGCCGAAGCTTACGGCTGTTAAGCCAGCCGCTGTATCGGCAGTTTTTGCGGTAGCTAAAGTCCTTCGTGGTGCGTTGATAGCAGTACTTGAATCAGTATCGTGTCTTTTAACGTGGTAATACCTGAATCAGGCTGTTCTGTTACGGTTACCAACGCCAGAATGCCCATCCTTGCGATCAAGTGTCCGCAAGCGGTCAAGCACTCGGTTCTTGGGTGTCCTGTGAAGCTTTGTTGGGTGTCCCGCTGCGCGACGGCGACATCCAGGACGGGCAGACCCTACAGGGCGGCCTTACCGAGGTGGATCAGTTCCTCAATCGGACTGACGACCAGCGCCTCCTGATCACCGAAGGTGCCACCAATATCAATGGTCAGGCAGTCTACGGTGCGGCGCACCAGGACAGCGGCACGATGTTC
>NZ_NFZV01000066.1 GCF_003399765.1 Alkalilimnicola ehrlichii | reverse complement strand
CTCGTCGAAGATCGCGACCTTGACCGGCACGTAGTAGCGCGGGCGAAAACTCAGCAAGCCGTCGCCGGCACCCGTGCCGCCGAAATCCGGGGTGCCTTCGTGATAGGGCTGCGCGTTGACGTGCCGGTAATAGTGGTTGGCTAAAAGGTTTTCGCCTTGTAAGCGCAGCATCTGCGTGCGCCGTTCCGGCAGAATGGGGAGTTAATCGCGCTTATTAGTTCGCCTCACCCGGTCCATAGACAAAGCCCGGCAGCACCTCCGGGTCGTTCAGCAGCGGGTCGTGCATCTCCGGAATCAGTTCGCCGGCTTCGCCGGGGCATTCGCTGTAACGGGGGAAGCCTTGGCTCCACGTAAGATCACGGTCGGCGAGCCAGCTAACAATATCCTCTTGCTCTGTTTCCTGCAGAACATACTCACCATCAACAAATGCATAATGCACTAAACCTTGGGCTTTCTTATAGAACCCCCCTTCGCTATCACTATTCAGGCGGGATTCAAACAGCTTTCTCCACATCACCAGATCCGGCCTGCTATCTTCATTGAAATCACCGAAGTAGAACTTCGCGAACGCCCGCCATGCAGGGAACACATCGTTTACCGCGGGACTCCTCCCTGATTCAGCGATGTATTGCGGGGCATCTTCCCCCTGCTCCCGATAGCGATAGGCTAACTGATGCTCACTGCCTGCCTGCCTAATAGCTGCGTTGGCAACGTCCCCCACGTCATCCTGGTTAACCCAGTTCGCCGCAAAGATCACTTTTTTCTCAGTGGTTGAAAATATTTGGATTTCATTCCCTATGAACAAGACAAGCTCGTCGTCACCCGTATCATTGACATCGCCATACCGGAGCGGATTCCGCGCCAAACAGCCAACCCTTTCTCGGGCATACACCGGTGGCGCTGACCAAACCACATCCGGCCCAACTCTGAATGCCGCCGGGTCATCAACCGTCCAATACTTCTGCTTAAAGGACTCGGGACGATGGAACATGTGAGCAGCCTGGGGAGACTCACCCCACAACACCGCATACTGCCGATATGTATCTAGCGGCCAACTACCGAGGTGTCGACGCTCGCCGACGTTAACAAAGTGTAAGATTGCGTCTCTCGATAACCCCCAATAAGTCGTGCCATCATCGAGGGAGGCGAAAGCCGCAATGGATCCAGCCCTTCCCGTACTTCTATATTCCCTGTCCGCTGCTCTAAGCCTCGCATACGGAATGCTTTCACTCGCGAGCTGCGGAAGGGTTTCATTATTAACAGGCGTCCCCAGCTCTAAGAGAGGATTACTTTGGCCGTAACCAATCAATGGAACAAGAAAAATCGCCAAGGCCGCGAACCTAAATGATTTAATACCCATAATGATCACCCGTCACTCTAACCAGCTTCACAAGCCATTCGACCACTTGGCTCAGTTTCAACATCACCAAACGCTGCGTCACGAGTCTCCTCCCATGTGCTACCAGCCATCCATTCCCTTTCTCCATACGCAAAGCACCACTCGCCCCCTGCCTGCTCGTGCCCCTCTGGATAGGTCCCTCCCCGCCAGATATAGGCCCGGTAAGGCATCCCCAGTTGATGCTGGGGACTATGCATAATGTCTATCGCGTATCTCATGGCGGTCCGACGGGCAGTGCCCAGCTCCGAGAACGGCTGTATCAACCACTCAACCCATGATCGACTACCATCAAATATCCCCGCCCCTTGGTTGTAGCCGCCTATTGCCTTGGCCAAAAGTTCATAAGTATCATCCGTGTGCGCCCCATTCTCGACCGCCTCAATCACGCTTCCAGTCCGCATGCTATGCAACAGAGTGTCGGCTGGCGAGTGAAACGTTCCACTATACGATTCAGAACGAAAAGCCAAGCGGAACGACCGGCCACAACTGCCCTGAACACCTGCCAGCCAAACGGCTATAGCCATAATATTCTGACCTGGATCATAATGGTTTACTTGGCTATTCCCCTGCCTGTCATAAGCCGATACAGGAATGCAGCCTACCGGGTCCCTGTGCGTGCCATCTAGCGCACGCCCACCATAGGTGTGCCTGTTCTGGATCTGGTTAAAACCACTGCTACCAGACTCATCTGCGCCACCGACGGTGATACGGTAGGGCGTAGTCCCGCCCCATTGGATGCCGCTGGCCTCCTTGTTCGCAATAGCCCGCAGAATGTCGGCCCGCTCAAAATCATGGTAACGCCGCACCTGTTCGTGGCGCTCCACCGTATATGTAGGATCAACACCCTCTAGCTCATTCCCTCGCGGGTAGTTGATCTGACCATCAAATACGCTGACTGCTGCTTCCAGTTCGGCATTCTCCAGCCGAGAGTACAAGAATCGCGGAAGGTTCGATGAACGGTCATATGCTTCAAGATAATGAGTCCAGTGTTTCCGCAACTCATCCAAGGTGTCGTAAACAATGTCATTTACCGTCTCATGAATAAACGTTTGGGCACGCTCAGTACCAATATCTCCCGCCCCAAGCGGCCAATGGCTAAAATAGTTGAATCGCCCCAACATTAACCCGACCGAGGCGCGCCCTTGCCCGTCCGTGGTACCTAGCCGCAGAACGCTACGCTCACCCTCCGGCAGTCGCTGCCCGGTGATTCCCGGCCCTGGGCCACTGCCTACATCATAGCCATCGATCCGAATTCGCGTACTTGGACTCACCCCCAACTGCCACAACATTTCCTCCAGCATCGCCACGTCCGCGCCTTGCATCGGCTCGTCCTCATCCGGCCCCAACTCACGGCGCACAAGGCGAATCGGCTCGGTGCGCTGC
>NZ_NFZV01000065.1 GCF_003399765.1 Alkalilimnicola ehrlichii | reverse complement strand
GAACATCGTGCCGCTGTCCTGGTGCGCCGCACCGTAGACTGCCTGACCATTGATATTGGTGGCACCTTCGGTGATCAGGAGGCGCTGGTCGTCAGTCCGGTTGAGGAACTGATCCACCTCGGTAAGACCGCCCTGCAGGGCCTGCCCGTCCTGGATGTCGCCAGGCGTAAAATCCTTGCCAGTGCGATCAACACCAGCAGAGCCCGGTTTTCTTTCGCCCTTTGTGACGATACATCAGTCGCTGTCGATCAAAAAACCGCCCCGGCAGCGGTCGCTGCCCGTCAAGCGCACAGCGCAAAAATTGAAGTTGCATCGTGAATCGTAGCGCCAGGGCGACACGTCGTAGGCGTACATCTCTCACTTCAACTCGTCGCCCTCCACGAGCTCTAGCATGGATGACGGCAGCTCCACAGCCACGCCATCCTCGTATTCAACGAGGTATAGCGTCGTGCCGACTTGACAGCTAAATTGCCGAGCTTGCTCCTCGGTCTCGACCTTTCGGAGACCGCAGACCGAGGCAAGTACACCTGGCCGTTGTTCCGGCTTAGCGCTCAAGTTGATGCGAACCGTGTCTCCCCATGTGGGCTCAGTCATGAGTACCCTCCTTTTGCCTGATGGGCAGCCACGGCGTGCCATCCGGGTTGGTCACGCCGGGCACGTGCCCGTGTGGTTGCTGAGCCCGTGGGTCAGGATGCGATGCTGGCCTGTGCGGTCCATCGATGCGAACTCCTGTCGGATTCCCTGCCGCGTCCCTCGCTTGGATGAAGCGCCCATCCGGCGAGCCGGTTATCCTCCCTCCAGGAGGAGTGGGTATCGCGTTCCCCTTCGAGTCAACGTAAATGGTGCCGCGCTCTGGAACGGTATTGGGATTGCCCCTCGTCCTCGGAGCAGGCAGAGCGTTTGCCCCCTTGTAACATCTCCCGAACCAGCCCCAACCGACGACGCCGCCTCCTGCCCCTGCGCGTTACCGCCGCTGCCGCCACCATCGCTACTCTGGGAACCACCACTCCCATGCATGCCTTGGTTGACACCGGTACTGCTCGAACCATTATTGCCCTGCCACCGATGAAGCAACCGGTCATCCGGCCCTGACAAGAGCCTGGTCGTGGGACACGTCGCCAACCGAGCACGTGTGGGTGTATAGGCGGTCAGGGACCGGATCTCATCACGGCGCGGGGCCCGCTAATGCCGCCCCATTAACGACGCCGGATAGTTGTCCGCGAACCAACTGCTTTATCGACGAACACCCTTGACCACGGGGAGGCGTCCATATATGTCCCTAAGTTCCTTTGCAAACCTGATCGACCCAGCGAAGCTCACCTCTCCGCCCCCACTCAACCCCAAGTGCGTGGAGAAATCCGGATTGGCATTCGGACGGGCAACCCTGACCGTCCCATCAGGCAAGGTCACAAAATCATAAGAGCCCGAGGGGGTGATCCGATTTCCCGTCGGCCCTTGGAGCCAGTAACGGCCAGAACTGTCCTGCACTAGGGTCCGACCAGTACTTTGTAAAACTACCGGATCGCCGGGCCGGAGGTTCGCTAAAGTTCCACGATCTGTGAGATTAGGAACATCTAGCGCCCTGTTTGGGACTCATGGTCACCACAGATCCAGTCTTGCGCATTCGAAATCGACAAGATCTCCCCCACCCACCCCAGCCGGAATGCGTTCATCCAGTTCGATCTTTAAACCTCCTACACACACGAGTCCATGCTGCGGATCTATAACCCGTGCGGTGCACCTATATGCAAACAAGTTATCGTTGGTATTTCGCAGCGACACGTCCTGCTCGTACGACAACATCACGTTCTTAGTCATAAACGCACGCAGAGGACCAGCAACAGCAGCGCCCACTTCATACTCACATGGCTGACAAAAAGCCACGCACGCGCGGCTTCCATCGGAAAGATGAACCTCAGCTTCTTGTCCGGCCTCTGATATCCATCGAATTTTCTCGATCTTCATTTTCAATTACCTGGAGTCCTGTACGGCGGTTTCCAGCCGAGCTCTGGTTTAGGGCCCACAAAATCAGTCATCTCACTCTTTGGCTTCGCAGACCAGCCAAGACTTGGTGCCTTTTGCTCGAAGAAGGAGATTGGCTTGAGGTGCATCGTAGTTATCTCGCCAGTAGCCCGGTCCAGGCCGACGAATAGCCCCTTCGCGCTTCCTTGTCCGCCAGCTATCGCGACATAACCATTTAACTCCGGAACGAACTGTCCGTTTCTGATGACGACGCTCGCATCGGCAACATAACGCTCAAGCGTGTAGGTCTTTTCGCCGAGCGTCGTCGCGATCTCTTGCCCGTGCTTCTTGAAGTGGACCAGGTCTTCACCCGCCTTAAATGCGCTGGTGGTGTTTGGGACATCTCCCCCAGCCGACGGCGCCGCCGCCTGCCCCTGAGGGCCACCACCACTGCCGCTAAGTTCGCCCTGGCTCGGGTTACCCTGGTCAGTGCGCCCGTTGCCACCTTTACCGCGCCCCCACTGCCCTAGCTGCCCTAGCCGCTGTAGCCCCGCATCGACTAGGTCGTCCACCTGCCTCATCGAACTGGCGAGCAGTCCGCCCCCGACGACCAGCGCCGCATCGGTACTCACGTTAACCACCGCATCCCAGGTCGGGGTAGCTTCTCCAGGGTGGGTGGCCTCGGTGAACGAGGCGATGACCTGCTGCCCCGCCTGGTACTCATGCGCGCTGAGCAACGCCTGGGCGTTAGCATAGCCGCTACTGTAGCCATCGGAAACCAGGTAACTGCCGGCACCGATCGCTGTGTAACACCCCAGACCGACGGTGGCTTTACACCCACCGATAGCCACGGCAGTACCGCCGGTGACTTGCGTAGCACCGGCA
>NZ_NFZV01000064.1 GCF_003399765.1 Alkalilimnicola ehrlichii | reverse complement strand
TTTTTAGACTAGAGAGACCGGTTCTTTAAAAATTGGGAAGTTGACGAGAGAGATCAAACGCACAGTGCGCGTTTGATCGATAGGCATGTCAGATTCGTGGAGCCAGCGCCGTATAACACCAGAGTGCTTGGGGTTATATGGTCAAGCGGTTAAGCGCATACGGTGGATGCCTAGGCGGTAGGAGGCGATGAAGGACGTGGTAGCCTGCGAAAAGCCTCGGGGAGCTGGCAAACAAGCTTCGATCCGGGGATGTCCGAATGGGGAAACCCAGTCACTTCGGTGACTATCCTACACTGAATACATAGGTGTAGGAGGCGAACCTGGGGAACTGAAACATCTAAGTACCCAGAGGAAAAGAAATCAACCGAGATTCCCTCAGTAGCGGCGAGCGAACGGGGACCAGCCCTTAAGCTCTCTTTGTTCTAGCGGAACGCTCTGGAAAGTGCGGCCATAGTGGGTGATAGCCCCGTACGCGAAAGGGCATTGAGAGTGAAATCGAGTAGGACGGGGCACGTGAAACCCTGTCTGAATATGGGGGGACCATCCTCCAAGGCTAAATACTCCCTACCGACCGATAGTGAACCAGTACCGTGAGGGAAAGGCGAAAAGAACCCCGGAGAGGGGAGTGAAATAGAACCTGAAACCGTATGCGTACAAGCAGTGGGAGCCCCTTCGTGGGGTGACTGCGTACCTTTTGTATAATGGGTCAGCGACTTACTTTTAGTGGCAAGGTTAACCGTATAGGGAAGCCGTAGGGAAACCGAGTCTTAACCGGCGTCTTAGTCGCTAGAAGTAGACCCGAAACCGAGCGATCTACCCATGGCCAGGGTGAAGGTGAGGTAAAACTCACTGGAGGCCCGAACCCACTAACGTTGAAAAGTTAGGGGATGAGCTGTGGGTCGGAGTGAAAGGCTAAACAAGCTCGGAGATAGCTGGTTCTCCCCGAAAGCTATTTAGGTAGCGCCTCATGTCTCACTCCCGGGGGTAGAGCACTGTTTCGGCTAGGGGGGCTTCCGAGCTTTACCAAACCGATGCAAACTCCGAATACCGGGAAGTGCAATCATGGGAGACAGACGGCGGGTGATAACGTTCGTCGTCAAGAGGGAAACAACCCAGACCGCCAGCTAAGGTCCCAAAATCATGGTTAAGTGGGAAACGATGTGGGAAGGCAGAGACAGCCAGGAGGTTGGCTTAGAAGCAGCCACCCTTTAAAGAAAGCGTAATAGCTCACTGGTCAAGTCGTCCCGCGCGAAGATTTAACGGGGCTCAAACCATGTACCGAAGCTGCGGACGCAAGCTTGTCTTGCGTGGTAGGGGAGCGTTCTGTACGCCTGCGAAGGTGGATCGTGAGGTCTGCTGGAGGTATCAGAAGTGCGAATGCTGACATGAGTAACGATAATGGGGGTGAAAAACCCCCACGCCGAAAGCCCAAGGTTTCCTGCGCAACGCTAATCGGCGCAGGGTTAGTCGGCCCCTAAGGCGAGGTCGAAAGGCGTAGTCGATGGAAAACAGGTTAATATTCCTGTACCTCCTACTACTGCGATGAGGGGACGGAGAAGGCTAGGTCATCCGGGCGATGGTTGTCCCGGTTCAAGCAGGTAGGCGGAGCTCTTAGGCAAATCCGGGAGCTCATACGCCGAGACGTGACGACGAGCCCCCACGGGGGTGAAGTGATTGATGCCATGCTTCCAGGAAAAGCCTCTAAGCTTCAGGTAGTAGGGGACCGTACCGCAAACCGACACAGGTGGGCAGGGTGAGAATCCCAAGGCGCTTGAGAGAACTCGGGTGAAGGAACTAGGCAAAATGGCACCGTAACTTCGGGAGAAGGTGCGCCTCTGGTACGTGAAGGCACTTGCTGCCGGAGCGGAAGGAGGTTGCAGTGACCAGGTGGCTGCGACTGTTTATTAAAAACACAGCACTCTGCAAACTCGTAAGAGGACGTATAGGGTGTGACGCCTGCCCGGTGCCGGAAGGTTAAGTGATGGGGTTAGCCCTCGGGCGAAGCTCTTGATCGAAGCCCCGGTAAACGGCGGCCGTAACTATAACGGTCCTAAGGTAGCGAAATTCCTTGTCGGGTAAGTTCCGACCTGCACGAATGGCGTAACGATGGCCACACTGTCTCCACCCGAGACTCAGTGAAATTGAAATCGCTGTGAAGATGCAGTGTACCCGCGGCTAGACGGAAAGACCCCGTGAACCTTTACTACAGCTTCGCACTGGACTTTGAACATGCTTGTGCAGGATAGGTGGGAGGCTTTGAAGCGGCAACGCCAGTTGTCGTGGAGCCACCCTTGAGATACCACCCTGGCATGTTTGGGGTTCTAACCTAGGCCCGTAATCCGGGTCGGGGACAGTGTGTGGTGGGTAGTTTGACTGGGGCGGTCTCCTCCCAAAGAGTAACGGAGGAGCACGAAGGTACCCTCGGCGCGGTCGGAAATCGCGCTATGAGTGCAAAGGCATAAGGGTGCTTGACTGTGAGACTGACACGTCGAACAGGTGCGAAAGCAGGTCTTAGTGATCCGGTGGTTCTGTATGGAAGGGCCATCGCTCAACGGATAAAAGGTACTCCGGGGATAACAGGCTGATTCCTCCCAAGAGTCCACATCGACGGGGGAGTTTGGCACCTCGATGTCGGCTCATCACATCCTGGGGCTGTAGCAGGTCCCAAGGGTACGGCTGTTCGCCGTTTAAAGTGGTACGCGAGCTGGGTTTAGAACGTCGTGAGACAGTTCGGTCCCTATCTGCCGTGGGCGTCGGAGATTTGAGGGAAGCTGCTCCTAGTACGAGAGGACCGGAGTGGACGCACCTCTGGTGTTCCGGTTGTCACGCCAGTGGCACTGCCGGGTAGCTATGTGCGGACGGGATAACCGCTGAAAGCATCTAAGCGGGAAGCCCCTCCCAAGATGAGATCTCCCTGGACCCTCGAGGTCCCTAAAGGGTCGTTGCAGACTACAACGTTGATAGGCGGGGTGTGGAAGTGCAGTAATGTATGAAGCTAACCCGTACTAATTGCCCGTGAGGCTTGACCATATAACACCCAAGCAGTTTGGCAACTGTTGTGGGTGTGCGCACTCAACGAACGACATGCCAAACGTCAACTTCCCAATCACCGGCCCGGCCGGCCCAGCGCCTTAACGCGCCGCCGTGCCCTAAGGCCAATACCGGTTTGCCTGGCGACCATAGCGAGCGGGAACCACCCGACCCCATTCCGAACTCGGAAGTGAAACCGCTCAGCGCCGATGATAGTGCCGCCCCGCTGTGGTGCGAAAGTAGGTCATCGCCAGGCGCTTATCACCAAACCCC
>NZ_NFZV01000063.1 GCF_003399765.1 Alkalilimnicola ehrlichii | reverse complement strand
AATTCCTCAAATAGATCGGCAAAGACTTCACGATAGCTTTGGGATACAGGTTCAGCCGGAAACTCAGTAACAACCGGCGCGCGCGCACTCGCTGCTTTTCAATCAAGGTGGTCTTTGGGATGCAAGGGGCAGAAACACGATAGGCTGTCTCTGCAAGCCCCTCGCGCACATCCTCCATATTGTCGCGGTGTGCACGTGTATTACGCTCGACCCGATTGAAGTAGAAACCGCGTACCGCCAAGGCTTCGCCGCCGGTCTGCACGGCAAGATCAGAAAGAGTCTCGATCATGTCTAAGAACTGCAACAGGTCGTTGGTAACGACACTGGACGGCTCGACGGGAACGACAAGATCACGGACCGCAAGAATGACGTTAGTCAGCACGCGATTACGCGCCCCAGCGGTATCAAACAAGATCAAGTCATAAGCAGCCAGCGCGGATTGATCTTTTTAAGAACCATTGAGAGGCGATAGTCAGATAAAGTGGTAGTAGCTAACCAATGTTCAGATTCGGCCAAGTGCGGCCCAGCCGGGACGACATCAAAGCCAAAGGCCCCCGGCACCGCAAGCTGAGAAGGTAAAAGCGGGTCATCCTGAAACATGGCAGCCGCCGTACGGACCGGATCGCTATATTCCGCGCCACTCAACCAAGACGAGGTGCCTTGGGGGTCAAGATCAATTAACAAGGTCCGACGCCCCATAGTGGCGGCCACGGCGGCTAAGTTAGTGGCAGAGGTGGACTTGCCAACGCCACCTTTTGAATTAACAACAGCACTCTTAACAGGCATAAATCCCCCTATAGGCGGTGAACAGTGACATCGTTTGATACGGGCACTTTTGCCGACGCGCGCGCCGGCTGCCCCCAAACCTGACGCAACCCCTGCCACCGCCCTTGTTTGTGCGCAATCTGCGCACGCGTGTATTGACCAGAGTCAGCCTCAACCAGAACAGCCGCGCCGTCTGGAGCTGTATATAACGCATCAGGTGCGAGCCCCCGGCAGGTAGCAATATCATCTGGCGTAAAACGCGACGCAACGCGAAAGTCGGCCGGACGTTCAAGATGAAAGTAAAGACGGCTGGTAAGAAGCTCGTGAAACTCGGTACGCTTGGCTCCGGTAACGGGTAACCGCCCCCCCAAGCCCGAGCAATACGTTCATTCGCAAACGTGTAAACACGGACTTGTTCGTCCGCGCTGCGGACATAAAAGGATCTCAGCACCCCCGCCCGCTCCAAGCGCTCTAACGCACGATTGGAGCGCGTTTTAAGATGCTTATAGTGGGTGTCGTCCGCTGTCGAAGAGTCAATTAAATCGACCCGCGCAAGGTCTCTTAGAAATTCCCGGTCAGCAGCTGATAACCGTAGTTTGGTCTCAGAACCCAGAAGAGCGCGCACCGTCCGTGTACGTGGATTACGCAAAATTCCCACCCCATCAATAACTTTCGCAGCGAAAGCCCATATCTCGGCAAAACGCGCGCCGTCCAAAGCAAGTGGAAAATAGCGGCACGCTAGAGCCGGAGAAAAAAGATCAGAAAAATTATTATCGTGAGCAACGGAAACGCTATCGTTATCCATATCATGGCCTTCTGGAAAGGCGCACCCCGCAACTCGGTGCCAGCATCTACAACCAATAATTTTAGCCCGATAATGGCAATAGAGCAACAACAGTCTTATCTAGTCGGCTCCGGAACGGAAAAGGCCAAAGCAATAGAAGTCAACTGATCCGCCGTGAGCGTAGAGATATCAAGCCCCGCAGAGAGAAGAATCAAAGGGGCCGCACGATGAGCCATATACCGTTGGACACACGCAGGCACGGGCCGCTTACCATTCCGCCAACGGCTAAACACGCCATGATCAACGGTGATACCGGACAAGTCAGAAAGGACAGCCAAAACCTCAACAAGATCACCCCGTTCCTGTCGAACAGCCGCTTCAAAAGCGGAAACCAAATTGGGATAAGACATCAGGCCCCCTACAAAAACAAACAGCGCTGCAAACGCAGCGCACAAAGAAAGGCGCTGAAAAGCGCCGCCGATCGTTGAAACTCAATGTTCAACGATCGGCAACCGTGCTCGCAAACTAGCTAGCGCTTGAGGGAAAGGATACAGCTAGCAGGCACCCAGCGCGCCTCCCTCGGCGTCGCCTCCCTTATATAGATCCGCTCAACAAAAGCATGAGCAGAAAGAGCCGATATATCATTTTCCACCAGCTCTTTAGCTAAGAGCCGGCTAGCGGCGCGGACATAAACAACATTAAGCAAACCACTAGAAGGGGACACCTGATCACAGACACGGCAGCGCCCCCAAATATAAGCCACCCAAAGCCGCGGGGTGCCACCTTCCTTAGCACTATCATACGTCGTCATTAACGAAGCTCCTGGGCTCGACGTGCACCCCGCAACCCGGTGCCGGTTCACAAAGAGGGCGGGCTAATGCCCGCCCTCTCAAGGGACTAAGCAACTGCCTTTAAAGATTCCTGCATATAAAGAGACATAAGATAACGGTGGGCTTCGCCAGCCTTAGCGGCTGCGTGGAAGATTGCGCGTTTATCCTTACGCAGCACATCCAACCATCCCGCGAGATAAGACGCGTGGTTTTCTACCTCGCCATAGATGCCAAGTTCAGCACAGAGGAAAGCCGCGCCCAGCTCGGCGACCAGCTCTTCGAAGGCGTAAGCCTGATCACCAAAACGCCTACCAAAGCGCCGATTAAGACGATGTTCCGCGCCTGTCCAATGGGTTAGCTCATGGGCGGCCGTCGCATAATAAGCGCTGGCTTTTGTAAAGCGGTGGCGATCAGGCAAGGTAATAACATCCGAGCTAGGAGAGTAAACAGCCTTCGCACCCCCTCATGAATGAGGGCGCCACTCCGTGCAAGCAGAGCCTCGCCGACCAAGAGCGGGTCGAATCCTTCGGCAACGGGGGTAGGTTGAGCGTCCGGCGCTTCGATGCCGTCTATCTGGTCCAGATTGAAAACGACAAAAGATTTAGCGACCGGAATAGTACGCTCTTCCTCCTCGCCGGTATCTTCGTTAGTTTCCGACTTCGTTAGCGTCATGTATTTAATGCAGTGGGTACCTTTCTCACCTTTGCGAACGCACCCCCCATTTCCTTGGCTTGTTTAAAGGTCAGCCAGTAGTTAGAAGAAAAATCCATCTTCTGAGTCTGACCCCACAAGAGAACAACATTAATACCTTGGTAGGTGTCACCAGTTTTGAGGTTTCGGGGAATGCCAGCCGTGGCGCTGTTGCGCTTCCACGGACATTGCCAAGGGGCAGCGCCCGCCTCAAGGGCTGAAATGATTTGATCGGTAACGGACTGGTACAGATCGACAGTAGCTTTAGCCATAAAACACCTCATTATTTGAGGTGCACCCCGTAACCCGGTGCCGGCATGCTGAGAAACCCTCAACATGGAACCTATTATAGTGCTTGTAGCGCACTA
>NZ_NFZV01000062.1 GCF_003399765.1 Alkalilimnicola ehrlichii | reverse complement strand
AAAAACACACGGGATGACGGTTTCTTTGCCCGCATGCGTGATCTAGGAACCATGCCGATCGTCTGGATTGCATGGTTCACATACTACGCTACGAGTGTCGCGCTTATTGTTGTCGTTGCGTTCCTCACGATTGCGCATGCAATGGCGCTCTCCCTCGCGTTAGCCTGGGGACAGGTTGCTATTCCTACCGCTATCGTCTCTCGTCTTTCTATTCTAAAACCGTGGGCGACTTTCCTAGCTATCTTGCTGCTTTGGCCGATTGTTAATTACATCCTGTTTTCTTTCTTGGGCAGCATTATCGACAATGCCTTTACGCAAACACGGGGCGTCTCCGATGGGATGGGGTCCAGCGTTGACATTGCTATCCTCTATACCGTGTATGCCATCGGCCATTTGCTTTTAATAGCTGCGGTTGTGGCCGCGCCGTTCATCGCGCAATCGTTGATTGCTAATGGGGCGATAGGTGGCATTGTTACGCCGTTTGCGACAGCAGGTTTTGCGGCGGCCGGCGCTATCTTGTCTCAAGCGCGTGAGCGCGCCAAGCTCGGTGGTCAAGCGCTCTCTGCTGCTGCTAAGCCCGTTGGAGGGCAGGCCGCCAGTGCTGGCGGGCCGGGGGGCGCGGGGGCTTTGTCCGGTTCGTTGGCTCGGTATGCGAATAGCAATATGGCGCTGAATATCGCACGGCATCTCACCGCAGGTAAGCGTACACCTTCCAGTTATACAGTGCCGCCACCACCGCCGCCGGCGAGCGAGCGACCCGGTGGGGGTGGGGGTGCGGGTGCGGGTTCTTCGCAGATCTCACGCTTAACGCCTGCCTCGGCGGCCGGTGGCCATGCGCGCGCACCGTTGGCTAAGAGTTCATCTAATAACGCCGCACGTATGGCAATGGCGGCTGGTACCTATAACCAACTTTCCGGCGGCGATGCTGGCACTACGAATGCGGCGCCGGCGAGCGCTCCCGATTCTAGCTCTTCTCAAGAACAGGCACGGCGGCAAGCCCGTCGGGGCGCTGTCTTGGACCGTTTGCATAAATCCGGAAAGGTCAAGTTACCAAGCCGCGGTAAGTAATTGAGGTGTTTATGACTGAGCAACCCGACAACTCGCCTACACAAGATGCTTCGTTGGAAGTCCCGGAACCTGTAAAACCTCGTGCCGCAGTTCGCGACCACGGCCCCGTAGGCGCGGCGCTTATGGTCGTTAGGCGGTATCACTGGCTAGGTTGGGTTCTTGCGGGTCTAATCTTTCTGTTTCATCTGTACTACGTGACTTTAGATAAGGTGCAGCCGGTGCCGGTGATCGCGGTTAACGAAGCGGGCGCTGTTTTGGGCACCTTTGAGTATTTGAACCCTATGGCGCGCAGTGAAACAGAGCTAGAGGCGGCGGCTATTTCCTTCTTGCGTGCTTATTTAAGCGCGGACAGTGCGACGATTTTTGAAGATGCGGCGCGCGCGTTGAACATGATGGATGAAACCCTTGCGGCGGCTATTCGTTCGCAATGGATTGAAAGTGGTTATCTTTCTACGATCTCATCGTCGCCGGCGCGTTCTCATTTTCGTTCGTTCAATGCTGAGGTGCTTGACCGCCGCGAGCAACATGCGCAAGTACGGGTAACCGGTGAACGTGTGCTGACCATTCCTCCCATGGGCGATAAGCGGGCGGAAGATATCGTTACTGAATTTGATATCACCTTGCCCATGGCGATTATTCCTCGTACCCGTCTTGCAACGCATGGCGTCCGTATCCTTGACATAGTGAATAACTAACCATGAGCCGTTACCTATTCTTATTTCTCTTCTTAGTTGTGTCATTGCCTGTGGCTGCTGGGGTCGGTGAACCGAGAGTAAAGACTGTAGAACTACGGGATCAGACGCACCTTTCCTTATCTCTCGTGCCTGATCTCGGGGTTCGCTTCCTGTTTCCCTTCTTGCTTGACCGTGTGGATGACGATATTCCGTTCACGATGCAGCTTACAAATAGCGCGGTTTTTAAGTGCGATATTTGTAGCTCTGACGGCTTTGTTCCTGGGAGTGCTTTGCGGGGCCGGAACTCTTTTATTGTTACCGCGCCGCCACAACCGACATCGCATGGCAACGATGGCGCGCATTATGCGGGGCACCTGTTTGTGTCCGTTGGCGGCTATAATTTGACGGTCGCGTTACGCACAACTTACGAGGTCGATGACCACTATACCGACATTCGTTTTGTGCTTAGTGAAGAGGCGCGAGAGCGCTTGATTGACAGCATGGTTGAGCAGCGAATTGAAGCTATGCGGGCTCAGCATGAACGCCGCCTTGCCCGACTGGATGAAGAGGTACAGTCTCGTGCCTTCCAGTTAATCGGCCGCTTGGCGCTTAGTGATCCGCAGCGGCGCCGGATTCGGGAACGCCAAGAGTGGACAACGGCTAATGGTGAAACCGCGCTGCTTATGCTGCAAGAAGTGCGGACGCTAGGCAGCTATCATCTTTTCTTGTATGACATTCGGAATGATGGCACCGAACCGTTGCGTGTTGGCGATGCCTCCTTGCGCGTGCTCGATCCCGATGGTGCCGAGACAGAACTTGAAACCGCCAACACTCCGCCGGCGCCAATCCCGCCGGGAGAGATAGGCCGAGGCGTGCTTGTTGCTACCTCTGATCAGGCGATTGGCCGTGACCGGCTCCGGTTCTCTTTGTTCAGCGGTGGGGAAACGGTGGAGGTTAAATGGTAATGCGTCTATTCGCGGTTGCTGTCTTTGTGCTTCTGCTGCCTTCGCCGCTTGTGTCTGCATCGGGTGCTATCACCCCGGAGCAACTACGTTCCGAAGCCGGGGAGGCTAAGCGGGCATCTACGCGGCGCGCGGGCCGGCTTGACCCGTCCAATCCGACAAGTCTTTTCCCGGTTCGGCGGGCGGAAGAACCGGAGCCGGAGCCAGAGAAAGCTCCAGCGCCGGTGGTTGCCTCTGAGCCCGTCCCCCAGGAGCCCGAACCTAAACCAGCGCCGGTGGTCGCCTCTGAGCCGCCTGCCCCGGCTCCGCAGGTTGCGCCACCTCCCCCCCGGCCGACGCCTCCGGCGCGGCGGCGAACCATTATGTGCCTCCGCCCCGCGTGGTCTCTCAAAATCCTATGTATACGATGACAGTTGCCCGTGAGCAGCGTCCCTACGGTATACCGATTGGAACATGGGCGAAAGCCAACTTGCCACGGCGTGTTAGCAATGCCGACCCTGGACGGATTGAGCTTGTGTTAGAGGAAGACCTGACGGGGCGGCATGCTACCCTTGCAGCCGGTACAATCCTCTTTGCCGAGAAGCGGTTTAATTCCTCCACGCGCAGGCTTGATTTATACGTTGTTCACGCGCGTACGCCTGACGACGCTGAATTATCTCTTTCTGCCCTAGTGTTCGACACGCAAAAGAGTGGCGGGCTTGCCGGTATTATTAACGTCCCCGATATAGCGGAAAGCGGCGGTAGTCATGTTGTATCTAGCACTCTTCGGGCTGGAAGTCAGCAGGCTTTAGAACTTGCGGGGCGGGGATCTGCTGCTGAGCAGGTCGCCGGCAGCGCTGCTGCAAGTATTCTTGATGAGCGTGAAAGGTACTCTCAGGAGAGCCGGCAGGCTCAGGTCACAATTACTGTTCCCTCGCAGACCGTTTATATACGTATCGAGGCGTCTTTTTGATGGGTGTCTGTATGGAAAAGTTACAACCTTTTTTTAGGCGACGGCCTTCTAAGTCACGCCTCATTCTATTTTTGGTTGCGGAAGGCTATTCGGTTCCGGATCTTCTCCGCATGTCTGTTAAAGAACTGAGTTCCTTGGATTTACCGGAAGAAATATCACATTACCGCGATGAAACCCTGTTGTTTATTAAAGATACTTCCGAGGGAGCGCCTGCTTTCCAGTTCAAGAATGGTCGCCCCATGCTTTACGGTGATTTCCATCGCGTTATCTCGATGGCTACTCGCTATGTCTTAGATAAGCCACTGTCTCAAGTTGCTTTTCAAGAGCATGTCTCCAGTCAGGAAGACAGCTAACCTTATAATTTT
>NZ_NFZV01000061.1 GCF_003399765.1 Alkalilimnicola ehrlichii | reverse complement strand
ACCCCCACCACAAACCCGCCATGCCAACGCGCATTCGAGCGTACCGACTGCTGGACCTTTTTGTCTTGGATCAGTTCGTCGATGCCTTGGTTGAGGTCGTCCGCCGAGAGGCGCATTTGCTCGGGGGTGGCGTCGCTGGCGGTGGCGGGCGCTCGGGTTGGCTGGGCCGCGTCTTGTTGCGCTTGCTGGGCCTGGCGGGCGGCGTCCCGTTGCGCCTGTTCCGCCGCGCGTAGCTCGCGTTCGGCGTCGGCGTGCTCGCGCTGGACGGCTTGCCGTTCTGCGTGTATCTGCTCGCGCTCGGCGACCAGGCGGGCATGCTGGGCCTGGCGCTCGGCTTGGCGCGCGGCGGCTTGCTGGGCCTGCGCCTCGGCCGCTAAGACCTTGGGCGCGGCGCGGGAGGCTTCGGCCTCGAGCTGTCTGAGCTGGCGCTGGATGCGCTGTTCGTGTTGCGCGAGGTTGTTGACGCGCTGTCTTTGCGCGCGCTCTTGCCGTCTGGCCGCCGTGAGGCGTTTTTCGGCGTCGAGGTGTGCGGCTTCGGCGTCGCTGAGCCGGCTTTCGTTCGCTTGCAGCCGGCGGACGGTGTCGCGCCGCCAGGCGAGGTAGCGCTGGCGGTCGCCGCTCAAGGTCGCGTCCTGCCCGCGCAGGCTGTCGAGCGCTTGTTGTTGGGCGTGCGCTTTGGCGCGCAGTTCGTGCAGGGCCGGGGCGTTGGTGAGCGCCGGCGCCAGCGCGACGGTGCCGTTTTCCTGGCCGGCCACCCAGAAGCGGGCCTGCCGCGCGCCCTCGGCGTCGAAGGCGCGGTGCTCGTCGATCCGTGCGTTGAGCCGGGCTTGCTCGCGCACGGGGTTGATGACGATGTGGGTGTTGGAGACGTACACGCCCCGGCTGGGGTCGATGGAGTCGGTCAGTTCGATGTAACGGTGGTAGACGGTGACGATCATCGCGGTCGGGCGGCGGGTGTCGTGTTGCTCGCTGAGAAGGGCGAGCGGGTTGCGGCGCACCGCCGCTTGTTCGGGGCTTGACTGGGCGTGGCGCAGGTCCTGTTCGGCGGTTTGGAGTTCTTGCCGCGTGCGCGCCAGTTCTTGCTCGCGGCGGCCGATGTCTTGTTGCAGCCGGCGCTGCTCGGCGTCGATCTGACGCAGCGATTGGCGGAGGCTGCGGTCCAGGGTCACCAGTTCGATGTGGACGCGCTGGGCCGTTTGTAGCTCGCGGCGGGTCTGTTCGCGAAGCAGCCGGGCTTTGTCGGTCTCGTCGGCGACGGCGTTAAGCCGCCGTGTGGCGTCTTGGTGGGCGCGCTGGCGGCCGTCGAGCGCGTGCTTGACGGCTTCGGTGCGCTGGCGCAGGGCGGCGTAGTCGATCAGGCCCTCTTGCAGGAGTCGGCTGCTCTTTTGGGCTTGTTCGGCGGCGGCGTCGAAGGCCGTCAGGGCAACCCGTTGCTGTTCGGCGACGGCCTGGAGGTCGGCATCCAGCGCGGCGCGGGCGGCATCCAGGTTGCGTACCCGCTCGGCGGCGTCGTGACGGCGGCTGTCGGCTCGGAGGACGGCCTCGGCGTGGCGGTCGGCCTCGAGCGCTCGCTGCGTGCGCAGGTCGGCCTCCTGGGCTTGGTGTTGGGCGGCGTCCATGCTGTGCTGCGCGATCTCGCGCTGGCCGTTGGCATCGTTTAGAAACGGCAGGCTCTCGCGGAGGTTGTGCCGCAGCTGTTGCAGGAGGGTTGCGTCGCGCTGGGCGCGTTCTTGTAGCAGGGTGTAGCGGCGTTCGACCTCCGCCCGCCGGGTTCGGTCGGCGTCGCTGAGTTCGCCGCTTTGGCCGGCGAGGGCCTGCGCTTCTTGTTTGAGCTTGAGGATGGAGCCGGGTAGCAGCGGCGCGAGGGCGGCGGCGGTGGTTTTTTCGAGAAAGGCGGCGGCGCGGGTGATCACGCCCAGTTGGCCGGCGTAGTCGTCGCGGCTCTCGGCGTCTTCTTGCCGGAACGGGTCGTCGCGCGGGACGAAGCGTTGTATCAGGCCGTCGATGGCGTCGTGGGCTTGCTGGGTTTGGGCGGGGTCTTCCTGCCCGTGCTCGTCTTTGAGGCTGTCGATCCAGTCGCGGTACTCGTCGGCGTCGAACGGGACGCAGCCCGGCGGTAGCTCGGCGTCGGTGTCGGTGCAGACGCTGTCGACCGCTTCGTCGGTGGCGGGGAAAAGCATGGGGCTACGCTCGCCGGCGCGGATGGCGTGCAGGAAGTCTTTGAGGAGGTCGTAGTTGCGGTCCTGCAAGGCGGTGTAGTCGCCGTGGTCGAGGAAGACCGCGCCTTCTTTGCCGGCGGGGTTTTCTAGGCAGTAGTCGAGCAGGTTGCCAAGCTCGCGGTGCCCGATGAGCAGGTCCGGGGCGCGCCGGTCGAGCAAGTCGTTGAGCCCGATCCAGAAGGTATCTTGGTCGAGGTGGGCGATCAGGAGCTTGCGCCGGGCGAGCACTTCGTCGGCCAGCGCGGCGACTTTGGTTTGCTGGAGGTAGGCGCGTAAGGCGTCTTCGCGCAGGTGGCTGCCGCGCGCATCGCGCCGTTCTTCGAACACGCGGGTGAGTTGGTTAACCTCTTCCAGCGCATTGTTGTACGCGCGCCGGCCTTGGAAGTAGGCGCTGACGAGGGTACTCGACATGGCGGGCGAGGAGAGGGCATAGGAGACTTTTTTCAGGCCGCTGCGAAACGCTTCTTGCCGGAGCTCTTCGGCTTCTTCGCGCTCGGCGCGGAAGCGGGCTTCGAATTTCTCCAGGTGGCTGTCGGCGCCGGCGTAGAAGTGCTGCCGAATGGTCTGGGCGATGGCGTAATAGTGTTTGTTCTCGTCGAAGGCGGCGGGGTCGGAGTCGGGCTGGCCGTCGACGTCGATCCGCCCTTCTTCGTAGTCTTTGTACAGGGCGGCCAGGTCGCCGTGCGCGGCGCGGTGCTGGGTGGCCAGTTCGCGGGCGATGCCGACGCTGTCGTTGACGACGACGATGGGCGGCATGTATTGGGCGTCGGCCGGCGCCTCGTCGGCGGCGCCAGCCACGCCGGTTTGGGCTTGGCGAAAGCGCACCAGCGCTTTGGTCCCGCGCAGGCCCTCGACGGTGTCGAGGCGGGCCAGGGGGCGACGTGCGGGTTGTCGTCGCTGGGGACGATCGGCTCGCCGAAGCGGTCGCCTTCGTGGTCGTAGCCGGAGAAATCGAGCGTCTGGAAGCGGGCGCGGCGCAGCGCTTCGTGGTCGTCGTCCGCCCGCAGGCCGTCGTAGAGTTCGGCCTCGGTGCACTCGCCCAGCTGCGGCAGGGCGGCGTAGTCCATGCCGCCGAAGCGGTTGATCCGGCGCCAGCTCCATTGGCTGCGGGAGTAGGCGATGGCGAGCGCTTGCGGCTCGCCGTCGACTTTGTAGGGGACGCTGACGCGGGGGTCGACCTCGCAGGTCCCGGGCCGATGGTCTCGGCCGGCCAGACGCGTGAGGTTGACGTCGCGCAGCAGGCCGTGGTGGTCGACTTGTAGCTCGCGCCAAAGATGGCCGCCACGCCAGATGTAGAGGTAGCCGGCGCCAAGGGGGGCGTAAGGCTCGGCGTCTTCGTCCTCGGTGTCTTCGGCGGCGGCGACGGTGTCGTCTTCGGCGGCCAGCGCGGCCCGGCGGCGGGCGATGACCCGGGCGGGGTTGTCGCGCACGGGGACGAAGGTCACCAGCACGTTGCGCCCCGGCTCGGCCTGGTCGAGCTCGCAGGTGGCGACGCTGCCGAGGGGGCAGGCATAGGTGGTGGCCGGGCCGACGGTGTTGCCTTCGCTGTCGATACCGGTGTCGATGAACTCAAGACGGCAGTCGGCGCTCGGCCCGTCGAGCGGGAACATCCAGCGGCGCATGCCTTCACCGACATTGCTCGCCTCGGCCAGCGCGCGGCGGATGCGCGTGGCGGTACGGGTCGGTTCGCTCATGCCTCGTCCTCGTCGGCGCGCAGCGTGCCGCCCAGGCGCGAGGCCGCTGCGCTGGCGCCTTCCCACACGGCGCCGTGTTGGGGCGCGGCCGGCTCCAGGGCCGCCGGATCGCCGGCGGCGAGGGCCGACGGCGGTGTGCCGGAGGGTTGCATCAGGGCTGACGGCGGCGTGTTTTGGTTATTGGAGACCATCAGATCGTGGGCGCGCACGGCCGGCTCGCCTTCGAT
>NZ_NFZV01000060.1 GCF_003399765.1 Alkalilimnicola ehrlichii | reverse complement strand
CATGGGGTGCAGGTGGTCGGAGGTTCAAATCCTCTCACCCCGACCAAATAACTAAGGCCGTTCAAAGGGTTAGAGTTGACCCGGTGAGCGGCCTTTTTTGTTTCCCAAAACTTTCCCAATATTTTCCCAAAATCAGCACGTCACATGCCGCGCGCGTCAACCCACTGAATGCCATGTCCCTCAAGGTAGTGACCGGTCATTTTCTCAGTTGTGTGACTATAAATCGCCTGGATTTCTTCTTCAGTCCAACCTTGCTCTCGATAGAGATGTCCACCGAGACTTCTAATTTCATGGAAGGTGGGGCGCTGCTTTGGGTCGAGATGATCGTATAGCTTGAGCTGGTCGCGCAACTTCTTAAAGGTTCGCGTCAGAAGTTCCGCGCTTACCTTCGACCAGTGATCCTTTCCCTCCAAGTATTCGCGGCGCATCTTTTCAGGGCGTCGATGAATCAGGTAAGGGCTAACTAGCTCGTCGCGGCAGGCGTCGATCGCCTTCTGTAGCTTTGGGCCAATCCCAATGCGTACATAACCTGTCTGGTATCGCTCCACTTTCGCGCGGGAAACATGTAGCCAGCCATCTTTGATATGGTCGAATCTCATTTCGACCAGCTCCGCGCGGCTTTGCAAAGTTAACAGGGCTAAGTCTAGTGCGCGCTGGAACCAAGGCTCGGCGGCATCGTAAATCTTGTCGAACGACTCCTTGTCCAGCCGTTGCCGCTCTTTCGTGGCTGACTTAGGTATCGTCGCTGTCGCGGGATTAGCGTCACACAGCCCTTTGGCTTTTGCGTGCCGGAAGGCTAGGTCTAGGACAAAGCGATCAATATTACTTGTCCTGGGAGCTCTTGCATCTAAGTAACTTGCCACGTCCTTGACCGTCACGTCGGCAACTGCCTTCGCAGCCCAACGTTCCTTCGCAATATTCCTGGCGCGGCGCTGGTAGTCGATCAAGGTTTTCTCACCATACCCCTTGCCAGTTTTGTCCTTGTGCTCCGGCAGTATCTCCGCCGCGAAGCGCTCAAGCCACGTGCTGAACAGCACTGTTTCGCCAGCCAGGACCGCGCTCACGAGGTGTTCAGCCCCTTGAACTGGCATCAGCTTATTGTTGAGCAGTCGCGCAGCCTGAGATGCCTTTGCAAAGTCTGTCCCCATGCCGTGAAACTTGCCGGTCTGCGGGTGCTTATAACTGTAGTACGTCTTTCCGCCCTTCTTTTTCCCGTAGAGATTCTCGGGCCAGTTTCGGCGGCCGGATTTTCGCGGTCGTGGACTCATTGGTTATTCAGTACTTTGTCCGCAAGGTCGTTGCCGGTCTGTTCTTTTTCCAAGCATCAACGTTAATGTATACCCGGCGCGGCCCGATTATCCGGCCCGGCACATAGCCATTCTTCACCCAATCGCGAACAGTCCGCAAATCGGGGCGGCTATTGGGGTGGAACTCTTCGTTCGCCCAAGTCTTTGCGTCTACGTATGCCATCACCGCACCTCAATAATTCCAGCCCAATCCAACACCCACGCCAGAACAAGCGCGCCCACTGCCCAAGGCAGAGCTGCGGCTATGTCTCGTAGTCGTCGTTTCATTGCTCGCCCGGCCCCTTCGTCGCCTTCGCCAACAGCGCATACGCCGCTTTCCGCTGCTGCTTCGTCAGCTCGTCAGCGCTCGCGATGCTCTCGGCTTTTGCCCTGTCAGCTAGCGCCAGGTCAGGCACCGCGTTCCACAGCCGCGCTTGCAGCTTCTCGGTTTCAGTCATTGCGCGCGTCCGCTCCCGTTGTGCCGCTGTCGGCGGGTTGGTGTGCGCGTTCGTGTGCGTCGAGTTCGGCGAGGTCTTCGTTGGCGGCCCGCTGAGCAGCCAGCACTCCGCCGCCCGAAACGTCGCATCGCTGGATTGCATGTAACGCCTCCCGCACCCGCCGCAGCACGTCGGGGTCGGGCTGGGGTGTGGCTACCGACTCCTGCGCCATGTGCCACGGAGTCCAGTAGCCGTCTGTCTTCGGCACCGCTATGGGCGCCTTCGGTCCGTCCCACCGGATGCCGTATCGGGGTAGCTCAAACGGCCCCCCACTCTCACGGAGGGCGGCGATTGCGGTCTCGGCATACTCCATAAGGTCTTCTTGGCACGTTTCGCGCATAGACCGCTCCGGGAAGTCATCCCAAGGGCGGCCAAACCCATTTAGCGCGATCGCCCGCGCCACGGCTTCTATCTGCTTATCGGTCATGGCGCTCACCACTGATCGCTGTAGAGGATGGACCATCCGAACACGGTGACGCCCGCATAGAGCATCCCGTCGAGCATGTCCGGCACCCAATGAAGCTGGAACTTCCGATCCCTCGCCCAAGCGGGTTTGGCGACATGGAAGCGCCAGAAGATTCGTTTAACGGTGATTGGCAGCGGCATCCCTTACCCCTCCCCCTTGGCCGGGGCGGCGCGCCTTCTGCGCATAGGCTTCAGTGCCTCGCTCCACGGCTGGCCGGGGCCGAACATGGGGCGGCGCAGCACTTCCCAAGCGCTATAATCATCATTCAGGTATTCATCCCCTTCCTGCATGATTTCGCCGCGTAGCAGGGGGCGGTAGGCTCCATCCAGCACCCCCTGCGCCCCGGCGGCCTGTGGCACCATCCAGTCGGTGGTAAAGCTGCCGACGCCTTCCGCATGCGCCTCTGGAGAATGAGGCCACGGTGCGACAACGGCCTTTACCATCACCCCTGTGCGCTCGGCCACAGGCCCGAATCGCTCGTTGAACATCTCAGCCGCTTTCTCCGCGTGCGCTTTGCTGGGCGCAGCGTGCACGTCATCCGGCCCGAGCACATGCACGCACCAAAGCTCAGGTGTGCGTGGCTCGCCTTGCGCCTCGGCAGCGGGGGCGGTGAGCACGGCGTCGATTATGTCTCTCGCATGCCTGGGTACATGCGGATGGACCTCTCGCAGCGCCGCATCCTTCGCCTCCACCTGGGCGCGTAGGGCATGATTGTCGTCCAACATGCGCCGCAGCCGGCCACGCGCCGGGGCTATTGAAGGCGGAAGCCCTAGTTCCTCGCTGACGCGCGCAAGCACACGCTCCCGGTATTCCTCCCGCTCACGCTCGGCGGCGAATTCGGCTTCCAGTTCCGCAATCCGCTGATCCTTGCGCTCCATCCAGGAGACCACGCGCTCCATGTCGTGCTGATTGAGCTTGCTGCCATGCATTACGTGCAGAAAGAGCCGGCGGCAACACGCGGTGGTGGCGTCTCCCTGCGGGTTGATTTGGTTATCCATCGTCGTTCTCCTTGCGCGAGAGGGCGCTCTGTAGGCCAGCACCAACATGCTTAACCCACGACACAGCGAATTCCAGGCGGTGCGCTACGCCTCCGCCGGGACACCCACGTATGATGGGCTCTAAGGTGGCCAGGACTTCGTCGTCGATCAACCCGGCGACACTTTGGACCTCCCTGCGAAACCGCCCATTCTCGCGCTCAGCCCGCTCCAGCTTTTGCGACAGCTCCCGTACTTTGTTTTGCAGTCCCGCGTTTGTGCGTTTGAGTTGTTGTATGTCTGTCATAACAGCTACCCCAGTAGTAGCGCCGCCGCCGTTCCCATCGTCAGGCCCATAAGCCACCCAACTAGCTGTGCTCGGCTTACGCGCTTTTCGTATTCGTGTCGGTGCATTGTTCTTGCTCCGCTACTTGCCGGTCGCTTCCCGGCTCGTATTCGTATTCGGCGCATGTCTCCGGGAATTCCGGACGGTTGCGCGTGCAGATGTGCCGGCCCTGGGCGCAGGCGAAGTGACGGCAGGGCCAGCATTGAGGAATCACGCCGTCGCCTCGTGAGTAGTCTTGGGTGTCCTTGGAGTCGGCCACACTCGCCCATCTCGACGTTGCCACCGACGTTCCATGCCGATGCTCAAGAACTTCACGTCGACCCCGTATGCGCCTTCATGCACGTGTTCGCGAATGTCCTCATAGACGTATCCGTAGAGGTATCCACCGCACTCGGCTAGAAGCCAATCACGCACAACAAGGCAGTGCCGGCATGTTCTGTGCTGGTTGATCTCTCCCTGCCAAATGAAGCGCTCATCCATGTACTCTTCGCCAGGCTGAATTGAGCGCCTGCATTCGCTGCAACGGTGCGACTTACGGGCCTTGCGCTTATCCTGGCCTAGCATTACGACCGACCCGTCCGCGTCGTAGATCATGCACATAACTTCCTCCGCTACTCACTAAAACGGAATGTCGTCCGGAAATTCTTCTGCCGGCGCCTGCTGCTGAGACTGCCGCTCTGCTGCGGCTGACTCTGCGCCGGTTGCTGGCCGCTCGGCTTGCTGCCGCCTAGCTCAATGTCGTGCACGAACACCGCGAGCTTCGCGCCGTTGCTGCCGTCGCGCTTCTCGAACTCGTCGAGCCGCACTTCGCCCCGGATAAGCACCTTCGTTCCCTTGGTCAGGTACTGCGGCAACCCGCCCTCGGCCCGCTTGCCGAACAAGGCGCAGTCGAACCAGTGCGTGCGCTCCTTGTCTCCGTAGCCGGTTTTGTTCGCAACCGGGAAGGAGCAAACCGGCGTGCCGCCCTGCGTGTAGCGGACTTCCGCGTCCCGTCCGAGATTGCCGTCAAAGATGAATACGTGCATTCTTATTCCTCGCTCTCGTTACTTGATGACGACACGCTCGCCAGCTTCCAGGTACGCGCCTGGCACGTCCTCGCCTGCTTTCAGCGCGTCCTTAACTGCCTGCTTGTCGATCTCTGGCGGCGGCTGGCGGTAGAAATTCGCGGGAACAGCTTCGGCGTCACTGATTTGCACGCTCGTCGGATTTT
>NZ_NFZV01000005.1 GCF_003399765.1 Alkalilimnicola ehrlichii | reverse complement strand
GTCGCCTTTCTTTTGGTTCCTTTTCTTTGGCGACGCAAAGACTCATTCGCCGGGAGCGAATGAGGTGCGCTAAGCGAGCCGAAGGCCGAAGACCAGGGAGGGTCTGAGCCAAAAGGGACTCGCCCAGGAGGGCGAAACAGGCCGTTATGCATCGCTACGGCAATCGCGACTAAGCGCAGGCCCCAGACGCCGCCTTCTAAATCCATCGCGCGCAGCGCACCAAACTTAACCACCAACACCAGAAACTAACCACCAACAACCTACTACTCAGTCACCTCCGACTTCACGCCCACCCGCTCTTCCATCTGCTCGACACTAATGTGACGCACATCCTTACCCTTCACGAAGTAAATGACGTACTCGCAGATATTACAGGCGCGGTCGCCGATACGCTCCAAAGCTCGCGCCGCCCAAATGAAATCCATCATTCGGGGTACTTCCGCCGGGCTTTCCTTCATCCTCTCAACCAAGCCGCGCATGATGATTTCATACTGCCGGTCCGCTTGAATGTCGGACTTGGCCACTAGCACGGCGTGCTCTGCATCCATTCGCGCAAAGGCATCGAGCGCGCCTCGCAGCATGAAGCGAACGTGATTGCCAAGATGCTCGAACTCCGTCATCACCTCGCTGCCGCGCCCAATCTCCGCCAGGTGCATGGCCATGCGGCCGATCCGCTCGGCTTCATCGCCAATCCGCTCTAAATCGGTGATCGTTTTGATAACAGCGAGCACTAGCCGCAAGTCGCTGGCCGCCGGTTGTCGACGCGCAAGGACATGGACGCAATCTTCGTCGAGGGCGACTTCAAGCGCATTGACTTCGACATCGGTTCCGAGCACCTTCTCGCCGCGCTCGTCGTCGCCTTCGATCAGCGCCGACAAGGCGTCGGCCAACTGCTGCTCGACCAAACCGCCCATCGCCATCACCCGATTGACGATTTCTTCCAACTCCTCGTTGAAGCGGTGCGAAATATGCTTAGTAAAACTCTTGTTATCCATGTTCGAGCCTCCTCACGCTTAACCGTAGCGGCCGGTGATGTAATCTTCGGTCTGTTTCTTTGCCGGCGTCGTGAAGAGCGTATCGGTGTCGGAATATTCCACCAGCTCGCCCATATACATCAAAGCCGTATAGTCCGACACCCGCGCCGCTTGCTGCATGTTATGGGTAACGATGACGATGGTATAGTGCTCCTTCAGCTCGAAGATCAACTCTTCGATCTTTAACGTCGCTAACGGATCGAGCGCCGAAGCCGGCTCGTCGAGCAACAACACTTCCGGCTCGATGGCCACCGCCCGCGCAATCACCAAACGCTGTTGCTGACCGCCTGAAAGGCCATGGGCATTTTCATGCAGTCGGTCTTTAACTTCGTCCCAGAGCGCCGCCCGGCGTAGGGACTTTTCCACCACTTCATCCAGGTAACGCCGGTTGCGCACGCCCTGCAAACGTAGCCCGTAAGCAACGTTTTCGTAAATCGACTTCGGGAACGGGTTCGGCTTCTGGAACACCATGCCGACCTGGCGCCGAAGTTCGGCAACGTCGACGCGCTTGTCGTAGATGTTCTTGCCGTCCAGCGTGATCTCGCCCTCGGCGTGGAAAGCGTCGATCAAATCGTTCATCCGGTTAAAGCAGCGCAGCAAGGTCGATTTGCCGCAACCGGACGGGCCGATGAAGGCCGTGACCCGCTTTGCCGGGATCATCATGTTGATATTCTTCAACGCGTGATCCTTGCCGTAGTAGGCGTTCAGGTTCTTCACCTCCAGCGCCGCGGCTTCTTGCTCGAGGCGTAGTTTTTCGGCACGGCTTGAGCTCAGCAGGCTGGGATCGACCGCATGGGTCAAAGGAGATTTCGTTTCAGTCATGAGCTTATCCTCAGTCGCTCTCGGCCTTGTACTTCTCGCGGAGCCGGTTGCGGATCGCGATCGCCGTCAAGTTAAGAATGATGATAATCAGCACCAGCACGAGTGCCGTGGCGTAAACCAAAGGCCGGCCGGCTTCGACATTAGGGCTTTGGAAGCCGACATCGAAGATATGGAAACCTAAGTGCATAAAGGCGCGATCCAGGTGCAGGTACGGCGCCGTACCGTCTACCGGCAAGCTCGGCGCAAGTTTAACCACGCCGACCAGCATGAGCGGCGCGACCTCACCCGCAGCACGCGCCACGGCAAGGATCAAACCCGTCATCATCGCCGGAGCGGACAAGGGCACAACGACCCGCCATAGCGTTTCCGCCTTGGTCGCCCCTAAAGCCAAACTCCCCTGCCGGATCGAAGCCGGAATACGGGACAAGCCCTCCTCGGTCGAGACGATAACCACCGGCAGCGTCAACAACGCTAACGTTAACGAAGCCCAGATGATCGCGGGACCGCCGTAGGTGGGGGAAGGTAAGGCTTCTTGGTAGAACACCTGATCGATGCCGCCGCCAATGAAGTAGACGAAAAAGCCTAAGCCGAACACCCCGAAAACGATGGAAGGCACGCCCGCCAGATTATTCACCGAAATCCGGATGGCGCGTGTTAACGGCCCTTGTTTGGCATACTCGCGCAGATAGATCGCCGCCATTACCCCGAACGGCGTCACGACCACCGACATGATCATGACCATCATAACCGTGCCGAAGATAGCGGGCAGGATGCCGCCTTCGGTATTTGCTTCGCGCGGAAAACCGCTGATGAAATCCCAAAAGCTCTGGCCGTAGAATCCGAGCTTGGCGAAAAACCCCATATCGTTCGGCCACCAGGCCTTCACGATTTCGCCCAGCTGGATTTCCTGCATGCGCCCGTCCATGACCTCGGCGACGATGCTATAGCGACGCAGTTCGCTGCGTAAGTCATTACGGCGGGCTTGCAGCGCCGCGTACTCAGCGTCCAGCTCCGCCCGCTCCGCAGCAAGCTCCGCCTGCCGCTGCTCCCGCTCGGCTGCGCCGAGCTCGTCACGCAGATTTAGGCCGCGCTCAACCAGCCGCAGGCGCTCCATTTCACGGTTGACCGCGCCAATTTCGACGCGCTCGATGTGAGCAATCTCCCGCACCATCCGCTGCGTTTCCTGGAGACGGGCTTCGAAGGCCTGCCGCGCCTCACTGCCGCTGACGATGACCTCTCCGTCTTCCCTATATTCCCGCAGATAGCCAATGAAATCGCCCCACGTCAGCCGCTCCAACACCATCGCATCGCTGGGATAACGCCACTCGGAGCTGTAGCTGCCCAGGTACCACACGAAATCGCTGCCGGTAACATCGCGATTGCCTCGCTTAATGAGATGGCGGACAACAATTTCTTGGTCCTCCGGCACGGCGTGGCCGGCCTCGCGCATGGCCGCCGCGGTCAAGGTCTCGGAGCGGCTGAGCTCGCCCAAAACCCGTACCGGCTGTTGCCCTTCTTGGGCATAGTCGAACTCCACTACCGCCGAGGGCCAGAAGTGCCCAAGCCCGCGCACGCCGATCATTAGCAGAAGTCCGAGGACCATCACTAAGCTGACTGCGACGGCGCCGCCGGTAAGCCAAACCCAGGGGGTGCCTGACCGCATCCACTCTTTCATGCTTTCACCTCCACGCAGCCCCGGCTCAACATACCGGCTGCCGCTACCATTCGTTGCCCGACGCTCATGGCATCCCCCCGCGTTACAATGCGCTGTATTTCTGGCGCAGCCGCTGCCGGACGATTTCGGCGACGGTGTTCATCACGAAGGTGATGACGAACAGCACCAAGGCGGCTAAGAACAAGATCCGGAAATGCGTACCGCCCACCGCCGCTTCCGGCATTTCCACGGCGATATTGGCTGACAGGGTGCGCATGCCTTCGAAGATATTGAAGTTGACGATCGGGCTGTTGCCGGTCGCCATCAGTACGATCATGGTCTCGCCGACCGCCCGGCCCATGCCGATCATCACGGCGGAGAAAATACCGGGGCTTGCCGTCAACAGCACAACACGCGTCATCGTCTGCCAAGGGGTGGCGCCCAAGGCCAGCGAGCCTTGCGTCAGGTGCTTCGGCACGTTGAAGATCGCATCTTCCGAGATCGAGTAAATCGTTGGAATAACGGCAAAGCCCATCGCAATCCCCACCACTAAGGCATTGCGTTGGTCGTAGGTGATGCCGACGTCGGTCAGCCACTGCCGAGCGTCCCCGCCGAATAAGGCGACTTCCAGAAGCGGGCTTAGGGAAACCGACAACCAACCGACCAAAATCACCACCGGAATCAGCAGCGCAGCTTCCCAGCCGACCGGAATCCGCGCCCGCCACTCAGCCGAAACCAAACGGGTCCAGATAAAACCGAACGCCACCATCAGCAAAGGCATTAGGAGCAGAATACTGGCTACCGCCGGTAGGTTATTTTCGATGAAAGGCGCCAACCACAAGCCGGCCAGGAAGCCAAGAATAACGGTGGGCAAGGCTTCCATGATTTCGATAGTCGGCTTCACGTAGCCGCGCAGGCGGGCCGACATGAAGTAAGCGCTATAAATGGCCGCCATGATCGCTAACGGAACAGCGAATAACATGGCGTAAAAGGCTGCCTTAATGGTGCCGACCGTCAGCGGCACGAGCGAGAACTTCGGTTCGAACTCGTCCGTGGCGGAGGAGGATTGCCACACGTAATCCGGCTCTGAACGCCCTTCGTACCACACCTTCTGCCAAAACGCCGAGAACGACACTTCCGGGTGCGGATTACGTACGATAAGCCGATGCAACCGCTCGTCCTCGCCGACGGCATATAGGGCGTTGGCACGGGGGCCGAAAGATAACGCTCGCGGCGCCGTACCAATGCCGCCGTAGGTCGCCAAGGTTCTTTCGGAGGTGGCGTAATGCAATTTGATCGTACCGTCGGCATCGGCGGTGGCGAACCCTTTACGCGCATACTCCGGCGCGATCGCGCGCACCGGCGCGGCATGCGACTCGAAATCGCGGATGTGGGTCAGACGACCGATGTTGTCCGCATCGCGTACCAAAAACCACTGACTGACCGAACCGTCGGAGCCGCCAACGATTAAGGACACCGAGCCGAGCAGGTACTCCATCGACGTAACCGCGGCATTCGGGTCTTGCATCACACGCCGGCTATCGCGCACCTGCCCGTCCGCCGGACGCGCAATATCGTAGTAATGCACTTGCCCGTCGGCATCGCCCACCAGCAAGCTACGGTTGGTGCCGTCCAACAGCATGCGAGTGATGGCCGCGTTACTCGGCGGGCGTTCCAGCTCATATTGCTTGCGCTCGACCGTAGTTTCGCCGGTAAGAAACGACCGTGTTTCCTCGAAGCGGACCAACACCAAACGCCCATCCGCCAGCTCTGCGGCCAAAGCAATCCCTCGCGCCCCGCGCTGTACCGCTAAGTTGCGAACCGCCGTGCCGTCGCCGGCGACGTCCAGCAAGGGATCGCCGTCGACCGCGACCGGATACTCCAACGAACCGCTGACCTGTCGCGCCCCGCCCCTGAACACTTCGTCGAAACCGTAGGCGGCGATCAGCACATGCCCGTTATCTAGGCCTATCGCCACCGTGCGGCTGCGCGCTTCGGCTCTTGCACGGGCAGTAACCGCAACGTCGGCGGGCAAAGGTAGTATCTTTTGCTCCAGGACTTCCCCGGTTTCGGGCGAGAAGAAGAGCGCGTGTCCGGCATCGGTTAGCCGAACGCCAAGCGAGTTATGACGGTCGGAAGCAACCTGTGCCGTTCTTACGCCATCGATCGGTCCCGGCGCCGCGTACACGGCGCCTTGAGTAACCGCAGCGCTACGAAACAGCGGCACGACTTCGCTGAACAAGTAAACGAAAATCAGCCCAAGGCAAAAGATAACACCGAGACCAAAGATACCGATACCGTACCGGGCAAGCTGGTCTTTTATGTTGCGCCAACGGCGCAGTCTGGCGAGACGTTCCCCCGTCGGCAATAGGCTGCGCTCTTTTCGCAGCTTGCCGGCGACTCCGGCAGGATTGGCAAGATCGTTCATGCGGCCCCTCAAAGGCTTCTACGACAACTGCCGGGCATCATAGGCGGGATAGATGACGGATTTGTTACAGCCTCGGGAAACTATTATTACGAAAACAGGAAAGGCTGAACGAAGCAGGCTGAGTCCGGTGGTGCCGAAAACGCTCTACCGTCAGTAAAAGAAACGGCCCCATTAGGGGCCGTTAAACTTCTTTTAAGAACCGTTACGGTTTCTTATTCGATACCCAGGCGCTGACGCTCCTGCTTAGCCAAGGACTCCGGCAGCGGCAAGAAGCCGTCGCGAACCGTCACCTCTTGACCCTGCTGAGACAGCACCAGGCGCAGGAATTCCTTTTCACGCGGCGCCAGATCCCGCTCCGGATGTTTGTTGACGTACAGGTAGAGGAAACGCGCCAGCGGATAATCCCCGGACACGGCATTCTCAGCGTTAGGCTCGAACAGTCTGCCTTCCTCGCGGCCCAGTTTGATCGCGCGGACGCCGGAGGTGGCATAACCCATGCCGGAGTAGCCAATGCCGTTGATGGACTCGCTCACACCCTGAACAACGGAAGCCGAACCCGGCTGTTCGTTAATCGAGTTTTTGAAATCGCCGTCGCACAGCGCGTGCTGCCGGAAGTAGCCGTAAGTACCGGATACGGCGTTACGCGAGTACAAGGTGAAGTCGCGGTTCTGCCAAGCGCCGCCCAGGCCGACTTGGCCCCAACGGGTGATATCCTGCGGCCCGCCGCAACGACGGGTGGAGGAGAAGATCGCGTCGACCTGCTCCAGCGTCAGCCCTTCGATCGGGTTATCCCGATTGACGAAAACCGCCAAGGTGTCGATCGCCACCCGAACCAGCGTCGGCGGATAGCCGTGAGCTGCTTCGAACGCTGCGATTTCGCTGTCGCGCATCGCCCGGCTCATCGGACCGAAGTTGGCGGTACCTTCGGTTAACGCCGTCGGCGCAGTGGAAGAGCCGGCGCCCTGAATCTGGATGTTGACGTTCGGATAGAAGCTGTTGAACTCTTCTGCCCACAGAGTCATCAGGTTATTCAGGGTATCGGAACCCATCGAGCTTAGGCTGCCGGATACGCCGGACACTTCAGAATACACGGGCAGGTTCGCATCAACCTGAACGCGTTCTGCCCCGCCCCCGCACTGAACATCAGCGCCGCTGCAGCGAGGCCGGTCATTATTTTCCGCGTCATTTCACGCACTCCTTAACTGAGCGTTGGTTCATCGATAGTGGGCGGCTTACGTTAGTCACCTGCCCGACGACGGTGCTCACTATAGGAGCGATAGATGACAGAACAGTGAAAGCAACGTGACAAGTCCATGTAGCGTTAAGCAAAGATTAAAGTTACCGAACACACAAGCAAGACCAACCCGATGGCCGTCGAGAACGCTCGGCGACAACGGCGTTTTTCACAGGCCACTAGGATCTCAAGATACCGCAACGGTTGGGAATCTTACGCCGACAAGAAGCACCTACCCCGCCCGACTAGCGGCGGCATCTTGGTAACACATGGGAATGGGAAAATGGCAACTAAAGGTACTACCGACACCCGGCTTGCTCTCAATCGCTAAACGCGCGTCGTAGCGTTGCAGAATATGCTTTACGATAGCCAACCCAAGCCCCGTCCCGCCGGTTTTAGTGCTACGCCCTCTATCGACCCGGTAAAACCGTTCGGTCAACCGGGGGATATGCTTAGCGGGAATACCGATACCGGTGTCGGTAACGGAGAAATGCGCGCCGTCCTTATCGCACCACCACTTTAAGGTAATGGCCCCGCCTGGAGGCGTGTAATTGACTGCATTGAAAACCAGGTTGGAGAACGCGCTACGCAACTCGCCCTCGTCCGCTAAAACCTGACATTGAGTACGCACATCCAACTGTAGGAAATGCTCGCGATCTCCGCTCAAGGTTTCGGCTTCACGGCGCAGCGAGTGCAGCATAGCCGGCACGTCTACGGGGGCCACGTCTGCCGGCCGGCTACTGGTTTCCAATCGAGACAGCTGCAACAAATCCTCCACCAGGCGCCCCATTCGTTGCGCCTGCTGTTGAATCAGCTCCAAACCGTGCCGGTCGGCGGCCTCCAAATCGGCTTCGACTAAGGTTTCCGACACACCTTGAATGACCGTCAACGGCGTACGTAGCTCATGCGAAACGTTAGCCACGAAATCTCGCCGCATCGATTCTAGCCGTTGCAGGCGCGTAACGTCACGGCCGAGTAACAAGCGCTGATTGCGCCCATAGGGGACCAAGCGAATATCAAGGACGATGGATTCGTTGACGGGCGACGGCAAGCGAATCGGCTCGGGTTTATCGTAAGTACGCTGAATAAACTCGGAGAACTCAGGGTTACGGAATAGGTTCTCCAGGCGCAGCCCAGCATCCTTCGGCCATTTCAAACCCAGCAAATGCTCCGCCGCGGAGTTCCACCACTGCATTTCGCCATCGTCCCGCAATACGACAGCGGCATCCGGCATTGCGTCGATCGATTCCCGAAACGCCTGCAGCATTTCGATAAGGCGCCGACGACGTTGCCGGTGATGTTTCTGCAAGCGGTAAATATGGTTAAAAATGTCTTCCCATAAGCCACGCCCATGCGGCGGCTCAAAGCGACGATCCGTGCGTAGCCAGAACTCAAGCCGGGCAACATTACTCAGGTGCCATCCCAAGTAAATCAGCGTTCCTAAGAACAGCACCAGAAACAGTTGATTGACAAGGTAGCCGAGCACGCCCAAACCGGCGGTAAGCAAACCCCACCGGAGAAGGACGCCTGGCCAGGGGTTATAAGGAATCACGGCTTAGCAGAGAACCGGTAGCCGGCCCCCCGGACGGTTTGCACCAAGCGGTCGTGACCGCTGACGGCGAGAGCCTTGCGAAGACGGCGAATGTGAACGTCCACAGTGCGCTCCTCGACGTAGACATTAGTGCCCCACACGTTATCGAGTAACTGCCCGCGGGTAAAGACACGCTCCTGATGCGTCATAAAAAATGCAAGAGCTTGAACTCGGTAGGGCCGAGATCTAGGCTGCCTTCCTCGGCGCGCACCCGATGGCTAACCGGGTCGAGCGCCAAGCCGTCTACTTCCACAACCTCATCGGCCGCCATCGGCGACGCACGACGCAGCACCGCTTTGATGCGAGCGATCAGCTCGCGAGGAGAAAAGGGCTTGGTCACGAAATCGTCCGCGCCCACGCTCAAGCCGCGGACTTTGTCCTCTTCCTCGCCGCGCGCCGTCAACATGATGATAGGGATATCCCGACACAGCGGGTCTTTCTTGATCCGCTTTGCGAAGTCGACGCCGCTCATGCCCGGCAGCATCCAATCCAGCAAAATCAGATCCGGAACGACCTCGTTTAGCAACGAGAAACCTTCCTCTCCCGACTCTGCCTGATGCGCCTCGTAACCTTCCCGGGCCAGCGCCAACGCAACCATGTCGCGAATGGCAGCCTCATCTTCAATGATTAAAACTTTTACCGCCATGAGTTAATCGCCTATTACGAATACAATTCTCAGAACAAGCCTAGCGTCTTGTTCGGTGGCTCCGTCATGTAACGTGCTGCCATTAGATCTCACGGACGTGACAGTTTAATGACAGCAACAAGGCGCTCTGTCAGGAAATCTTCTCATTTTTGACCCGAAACTGTAACGCTGCAACGGCATCTTGCCAGCTCGACAGACATCGGCCGAGGCCGACCTGTAAACAGTACGCCATCTGACTTCAATCTTCGGATTCAGCGAGCTTGTGCGCGTTCGCGGTATTGGTGCGCAGGCTCGCCCGCAGGGAGCGTCTCGCAGTCAATGGCGCGACTCCCTTGGCGAGAGGCGCAACACCGCCAGGGGCCGAGGGAGACGCTCTGAACCCGAAGATTAAAGTCAGATGGCGTACTAACCCTGGCAAAAGAAAGGAAAAGCGTTATGAACCGCAAGATTATGGCCCTTGCCTCCGCAGCCGCACTGCTCGCACCCGCTGTTGCGAGTGCGGACGTCGACGTTTACGGCCGCGCCCACCTGTCCGTCGATTTCCTCGACAACGGTGACGACAGCGCCGTGAACGTTTCCAGCAATTCCAGCCGCCTGGGCTTCCGTGGCAAGCACGACCTGGACTACGGTTTACGCGGTATTTATCAGATCGAGTCGGAAATCCGCTTCGACACACAAGGCGGCGAAATTGCCAGCCGCGATACCTTTGCCGGTATCGAAGGCGATTTTGGCATGGTGCGTCTGGGTAAGTTCGACACCCCGCTGAAGACGCTGCGTAGCCGCGTCGACCTGTTCGGCGACCAAGTCGGTGACGCCCGCAACATCACCCGCAGCACGGTGCGGTTCGACGAGCGTTTCCGCAACAGTATCCACTACCGGACGCCGAACATGGCCGGCTTCTTCGCCGATGTTCAATACTCGACCAACACCGATAATGCCGGCGGCACCGATGACAACGATAACGACGCCATCAGCGTTTCCGGCACCTATCGCAACGGGGCGCTGTATGCGGCGATTGCCTACGAACAGCACAACAGCCCGGACGAGGATCTCAGCGCCGTGCGTTTCGCCGCTGCTTACGATCTAGGTGCATTGCGCTTCACAGGCTTAATACAGCAGGCCGACGTCGACGACGACCGCACCGACAACATGTACGGTGTTGGCGTCCGCTACAACCTCGGACTGACCAATCTGAAGGCACAAGCCTACCTGCTGGATGCAGATGTGGACGATGCCGACGCCACCATGGTGGCCCTAGGCGTCGATCACCGTTTGGCCAGCAACTTTACCGTGTACGCTAACTACGCGTTCACGTCGAACGACGACTTCCAAAACGCCGACCCATACCGCCAGGCTCGTAGCGGCGGCACCGCCGCAGCCGACGGCGAAACGGCCAGCGGTTTGTCTCTGGGTATGATCTATAACTTCTAAAGACGCGGAAGCACTTATTGCGGCACAAGGATGTGCCACTTCTTCTTCAATTTTTAAGACGTAATTCGTTTATCTTTATTTGCCAATGACCGATGCTATGAGAGGGAAATAGTCAGGCGGCTATCGACAACGCGCCGCCACGGTCGAGCTTACCGATCTTCTGCTCGATCACTCCGCAGCAAAAGTCAGAGGCGTAGGAATGCAATTAACCATTCTCGGCAGCGGCAATGCCGCCGGTGTTCCCGTATACGGCTGTAACTGTCCGGCCTGCGCACGCGCGCGCCAGGACTCGGCTTACCGGCGCCGCGCCTGCTCGGCTTTTCTGGAAACGGAAACGGACAACCTCCTGCTCGATGCCGGGCTACCCGATCTCGACGAACGTTTTCCCGCCGGGACGCTACAAGCCATTTTGTTGACTCATTACCATATGGATCACGTGCAGGGCTTGTTTCGACTCCGCTGGGGCGTGCACGAGCCGATTCCCGTCATCTCCCCAAACGATGCCAAAGGGGCCGACGATCTTTACAAACACCCCGGCATCTTCGACTTCACCCACCGCGCTCAGGCCTTTGTGCCTTTGCAGATCGGCGGTTTCTCTATCACACCGATTAAGCTTTATCATTCCAGGCCGGCGCTTGGTTATTATCTTCGCTACGGCGAGCGCAGCATCGCCTACCTAACCGATACCGTTGGCTTACCCGAGGTAAGCTGCGAATTCCTCGCCGCCCAGGAAATCGACCTGCTGGTTATCGACGCTAGCGAGCCGCCACGGCAGACACCTCCCCGTAACCACAACGATCTCGATCTAGCATTGGCCATTCACACGTTAATTCGTCCGCACCAAACGCTGCTGACCCATATCGGCCATGAACTGGATAACTATCTGCAGGAACATCCGCATGCTTTGCCAGCCGACGTCCGCCCTGCCTACGACGGCCTGACGATCGAACTGTAGCGCCACTACCGAGACGTTTCCGCAGCATTGGCCGGCGGTCGCTCAGGCGGCTTTAAGCAATAGCAGCGAGAAGTAACGGTTTGGCGGCGTAAAATGCGCGCATTCGGCTAAGCCTGCCTCTGCCATCAAGGCGGCCAATCGCTCGCCAGAATACTTCTGGCTGATTTCGGTAAGCAAGCGGTCGCCCGGCTCGAAGCGGTAGACCCCACCCAAGGCCGCGACCGAAACCGCCACGGCCTTGGTAGCAATCAAGTACATCTCAATACGCTCGGCTTGGCGGTTATAAACGGCTCGATGACGAAACCGATCGACCGGGAAATCGGCGCCTAGCTCCCGGTTTAGGACATGCAACATATTGAGATTGAACTCGGCGGTCACACCGGCCGCATCGTTATACGCCGCTTTCAGAACCGACGGCTCTTTTACCCGATCGAGCCCCAACAACAAGTAATCGTCCGGGGCCATTAGGCCGCGCAACTCGCGAAGAAAGCAAGCCGCTTGCTGCTGTTCGAAATTACCCAAGGTGCCGCCTAAAAACACGAACAGCCGTCGTCCGGCCGCTACCGGCAATGCGTCCAAGCCCGCCAAATAATCGGCTTCCAACGCCGTGATACTTAACCAAGGATAATCGGCTAGCAAGGCAAGACCGGCGTCGGTCAGCATTTCCGCGCAGACATCCAACGGCCAGTAATGCACCGCTTGCTCGGCTTTTTCGCAAGCATCGAACAAGTGCCTGGTTTTGCGCGATGTTCCGCTACCCAGTTCGATAATGTGCTCGGGCCTCGCATAATGAACGATCGATGCCGCAGACTCGGCCAATAGGCGGTCTTCCGTACGTGTCGGGTAGTATTCCGGAGTATGACAAATCCGGTCGAATAACACCGAGCCGCGCGCATCGTAAAAGTACTTGGAAGGTACGCTACGCGGCGAAGCCGACAATCCGCCGGCCACCTCGCCGCCATACTCAACGGCGGCCGCACCGGCGGCAGCCGGATACATCTGAAACGATCGTCGGTCGCCTCAACCATTTCTGTATTCAAACTAAAATTGCCGATAGCCATCCCTGCCACCTTGCTTTTGTTTGCTAAACGATTTACTAGGATTAAGAGGATACCGAGCACTGCTTGCCCGGAACGAGAAACTTAGCATCTCTGCGGGGTCGTTAGCCTAAGCAGCTTGTCGCCGACATACAGCAAATATGCTTGGGAGCCTCCAGTTAATTCCCTGGAAGTAGGGACGCCGCCGGTTCTTCCAAAGCATCGGCTCGTCCCCACATCATTTTGCAGCCCAGAATAGGAAGAGGAACCGTACCGTGTGTCGCATTGCTGCTTATCTCGGCCCCCATTGCTACTAGAGCCTTTTCTACTGCAACCGTCGCATAGCCTACTAAAACAAAGTTGGCAGCCGCGCGAAATGAGTACGGCGCTGATGAATGCCGACGGTTTCGGCATCGGTTGGTTCGACGATCGCGATCAACCTAGCGCTTATCGGCAAACTCAACCGATGTGGTCTGACAGCAATCTTCCTTTCCTAGCGCGTAGCCTTAAACAGCCGTTATGGCTCGCCTATGTGCGTAGCGCCACCGATCCTTTCACCACCGGGCTGGCCAACACCCAACCGTTCATGGACGAGGAGCTGATTTTCTTTCATAACGGATTTATAGCACCGTTTGCCGAGCGCGCACGGGTTTTAATGCGACGCTGGATGCTGCCGGAAATCGAAGCCGGCATTCACGGCAACACCGACTCGGAATATCTTTTCGCCTGCCTGCGTCAATTCTATCGCGAGGACGAGGAAGTCTCTCTGGAGGAAGCACTCCGCCGGCTTTGTCAGCAACTTAACCGATGGCTGGAAGCGGAAACCTTATTGCTAAACGTAGTCATCAGCGATGGCAGACGGGTGTATGCGCTCCGCCACGCGATCGCAGCGGAATGCCCCAGCCTGTATTACACGACCGACGACGATCAGTTCCCGGGTGCTCAGGTGGTAGCCTCGGAGCCGTTGACGGACTCCGAGTTCTGGCGCCCTTTGCCGCCCCATCATCTGCTGGTACTCGACCCCGACGAGCCTCCCTTGTTAACCGAGCTATGAGATGGGAAACGGCGCTAATTCGGTTGGCGGAACTACAAGCGCGGCTGCTTGAGCTTACCTCCGCGCAACCCGACGAGTGGCTGTATCGTCAATTCCACCCCGACCTCAGCCCCTTGGGCTGGCATTTAGCGCATTGTGTGTTTATCGAAGCACACTGGATCAAAGCATGCCTACTTGATCTTGCAGTGCCGACCGAGCTGGATGAGTTATATTTCCCGGACCGCGCACCGAAGGCACGGCGCGGGGCTCGCTTACCGCTGCGCGACACGCTGTTAGCCTGGTCGCAAGCGCAACAGGCGGAGCATCGCGCCTTGTTAGCAAACGGCCCTCTTTCTCACCCTCTTGCACAAGATGCCTACATCGTCCGCTTCCTATGCGAACACCACGCCCAACATCTGGAAACCATGCGAATGGCACTTGCCCAGGCGCAATACCAGAAATCGCCTGACAACGCGCCAAACGACCTGCCCCCCGCGTTGGCCACAGTAACCCATAGCGCGAAAAGCTCCCAAAGACCGACTTGGTTACCGGGTAGCGGCATTTCCTTGCGGCAAGGCCATTACCGCATAGGCTCGACCGAAAGCGTATTCGACAACGAGCAACCGCAGCGAGACGTACGGCTGAACGGTTGCCGAATCGCCCGCCGCCCCGTCACCAACGGCGAATACCTTATGTTCATAGAGGCTGGGATGTATCAACGGCCCCGAGAATGGTCCGCCCCAGGTCGCGAATGGCTCGCGCGCTCCGGTGCGCAAGCCCCCGGTCTATGGCGTCGTCGCGATGGCGCATGGCGGCAAATCGGCCCGGACGGAATGCAGGCTTTACAGCCCGAGGCGCCTGTTTGCGGGCTTAGCTGGTTTGAAGCCGAAACCTTCGCCCGTTGGGCCGGCGGACGCCTGCCGCACGAATACGAATGGGAAGCAGCGCTACGGACGGGCGGAATGGCATCGGTCGGCCAAGTGTGGGAGTGGTGCGCTAACCGCTTTCATCCTTATCCTGGCTTTCGCAGCTTTCCTTATGCGGGGTATTCCACCCCCTGGTTCGACGGACGGCATTACGTGTTACGCGGCGGGAGTCGATACAGCGAAGAAATACTCCGGGGATGTGCCAGTTTTCGAAATTTCCACACGCCCGAAAAGCGCTATCTCTTCTCCGGCTGCCGTTTAGCTTACGATGCCTGACTCACCGTCTTGACCGGCACATCATCAAACTCGTCAAGCCCGAGCGATGCCGCCATCGCAGCCCGAGCTTCTCGCGCTACGTCGGTTCGTCCTTTGCCTAAGGTTACGATCGGCTGCCCAACATGAATGCGCACATTCATCCTGGCTTGGCCGGCCAGCCGTAGCGTATGACGAATCAGCGGCGTGTCGTTAATGAAAGGCGCCAAGCGGCTAATCGTGCCGTCAGCATCCGTATAGCGAATCGTCACCGGCTGAACCACAGCCCCGGCATCCAACGCCGCTTGCAGTAAACGAGGCCGAAACGGCAATAACCCAAAGCCTTCGCTCGTCGTACCTTCGGGGAAAAATAAAACGCGCTCGCCAGCGGCTAAGCGCTCCCGCATCCGCTCGGCGGCACGCGCAGCACCATCCCGTTCGCCACGCTCGATATACAAGGTACCAAGGCCGCTCGCCACACCTCCAACCAAAGGCCAGCGGCGAACCTCCGACTTACTCAAAAAAGCTAATGGCCAATAGGCGGCGAAAACCGGGATATCCAGCCAAGAAATATGGTTAGCGACGACAAGTACCGGCCCGGCTGCTAGCGACTCGCCTTCTATTTGAACGCGTATACCGAGTAAACGGCACAAACCGCGACACCACCATGCTTGCGCGCAACGAGCCGCGCCTTGATACCGAGGCCGTCCGCGCAGGCGATCCCACAGTAGCGCACCGCGAATCCACAGCACACCGACGAGCAGCCAAAGAAACGCTAACGGCAAACGGACCACTTTCCGCAACAACAGCATAAAGCTCGACTTTCCTACCAGTTGATCAGGCTCCGCCTACCGACAGCAGACGTTCTTCGGATTAGCATTCGCATAGACTACCGCTGAACCGGGAAGGAAACCGAGAGCAGCGACCTTACCCTGCCCGCACGGGCGTTAGCGGTCTGCCCGCATATCCCGAAGGTTACTGACCACTGCCTCTAAGGCTTTGTCGAACAACATATTGTCATCGAGAATGAAGGCCCGCTCCGTCTCTAAATCAGCCGCCATCTCCGGCAAAGTTCTATCGGCCATTTTGAACCCTGCCCGGTTGACGAAGATCAGGCGCTCCCCTTCGTTCAGCTTAGCGGATAGCTTAGCACGGACCCGACTACCATTATCGTGCACAAATTCAAACCAAGTGCCGATGGTTACATCCCGCAACCGCTGAAGATTCTCGCTGGTCTGCGAATCCGGTAGCGAAGGCTCAGCCTCATCGACAACCGCTTCCGTATCCGCCCCGGCGGTAGGCTTATCTTCCTCCGGCGCCGGCCTAATAGTCGCCGCGCTGTCCGCAACCGCCCCACTCCCAGGCTGACCCGAAGCCGTAAGGCAACGCACGTGCTCAGTCTCTAAGGCTTTAAACAAGCGAGCCATCTCAAAGGGGTTATAAAGAATGCCGTTCAAGCCCTCGCGCAAGTCATGCAACAAACCGGGAATTTCTCCGAGCAGCTCCTTACGCTCTTCGGCAGTCGCCTTGGGTTCCAGGCTCCAGAGCAAGCGGTCGACGACCTCAAGCTGTCGCTGGAATACGTCGCTATCGCCGCCTTCCCGCAAACAGGTAATAAAAAGGACTTTAGCCCAGGCCTCCTTCAGCAAGACCTTGACCACTTCAGGCGGATTGTGCATCCCTAGCCGGACATGCAACTCGCTATCGACCAAGCTTTTAGCCACATCGACTTTAGCTTTACCCTCTGCCGCCTGCCGAGTACGCTCTTCGATCAGCCGCGTTCGCTCGCGCTCCTCCGCGCAGAATTGGCGGAACTCCTGCAACAACTCCTCGAACAACCCGATATCGTCGCTGAACTCGCGCAGTATGCGGTCAACCGTGTACTCGACCTGGCGATACAGCGGATCACGCTCCACATGCGTCGGCTCGCTCCACCCTAGCGCCGCTTGCGCCAGCTCGTTGATCAAGGCTCGCGCCGGATGCTTCCGTTTGCCGAAAAAAGCCCTGTCCAATAGCGCAACTTTAATGACTGGAATCTGCAAACGCCCGATGAGCGCTTTGATAGAGCGCGCGAGGTGAGGGTCGTCGAGAATCGCATCGAACAGCATCTCGACAATATCGATGGTATCGTCTTCAGGACGCCCCAACGCTCTGACTTCTCCGCTTTGCCGCTGTAACGTCTGAGCAAGAACCGGTTTTAAATCTACATCCGCATCGCCTTGTTGCCGCTGCAACATAGACAATGCACCAATCACATCTTGTAAGCTCGCTTCCGGCTGGCGATAACCGCTACCCGTCCACTGCCCGCCGGCGCACCGCCGTACTTCTGCCCCGCCAAAAGCTGATGCAAGGCCTCCGCCAGTTCGCCCTGCTCGATAGCTACCGACCCACTGTGATGCGAAGATGCGGTAGGCGGTGCCGACGGTTTGATTTCAATGCCGTGCTTAAGGCCCGGCAGTACGCCATGTTCGATAAGGCGTTGATTAACCTCTTCATACAGGCCGGGCAACTGGCTAGCGACATAGCGCTCGAACAACTTGAAGATAACCAAGCGCGACTTGATATCCAGCTCAAGAACAGCAGCGGCCTGACGAAAGGCGCGACAGACTTGTTGTGGATCGAAAGGGTTATTATCGTCGTTGATCTGCTGGTCTCTGAGCAGATAATCCAAACGCATTTGTAGCTGGGAGCGCGGCAAGGCGGTGCGCGTACGTGATCTGCCGATCATCCCTTCGACCGCCAAATCAAGCTCTAAGGTTTCGTTATCGAGCAAGGAAAGCTCGGACTCATCGAGGCTAAGAGCCGAGGTACGTTTTGTCGGAGCGGCCAGCGCTTTGCGGAAACAGGCAAGCAACTCGCGCTGAAAGCCCTCTTCCAACTCGCGCCGTTTCAGCCGTAATTGACGCATGGCGTCCAAAATCGGCTGCGCTCGCCTTCTTCTTCGCCCTTTTCGGCGAAGTCGAACAGCGCATCGTCGGCTTTATCAAGCATATGCGCCAACATGGCCGCAAGGCGCTTTAGTCCATGCTGCCGAAGCTGATCGTAGACATCCCGGAGCGCACCGGGCTGGGCTTTATCTGTCTGTTCGAGGTAAACGACGTTATTATTATCGGAGCTCATCGATGCCCCCTCACCTGCGCCGTGATGCAGTCTGCACACTCCGACGTGTGCCGGAACCGTTAATTAACTATAGCAGTACCGCAACCTCCCCCCAGGCCGCCGTATCGGCACTCGAGAACGAGTGCCAACATCACATACTGCACTACAAGGCCGTCATTAACAATTATTTTTTAGTGTTTTTTGAACTATACCCCACTATGTCCCTACATGAGGAAAACTTCTATAATCGCCCGCGATTTCGGAATAGTTGGCTGCTGGATAAAGAGCGTGGACGAGCAGGGGGAAACGCCTCGAAGACTCGCCGCGACCCTTTCGGCAGCCTAACACCCCTTTCCCGAAGCGGACGATTTTTGACGAACGGAGGATGACAATGACGGATATTCAATCCTTGCTGGGCGACGAGGCGGAATCTCTGCTGACGCACCGCTGCGAAGGCATTCCCAGCAGCATGATTCACCTGCCCGGCCCGAATTATATCGACGAAGTAGTGGCACAAAAAGATCGCAAACCCGGCGTTTTGCGGAATCTGCAAGCCATGTTCAACACCGGCCGGCTAGCGGGCACCGGTTATTTGTCGATTCTGCCTGTGGACCAGGGCGTGGAACACTCGGGTGCGGCATCGTTCGCCCCCAACCCGGAATATTTCGATCCGGAAAACATCGTCAAACTCGCGCTGGAAGGCGGCTGTAATGCAGTGGCCTCCACGCTCGGCGTACTAAGCTCGGTTGCCCGCAGCTACGCACACAAGATTCCGTTCATCGTCAAAATCAACCATAACGAGTTGCTGACGTACCCGAACATGCATGACCAGACCTTGTTCGCCAACGTACAGCAAGCATTCGATATGGGTGCGGCCGCCATCGGCGCCACGATTTACTTCGGAGCGCCGGAGTCTCGCCGGCAGATTCAAGAAATCACCGACGCCTTCGCCCTGGCGCACGAACTGGGAATGGCGACTATTCTCTGGGCCTACACCCGTAACAACGCCTTCAACAAAGACGGTACCGATTATCACGTCTCGGCGGATCTGACCGGGCAGGCCAACCACTTGGCGGCCACCATCAACGCCGATATCGTCAAGCAGAAACAGGCTGAAAACAACGGCGGCTATACGGCCGTCGGGTTTGGCAAAACCCATAAGCGCGTATACGACGAACTGACCAGCGACAACCCAATCGACCTCAACCGCTGGCAGGTCGCCAACTGCTACATGGGCCGGGCCGGCCTGATCAATTCCGGCGGCGGGTCCAGCGGCGAAAGCGACCTGGCGCAAGCTGTCCGCACCTCAGTGATCAACAAACGCGCAGGGGGCATGGGCCTGATCTCCGGCCGCAAAGCCTTCCAACGGCCGATGCCGGAAGGCATCAAACTGCTGCATGCCATTCAGGACGTATACCTGGACGAGAGCATCACCATTGCCTAAACCAGGCTGATTTAAGCGTGATAGAAAGGGCGCTGCGGCGCCCTTTTTAAGCACACCCTTCAAACTGATATTGCCTCCCCCCAGCGCTCAGGTCCCGGCAAAAATCACGCGCGTTCGCCGCCCCCTCACTACCGGAACATGCTCCGCAAGCTAAGCGCATTTCGCCTTTTGTTAAACCCTATCGACTTTTTTTTCATGGCACTTTAAGCCGCCCTATATAATAAGAGTAACCGCCTCAAAACGGCGCCAGGACGCGGTTTTTCATAGGTTAGGAGCTGTTGGAACGCTTGCCTTTCGGCCTCCCCTTCGCTATCTTGCGCACTCGATCTAGGGAACCTTAAACGAGTTTCCTAACGGCCCATACCGGCGCAAGCAGCCTGCTGAGAACACCAACGCGCCCCGGCCACCGAAAACCACAAGGAATCGGGCTCGCTGTCGTATGACTGGAGCGGGAATCGGGGGGCTCCGAGGAGCCGGCACGCTGCGACCGCCGAGCGGACTTGTTCTCCCGTTTCAGCGAATGGCTGAGGTCTTGGAGTAACAACTCGCTGCAGGCCATCAGCCCGACACGCAAAAGGAATCCCGGAACCCATGCTGTTAGCCGTTCTGTCAGGTTTCTTGCTGGCTGCCGCCGTCCCCTGGCTCTATAAGCTGCTGCAAGGTCGTATTAACTGGGCGCTCGCCCTCTTGCCCGCCGGGCTTACCGTTTATTTCGCGAGCTTCATGCCCGAAATAGCGGCAGGCGACCAGGTGCTGGTGAGCTACAATTGGATACCGTCGCTCGACATCCAGCTGTCGTTCCTGCTCGATGGTTTAAGCCTGATGTTCGCGCTGCTGATCAGCGGCATCGGCACCTTCATCCTGCTCTATGCGGGAAGCTATCTCCACGGCGATCGCGACCTGCCCAAATTTTACATTTTCATCCTCGCCTTCATGGCGTCGATGCTGGGTTTGGTGCTATCCAACAACCTGATTTCCCTGTTTGTCTTCTGGGAGTTGACCAGCATCACCTCGTACATGCTGATCGGCTATCACCACGAGCAGCTCAAATCGCGCAAATCGGCCTTACAGGGCTTATTGGTCACGGTTGGCGGCGGCATGGCGCTAATGGCCGGTTTGATCCTCATGGGCAGCGTTGCCGGCACCTACGAGATTTCCGAGATTCTCAACAACGGCGACGTCATCCGCGACAGCGGCCTGTACACCGGCATTTTGATTCTGATCCTGATCGGTACCTTCTCGAAGTCGGCGCAAGTGCCGCTGCACTTCTGGTTACCGAACGCGATGGCCGCACCGACGCCGGTAAGCGCCTACCTGCACTCGGCCACCATGGTGAAAGCCGGCGTATACTTGCTCGCCCGCCTCAATCCGAGCCTGGGCGAGACCGAGCTGTGGCACACCATCCTGCCACTATTCGGTGCGCTGACCATGTTCACCGGCATGTTCCTCGCCTATCGCAGCACCGAGATCAAAAAGATTCTCGCCTACACCACACTGATGGCGCTCGGCACGCTGACCATGCTGATCGGTATCGGCACCGAGCTTGCGATCGGTGCGGCGATGACTTTCTTGCTCGCCCACGCGCTCTACAAGGCTTCGCTATTCTTGGTGGCCGGCTCGCTGGATCACTCCACCGGCACTAAAGACATCACCAAGATGGGCGGCCTCGCGCGCATCATGCCGATTACAACCTATGCGGCGATTCTGGCTGCCTTGTCGATGGCCGGCATTGCCCCGCTGTTTGGCTTTATCGCCAAGGAAATGCTGTTCGAAGCGGTATTGGAGTCCAACTACCTCACCAGCTTCCTCTTGGTGCTGACGGTAGCCACGGCCATGCTCGGAGTCGCGATTGGCGGCGTCATCGCGCTGCGCCCGTTCTTCGGCGCCCGCAAAGAAACGCCGAGCAAACCGCATGAAGCTCCCTTTGCCATGTGGATCGGCCCGGCCACACTGGCCACCCTGGGCCTGCTTTGCGGTCTGCTGCCGTTCCTGCCGGAACGGGGCATCCTGTCGGCGGCCGTGACCAGCGTTTACGGCGAGTACGAATCCTTCTACCTAACCTTGTGGCACGGCTTTAACCTGCCGTTGATGCTGAGCATCGCCAGCATTGCCGTCGGCGTCTTGTTGTTCTTCGGCTGGGATGCGATTCGTGCCCGCCTGTTGTGGCTGGATAAGGTCTTTGCCTACGGACCGGAGCGCGGCTACGAAAAAGCGCTGGACGGCATGAACTGGACCGCCCAGTGGCAAACGCGGGTGCTGCAAAACGGCTACCTGCGCTACTACTTGCTGACCATTCTCGCCACGTTGATCGGGCTGGTCGGTTACACCCTGTTCACCGGCTACGAGCCGCGACTGCTGTTCGACTTTGTCGGAGTGCAGTTCATCGAAGCGGTAATCGCCATTCTGATCGTGCTGGCGGCGGTGGTCGCCGCAACCACCCACTCGCGTCTGGGTGCCGTGGTTTCGGTTGGCGTAGTCGGCTTCGGTGTCGCCCTGGTCTACGTCCTATTTAGCGCGCCGGACCTCGGTATCACGCAAGTGCTGGTCGAAACGTTGACCGTCCTCCTGCTCGTGCTGGTGCTGTTCCGCCTGCCCGAGTTCCTGGACCTCTCCAGCACTGCGGCGCGGATGCGCGATGCGGTGGTGGCGGTAGCCGTCGGCAGTTTGTTCACATTACTGCTGCTCACCGCCACCGAGTTACAACTGCACGATCCGATCTCGCAATTCTTCGTCGAGAACAGCGAGCCGGAGGGGCACGGACGCAACATCGTTAACGTGATTCTGGTGGACTTCCGGGCGCTCGACACCCTGGGCGAGATCTTCGTGCTCGCGCTGGCGGCCATCGGCGTCTACGCGATGATCAAATTCCGCGCGGAGGAGTATAAGAAATGACCAGCATGCCGTCCCTGATCCTCAGTACGGCGGCGCGGGTGCTATTACCCCTGCTCGTGCTGTTTTCGATCTTTCTTTTGCTGCGCGGCCACGACCTGCCGGGCGGTGGCTTTATCGGCGGGCTGGTCGGTGCTTCCGGCTACACGCTGTATTTGTTCGCTTTCGACAGTTCGGCGGCGCGGGCGGCACTACGCATGGACCCGCGCACCATGGTCGGGTTGGGCCTGGTCATCGCCACCTTGAGCGGCGTGATCGGCACCTTCGTCCGGGGCGAGCCCTTCTTCACCTCCCAGTGGTGGGAAGTCTACGTGCCGATTTTCGGCGAAATGAAGCTGAGCAGCCCGCTCATCTTCGACCTCGGCGTGTATATGGTCGTGCTCGGCTCGGTCATGACCATTGTGCTGACGCTGGCGGAAGCGGAGGAATGAGATGGAACCGTTAATGGCGTATGTCGTCGGCGGACTCTATGCCGCCGCCATCTACATGATGCTTCGGCGTAGCATCGTCAAACTGGTGATTGGCCTGATTTTGTTGAGTAACGCGGCCAATCTCTTGATTTTCACCGCTGCCGGGCTGGTCCGCGGCACACCGCCGCTGATCGCGGAAGGCGCCCAGGTGCCGCCGCCCGGTGTGGCCGACCCGCTACCGCAAGCGCTTGTCCTGACCGCTATCGTAATTGCCTTTGGCGTGCTCGCCTTCGCCGTGGTGCTGATTCACCGCGCGTACGAAATCGTCAAGGCCGATGACCTGGATCAAATGAAGAGTACCGACACGTGAGACCCGAGATCGCGCTTCCGATTCTGATCCCGCTTTTCTTCGGCGCCCTGTCGCTCGCGGTCTGGCGCTCGCGCCTGGCTCAGCGCTGGCTGGCCGTTATCGGCACCGGTGCGCTGTTGGCAAGCGGCATCTGGCTATTGTTCGCCACCCTGAACCAAGGCCCTCTGGTTACCACCCTCGGCGACTGGCAGGCACCGTTCGGCATTGTGCTGGTCAGCGACCTGCTCGGCGCCATCATGGTGCTCCTCGCCGGGCTGATGGCATTTTCCGCCGCGGTGTACTCGCTTGCCGCCATGGGCGAGGGCCATGAGCGGTTTGGTTATTATCCGCTGTTGCATATGCTGCTCGCCGGCGTCTGCGGCGCCTTCCTGACCGGCGACATTTTCAACCTCTTCGTTTGGTTCGAAGTGCTGCTGATCGCCTCGTTTGCGCTGCTCATTCTCGGCGGCGAACGGGCCCAGATGGAAGGTGCGATCAAGTACGTCACCATCAACCTAATTTCCTCGGCGGTGCTGCTGACGGCGATCGGTTTGGTGTATGGCTTAGTCGGCTCGCTCAACATGGCCGATCTGGCAGTGAAATTTGCCGACGCCGATGCCGAGCATACCGGCCTGATCACCGTCATCGCGATGCTGTTCATGATCAGCTTCGGCATTAAGGCGGCGGCGTTCCCGTTGTTTTTCTGGTTGCCGGCGTCCTATCACACGCCGCCGGTAGCGGTCTCCGCTTTGTTCGCCGGGCTGTTAACAAAAGTCGGCGTATACGCGCTGTACCGCTTCTTCACTCTGATCTTTACTCAGGATGCGGAGCTTATCCAAACCATCCTGATCTGGGGCGGTACGATCACCATGGTGGTGGGCGTGCTGGGTGCGGCTGCACACTTTGAGTTCCGCCGCATTCTGGCCTTCCATAGTGTGAGCCAGATTGGCTACATGATTCTTGCGCTAGGCCTTATGAGCCCACTCGCCATCGCAGGCGGACTCATTTACACCTTCCACCACAGCGTGGTGAAGACTAACCTGTTCTTCGTCAGCGGCGTTTCCTATCGGCTACGCGGTACCCATGAACTCAAGGAACTGGGCGGGCTTTACCGCGCTGCCCCCTGGTTGTCGTTGCTGTTCTTGATCTCCGCCCTGTCGCTGGCAGGCATACCGCCTCTGTCGGGCTTCTTCGCGAAATTCGTTTTAGTCCGAGGCGCTCTGGACCTACAATTTTGGGTGGTGACGGGTATCGCCTTGGCCGTCGGCCTACTAACCCTGTTCTCGATGACCAAAATCTGGGCGGAAGCGTTCTGGAAGGCGGCACCGGAGAACGCCCCAACACCGCCGCCGGTAGAACCGGGGCAACCGCTTTATCTGATGTACCTGCCGATCATCGGGCTTGCTGCCATCGCAGTGCTCATGGGTATTTTCGGCGAGGCGGTCTTTGAGCTGGCGATGCTGGCGGCCGAGCAACTGGAAGATAGCCGCATTTATATCGAAGCCGTGCTAGGAGAGAATCCGTGATTGCCTTCGCTTCCAATCTTGTACTGGCTATTACTTGGGTTGTCCTGACGGGTACCTTCACTGCGGTCAATTTGGTCGCGGGATTCGTCCTGGCCTATGTCGTGCTCCGTCTAACCAAGCGGGGATCTCCCCAGTTCGACCGTTATTTCAGCAAGACTCCGAAGTTCATCGGATTTATCTTTTTCTTCATCTGGGATTTGCTGAAGTCGAACCTTCGCGTGGCCTATGACGTAATAACGCCTTCGCACCACATGCGCCCGGGCGTTATCGGCGTACCGCTGGATGCGGAGACCGACGCCGAGATCACGATCCTGGCCAATCTGATAACGGTGACTCCCGGCACCCTCAGCCTCGATGTCTCCGGGGACCGAAAGACGCTTTACATCCACGCGATGTACATCGACAACGAGGAAGAGTTGCGGAAAGACATCAAAAACCTGGAGCGCCGGGTCATTGAACTATTGCGATAACCGAGGTTTGGCGTGTTCGAGCTGACCATACAAATTAGCTTTATTATTCTGGGACTGGCTCTGTTGCTGTCCTTTATCCGCTTGGTCAAAGGGCCTACGCTGCCGGACCGCGTCGTAGCACTGGAGTTGGTGGCGTCCCTAACCGTGGGCGTTATCGCCCTTTATACGGTCGCGACCGGTGTTGCCGATTTCCTGGACGTGGCCATCGTGCTTGCCTTGACGGCTTTCTTAGCGGCGGTTGGTTTCGCGCGTTATCTGGAAAAAGGAGGCCCGCGCGATGATTGAGTTTCTGACTGGCTTTTTCTTACTCGGCGGTGCGGCACTAATGCTCATAGCCGCTCTTGGTTTGCTGCGCATGCCGGACCTTCCCACCCGAATGCACGCCTCGACCAAAGCCGGCGCGCTTGGCGCCGGCATGATGGTTGCCGCGGTGGCGATTTACTTTGACGACGGCGCCATCATTGCACGTGCCATCGCCATCGTCGTGTTCATCATTATGACGGCACCGATCGGCGCTCATATGATCGGCCGTGCCGGCTATTTCGTCGGGGTTCCGCTGTGGGAGCACAGCATCAAGGACGAACTCAAAGAGCAGTACGATCGCGAGAAACACACCCTTGCGAGCAAGCGCGACGACGGATCGGCCAAGTAGTACGGTGAGGGGACACCCATGATCGACCAGGACCGTGTCAGGGACGATGTACGCCGAGCGCTCGCGGAGGATATCGGCAGCGGCGACTTAACCGCAGCCCTGATACCCGAGGACAAAGCGGCCGAAGCGACCGTCATCACCCGCGAGCCTGCCGTTATTTGCGGCCGGCCATGGGTGGACGAAGTCTTTCGGCAGCTCGATCCCGGCGTAAGCATCGACTGGTTAGTCGACGATGGCGCGCAGGCGGCAGCCGACCAAGCCCTGTTTCACCTCCGAGGCCCGGCCCGCAGCCTGGTTACCGGCGAGCGAACCGCGCTTAACTTTCTACAAACCTTATCGGGAACCGCCACCTGTGCCGCGCGATATGCGGCAGCCGTAGCGCATACTCATACGAAGGTACTGGATACGCGCAAGACACTACCCGGGCTCCGTCACGCGCAAAAGTACGCGGTCCGTTGCGGCGGTTGCCACAATCATCGAATCGGCCTGTTCGATGCCATCCTAATTAAAGAAAACCACATTCATGCGGCCGGCTCGGTTACCGCAGCGATTCGCCGCGCCCGGGAGCTGAATCCGAAGGTGCTGTTAGAAGTCGAGGTGGAAAACCTTAGCGAACTGCAAGACGCGCTTACGGCAGGGCCGGATGTCGTGATGCTGGACAATTTCAGCCTGGACGACATGCGTCGCGCCGTCGAACTCGCGGCAGGCCAAGCGAAACTGGAAGTATCGGGGAACGTTGAGCTTGACAGGTTGGCTCAGTTAGCGGAAACGGGGGTCGATTATATTTCCACCGGCGCGCTTACCAAGCACGTTCGGGCGATTGATTTGTCGATGCGTTTTACCGCTTGAGTTTGCTGGTCGCTTCGCGGCACGGCGTTGAGATTGTGCGCTTCCAAACAACCGCACCCTGTTAACTGGCTTGGTCTTATTTATTTGGGAAAGCGTGGATCGAAGGGTCTTGCTCTTGCCCGTTGGCGCTGCCGCGCGGGGGCGGAACCCCGCCTTCTAAATAAGCCGCGCGAAGCGCACAACCTCTAACCACCAACAGCAAAGACAACAAAACAGTTATCCCGCTAAAACAAAAAAGCAAAAACAGCGGCGATTTCCGGCGTTTTGCATCAGGCAAAGACTCTTAGCCTTGCATGTTGCGGAGATGTTCGTTCAAACGGCTCTTGTGGCGCGCAGCCTTATTCTTATGAATAAGACCTTTGCCAGCCATGGTGTCGATCACCGGCACGGCAGCCTTATAAGCCGCCTCAGCCTGCGCTTTATCACCGGCCTCGATAGCACGAACAACCTTCTTGATGTGGGTCCGCAGCATGGAGCGACGGGCCTGATTGTGCTGGCGGCGGACTTCCGCCTGACGGGCGCGTTTCTTTGCAGAGGCGATGTTAGCCAAGGCTCAACTCCTAGCAGTACCGATGGTTGCCGAAAGGCGGGTAATATGCAGAGATTGACGCATTTTGTCAATAGCTTTCGCAGGAAAAACCCTGAGAAACTGGGTATGATGCGAGGCTTCCGCGCCACTTCTGTTGCTGATAATGGGAATTCATGAAGAAGAAAGGCCTACTGCAGAATATCGCAACCTTCGGCTCGCTGACCTTTCTCTCTCGCATACTCGGATTGGTGCGAGATGTCATTATTGGTACGGTGTTCGGCCCAAGCGCGGCGACCGACGCTTTTTTCGTCGCGTTCAAGATTCCGAATTTCATGCGCCGCCTGTTTGCCGAAGGCGCTTTCTCGCAGGCTTTTGTGCCGGTTCTGGCGGAGTACAAATCGCAGCGCTCTCAAGACGAGGTGCGGCAACTGGTCAGCCGCACGATCGGCGTGCTGGGCACGGTGCTCACTGTTATTACCCTATTAGGGATGCTGGGCGCGCCCTGGGTGGTCAGTGCGTTTGCCCCTGGCTTTAGCGATGAGCCGGATAAGTACGAACTAGCGGTAGAACTCCTCCGCTACACGTTCCCTTATATCCTTTTCATTTCCCTTGTCGCCTGTGCAGGCGGCGTGCTCAATACGTACGGACAGTTCGGGCCGCCGGCCTTCGCGCCGGTACTGCTTAACCTGACGCTCATCGCCGGCGCTTTGTGGTCGGGCCCGTTTACCGACGAACCCATCAAGGCTTTAGGGGTAGCGGTGCTTGTGGCAGGCGTCTTGCAGCTCCTGCTACAGCTGCCGTACTTAGCCAAGCTCGGGCTGCTGACACGACCGCGCTGGGGGTGGAAAGATTCGGGCGTTCGCAAGATCATGCGCTTGATGGGACCAGCTATCTTTGGGTCTTCCGTCGCGCAGATCAACCTGTTGGTCGACACCATTCTCGCCTCGTTCCTCATCACCGGCAGCGTGACCTGGCTGTATTTCTCTGACCGAATGGTCGAATTTCCGTTAGGTATCTTTGGCGTCGCGCTGGGAACCGTGATTTTACCGCGCCTATCCAGCGAGTTCGCAAGCAAGGCACCAGAGCGATTCTCTAACACGCTCGACTGGGCATTACGCTGGGTCGTGCTTATCGCCGCCCCTGCAACCGTCGGCTTGGTGCTGTTATCGGCCCCGATTCTGTCGACGCTCTTTCAGTACGGGCAGTTTACTGCTTATGATGTGCGCGCTGCGGGGCTGAGCTTATCTGCCTACGCATTAGGGCTAAGCGGCTTCATTCTTGTTAAAGTCGCCGCTCCGGGCTATTTCGCCCGTCAGGATATGAAAACGCCGGTCGTATTCGCAGCAATCAGTATGGTGCTGAATATGATTCTCAGCATAGCCGCCGTTCTGTGGTTACGCGATTCCGGCGTCGGTCACGTTGGTTTGGCGTTCGCGACAGCCTGCGCCGCAACGCTGAATGCCGCTTTATTGCTCGTCGGCCTCCGTCGAAGCGGTGTGTATCGCGCTAGCCCCGGTTGGTGGGGGCTATTGGCAAAAGTCGGCTTTGCAACAGTAGCGATGGGCGCATTGTTAGCAATCCCCGCCACTAATGTCGAGTGGTGGCTTGAGGGTACCTTATGGCTTCGAATCGGTTATCTGCTCGGCTGGATTGGCTTAGCGGTACTGCTGTATTTTGGCTGCTTGGCGCTGCTGCGGATGCCATGGCGAACATTGCGGGCCCCTGCACCCTCCTAAAAAGCGCGTCAGACCATTATAATCAATCGTTTTGCGAGCTTTTCCGGGCATGGAGCTGATACGCGGTCTACACAATCTGCGCCCTCGACATCGGGGCGCGGTCGCTACCATCGGTAATTTCGACGGTGTCCACCGAGGTCATCAGGCGATGCTGGCTCAACTGCAAGCGCAGGCGGCCTGTTTAGGCGGCGTCAACACGCTCATTACCTTCGAGCCGCATCCGCTGGAGTTCTTTCGCCCGGATATCGCACCGAGCCGGCTCACGAGTTTGCGAGATAAGCTCGACGCACTACAAGAGCACGGGGTCGAACGCGTACTATGTCTGCGATTCGATGGCGCGTTGGCGAGTATACCCGCCGAGCAGTTTGTCCAGCGCATTCTGATCGATGGGCTCGGCGTTCGCTATCTTCTTGTCGGCGACGATTTCCGCTTTGGGGCGGGCCGGCGCGGCGATTTTTCGTTGCTTGCGCAGGCGGCGAAACAGCATGATTTCGAGCTGGAGCAGATGGGTACGGTAGCTGCTAGCGGCCAACGCATCAGTAGCACGCGGGTGAGGGAGGCCTTAGCCGCCGGCGAGTTGGAACTTGCCGGCGACTTATTGGGTCGACCCTATTGCATGAGCGGCCGCGTCATCCGCGGCCAAGCACTTGGCCGCAATCTCGGCTACCCTACCGCCAATATCGGGTTCGGCGGTCGCCATCCGCCGATGACGGGTATTTTCGCGGTACGCGTACATGGGCTTGATAAGGTCTATAACGGTGCGGCCAGCCTCGGTTACCGCCCAACGGTTAACGGCAAGCAACCGTTACTGGAGGTCTATCTGCTGGATTTTGAGGGCGACTTGTACGGACGCCATCTCCGAGTGGAGTTTTGCGCTCGCCTACGCGAAGAGGAGCGTTTCGAATCGCTAGAGGCGCTAACGCAACAGATTGCCGCGGATACCGAACAAGTACGCCGCTATTTCGCCAACGAACAGCAACACTTTACGACGCCACGCTAAGTCGCAAAGCGTGGCCATACGGCTTCTGCTCTGCGACGACATACTGATACGGGATTGCCACGTGACTGACTACAAAGACACGCTGAACCTGCCGAAAACGGATTTCCCCATGCGGGGCAATCTGTCCAACCGAGAACCTGAGTGGCTCGCCCATTGGGAATCGATGGACCTCTACGGGAAATTGCGTCAAGCGCGTGCCGGTCAGCCGAAGTTCATTCTGCATGACGGGCCGCCCTACGCCAACGGCGACATTCATATCGGTCACGCAGTCAACAAGATCCTTAAAGACATCATCATCAAGGCCCGCAGCATGGAAGGCTTCGATGCGCCTTACGTGCCTGGCTGGGACTGCCATGGCTTGCCCATCGAACTGAAGGTGGAACAAAAGATCGGCAAAGCCGGCCATAAGGTGTCGGTCAAAGCGTTCCGCGATGCGTGTCGCGCCTTCGCTAGCAAGCAGGTCGACGGGCAACGGGCGGACTTTAAGCGCCTCGGCATTTTTGGCGCCTGGGAACAGCCGTATCTGACCATGGACTACAAAGTCGAAGCGAACATCCTGCGTTCGCTCGGCCGTATTTTCGAGCGCGGCCATATTGCTCGCGGCTTCAAGCCCGTGCACTGGTGCGCCGACTGCGGCTCGGCTCTGGCCGAAGCAGAAGTCGAGTACGAACAGAAAGTCTCCCCCGCCATCGACGTCCGCTTCCAAGCGATGGACAGCAACGAGGCGTTGCAGCGGATGGAGGCGGCCGGCAGCGGTTTGAAGTCGGTCAGCGTGCCGATCTGGACTACCACGCCCTGGACGCTGCCCGCGAATCAGGCTGTCGCGCTACACCCTGAGCTCGACTATGTCCTCGTTCAGCCCGCCGGCACCGACGAGGGTCTCGTGCTGGCGGCAGAGCTCGCTGAGACGGCATGCGCCCGGTACGGCTTCGAAGGCTATCGGGAAGTCGCCCGTTTTCCGGGCCGAGTGCTTGCTAAGCTACCGCTACAGCATCCCTTCTACGGCCGTACGGTTCCCGTGATTCTGGGCGAACACGTCACGACCGAGGCGGGTACCGGTGCCGTCCACACGGCCCCAGGCCACGGCCTGGACGACTACCTGGTTGGCCTTGAGTACGGACTTGAGGTAGATAACCCTGTCGGCGGCGATGGGCGCTTCCTACCCGGAACCGAGCTTTTCGAAGGCCTTCCCATTGCTAAGGCCAACGATGAAGTATTGCGCGTACTCAAGGAGCGGGGCGCACTGCTCCACCACGAGAAGTACGAGCATAGCTATCCTCATTGCTGGCGGCATAAGACCCCCATTATCTTCCGGGCCACACCACAATGGTTTATCAATCTGGAGCAAGCGGGACTGCGCGAACAAGCGTTAGCGGCCATTAAACAGGTAGGTTGGCATCCCGCCTGGGGCGAAGCACGCATTGAAGGCATGGTGCGCAACCGGCCGGATTGGTGCATCTCCCGGCAGCGTAATTGGGGGGTACCGATTGCGCTGTTTGTCGACAAACGCAGCGGAGAACCGCACCCGCGGACACCGGAGCTGATCGAGCAGGTCGCGCAACGTGTCGAACAAGGGGGCGTCGATGCCTGGGATGAGCTGGAACCGAGCGAACTGTTAGGCGCCGAGGCCGAGCAGTACGAAAAGGTAACCGATATTCTCGACGTCTGGTTCGACTCCGGCGTCACCCACGCAACGGTTCTGGAAGACCGGGAAGCGCTACAGGTTCCGGCAAATCTGTATTTGGAAGGTTCGGACCAACACCGCGGCTGGTTTCAGTCGTCGCTCCTCACGGCGACGGCCATGCGCGGCGAGGCACCTTATAAAGAGGTGCTGACGCATGGCTTCACCGTCGACGCCTCGGGCCGCAAAATGTCGAAATCGCTCGGCAACGTCGTCGCGCCGCAGAAAGTCGTCAACAACTTAGGTGCCGACATCCTGCGGCTTTGGGTCGCCTCGGTCGACTACAGCGGCGAGATCGCCGTCTCCGACGAGATCCTCAAGCGAACGGCCGACTCCTATCGCCGGATGCGTAACACGGCGCGTTTTCTGCTGGCCAATTTAGCCGGATTCGATCCGAGTAAGGATTTAGTCAACAACGCCGACATGCTGCCGCTGGATCGCTGGGCGGTGGACCGTGCCCGCCTGCTTCAAGAGAGCGTACGCGAGGCTTACGATCAGTATGACTTCCACCACATTTATCAGAAGGTGCACAACTTCTGCGTGGTGGATATGGGCGGCTTTTACCTCGACATCATCAAGGACCGCCAGTACACCACGCCAACCGATAGCCTTGCCCGGCGTTCGGCACAAACGGCGCTCTACCACATCGTGCACGCTCTGGTACGTTGGCTGGCGCCGATCCTCAGCTTTACCGCCGAAGAGATCTACAGCAACATTCCGGGCGAGCGCAACGAATCGGTATTCCTCGGGACCTGGTACGATCAGCTCTCCCCCCTTGCCGATACCGAGCTCGACAGCGCATTCTGGGAGCAGATCATAAGGGTCCGCGAAGCGGTCGGAAAGGAGCTTGAGAACCTGCGCGCAACCGACAAGCTCGGCGGCTCGCTAGAAGCCGAAGTAGACCTCTTTCTACCCGAGCCTTTGCTGCAAACGCTGGGCAAGTTGGAGGACGAGTTACGCTTTGTCCTGATAACCTCGTACGCCCGGATTCATCCCGAGCAGGCGAAGCCGGAAGAGGCCGTCGAGGCAAAGTTAACCGACGGCACCACTATTTACATTCAAGCGAAACGCTCGGAGCACACCAAGTGCGTACGCTGCTGGCACCGCCGAGAGGATGTCGGCCAACATGCTACGCACCCGGAGCTGTGCGGACGCTGCGCAACCAATGTCGAGGGGCCGGGTGAACAACGTCGCTATGCCTGATACGCGTACCGGAATTGGCATTTGGCTACTGATTGCGGTTGTGGTTGCAGTACTGGATCAAGCCACCAAACTGGTGGCTGATTCGGTACTAAGCTACCACTCGCCGGTACCTGTCATTCCCTTTTTCAACTTAACCCTCAGTTACAATCCTGGCGCCGCTTTCAGCTTTCTGGGCGATGCTTCCGGGTGGCAGCGTTGGTTCTTTATCGCCTTAGCCACGGGCGTTAGCGTATTTCTGATCCAATGGCTTCGCCAGTTGCAGGGAAAGGACCGCTGGCTCTCCGCATCGTTAAGTCTCATACTCGGCGGGGCGGTAGGAAATCTGATCGACCGTGTAGCCTACGGGCATGTGGTGGACTTTATCCACTTCTATATCGGCGATTGGAGCTGGCCTATTTTTAACGTTGCCGATATCGCTATTACGGTAGGCGCCGGCCTACTCATTGCCCACATGTTTCTGGTCAAGCAAAGTCCGCAGGAACAGGAGCGGTAAGCCTTTGCGCAAAACCGCCTGAACAACGACGAGGTAACCATGCAAACTGAGATCGTGCTCGCCAATCCACGGGGCTTTTGTGCCGGTGTCGATCGCGCTATCGCTATTGTGGAGCGGGCTTTAGAGCTCTTTGGCGCACCGATCTATGTTCGCCATGAAGTAGTACATAACCGTTATGTCGTTGACGGGCTACGCGATAAGGGCGCTATCTTCGTCGAGGAGCTGCATGAAGTTCCGGATGGCAACACGGTGATCTTTAGCGCCCATGGCGTCTCGCAAGCCGTTCGCGACGAAGCGGCGCAGCGCGATCTGCGGGTCTTCGACGCAACCTGCCCACTGGTGACCAAAGTCCATTTGGAAGTTAACAAGCACGCCCGCGACGCGCGGGAAGTGGTGCTTATTGGCCATGCCGGCCACCCGGAGGTGGAAGGTACGATCGGTCAATATGTGGGCGAAGGCGCCGATCGCGGCGCCATTTATCTGGTCGAAACCGTCGAAGATGTCGAGCGACTAACCGTTCGCAATGCCGACGAATTAGCGCATGTTAGCCAAACGACGCTGTCGATGGACGACACGGCCAAAATTATCGACGCGTTGCGTGCCCGTTTCCCAAAGATTCAAGGACCGCGCAAGGACGATATTTGTTACGCCACGCAAAACCGCCAGGATGCGGTGAAAGAGCTGGTAAAACAAGTGGATCTCCTACTTGTCGTCGGCTCTCAGAATAGCTCCAACTCAAACCGTTTGCGTGAGTTAGCGGAACGGGAAGGCGTGGAGAGCTACCTCATTGACGGTGCGCAACAACTGAAGCCAGAGTGGATTGCCGATAAGCGGGCTGTCGGTGTCACGGCAGGCGCTTCGGCGCCGGACATTTTGGTCCAAGAAGTCATCGAACAGCTAAAAAGCTGGGGCGCACAAGCCCCGAAAGAGCAGATTGGGCGCGAGGAAAAAGTCTCTTTCTCTTTGCCCAGGCCGCTACAACGCACAGCGGTTAAGGCGGACGTGGGGCGGACGGCGTAAAAGAGAAAAGTTAATCCGGACAACGCAGCACGGCCGTATCGCTCTTGCCGCCGTGCGGACGTACGCGGCCTGTCATAGAGATTACCACCCCCGGGCGGCATCGATGCCCCTGTTGTCGCACACCGTGAACGTTGCCGCCGCTCCTCTCGCAAACCCTTGCGGGTCAAAAACGACCGCCTTTCTCAGATGGCTGTTGGCGCGGAGGGTAACCGAATTGTCGAGGGCCGACTGCACGAGAAACAAACGCCCACCGTCATCGCAGCGATCAGCCCCGAGCGGCGCTCCGCAATCGCCCGAGCCGCTAGGGTCTTCAAACCCAATCCAACCCAACTCCCAGTAGGGCACGTCAGCGCACGCAGACCCGTTGTCGCTCGGGCAAAGGACGGTGCGCACGCTACGAGTAACTGCCTGACTACGCGCCAGCTGCATACTGCCCGAAAACAGATTCAACACCGCCACCAGCTGGTTATCGGCCCGCAATCGCCCCAGCGCGGGCACCGCCGTGCTCAACAGGATGGCAAGCACGACGAGTGCCGTCATCACCTCAATCAGGGTTACCCCTTGCTGATCGCTTATCCGTGTCATCAGTTCGTCCTTGTACTGAGATCACGGGTTAGAGCAACGCGGCTTACCAGCAGTCTTCTTCTTCAGCCCCCGTCGCACCCGTGTGACTTAACGTTAACACTCCGCAACGATCATCTCTTTGCGGCCCATCAGGCAACGGCGTCGCCGTTAGCGTGTACTGCACCGGATCGGTCGAAGCCGTTAGCGCAATAGTATAAACCGGGGTGCCATCCCTCGGCGAAGCCGTGAACGGCAGATCGTCTTCCGGAACGACATAGGTATGGTTGGCGGTAAAATACCGTTCCATGAATTGCGCAAACTGCACCAAGTCTGCTTGCGCCTCGGCACGTCGGGTCTGTTCGACGTGACGCTGGTAGCTAGGGAAGGCTACCGCAGCCAACAGGCCGATGATGGCGACGACGATCATCAACTCGATCAAAGTAAAACCTGCCGCCCCCAGCCGCTGAGGCCTTCTGCTTTTTTCCATGGTGCCCTCTAACATTATCGTAATTGCTCCCACGACTGGCGCCCTCGCATCATGCTCCCCCGCTCGCCAATCGTCGCGCGCTGCCCTGAGGTATCCGCTACCACCTTACGCTCGTTCCTACCGGCGCCGACGTCGGAAATAATCCCGGGGCGACTGATAATGCCGAAGCCCTGAAACGATACCCCGCTCACGACAACCCATTCGCCGTCGATTTGGACCATATCGCGCTGATCGAAATCGCCATCGTCATTCAGATCGAATACCGTGTAATCCAGGCGGCCGCCGGTAAAGGCGTTCAGCTCCATGATGAAACTCTGCCCGCCCCCAGCACAAGGATCGTCCATTTCAGGAATCAACGTGGTAAAGATGACTCTGTCTTCTCGAACGATAGCCCGCTCGACAACACGCTCGCCGTTTAGCACTCCGTCGTAAGCGAGATCTAAGTACCAGCCTTGGTCATTAGACCCCAGAGCATGATCGCTGACTGCCCTGACATCGAAATCGTAAAGGCTGTTTTGATAGATAATACTTTGCTGGCGCAAAGCACCCCTGCCCCCAATTTCTTCGCCGGTATCGATGATCCCGTATAACGTCTGCAACTCGCCGTCCGATAGATCTTGCAGCTCTCGGAAACTACCCGTGCCGAAGAACACCATATGCTGGCGGTTCATGTTAAACGCCGAGGTTAACGGCGCCGTGATCGGCTGCCGTTGTCCGGACTCGTCACGGGCGATGAACAAAGGCCGGGGGTTCCCAGGCGAGCCAAGGGTGTCGGGAGGCGCCATGCTCAGGCTATTGCCGTTAGCGGTGAGGTCGAATCGCCAAAGGTTGCCTTCGGTATCGCCCACATAAAGGCGGTTCGCTACCCGGTCGCCGGTTAGATCCACCAAGAGCGGAGAGCCGAGGCGGCCACTATTGGGAACGACGATCGAGACGAGCTCTTGCCCTGTCTCCGGGTCCAGCACCCAAATTCTACCGTCTCGTTGATCGCTACCTGTGTAACCGCTGGTCACGACCACACCGAATCGCCCGGTGGGCAGGGCAACGACGCTGGGCTGGAATAAGGTGTACCCCATATCGTCGGGACTGAACTCCCATAAAACCTGCTGCTCGCCCACTTCTTCGGGGTGAGTAATATCTAGCGCGAATACGCTATTGCCGCCGGCACCGGTCGCTCCGACGACGATCGTTCGCCATTCGCCTCTGTCGCTAAACCAAGCATCCGCGATTCGCGGTGTTGCATCGACATAATAGCGATGCTCGTAATCGGGATCGGCTAACTCGTGCAGATGCTCATAAACACCGCGGGGCACGTAAGCAAATAGCTCGCGGCCTCCGCCCGGCCCCTCGATGGTGGCATCGAAACCATGCAGCATGCCGTCATTGGCACCAACGACAACGACCGGCGGCCGTTCGCGATACGCATCGGATTGCCGAAAAGCGAGGTATGCATTCCCCGCGTCCGTGCCGGCAAACTCCGGTGCATGACGCAACTGGCCGTAGCCAAAATCCGCCCGATGAGCGAATTGAGGGTCCGAGTTAATAATACCGCCGAGCCGGCTGCCACGGGCTCGGAAACGCCCCCCAGGGTTAGAGGGGGAAATCTCGTTGGCCCGCGAGCCGCGCAAATAAGCCACAACGTCTGTCGTCAACTCGTCGGGCGCTCCCGTCAAGTTGCCCCGGAACTGCGTTCCGGCCGTGGCCAGGCCGCTGTGGTTAAATTGACCGATCGTCAGAATATTCCGGCTATTGACACCGGTTTCATTCAGCTCGTCCAACCACCGAGCCGCATCCCAGGCCGGGCTGTCTTCCAACTCCCCCTCATCCGTGAACCGATAAGCCGCTAAGCTACCGCTCCAGTCCCGCGTGTCGAAACTCGCCTGAAACGCCGCCGAATCGCTCTCTAAACGCTGCGAGTTAATGGCAACCGCCGCTGTCGACCCTCGCGCCACCTCGAGGAACCTAGCGAACGCTGCATTAAAGCTCTCGACCATAGCCGCCGCGTTGCCGGCGAGGAAATAGTTATCCGGTCGCTGGAAGCTAACATCGCCGCTCGACAAGGGCTGGTTCGGCCCCGGATAAAGCGTTTCCCCATTCGTGTGCCATAGCTCCAACGGCAAAGGCTCAGAAACGCCATAAGGATCGAAGTCCGCCGGTACGCGGAAACCGCCGTATTTCGTTGCTAAGTAATATTGGTTTCGACGGCGATCTTCTAACGTCTGATTCTCCAACACGTCGATCCAGATAGTTGACAACGATTGCCGCCCCGGCATATCCGGGCGCAAGTCCCCAGCATTGGCGATATAAGCGAGGCCGGCCATATACGCGGAGTTTTCGCGACCAGACCAACTATTACTCTCGCCAAGATTGCCAAGCCTCTCCAATTGACCAACCTTGTTGGTCGCACGGATTACGTCAATCCAATCGTCGGCCGCCACCTCCGGCGGCATACTCGGCTCTCGGTGTCGATACCGCGTATTGCCGGGAAGATTCTTATCGACGTGCGTATACACATCGCCAATGCCTAAAATCGCGTTACTTTGGCATTCGTAGGCAATGGGGTCGTCCCAGTCGGTAATGGCCGGGAAACCATCTAAAAACTGCTCCGCCGGTTGATAGCTAGCGATATTGCTATACGCGGCAACATTGCCCACCCCTCTCGCGTAACGAAGCGCCGCGTAATAGAGTTCGCTCACCGGGTCATGACTCTTATGAGAGTTGTCCGTCAGCTGGCCGAACATATTGATGTAGTTGATGACACCACTGTGCGAAATGGTGACGCCGTAGCGTCGGGACGCAGCCGCCGCATCGTCAGGATCCGGGTTTTGGATGAGGATCCCGGTTCTGGCATCCCATTCTGCATTAGGATTCTCGATCAGCACGCCGTCCTCGTCCGGCATTTCCGGACCGACCCATTTTTGCGAGCCCGCACGCCGCCGTCACGGTTGGCCGACGAATCGTTGAGGTAGCCGAATACGCTAAAGCGAATGGCTTCGGCATGCTGCTGAATCAAACCCTCGGGCTTGTAACCGTTCGCATAACGAACGCAGTTATCCTCTCCTTCCATAAACTCACTGACACAAACGCTGACTCGAACGCTAAGGTCGTACGCTTGGCCCGGCCCGACAGTCCCTCCCGTGTAGGTAGAGCCGCTACTTACATCCTCACCTTCTAAGCGGAAGCGCATTTCATTGCCCAGACCGTGGATCCGCATACGCATCGAGGACGCATTAAACGGGGTCGCCCCACTTACTAAGCTAGCGTCGCTGCCATGCTCGGGAATGCGCCGATTGGGATAGATACTAGCGCCGCCTTGATTATCGTGACGTGCTTTTTCCAACCAGGTTTCTGTCGCCGTATCGCGAACGCGATAGCCGCCTGTTAGAACTTTTCTGAACGGGTCAACGGTTTGCGTCGCCGCCCAGTTCAGAAAGTTACCGCTCCAGTATCCGGAGCATTCGCGTTGATGTCGGCCCGAGGCATAACTCACCGGCTTAAAATGCCGCTCGCTTTCTTGCTCGTCGTAGACGTATTCGTAACACACGCGAGAATTAAAATACCCGACGAATTCCCGCGCAGGCGTGTATGGGCCGAGGTTGGCAAGGCTATTAATGGTCGGCCATTCCACCGAAGGCACCAAAAACATATTGCCTGGCACATTGCCCCCGCCAATATGCAGCGGCATCCTGGATAACTCGGCAAGGGCGGGGTTTATAGTCAACAAAAAAGCAGCCGTACCCCAAAAACCCTTGAACAGCGGGCGAAACCGGTTCCGCAAGGTCTTTTGCATGTTCTTATCCCTTATAACCTGTCATCGCAGCAAAACTGCGATCAGTAATATTGCGACGATGTCCCTAGCCTTTACGCTACGGGCGGTATACCGAGCGCACGACGACAACGGTATCCGGCCGCGCCCCGAAGCCACGGGCGGTAATGCGGTAGAACTGAATCTCCGTGGTAGGCGTCCCTACTTCCGTTTCGACGCCCGGCACCGAAATTTGCGGCAATTGCTCCACGTAATATTCTGGGAGCCGCGAAACCCCTTCGAACTCGCCGTTATAGCTCGCGGCGCCACCACCTTCTTCAATCTGCTGCCCCGCCCAGCTCGGTCGGTTCGCATCGCCGGCAGGATAAAACCCGCCGGTTCCATCGAAAGCGGGAACGGCGGCATCGCTCAAGACGGCTTCCGCCTGTCGCAAGGCTGACTCGGCAGCCTGGAATGCCAAATGCCGGTCGGCAACATTGCCCGTCATACGCTCCTGCAAAATCGAGACTCTGGCTCCCGTAACGCCGATAAGCGTCAAGACGAGCAGGATTAAAAGGCTAACGAGTAAGACGGTTCCTTTTTGGTTTGCTTTCGTAGCGTTCATAGCGGTTAATCCAAACGGTTTCGAATGGCCACGGTCGTGGTCGCTACTTTCCGCAGCCGGGCATCTTCCTCGCCGGCCGGGACTTGCAAGCGCGTTCCTAGCAGGTTGTAGATCCCGGTGCTGGGAATATCTTGCACTTGCCGATCAGACGTTAGGAGTAGCGAAACGCGAACACTGTATACGTTCTCCCAGTTAGTCACGTCTTCCGCCGTCACGTAGGTGCTAGCCCCCACGTTTCCGTCGGCATTAATGCCATACAGGACCTGCATGCTCTGTACGCCGCTAATCAGTTCTTGCGCTGGCGTCAGCGCGGCCAAATCCCGCCGAAACAGGCCCGGCTCCCCACCCGCGCCAATCCCTATGTAGTAAGCAAACGTACCTGCTTCGTAAACGACTGAGCTGGCGTCGTGATTTAGCAGGGCCGTTGTTGTCGCATTCCCGGGGGTGCCGCCTTCGCCTCGGGTAATGTCTGTTTCGTCGGCCGAATTCGTCTTCTGGAACAAATCGCCTCCGGTCAGGTCGTCCCGCATGATTAATACGATACGGCCTTGCTCAATCCCGCTGCTGCCGACAGTTCGGATGCTCTCTCCATTGGTAGCGTTATTCGGCAAGGTAACGGGCAGGCGTCGGAGTCCGCTGCTTAATAAGACGTCGCTGCCCCTGACTGCTGCGCCGACGAGAGCCGTAGGAAAGCCCTCCCCGGTACCATTGTTCCAGTCGCCTGCATTGCCTATTGCTGACGCTCTCAACGCGTATTCATCGCCAACGCCGGTTCCTCTTGCCTCCCAACCGAGAATGGCTGGACCGCCCGCAGCATGGGGCGAGATTCCCTCGCTACCGGCAGGGTTAAGGTGACTAATGACGCTAAACGGGATGCCGCCCGAGAACGCTGTCATGCGTAAATCGGCCTGCAACCGCCCGAGGGCAAAACGCATGTTCTCCTGAACACGCGACATATCCTCGTTCATTTGGTAACTGCGGTGGCTACCTAGGAACAAATTGATAATGCCGGCAGTTAGAATCAGGCCAATAACCAAGGCCACCATCAACTCAACCAGCGAGAATCCTTTCGAAGCGCCTTTTGAAGATTCCAGCGGCATCGCAGCTCTGGAACCCAGGCATAAAGCCCGACGCGAGCAACCGTAACCGTTATTCAAAGCTCCGCCCCCACCGTAATGCTGGCCTGCGCATCTGCCTCGGTATCGAACCACTCCACTTGTATGGTGGCGACGCCATCGGTCACCCCTACCGCCGCTTTACCCGACGAGAGGAAACACCCCACTTGATTCGCCCATTCCGCCAAATCGCGGTCGCTTAAAGAGGCGCTTTCGTCGGGAACGAACTCCCGGTCACAGGATAAAGGCTGGTCCTGTAACACCAAGCTGTAGTCTCCGGCGAGCGCAGCGGCCCTATTCGCCCGCATACGATCCAAAACATCGTAAGCCAGAAAAGTCGCTTGGGTGCGCATCTCCGAGTTGAAATTAACTCTCATAGACACAGCCTGTAGCCCGGCCACGCCCAACAGGCCGATAGCCAGGACCAAAACCGCCACCAGCACTTCCAGTAAAGAGAAACCGCGCTGCCGCTGTCGAAAGATTTTATTCTTCATTGTTCGCAATCTTGCGCTGTTACACTTACGCGCCCTGTAGGCGCAACCGACACCACTCGCGACCGAATGGAACCATTGCATAAACTCGGGGACAGAACGATGCTGAAGTCCTGCGGGACGGAGCCGTCGGCGAAGAACGCAATAGAGTGATCGCCGTCCAAATCGACCGCCGCCGTATTGCGCACAAGTTGCCGATAAACTTCGTCTTGAACCAGAATTTGACCGCTCCAACCCTCCTCCTCCGAAGTCAGGTTTGCCGTAACCTGCCCTCCCAGCCTAACCGCCTCGCTACGCGCCGCATTAAGCAGCGTTATCAGCTCATTGGCATCTGCTGTCATACGGTTCTCTTGGATAATTCGAGTGAAATTGGGCACGGCCACTGTTGCCAAGATCACCACAACCACCATAACGACGATCAGCTCGATAAGCGTAAAACCACGATTCTTTTTCATAAGCGCGAACTGCTTCATAAAGAGGCCGATACGCCCCCAATCCGTTTGGGCCACGGCATACCGCCGTTTATTTTGATTTTTCGACCACTAAAAAGTATTAGTTATACGACTTTCTAAATCAAAGTTTCACAGGGCCTCCTATCGGCCAAAACTTACCGTTTAGCAGAAGCCAACTAAAAACGGGCATTCCGATCCGGCCACCCGCCGCGCTCGCTGAGATAAACTGTGCGCTACGACGTTACTCGACTTAGGTATCAAAGAATGGCCGATACGATCATTGTGGGAGGCGGCATTATAGGCCTGCTGACGGCTAGGGAGCTGAGGATCGCCGGCGATCGAGTCACCGTTCTCGACCGCTCGGAGATAGGCTGCGAATCCTCCTGGGCCGGCGGCGGAATTCTAAGCCCGCTACCTCCTTGGCGATATCCGGAGCCCGTTACGCAACTTGCGTTGCTAAGCCTGCCGGCTTACCACGCTCTAGACGCTCACTTGCGCGACAGCGGTTATGGCGACCCGGAATTGAGTATTGGCGGGTTGTTGCTGCTGGATGCAGACCAAATCGCGCCCGGCTCGCAATGGGCAACGGCTCACAACGTACGCCATCACGTGATGGACGCCCAGCAACTACGCCATGACGAACCTTATCTGGCCGAGCAATTTTCGACCGCCTTCGCCCTGCCGGGGGTTGGCCATATCCGCAACCCGCGACTGTTAAAGGCGTTATACCGTGAGCTAATTGATCTCGGCGTGGAGATACACCCGCATACCCCGGTCGAGCGGTTGACGGTCTCAGACGACCGTATTACCGGCGTGACCGCAAAAGGCAAGCACTGGCCCGCGGACCGCGTCGTCATCGCTGCCGGCAGCTGGTCCGGCGCACTGTTAAGCGCCACCGGCCTCGCGCTAGCGACCGATCCCGTAAAAGGTCAGATCCTACTATTCAAGGGAGAACCGGGGCGTCTCCAGCATATCCTGCTCCACGACCGTCGCTATCTGATCCCCCGCCGCGATGGCCATCTACTGGTAGGCAGCACCACCGAACAGGTGGGATTTGACAAACAGCCTAGCCAGGAAGCGGCAGAGACGTTACGCGATTGGGCGTATCGCGTGGTGCCCGACCTCAAGAGGCTGAAGCCGATTAAGCATTGGGCAGGGCTGCGACCGGGAAGCCCCGACGGCCTGCCGACCATCGGCCCCCACCCGATGCTAGCCGGCTTATTCATCCATACCGGCCACTACCGTAACGGCCTATGCACCGCTCCGGCATCGGCTCGCCTGCTCGCCGACGTGATACTTGGGCGGCCGCCGATCCTGGATCCAACGCCATTTAGTGCAAAAAGGCAAAATCGCGTTGTTTGAACGCGATTCTTTTAATATACTGCGCGCTCAGCGTTGATCTTGCCGGTGTAGCTCAGTCGGTAGAGCAACTGATTCGTAATCAGTAGGTCGGCGGTTCGACTCCGTCCACCGGCACCATATATTAACGGCTTGCGGCCCCCACGGGACGCGAGCCGTTTTGTTTGTGTCGACACCATTATCGGTATTTCGTCGTAGCGGCTCGTCGAGGAACTGCTGCCCCAAGCCGGGCGGCCGGGTCACCATCAGCCTCTTAGGCGTCCAGGCGCCGGTCCGATTCCTCGCGCTGCTCTTGGGTCAGCGGCAAGACCTGCTAATCGGCCGCAATGCTGCTCCACAGCTCTTCGACAAGCCGCAGGCGCTCGAATGCGCTTGGGTTCCGCAGTATACTCGGCAAAGAATCTCTTCCTGTGATAACCATGAGCACACCACTTCGTCTACGCCAGCGCCTGCTGTTCGGCAAGGCCATCGCTATCGGTCCGGGCAAAGCGGAGCTGTTGCAGCACATCGCCGACAGCGGCTCGATCTCGGCCGCTGCCCGGCAAATGGGTATGAGCTACCGCCGCGCCTGGCTGCTGGTAGACACGATGAACCAGTGCTTCCGCTCTCCGCTGATCGAGACGGCGGCTGGCGGCAAGGGCGGCGGCGGAGCGCGCATCACCGAATTGGGCCAGCGGGTACTGGCCATCTACCGGTGTATCGAGGCCAAAACCGCTACCGCGGTAGCCCCAGAGCTGGCCGAACTGGAGAGTATGCTCGCACCCAACCCGCCCGAGAACCCTCACTAGCAGAACTTATGGGCGATGCTCGATTGACAACCTGTCAGGGCTATCCGTATCCTTTCGCTATATACCAACAGATACGGCGCCTAGCGGATTCGCAACAAAAGCCCCCTCTGCAACAAGCGTCATGCGTCCAGCGGCATGAGCCTTGGGCCGCAGATAACCCGCCGCGCTGGCCTACGCTATATCCAGCCGAACATAACAGTTGATATAGCTCGCGACACAGGAGAAGCACCATGCACTCAGGCTACCAAACCCTCCTGCGCGGGCTTGTCGCCCTCTGTCTTGGCGGTCTGCTGATAGCCGGTTCGGCCCAGGCCAACGAACCGCTACGCATCGCTGTGGCAGCCAATTTCGCCACTACTATGGAGAGCCTCGCTCAAGCCTATGCGCAGCAACACGGCGTCTCCAGCCAGATCAGCAGCGGCTCTTCCGGAAAGCATTACGCGCAGATCCGCCAGGGCGCTCCCTTCGATCTCTTCTTCTCGGCCGATAACCGCCGCACAGCCGATCTGGAAAGAGAAGGGCATACGGTTGCGGGCAGTCGCCAGATCTATGCCCTGGGTCGCCTGGTCCTGTGGAGCCCGGACCCGGCAAAGATTCCGGCAGACGGAGCGGCACTGCTCGCGGCCCAGGACTACCGGCGCTTGGCAATGGCCAACCCGCGGGTAGCGCCCTACGGCGCCTCCGCCGAGGCGCTGATGAACGCTCTGAACTTGGATCTGCCGCGCGGCCGGGTGGTGGTCGGCCAAAGCCTCGGCCAAACGATGAACTTTCTTGTCTCCGGCAATGCGGAAATTGGCTTCATCGCCCTCTCTCAGGCACGCATCTACGAGCGCGAGCACGGAAAAGGCTCCAGCTGGCTTCCGGCCGAGGAGCTTTATCCGCCGATCATTCAGGAAGCGGTCGTGCCTAGGACATCGAGGCAGCAGGATGCCGCCCAGAAGCTATTGGCCTGGATGCGCGACGACCCCGTTGCGCAGGCCATCATCACGGAAGACGGCTACCGTCTGCCCCAACAATGATCGTTCCAGCGGGAGCCGCTTAACATGGGCGATTGGCTGCATCCCCAGGATCTCACCGCGCTATGGCTCACCCTCCGCTTGGCGGCGGTTACTACTATCGTGCTTCTAATCCTCGGCACCCCGTTAGCTTGGTGGTTGGCACGCACGCGCTCCCGCTGCAAGCTGGTGATCGAGTCGCTGGTCGCCTTGCCGCTTGTGCTGCCGCCGACCGTGTTGGGGTTTTATGTCCTGTTGATGCTGGGTCCGCAGGGGCCGATTCAGGCCCTGGGCGGCCCGGCCTTTGCCTTCACCTTCACCGGTCTCGTGATCGGTTCGGTGCTCTATTCGCTACCCTTCGTGGTGCAGCCGCTGCAAAACGCGTTTGTCGCGGTGGGAGACGAAATCCTAGAGGCCGCGGCAGCACTACGCGCCGGGCCGTGGGATCGCTTTGCCAGCGTAGTGCTGCCGCTGTCACTCCGCGGTTTTCTTACGGCCACCACACTAGGCTTTGCCCACACAGTGGGGGAGTTTGGCGTTGTACTGATGATCGGCGGCAACATTCCCGGTGAAACCCAAGTGGTTTCCATCGCCATTTACGATCACGTCGAAGCGGTGGACTATCGCTCGGCCCATATGCTGTCCGCGCTGTTACTCGGCCTTTCCTTCGTCATGCTGTTGCTGCTTTACATGATAAACGGGCGCTACAGAATAGGAGCGACCAACTCGTGATCGATTTCGATTTCCACCTTGAGCGTGGGGCGTTTACCCTGCAACTAGCCAGCCGCATTCCGGGAAACGGTATTACAGCCCTATTCGGCCGCTCCGGCTGCGGTAAGACGACCCTGTTGCGCTGTATCGCCGGACTGGAGCGACGGGTGCGTGGGCATCTCCATATGCAGGGCGAGGTGTGGCAGGACCAACAATGCTTTCTCAGGCCGGAACAGCGCGCGATCGGTTATGTTTTTCAAGAAGGTCGACTGTTTCCCCACCTGAGTGTGCAACGCAATCTGGAGTACGGTCTACGGCGTATTCCAGCTTCCCAGCGCCGCATTGAGTTTGCCGAGGTGGTCGAGCTACTCGGCTTGCGCGAACTGGTCAAACGTCTTCCCAACGAACTATCCGGCGGCCAGCGTCAACGCGTGGCAATCGGACGCGCCTTACTCACCTGCCCGCAGGTATTATTGATGGACGAACCGCTGGCCGCGCTGGATGCGATCAGCAAGGCCGAGATAATGCCCTACCTGGAACGCCTGCATGGGGAATTGGCCATTCCCGTGCTGCTGGTCAGTCATAGCCTGGAAGAGGTCAGCCGTCTGGCCGATCATATGCTATTACTGGATGGCGGCCGTCTTCGCGCGGAGGGCCCATTGCTGCAGATGCTAACTCGCACCGACCTACCCCTAGCCCACAGCGACAATGCTTCGGCAGTGCTGGAGGCCAAGGTACTCAACAATACCGACGATCACATGAGCGAGCTGGTTTGCGGCGGCGGGCATCGTTTACTGATCTCGCGCGAGAATGTAGTACCTGGGCAAGAGGTGCGGGCGCGCATCCTCGCGCGGGATGTAGCAGTCGCCTTGGAACCGCCAACGGCATCCAGCGTATCCAACTGCCTGCCGGTACGCATTTTGGAGATCAGCGACGATCCTCATCCAGGCCATGTACTGCTACGCCTTGACCTGGACGGGCAAGCCTTACTCTCACGCATCACCCGCCGCTCGCGGGAACGGCTGGCATTGGCGCCGGACATGAAGGCCTATGCCCTGATCAAAGGGATCACTCTGAATTAACGGGCGATCGAACAACCCATGCCCACGCTAGCTGCGACAACCGGAGTCGCGCGTTGTCCGAAGATTTACGGAAGGCAGCGCATCCGCGCCTAACCAACTGTCGTCATCGAAAAAGTCTTGCACAGGAGGCAACCTCCCGTAGAGAGCGCCGCAAAAGTTTTTGCTCCGGCCTTAGCCTGTAATAGCGCGAGAAAACGACACCGCCTACGCCCATCGCGAGAGCAATCAGAATAATCCCGAGATTCATAGTATGGCCCCTAGTCCTCGTTACACTGCCCGCCACCCTACGCCCGCCCTATGACAATAGCGTGACAGCCTGCGGGCAAACCGATGACACCAAAAACAAACAGCCAACCTCCCGGAGAGATTGGCTGTTTGGCGAACAAGACGCAAGGGTACTATCCCGCGCCTGCCCGGCGCGTGCTAGCTTCCGATTACGCCGCCGTCCTCTTTCCAGATAACCACCGTCGCCGAACGCGGCGGCAAGTTAAGAGGATCGTGATCCGGCCAGGTTCCGTTCAGTTCGCCCTGCTCCCATTCCTCGGCGGTGGTGGTAGCACCAGGGTGCTGAACATTGATGAACATGGTCCTTTGATCCGGCGTGGTGATCACACCGGTAATCTCCTGCCCCTCGGCCCGGTCAGGAAGCGACGAATTTCGCCGGTCCTCGGATTCGCGGCCAACATGCCGTTATTTCCCATCATCTCGTAAACGGGATGGGTGTTCATCACGCTCTCGCTCATGTCCATCTGAATCCAGACACGGCTATCTTTGTCGATCCAGAGGCCGTCCGGCGAGCTGAAGATGTTATCTTCCGTCAGCGGGTTACCGTTATTGTCAAAGCCGGCAGCCACGCTATCAGGGTCATCCTGGCCGCTGGTATCGCCCGCAAATGCAAAGATGTTCCACTGGAAACTCAATGCCGTCGGCTCGTTGCCGTCTTCCGCCCAGCGGATAATATGCCCGTGCGGGTTGGGACCACGCGGATTCGCCGCATCGGTGCCGCGATCGCCTTCGCCGCCCCGGTTGCTATTATTGGTTAAGGTGAAGTACACCTCTCGCGTTGCCGGATCGATGGCGCCCCATTCTGGGCGGTCCATCTTGGTTGCGCCAACCAAATCGGCCGCAAGGCGGGTATTGACCAAGATATCCGCTTGGTTGGCAAAGCCGTTTTCCGGCGTCAAACCGTTCTCGCCAAATTTAAGCGACAACCACTCGCCCGTGCCGTCTTCTTTGAATTTGGCAACATAAAGCGTGCCTTCGTCCAGCAGGTGCCCGCCCGCGGTCGCTTTGTAGTACTTTTGCTTACTTACGAACTTGTAGATGTATTCGAACTGAGCATCGTCGCCGGAGTAACAAACGACCGGCTCGCCTTCTCGACCTTCGTGAAAAACAACGCCTTCGTGCGCGAAGCGACCGAGCGCGGTACGCTTCTTCGGCACGCTGTCCGGATTGAACGGGTCGAACTCGACCATCCAGCCGAAACAGTTCGGCTCGTTCCGATAGTCTTCCGTCTCGTCGCGCCGGTGCTGCTGGCATCGAAACGAATATATTCATCGGCGCCGTTGTCTGCCAGTTCCCATGCGTAACGGCCCGTTCCGCTGGAGCGCACGCCGTAACGCGTATGCTCGCGCGGCAGCGTATCGTCGTGATTAACGAAATAACCCGCCCAATTCTCTTCCGCCATGACGTAGGTATTCCACGGTGTGACACCATGGGCGCAGTTATTCAACGTACCGCGGACGCGGGTTCCATTGGGGCTGTACTTAGTACGAACCAATCCGGAACCGCGGACAGGGCCATGGATTTCCATTTCGGTTAGAGCCGTAATCCGTCGATTACGCACATCCGGTTGAACGGACCATTCGTTGTTCGTTCCTTTACGGATGCGCGCCACGCTGATACCGTGCGCATTCATCTCCTTCAGGACTTGATCGGCAGCGCGCGTCCCGTCGCCCTTGGTCGGATAATGGCCACGATTGAACGGCTGCCCGATCGCTTCGACATGCATGAAGCGCGGCTCGATATACTCGTGATTCATCACCAGCAAGCCGTCTTCCGAACTACCTTCGTACGGGTCTTCCCCTTCAATCGGGAAGAAATGCATCCCGTCGTGGTGCATACCTACCTGCTGCCCTTGGTCGGCACCGCTATTGGACAAACTAAAGGCCGGATAGGAGCCGGTAATCGGCTGCCCCCAGGGCATCAGTACGTGGTACCTATAGCCTTCTGGAACCACAATGTCGTCGGATTCGCTCAGGGGCACCGTTGTAAAACCGAGCGTAGGCTGACCGCCTCCACCGCCGCCGCCCCCACCGTTATTAGAGCTACTGCTACTGCCGCAAGCGACTAATCCGGTGCCGAACAGGCCCACCATCGCCGCCCCTAAAGTGCCTTTCAAAAGGTCGCGGCGCCCCATACGCGCTTCGAGAATACTGGCGAAAGTCGCGTTGTCGGAATGGTTACATAATGGCTCGTCACCATTGTCGACCACGTTCAATTTGTTCCGTTTATTATCCGTCATTCCTCTAATCCTCTGCCCTACGGTAAAGACGTGGGCAGAGCTTGCAGGACGGATATGGCGGCAGCGTTAACGCGACATGACGATTTTAAGACTAGGCAAAAGGGTAACCGCTAGCTTCCGCCATTAGCGGCGAGATAGAACTCCTCGGCACCAGGTTGATGCTCGCAAGCGGCAAAGATCTTTTCCATCAACTCCTCTCCCCAACGAGATAGCGGCATCCACACTTCCCGCGTCAATACCAGAATATCTCTTTGCACATCCGGCGGCGGCGACACAGGGCTGTACACGACAAATCCATCGCCAGAAAGACGGCCAAGCACTAACGGAGGGCACACGACCGCTGCTCTCAATGCATCGGCAACCGCATCGAACCGACGTGCTATTTCTATTGATTCTGTTGTCATCCTGACATCCTCGAGAATAGATTCGTCAAGAAAGCGTTGCACCCTACCCCCGCACCTTTTTCTTGGCTCGCTCGATGGAAGACCAAGAAGACGGCAAGCAGAGCAAACATCTCCTTAACAACAACAACAACCCGAGTCGACCCATCCTGGACCGGCTCCAGTTTGCTTCGATATGGAAACCCAACAAAGGTTCACAAGCAGCGATAAGACCAAGCGGGCGCGATCGATATCCGTCGCAACCGCCCCGCCTCTTGGCGAGCAAGCACCGACACCCGTAACGGTAACGCCGCAAAACACTATGCTCATTACTCCGCCTAATCCAGCGGCACCCAGCCACCAGGTAATATGGGGTGCCTGTTACCGCAGAAAAGAATATGAATGTCTAAATGGATACGAAAGCTGTTGTCTCCCCCACCGCACGCTCACCGCAAGGCAAGTCTTGCAGGGCGAAGTCAATCACCGCCACAACTACTCGAGGTCAAGGTCGGGAGAACGCGCAAAAATCTGCCTTACGCGGCGCACGGCTCCGTTGGGCATGGACAAAGCCGTTGGTTGGTAAGCGGTGCATCTATAGTATCGGGGAAACGGCTCGCAATCATTGCTCCTGCCCGTATTGAAAATACGGCAGCATGATTACTCAGACAGATGTCGAAAGAATGTAAATCCGATTACGGGCAAATGGACAACACAGCAAAGCGTGACGAGTGGCCGATCGCCGGACGAGCCCGGCCAGCCGAGCAGCACAAGGTTAAGGAAGAGTAATAACTAAATTATCGCGGTGAACCAGCTCAGGCTCATCGACATAGCTCAACAGGTGCTCGATCCGGCTGCTCGCGTGCCCCTTGATGGCATCGGCTTCCTGAGCGCTATAGTTTGTCAGCCCTCTTGCCACCTCCCGACCGTCAGGACCGATGCAGGCGATCATCTCACCGCGAGAAAAATTGCCTTCGACACGTGTCACACCCACCGGCAGTAGACTGCTCCCCGCTTCCCGCAGCACCTTTACGGCGCCCGCATCTATCCAGACTTTCCCAGCGACCTGCAAATGGCTTGCAAGCCACTGCTTACGAGCAGCCACAGGCTCTCGACTGGGGAGAAGCAAGGTGCCGATCGCTTCCGACTGGCGCAACCTCTCTAAAACGGCCTCCTCGCGACCGGAAGCGATAACGGTTGCCGCCCCGGAGCGGGCAGCGCGGGCCGCCGCCCGAACCTTCGTCAACATCCCGCCGCTCCCCAGCGCCCCAGCGCCCGCGGAGCACATCGCCTCCAATGCCGGATCGCCAGCGAGCCCTCTGGAAATCAAACGGGCGTCCGGGTTACTGCGCGGATCGCTATCGAATAGTCCTGCCTGATCGGTAAGGATGGCTAATAAATCAGCCTCTACGAGATTGGCAACCAAGGCTGCCAGCGTATCGTTATCGCCGAAACGAATCTCGTCGGTGGCCACGGTGTCGTTTTCGTTAACGACCGGCACCACGCCTAAATCAAGCAATGACTTCAGCGTGCTGCGCGCATTCAGGTAACGCTTACGGTTCGACAAGTCGTCATGCGTTAACAAAACCTGCGCCGTATGGATGCCATAGCACTGGAACTCGGACTCATAGGCTTGAACCAAACCCATCTGCCCTACTGCCGCCGCCGCCTGCAACTGATGTAGTGCATGCGGACGACGCAGCCACCCTAAGCGTTTGATTCCTTCTGCAACAGCCCCGGAAGAGACCAGCAAAACCTCGACCCCAGCTTGGCGCAGACGCACGATCTGCTCGACCCAAGAGGCAATACGCTGCCTATCCAAGCCGCGACCGTCATTCGTTACCAGAGCACTGCCGACCTTGACAACCCAGCGCCCTGACCGCTCGAGTCGGTCCCGCTCCCGCGTTTCCATAACGTTATACTTCCGCTTCCGGCCCGGCGCTAGCGTCGGACACGTCGCCGTCAAGCTGCTCGATGTGATTCATGATTTCCTGGCATAAGTACTCCGTACCCTCGCCGCTTAAAGCGGAAATCCGAAACACCGGACCATGCCAACCCAGACGCTCGATCAACTCGCGCGCATGAGCGTCACGTGCATCCGCCGGCAACATATCGAGCTTATTCAACACCAGCCAACGCTCTCTCCCAGCCAACTCCGGGCTGAAGCGTTCCAACTCGGCGTAAACACTTTCTATATCTACGATGGGATCATGGTCATCCATCGGCACCGCATCGACGATGTGCAACAGCAAACGCGTACGCGACAAATGCTTAAGGAAGCGAACGCCTAAACCAGCCCCTTCAGCCGCGCCTTCGATAAGCCCCGGTATATCGGCGACGACAAAGCTACGCCCCGGACCAATACTCACAACGCCCAGATTCGGGTATAGGGTCGTAAACGGATAATCGGCCACTTTCGGCCGCGCGGAGGAGACTGCGCGAATAAAAGTAGATTTACCGGCATTAGGCATACCAAGCAAGCCCACATCGGCGAGGACTTTCAGCTCGAAACGCAGTTCTCGCCGCTCGCCGGGAGTCCCTGGCGTGGCACGGCGCGGTGCCCGGTTAACGGAGCTCTTGAAATGAATGTTACCGAGCCCGCCACGACCGCCTTTGGCAACCAGCAAACGCTGCCCATGCCTGACAAGGTCGCCAATGAGCTCCTCGGTACCTCGATCCCACACTAAAGTGCCTACCGGCACTTTAATGACCAGCGGCTTTCCGCTCTTGCCGCTGCATTGTTTACCGGAGCCGCCCTCGCCCCGTTCAGCGGCGAAACGCCGAGTATGACGAAAGTCAGCTAAGGTGTTGAGGCCTTCGTCGGCTTCGAGCAACACATCGCCGCCGCTACCGCCATCGCCGCCATCCGGCCCGCCCCGTGGGACATATTTTTCTCTGCGGAAGCTGACAGAGCCATTGCCGCCGTCACCGGCCGTTACGCGGATGGTTACTTCGTCGACGAACTTCATGCTGCACCCGAGCCTACTTCACCGAGCTTATATTGTGCACAAAAAGCCCCGCACAGGGACGGGGCTTTTTCCAACGCGGGAGCGTCGGGTCACTCAGTTCGGGCGAACGCTTACGAACTTACGGTTACGAGAACCTTTGACCTCGAAGACCACATTACCGTCTGCCTTGGCAAACAAGGTGTGATCACGGCCGACCCCAACGTTTTCACCCGCGTGAAAATGCGTGCCGCGCTGCCGAACCAGGATGTTACCAGCGACAACGGCCTGACCGCCGAAGCGCTTCACACCCAGTCGTTTCGATTCGGAATCGCGACCGTTACGAGTACTACCGCCAGCTTTCTTATGTGCCATTGCCTATACCTCTCAACCAGCCGAAATGCCGGTGATCTTCACTTCGGTAAACTGTTGGCGGTGACCAAGCGTACGCTTGTAGTTGTGCCGGCGTTTGAACTTGATGCCGGTCACCTTCTTGTCCTTGGCATGCCGTAGCACGGTCGCGGAGACCTTGCCACCGGCCAGGACCGGCGTACCAATCTTGACGTCGTCACCGTCAGTGACCATCAGCACCTGGTCAAAATCCACGGACGCGCCTTCATCAGCGTCCAATTTTTCGACCTTCAGGGTTTCACCCTCGGAGACACGATACTGCTTGCCTCCGGTCTTGATAACGGCGTACATGTCCGTACTCCCAAGGCTTCTGCGACCTAACAAGGGCGGGAATTTTAGCCCCTTGCCTTCTCAAGGTCAAACTAAAGAACGCCTCTTGTATCAAGATAAGGGTATTATTTTCGAACACCGAGCCTTTTCAAGGAACCGGAAACGACAAAACCTCTGGTTTCGACATATATAGTGGGGGCTGTCGAACCGGTACATCTTAGACCTAGCGATGCAAGACAGAAGCACGAACCAGATAACGATTCAAGAGCAAGGGAATTATTCTTCGCCTTATTCAGGTACAATACGTTCTGCTTTAGTCGTACTTAATCTTGACACTCAGAAAGCCCCCCCTAGCATGCGGGCTTTCTCAACACCGAGCCCCTGGAATGGATATCGACGCCATCCGTTCACTAGCCGCGGAAGACATGGCTGCCGTGAACCGCCTCATACAGGCACGGCTCAGCTCCGACGTGGTCCTGATCAACCAGCTCGGCAGTTATATCGTCAACAGCGGCGGTAAACGGCTGCGGCCTTTGATCGTTCTACTGGCAGCGCGAGCCAACGGTTACCGCGGCGAAGATCACATTCAATTGGCAGCGGTCATCGAGTTTATTCATACCGCGACCCTGCTGCACGACGACGTTGTAGACGCCTCCGAACTCCGGCGCGGCCAAAACACCGCAAACAGCATCTGGGGTAACGAAGCAAGCGTCTTGGTCGGCGATTTTCTCTATTCGCGCGCCTTCGAAATGATGGTCGAAGTCGGCAAAATGGAGATCATGGCCGTTATGGCCGGCGCCACCAACACAATTGCCGAAGGCGAGGTGATGCAGCTACTCAATATTCATGAGCCTGACATTACCGAAGCGCATTACTTAGACGTCATTTATCGCAAGACGGGCACGTTGTTTGAGGCCGGCTGCCGATTGGGCGGCATGATCTCGAACGCGTCTAGCGAGGTTATCGACCAAATGGCGGCTTACGGCAAACACCTCGGTAATGCCTTTCAGCTTATCGACGACGCGCTTGATTATGACGGCGACGTCGAAGAGATCGGCAAGAACATTGGCGACGACTTAGCGGAAGGCAAACCGACAATGCCACTCCTCTATGCGATCCGCACAGGCTCCCCAGCGGACGCGGACATGCTGCGAGAGGTCGTACGAACCGGGGGCCGCGACCGCATAAAAGAAGTTCACGAGACCATTGAAAAGACCGGAGCGATAGCCTATACTCGCCGCCTCGCTAAGCTTGAAGCGGACAGGGCAAAAGAAAGCCTCGGCTGTCTCCCGAACAGCGATTATAGGCAAGCCTTGGAAAGACTGGCTGATTTTTCGGTCGAACGCACCGCTTAAGGCGAACTCGGGGTGTAGCTCAGCTTGGTAGAGCACTGTCTTCGGGAGGCAGGGGCCGGAGGTTCAAATCCTCTCACCCCGACCATTTAACGAAAGCCCGGCATCCATGATGCCGGGCTTTTTTTATACTCTGCCGCCAACGCCCGACCATGAACTGTCGCTGCGAGACGCCCAGCACCGCTGACAGCGAATGGACAGCGTCACAAGGGCAGGAAAGGCGAGCGGCCACTAGTTAGCGCTTACTGCATAAGTTATATTGAGGAACCTGCAGCGACTGGCAAGCCATCGTCGCTGCCCAGCACGGATACGCTAGCAAATAACTAAGATAACGAATACGTAATCACTTATGGCCACAGTCAATCCCATGCTGAATTTTAGTGGACTTGCCGGCAGGCTCGTCCGTGACGGCCTAATTAGCGAAGACAGTGCGAAAACGGCCTTAAGCGAAGCAAGACAAGCCCGCACCCCGCTAGTTACCTACTTGGTCGAAAGCAAGCTGGCGCCAGCAAAGGCTATCGCCCAAGCGGCTTCCGAGGAGTTTGGCCTACCGCTGTTCGACTTAGACGTGATGGACAGCGACGGCCAAGCGGTTTCTCTGGTAAAAGAGAAACTGATTCGAAAGCATCGGGCCTTGCCTTTGTTCAAGCGTGGCAAACGACTGTTTGTTGCTGTATCGGACCCAACCGATATCAACGCGCTCGATGAGCTTAAATTCCATACCGGTCTTACCACCGAAGCTATCCTCGTTGAAGACGACAAACTCGGCAGAGCCATCGAGCGTGCACTCGACGGTGCGAACAGTGCGATGGCCAATCTTGATCTCGACGAAGATCTCGACAACCTATCGGTAAGCGGCGGCGGAAGCACCGACGAGGACAGCGCAGAGGTCACTAACGTCGACACCGACGACGCTCCCGTCGTTCGGTTTATCAACAAGATTTTGCTCGACGCCATTAATAAAGGTGCCTCGGATATCCACTTCGAGCCGTACGAGAGAAAATACCGGATACGTTTCCGCCAAGACGGCGTGCTGCGAGAAGTTGCCGCCCCCCCGGTTACGCTCTCCCCCCGGCTTTCCGCGCGGCTGAAAGTCATGGCACGGCTCGATATCGCGGAACGGCGAGTCCCCCAGGACGGCCGTATCAAGCTCAACCTGTCGCGCACCAAGGCTATCGACTTTCGGGTTAATACTTGCCCCACACTCTACGGCGAGAAGATCGTTCTACGTATTCTCGACCCCAACAGCGCAAAACTTGGCATTGATCATCTCGGTTACGAAGAAGAACAAAAAGAACTGTTCCTCAATGCCATCCATAAACCCTACGGGATGGTCCTGGTAACCGGGCCGACCGGTTCCGGTAAAACGGTGTCGTTGTACACGGCTTTGAATATCCTCAACACCGACGATCGCAACATATCGACGGTCGAGGACCCGGTTGAAATCAACCTCCCCGGCATTAACCAGGTCAACCTCAACATCAGAGCCGGGCTGACCTTCGCCTCTGCCTTGCGAGCTTTCTTGCGCCAAGACCCCGATATCATCATGGTCGGCGAGATTCGCGACTTAGAAACCGCTGAAATTGCCATTAAAGCGTCGCAAACCGGCCACTTAGTACTATCCACGCTGCACACCAACGACGCGCCGCAGACTTTGACCCGGCTCGCCAACATGGGGGTTGCACCCTACAACATCGCCTCGTCGGTAAGCTTGATTATCGCGCAACGCTTGGCACGCCGCCTTTGCAACAACTGCAAGCAGCCGGCAGCCCTGCCGCGGGAGGCACTACTTAAAGAAGGTTTTCTCGAAGACGAGCTGGACGACCTCACCGTCTACGAACCCAAAGGCTGCGAACAATGCGCCATGGGCTATAAAGGACGGGTCGGCATTTATCAAGTCATGCCGGTATCGGAAGCAATGGGCCGCATTATCCTGGAGGGGGGAATGCGATGCAGCTCGCCGAGCAAGCGAATAAGGAGGGAGTTGCCGACTTACGCCGCTCGGGTTTGTTAAAAGTAAAACAAGGGATTACTAGTCTCGCAGAACTTAATCGCGTCACGAGAGATTAAGACAGGTACATCGGCGAGACAGATTCCAACGCGTAATACTCCAAGGAAAGACTGACTATGGCAGAGAAAACAATAAAACTTGCCACTTTTGCCTGGGAAGGAATCGATAAAAGAGGGGCTAAGGTAAAGGGGGAAAGCCAAGCGGCGAGCGCAAACTTAGTCAAGAACGAGTTACGCAAGCAGGGCATTGTCCCGCGCAGAGTACAGAAAAAGGCAACGAGAAGGCGCGGCGGTGCTATCAACTCGGCCGACATTGCCATATTCAGCAGGCAATTATCCACCATGTTGAGCTCGGGTGTGCCGCTGGTACAGGCCTTCGACATCATCGGACGGGGACACCGAAAATCTAGCATGCAAGACATGGTGCTAGGCATAAAAGCGGATATCGAGGCGGGAACCTCCCTAACGGAAGCGCTAGGCAAGCACCCTCTCCAGTTTGACCCTTTGGTCAGAAATCTGGTTAAAGCAGGCGAACAGGCAGGTATTTTAGATACTCTGCTAAACAAGATAGCGACATACAAAGAAAAAACCGAGTCGCTGAAAAAGAAGATTAAGAAAGCGCTTTTTACCCTGCCGCGGTCATTGCAGTGGCGTTTGTCGTGACGGTAGTTCTACTCGTCTGGGTTGTTCCCCAGTTCGAGGCGCTGTTTCGCGGGTTCGGAGCGGACCTACCGGCTTTTACCCGTCTGGTGCTAGACCTTTCCGACTTCGTCCGAGATAGAGGCGTATGGTTATTCGCCGGCATCGCCTTCGGTATCGGCGGATTTATTGCTGTAAGAAAGCGCTCACCGCAGTTCCGCCGACTCATCGATCGTTTATCGCTTAAGATACCGGTCATAGGCACTATCCTTGAGAAAGCGGCCTATGCACGTTATGCGCGCACCTTATCGACGATGTTCGCAGCAGGCGTTCCTCTCGTGGAAGCCTTAGAATCGGTCGCAGGAGCCACAGGTAATATAATTTTCGAGGAAGCGGTACTGGAAATGCGCGACCAAGTCGCATCCGGCCAGCAATTACAACTGGCGATGCAACAGGCTGAGTTGTTCCCCAATATGATGGTGCAGATGGTAGCCACAGGCGAAGAAGCCGGCACATTAGACAGCATGCTTGCCAAAGTCGCAGACTTCTATGAAGAGGAAGTCGACAACACCATCGACAGCCTAAGCAGCTTGCTCGAACCCTTCATTATGGTCGTACTCGGCGTCCTCGTGGGCGGCCTCGTTATTGCCATGTACCTGCCTATCTTTCAGTTGGGGCAAGTGGTCTAGCGGCCACGGCCGCGGCATCCGCGTTTAGGCTTTCATCGACAATCTTCAGGCGCCAGCTAATGTTCGATTATCTACAAGACTCCCTCGCCGCCTTCATCGGCGTTACCTTTGTCCTTGGTTTGCTGGTGGGAAGTTTTTTGAACGTCGTTATTTTGCGCGTTCCGAAGATGTTGGAAGCAGACTGGCGCCAGCAGTGCGAAGAATTCCTCAACCCCGACGAGTCTACTAAGACGCCCGAACGCCGCCACAGCCTTTGGTGGCCGCCTTCGCATTGCCCGGAGTGTCAACGCCGCATTCGCCCCTGGGAAAACATCCCGGTTATCAGCTATCTGTGGCTGAAAGGTCGTTGCCGCGGCTGTAAGACGACCATTTCGATCCGCTACCCGGTAGTGGAGCTGTTCACCGCCATTGTATCGGCAGTAGTCGCCTGGCAATTCGGCTATAGCTTCGAAGCCGCGGCGGCCTTACTCCTCAGCTGGAGCTTGATTGCTCTATCGGGGATTGATCTAGATCACCAATTACTGCCAGACAACCTAACCCTGCCCCTCATTTGGATTGGGCTTCTCCTAAGCCTCGGCGGTTACTTCACGCAGCCGCAAGACGCCATTATCGGTGCGGTTGCCGGGTATCTGTCGCTCTGGAGCGTATTCCATCTATTCCGTTTATTAACCGGCAAAGAGGGCATGGGGTACGGTGATTTCAAGCTATTGGCCGTATTCGGCGCTTGGTTAGGCTGGCAAGCTCTCCCGGTAGTGATCCTTCTATCATCGCTGGTCGGCGCATTAGTAGGCATCGCGCTTATTGCGTTCCGCGGCCAGGATCGCAACGTTCCTATTCCGTTCGGCCCTTATCTGGCCGCTGCAGGATGGATAGCGCTACTATGGCAAGACGATTTAGTGGGCGCTTATCTAAGATGGGCAGGGCTAAACTAATGCGGAACCCTACAAGCCTTTATATTGTCGGACTGACTGGCGGTGTTGCGAGCGGCAAGTCAACCGTCGCCGAGCTTTTCGCCGAACTGGGCGTTCCCGTACTGGATGCCGATGTAGCCGCGCGCGAAGTCGTAGAGCCAGGAACGGCGGGCTTGGCCCGGCTTGTCGACACTTTTGGCGCTACCATAATCGATAAACATGGGCGCCTAGACCGGCGCAGCTTAAGGAATGTCGTCTTTCAAGACCAAACCGCACGGCAGCAGCTAGAAGCCATACTGCATCCTTTGATTCGGCAGCGCCTACTTGACCAACTCGACCAAATACAGGCAGCGTACGTTATTCTCGTAGTACCGCTGCTGGTCGAGTCGGATTTCAGTAAACTTGTTGACCGTATCTTAGTAATCGACGTGCCGGTAGAAACCCAACGCAGCCGGCTCATGCAGCGAGACGCCTGCGATAGGACACAGGCGGATGCCATTATCGCATCGCAAACGGAAAGACAAAGGCGGCTTGACGCTGCCAACGACGTACTCGAAAACAGCGCCGGTCCTAACGAACTAAAGCCGAAAGTCGAAGCTTTGCACCGGCACTACCTGAGCTTGGCTGCCGAACGAAACCCTGGCTAGGCATGCTTTGCCCTTCGGTTAAAGCAATATATACGGAAGCCAAGCACTCGCGGTCAGATACACGCCAGGCTGTTCGCCGGCCCAACATGGCGACCGCAGACACATTAGGCGATGTAATACGCGGCGGCAAGCTAAGCCCGCCCTTGGAATAGCAAGGATATGGCCCCATGGCGAATGCCGAGCAGAATTTACTCATTTACGAACAACCGCTCAACGAACGGGTTCGTACGCTGTTGCGGCTTGAGCTTCTCTATGACGAGGCGCAAAAAGCCATCCAAGGCGATACGGTATGGCATAGCAGAAGAGCCGTTGACTCGCTCATCGCTATCCTCGGCGTATTGGAACGCGGCGACCTGCGCACCGACTTGGTACAAGAACTCGAACGTCTCATCACAACGCTACAGCGACTGGAGAATAGCCCCGGCGTTGCCCAAGAGCGCCTGCAAGAAACCCTTGGCAACGCTCGAAGCCTGATTAACGAACTCCGCGCCGTTCGCGGCCAGCCGGGCTGCGAACTTAAAGCCGACGAGCTACTCAATAGTATCATTAAGCGCAGCGGGATAGCTGGCGGCACCTGCGGCTTCGATCTTCCAACCTATCAAAACTGGCTAAGCCAAGCCGCGGCTAAACGCCAAGCTCAGCTGCAAGCATGGCTTGCTAGTTTCGACCCGCTCCGAAGAAGCGGCCAGTTGCTGCTTTCCGTCTTACGAGATAGTGCTATTCCGCAGCAACAATGGGCGGAGCGAGGAAATTACCAGCGAACGTTAGAGCGCGATGTTCCCTATCAGCTGATCCGCATTGGCTTACCTGAGGGAGCCCACTGCTTTCCGGAGATAAGCGGTAGCAAACTCTTTTTCACCGTCCGCTTTCTATCGCAAGACGACACCCGGGAGCGGCCGGTACAGATAAACGACGACGTAGAGTTTCAACTCTGCTGCTGCGTGATTTGAGGTATGAAATGACTGTAGTCCGTTGCCCAACCTGCGATACCAAAGTGGTTTGGAACTCGGAAGCTCGTTACCGGCCATTTTGTAGTCGGCGCTGCAAACTCATCGATCTTGGCGCTTGGTTTGACGGTAGTAATCACATCGCCGGCAATGAGTTGAACGAGCCGCTCTTTGACAATATCGACAGCGACTACCCTTCCGCCAATGAGTAGTTGCCGGCGCCCGGCTCATAAGGTCGATTACTCGGGTACTTGCCAGAAGGCACGAATACCAGCGATCCCTTGCCCGCCGGCACGGTAGACACGCTCCAGGGAAGTCGTGTCGACACCCCCAAGGCATACACAGGCAGCGCTGCCTCGGCCGTCAGCTCACGAAACCCCTCCCACCCTAACAGCCTGGCACCTGGATGAGACGGTGTCTCGCAAACCGGAGACAAAACGGCAAAATCGGCGCCGATGCGGGCAGCTTGTGCTAACTCAGTCGCACAGTGGCAGGATGCGGCAACCCAGTAAGCGTCCGGTAAAGGGCGCTCGCCCAAAGCCCTTAATCGCGCCGAACTCAAGTGCACGCCATCGGCGCCAAGCTGCCGAGCCCGCTGAGGCGCGGCATTCAGCAAAACGCGAGCTCCACGCGAACGGGCCCTACCGATAGCGCGTTTCGCGATTTCGGCAAACGCCGGGCTATCCTCCGGCAAGCCGAGTCGCAACTGTAATAGCGACACACCGCTATCCAGCGTTTGTTCGAGGGTCGTGAGGAAACGCTCGACCTCGGTACCGACGGACCCGCTAATGGCGTATACCGGCGGCAACTGAACGGCGGAAACAATTGGCCGATTCGCGGCCGGGAAACGGTAAGCGCCTAACGAATCCGGCTCAACCCACGCCAACGGTTGTCCTTCCCGCCCTTCAGGTTCTCCGGCAAAAGCTTCTACCCGCCATACATCGAGCAATACGTAGCGATCTGGGTAACGAAAGGGGATTTGGATCAGAGGCCGACTGCGCAGGGGCCGAATATGGACCTCTTCCCAAAGCTCCCGCGCCAAGGCGGCTTCGACGCTCTCGCCCGCCTCGACTTTACCGCCGGGAAACTCCCACAAATCGCCTTGATGAACATGCTTCGGCCGCCGAGCGAGTAGCACCCGCCCGGCAGCGTCGAAAACGGCCGCTACCGCAACATGCAGCGGCTTACTCTCATACTTGGCGCTCATTCAGGTGCGATAGTCGGCATTGATCCGGACATAATCGTAGGAGAAATCGCATGTCCAAACCGTCGCCTCGGCGCTGCCTCGCTCCAAACGGATGCCGATGGTCAATTCCTCCTTAGCCATCCGCTCGGCAGCTGCCGATTCGTCATAATCCGCCACACGCCCCCCTTTGTCAGCGATCAACAAATCGTCGAGATACAAGCGCACACGCTCGACCGCCAGATCGTCGACACCCGCCCTACCGATCGCAGCCAGAATCCGCCCCCAATTAGGGTCGGCGGCAAATAACGCCGTTTTTACCAAGGGCGACTCGGCAACGGTAAATGCAACCTGCTCTGCCTCGGCGACCGTTTCGGCACCTTCGACCTTAACGGCAATAAACTTGGTCGCTCCTTCGCCGTCGCGGACGATGGCCTGCGCCAACTCGATACAAATATCCGTTAACGCAGCGACGAAACGCCGATAATCGCTATTCTCAGCGTCGATGACAGACGCGCCCGACCGGCCCGTCGCCAACAACAGCAGTGCATCGTTAGTGGACGTATCGCCATCCACCGTAATGCGGTTAAACGAAACCGCCACCGCTTCTCGCAGAGCCGAGTCCAACAGCTCCGGCGCGACAGCCGCATCGGTAGCGACAAAGCTCAGCATTGTCGCCATATTCGGCCGAATCATGCCGGCCCCTTTGGAAACGCCGGTCAGGGTCACTCGCTGCCCGCCTAGCTCAAGCGTACGACTCGCCGCTTTCGGTACGGTATCCGTCGTCATGATACCTTCGGCGGCAGCTGCCCAGCCCGTGTCGCTGAGCTCAGCCAATAGCGCGGGCACAGCAGCCTTAATACGCTCAACCGGTAACGGTTCGCCGATCACGCCGGTCGAGAAAGGTAGCACCCGCTCGGGCTCGCAACCGGCGACCTCGGCAACCGCCGTACAGCAGGCTATCGCGTCCGCCAGCCCCCGTTCGCCTGTGCCCGCATTAGCGTAACCGGTATTAATGAGTAAATAGCCTGGTCTGCCCACGGACAAGTGCTGTTTTGCCACCTGCACCGGAGCTGCGCAAAAGCGATTCTGCGTAAAAACCGCCGCACACTGCGTATCCGGTGCCAGCTCGAACAACACCAGATCGCGTCGATCAGGCTTTTTAATCCCCGCCTTGACGGTAGCCAAGCGCACGCCGGCGACCGGCATCAACTCCGGTAAACCTTGATAACCTACTGCCATCGAGTATTTATTCCGTTAAGCGTCCGTGACACTGCTTATATTTCTTACCGGAGCCGCAAGGACAAGGCTCGTTACGGCCCACTTTACGCTCTTGCCGCACAAATGTTGTCGCCCCTGCAGCAGCCTGCCGCGCCTCTTCTTCGTCAACGCCTGGGCTGCCCGGGTCTTCGTGCTTGAACTCCATTTTCCCTTGGCGGCGGCGTTGCTCTTCCACCGCTTCGACGTCCTCCTGCGCCCGCACCTGAACACGCGACACGATAGAAATGATCTCGTGCTTAATCCGGTCCAGCATCTCGGAGAACATCGCGAAGGCTTCTTTCTTGAACTCCTGCTTAGGGTTGCGTTGCGCGTAACCGCGCAAATGGATACCTTGCCGCAAGTAGTCCATAGCGGCCAGATGCTCTTTCCACTGCGCATCCAGCACTTGTAGCATCACCGCCTTCTCGAACTGCCGCAGGACCTGCGAACCCGCCTGAGCTTCCTTATCCTTATACTGCTCGGCGATCGCCTCAACGATCCGCTCCCGCAAGGGCTCTTCGTGCAGGCTGTCGTCCTCGTCCAACCACTGCTGAACCGGCAATTTCAGATTGAAATCGCCCTCCAACGCCTCTTCCAAGCCAGGGATATCCCATTGCTCGTCGACGCTGCCAGGCCGGATGAATTGATCAATAACCTTATTCACAACATCGACCCGCATCGATGCGATCGCGTCACCGACTTCCTCGGCCTCAAGCAGCTCATTACGCTGAGCGTAAATGACCCGACGTTGATCGTTGGCGACATCGTCGAAGTCCAGAAGGTGCTTACGAATATCGAAGTTATGCGCCTCGACTTTCCGTTGGGCATTTTCGATCACCCGCGAGACAAGGCCGCTCTCGATGGCTTCGCCTTCCTGCATCCCGAGTCGCTGCATGAGGTTGCTAACGCGGTCAGATGCGAAGATCCGCAGAAGATTATCTTCTAGCGACAGGTAAAACCGAGTCGACCCAGGATCGCCCTGACGTCCCGAACGGCCGCGTAGCTGATTATCGATCCGGCGCGACTCATGCCGCTCGGTACCAACGACGTGGAGGCCGCCTGCTTCCACGACTTTATTGTGCCGCTCTTCCCATTCCTGACGGGCACGCTCAAGTTGTTCTTGGCTCGCATCCTCGCCGAGTTCGGCAAGCTCGGCATCCAGATTGCCGCCAAGCACGATGTCAGTACCGCGCCCCGCCATATTGGTTGCGATCGTAACCGTCCCCGGCCGCCCGGCCTGCGCAATCACGTGCGCCTCTTTCTCGTGCTGCTTGGCATTCAGCACGTTGTGCGGGATCTTATTCTGCCGCAACAGCTGCGCCAGATACTCGGAAGCCTCAATGGAGGCCGTACCGACCAGTACAGGCTGGCCGCGCTCGCGACAATCCTTGATATCTTCGACGATGGCGTCGAATTTCTCTTTTGCCGTGAGAAAGACAAGGTCGTTATGGTCCTCGCGGATCATCGGCCGGTGAGTAGGAATAACAGCGACTTCTAAGCCATAGATATGCTGAAATTCGTACGCCTCGGTGTCCGCCGTACCGGTCATGCCGGACAGCTTGTCGTACATCCGGAAGTAGTTCTGGAAGGTAATCGATGCCAGCGTTTGATTTTCGCTTTGGATAGGTAACCCTTCCTTAGCTTCAACCGCTTGGTGTAAACCCTCCGACCAGCGCCGACCGGCCATCGCACGACCGGTGAATTCATCGACAATGACGACTTGGTTATCGCGCACTAAGTAATGCACATCGCGCTGGAACAGCGCGTGAGCCCGCAAAGCCGCATTCAGGTGATGGACAAGCCCGATATTGCGCGCGTCGTACAGGCTCTCGCCTTCGCCTAACAAGCCTTCCTGCTTAAGCAGATCCTCGACCTGACCGTGCCCTTGTTCGCTGATGTAAACCTGACGCGATTTCTCGTCGACGTAGTAATCGCCTGCCTCTTCCTCGGTTTCGATTTCTTCTCCCGCCTGCCGCTTGAGCTTTGGCACGATTTGATTCATGCGCTGGTACAGCTCGCTACTTTCCTCGGCTGGCCCCGAAATAATCAAAGGGGTTCGAGCTTCGTCGATAAGGATCGAGTCGACTTCGTCGACAATGGCAAAGTTGAGCTTCCGCTGGGTACGGTGCTCTTTACTAAAGGCCATATTGTCGCGCAGGTAATCGAAGCCGAATTCGTTGTTCGTACCGTAGGTAACGTCGGCCGCATAAGCTTCCTGCTTTTCCTGCGGCGGCATTCCGGGTACGACCACACCCGTGGTCATTCCAAGGAAACCATATAGACGCCCCATCTGCTCGGCGTCGCGCCGCGCAAGATAATCGTTGACCGTGACTACGTGCACACCTTCGCCCGGCAAGGCATTAAGGTAAACGGCCAAGGTCGCCATCAGGGTTTTACCCTCGCCAGTTTTCATCTCGGCGATTTTGCCCCGATGCAAAACCATCGCACCGATAAGCTGTACGTCGAAATGCCGCATGCCGAGCACGCGCTTGGACGCTTCCCTAACCGTTGCAAACGCCTCCGGCAACACATCGTCGAGAGTTTCGCCCTGTTTAAGGCGCTGGCGAAACTCTTCTGTCTTCGCCTTCAGTTCGCTGTCCGACAAACCGCTGAAGTCGGTTTCCAAGTCGTTAATACGGTTGACGGTCTTGCGCATCTTACCGATCAAGCGGTCGTTGCGACTTCCGAAAACCTTCTTTGCAATCGCGCTTAACATATAGGGTTATCCGCGTCTGATGTGACTTCCGTATACAGGCCTATTCCAGCCGCCTGGGAAAAACGCTTACTATACTGTATCTATTCCGCGTTTTTTACCATTGTGAAAGCGTTGCGCTATCTTGCCACCACAAACCGAGGCCAAACGAATGGGCGATCGTACCGACGGCCCCCGCCGACTGACTCAGTGGTTACGCCAAACAGGCGGCGGAACTAGCGCCAAAATCCTGAACCAAGCCTCCCGCTTAGCTCAACTCACGAGGACGCTGGAGCGGCAATTGCCAACGAATCTACAGGGCCGTTGGCAACTGGCAAAAGTCGAACCGGGGGCACTGGTCTTAGTCGCGGAATCGCCAGCGTGGGCAGCGCAGTTACGCTTTGCGCAACACACTTTATTGGAGACAGTCGAGCAAGCGCTCGGGTTCCGCCCGAGAACGGTACAGGTGCGCAGCAACGGCTATCGACCTCTGCAACGCGAGAAACCGCGACAAAAACGGACATGAGTCGTGAGACGGCCGAGCTTATTGCCTCCAGTGCCGCCGCAACGGAAGACGCCCGCCTGCGCCAAGCCTTAGAGAGGCTGGCTCAAGCGGGCGCCGGCAAGAAAGACCGCTAAGGAGCAAAGCCATTAGCGCGGCGCTCCTTAGCCTCCTTTTGACAGGAGGTGCACGCTAAGCGGCAGAAACGGGTTGGTCGAACGCGATGGGCGCTGCCTCTTCGTCCTCGAAGGTTACCTCTTCCCAAGCATCCTGCTCAGCCAGCAGGGCCAGCAACAGGCGGTTGTTCAAGGCATGGCCGGACTTATGGCCGCTGAATGCACCGATCAAGCTGTGGCCGAGCAGGTACAAGTCGCCAATCGCGTCAAGGATCTTATGCTTCACAAACTCGTCGCGATAGCGCAAACCGTCTTCGTTGAGAATGCGAAAATCGTCGACAACAATCGCGTTGTCTAAGCTCCCGCCCAAAGCCAGCTGGCGCTCGCGCATCCATTCGAAATCGCGCATAAAACCGAACGTACGCGCCCGGCTGACTTCCTTGACGAAGGAGGTCGAAGAGAAATCGACAACCGCTTGTTGATCGACATTCTTGAATGCCGGATGGTCGAATTCGATGGTAAAGCCGACTTTGAATCCGTCGAATGGATCGAAACGAACCCACTTATCGCCGTCTTCGACCTTAATCGGACGTTTGATACGGATGAATTTCTTGGCGGCAGCCTGCTCTTCGATACCGGCGGAGCGGATCAAGAACACGAAGGGGCCAGCGCTACCGTCCATAATCGGCACTTCCGGTGCGCTCACATCGACGTAGGCATTATCGATGCCTAGCCCTGCCATGGCGGAAAGCAGATGTTCAACGGTAGAAACCCGCACATCGCCATTTATCAAGCAGGTGGAAAGCTGCGTATCGCCGACATTCTCCGGCGCTGCTTTAATCTCCACCGGTTCGTCTAAATCGACACGTCGAAAAACGATACCCGTATTCGGCGCGGCCGGCCGCAGGGTCAAGTAAACCTTCTCACCAGTGTGAAGGCCAACACCTGTGGCACGGATGCTGTTTTTTAGTGTCCGTTGTCGAATCATCGCGAGGAAGACTCCTCATGCATCACATCAAGGAAAAGTCGTAAGGCCGGCGCCAATGCGGGATCCATGGCCATTGTCATGGTTGCAGCGCACCATTGTACGGAAATACGACCGACGTGCCTACCTTGGCTTATAGTTTTTGCGAACTCCATCGCACATCACGTTAGAGCAGAAAAAGATGAAGAGGTTCCCGACTAGCTGTACAAAATGGCTTTCGGTAGCGAGCAACACTGTTGCAGCCCCCGCTCCCAACGCCAGTTCCGCTGCTTTCGGGACGGCCCTGCGGCGGGCGTCAATGCCCGCCGCAGCCGAAAAGGTGCGGAGATGGTAGAGCCGTCAGTCTGCCTGACGGCGCAGGAAGGCCGGGATGTCTAGATAATCGAGATCCCCGCTTCCCTGCTCCGGATAACGCTCATTCGCCGCTTTCTTACGAATGACCGTGGGTCGATCCAACTGCGCGTAATCGACCTCGCCGCTCGGCTTTTTGCTAACGGTCTGCGGTTGCGGAGCCGGAGCCGCAGCCGGTTGCGCCGCTTTGCCTTCGGCCCCTAAACCGGTGGCCACCACGGTAACACGCAACTCGCCTTCCAATTCCGGATCGATAACGGTACCGACAACGACGGTGGCGTCCTCGGACGCGAAGTCCTTGATGGTGCTACCTACCTCGTCAAACTCTCCGATAGAGAGATCCATACCAGCGGTAATATTGACCAAAATACCGTTGGCGCCGGCAATCTCGATATCTTCCAGCAAGGGACTGGCAATAGCCCGCTCGGCGGCTTCGCGCGCCCGGCCTTCTCCCGAAGCGGCACCGGAACCCATCACCGCCATTCCCATTTCCGACATGACCGTACGCACGTCGGCGAAGTCGACGTTAATCAGGCCCGGGCGGGTAATCAGTTCGGCGATGCCTTTTACCGCACCGAGCAACACGTCGTTAGCCGACTTGAAAGCATCCAGCAAGGTCAGGTTCTTACCCAAAACGCTGAGCAGCTTTTCATTGGGGATCGTGATCAAAGAGTCAACGTGCTTGCCGAGCTGTTCGATACCTTCCTGAGCGACGCGCATCCGCTTGCCGCCTTCGAAAGGAAAGGGTTTGGTAACAACCGCCACCGTCAAAATCCCCATTTCCTTCGCAACTTCGGCAACGACAGGTGCCGCACCGGTGCCCGTGCCGCCACCCATACCGGCGGTGATAAACACCATATCCGCCCCTTCGAGCAGCTCCTGGATACGCTCCCGGTCTTCGAGCGCGGCATCCCGCCCGACATTGGGGTTAGCGCCCGCTCCCAAACCTTTGGTTACGCTCGTACCCAGCTGCAATACCGTGCGAGCAGCCGTGTTCTTGAGGGCCTGCGCATCCGTATTCGCGCAGATAAAATCGACCCCCTCAATATCCGCCGACACCATATGTTGAACGGCGTTACCGCCGCCGCCGCCGACACCGATTACTTTAATGACGGCGCTTTGGCTATACGAATCCATTAGCTCAAACATTCTAGCCTCCTTAAGATCTCCATCTACCGCACCTAAACACGTCAGAACAACGCGCATCCCGCGCGTTACTCAATTATTAAAAATTGCCCTGAAACCAACTCTTCATCCGCGCCATGAAGGCTTCGAAGCCCCGGTCGCCTCGCAACTCCGGCATGGGACTCCCTTGATTCATCCAACCGAACTGCAATAAACCGACACCCGTCGAATAGATCGGATTACGCACCACGTCGGCGAGTCCCGCGACGTTCTGCGGTTGCCCCAAGCGAACAGGCATGTGGAACACCTCTTCGGCAAGGTCGATAACGCCTTCCATCTTCGAACTGCCACCGGTTAAGACCAGGCCCGCCGCCATCAAATCCTCAAACCCGCTGCGGCGTAATTCCGCCTGTACTAGGTTCATGAGTTCTTCGTAACGGGGCTCGACTACTTCCGCCAAAGTCTGGCGGGACAAGCGTCGCGGTTTGCGCTCACCGACCGAAGGCACTTCAATGGTCTCTTCGACGGCGGCCAGCTGGGACAACGCACAGGCGTACTTAACCTTGATCTCTTCCGCGTGCTGAGTCGGTGTGCGCAACGCAACTGCAATGTCGTTCGTTACCTGATCGCCGGCAATCGGAATTACGGCGGTATGACGAATCGCACCTTCAGTAAAAATCGCAATATCCGTGGTTCCGCCGCCGATATCGACGACGCACACGCCAAGCTCTTTTTCGTCGTCGGTTAAAACGGCGTGCGCCGAAGCGAGTTGCTCGAGAATGACGTCGTTCACCTCTAGCCCGCAGCGACGGACACACTTAATAATGTTCTGCGCGGCGCTAACAGCGCCGGTCACCATGTGCACTTTGGCTTCCAAGCGCACGCCGGACATCCCGATCGGTTCGCGAATACCTTCCTGGTTATCGATCAGGAACTCCTGCGGCAAGATATGCAGGATCTTCTGGTCGGCCGGAATGGCAACCGCCCGTGCCGCGTCGATGACGCGCTCGACATCGCCGGAGGTCACCTCTTTGTCGCGAATGGCAACGATCCCGTGCGAATTAAGGCTTCGGATATGACTACCCGCAATGCCGGTATAGACGGAATGAATCTGGCACCCGGCCATGAGTTCCGCCTCTTCCACCGCTCGCTGAATCGATTGCACCGTCGACTCGATGTTGACCACCACGCCTTTTTTCAGGCCGCGGGACGGGTGAGAACCAATACCCACCACGTCGATCACACCTTCTTGGTTCATCTCGCCAACAATCGCCACCACTTTCGAGGTGCCGATATCCAGACCAACCAACAGATTTCGTTCGGTCTTTTTGGTCATTCGATTTATCCTTTATCGCGCTCCGCCGGGCTCATGCCAGCGCAGGGCAAAACCGTTCGGATAACGAAGGTCCACTGAGGCCAAAGAGCCGTCAGCCGCTTCCGCCAATCGCGGATAGGTGCGGACGAAACGCCGCAATACGGCGTCGTCCTGCTCCGCGCCTAGTTGCATGTCTATCTCGTCGTTTAGGACGGCACGCCAAACCAAGCGATCGTCCAAGGTCACCGCAGTGACCGTAAAACCTAACGGCGCCAGGAGATCCGATAACTGCCGATAGCGCTCGGCCACTTTCCCGCCACTGCCTTCCGGACCGCGCAAGCTCGGTAGATCGTTCGCTAAGCGGGCACTGCCGGCGGCAAACACGTCGCCGCTGGGGTTTAGCGCTTCCTCGTCGTTCCAGCGCGCCAACGCCACCTGTTCTTCAATTTCCAGCGCTAAGGTGCCTGGCCATTGCCGTCGTACCGACGCCGTAGCCACCCAGGACAGGCCTTCCAGGCTTTCCCGAATACTCCGCACATCCAACCCCAGCATGCCGCGGTCGACGTGCGGCTCGATGGCCGCCCGAATTTCCTCTTCGCTGACCTGTTGCAAACGACTTTCGACCGACACCGCTTGCAACGGAAACACCTCGGGGGACATCAGCCAGCGCCAACCGGCGTCCAAACCGAACCCGAGCATCATCAGCACCGCCACCGCCAAGGCATAGCGACGGTACGGCGGACGCGGCTTATCCTGCGAACGCACAGCACGCAGCGTGTTGCGACGCGGAGCAGGCTCCGTCTGTGCAACGCGTTTTGCTATGCTCGCCGCAGGTGTCGCCATTAGCTGCCCCGCACCTCGTTACTACTCGTCAAAATCCGCCAGACCAGCTCGTCAAAGCTAATGCCGGCAGCCGCGGCCGCCATCGGTACCAACGAATGATCCGTCATCCCCGGCACGGTATTGACCTCTAACAACCAGTTGCTGCCGTCACCGTCGCGCATGATGTCGACCCGCCCCCAACCGCGCCCCTCAACCGCTTTAAATGCCTCCACGGCGAGCGCCTGCATTTCGGCTTCCTCCGCCGTCGACAGGCCGCAAGGGCAATGGTATTGCGTGTCGTTAGCCTGATACTTCGCCTCGAAGTCATAAAAACCACGCGGCGTCTCCAACCGAATTACCGGCAACGCCTGCTCGCCGAGAATCGCCACCGTGAACTCCTGCCCGGCGACAAAGCGTTCGGCAAAGACCTGGTCGTCGAAACGACCCGCGGCAGCGTAAGCCTGACGCAACTGTTCGGGATCCTCCGCTTTGGTCATCCCGATGCTCGAGCCTTCCCGACTCGGCTTGACCATCAACGGCGTTCCCAACCGCCCGCAGACAGACTCCGGACGCCAATCGCCACCCAGGCGGGCAAACTCCGGCGTCGGCAAGCCTGCTCCGCGCCAGGCAAGCTTCGTTTGCAACTTGTCCATAGCCAAGGCGGAGCCCAGTACACCGCTACCCGTGTACGGCACTTGCATCGCCTCCAAAGCGCCTTGAATAACGCCGTCTTCGCCGCCGCGCCCGTGCAGCATTACGAATGCCCGATCGAACTCGGCCAACCGATGCAGGTTGTCGCGCTGCGGATCGACCGGCGTCACCTTCACGCCTAAGCGCTCAAGTGCCGCAAGCACGGCAGCGCCGCTTTTTAACGACACCTCCCGCTCCGCGGACCAGCCGCCGAATAAAAGAGCAACGCGGCCCAGTGCCGCTATTTCATCTGCTCGCCGCGCCGCCACTACAAAACCTCTCCCACAATTCGCACCTCAGGCTGAAGTTCGACCTCGAATTTTTTCTCACCGTCGCTTGTACATGCTCGATCAGCGCTTCGATGTCGGAAGCCGTCGCCTCGCCGGTATTGACGATGAAGTTCGCATGCTTATTCGAAACCTGTGCGCCCCCACGCCCATACCTTTCAATCCCGCACGTTCGATCAAGCGTGCTGCGTGCTGCCCTTCGGGGTTCCGAAACACCGAGCCGCAACTGGGTTGGTTGGTCGGCTGACTCGCGCCACGCCGCGCCAAAAGGGCGCGAATACGCTCGTTAACGAGCTCGCTGGCAGTCGCGTCCAACTGCAGGCGACAAGCAATAAACCATTCATCGGCAGGGCCGCGGACATGACGGTAAGCGACTTCGAAATCGGCCGGTTGCCGCTGTCGAATGTTGCCGCTGCGATCGAGCGTCTCGACGCTGAGCACGCGATCCCATGTCTCTCCGCCAAAGGCACCGGCATTCATTGCCAGCGCCCCACCCATGGTGCCGGGAATACCCGCCAGGAACTCGGCACCGCCCAAATCGCTTTTGGCGCCAACTTGGCAACCTTGGCGCAAGGCACACCGGCTTGCGCATAGACCACGTCGTCGTCGAGCAGACGCAACTCGTCAAGCCTGCCCTGGGTATAAATGACGGTGCCCGGCCAACCGCCGTCGCGTACCAACAAATTGCTACCAAGGCCGCACCAAAGCAGCGGCTCGGCGTCCGGCAACTGGCGCAAAAATGCCTGCAAATCCGCGAGATCGGCCGGACGATAGAAGCGAGCGGCCCGGCCTCCCGTGCGCCACGAGGTATGACGCGCCATCGGCTCGTCTTCTAACAGCTCGCCCCGCAACGGCGCGATATCGACCGCAGTCATCACGCAGTCACCTCCTCGCTTTGCTCGACCAGACGCGGTGCCAACGTACCGATGTTGCCCGCTCCCATGGTCAACACCAGATCGCCGTTCTCGACCACTTCCGGCAAGACCCGCTGCAATTCTTCCAATGTCTCGACAAATACCGGGTTGACATGCCCGCGCGCTCGAATCGCTCCACACAGGGAGCGGCCGTCGGCACCGGGAATAACCGACTCTCCCGCGGCATAAACTTCCGTCACCACCAAGGCGTCGACGCCCGCCAAAACACGGGCAAAGTCCTCGAACAGATCTTTGGTACGCGAGTAACGGTGCGGTTGAAACACCACCACGAGACGACGGTCCGGCCAACCGTCCCGTGCTGCTTGCAAGGTAGCGGCGATTTCCCGCGGATGATGGCCGTAATCGTCGACCATCAGCACCTCGCGGCCGTTAAGCGTAAGCGCTCCATAGAGCTGGAACCGGCGTCCGATCCCCTGAAACTCGTGCAAACCGCGCGCAATAGCGCCCCGGCTCACGCCAAGCTCGCTGGCGATGGCGATGGCGGCCAGCGCATTCAACACGTTGTGGGTACCCGGCAAATTCAGAGCCAATTCAAAACGCTCGCCCTGTTGCTCGACCGTGAAGTGCGTGCGATTCCCCTCCTGCCGGATATCGACCGCGCGCAGGTCCGCCCCTTCGGTCAGGCCATAAGTGCGTACTGGGCGCGTCACTTCTGGCAGCATCTCGCGCACGACCGGATCGTCGATGCACAACACCGCAAGACCGTAAAACGGAAGGTGATGCAGGAACTCGACAAACGTGCTACGCAAACGGCCAAAGTCGCCGCCATAAGTCGCCATGTGATCGGCATCGATATTGGTGACCACGGCCATCATCGGCTGCAGATACAAAAAGGAGGCATCGCTCTCGTCAGCCTCGGCAACCAGATATCGTCCGCTGCCTAAGCGCGCGTTGGCGGCCGCGCTATTAAGCCGCCCTCCGATAACAAAGGTCGGATCGAGCCCGCCTTCGCCGAGCAAACTGGCAACCAAGCTGGTCGTGGTTGTTTTACCGTGCGTCCCCGCCACGGCAATGCCGTAACGAAACCGCATCAGCTCCGCCAACATTTCCGCCCGCGGCACCACTGGCACACGGGCTTCTTTCGCCGCTAGCAGCTCCGGGTTGTTAGGGTCTATCGCGCTGGAAACGACGACCGCATCCGCAGCACGCGCGTACGCGCCGTCATGGCCAAACCAGACCTGGGCTCCCAAATCCTGTAGGCGGCGCGTCATCGCGCTTTCTCGTAAATCCGAGCCGGTCACTTGGTAACCGAGATTCAGCAACACTTCCGCGATGCCGCCCATGCCGACGCCGCCAATGCCGACAAAATGCAAACGGCGTACTCGGCCCATCGCCTGGGTATGATCAATGTCGGACAAAGCCGGCGAAGTCATTTCGCAATCTCCAAACACATTTCCGCTACCTCCTCGGCAGCATTTGGGCGCGCCATCGAGCGGGCATTGCGCGCCATCGTCAATAAGTGTTCCCGGTCTGCAAGCAGCTCTTCGAGCACGACAGCCAGTCGCTCCGGAGTCAGTTGATCCTGCGAACACAAAACGGCTGCATCGCGATTAACCAAATGGCGTGCATTCGCCGTTTGGTGATCGTCAACTGCATGCGGGAACGGAACCAAAACAGCAGGCGTACCCGACGCCGCCAGTTCGGCGACCGTCAGCGCACCGGCACGACAAATCGCCAAGTCAGCCCACCCGTACGCTTGGGCCATATCTTCGATAAAGGGTTCAACTTCTGCTTCAATTCCAGCCTCGCGATAGGCCGTTTGGGCGACATCGAAGGCGCTACCGCCCGCCTGATGACGTACCTCAGGCCGTAACCCCGCGGGTAGGCATTGCAACGCCGCCGGCACGATCTCGTTGAGGACTCTCGCTCCTTGGCTACCGCCGACGACCAGTAAGCGCGGGCGCCGCTGTTGTTGTTCCGAACGCATCGACGGCGCCGGCAATCGAGCGATGGCAGCGCGTACCGGATTACCGACCCAGACTGCATCCTCCCGCTCCGGGAACACCGCATCGAAGCCGGTGACCACTCGGTTCGCAAACCGTAACAACTGCCGGTTGGTCATTCCCGGCACGGCGTTTTGCTCGTGAATAATCAACGGCGTTCCCGTCAAACGCGCCGCCAAGGCGCCGGGGCCCGATACGTAGCCCCCCATGCCAAGCACAACCCGTGGGCGATGGCGTCGAAAAACCGCCAGAGCCTGTCCAAGCGCTCGTAGCACCATAAACGGCGCTTTAATCCAGCCGAACGCGCCCTTACCGCGAATACCGCTTACCGCCAGCCATTCCATATCGATACCGGCCGCGGGCACGACCCGCGCCTCCAGGCCTGTTTCCGTACCAAGCCACAGCACTGGCACCTCACGCGCACGCAAGCGTTCGGCGACTGCCAAGGCGGGGAACACATGCCCACCGGTACCACCGGCCATGATCAAAACCGGACGGGCGCCGTTGTCGTTCATCACGCCTCCTCCCCGGTTGCCCGCGCTGCCACCTTAGCGACGCGCAGCTCATAATCCGCACGCAGCAGCAAAGCGAAAGTAATCAATGTCATGATCAAACTACTGCCGCCATAACTCAGCAGCGGTAAGGTCAAACCTTTGGTCGGCAGCAACCCCATATTCACGCCCATATTGATAAACGCCTGAAGAGCCAGCCAAATAGCAACGCCATAGGCAAGGTAGGCTGCAAATAGACGCCCCATACGCAGCCCTGCCGTACCGATGCAGAAAGCCCGCCAGACCACGAAGCTGTACAGCGCGATAACACACACCACGCCAACCAATCCCAACTCTTCGGCCAGTACCGCGAACACGAAGTCCGTGTGTGCTTCGGGTAGGTAAAACAGTTTCTGCACGCTGCTTCCCAAACCGACGCCGAACCACTCGCCACGACCGATCGCAATCAACGACTGGGTTAGCTGGAAGCCGGTATTGAAAGGGTCGGCCCACGGATTGAGAAACGCCGTGAGGCGCTGCCAACGATAAGGAGAACCGACAATCAATAACCACGCCGCGCCGGCACACAACGCTGCCAACATGCCGAATCGCCAAACGGGAACGCCGGCGAGAAAAATCATCCCGAGCCCGACCGACATCAACACCACGGCGGCACCGAAATCCGGCTGTAGCAGGAGCAGTACGCACGCCAAGGCCAAGATGGCCACAGGAATCAAAAACCCGTCATCGTTGTGCGCACACTATCGGCGCGCCGCACCAAATAACCGGCGATGTAGAGCATGAATAAAAGCTTGGCCGGTTCGGAAACTTGAAGATTGAACGGCCCGATCGAGATCCAACGTACGGCCCCGTTAACTTCTCGCCCCACCCCCGGGATCAACACCAAAACCAACAAGAAGTAAGCAAACAGCAAAACGGCCGGCCCCGACCGCTCCCAGGTATCCATCCGCACGTGCAAAACCACCGCTGCCAGCAAGGTTCCTACAGCGATGAATAACAGCTGCCGCTGGAGGTAATACAGCGGCGCTCCTAGGTGTCGATCCGCGATAGAAATCGATGCGGAGGTCACCATCACGATGCCGAGGGCCGCCAACACGGCGATAGCCGCCAGTAAAGCGTGATCCAGATTCGGCCAAATGGCCGGCTTTCGACGCTCGGCGACCACGGGTAAGAAGCGGAGGATTGCCTCGGTCATAGCACCCACCTCCGCACCGCAGCGGCGAACACATCGCCGCGTTCTTCGTAGCCGGAGAACATATCGAAACTGGCACAGGCCGGCGACAACAGCACGCTGTCTCCCGGCTGCGCCAAGTCAGCGGCCATTTTCACCGCGGTTTCCATATCTGGCGCCTGGCGTAGCGGCACGGCACCCTCCAAGGCCGTACGTAACAGCGGCGCATCGCGACCTATCAACACCACCGCGCGGGCTTTATTCGCCAGAGCCGGACGCAACGGGGCAAAATCGCCGCCTTTACCGTCGCCGCCGGCGATCAAAACGAGCTTGCCCGGCAAGCCGTTCACGGCCGCCAACGTGGCCCCGACATTAGTTGCTTTGGAATCGTTGTACCAAACGACCCCGTTCGCTTCGCCGACCCACTGCGTGCGATGCGACAACCCGGGATAGGTCCGCAACGCTTCCAATACCGCCGGAGTCGGGATGGCAACCGCCTCTGCTAACGCACAGGCAGCCAGCGCATTGGCTAGATTATGCTGCCCCGGCAATCTCAACTCGCCAGCCGGCAGCAGTGGCTCGCCGCGCGCAACCAGCCACGTTTCGCCGTCCCGCCGTACAACGCCGAACCCGTCGGCAGGCGCCTTTTGCAAACTAAACGGGACGCAACGACGATTGGCATCCGCCATCGCAACCACCGCCGAGTCGTCCTGATTAAGAACCATGACACCGGTGCCGGCGAAAATCCGGCGTTTGGCTTCGGCATAGGCCGCAAGATCCGCATACCGGTCCATGTGGTCGGGGCTGATATTGAGCACGACGGCAGCACGCGGGTTAAGCCCCGAGGTCGTCTCAAGTTGAAAACTGGAAAGCTCCAACACATAAAGCTCGGGCTCCGGCTCGCGTAGCAGTTCTAACGCCGGTGTGCCCAAATTACCGCCGACCGCAACGTCGATACCGGCTAGTTCGGCCATTCGCCCGAGCAACGTGGTTACCGTACTCTTTCCGTTCGAACCGGTGATCGCTACCACCGGCGCTTGTGCATACCGAGCGAACAGCTCTATTTCGCTAACCATGGCGACGCCTGCCGCCGCGGCGGCTTTTAACGCCGGCTCGTCCAGGGCTACGCCGGGACTAACGACAACCTCCGCCGCTGCACACAGTGCCGGCTCATCAAAGCCCCCCAGTGCCAGCGGTACGGCTGGAAGCTCTTGCCGAGCAGCAGCCAAACCCGGCGGTTGCGGACGGCTATCGGTAACCATGACCGGCACCCCGCGAGCATGCAGGAAACGCGCGCAGGCAAGCCCGGTGGCACCGAGTCCGACCACGACTGTCATTCCACGCGTTGTCACTGCTGCGTCTGCCATATCAGCGAATCTTCAAGGTTGCCAAACCAATGAGCACCAGGATCACCGTGATGATCCAAAAACGAACGATAACGCGCGGCTCCGGCCAGCCTTTTAGCTCGAAGTGATGATGAATCGGAGCCATGCGGAAAATCCGCCGCCCGGTCAACTTGTAGGAGGCGACCTGCAAAATGACCGAAACGGTTTCCATCACGAACACACCGCCCATGATGACCAAGACCAGTTCCTGCCGCGTAAGAACGGCCAACAGGCCGAGCGCCGCACCCAAGGCCAGCGCTCCGACATCGCCCATAAACACCTGCGCGGGATAGGCGTTAAACCAGAGAAACCCTAAACCCGCGCCAACAAGGGCACCGCAGAACACAACCACCTCGCCGACGCCGGCGATATACGGAATCCCCAGATAGTCGGCAAACACCAAATGCCCTGTGGCATACGCGAACACAGCAAATGCCGCAGCCACCAGCACCGTCGGCATAATCGCAAGCCCGTCCAAACCGTCCGTCAAGTTAACCGCGTTGGAGGACCCGACGATGACGAAGTATGTCAGCGGAATAAACAAGATCCCCAACGGGATAACCGCATCCTTAAAAACCGGCAGAACCAGCGCTGTCTCTACCGGCGTCTCCGCGGTAACAAACAACACGATCGCCACCGTCAGGCCGACGACCGACTGCCAGAAATACTTCGCCTTAGCCGACAAACCCTTGCTGTTACCCAGCAAAAGTTTCTTGTAATCGTCGACGCCGCCGATGACGCCAAACGCCAAGGTCACCAACAGCACCATCCACACGTAACGATTGCTTAAGTCCGACCACAACAAGGTCGAGATCGCAATCGCCACCAGAATCAAAGCGCCGCCCATCGTGGGCGTACCCGCCTTCGATAAATGACTGGCCGGCCCGTCTTCTCGAATCTGCTGGCCGATCTGATGCAAGGTCAGGCGACGAATCAGAATCGGGCCAACCACAAACGAAATCACCAGCGCCGTGAGCGTACCGAGAATGGCGCGCAACGTGAGATACTGAAACACGTTGAACGCGCTGTAGTACTGCTCCAACAGGCTTGCTAGGTAAAACAGCATTCGTTACTTATTCCTCGCGCGGGCCGCATAAAGCCGCGACCACCTGTTCCATCGCCATGCTGCGCGATCCCTTAACCAGCACGGCGACATCCGGCCGCAGCTCGCTCCGTAGCGCGGCAACTAAGGCATCCTTGTCAGCGTAGTGCGACCCACCGGCGCCGAAGGCGTCCGCAGCATCGCCCGCGAAATGACCGACCGTGTACAAGCGCGTCACTCCACAGTCACGAGCCAAACGACCGGCTTGCGCATGCAATGCGCTCGCGGTGTCTCCTAGCTCCGCCATATCTCCTAAAATCAACCAGTGCTCGCCTTCGGTTTCGGCGAGCACGCGCAACCCTGCCTCCAACGAATTCGGGTTTGCGTTATAAGTGTCATCCAACACGCGCGCGCCTTGACGCGCGACCCGCCAATTCAAACGGCCCGCAACCGGCTTCATGGCGGCCAGCCCTTCGGCGATAGCCGCCGGTGCAATGTCAAGAGCAAGCGCCGCCGCGCTGGCCGCCAAGGCATTTAGAACGTTGTGCCGCCCAGGCAACGGCAACGACACGGGCACACGCCCTTTTGGCGTGTGCAACTCGAATCCATCGGCGGCAATCCGCTCCGCTCTAACCATCGCGGTTGGCGACAGACCAAAATCGACAATGCGTTTACGCCCGGCTAACTGCCTCCAGAACCCGGCGTATTTGTCGTCCGCGTTGATAACGGCGATCCCGCGCTCAGGTAGCGCCGAGAACATTTCGCCCTTACCTTTGGCGACGCCGTCGTAACCGCCGAAACCTTCCAGGTGCGCGGCCCCGGCATTCGTCACCACGCCGACTTCAGGCTCGGCAACGCGCGCCAGATAACCGATTTCCCCCTGATGATTGGCGCCCATCTCCAGCACCGCGTAACGGTCATCCGCCTGCAGCCGAAACAGGGTCAAGGGCACGCCGATGTCGTTATTCAGGTTCCCCACCGTCGCGAGGGTCGGCCCCTGGGCGGCCAGAATCGAGGCCAGCATTTCCTTCACGGTGGTTTTGCCATTACTGCCGGTAATCCCAACCACACGGGCCTGGCTTGCCCGCCGCACCGCACGTGCGATATCTCCAAGCGCAATCCGGGTGTCGGGGACAACGCAGTGCGGCAGCTCCCAATCCCCTTCGCGACTGACCAACGCCGCCGCCGCACCGGCCGCTTTGGCCTTCCCAATGTAGTCATGGCCGTCGAAGCGCGGGCCACTGAGGGCAACGAATAACTGCCCCGGCACCACCTGCCGGCTATCGGTACCAACGCCGGAAAAACTCGTATCGGCCCCAGTCAGAGCACCATCGAGCAAAGTAGCGAGCTGTTTCAGACTCATCTCTTGCATGTCACTCGCTCCTGCAATGCCTTAACCACCGCCACCCGATCGTCGAACGGAATGCGCTTATTGCCGACCTGCTGCTCTTGCTCGTGGCCTTTACCGGCGACGAGCACGACGTCGTTATTCTCGGCACGGTTGACCGCCCACCGGATCGCCTGCTCCCGGTCATGCTCGACATGGGCCGGTGCCCGACCTAAGCCGCGCCGAATATCCGCGACAATCTGTGCCGCAGGCTCGGAACGAGGGTTATCGTCGGTAATCACGATGCCATCGGCCTGATGCGCTGCCACCTTGCCCATTTCCGGCCGTTTACCTCGGTCGCGATCGCCGCCACAGCCAAACACGCACCAAACGCGTCCGACGACATGCTCTCGAACCGCAGCCAAAGCCGCTGCGAGCGCCGCCGGCGTATGCGCGTAGTCAACAACCACCAGCGGCGAATCACCCCCACCGAAACACTCCATTCGACCGGGTACCGGCTTCAGTTCCTGCAACGCGTGAACCGAGTCGGAGAGCGGCACACCCAGAGCCTGTAAAGCAGCCAGAGTCGCCAAGACATTGGCAGCATTGAACCGGCCCAAGAGCGGCAGCACCAAATCCGCCGTTTCCTCGCCTACCCGCACCCGCAAACGCATTCCTCCGCCGTCGAGCTGCAAGTCGGAACACACGATGTCCGCGCCCGTATCGGCCGGGTCGAGCGAGTAGCCCAAAAGTGAAACACGCGGTTCAAGCTGCGCTTGTAAGGCACGACCAAAAGCGTCGTCGCGATTCAGCACCGCCGCACCCAAACCGGCCTGTCTAAAAAGGCGCGCCTTTGCCTCGGCGTACGCCTCGACCGTGCCGTGATAATCCAGGTGATCCCGGCTTAAATTAGTCAGCACTGCGACATCGAAATGCACGCCGGCAACCCGGCCCTGATCCAAAGCGTGGGAAGACACCTCCATCGCGGCTGCTTCACCTTCTGCGGCGCATATCGCCGCCAGCAGGGCTTGTACGCGTACAGCATCAGGCGTTGTATGGCTCGCCGGCTGCAATGCCTCGACAAATCCATACCCCAGGGTTCCGATCACACCGCAGCGAAGCCCGACAGCCGAAAGCGCCTGCGCAAGAAACTGCGACACCGAGGTTTTACCGTCAGTCCCGGTAACACCAATGACCTTGAGCTTTTCGCTCGGCTCGCCGTACCAGCGACCGGCAATCGCGCTCAGTTCATCGTTCAGACGATCCAGCACGATCAGCGGCACATTCCGCTTCGCACAAATCTGCGCCGATCGAGTCAGCAAGGCAGCAGGGGCCCGCGCCGCTAAAACAGCCGACACCTTACTCGCCAGCGCGTCGTCAACGAATTCCAGACCATGCCGCCGCGTCCCGGCCAACGCACAGAACACGTCGCCCGGCTGCGCCTGAGCACTATCGACGCTCAGCCCCGTCATATTTCTGTCATCGTCTGCCACCACGTCTACCCAAGGACGCAGTAGCTCGGCGAGCGTGGCTTGCCGCGGCGCGACCAACGAAGCGCTCATCCCGCACCTCCTCGGCTCGCCATATGCGCGTCCAAAGCGGGTAGATCGTCAGGCGGCACATTAAGCAAGCGCAACGCCCCCGTCATGACGGAGGCGAACACCGGAGCAGCCACCTGGCCGCCGTAATACGCTCCGGCCGAAGGCTCGTCGATCACGACCGCCATCGCCAAACGGGGCCGGCTGGCAGGCGCTAAACCGGCAAATGTCGCTACGTACAAATCATCGGCATAACCGCCGGCAATGGATTTTTTGGCCGTTCCCGTTTTCCCGGCGATGCGGTAACCCGAGACACCCGCCCGTCGCCCCGTCCCCTGAGAACCGGCAACACCTTCCATCATCTCCCGCAGTAGCTGGGCGACGTTGGCATCGAGCACCTGCTCACCGTCCGGCGCTTCTTCCAGCTTCAGGAACGAAATCGGGCGCTGTACGCCGTCGGCGGCCAACGTCGCATAAGATTGCGCCAGCTGCAGCGGCGTAACCGACAAACCATAGCCATAGGAGAGCGTGGCTCGTTCGATAGCGCTGCGCGGCGGTACGATGGGCAAACTACCTGCAGACTCACCGGGAAACCCGGTTCCCGTGGTCATGCCGAAACCAAACCGAACCAAAAGCTCCCAGAAAACGTCATCCTCAAGCTCCAGCCCCACTTTCGCAGCACCTACCGTGCTTGAGCGGTTTAGCAGTGTCGACAGGTCTATCGTGCCGTAATCGCGGAAGTCGCGGACAGTATGCCCGCCAACACGCATCACACCCGGGCTGGTGTTAATGACGCTATCCGGTCGCAGCTGCCCGCTTTCCAAAGCTGCGGCTATCAACAACGGCTTAACGGTGGACCCAGGCTCGAAGGCATCGGTTACCGCACGGTTGCGCATATGTGCCGGCTGGGCGTTGGTGCGATTATTCGGATTGAACGAGGGTTGATTCACCATCGCCAATACTTCGCCGGTTTTCACATCCAGCAGCACCAAAGAGCCCCCGCGCGCACCATGCTCTCTTACGGCGGCCTTCAATTCTCGATACGCTAAATACTGCAAACGCCGATCGATACTTAATGCCAGCGTGTTACCGGGACGAGGCTCGCGCAAACTCTCGACATCGCGTACGCGCCGACCGAGCCGATCGCGCAACACCCGCTTCGCTCCAGGCTCGCCCCGTAACCATTCGTCGAACGAGAGCTCTAAACCTTCCTGGCCCCGATCGTCGATATTAGTAAAACCCAGCACATGCGCCGTTACTTCGCCGGCGGGATAAAACCGGCGGTACTCCCGCTGTAAGGCAACCCCAGGCAAACCAAGCTCCATCACCTGAGCGGCACGATCCGGAGACAAATGCCGGCGCAAGTAGACGAACTCGCGCTCGCTGCGGGCTTCCAACCGACGGCGCATAGTCCGCTCGTTCAAACCCAGCAGAGAAGCCAACGCCGTAAGATCCGCACCGCTTTCCAGCAAATAACCCGGATGCGCCCAAACCGAATCCACCGGCGAACTCAAGGCTAAAGGATCGCCGTAACGATCGGTCACAGCACCACGGTGCGCAGGCATTTCGACCACGCGCAAGTGGCGTGCATCGCCTTGATTTTGCAAAAATTCGCGGTCGAGAATCTGCAAACTCAAGGCACGCCACAACAGCACGCCCGCCAAGGCGACGAAGAATACGAGCAGCAGCGTGGGTCGCCACAAGACGACCGACTGACTCTCTTCTTGCTGAGCGCGTGGTGCCAAGCCCCATTCCTTCCTTATCTAAAGCAGCTTAAAGCCGCATTTCTCTTAGTCGATTACTCTTCGATGATGACTACGTCATTTCGGCCTGGAATGCGCATTTGCAGGCGTTCGCGAGCCAGCCGCTCTATACGCCCGTGGGTAGCCCAAGCACCGCGCTCGAGCTGCAACATGCCCCATTCCACGTTCAATTCGTCGCGCGTTTTAATCAGCTCCTGCGTCTCGACGAAAAGCTGCCGGCTATGATGCTTGACATAGACGACCGCGACTGCCGACCCGATCACCGCTAGCACTAAAGCGGTGACGACGAGCTGCTCAACTTTCATGACAAACGCTCCGCCACCCTTAATACGGCGCTGCGCGAACGAGGATTGACGGCCAACTCCGCTTCCCCGGCACGAACAGGCTTGCCGACAAGCTTCAAGCGCGGCCGCCGCTCCTCGGGAACGACAGGCACCTCCGGCGGCAAATAGCCGACGGAGGACTTATCGCGCATAAATCGTTTAACGAGACGATCTTCCAACGAGTGGAAGCTGATTACGGCCAAACGCCCGCCGGGCGCTAACAGATCGCAAGCGTCGTCTAGCAAAGCCCGCAGCTCGTCGAGCTCACGGTTAATAAAAATACGAATGGCTTGAAAGCTTCGCGTCGCGGGATGCTTATTTCGCTCTTTGAACGGCAGCGCCGCCTCGATAAGAGCAACCAGCTGCTGAGTGGTTTGCGGCGCAGCGCCGGATTCGCGGGCTAAAACAATGGCCCGGGCGATACGTTTCGCAAAGCGCTCCTCGCCATACTCCCGCAACACCTCGGCAATCTCCTCCGGTGCTGCTTCAGCCAACCATTCGGCGGCACTCATGCCGCGCGAGGCGTCCATCCGCATATCCAGCGGGCCATCGCGCAGAAAACTAAATCCTCTTACAGGATCGTCGAGCTGCGGCGACGAAACGCCGAGGTCGAGCAAAATGCCATCTATCTTGCCTCGGCACCCCTGCTCGCTCGCCAGCTCCGATAACTGGACGAACGACCCTTGCCGGATCAAACAACGCGGGTCGGTACCAAAGCGTTGGCGGGCATAGTCGACGGCTTGACCATCCTTGTCGATCATCCACAACCTTCCCTTGTCGTTTAGCTTCGCCAGTATCGCCTCGCTGTGACCGCCCCTACCGAAGGTGCCGTCCACATACAGTCCGTCCGACCGTATCGCCAAAGCGTCGACAGACTCTGCGAGCAGTACTGACCGGTGCGCGTATTCCTGCATTTGTTATCGCCAACCCCGCCACGTTCGCGAGAAACCGGGACACCCGGCCGTAATAGCCGGACGCACACGCTCAATAACCGAAACGGCCGCCCTTGGAACAAGGCCTATCGTCAACTCGAACACCGTGAACCCATCACATCCGCCTCAACAGACGCTGCACGCACTCGCCGCCACTGAAGAGGCGTAAGGAAGCATCTCCTACAGCGAAAGCTCCTCCAGCTCCGCAGAAAGCTCCATTTCTTCCGCCGCTTGCGCCAGCCATACTTCACGTCGCTCGTTCCAGGTCGCTTCATCCCAGAGTTCGAATTTATTTCCCTGACCGACCAGAACGACTTTCTTATCCAGTCCCGCAAAATCGCGCAGCGGGGGTGGCAACAAAATCCGCCCATTGCCGTCCATCGGGCACTCGGTTGCATAACCGATCAGCAAACGCTGTAGACGACGGTTCTGAGGCTTCAGGCTCGGAAGCTTCGCCAACTTGGCTTCGATCACTTCCCAATCGGGTAGCGCATAGACGAGCAGGCAGTGATCGGGATCGACCGTAATGACCATCTCACCCTCGCAATACGCCTGCAGCCGCTCGCGATAGCGGCTCGGGAACGTCAAGCGTCCCTTGGCATCAAGGTTGAGATGACTAACCCCGCGAAACACTTTCCGCCCCCGTTGCGCCCCAAAATTCCATTTTCATCCACTTTGTCCCACTTTGCCACACTATAGGTAGCGACAATCCTCCTTGTCAAGCTGAACTCAATGAAGTTCTTTCTTACACAACAAATACTTAGAGCCAATTCACAACGTCGCTTATTAGCGACAGAACACCGCGAATAGAATAGAATGAGAAAACACAGCGTTACACGCAGAACGCACAAACAAGATGAAGTGTCACGTTTAAGCCGCTGAGAAAGCGGGGATTTCTCGCAGTACCAAGAGAAGAGAACAAGAAGGGAAGTGGGAGCCGGCCGATAAGCCGGGTTCTGTCGTGGGCAGCCATTCCTCTGGGACGCGCGTCGCCGCGCGCCTCAAGCGACCTACCCGGGAGCGATGCGGGCCACATCGATGCCCCCCTATTTGGTCTTGCTCCGGGTGGGGTTTACCCTGCCGCGGCATGTTACCACCCGCGCGGTGCGCTCTTACCGCACCTTTTCACCCTTACCGGCACCCTTAAGGTGCTTAGGCGGTATATTTTCTGTGGCACTAGCCGTAGGCTCGCGCCCCCCAGGCATTACCTGGCACCCTGCCCTTTGGAGCCCGGACTTTCCTCCACATCGAGACGATGCAGCGACTGCCTGGCCGACTCCCGTACTTATAATATCAAATTAACGCTGCATCAGGGGAAACTGAAAAATCATACGGCCCCTCGAGCACTGACCGCATTGCGGCCAGTGCAGGCCCGCCGCACACCGGTAGCGACGCTTTGAACCGGCAAAGCGAAAGGCGATCGACCGCTAGAGCCAACGATTACTTATTGTCTTTATAACTTTTTAAGGCCAGAGCGCGCTCGTACAGAGCGTTCTTAGGCTGACCGGTGATACGAGCCGCCAAACGAGTCGCCTGCTTAAGAGGCAACTCTTCCAACAGAGCCTGTAGGACGTCGTCGCCAGCAACCACCGCTTCGGGCTGCGCAGCAGGACCGGCGCAACCGGCAACGATCACGACGAACTCGCCCCGCCTTTGGTTAGGGTCGCTTGCGAGCCACGCCTCCACCTCCCCCAACGCCCCCTGGCGGACGGTTTCGTAGGTTTTAGTAAGCTCACGCGCGACCGTAACTTCCCGCTCCGCACCGAATACTGCGCTCATATCGGCTATGAACGCCTCGATGCGATGGCTGGATTCGAAAAAGATCATTGTCCGCGGCTCTGCGGACAATGCATCCAACTGCTTACGACGAGCAGCGGATTTCGCTGACAAAAAACCTTCAAAACTAAAGCGATCCGTCGGCAACCCGGCCACGGACAACGCGGCCAACACGCTACTAGCTCCCGGCACCGGCACCACGGGCAACCCGCGCCGGCGCGCTTCCCGCACCAAACGAAAGCCAGGATCGCTAATCAACGGCGTTCCGGCATCGCTCACCAACGCGACCGATTCGCCCTGCTCTAACAACCCTAATACAGAATCGAGCTGCGCCTCTTCGTTATGCTCATGCAAGCTTCGCAGCCGCGCGGAAATACCGTAATGCCGCAAGAGAATCCGTGTGCGCCGGGTATCTTCCGCGGCAACATAATCGACCTCGGCCAACACGCGCTCGGCACGCCGAGTCATATCCTCGAGGTTACCGATAGGCGTTGCTACAACAAAAAGGGTGCCGCAGTTGTTTGACACTTTGAACCTCAAATGCTGATATTGACGCCTGCCCTTCCGGCAGGCGACGTTAGGGGGCTAATTTGCTCCCTTCCAGGGAACGCTCGAGGAGTAGCCGATGTCTCTGTAGATAATCGAGGCCGTCTACGGCTTTAGCAGGTTAAGATGCATCAAAAAGTTATTCCTTCGATTTTGCGATGCCCGTTATAGCGTCACCATACCCGAATTGGCCAAAATCGCTTGATAATATGGTATCAAGCAATTGCGTAACTGTATGGTGTCGAGCAAAGGTCACCAAATTTCATGCAGCAGAAAAATAGCCGTTTTATTTCCCTATTGTCGCTGATCGCACTCGCGGTCGTATTGGCTAGTTGCGCCACGGCACCACGCCCAGTGGTCGAACGCTCGGTGGCAGAGATCGTTGAAGAAGCCGATGCCGCCATCGAAGCCGGCGACATTGAGCGCGCGGCGGAGCAATTAAGGCGGGCCGCAACGAAGAGCGTCTCCCCCGAACGGGAGCACCTATTGCTCCGCGCGGCAAGCTTATACCTGTATCTCGGGAATACCGACGAGGCCGATGCGCTGATAGGCGACTTGCCCTCGGTGCTACCTGCTGCCCAACAGTTCCACCGCGAACTTCTAGAAGTCCGCCAACTACTCCTGCGGGACCGTCCGGCGGCGGCATACCTAAGCTTTAGCATGCTCGGAGAGGCTCCGGAGTATCTGCATCAAGAAACGTTACGCCTCCGCGCGGAGGTCAGCGCGGCGGTAGGCCTGTTGCTGGAAAGCGCCGAGGCCCGAGCCGAACTGCATCAGACCTTGAGCACAGCAGAAGAAATCGACGAGAACATGCAGCACTTGTGGAACTCGCTTTCGCAAACGCCGATGGAACTGCTGCGCGAACGCATGCCCCCGCCGCCCGACGCGTTTGGCGGTTGGCTCGAGCTTGCTTTTACGGTCAGAACGTATCGCCTCGATGTAAATCGTTTAGAAAACGCGCTAAAGCAATGGCAGCGCCGCTATCCTGATCACCCTGCCGCCGACGTTTTCGTCCAGGAATTACTGGTTCGTTATCGCGACCAACTAACAGAGCCGCAGCAACTAGCGATACTGCTTCCGTTGTCAGGCCCTGTGGGCGGTGCAGGACAAGCGATCCGCGACGGATTTCTGGCTGCCTATTACGCAACCAATAACAACCGCCCCAGCCTGCGCATCTACGATACCGGCAGCGAGGACGGTTCGGTACTGCGGCTATACGATCAGGCCGTCGCCGACGGTGCGGACTTTATCATCGGCCCGCTGACCAGGGGCGATGTCGCAACCCTCGCCGCTCGGGGCGAGTTACCGGTACCGACGCTAGCCTTGAACACGCTCCCCGCCGATGCCACCGCTCCGGAAGGTTTATACCAGTTTGGCTTAAGCCCTGAGGACGAAGCACGGTCGGCGGCGCTCTACGCAATAGAAAGAGGCTACGAAAACGCGCTTGTTCTGGTTCCCGAGGGCGACTGGGGCGAGCGGGTAGCCAAGGCTTTCGCTCAAGCCTTCGAAGGCGAGTATCAGCAGGTACTTGAGACGCGCACCTATCCTGCGGAAGGCAGCGATTTTAGCGTCCCCATCAGAACCTTACTCAATCTGAACGCCAGCGATCATCGCCAAAGACTGCTACGCAGAACACTCCAAAGAGGCTTCCACTTTGAGTCGCGCCGTCGTCAGGACGCGGACTTTATCTTTCTGGGCGCTTTCCCGCGCGACGCCCGCCTCATCCAGCCCCAACTACGGTTTCATCACGCGATGGATTTGCCCATCCTGGCAACTTCGCACGTATTCAGCGGCGTGATCGATACGGCGGCCGACCAGGACATGAACGGCATTCGCTTTGTCGATATGCCCTGGCTGCTCGACCCGGAGCCGAAAGACGACGGCTTGAGCCGTTCCGAACTGGCCGAGCATTGGCCAGGCGTAGCAAGGCAACCCCGCCTCTACGCCTTGGGGATAGATGCCTATCGGATCATCCCCTATCTTGAGGCACTACAAGCCTACTCGGGCGACACACTCGATGGCAAAACCGGGGTACTCCAAGTAGACACGAACGGTCGCGTTCAAAGAATGCTGCTGCCGGCGCAATTTACCCGCGGGCAACCACGCCTTGAACCGCGACAAGTCCAGCCCTCACGCAACGGAATCAGATTCGAGGGGAACGACTAAGCCATGAGCCGGGCGCAAGGAAGCAGCGCAGAAGCCAAAGCCCGCCGCCACTTAGAACGCGCAGGCCTGCGGTATAAGGAAAGCAACTATCAATGCCGTCTCGGCGAAATCGACCTTATCATGGAAGATGGCCGGACATTAGTGTTTGTCGAAGTTCGCAGCCGCAGCGATGCGCGATTCGGGGGCGCTGCGGCGAGTATCGATACGCGCAAACAGGCCAAATTACGACGAACCGCCGAACATTACTTGCAACGTTTAGGTAAGCTTCCACCTTGCCGTTTCGACGTCGTTGCTTTCGAAGGCGATACTGGGATCAACTGGATCACCGACGCCTTTTAACGGGTAAGCGTAGGGCACCCACAGAAAAATTGGGATTCGTTGCGCTTGCCATAAGTCATCGACAATCATGTTTTACTCTACGTTTAGAAGGAAACGATATGGATCCGCATGAGCGCGTTATCCAGCACTTTCACGAGAGCATCCGGACTAAACAGATGGCAATGGACCAATTGGCATCCGTCATCGTCGACGGCGCTCGCACCATGGCGCGCTCCCTACAGCAAGAAGGCAAAGTGCTAACCTGCGGCAACGGCGGCTCGGCAGCGGATGCTCAGCACTTTTCCTCGGAGTTGTTGAACCGTTTCGAAATGGAGCGTCCCGGGCTGCCCGCCGTCGCGCTAACAACGGACAGCTCAACGCTGACCTCGATCGCCAACGACTACGCTTATAACGACATCTTTGCCAAGCAGGTTCGCGCACTGGGTCAGAGCGGCGATATTCTGCTGGCGATCAGCACCAGCGGCAACTCGCCCAATGTCGTCGCCGCCATCGAGGCTGCTCATGAGCGCGATATGCGAGTAGTCGCGTTAACGGGCAAGGACGGCGGTCAAATGGGGCCGCTCATAGCCGAAGGCGACGTCGAAGTCCGCGTGCCCGCGACCGTCACAGCCCGGATTCAGGAAGTACACCTGCTTGTCATTCACTGTCTTTGCGACCTGATTGACCAATACCTGTTTAATCCGGAGTAAGCCCCGCACCGTTCGCGACTTAACGGCCGCGGCACCGATACGCCTTCAAGCTTAAGCGGGTCGCATGCCGCGACTTGCCAAGAGCCGGAAGAAGAGCTTTGAACCGGCAAACCTAGGGGCTGCGCGCACAACGCTGTGGTATACCGTGACGTTTCTTGCCGACGATATTTATCGCCATTTAGTAAGCGCTCTCGATGAGCAGCGCGTCAAAATCGATCCTGCCGACTGCTGGGCCTATGGCTTTGATAATAGCCGCCATCATAGCCTGCCGAGCTGTGTAGTCTTTCCGCAAAGTCATGAGGAAATCCGCTCGGTGGTGCAAATCTGCCATGCTAGCGGCACACCGCTGATTGCCCGCGGCCGCGGTACAGGAACAACCGGTGCGAGCGTACCGGTGACGGGGGGCGTGATTCTTGCTCTGGAACGGATGAACCGTATCCTACGCATCGACGCCGATAACCGCTACGCGGTGGTCGAACCTGGAGTAACCAATCAAGCACTGCAAGATGCCGTTGCAGCGAAAGGTTTTTTCTGGGGGCCCGACCCGAGCAGCGCTACGGTCTGCACGGTTGGCGGCAATCTCGCCTGTAACGCCGCCGGGCCGCGAGCCGTTAAGTATGGTACGACGCGCGATAACGTACTTGGGCTGCGCGCAGTAACCGGTGACGGCATAGAATTGCGTGCCGGTGTTTTCACTACCAAAGGGGTTATCGGTTATGACTTGACGCGCCTTTTGATTGGCTCGGAAGGCACCTTGGCCATCATCACTGAGGCCACACTCAAGTTAACCCCCTTACCCGAGGCCAAACGGACCCTACGCGTCATATATACCGATATCGATGCGGCGGCCCAGGCCGTCTCCCGCATTATGGCGCAACCCATCACGCCTTGCGCACTGGAATTTATGGACGGGCGCGCTATCGAGCTCATCCGCCAGTACGGCGAGATACCATTGCCGGAACAGGCAGGCGCCTTACTTATGGTCGAGGTGGATGGCCCCACAACCGGCCTGGATGCCGCTGCACAAACCATCGCAGCGGCGGCCAGCGGCAGGGGAATGCTGAGCCTTGATATCGCCAACGACCCCTCGACCGTGAAAGCGCTTTGGCAAGCCAGAAAGGCCCTTTCTCCTTGCCTGCGCAAAGCGGCACCGAAAAAAGTCAACGAGGACGTTGTTGTCCCCGTGTCGAGGATGCCCGAGCTCATCGCGGGGCTAGAGGCGCTTAGCCGGACCCACGGAATCTTGATCGTCAACTTCGGCCATGCCGGTAACGGTAACATTCACGTTAACCTGCTCTACGATCCCAGCAACCCGGCACAGGCAGAAGCCGCACCGCACTGTCTTGACGCCGTATTTTCCTTAGTCCTCAAGCTTGAAGGAACGCTCTCCGGCGAGCACGGCGTCGGCATCGATAAACGCGACTTCGTCAACCGAGAGCTTACACCGGAGACGCTGGAACTTATGGCTCGAATCAAGCGGCAATTCGATCCGGCAGGGATCTTGAACCCGCAGAAGTCCCTTCCCGCCACACCTACAGGCGCAACGGCAACGCCTTACAGCTCACCCACACGCCGGCTGTAGGTACTCGCCGAAACACTCGACCTACCCGGGCCGAGGGCAACTCGTTATACGTGGACGGACTCAACCCGAGACTCAACCGGGCTTCTGCGCCACGAACGCAAAGTAGGTTGATTCTCCGGTCAAGAACTTGTCGTAAACCGTACTGCCGCGCAGCGCGGCAAAATCCGCCAGGTTTTTCCTCATAAAGCTCAGCGTCGTAGCGCGCTCGATAAGGTGGCGTTTCTCTTCATCGGCTACATCGAGCGCGGCCAACACCCCCTTAGTAATATCGACCGCCTCAACCAGCGAAAAACCCTCTTCTTTTAGGCGGCGAGCAAGGTTTTCTATTGGATTCTCGGGAATGTCCTTGGATCCATAAGGATTGAAATCGGCATAGAGGAAATAGCCGCCGCTACGCAACACTCGAAAGGCTTCGCGATAAAAGTCCTGAACGCTTTGGTAGCAGTGAGACGACTCTACATTCAACACCACATCGAAACTATCGCTCGGATACGGCAGTGCAATCGCATTGGCGCAACCGAAACTAAGATTCTCGAACCGATGCCGTCCCTGGCAGAAGGCCACTTGCTCCGGCGACAGATCCACCCCTTCGATCCGGGCAGGCTGTCTTGTACTAGCCAAGTACGCAGCACCGCCGCCTCGGCCGCACCCCACCTCAAGCACGTCTTTACCGGCCAAGGAAATGTTCGATAAAACCCGGTCATACAGTCCACGCTGCAAGGCCTCCTTGTCGCCATCCTTGGACATGGCAGCAGCATCTTTACGACTCGGATCGATATAGCCGTAGTTCAAGAACGTTACCTCGTCGGCCGGCAGTCGCCGCATCAATGCGTTATAGAAGAACTTAAAGAACGCACTCTTCGCCGGCGTAACGCGCTGCATCAGCCAGAAGAACCTGACAAAGGCCGACGGTTTAGCAATAGCTTTCTCGCTCATAGCAACTCCTAATATCGTTAACCCACAAGACGGTCGGAATCTTGAACGCCGGCTTCATCCCTCTCGTTGGCGACAGGCCATGTTCTCGGACCGCGACGCATCCACTGCGCGATTAGATCGAATACGGCAACGGCCGGTTTGCCGTTGGCCAAAAACGTTTGCTCATAAACTCTCGGCGCTGCATACCATTTAGTCGTGGGATAAGCGTGATGAACGCGGTGATAGTTGCGAAACAGGCATAAGGCACCAAAGAAGGCGGGGAGCGCTATGTCGTTGGCGGTATCGGCAGGGTCGTCGCTTCGTTTTTGCCCGTAAAAGGGCGCCCATAGTGCTCGCCTTGGTTCAAAAAGTAATCGAACCAGGCGAAGACACAGAACGGAATGACATACAGCAAAATTACAAGCACTGGCGCGACAAACGCCAAAGCTGTCATTGCCAATACGAACGCCAGAATCGCCAAAAAGGAGATCGCCGACTCACGTCGTTTATGAGCAGGAACGTAACGGGAACGATTAATCGCCGCAGAAAATAGCAGCTGGTAGAAGGGCGCGAATAATAGGGAGAGCAGTTTTCCAGGCGGCTCTTTATAGAAAACCTGTTCGGGATCGTTAGCGGCGTTGGTCGAACGATGATGCTCTAAATGAAAGTAACGGTATTTCGTGAAGTTAATCAGCAGCACCGCCCCCGCAAACAGACCAAACACTGTGTTCATTAGCCTAGAGCGGAAAAAATTATAATGCAGCGACTGGTGCAATGCTTCCAGCAAACCTGATAAAAGCAACCCCTGGAGGAGAACCAATGGCAGCACAATGAGAAAGTGCGCAGAGAAAACAACAATAAGAAGAGCGTTGATCGAAACAGCCAGCAGAAAAGCGGCATCCTGCCATTTCATATGATATCCCCCTAACAACTTACCAAATCACCCACTTCGGAAACGATGACGATACGCCTCGAATAGTCCGCAATAAGTGCCGACGGCAAACAGAAGCACTATGCCTTCCCAGCAAGACGATCGAGAATTTAGACAGCAGGGAGGCGACTGTGCACTAAGATGCTTTTGAGCACCTACTTTCGGCGCCGACAAGTGCCGACTCGGCCAAACACGCCATACCGTTTATTGCTTTCAGCAAATGGTCGATATCCCGGTATGACGTTCTCGGATTCATAAAACACAATCTCACGTACAAATCGTCGCTGATGAAGGTGTGGCCGATGGAATACTCTCGGCTCGCATTGATGCACTCGACGATCGCTTGGCTTACGGCATTCGCATCCGCTCCCGCGGCGTGCTCACGGCGGAAACACACAATGTTGGAGAATGGCGCATAAAGCACATGCCAGCCTGCAATATCCCGCAATGAAGCAGCGGCATATTGCGCTAACGAGAGTAGGTGCTCGTGCGCGGCATACACGGCTGTTTCATTCGTCATCTGCAAAGTCATCCATAACTTCAGGCAGAGGCTCCGCCGCGAGCATTCAAGGGTCAGATCCGACTTATCGGGGAACTCTGCGGTTTTATTCTGCGTAAGATACGGCGCATGATGAACGGCAAGATGCGCTGCTCTTCGTCCATCTCGGTAAAAGAGAAGCCCTAACGGAATCGACTGAAAAATAGCTTATGCGGATTCCAGGAAACGCTATCGCACTCCTTCAAAGCGGCAAACGTTTCATGCAGGGAGGAGAGGTGAAAGAGTCCCCCGCCATGCGCCGCATCGACATGAATCCACACATCGGGGCGGATTCGACGGGCTACGGCAACGGCATCTGCGATGGGGTCGATCGCCCCGGTTGCGGTATTCCCAAGCGTTAGTACGACCACGGCCGGCTCGGAATCCCGAAGCCGCGTTAAGCTCTTGGCCAGACCCTCGACCGACATCCGCCCATAGCGGTCTCCCTCGATCTCAAGGCAGTTTTCCACGCCGATTCCGAGCATACCCGCAGCCCTGGCGACGGAGTAATGCGAAAATGCCGTCGAGAACACCGTCAGCTTTGGCCATGCTCCGTCCCGCCACCCTCGCCAGTTACTGAGAAAGTTACGCGCTGCTAGTAGGGCTGATAGATTCGAAAGAGAGCCGCCCCCCGTCGGTATGCCGACAAAATCCTCCGCAAGCCCCAACCGTTGTTTCGCCCAAGCCAAGACTTCGTCTTCGACAAGACTGTGCGTAGGGGACATGGAAAACACCGCGTGGCCCTGGTTGAGCAAGGAAGCCAACGCATCTCCGACAACGCTTGCGGCAGCCGGCGCACATAGCTGTTGGCTCATGTAGCCGGGGTGATAAAGGTTTACCGCGCCCTCGCCTAACAACGCGATCGCATCCTCGTACCGACCGTTACGCAACAGCCTCTTTGCTTCGTGTAGACGCTGTTTCAGTGCCTTTCCATCCAGGGAAGGCGCTACGCTTCCAGTGTCGTCTGCGTTGGAGTACAACCTTTGCCCAAGCGCACCTACCGCTTCCAAGCCCCCAACCAATTCGTCCGGATTCCACAGCTGCGCAATACTCTGCTGACGATTACCGTTATCCATACACTACTTGCCTATCTCCGTGTGGAAACACAAAGCACAACAAATCGTCACGAGAGTCTTCGCTGAAGACAGCTAGAACATGTTGCAGGAGACGATCGCTGCCCGGACAAACATGAAGGGTCATGGGCTGATTCCAGCCGGTCGGGAAAGTAACGCCGGTGTTAATGAACCCTATGCGGCGCATATACTTGTGTATCGGCTTAATGCTAATGGAGGCGATGCGTTCGGCTTCGTTCCGGACCAAGTACCGGGTAACCGCAGCAGTCAGCGCGCCGAGGACCTTGAACGTGTCATGCTCATCCTTGTGAATAACCAACTCCGACAGCTCCCAGACGTCGCCGGCAGTAGCGAAATAGGCGCGGGGATCGACATACTGCTGCATGAAAAACCCCAGCGGATTAGGTCTGATCATCCTAACCATCCCCTTCACTGCGTTCGCCTCGTCCCGGTAGACCAGATAATCGGTGTACGGATCGAACTTATCGCCAATCGATAGTTCGGGCGTTCCGCGATCCGGCAGATAGCGGTTCCACCGGCAGATGTGTCGATACCTTAGGTTCAGCGCATCGCTCACATCCTCTGGTCGGGCAATCCGGACGTTTTTCAGATAGTCGGTTGTGAACGCCATACGGCTATCCCTCCTCCGTGCCCGATACTTCCTCAGGCCACGTACGAACGCCGTGACGCCACCACGACTTGACGAAGCCGAGATAGGGTACGGTCGAGGCTAAGGCGATATCTCCATGGCTCGCCGCCACCTCCGGCATCCGGTACCACTTGGCAGAAGGCGATGCGTGGTGCGTGGCGTGATAGTTCGTATATAACGATAAAAACCCAATCCAATTGGGCAACCGCAGATTACGGCTGTAACGGTAATGCTCTAGCCCTTTTGGTGCGGTCGCCGCATACGGTTTTTGGTAATGCTGGGAATGCGACATGAAGTACTCGTAGTAGAAGAATACGAGCATTGGCAGTAGGAAAACCGCCAGGGTTTGGGAGGGGTACAGCACCAGCGCCAGCAGTATAAGCACTGCTCGCAGATAGATCAGAAGCATAGTGAACTTGTGCAAGTTAACGTCGTTTCTTTGCAGCAGATCCTGTGCCGCATTAACGATGGAAGCATGCCCTGCCACTGTGATGGGAATCAGCAGTAAAGCACGAAGACGGCTACTAGCTTTGGTATAGAACCGCGCTTCGGGATCTCCATCGCTATTGGTCAATTGATGATGCTTCAGATGGAAGCGGCGATAGGCAGGGTAACTCGTTCCTAGAAACGCTCCAACGAACACCCCAACAACGAGGTTGGCTCGTTTGCCTGGAAACAAGTTGGAATGAACGCTTTGGTGAAACGCCTCAACCAGCCCAACAAACATAATGGCCTGCAACAGCACCAGAGGCGCCGACAGCAAACTTAAGGGGAAAGCTATCAGTAAGAAAGTATTTGCCGCTAAAGCCAGAAAAAACAAACCGAAAAAAAGTAGTCCTTAACCACAACAATACCTCGTCGCCACCTTCCATAGACAGGTCATCCGCGAAGCATCCCCACGTCGGCTTCCGCAAAAAAGCCACATCAAGGTTGCACTATCCATGGTATAGAGGACCTCAAGACCAAAAAACTGACTTTTATCAAGTATTGTCGTGTTTTTTATTTCATCAATAATTAATAAATTTAATAACGTTAGCATGCTCTAAGCAAGCGAAAGCCGAGCCTCTATTAGGGAATGTTAAAATAATTACATTCCAATCCTAGAGAGTGGAAAATCCATCTCAGCAATCTTTCAATCGCTTTATTATTTGAATAAAAGAAAGGTAATTAGCGAGCTTTGCGAATGGCGACGAGCAGGACATGCACGTACGGCCGAAAACGGAATTCGTGGAACTTGGCGGCATTAGCGGTCGACCAGCTTTCGCTTTGCCGGTTCAGAATGCCACTCTCTTTGTTCGGGCTTGTAATCGGCCAGTAGGCGTATAAGTTACGAAACGGTGGGAAGGCGTTATCGAGTCACGATGACGCAAGATACAGGAGGCAGCCTTTGGGCTTCGGAAACCCCTCTCTCCATACTCGAAAAGAGACGGCTATATCAACAGCCGCTGCGGATACATATCTCCGCAGCGGCCGCGCTTAAGCTCACTTGACGATACGCAGCGTGGGCTTACTGCTACCCTTACCTTGAGGATCTGGCGGCGGCTCCCCGCCATCATCCCGCTCCGAGAACAGCATACCTTGCCCATTCTCTCGCGCGTAGATAGCCATTACCGCCAAGATGGGAACATAAACGTCACGCGGCGTACCCCCAAAGCGAGCATTAAAAGACACGCCGTCGTTCGCAACGTTCAAGCCACGCACAGCTCGCGGGGCGATGTTCAACACCAACTTACCGTTGTCGGCATATTCTAACGGTGCGACCAATCCCTCGTAGTTCGAGTCGACCAGGATATAGGGCGTCAAGCCATTATCGACGATCCACTCATAGAGCGCGCGTACCAAATAAGGACGACTGGAAGTCATATAACCTCAAACAGGAAGATGCCTGCGCCCCCTCAGGGGCGCATAACACGTTCCGCGTCGGTAAGACTACGTTGGAACGAGTCCAGCGCGAAGATCCGCTCAGCGTAATCCAGTACTGCCTGCGCCTGCTCCGGCAACTCGATGCCATAGTGCGGTAAGCGCCACAGCAACGGCGCTACCGCGCAGTCCATGATCGAGAGATCTTCGCTAAGGAAGTACGGCATATTCGCAAACAATTCATTGCTAGCCGTCAGACTCTCGATCAGCGCCTTACGGGCACCCTCGGCGTCCGTCTCGCCGCCTTCGATTAACCGGTCTAACGGACCGTACCAATCTTTCTCGATCCGATACAGCACCAGCCTCGCCTTAGCCCGCGAAACGGGGTCGACCGGCATCAACGGCGGATGCGGGAAACGCTCGTCCAAATACTCGGCGATGATCTTGGTCCCATACAGGGCAAGATCGCGATCAACCAAGGTCGGTACCGTGCCATAAGGGTTCAGATCCAACAGCTCTTCGGGCTTGTTGTCTCCGCTGACAGGCACGATATCGGCGGTGATTCCCTTCTCCGCCAACACGAAGCGTATCCGATGACTCAACGGGCAGGTTTGCCCCGAATAAAGCGTCATAACCGAACGTTTACTCACCGCAGCCATCCGGCACCCTCCTCGCCGGTTACACCCTCACACGAGGTGTAAGATTTAGTGGACATCCTTCCAGTATTCCTTCTTAAGCAAGTACGCCACGAAGAGGAACACCAGCAGGAACAGGATCACCCGCACCCCTAAGCGCTCGCGCTCGGCGCGAATCGGCTCGGAGATGTACACCATAAAGTTGGTGAGATCCTGGGTAGCCTGACGGTATTCCGCTTCGGTCATTAGCCCGGAACCTTCTTCCACACGGGTGCCAACGATTTCCAAGCGAGCTTCGTCGCCGACCTGAACCTCTTCATAAACCGGCTCCGGCATACCCTGCAGCTCCCACAACGGGTGGGGCATGCTCAGATCGGAAAAGATCAGGTTGTTGACCCCGACCGCGGACTCTTCGTCCCGATAGAAGCTGTTAAGAAACGTATAGATCCAATCGGCCGAACGCACACGGGCCGTCAAGCTCAAATCCGGCGGCGCGGCGCCGAACCAACCTTCCGACAGCTCCGGGTCCATCGCGTTGAGCATGGTGTCGCCAATCTGCGCATCGGTGAAGATCAGGTACTTCTCGACCAGATCTTCGCTCAGACCCAAGTCCTGAGCAACCCGCCCAAAACGCATGAACTCGGCCGAGTGACAGCTCATGCAGTAGTTGACGAAAAGGTTAGCACCCCGCTGCAGGGAAGCATTGTCGTTTACGTTGACCCGAGCCGACATCAGGTCGCCTTGTGGACCTGCGGCGCCGCTTAATCCCGGCGCCAGCAGTAACAGTACAGCTAGTACGAACTTTTTCATTACTTTGTCACCCTTTCCGGCACCGGCTTCGTCTTCTCTAGTCCGAAGTAGGTGTAGACCCACAAGAAGATGAAATAGCCGAAGTAGATCACCGTACCGATCTGCGACAGCGCCGTATACAACGGGGTCGCAGCCTGCATGCCAAGGAAGGTCAGCATGACGAAGGCGATAGCGAACAAGATCAAGGCGATCTTGAAGCTCAAGCCGCGATAACGGATCGAACGCACCTTACCACGATCCAGCCAGGGCAACAGGAACAGCATGACGATCGCCAGCCCCATGACGGCTACCCCAGGGAAGGAAGAGCCGGCAATACTTGGGATCGCACGCAAGATGGCGTAGTAAGCCCCGAAGTACCAAACAGGGTGAATCAGATCCGGCGTAACCAGCGGGTTCGCAGGCTCAAAGTTCGGCGACTCGATGAAAAGGCCGAAGAAGGTCGGCATGAAGAACACAACGGCCGCGAAGAAGATCAGGAAGATAATAACGGCTACCAGATCTTTCACGGTCATGTACGGGTGGAAAGCCACGCCGTCGAGCGGAACACCGTTCTCGTCCTTATATTTCTTGATGTCGATGCCGTCGGGATTGTTCGACCCGACCTCATGTAACGCCATGATGTGGAAAATCACCAGGAATACCAGCACCAGCGGCAGAGCGATCACATGCAGCGCGAAGAAACGCGTCAAAGTAACTTCGGAGATGTTGTAGTCACCGCGAATCCACAGCGCCAGGTCTTCGCCTACGAACGGGACCGCGCCAAAGAGCGAGATAATCACCTGCGCACCCCAGTAGGACATCTGCCCCCAAGGCAGCAGATAGCCCATAAAGGCTTCGGCCATCAGCAGGACGTAGATCAACATGCCGAAGATCCACACCAACTCGCGCGGCTTTTGGTAAGAGCCGTACATCAACCCGCGGAACATGTGCAGGTAGACGATAATAAAGAACGCGGACGCGCCCGTTGTATGGATATAGCGCAATAACCAACCCCATTCGACGTCGCGCATGATGTATTCGACGGAGGCAAACGCGCCGGCGCCAGTGGGTGATAGTTCATCGTCAAGAAGATGCCGGAGACGATCTGTATGACCAGCACCAACATCGCCAGAGAGCCGAAGAAATACCAGAAGTTAAAATTCTTCGGCGCGTAATAATTGGAAACGTGCTCTTCCCAAAGCTTGGTTAACGGGAAGCGCGCGTCGATCCAGCCAATCAAACGATTGGACTTTGCGACTTCTTCCATCTTATTCATTAGGCCGCCTCTTCCTCTTCGCCGATCAGGATCTGGTTCTCGTCAATGTAGAAGTGCGGCGGCACTTCCATATTAGTCGGAGCCGGTAAGTTACGGAAAACACGACCGGCCAGATCGAAGCGAGAACCGTGACAGGGGCAGAAGAAACCGCCTGGCGAGCCGGTCCCACCCATATCGGAAGAACCCGGCTCAGGACGGTATAACGGCGAACAACCAAGGTGGGTACAGATACCGACCATAACCATGACTTCCGGCCGAATCGACCGGTGGTAATTTTCGGCATACTGAGGTTGCTGCGGCACGCGAGACTCGGGATCGGCCAGACGCGGCGCCAATTCCTCAAGCTCTTGCAATGCCCTTTCGTCACGCTGAAAGACCCACACGGGCCGTCCACGCCACTCGATATTGATCAGCTGACCCGGCTCCAGGCGACTAATGTCAACCTCTACCGGTGCACCCGCGGCTTGAGCCCTAGCACTTGGCTGCCAGGACGCAAGGAAGGGGTAGGCGGTAAACACAGCGCCTACGCCACCCACAACCGCGGTCGTTGCAGTCAGAAAACGGCGTCTTGATTTATTTACGCCTTCTTGATTCATTCACGACCCCCACGAGGTTGAGACGGTGCCTGGAAGGAAAAGCCGGCCTTAGCCGACCTGCCGAGCCCCTAGAAAAACAAAAGGGAACCCGGGCAAATTTGGCGCATAAGGATCTTATATCCCACCTGGGAAATCAAGCGGACAAGCCGCAGAAGCGATACATCGAACGCAACTTTCCGGGAAAAGACCGTATAAAGTTCCCGCACTCCAACCTGGAATTAGCGGGGGCTAGGTGCGCCTATTAGGCCGGCAAGACACTATATCCGGCTGCTGCCAACCCTGCCGGCATGGGCACGAAACATCGATCGAACGCGCTCAAGCCGGATTATCGACATCGATAAAGGAATACTTGAGCCCGAAGCGCTCGGCAAGATGCTCGCCTAGGGCCTGAACACCGTAGCGTTCGCTGGCATGATGACCGACAGCATAATAGTGAATACCTTGCTCCCGCGCGCTGTGCGTGGTCCGCTCGGAGATTTCTCCGCTGATATAAGCGTCGACCCCACTTGCAGCAGCAGCGTCGATGAAGTCTTGCCCTGCTCCGGTACACCAGGCGACTTCTTGAATTTTGCCCGGCCCGCCTTCGATATGCATGGGACTGCGCCCCAAGACAGCCTCGATGTGGGCGGCAAACGCCTCAGCGGTTACCGGCTGCGCCAATCGCCCCTTTAGGACCAAGGCCGGCCTCGGTCCGGCTGCCACCTCGCCGGTTATGGCAATTCCAAGCCGATCGGCCAATTGACGGTTATTGCCGTAGAGCGGGTGGGCATCCAACGGCAGGTGGTAAGCAAGTAAATTGGCATTCGCTCGCAGCAGGGCGCCAATACGTTGAGCCTTCATCCCGACTATGCTGGGGTTCTCCCCTTTCCAAAAATAGCCATGATGCACCAGAACCGTATCGGCCCCTTCCGCCAAGGCTCGCTCCAGAAAAGCTTGCGATGCAGTCACCCCTGCAATCAACGTTTGCACCTCCGAACAACCTTCGATCTGAAGCCCGTTCGGACAATAATCGCTGAAGTGCTCGACGGCCAGTAGGTCATTCAGATAAGCGATCAGCTCCGAGCGCTGGACCATATTTACTCCTTATCTCCCTCACCAAGCCATCGATTAGGGACACTAGCACGCCGCCGAACAATGTGCGAGGCCGAATCGCCAACCAATAGTACTCGGCCCTTCACAACGTACGCCATTTACACAGCCTTACATTGTGAAGGCATCGAAAGCATGCCGTCGAAGAAGATTTACACTACAATATAAGCCTTTGTTTTATCGCGAGCCGGATTACGACACCCGATAGGCCGCGCACCCGCAGGCACAAACAAAGCATAAAAAACGCCCGTGGCGGGAAGACGGTTTTGACTGTCGGCGTAAAATGTACCCAGCATCGACTGGGACGAGGACATGTCCGTAATGAAGAAAAGTCGTCTACTCCGTTTTTACTTAGTTATGCGTTAGTCGGCATTATCGTAGCAGCAACGATAATGTACGTATTCCCCGGTGTAATTGGGCCGGAACAACACGTCGTTGAAGTACACTCGTCCGAAGCCGGCACTCCAACCCCAGGCGGCGGGCTGGGTGAGGGTCCGGTTTCCTACGCCGATGCGGTGGCACGGACAGCGCCCGCCGTCGTCAACATATACACCACCAAGCGGGTACAAGAGCGACAGCATCCTTTGCTGGAGGATCCGTTGTTTCGCCGCTTTTCGGCGAAAGTCCGGGCGGAGAAACCCGCGAGCGGATGGAAACAAGCCTCGGCTCCGGCGTTATCCTCAGCGAAAACGGCCATATCCTTACCAACAACCATGTCATCCAGGGAGCCGAGCAAATCGAGGTCATGCTCAACGATGGGCGCACCGCGGACGCACGGCTAATCGGTGCCGACCCGGAAACCGATTTGGCGGTACTGGCCATAGAACTCGACAATTTACCCTCCATCACGTTGGGACACTCGGATGCTTTGCGCGTCGGCGATGTCGTGCTTGCCATCGGCAACCCGTTTGGCGTTGGGCAGACCGTTACCCAGGGCATCGTCAGTGCGACAGGGCGCTCGCAACTGGGCCTTTCGACGTTCGAAAACTTTATCCAGACGGACGCGGCTATCAACCCAGGCAACTCAGGAGGGGCGCTGATCAATGCTCGCGGCGAGTTGGTAGGCATTAATACGGCGATTTTCAGTCGCAGCGGAGGCTCGCACGGGATCGGCTTTGCCATCCCCGCCGAATTAGCGCGGGAAGTACTGATCAGTATTATCGAGCACGGTCGGGTTATTCGCGGCTGGGTTGGCATCGAAGTACAACCGCTTACGATGCCTCTTGCAGAATCGTTTGGACTTGATTCCGATGCCGGCGTCATCGTCGCTGGCGTGCTACGTAATGGGCCTGCAGATCAAGCCGGCTTGCGCCCCGGCGACGTCATTCACACCATTGACGACACACCCGTCGATAATGCCCAGTCCTTGCTACGGCTCATCACCGCACGCCCGCCAGGGACGGAAATCACCGTCGGCGCGTGGCGCACCGCCGACGAAACGACATTTGAAACGCAAATTAGCATTCACGAACGGCCCCACAGACAAGAATCGCGACGCTAATAGGGAGCGAGGATAGTTAGCTCCCGCGGGAGCAAGGCCAACCTACTAATGCCGCCCTCTGTCGAAGGGCGGCTCTTATGGTTATTTCTCGGCTTCGACTCGCAGCTCGGCCGAGCGCGCATGAGCTGTTAACCCTTCTCCCCGAGCTAATATACTGGCAGTCTTCCCGAGCCGAGCCGAACCGCTTGCCGAGCAGTTAATGACGCTTGTCCGCTTCTGAAAATCGTAAACGCCCAAGGGCGAGGCGAAGCGTGCCGTTGCCGATGTCGGTAGCACGTGGTTTGGCCCTGCGCAGTAATCGCCTAGCGCCTCCGGCGTATGCCGCCCAAGGAAAACCGCACCTGCATGACGAATCTCGGCCAGCAAAGCTTCCGGCTCGGCGACCGATAGCTCTAGGTGTTCGGGGGCAATGACATTGGCCACGACAGCCGCTTCGCTCAGATCTCGCGCGAGCACAAAAGCACTACTGCCCGCAAGCGATTGGCGGATAATAGCTTCTCTCTCCAATGTCGGCAGCAAACGCTCCATCGAGGCCTGCACTTGATCGAGATAACGCTCCGAGGTCGCGATTAAAATCGCCGATGCCTGTTCGTCGTGCTCGGCCTGCGAGAAAAGATCCATTGCGATCCAATCGGGGTCGGTTTCACCATCGCAAATCACTAATATTTCCGACGGCCCGGCAACCATATCGATGCCGACCACCCCGAAAACCATCCGTTTGGCCGCAGCAACAAAAGCATTACCGGGCCCCACGATCTTATCGACAGCGGGAATCGTTGCCGTACCATAGGCAAGCGCGCCCACCGCGTGCGCTCCACCCAGCGTAAACACTCGATCGGCCCCGGCGATACGGGCCGCCGCCAACACTAGCGCGTTAACCTCGCCGGCCGGGGTCGGCACGACCATAATGACTTCCGGCACGCCCGCAACCTTCGCCGGAATGACATTCATCAATACGGAAGAAGGATACGCTGCCTTTCCGCCCGGCACGTAAACGCCGACGCGGTCTAACGGCGTCACACGCTGACCGAGCAGTGTCCCGTCGGTTTCTTGGAACTGCCAAGACTCCTGCTTCTGTCGCTCGGCGTAAGCACGAATGCGGCCGGCAGCTTGCTCTAATGCCACGCGTTGATCGCTCGGCAACTCGGCCAGCGCAGCCTCTAAGCGCTCGGCGGAGATTTCAAATTCGGCCACCGTCTGCGCTTCGAGCTGGTCGAAACGCTGGCTGAACTCAAGCAGGGCGGCGTCGCCGCGCTGCTTGACAGCATGGAGGATATCTCTAACCGCATGTTCGACACCTGCTTCAGCGCTGTTGTCCCAAGCGGTTTTCGCCCGCAAACGCTCCCAGAAATTGGGTTCCGCAGTACTTAGGCGTTCAATATCCACCATCTTTCCAAGCCTTTCTTGCACTGATAAAGGAAAGCACCGAACCAAGCCTCGCGCGCAGCTGCCAAGCTCCGCTCTTTGTAGGCAATCGTTCAATATTTCGAGGTCTGGCGCTAGCGCTGGACCGCCTGCGCCATTTCGGTAATAAATCGTTTAATACGACGATGCTTCATCTTCATCGAAGCTTTATTTACGATCAACCTCGAACTGATGTCTGCTATATGCTCCAACGGCTCCAGGCCATTGGCTCGCAGAGTATTGCCGGTATCGACCACATCCACGATCAGGTCCGCCATCCCCATTAAAGGGGCTAACTCCATCGAACCGTACAGCTTGATCAATTCCACCTGGCGACCGCGCTCGGCGTAGTAGCGCCGGGCGATATTAACGAACTTGGTAGCGATCCGAAGGCGTCCTTCGCGCAGGTTAGCGCCCGGACGGCCCGCCACCATTAAACGGCAGCGGGCGATGTTGAGATCCAACGGCTCATACAAATCCTGCCCGCCGTACTCCATCAGCACGTCCTTGCCGGAGACACCGATATCCGCGCCGCCGTACTCGACGTAGGTTGGCACATCGGTCGCTCGCACAATCACCAGCTGGACATCGGGCTGGTTGGTCGGCAAGACGAGCTTACGGCTCGATCCAGGGTCTTCCAACGGCTCTATCCCGGTCTGCGCCAGCAGAGGCAACGTTTCCTTAAGAATACGCCCTTTCGATAAGGCTATGGTTAGGCTATCAGACATAATTCATTCCATCGTTCCGCTGGCGAGACGCTGACTCTGGCAAAGCGAAAACCGATCGACGACTAGTCCGGCACACGCCGAATATTCGCCCCCAGCTGCGCCAGCTTTTCTTCAATACACTCGTAACCGCGATCGATGTGGTAGATGCGCGCGACTTCCGTCTCGCCTTGGGCCACCAACCCAGCTAAAACCAGACTCGCAGAGGCACGCAGATCGGTTGCCATAACTGGCGCGCCGGTCAAGGTCGGCACTCCCCTACTGATGGCGGTATTACCTTCGATTCGGATATCCGCGCCCATACGCTGCATTTCCAACGCATGCATGAAACGATTCTCGAATACCGTCTCGGTGATGGTCCCAACGCCTTCGGCGATGCTGTTCAAAGCGCAGAACTGCGCCTGCATATCGGTCGGAAACGCAGGATAGGGTGCCGTCCGCAAAGACACGGCCTTAGGCCGCTCGCGGCGCATGTTAAGTTCGATCCAATCCTCTCCGGTATCGATCTCCGCGCCGGCATCTTCCAGCTTGAGCAGCACGGCTTCCAACAAGCTCGGGTCGGTATCCTTAATGCGCACGCGCCCGCCGGTCATAGCGGCAGCCACCAAATACGTACCGGTTTCGATGCGGTCCGGCAACACCCGGTAGTGTGCACCCGATAACGACGGCACTCCGTCGATGACGAGCTTATCGGTACCGGCACCGCTGATCTGTGCTCCCATAGCGTTCAAGCAGTTAGCAAGATCCACCACTTCCGGTTCGCGCGCGGCATTCTCGATGACAGTGGTACCTTCGGCAAGCGCGGCAGCCATCATCAGGTTCTCGGTTCCGGTGACAGTTACGGTATCGAGCACAATCAAACCGCCTTTCAGGCGCTTGCACTGTGCCTTGATGTAACCGCCCTCGACGGTAATGTCGGCACCAAGAGCCCGCAACCCCTCTACATGTAGATTGACCGGCCGCGAACCGATAGCACAGCCGCCCGGCAAGGAAACCGTCGCCTCGCCGAAACGCGCTAATAGCGGCCCTAACACTAAGATACTCGCCCGCATGGTCTTAACTAATTCGTAAGGGGCGTAGCAGGTCTTGATCGTACTCGTGTCGACCTCAACGCTAAGCCGCTCGTCCACCGTCAGGCTGACGCCCATCCGGCCGAGCAATTCCATAGTGGTCGTAATATCCTGCAAATGCGGGATATTACCGACCGTCATGGGACCTTCGGCTAGCAGGGTCGCAGCCAAGATAGGTAACGCGGCGTTCTTAGCGCCGGAAATGCGGACATCCCCGTTAAGGGGAACGCCGCCACGCATGATCAATTTTTCCATTTCAAGTATTCCGGATCTGGACTCGGAAACCCGCGCGAGGTTTCGACGAAGGGTTAAGGCCTTGGCAAAGTGCTATCTGTATGCCCACCCTGCGAAAGCGGCAGAGCATAAGCCATGCAACGTTACTAAACTAGCTTAGATGTCTCAGCCGGCCTGGTTCATCCACCCGGAGGGAAAGAAGCACGACGACACCTAACCGCGCTGATCCGGCGTTAGCGTACGCATGGAAATCGCGTGCAAGACATCGCTGTGGATGTGCTCCTCAAGCAGCGCATAGACCATCCGATGCCGTTGAATCGGCGTCTTGCCGGCAAAAGCCGGCGAGACGATCGTAGCCTGAAAATGCCGCCCGTCCCCCTGCACTTCTACTTCGGCAGCTTCCAGCCCAGCCTTAATTAGCACTTCGATCTCTTGAGGATCCATCATGCTCCGTCCTCGCTCTCATCAAATGTATTCACATGTCCGCCCAACACGCTTCAGGCGGCGCTAAATGGCAGCACATCCTGTAAACCGCTGACTTCGGCAATCGCCTGCATTTGCGGCGACATTTTAACAAAACGAATATCCTGCCCCTGCATCTGCGCTACTCGCGTCCACTCGACAAGCAACGCAAGCCCTGCGCTATCGGCGCGCTCCACCCCCCCGAGATCGACCGTGATCCGGGCCTGGCCTTTGAACAAGCGCTGGCTTTCCCGCAACAAGCCCGTCACCGTGGAAAAGCCCATCACACCCTGTACCGTGAATGCGCCGGCGGACAAGCTCGGACGCAGCTCAGCCTTAAGCTCGGCGGCTCTCATCCTTACTCCCCTTCAATTTGGCGAACCATGAACGTTCCGATCAAATCTTCCAATACCAATGCCGGCTGCGTGTACTCGATTTCATCACCATCTTCCAGATAACCAAAGCCGGGAGCGCCGGGCGTTAACCCGATGTACTGCTCGCCCAACAGGCCGGCCGTCATTATTCTGGCATCGGTTTCCGCCGGCAGGCCCTGGAAGCGAGCGTCGATTTCCAAGACCACATCGGCGCGCCAGGTCTCGGGGTTCAATTCAATCGAGGCGACCCGCCCGATGCGTACACCGCCAACAGTGACCGGCGCCCGCGGCTTTAAATTACCGATGTTGCGAAAACTGGCCGTTAGCTCGTACGTCGGGCCTTGGCGAAATTCCGTAAGATTGCTGACCTGGACAGCCAGGCCTAGCAATGCAGCCAAACCCAGGGCAACGAAGATGCCCACCCAAATTTCTACCACACGGGATGTTTGCATAACCTGCTGCCCCTTATCCGAACATGAGCGCGGTCAGAATAAAATCGAGCCCGAGGACCGCTAGCGACGTATTGACTACGGTCCGCGTGGTCGCACGACTAATACCTTCCGAAGTCGGCGTGGCGTCGTAACCTTCGAAAACCGCAATCCAAGCCGCTACGAAACCGAACACAATCGCCTTGATCAAACCGTTAAGCACATCGTCATAAAAAGAAACTGCGGCCTGCGTCTGCGACCAGAACGCCCCGTCATCGATACCCAACATATTCACACCGATCACGTAACCGCCCATAACGCCCAGGAAGCTGAAAATCATCGCCAGTAACGGCAAGGCGAAAAAGCTGGCCAGAAAACGCGGCCCGATCACCCGGCGAATAGGGTCGACCGCCATCATTTCCATGCTTGAAAGCTGCTCCGTGCTCTTCATCAAACCGATCTCGGCGGTCAATGCCGAGCCTGCCCGACCGGCAAACAATAACGCGGTAACGACAGGCCCCAACTCCCGCAGCAAGGACAACGCAACCAAGACGCCGAGCGACTCGGTAGCGCCAAACTGCACGAGGGTGTAATAGCCTTGCAGACCAAGCACCATACCGACAAAGGTGCCGGAGACAATAATGATAATTAGCGACAGGACACCGACCGAAAAGATCTGCGCCACGATAAGCCGCGGCCGTAACAAGACGGCCGGAATCGCCGCGAGTATCTGCAATAAAAACAGATGTCCGCGCCCCAGCCGCGTCAGCGACTGCAACACCCGCTCTCCAAGAAACTGGAACCCTGCGATCATCGCCGGCCTCCACGCTGTTTACCCGTTAGCAGATCATCGCGATAGGATCCGCCGGGGAAATGGAAGGGCACCGGGCCGTCCGCTTCGCCTTGCAAAAACTGCTGAACCCAGGGCGAGTCGGACTGCCATAACTCCTCCGGCGTACCGGACTCGATGACTTGCCCACCGGAAAGTACGTAGATGCGATCCGCGATTTCAGCGCTTTCCTGGACATCGTGGGAGACTAGAATACTGGTCAGCCCCAGCGCGTCGTTAAGCAAACGGATAAGCTTAACCAGCACCCCCATCGAGATAGGGTCCTGCCCTGTAAACGGCTCGTCGTACATAATCATCGATGGATCGAGCGCGATCGCCCGCGCCAGCGCCACTCGTCGCGCCATGCCGCCCGACAGCTCGGTGGGCGCAAGTTCGCGCGCACCTCGCAAACCGACCGCTTCCAATTTCATCAAAACTAAATGACGAATCAGAGACTCGGGAAGGTCTGTATGCTCGCGCAGCGGGAATGCCACGTTCTCGAAAACGTTCAAATCGGTAAACAGCGCACCGCTTTGAAACAACATCCCCATCCGCCGCCGCAATTGATACAACTCTTTACGCCGCAGCCGGTGGACATCGATACCGTCGACTTTGATGGTGCCGGCGTCAGGACGCAACTGACCGCCGATCAGCCGTAGCAGAGTGGTTTTACCGGTTCCGCTCGGCCCCATAATCGCGGTGACTTCACCGCGCCGTATATCGATATCGACGCCGTCAAAGATCTTCCGCTGCCCGCGGGTGAAATGCAGGCCGCGAATTTCAACCATGACGTCGGAGGGTCGAGCGCTATTATCAGCTGCCATAGGCATCACTTGATTGCCAAACCTCGATGACGGGAAGGAACGTCTACACATCCGGGGTAGCGAGAGCCACCTATTACCGGATGGTTAATCACCATTCAGACAGTGCAGCTATGCGCGTCGCCGAAACTAAAGGCGAGACATTCGGAGCACCCCAAACCTTGAACGATCAGGAGTATCCGGCATGGTTCCACATCAGTCAAATGACATACGCTGTGTAACGAAGCAACAGCGGGTATGATAACGCCCGTCATGCACTCGGCGATCGACCCATGCTTTTATATATCATCGGACTGATAGTCGGCTTTGCGGCGCTTGCCTGGAGCGCCGATCGATTTGTGCTCGGAGCCGCCGGCGCAGCCAATCAACTCGGCCTATCGCCGCTAGTCATCGGTTTGACGATCGTTGCACTAGGCACATCGGCACCGGAGCTGCTCGTTTCCGGCCTGGCCGCTTGGCACGGCAGTCCAGGGCTCGCAATCGGCAACGCTGTCGGCTCCAATATCGCCAACATGGGCCTGATTCTCGGTGCCACCGCGCTGGTCGCACCGCTTGCTATCCACTCGCGATTACTCCGCCGCGAGCTTCCCGTTCTTTTCGCCACCATTCTGTTGTGCTGGGCGCTGCTCTGGAACGGCCAGTTATCGCGGTTGGAGAGTAGCGCGCTATTGCTCGGCCTCGTTGCCCTGATTCTTTTCCTGCTTTGGGAAAGCCACCGAAAATCGGCACGCACCGACCCTATCGCCAGCGAATTTGCCGCTGAGATCCCAAGCGGCTTAAGCGTTGGCCGAGCCGCCTTATGGTTGACAGTCGGTTTGATCGGGCTGCTGCTTAGCGCGCGCCTTTGCGTTTGGGCGGCCGTGGAACTTGCACAACTTTTCGGCGTCAGTGATTTAGTAATAGGCCTGAGTATAGTTGCGCTAGGCACCAGCCTACCGGAATTAGCGGCTTCTATTGCCAGCGTACGCCGGGGAGAGCATGACATCGCCATTGGCAACCTGATCGGCTCGAACATGTTCAATCTGCTCGGAGTTATGGGTCTGGCTGGCTTAATCGCGCCGACTGCGGTAGAAAGCGGCGTCATCGAGCGGGACTTTGCGGTGATGTTCGGCCTCACCGCAGCGGCGGTCGTCATGAGCCGCGGCTTAGGTTCGCCGGGGCATATCGGTCGACTTGGCGGCGCGTTGCTACTGCTCGCCTATGCCGGCTATCAGCTGTGGCTCTACCTCGTGTCGGGGTCGTAACGAAGGCGCGGGTGTGACGGGTTACTATTACCCCTGGGCCGGAACTGCTATACCATGTCTGCCGCCTTAGCCGGTATAAACCAAACGAGGGAATTGCTCGGTGTTTCGCTAATAATTCGCAGTATTTTTGAGTGCCAGACCGATGCCGGAACGGAGGAGCGGTACCGCGGCCCTTGATCTGTGCACACGCATCTAAGGGTGACAGAAATACTCCGAATTATTGGGCAGGTACGCTAACGCTAAGCTTGGCGGTATATACAACGCCTGAAAAACTCATTCACCTGATGACGACACTCAACGAGATGGAACAAGATAAGATTCGTTCACCGCTAAAAGATACCGATACGACCTCCCCCAATGCACGGGTTACCGACGGTCGGCTCCGCGAGCTGGCCTTAGCGGTGCTGGCAACGGAAGCAGACGCCGTAGAAAGCTTGAAAGAGCGCATTGACGAAACGTTTACCAAAGCATGCCGCTATATGCTGGCCTGCGAAGGCCGAGTCGTCGTTACCGGCATGGGCAAATCCGGCCACATTGGCAACAAAGTTGCCGCCACCCTAGCCAGCACCGGCACACCGGCATTTTTCGTCCACCCCGGCGAGGCCAGTCATGGCGATCTCGGCATGATCACGCCCCAGGATGTGGTCCTGGCGCTATCGAATTCGGGCGAAACCGAGGAAATGATCACGATCCTACCGCTTATTAAGCGGCTCAATGTGCCCTTGATCGCCCTGACCGGCAACCCCGACTCGACGCTCGCCAAAGCCGCGAACGCGCATATCAACGTTAAGGTTCCGAAAGAGGCCTGCCCGCTGGGCTTGGCGCCTACGTCAAGCACAACAGCCGCCTTAGCCATGGGCGACGCCCTCGCCGTTTCTCTGCTCGAAGCCCGTGGTTTTACCGCCGAAGACTTCGCCCGCTCCCATCCCGGCGGTCGCCTGGGACGCCGCTTGCTGCTTCTCATCGACGACCTTATGCACACGGGCGAACGGGTACCGCAGGTAACGCCGGAGACAGCGCTAGCCGACGCGCTGATGGAGATGAGCCGCAAAGGCTTAGGCATGACCGCCGTCGTCGATCAGAAACAACGACTGCTCGGCGTTTTACCGACGGCGACCTGCGCCGAGCCCTGGATCGAAACGTCGACGTACACCGCACTAAGGTACGCGACGTGATGACGGAGCGGTGCAAAACCGTCCATCCGCAGCAACTGGCAGCCGAAGCGCTCGCCGTCATGGACGAACACAAAATCAACGCACTGCTGGTTATCGACGACAACGAACAACTGGTAGGCGCACTTAACATGCACGACCTACTGCGTGCCGGCGTGGTCTAGACAAAATGAATACCGGAGAGCTTGAATACGCCTGCTTCACGGCGCCTACGCCCGCCCTTGCCGAGCGGGCGCGAAACATCAAACTGCTCGCCCTGGATGTCGACGGTGTCCTCACGGACGGTCGCATATACATGGGGAACAACGGGGAGATGATGAAAGCGTTCCATATCCAGGACGGCAAAGGTATCAGTATGTTACTTGCCGCAGGCGTGGAAGTTGCGATCATTACCGCACGCAGTTCACAAATTGTCGACCAACGCGCGAAAGAGCTAGGAATTCGTTACGTTTTACAGGGTCAAAAGCAAAAGCAAATAGCGCTTGAAGAATTGCTGGAGCTGCTTAATCTTGACCTTGCACAGGTTGCCTATGCGGGCGACGATTTGGTAGACGTTCCCATCCTTGCTCAGGTCGGGCTCGCCACCGCTGTCGCCAACGCTCACCCCTGGGTGAAACGACACAGCCATTGGACCACCCAACGGGCCGGTGGCGAGGGCGCCGTGCGCGAACTTTGCGAACTCGTCCTCGCAGCCAAAGGGCAACTGCGAAGTATATTGGAGCGTTATGTTCCTTAAACGACGCCTTTTTCCGCTGGTAAGCCTCGTCGTAATGGCGGTGATGGCTTGGTGGGTTTTTGATGAGCGCGAGCAGCCGCCCCCGCCCACAGCCGAAGAACAACCTCCCGAGGAAACCGACTACTACGCGCGGCAGCTCCACCTGCTGACCAGCGGCGCAGACGGACGCTGGCGCTATCGGTTGGAGGCCGACGATATGATGCATTATCCACGCACCGAGCATTGGGAGTTCGACACCCCCCGGCTCGAGCTGTATACCGAAGACGGCGCCAACTGGTACGGTACGGCGGAACGTGGACGTGCCTGGGCCGATGGCGACGAAGTGTTACTGCAAGGTCAGGTCAGGCTTTGGCGGCCGGCCGGAGAAACAAGAGAAGCCACTCAACTCGATACCGCAGAAGTTCATCTGCAAACGCAGGAACATTACGCTGAAACCGATCAGTTAGCCGTACTGACACAGGAGAGCGGCCGCATCGAAGGGATTGGCGCTCGCGCCTGGCTGGACGAGGGCCGAATCGAACTACTTTCCAGAGTAAGGGCTCATTATGCACCGCAAGAGCTATAGCCGCCTCGGCTTAGTATTTATCGCATCGGCACTTCTCTTAGCGACCGGCATAACGCAGGCGGAACGCGGCGCAGCCGTTCAGCTCGAATCCGACCGCGCCGAAATGAGTCAAGCGACCGGAATCGGCGTGTACACAGGTAATGTCGAATTAACCCACGGCGACACCATCATCCGTGGCGACCGCATGACGGTACACACCTCCCAGAACCGAGAAATCGAACGCGTCGTCGTCGAAGGCGAACCGGCCAATTTCGTCCGTGCCCGCGAAGGCCAGCAAGAACCTATTCGCGGCTATGCTCCGCGCATGGAATATCATGCAACGGCCCCCGAGCACGTGCGACTTCTGCAGGGCGCGCGCCTGGTTCAGGGGACGAACGAATTCACCGGCGAAACTATCCACTACGACCTGACCGAAGAACGCGTCGCCGCGGAAGGTGCAGGAGAACGCCGCACCCGGATTACCTTTTTCCCCCGGCAGGACGAAAACGCAGAGGGCGAAGACGAATGAGCCGCTTGCTAGCCAGCGATCTAAGCAAGAGTTATCGACGGCGCTCGGTGGTCAAGAGCGCATCGGTCGAAATCGGTAGCGGCGAGGTTGTAGGGTTACTAGGGCCTAACGGCGCCGGCAAGACCACATGCTTTTACATGATCGTCGGCCTCGTACCCGCCGATAGTGGCCGAATCGAGCTAAACGGTCAGGATATCACCCGCCTCCCCATGCACGAACGAGCCCAACGCGGTATCGGCTATCTACCGCAGGAAGCCTCGGTTTTTCGAAAACTGACTGTGGCCGATAACATCATGGCAGTTTTAGAAATACGCAAAGATCTCGACCGTGCCGGCCGGCGCGAGGCACTAGAGGCTCTGCTGGAAGAATTCCACATTGGCCATCTGCGAGATCAATACGGCATCAGCCTATCCGGCGGCGAGCGGCGGCGAGTAGAAATCGCCCGAGCCCTAGCCGCCAACCCTGCCTTTATTCTTCTCGACGAACCGTTCGCCGGTGTCGACCCCATTTCGGTGATCGATATTCAACAGATTATCGGCCAACTCACCGAACGCGGCATCGGCGTACTCATTACCGATCATAACGTTCGAGAAACCCTCGGCATCTGCGAGCGGGCGTACATCCTCAGCGGAGGGCACGTCATCGCATCAGGCAATGCGGAAGCCATCCTAGCCAATCAACAAGTCAAGGAAGTGTACCTCGGAGAGAACTTCCGCTTATAGTCGATAAGCCAGCGGCAACAATTCACACACCGCCCGTGATAGATTTCTTTCGCTTCATACAGAATTTGGGCTAGCATTGGATTAACATCATGTTCATGAAGCATACGCCAACACAACCGGCCGCCTTCGGCCGGAAACCGGTCAGGTAAGCCTTGCAGCCATGAAGCAATCGCTACAGATTCGACTTGGCCAACAGCTGACCATGACCCCGCAACTGCAACAAGCTATCCGCTTGCTGCAGCTGTCTTCGCTCGACCTGCAAACGGAAATTCAGCAAGCGCTTGATTCCAACCTCATGCTGGAAGTCGCCGAAGACGTGGAGGCGCGTAGCGACGAAGCAGCGCTGTCGGTCAAGGAACCGCAAGAAGCCGCCGCCGAACGCAACGACCACGATAGCGACATCGAACATGAAGCGGCTAGCGTCCAAAACGAGCGGGAGAACATTCCGGACGAATTACCGGTCGACAGCGACTGGCAGGACGTCTACGACGGGAGCTCGTCCTATAGCGCGGGCGACCCCGACAGCCAGCGCGATCTTTTTGAAAACCAAGCCGATAGCGAAGACGGACTACGCGAACACCTGAGCTGGCAGGCGAACCTCAGCCGTTTCTCCGAACGTGATGCAGCGATTGCCGAAGCGATCATCGACGCTATCCGCGAAGACGGCTACCTCGGCTGTAGCCTGGAAGATATCCAAGCGACACTCCCCCCGGACTGGGAGGTCGAGGCGGATGAGATTGAGGTCGTCCTGCACCGGATTCAACGCTTCGATCCGGTGGGCGTTGCCGCGCGCGACCCCCAGGAAGCGCTGCTGATTCAGCTCCGAGTGCTTGATTTAGATTCCCCCTGGCAAGAAAAAGCCCGGGAATTAGTGGAAAAGCATCTGGACCTTCTCGTCAATCGTCAGTACGCTCAACTTATGCGCCGCATCAAACTCAGCGAAGAAGAGCTGAAAGCGGTCATTACGTTGATTCAAGGGCTCGACCCTCGGCCGGGATCGCAATTTAGCGCGCAACGCGCGCAGTATGTCATCCCGGACGTGTATGTGCGCAAAGTACGGGGAGTTTGGCGGGTGGAGTTAAATCGCGAAACCGCACCCAAAATCCGCATCAACAATTACTATGCAAGCCTTGTTCGGCGTGCCGATAACAGCGCCGACAATACGACGTTGCGCAACCATTTGCAGGAAGCCCGCTGGTTTCTCAAGAGCTTACAAAGCCGCAACGAAACCTTGGTGAAAGTTGCCAATTGCATCGTCAAACATCAACAGGGCTTTCTGGAGCAAGGGGAAGAAGCGATGCAGCCGTTAGTGCTGCGGGAAGTGGCGGAAGAGGTCGACATGCATGAATCGACGATCTCCCGAATTACCACTCAGAAATACATGCACACCCCCCGCGGCACTTTTGAGTTCAAGTATTTCTTCTCCAGTCACGTGCAAACGGCGGATGGCGGCGAATGCTCAGCCACCGCCATTCGCGCCCGAATCCGACGCCTCATTGCTGCCGAAGACGCAAGACGCCCGCTTAGCGACAGCAAATTAGCGGAAATCTTGCGCGACGAAGGCATCAATGTGGCACGGAGGACCGTGGCCAAGTATCGCGAAGCCATGTCCATCGCCTCGTCCACCGAGCGCAAACGATTAGCTTGAAGGCAAATACAGGAGGCCGCATGCAAATCAATCTGACTGGACATCATGTCGACATCACCGAGCCTCTGCGGGAGTACGTGACCACCAAATTCGCTAAACTTGAGCGGCACTTCGACAACGTCGTTAGCGTGCATGCCGTCCTCACTGTCGAAAAACTTGAACAAAAGGCCGAAGCGACCATACAGTTGCGCGGCGGCACCGTGCATGCCGACGCCGTCGCGACCGACATGTACGCGGCGATCGATGCTTTAACGGATAAACTTGACCGTCAAGTCGTTAAGCACAAGGAAAAACTAACGGACCACCACCGCAGCGAAGGCGCCATACATCGCGCCTTAGCGGAAGAATAGGCGACGACCGTCGGCCGTATCGCAATGCTTGCAGGCACGCGATGCGGCCGATATACCTTACCTCGCCCCTGACAGCGTATTGGCAGGCACAATGGACATCATTGACCTTATCAGTCCGGACCGAATCAAGTGTGACGCCGACGTCACCAGTAAAAAGCGGGCTCTCGAACTGCTGAGCGAAATGCTCGCCGCAAGTACCGAGACGCTCCCCGCTAGCGCCCTATTCAACAAGCTCACCGGGCGCGAGCGACTTGGCAGTACCGGTCTTGGACACGGTGTTGCACTTCCCCACGCCCGCATCGAAGGCAGCGATAAAGCTGTAGGCGCGCTCATTAAGCTCGAGGAAGGCATTGACTTCGACTCCTTCGACAAACACCCTGTAGACCTTCTATTCGCGCTGGTAGTTCCCGAGCATTTCACCGACGAGCACCTAAAAATACTGGCCGACCTCGCCGAGATGTTCAGCAATGAGCAACTCTGCGAAAGTCTGCGGCAGGCTAATACGCCCGAAGATATGTACAAGGAACTGCTGCACTGGCAGAAGCAGCTAAAGATTGCCTGAACGTGGCGGATCCATCGGTTCAAAACACACGCGATTCTGTGATTTCATCTCGACCTAGCGCGTCTGGCAAGACTGTGCCGGGTACGCTTGTCCAGATATTTGATCGAGGCGTTTTGTTAACGGGCCTTAGCGGTATCGGCAAAAGCGAAACGGCACTTGGCCTTATCGATAGAGGCCACGCGTTGGTTGCCGACGATGCGGTAGACGTTTACCTCGACGAAGGTTTGCCTTTCGGTAGCTGTCCGCCGTTGCTACGAGGCATGCTCGCTATTCGGGACCTAGGCGCATTGGATATTCAGCGTCTATGGGGGGCGAAGCGGGTCGCGGAAAGTGCTCGAATCGATATTGCGATCGAGTTGCTCGCCTACGAGCCGGGACCAGCCAAAGCCGGCGATATTGCCCGGCCAACGGCACGATACGAGCTACTCGATCTCAGCATCCCCTGCGTGAAGCTAACGGCGGGTCCGGGGCGGAACTTGGCTTTGCTGGTTGAAACTGCCGTAAGGGATCTGCACGCTCGGCAACAGGGCTATCATGCCGACCGCGTACTCAATGACCGACAGCAACGCCAGTTGAGCGGAGAAGCGTCATGAAACTGGTGATTATTAGCGGCCTGTCAGGCTCCGGCAAAAGCGTGGCACTCCACACCTTGGAGGATGTCGGTTTTTACTGTATCGACAATCTGCCGGTCGAGCTACTCGATGCTTTCGGACGCCACTTGATCGAGAATCCCTATCCGCAGCAAGAGCGTTATGCCGTCAGTATCGATGCCCGCAACAACCCCGGTGCGCTCTCGCGATTTCCCGATATTCTCGAACAACTAGCGGAGCGCGGGCTGAGAGCGGAAATTCTCTTTCTACGCGCCGATAACGATACCTTAATCAAGCGCTTTAGCGAGACACGGCGGCGCCATCCGCTCAGCAACGGCAAAACCTCGCTGGCCGAGGCCATCGAACGCGAGCAAGAGCTGCTAAGCCCTATACTCGGGCGGGCCGACTTGGTAATCGACTCGACCCAAACCACCCTGCACCAATTGCGGAACTTAGTCAGAGAGCGGCTAGATCGCCGGCACGATAGCCGCATATCGCTGCTGTTCCAGTCCTTCGGCTTTAAACACGGCATACCGAAAGACGCCGATTTCGTGTTTGACGTTCGTTGCCTGCCTAATCCGCATTGGGAACCACGCTTACGGCCTTTGTGCGGCCGAGATGCCGAGGTTTGCGAGTACCTCGAAAGCACCGAAGAAGTTGGCCGAATGCTCGGCCAAATCCAGCGTTTCGTCGACGACTGGCTACCATCGTTCGAGCGCGAGAATCGTAGCTATCTTACCGTCGCCATCGGCTGTACGGGAGGGCAGCACCGCTCCGTTTATTTAGTAGAGCGGTTAGCCGAGCATTTTCGTAAAACACGCGACGACGTCGCGATCCGGCACCGGGAATTATCATGAGTGTCGGCTTATTGCTCGTAACGCATAATCGTATTGGCGAAGAGCTGCTTGAGACAGCATGTACAACCTTAGGGCTATGTCCGCTCGCAACGCGCAGTCTCGCGGTTATCCAAGATGCCGACCCCGACCAATTACTGCAACGTTGCGAGGCATTGCTGACCGAAGTCGACTCCGGCGACGGCGTGCTTGTCCTCACCGACGCCTTCGGCTCAACCCCCAGCAACATCGCTATGCGACTTGGCCGGCGGCCTGGGGTAACGGTTGTATCCGGGCTGAATCTGCCGATGTTATTGAGAGTCATGAACTACCCGCAGCTCGGACTTGAAGAGTTACAGCATAAAGCCGTGTCCGGAGGGCAAGACGGCGTCATATTGGTAAAGCAGGAGGGAGCGCAGTAAGTGCCGACCCGCGACATCACAATAATAAACCGACTTGGCTTGCATGCGCGTGCGGCAAGCAAATTCGTCGCCTTGGCGTCGCAGTTCGACGCAGACATCAAACTTCGGCGCAATAACCGCGAGGTCAACGGTAAAAGCATTATGGGGGTTATGATGCTAGCCGCCGGCAAAGGCACCGAACTTACGCTCATTGCCGAAGGCAGCGATGCCGATGACGCCCTGAACGCATTGGAAGAGCTGGTGCAAGCGCGTTTCGAAGAGGCCGAATAGACTCGTTTTTGCTACCCAGGGAGGGAAACCTTATGCGCATGAAGGATCTGTTAGAGCGCTGGGAAGAAACGGCTAGCGAACAGAAAACACCCAGCCATTATTATGTTCGGCTCCCTCTGTCCGACGCGGCCAAATTGGCTGCGCTCGGCGAACTGTACCCTGGCCGCAGCGAAGAAGAGCTCATTACCGATTTGCTAGCCGCTGCGTTAGACGAACTGGAAGCGGCATTTCCTTATATCGAAGGCCAGCGAATGGTCTCGGAAGACGAGCACGGCGACCCGATCTACGAGGACGCTGGCTTAACCCCGAAGTTTCAACAACTCATGCGAAAGCATTTGGTGCGGCTGGAAGAAGAGTTTGGACGCTAACCAAACTCTTTCGTAGCCATGCCCAACGGCTAGTGGCCAATCAGCTTTCGGTTTACCGGTTCAGCGCGAAGGCGTACTGGCAGGTTGCCGAAAAATCATTTTCGGCAACCTGCCAGTGGCCGGCTTACTCGCCGGCAACCGTTAACCCATCAATCAATATCGACCCGGTGCGGACATTGCCCCGCAAATCGACGTCGGACCCAATGGCCTGAATGTTCGCCAACATATCGCGCAAATTCCCCGCTACCGTGATCTCTTGTACCGGGTAGGCAAGCGCTCCGTCCTCGACCCAGAAACCGCTCGCACCGCGGGAGTAATCGCCGGTGACCATGTTCACGCCTTGCCCCATCAGACTCGTCACGACCAGGCCCCGCCCCATATGCCGTACCAGCTCGTCGAAGCCGAACTCGCCGGGCTGGACAACGAGGTTATGTACACCGCCGGCATGTCCCGTGCTTTGCATTCCAAGTTTACGCGCGGAATAACTACCCAGGAGGTAGGTTTCTAGTACACCATCCCTGACTAAATGCCGCGGCACGGTGGCTACGCCTTCAGAGTCAAAGGCGGCGCTGCCTAACGCACAAGGCAGATGCGGCTGTTCTTCGATTTGCACGAAGCTTGGAAAAACTTGCTCGCCTAATTTATCGTACAAAAAGCTCGCTTTTCGGTACTGAGCCCCACCCCTGATCGCGCCAAGAAAGTGCCCCAGCACGCCGCGGGCGACCTCTGGCGCGAATAAAACCGGTACCCGCGCCGTTCCCACACGCCTCGCGCCCAAACGACGCAGCGTGCGTTCCGCAGCTTTCTTGCCCACCGTCTGCGCGGCTTCCAAGAGGTCGGGCCGACGACTTACGGTAAACCAGTAATCGCGCTGCATTTCATCGTTCTGCTTACCGACGGAAACGCAACTCAAGCCATGCCGCGAAGCGTGATAGCCGCCGATAAAGCCGTGGGTGTTGCCATACACCCGAACGCCGCCATGGCTGGATACGTCAGCCCCATCGGAGTTGACTATGCGCGGATCGGCATCGAGCGCGGCGACCTCGCAATCCCGTGCCAGCGCGATCGCAGCATCGGCCTCTAATGCCCAAGGGTGATATAAATCCAGATCGGGGATATCGCGCGCCATCAACGCGGCGTCCGCCAACCCCTGACAGTTATCCTCTGATGTATAACGGGCAATCGTACAAGCCGCTTCTACCGTCTCCCGGATCGAAGCCGGCGAGAAATCGGCGGAGCTCGCACTCCCCTTGCGCTGGCCGAAATAGACCGTTACGCCGAAGCCTCGATCGCGCTGATACTCCAACGTATCGACTTCCCGCATCCGGACCTTAACGGACAACCCGGCGTCAACGCTAACGCTTGCTTCCGCCGCACTCGCACCGCATTTCTGCGCATGCGTCAATGCATCGGCCACTAACTGTTCCAACTCAGCCTGTTGCGGCAAAGCCGCGCGCGAGGCTTTAACCGGCTCAGTTACCGACATAATCACTCCTTACCAAGCCTTTACGCCTGGGTGCCGCCCACAGTAAGCGCATCCACTTTCAAAGTCGGCTGCCCGACCCCGACCGGAACGCTTTGACCGTCCTTACCGCAGACGCCAATACCGCTATCGAGCGCTAGATCGTTCCCAACCATACTGACCTGCTTCAACACCTCAGGCCCGGAACCAATCAGCGTCGCCCCTTTCACCGGCCGGGTCACTTTGCCATTCTCGATGAGATAAGCCTCACTGGCAGAAAACACGAACTTACCGGAGGTAATGTCCACTTGCCCGCCGCCGAAGTTAACCGCGTAGATTCCCCGCTCTACGGAAGCGATAATCTCTTGCGGATCATGCGGCCCGGCGAGCATATACGTGTTTGTCATGCGCGGCATAGGCAAGTGGGCATAAGATTCCCGACGACCGTTGCCGGTCGGCCGCGTGTTCATCAGGCGGGCGTTAAGGCTGTCTTGCATATAGCCTTTCAACACGCCTTTCTCGATCAAGGTTGTGCACTCGGTCGGATTACCCTCATCGTCTACGTTCAACGACCCGCGCCGGTTCGCGAGGGTACCGTCATCGACTATCGTACACAAAGGCGATGCGACCCGCTCGCCGACGCGGCCGGCAAACGCCGACGTCCCTTTCCGATTAAAATCGCCTTCCAACCCGTGACCGATAGCCTCATGCAGTAGCACACCCGGCCAACCAGGCCCCAACACGACCGGCATCGTCCCTGCTGGCGCATCAACCGCCTCGAGGTTAACCAGCGCTTGCCGCACCGCTTCGCGCGCATAGTTAAGCCCGCGGTCACCTTGTAGGAAATACTCGTAACCGAAGCGGCCGCCACCACCGGCGGAGCCGTTCTCGCGCCGCCCATTCTGCTCGGCCAAGACGGTCACATTCAACCGAACAAGCGGGCGAACGTCGGCGCTGAGGCGTCCATCGCTACCTGCGATCAACACCGTCTCGTAAACGCCTGCCAGGCTCACAATCACCTGCTCCACCCGCGGGTCTTGTTTACGCGCCTCCGCATCCAAGCGGCGAAGCAGATCGATTTTCGCCTCCGAGGACAAACTCTCAAGCGGATTCGCCGGCTGGTACAATTCCAGCCCCAGGCCTGCTTGCCATGCCTGCAAACGGCCGGATTGGCCGCCACGGGCAATGGCTCCGGCTGCGGACGATGCATCCATGAGAGCCGGCAACACAATCTCGTCCGAATAAGCAAAGCCGGTCTTCTCGCCGCACATCGCTCGCACCCCTACCCCTTGATCCAGATTGCGGCTTCCTTCCTTCACGATACCGTCTTCCAATACCCACGCCTCGTGGCGCGAGACTTGGAAATACAAATCGGCGGCATCGACCCCCGGCGTCATCAGCTGACCGAACACGCGCTCCAAGTCGCTTTCCGTCAAGCCAGCCGGCGCTAAAATCGTTTGGCGGGCGGTATCCAGATTAAGTTGCGAGATACTTGTACTCATGCTGCCTCTTCGGGTTAGGGGAAACGCTGACTGTTCCTTGCCCTGCTGGGGCTACGACGCGTACAGAGGGGGCAAGGTGCCGTCGGCCGGATAATCGCGCAGACATCAAAAGCGCCGATGCGAGAGTGCCGGAAACCGGCGCCGAACCGTCTCCAATCGCGCGCGGCTGAACTCGGCGATAGCAAACCCTTCGCCTTTATCGACGCTGCTTAAGACAACGCCCCACGGATCGACAATCATCGATTCGCCGTGCGTCTCCCGTCCATTCGGATGACGCCCGCCTTGCCCTGCCGCCACGACATAGCATTGATTCTCGATGGCTCGGGCCCGGAGCAAAGTCTGCCAATGCGCCTCTCCTGTTACTGCGGTAAAAGCAGCTGGCACGACGGCAATCTCCATTCCCTGACCGATCATATGCCGAAAGAGTTCCGGAAATCGCAGATCGTAACAGACGGTCAAACCAAGGCCGCCCAGCGGTGTCTCGACGACCACCGGCTGCGCCCCCGGCTCTAACGTCGCCGACTCGCAATAACGCTCCTCGGCCCCGATTTCCACGTCGAATAGATGAATTTTATCGTATCGGGCGACTCGTTGCCCGGCAGCATCGTAAACCAGACATGCCGCCCGAACGCGCTGCGGGTCGCTCCCTCGCAACGGAATCGTACCGCCGATTAACCAAAGCTTGTGGCGCGCGGCAGCTTCGGCAAGAAAGCGCTGGATCGGCCCCTCGCCGTCGCGTTCGGCAATCGCCAGCTTATCGGTCTCCAGCGGCCCCATGAGTGCAAAGTTCTCAGGCAATAGCACCCAATCTGCCCCGGCTTCCGCCGCCTGGGCTATCAGCCTAGCTGCGGCCTCGAGATTCTCCTCCAACACCGCACCGGAGACCATTTGCACCGCAGCGATACGACCAGACTCTTGAGCCACTGGACTTACCTCCCGTTGGAAAAAGGAAGGGGCAAGCCACCGTCTGCCGGCGGAACAGGCGGCGGCGGAGGCCGGCTGGTTCCGATTCGTTCAACGGCCGGCTCTTCCCAATCGCCGGATACCCGATAACGATAACGCGTTAAGCTATCGATTTCCTGCTCTAATAGCCTCTGGGTAACGAATAAGGCGACCGCGCCGACAGGACCGCCGGCCAAACCGCCGACGATAGGCAGCGCGGACGACACGCGTGGCGTGACAACGACGACTTGATCGAGCGTTTTGTGTTTGAAGTCCAGCTTACCGGAAGCTTCCACCCGCGCCGCTGGGCCATGCACATAAAAGTACTCTAGCTCGCCTGCCCCATTATTTAACCGCATCCGGCTGGCCATTTGATCAAACGCGAAACCGCGCCCGAACAAATCGGAGAAATCCAATAACAATCGGCGTGGCAGCATCGTGACGCTAAGCAGACCGAACACACGACCGGCTCCCGGATCTACTGCAAGGAGATGCCCGTTTCGTATTAAGAAGGCAACTTCGCCGTTGACCGTTTCCAAAGCGAAGTCCGTGGGAGCACCCGGCCAACGCAAATCCAGCCGCGCTTCCCCTCTACCGCCGCCCAACAGGCTGTCTTGGCCAAACAAATCCATCGCACGCCCAGCCTTGTCGGTCTCCAGGCGCACTTGCAAATGCGTCGCGCTAGAGGCATCTCCGCCGCCGGCGTCACGCCAAGCGCCATTACCCGACATTCGTAGAACGGGACCATCCAATGCAAAATGATCGAGCTTTAAACCATCGCTTACCCGGCTAACGTTCAAGTCGACCTGCCCAAGCAAGGTGCCATTGAGTAGCGCCTGCTCCACACTTAACCTTATCGGTGGCATATCGCGCGGCTTCAAGTCCATGGGCTGGCTCGCCGCGCGCTCACCCGTGCCATTCCCTAAACGGGCGGCGGCATGGCGTAAATGCAGACGCTCCAGGTCGATCTCTACGGCTTGCTCGCTATCGGCTTTTGGAATCAAAACGGTCCCGGCCAACTCCGGTCCGGCCAACTGTAAATGCCAACCCAGAATGGCGGTCGACGCGCTGATACCGACATCCGAAAATCGCTGTCCAAAGGCGTTTACGCGCCCCGCGTGCAGATCCACAACCGTCAACGGCGGCAACATATCGCCGCGTCCGCCGCTGACGCCCTCGCTTGCGTCGCTGCCGGATTGTGCCGTCTGCAATGCCTTCCAGGTCCGATGCCACTGATCAAGGTCGAGATCCGACAGTCGGCCACGTAGATGCATACCAGGGCTGGTAGGCAAAACCGGTGCGGCGTTATCTAAACGAATCGCCGCATGGGAAATACCGCCGCCCTCAGGCGCAAATTGAAACAGCGCCCGCAGCTGATCGGAGTAGCGCACTCGCAACGGCGCCGGCCCGTTTTCGTCGAAGCGCGCGTGCAAGCGAAACAAGCGAAACTCATTAGCTTGCTTTGCGAAAGGCTGCGGCAACTCCACCGCCAACCCCTCCAACTCCGACTCGAGATAGAGATCGACACCGCGCCCGGCTCCCGCTGCAAAGCCGGCAAGCGCAAGCGAAAGCGCCAATCCGCACTCCCTCTGAACAAAGGCTCCAAATCGGGGCGCTGGAGCAACCCGGGCAGGGCCCCGTTAAAATCGGCCCTGACCAGGATCGAGGCGTTCTCGTCTGCGCCTGTTGTCGTGGCGCGCGCGATAACATCCTGCCCTCGGAGCCGCCCGGTAAGCCGCTCCGCGCTCAGCGATTTCTCGGTAAAGTCGATCGTCCCACGAACATCGTCGATGGCTAGATCCCACTGCGGCATCCGCAGCACGCCGCGGTCGAGCTCGACGCTGCCGCTGACTCCGACCGGCCCTTCTTGAAACGGAACGTCGACTCTGAGGTTCAACGTGTGCTCGCCGTCTACCCGAAACATATCGAGCTGATGACGGATACCGGCCCCAATGGGCGAGTCGGCCAAAAAGCGCAGCATGTCGTCGCCGGGACCGCGCATCCGGCCCTGCAATTCGAGACGCGCTTGCGTTAAATCGTCAATAGCCGCCCGCACGCGTTCAGCGCGCGCGCCATAAATACGGCCGGCGCGCGCGTCGATAACCATGGTTCGATTATGAAAACGCAACTCGGCGTCCAACCCTTCGGCGACTGGCCAATCCGGCATATAGCTCAAGCGGCCGTTCTCAACCTGCGCGCGGACGTCAAAAGTCCCTTGCCCCTCCCCATAGGGAAACTGATCGATCGGACCAAAACCAGTACATCGGAATGGGTGACGGTGCCTGCCTGGATAGCCTGATCGAGCCATTCCACAAGATTGGGGTGCATCACTCCCACCGGGAAATAACGAGAACCGTTGGCCGCATTGGCATTACGGGTATGGCTGCGAATATCGAGAAACGGCGCTTGCCCTCGCTCGGCGAAAATTCGCACGCGCGAGCGCGCCTCGCCGTCCGGGCTGACGATGCTAAGCTGCGGCGCCTCGGCCTGCCAACGCTCCCCCGGCCTAACCCACCAATACAATTGGCCGTCTAAGCGGTCGAATGGCAACGCATCCCGGAATAGCTTAGGAAAATGCAGGGCTCCGTCCTGGGCATCCAGCTGCATGTAGCCGCCGCTACGACGGGCCACTAAAGAACCGCTAAGCCCCTCGGCCCCGGGGATCGTATCGACAGGCTCCAAACCCAGCCCCGTAAAAGCGGCGGTTACCTCGTAATGCTGTATCCGGCCCTCGCGCCAATCGACAATCGAGCGAACCTCTTTCAATTCGCCTTCGGCGTCGAAATCGCGCAACCGCTCTCGGACCTCGGCCGGTAGCTGAGGAACCCGCGTCAACACCCGCCAAACGTCTTCCAAACGCAAGTAATCGGCAGCGATGGCCAAGCGGGTCAGGCCTTCGTCGTCGGTGCCAAAGCCAACTCGCGCCGCCGTATACGGCCAGCGGCCGGCCGGCGACACTAGCTCCAGCTCGGACAAAGAGAGCAACCAACCGGCGCCCTCGGCTTCCCAGGAAAAGCGAGTTGCCATCCGTTCGAACAGCAGGGCTTGATCGCGATCTATCCGCCAGTCATCGAGCGCCACATCGCCGTGAATACTACGGATACGGCCCCGCTCCAAGGAAGCCCATAACTCGCCGCCAAACTTCCCCGCCATGGGCGGCACGGCCACCCCCTCGGGCAACCAATCGTGAAACGCGGCCAGATCGATGTTGCCGAGATCCAAATAGAGCTGCCCACTGCCATCGGCCGTCCCTCCCTCCCACTCTAGGAGAAAACGCGCATAATCGCCGAAACCGGCAGGCAAACCCATCGCCCCGGCGATCAGGTATTGCTGGCGGGAGCTTTCAAAGCGGAAATTGACCGGGCCGAGCACATGCCGCTCGTTGCGCATATGGTCGATAAAGGTCAGTTCGGCGTCGCGCAATTGCACCCGAGCAGGTAACAGCGGAGGCTCGGCGGCCAGGTCTTCAAAGTCGTCGCCGTCGCCGGCAGCAACCGGCAACACGCCCCAGCCCTGTAGTTTGATCAAACCGTTATCCAGTCGCTCCACGGTAACGCCTAAACCGCGCGCCGTGATCTCGATCGGGCTGATTTGCCGGCTACGAATAGAGCGCAGCAGGCCGATGCTCACCTCGAGTTCGTCTAACCGTAACGGCCCTTCGCCTTCCTCTCCAAGCAACGCCACGTCTTCGAGGATCAAGCGCGGATGACGGCCGTACCACTCGGCACGTAAGCCGCCCAGCGTTAACGGCTGTTCTAACGCCTCCGATAAGATCCGCTCGGCCTCGGCGCGAAAATCGGGCGCATACGTCACTAACACCCGCAAGCCGCTTAGCAGGAGAGCCAGCACAATCAGCAACACGGCGATGATCGCCGCTATACGCGGTCGCCAGCGGCTAGTTCGACCGGCAGTCACAGCGCAACGCTCCCTCGTGGCTGCAAGCGAGCCTCGACAAACTTGGTTAGGACCATGATATTAAAAAGATTTCCGACAGGCACGACGAGCAAAACGCCCCCCAACGCTCGTTTCATCACCACCGCCCTACCTACATAAGAACAACGTCATACTGTTCTTGCGTATAAAGCGGCTCCGCCTGAAATCGTATCGACCGCCCGATGAATTCCTCCAGTTGCGCGACACTGGCGCTTTCCTCATCGAGCAGCAAATCAACGACTTCCTGCGAGGCGAGCACTAACAAACGCTTGGCTTCGAACTGCCGCGACTCCCGTAAAATCTCGCGAAAAATTTCGTAGCAAACCGTCTCGGCCGTCTTTAGCGACCCTCGCCCCATACAAGTCGGGCATGGTTCGCAAAGCACGTGCTCCAGGCTCTCGCGCGTACGCTTACGCGTCATCTCCACTAAACCGAGTGCGGATACGCCGCTAATCTGGGTTTTGGCATGATCGCGCTCCAGCGCTTTCTCTAACGCGCGCAGCACCTGTCGCTTATGCTCTTCTTCGAGCATATCGATGAAGTCGATGATGATTATGCCGCCAAGATTGCGCAGGCGGACTTGACGCGCAATCGCCTGAGCGGCCTCCAGGTTGGTCTTGAAGATCGTCTCTTCCAGCGTCCGGTGCCCGACATAACCGCCGGTGTTGACATCGATAGTGGTCAGCGCTTCTGTCTGATCGATGATCAAGTAGCCGCCGGACTTTAATTGTACTTTGCGCTCAAGCGCCTTTTGTATCTCGTCCTCGATGTTATACAGCTCAAACAACGGCCGTTCGCCGGGATAGTAGTCAATCCGCGAGACCAAGTCCGGCAGGTACTTATCGCAAAAGGCTTTAACTCGCTGATAATTCTCGCGCGAGTCGACCCGCACCTTTTCTACTTCGCTCGCCACCAGATCGCGTAACGAACGCAACAGCAGCGGCAAGTCTTCGTGTACCAGTGTACCCGGCTGAGCACTGGCAGCGCGCGCCTGGATCGACGACCACAACTTTAATAGAAAGCGCCGATCCTCCTCGACCGCTTCAAGGGAGGCCCCTTCCGCCGCTGTGCGCACGATATAACCGCATGGATCGCCGTCCTCCACAAACGCTTGCACGGCCTCCTTCAGCCGCGTCCGCTCGGCATCGTCCTCGATTCGGGCCGATACTCCCACGGATTGCGAATCCGGTAGCAACACTAAATAACGAGACGGAATGGTGATATGCGTGGTGAGCCGGGCGCCTTTGGTTCCGATAGGGTCTTTTATGACCTGGACCAAAATCTGCTGCTGCTCCCGCACCAAATCGACAATACTGTCGCTGCGTCGCCCTTCGCCCTCCTCGCCCACCGCCTCGGGCACGGCGATATCGGACGCGTGCAAAAATGCCGTTCGGCTTAAGCCGACCTCGACGAAAGCCGCTTGCATACCGGGCAAGACGCGGCAGATACGCCCCATATAGACGTTCCCGACCAGCCCGCGGCGGCGCTCCCGCTCGATACTGACTTCCTGCAAAACACCGTTTTCGACCAGCGCGACGCGGGTCTCCGGCGGAGTTACATTGATGAGAATCTCCTGACTCATAGCACTACCAGCAACGCTGATAGTCAATGCCGAACTCCTCAAGCAGCTGGCCCGTTTCAAACAACGGCAGCCCCATCACGCCGGAATAACTGCCTTCCAACTGTTCGATAAAGACGGCGGCGAAGCCTTGAATGGCATAAGCGCCCGCTTTGTCGTTCGGTTCGCCGGTCGCCCAATAGCGTTCGCGCTCCTGCTCACTCAGCTGACGGAAAGTAACCTGGCTCACACTAAGGCGTGTAGCCTCCCGCTCGCCGTCGACTAAGGCTACCGCCGTCAGCACACGGTGCGTACTACCCGAAAGCTGTGCCAGCATGGCGATGCCGTCTTGGTGAGTACGTGGTTTTCCAAGCACCTGCTCGTCGAGCACGACGATCGTATCGGCTCCCAATACCGGCAAATCGCGACGGCCTTCGTCGTCTAAACGCTTGTGGCCGGCGCGCGCTTTATCGAGCGCCAACCTTAATACGAACACCTCGGGGCTTTCCCCTTCCTGCAAGGTTTCCTCGACACCGGAGTCGATCCAGGCGTAACGCACGCCGATTTGATCGAGCAGTTCGCGCCGACGCGGCGAATTCGAGGCAAGATAGATATCGGGCTGATATTCCGGCTTCATGCCGTCCCCTGTTAGCTAACAAGATATGCAGACTCCCTAAAGCCGAAAGCTTTAGGCGTATATTCTTACCGATGATACGGATGATTTTGAATAATCGTCCAGGCACGATACAACTGCTCGGCAAGTAGCACCCGCACCATCATATGCGGAAACGTGAGTTTGGACAGCGACCACATCTCATCGGCACGCGCCCGGCACTCATCGGACAAGCCTTCCGGCCCGCCGATTAAAAACACCACCTCTTTACCGTCCTGCAACCAATGCTCCATTCGCTCGGCCATCTGCTCGGTGGTCAAGCTGCGGCCTTTCGGGTCCAACGCTACCACGTGCGCGGGCGAGGGAATGGCTTTTAACATCCGCTGGCTCTCCTGAGCCTGGGCCTTGACGGTGCTACCTTGTTTCGACCGCGGCGCGAGCGATAGTTCCACGAGCTGTAGCGGAAGATTCGGCGGCATACGGTTAGCGTACTCCTGCCACCCTTCGCTGACCCAGCTCGGCATCCGGCCGCCGGTACTAAGCACACTCATGCGCATGAGCAAATATCTTTCTTAAACGACGAGAAACAGCGAAAAGCCTGGGTAGGCGCACACCAATAGAAAGGTACGCGCTTACCGGCACAGGATATAGGCGTCTCTTAATAGAGATCGCTAAGGAAGCTTACTCCTTTGCTAAAACGGCAAAGGAGCGATTAGCGCTCCTTAATGGGAGGTCGCGCCACTGGAAGGGTAATCCGACGCCTCGTCGTCAACGCCCCAAATGCGCTCCAGACGATACAGGTCGCGAACTTCCGGCTGCATGACGTGCACGACCACATCGCCGAGATCGACCAAGATCCACTCGCCGCCTTCCTCGCCTTCAACACCCTGCGGCCGAATACCGCTATCTTTCGCCTTTTGCACGACGCTATTCGCAATCGAGCGTACATGGCGATTGGAGTTACCGGAGACGATCACCATGACGTCGGTAATCGAGGTCTTATCATGTACATCGAGCACGACAGGGTCGACCGCTTTCAGGTCTTCCAACGCCTCGCTGACCAACGCCTGGAGCCGCTCTACCGAGAACTCGCCGTTCACTTCATTCATTCAGCAGTCACCATCCCACTGTTCAAATCCGGAACTATCCGGCATCACGCTTCCCCGTAACCGTACAGGCCCTGCTCTCGAATCAGGTGCCATACCGGCTCCGGTACAAGAAACTGTATCGAGCGTCGCTCGTTCAATAAAGCACGAATTTGGGTCGCCGAGATGTCAAGTTGAGTCACTGCTAAGCGAAAAACCCGACCGTTCAGCGCCTGCCTTAGTGCAGCCACATCCTCAACCTGACGCGGCGCGAGCCATTCCGCCAACTCGCCCGTAACGGGCAGCTCGCTGCCCGGCCGCTCCATAACGATAATGTGCGCGTACTCGGCCAACTCACGCCAACGGTGCCAGCGCGGCAACCCGGCGAAAGCATCCATGCCAAGAATAAGACACAAGGGGGTATGGGGCAGTTCCGCTCGGAGCGAGGCCAAAGTGTCGGCCATGTACGACGGGCCGGGCCGCTCCAGTTCGCGCGTATCGACCCGAAACGCCGGACAGACCTCGCTCCCCGCTCGCAACAACGCCAAGCGCTGCTCAGCGGAAAGCTGAGGTGTGTCCCGATGCGGCGGAATTTGGCAAGGCACCAGCCGCACCTCGGCCAACCCCACCGTTTCCCAGACTTCCAACGCCATCCGCAGATGGGCAAGATGGACGGGATCGAATGTGCCGCCGAAAACCCCGATCGGCGGCTCCAAAGTTGCGGAATTGTTGCTGATAAGCGCTCCCTGCCCTACTGGCGAATATGCCCGTCACCAAACACGACGAATTTCTCCGTCGTCAACCCTTCCAGGCCGACCGGGCCGCGTGCATGCAGCTTATCGGTACTAATACCGATCTCAGCCCCCAGCCCGTACTCGAAGCCGTCGGCGAAGCGCGTAGAGGCGTTTACCATGACCGAGCTCGAATCCACTTCCCTTAAGAAACGACGCGCCCGCGTATAGTCTTCCGTGACGATCGTATCGGTATGGTGAGAGCCGAAGGTTTCAATATGGTCGATCGCCTCGTCCAGACCGGAAACGACCTTTACCGACAGAACCGGGGCCAGATATTCGGTCGCCCAATCTTCCTCCGTCGCCGGCGCCATTTCCACCCAGGCGCGACTTTTAGCGCAGCCGCGCAGCTCAACCCCAGCCTCCCGATAACGGGCCGCCAAACGCGGCAGGATCTCGCCGGCCACCGCCTCCGCGACTAACAGCGTCTCCATGGTGTTACAGGTGCCGTAACGCTGCGTCTTGGCATTCACAGCCACCCGCTCGGCTTTATCGAGGTCGGCTTTATCGTCGACATAAACGTGGCATATCCCGTCCAGGTGTTTAATCACCGGCACGGTGGCCTCGCGGCTGATGCGCTCAATCAAACCTTTGCCGCCACGCGGCACCAGCACGTCGACGAAATCGTTCATACGAATCAGCTCGCCAACCGCGGCACGGTCCTTGGTCGCGACCACTTGCACCGCCTCCGCCGGCAAACCGGCTTTCTCCAAACCGCGTTTCACGCACGCAGCCACCGCTTGGTTGGAGTGCAAAGCCTCCGAGCCGCCCCGCAAGATGGCGGCATTGCCGGCTTTCAGGCATAAGCCGGCAGCATCGGCCGTCACATTCGGGCGCGACTCGTAAATGATACCGATGACACCCAACGGCACGCGCATCTTGCCCAGCTGGATTCCGGACGGGAGGTACTTGAAGTCGCGAATTGCCCCGACAGGGTCCGGCAAATTAGCAATCTGCCGCAAACCTTCCGCCATCCCGACAATACGCTCATCCGTCAACTCCAAACGGTCGAGCAAAGCGGCGTCCAAACCGTTCTCGCGACCGGCCGCCATATCTTTCGCATTGGCCTCTTTCAATGCCTCCATCGACGTTTCGATGGCATCGGCGATGGCCAGCAATGCTTGATTCTTCGCGGCGCTTTCGGCACGGCTCATGGCACGGCTCGCTACGCGAGCCTGACGCCCAAGCGCCTGCATGTAAGCGACGACATCCTGTAACTGATTTTCTGCGGTAGCGGTGCTCATAGCTATCTCTTAACTCCGTCGCGCCAATTGGGCTGCATACGCTGTACTTAATTGTATCAATTCATCCCAAGGCCTGCCGGGGGCCACCCCTTTTATGACTCGATCGACCCGCGCACAGCGCGTCAATAGATTCTGCCACACAGCCGGCGGTCGAGCGCGGGCTGCTTGCTGAAACAACGCCTTACGACTGGTTAACACACGCTGCTGGCGAAATGTCTGATCGGGATTGCGGCGCGAGGCCAAGTCGGCGCTCACCGCTGCCAAAACGCGCAAATCCCGCGCTAAGGCCCATAATATCAGCGTCGGCTCCTCGCCCTCTGCCCGCAAGCCGCGAACGATACGAGAGCAACGCGCAACGGCCCCGGTCAACGCCGCGTCGGCCAACGCGAAGATATCGAAACGCGCGCTATCCGCCACCGCACCCAACACTTGCTCTAACGTTAAGTGCCCGGCACCGTGGAGCAAACGCAGCTTCTCGATTTCCTGCACCGCGGCTAATAAATTGCCTTCGGCACGCTCGACCATGACTTCCAGCGCATCGGTGTCTACGTCCAGCTCATATCGCTGTAAGCGATTTTCAGCCATTGCGGCAACTGTTTTCGCTGCAAAGGCCAGCCGTAACAAAACACACCGGCTTGCTCCGCAGCCTTGACCCATGCGCTTTTACGTTGTTTGGCATCCAAGGCCTCGCAACTAATCACCAACACGACATCGGGCGGCGTATTTTGGCAATACGCCGCAATCGCCTTCGCCCCCGTAGTGCCGGGCTTGCCGCCGGGCATTCTTAGTTCGACCACCCGCCGCTCGCCGAACAGCGACATCGAACCCGCTACGGATTCCAGCTGTTCCCATTCGAAGCCGGCTTCGACGTTCAATACTTCGCGTTCGCTGAACCCCGCCTCGCGGGCGGTCGAGCGGATCGCATCCAGCGCTTCCTGGACAAACAGCGGTTCTTCCCCGGCGACGAGGTAGACCGGCGCTAAGCCAGTCTTTAGTTGCCGCTCGAGCTCGTCGATTCGTAGCTGCACCGCGTAGCGCTCCCGCCGTTACAGGTTTCGCCCCATCGTCGCCTGCGCCCGCGCCAGCAACAATCGCGTCGTATCGCGGCGCAGCTCTTCCAACACGACTTCCTCGCGCGCTTCGGTGGCGAGCACATCGTCGCGGTCGTAGCGATAACTGCGGGTATTGGTCACCACTTCGGAAACGCCCCACGGCTCGCCTTCCGGGGATTCGACGCGGAATCGCAAACCATATTCCAATTCGTACTCCTGCGCCCTGGCGTCACGGTCCACCGCCGAAGCACGCCGCCGCCGCTGCTCGGAGATAAGTACGAGTACGGCCTCTGCCTGCTCGCGCTCGTCGACCAACACCGCACCGGCCCGTTCCATACCGCGCCGCAACTCCCGTTCCACCTCCGGCAAGTTAGCCTCCGTCACCACCGCAACGGGGATGCCGTCTAAAGGAATCGCCCCCGCGCCTCGCAATTGCCAACCGCAAGCACTCAACACCAATGCGAAAGCCATAATTAGCGAGGCGCGTAGCAGCATTATTTCACCACCAGATTTACCAAACGGCCGGGCACCACGATTACCCGCGCCAAGCTCTTTCCTTCGATGAAGCGCTTAACGTTGGGTTCCGAAAGAGCGGCCGCTTCGCATGCAGCTTTATCGGCATCGGCAGGCACCTGAATCTGCCCGCGTAGTTTGCCGTTCACCTGCACGGCCAGCTCAATACTATCGCGCGTCAGCGCTTGCGGATCATGATCCGGCCAGGCCGCATCGACCACGGGCTCGTCATGCCCCAGCGCATTCCACAAGGTATGCGCAATGTGCGGAGCGATCGGCGCAAGAATAAGCACCGCGGCCTCTAGCCCTTCCTGTAGCACAGAACGGCCGCCGGCGCTGGTATCGTCCGCCCCTTTGGCGAGCGCGTTGGTCAACTCCATCACCGCTGCGATCGCGGTATTGAAGGTATAGCGGCGACCGATGTCGTCGCTCGCCTTCTGGATCGTCTCATGCACTTTCCGCCGCAGATCCCGCTGCACGTCGTTCAAATCCGCCGGCGCCACTTGCGCCGCCACACCTTGCTCGACATGCCCTTGCACCAAGTTCCACAAGCGCTTGAGAAAGCGATAAGAACCTTCCACACCGGAATCCGACCACTCAAGCGACTGCTCGGGCGGTGCCGCAAACATGGTGAACAGGCGCACCGTATCCGCCCCGTAACGCTCCACCAAAGCCTGCGGGTCCACGGTATTGCCCTTCGACTTGGACATCTTCGCCCCGTCTTTCAGCACCATGCCCTGGGTCAGCAGATTCTTAAAGGGCTCGTCGCTAGCGACCAAACCTTCGTCGCGCAACAACTTATGGTAGAAGCGCGCGTACAGCAGATGCAAAATGGCGTGCTCGATACCGCCGATGTACTGATCCACCGGCAACCAATGATCGGCCCGCTCATCGAGCATGGCCTCATTATTACCGACGCTCGCAAACCGCGCGAAGTACCAGGACGACTCCATGAAGGTGTCGAAGGTATCCGTCTCCCGTTGCGCTTTGCCCCCACACTGCGGACAGGTCGTTTCGTAGAACTCCGGCATCTGTTTGATCGGCGAACCCGAGCCGTCGAACTCGACATCTTCCGGCAATACCACCGGCAAGTCCTCATCCGGTACCGGCACATCGCCGCAATCGGGGCAAACGATCATCGGGATCGGCGCGCCCCAATAGCGTTGCCGCGAGACGCCCCAGTCACGCAACCGGTAATTCACCCGGCGCCGGCCGCGGTCCAAACTTTCCAGCTTATCCGCAATCGCAGCGAACGCCTGCGCCGACGTCAGCCCGTCAAACTCGCCGGAGGCGAACAACACGCCTTTATCGGTGAAGGCCTGTTCGCTGAGGTCTGGCTCGCCGCCCTCTGCCGGCCGAATCACGGCTTTGACCGGCAATCGGTATGCCTGCGCGAACTCGTAGTCGCGCTGATCATGCGCCGGGACCGCCATCACCGCCCCGGAGCCATACTCCATTAACACGAAGTTTGCGACCCACACCGGCACTTCCTCGCCGGTGAGCGGATGCACGGCGCGCAGGCCGGTATCCATGCCGCGTTTTTCCATCGTCGCAACATCGGCTTCCGCCACTTTGGTGTGACGACATTCTTCGATAAAAGCGGCTAATTCAGGGTTAGTCGCCGCCGCTTCCCGCGCCAGCGGATGATCGGCGGCAACACCGACATAAGTCACGCCAAATAAGGTATCCGGACGCGTGGTATAGACCGTCAGCAGCTCATCGCGCCCCGGTAGACTGAACGCCAGTTCCACACCTTCGGAACGGCCGATCCAGTTGCGCTGCATGGTACGCACCTGCTCCGGCCAGCCCGGCAACTGCTCAAGGCTCTCCAGTAGCTCATCAGCGTAGTCGGTAATCTTAAGGAACCACTGGGGAATATCGCGCCGTTCCACCAACGCGCCGGATCGCCAACCGCGGCCGTCGATCACCTGCTCGTTCGCTAACACGGTCTGATCGACCGGATCCCAGTTAACGGTGGCAGTTTTCTTGTACACCATCCCTTTCTTATAGAGACGGGTAAACAGCCATTGCTCCCAGCGGTAATAATCCGGATCGCAGGTCGCCAGCTCGCGCTCCCAGTCGTAACCGAAACCAAGCGACTGTAGCTGACCGCGCATATAGGCGATGTTTTCCTTGGTCCACTGCGCCGGCGGCACCTTATTCTTTATCGCCGCATTCTCCGCAGGCAGACCGAACGCGTCCCAGCCCATTGGCTGCAACACATTTTTTCCGCGCATACGCTGATAGCGGGAGATCACGTCGCCGATCGTGTAGTTCCGAACGTGCCCCATGTGCAAACGACCGCTGGGGTAAGGAAACATCGACAGACAATAGTACTTCTCGCGCGAGTTATCCTCGCGCGCTTTGAACGTACTGTTTTCCTTCCAGAAGCGTTGAGCTTCCGCCTCGACTTGTTCAGGTTTGTAGATCGCGTCCATCGGCCCTGCTGGAGATATCTGTGACCCAAGGGGCGGCATCGAGAAACGGGGAAATCCGCCGCGACGCCCACATAACACCCCACGAAGACGGAGAGGATACCCTAGCGAGGAAACGGGACCAAACTTAACTCGCTCTTTTATCCGCTCCGGACTTGGCATTCGTCCATTCCCGGCGTATACATTGAAAGAGAGCGCAAACAATTTTACGGGAGACGCCATGAGCAACGACCGTGACGAAGAGAAACGGCGGCGCGTTTACGCTTACGAGCGCATGCTTGAACGCTTGAACGAATTGATGCGCTCGTCGGAGCCGCAAGGCTTAAAAGAAGCGCTGGATGGCGTAAAAAAGCGAGCGGTTGAACTCGGCGAACTCACCCGCGAAGAAGCCGAGAACATCAGCGACTTCGTACGCCGCGACATTCAGGACGCAGCGCAATATGTCGCCAGCTCGGACAAAGACTATCGAACCTGGCTGCAGATGGACCTGCAACTGATCGAAAACTGGATTTGGGACCGCTTCACCTCCGTGGCGGACCAAACCAAAGTTGAATTACTGCAGTTTCAAGAAGCGGCCAATATGCCCGAGGAATACCACACGGGCGAAATCGCCGGCCCCGGTTCGCTCAGCTGCCTCAACTGCGGAAAAGAAATCCACTTCTCGCAAACCGGCCACATACCCCCTTGCCCGAGTTGCCATCACTCGCGGTTTATTCGCACAGCGAGAAAAGCACCGGATTCGTGACTACCGCTAACATAGGGGTATGAAAGGTCCTCCGCGCCTAGGCGGGAGTGTTGGGTTTCGGCTTCGCCTCTACCCAACCTACCGACTAGTGTTCACCAGCCGCCGTCCGTTTTTATTGGGCTCCTGGGGCGAGTAAGCCCGCACGCTGCAGAAATAGGCAGGGATCCTCATCAAGGGCTGTTAACCAGTCCACCAACTCAATGATATCCAACCGTCGCTGGCATTTTTCGACCTTTGACACATCTGACTGCTGAATACCTAACCTCTCGGCAAGCTCGACCTGCGTAACGCCTTTGTTTGTACGCGCCAAGCGCAGCTCTGCGACCAGCTTTGAGAAACGGTTGTCATGGATAGAACTCATTTAGGCATGATTTACCTACCATAGGGAAATATGCCAAAATCGAATAATTGGAATTTTATTGACCATGGAGTTGGGTTATGGAGCCGATATACTGCACCTGCAAATACGCGAACGAGAGACAAGAGTCTAAGACAAACGAAGCCTGCGACTCCCACGATACAGAAACGCGGGACACGATCAGAGCCGTTCGAGAACAGACGGTCAGGCAACTCGCGGCTGCGCGACAAACCGATAACTACACACCTAGGCTGACCCGGCGCATCTACGAAATCAACGGTATGCTTGAGTTGGCACAGCGCCTACCATCCGACCCGGAGCTGCTCCTCTTCCTTGAGGACCACCATCACGCTCTACGTATGAAGAAAAAATCCGCATAACTGAGCAGCATTCCACCGGGAGGCGCTCAAAGTAGCGGGCTTGGATTCGTAAAGGCTGGTGAGAAGATTGGGTTTCGGCTTCGCCTCTACCCAACCCTCTACGCGTAATAACAGATCATCGTCACCGCCGCCGGCGGCGAATGAACTCTGCTGCCGCGAGCCCCAATAGCAACAGCCCCAGCGCCGCTAATACGGGCACATCGTTCCAGCGGACATAGGGTGTGGCACCTTGGCGCGGCGTGACTTCGGCAACCAAGGTCGTGGTTTCGAATTGCGGCGCGCGGTGGGTAATCTGGCCTCGGTGGTCGATGAATACGGTAATGCCGGTGTTAGTTCCGCGCAGCATTTCGCGACCGGCTTCCAAAGCCCGCATGCGAGCGATCTGCAAGTGTTGATGCGGCCCCAGGGAGTCGCCGAACCAAGCGTCGTTACTGACGTTGACCAGCACCGCGGCGTCTGGCAGCAACTGCGTCATTTGGCGCCCGAAGACGACCTCGTAGCAAATCGACACCGCTAAGGGCAGACCAGCCCCAGTCAAAGGCACCGGAGGGCCGCCCGGTACGAAATCCGCCATCGGGGCCCCTAGTATATCGAGGGCCTGACCGAATACGCTGCGCAGCGGCAAGTACTCTCCAAACGGCACCAAATGCCGCTTATCGTATTGCCCGCCCTCGCCGGTAATACTGACCATGCTGTTATAGAATTCCCGCGTCTCGAAATTGAAGACCGGGATACCAAGCAAGACATCCGTTTGATGGGCTTCGGCCTCTTCTGCTAGCGGGCGCAGATAATCGCTTTCCACTTGATGCCGCAATAACGGGATCGCGCTCTCCGGCCAGATGATTAAATCGGCATCCCAGTGCTGACGGGTCAACTCGAGGTAGCGATCCTTGGTAGCCTGCAAATACTCCGGGTCCCATTTAACATCCTGCGGCATATTGCCTTGGATCAGTACGGCAGTAAAAGGCTCGCCGCTAGGCTCCGTCCACTCCCGATCCAACACCGGACCAATTAGCAATACTGCCGCGACGATACCAGCGGCGATGCCGCCACGACGCCCCGAAGGCGCAAGTACCACCCAAGCTAATAAACCGGCAACGGTGGCCACCAGCCAGCTTAGCGCAAACACGCCGAACACCGGCGCCACACCGGCCAGCCAAGTGTCGGTTTGGCTATAACCTAGAAGCAGCCAAGGAAAGCCGGTTAGCAACCAGCTTCGCACCCACTCTAAGCCTAACCATAGGGCCGGCAACACCAGTACCAGGAAGCGAAAGCTTGGTGCCCGCCGCAGCCGTTCGGCAAGCCAGACCATCACCCAGGGAAACAGCGCCAATAGCGCAACGAAGATAGCCACCAACGGCACCGCCAGCATCCAACCGGCAGCACCAAAAACCGCCACGCTGACATACACCCACGAGACACCGGTGCCGAAAAAACCCAGGCCGAATAAGTAGCCGGCCCGCAACGCTTGTCGATAGGGAGCAACCGCAACAATCGCAAACAGGACAGCCGGCGAGCCAACGGCTAACCACGCCCACTGCAGCGGTGCGAACGCAAGCGGCAGTATGGCGCCCGCCAATAGCGCGGCCACCAGCCCCGGCCATCCCGACAAGCGGTAGCTTAGTCTCAATGTGTACTCGGCTTGTTGGGCATCCGCCGCGGGCATAGCTGTACGCTCAGCAATGTTCATGGGCTTTCCGTTGCAAGGTAAGGGTTGCAGTGGGAAGGCTACCGCAAATGGTAGTCCTTCGGTAGGACAGCGTTCTCGGACGAATGCCGCCCTTTGCCCTACGCTCGGGCAAAGGGCTGCGACAGCGCATCAATGATGGGCGGCAACCACGCGGTCGCGTGCTTCGCTTTCGCTCACATCCGCCACCATCAGCAGGTGAATACGGCGGTTGTCGGCCCGTATCACCTGCAGGCGTTGGTCGCCGATAACCACCGACTCTCCTCGCCGCGGCATATGGCCAAATTCATGCGCTACCAAACCGCCGATGGTATCGAACTCTTCGTCGCTCAGATCGGTGCCGAAGTGTTCGTTGTAGTCGCCGATCGGAGTTAGCGCTTTGACGATGCTGCGTCCATGCTCGTGGCTAAGGATGTAGGAGTCTTCGTCAAAATCGTGCTCGTCGTCGATCTCGCCGACGATCTGCTCGATGACATCCTCAATCGTGACCAAGCCAGCCATCCCGCCATACTCGTCCACCACTACGGCAAGATGGTGACGACTCTCTTGAAATTGTTTGAGCAAAGCATCCAACCGCTTACTCTCGGGGATGAAAAGCGCCGGGCGCAACAACTCGCGCATATCGAACAGCTCGTCATTCTCCGCGTAAAAATACTTCAGGAGATCCTTTGCCAGCAGAATGCCGATGACATCGTCACGGCTCTCGCCAACAACGGGAAACCGGGAGTAACCGGTCTCGACAATCGTGGGCAAGAGTGCTCTGGGGTCACTCTCTCGGGTTAGTACCGCTACTTGGGCACGAGGGATCATGATATCCCGCGCTTGCAGTTCGGAAACGTGCAATACGCCTTCTATCATGGCCAGCGCGTCCGCATCCATAAGTCCACGCTGATGCGAGTCACGGAGTAGTTCGACTAACTCGTTCCTGTCCTCCGGCTCGCTGCCGCCAAATACCTGGCCCAATCGCTCGAGCCAGCCTTTATGGCCGTTATTATTCCTAGGTCGGTCCTCGCTCATTGCTCTCTAGTTAGTGGCCACTGAAAGTTGCTTAGTTGATGGGTCAGCCCAATAAGGCTAGACCGATCAACTAACCAACTGTTCAGCGTTTCCACTAAAAGCCTGCCTTCGAGTTTAGTGGCGATACTCCCGTATTTCCATAGTCTATTTGTCGGCACCGACAGGCGACTCTGAATATGGGTCGGGCATACCCAACCCTGCCAGAATCTCGACCTCCAGGCTTTCCATCGCTTCGGCCTCGGCGTCCTCCTGATGATCGTAACCCAGGAGATGTAACACCCCATGCACGATCATGTGCGCCCAATGCGCCATAAGCGGCTTCCCCTGCTCCTGCGCTTCGCGGGCAACGACCGGCGCGCAAATAACGAGATCGCCAAGAAGTTCGAGCTCGACCCCAGGGGGCGCCTCGAAAGGGAAGGAAAGCACGTTGGTCGGTTTATCCTTACCACGGTAGTCGCGGTTCAAGGCACGGCTTTCTTCTTCCCCGGTAATGCGAACCGTAAGTTCGGCGAAGTCGCGGCGCCCTTTGAGAGCGGCTTCGCTCCAACGCTGCACGTCCTCGGCCGTCGGCACATCGTCGCCGTCATAGACACGCTGAAGATCGAGCTCGACACTCACGCCTGGCTTTCCATCTCGTGTCGGTCGTAGGCGGTAACGATACGCTGCACCAGGGCATGGCGAACGACATCCTGGGCGTTGAAGAAGGTAAAGCTGACGCCGTCGACGTCGCTCAACACTTCGATCGCATCGCGCAAGCCCGAGCGCTTTCCGTGTGGCAAATCGACCTGCGTCACGTCGCCCGTCACGACAACCGTCGAGCCAAAACCGATCCGAGTCAGGAACATCTTCATCTGCTCGACGGTCGTATTTTGCGCCTCGTCGAGGATAATAAACGAATGATTCAGCGTGCGGCCGCGCATGTATGCCAGCGGTGCCACCTCGATAACATTACGCTCGATCAGTTTCCCGACCCGCTCGAAGCCGAGCATTTCAAACAAGGCGTCGTATAAGGGCCGCAGGTAAGGATCAACCTTTTGCGCCAAATCCCCCGGCAAAAAGCCCAGGCGCTCGCCCGCCTCTACCGCCGGCCGCACCAAGACGAGACGGCGAACATCGCCGGCCTCGAGTGCGTTGACGGCGCAAGCGACGGCCAAGTACGTCTTACCGGTACCGGCCGGCCCCACGCCGAAGTTGAGGTCGTGGTCGAGAATATTATTGAGGTAACGTTGCTGGTTCGGCCCTCTGCCCCGGATCTGTGCCTTCGGCGTCGAGACGATGACCTCTTCTACCTCGCCTTCGGCTTGCCGTCGCTGTTCGAGCGCCGATTCCTGCAAGTGCAGATGTACCCGGTCCGGGCTCAAGTCGCCTTTGCCGGCGACCTGATAAAGCTCTTCCAGCAAATGCTGCGCCTGTTGGATCGCCGTCGATGCGCCGATGACGCGAAACCGATGGCCGCGGTTACTGATCTCAACGCCAAGTCGGCGCTCCAACTGCCGCAGGTTTTCGTCAAGCTGCCCCGATAGGCGCGCTAAGCGTTGGTTATCGGCCGGCTCCAGCGTGAAATCGATGCTATCTGGATGTTCGCTCAAGAGTGCAACGGTACCTCTGTTAGTCAGGCCTGCAATGCCTCGGCAGATGCCCGATCGTCATTGAATTCGACAATTTCGCCTCGCAAAGAGTTCGGCAGCGCCTCGGTGATGCGGACGTTGACAAAGTGGCCGATCAACCGCGGTTGGCCGGTAAAGTTCACCACCCGATTGTTCTCCGTCCGCCCTGCTAATTGCAAGGGGTCTTTCTTCGACGGCCGATCCACCAATACCCGTTGCACCGTGCCGACCATGCGCTCGCTGATGCGTCGCGCATTGGCGTTAACCACCTCTTGCAGGCGATGCAAACGACGGCGTTTTTCCTCTTCCGGCAGACGGTCTACCAATAGCGCAGCGGGAGTGCCGGGGCGCGGACTGTAGACGAAACTAAACGATTGATCGAAACCGATCCGTTCGATCAAGGCCATGGTTTCTTCAAACTCTGCTTCCGTTTCGCCCGGAAAGCCGACGATGAAGTCCGACGAAACACTGATATTGGGCCGAATTTCCCGCAACTTGTCGATTTTTTCGATGAACTCCTGAGCAGTATGCCCGCGCTTCATTGCAGCAAGAATACGGTTGGAGCCGCTTTGCACCGGCAAGTGCAGATGGTCTACCAACTCAGGTACCTCAGCATAGGCTTCGATCAACGCATCGGAGAACTCTACCGGATGCGAGGTGGTATACCGGATGCGGCCGATGCCGTCGATGGCGGCGATGAAGTTCACCAGCAGCGCCAAGTCAGCGGTACCGCCATCGTCCATCGGGCCTTGATAAGCGTTCACGTTTTGCCCTAACAGGGTCACTTCCCGCACGCCTTGCTCGGCCAGTTGTGCCACCTCGGCAATTACGTCATCGAACGGGCGACTGATTTCTTCACCGCGCGTGTAGGGAACGACGCAGAAGGTGCAATATTTACTACAGCCTTCCATGATGGAAACGAACGCGGTCGGGCCCTCGGCACGCGGCTCCGGTAAGCGGTCGAACTTTTCGATTTCCGGAAAGCTGATGTCAACCTGCGGCCTGCGGACCTCACGGGCTGCGTCGTACATTTCCGGCAAACGGTGCAAGGTCTGCGGGCCGAACACGACATCGACATAAGGCGCGCGCTTGACCAGCGCTTCCCCTTCCTGACTAGCAACACAGCCGCCGACGCCGATTACTAAGTCAGGGTTCTTATCCTTCAGCGGCTTCCACTGCCCGAGCTGCGAAAATACCTTCTCCTGGGCTTTCTCCCGAATGGAGCAGGTATTCAGCAGAATAACGTCGGCCTCCTCTGGGGAGTCCACACGTTCGAAATCACGGTTTTTCACCAGCACGTCGGCCATCTTGGCCGAGTCGTACTCATTCATCTGGCAACCGTGAGTTTTAATGTAAACCTTGCGAGGCATACTCTTGCGCTCCTTAAGCCTCACTGGCGACTGAAAGCAATAAACCCAACCTCGGCGAGGTCGCGCATTATCTCAGCCACCAGCAAGCGATCCAACGCCGATCCGGCAGCCCAACACTCACGAAAACAAGAGCTTTGGGCGAGAACAAGCGCTTGGCTAATCTATTTAGCGCAAGGATACCTTCCGACTGACTTATGGTCGAGAGGCAGAGGTCCGGTTTCATCCGGCAGCAAGGCTGGAGCCACGGCCGTAATTGTCTTCGAAGCGGATGATATCGTCCTCTCCAAGATAAGAGCCGGTTTGCACTTCGATCAACTCCAACGGGATCACGCCTGGGTTCTTCAGGCGATGGCGCGTACCGAGGGGAATGTAAGTCGATTCGTCTTCGGATAAAAGAAAGGTTTTGCCGTCGCACTCCACCTCTGCCGTTCCCCGCACGACGATCCAGTGCTCGGCCCGATGGTGGTGCATTTGCAGCGAAAGCTGGTGCCCTGGGTTGACGACGATGCGTTTCGCTTGGAAGCGGTCCGCCATAGCCACGCCTTCGTAGGAACCCCAGGGGCGGTAGACGCGTCGATGGTTGGTGCATTCGTCTCGTTTGGCGTCCTGTAAACGCTGGACAATTATCTTAACGTCCTGCACGCGATCCCGGTGGGCGACCAATACAGCGTCGGCGGTTTCCACAACCACGTGATCCTGCAAACCAACGGTCGCTAATAAACGGCTTTCGGCCCGTAAATAACAGCCGCGACTGTCGGCCGCTAACACATCGCCGAGTAGAACGTTATCGTCTTCGTCGCGCGCTGCAACATCCTGCAACGCAGCCCACGATCCAAGATCGCTCCATTCTGCGTCCATCGCCACGACGACGGCCTCGTCGGTGCGTTCCATAACGGCATAATCGATCGAGTTCGAGGGGCAGCGCGCAAAGGCCAATTCGTCGATTCGAATAAAATCGAGATCGCGGGTTGCCGCAGCGTGCGCTTGCCGACAGGCCTCGACCATATCCGGCTCATACCGCGCCAAAGTATCGAGGTAGCGATCTGCCCGAAACATGAAAATGCCGCTGTTCCAATAATAGGCGCCACTCGTTATATAACGCTCGGCAGTCTCAAGATCAGGCTTCTCGACGAAACGCTCGACACGCTGAACAACGCCATCGGCGCCTTCGCCTTTAATATATCCGTACCCGGTTTCCGCTCGCGTAGGCAGAACCCCGAACGTTACCAAGGCACCTTGCCGAGCAGCCATTTCGCCTTCTTTAACGGCATAGGCGAAACGCTCGGCTTGGTTGATCACATGATCGGCGGGTAACACTAACAGTGTGGCATCGGGATCGCTCTCCAAGGCCTGGAGGGCGCCAAGAGCAACGGCCGGGGCCGTATTACGTCCAAGCGGCTCTAACAAAATAGCACCCGGTTCGAAGCCCGCCTCGTACATCTGCTGGGCCACCATAAACCGATGCGTTTGATTGCAAACCACCAGTGGCGCGGCAAACTGCGGCAAAGCACGTAAACGCTCCAACGTGGCCTGAAACAGGCTGCCGTCGCCGTTTAAGGGTAGGAATTGTTTGGGATAAGCCTCGCGCGATAGCGGCCATAGCCGCGTCCCCGAACCTCCCGAAAGGATCAACGGCGTAATCATAACCCTCCCTGCCCTGACTGGGCCGCACGGCCCGTTTAGCAACACCTTCTTTAGTTTGTGCTGCTAAAACGAGATGCAAGGGGCAAGGAGGAGAAGGCCGACCGGCAGCTATGCCGCCGATCGGCCAATGTGGCTTTTATGCGCCAGTCGCCAAGCGAACGCTGCTACCTTCGCTCGTCGGCTCTTGCACCGGGCGACCGATAGCATAGTAGTGGAAGCCCTGAGCGGCCAAGCGATCCGGATCGTACAGATTACGCCCATCGAAAATTACCGGCTGCTTCAGACGCTGCTTCATGCCGGCGAAATCCGGGCTGCGGAAAACCGACCATTCGGTGACAATCGCCAGTGCGTCAGCACCTTCCAAGGCCTGCTCCGCGCTGCTGCATAGCTGCAAGTCCGCACGCTTCCCGTAGATACGGCTCGCTTCCTCCATCGCCTCCGGGTCGAAGGCGGCAACCGTTGCGCCCGCCTCCCACAAGGCTTCCATTAAACGGCGACTTGCCGCTTCGCGCATGTCGTCCGTTTCCGGCTTGAAAGCCAAACCCCAAAGAGCGATGCGGCGGCCGGCCAAATCGCCGAAGTGCTGCTTGATCTTGGCAAATAGCACTTCTTTCTGACGCAGATTAACGTCTTCCACCGATTGCAACAGCTGCGCATCGTACCCGACTTCGGACGCGGTACGCGCTAAGGCCTGCACATCTTTCGGAAAGCAAGAACCGCCGTAACCGCAGCCTGGATAAATAAAGGAATATCCGATACGCGGGTCGGAACCGATGCCGATGCGCACGTGCTCGATATCGGCGCCTAAACGGTCGGCCAAGTTAGCCAACTCGTTCATGAAGCTGATCTTGGTGGCCAACATCGCGTTGGCTGCATACTTGGTCAGCTCCGCAGAGCGAATATCCATGTCGATCAAACGATCGTGATTGCGGTTAAACGGGGCATACAAAGCCCGTAGCAACTCGGTGGTGCGTGGATTATCGGTACCGACGATGATGCGATCAGGCTTCATGAAGTCGTTAACCGCGGCACCTTCTTTTAGAAACTCGGGGTTAGACACCACGTCGAACTCTAAGCTTGCACCACGCTTAGCCAGCACCTCGGCTATCCGCGCGCGCACTTTGTCGGCCGTTCCTACCGGCACGGTGGATTTATCCACCACAACTTTATAGTCGCTCATGTGCTCGGCAATCGTGCCGGCCACGGCCAAGACGTACTGCAAATCGGCCGAGCCGTCTTCGTCCGGTGGGGTACCGACCGCGATAAATTGGAACAAACCATGCTCGACACCGGCTTTGGCGTCCGTTGTAAAACGCAGCCGACCAGCTTTTCGATTACGGTCTACGAGTTCTTCGAGCCCTGGCTCGTAAATAGGCACTTCGCCTTTATTCAGCCGCTCGATTTTATCGGCATCCACATCGACGCAAACAACGTCATTGCCTACTTCCGCGAAGCAAGTGCCGGTTACGAGACCCACATAACCCGTACCGAAAATCGTAATCTTCATAATCGCTCTTCCAATTAGTTGTTAGCCTATCCCTGGTTAAACCAATAAGCTCTATAGCACTCTGCGGCAGAGGGTACAGCAACAGCAAAACAAATGCGTGCTCGCGTACTCACCACCGCCAACGCACCCCAACGCTGTATTCGTCGGGTGCAACGTTTACGCTGAACTCGACCGGGTTATCCTCCGGCCGCGGCTCAACGAATAACCACGTAAAGGCAAAACCGATAGCCGCTCCTGCCACCACATCCTCCCAATCCGCCTGATCCGACTCCAATTGGCTCCAACCGACGACACCGGCCAAACCGTAAATCGGCCAAGCGTAACGCCAACCGTAGCGCCGCTGAATAAACGACGCGGAGGAAAATGCCATGGAAGTATGCCCAGAGGGAAACGCGTAGGCTTGCCCATCGGGCCCTTCGCTATCCACGGCGAGCTTTAATGCAACGGTGGTTACCACCGTACTACCCAAGGCCCAGTAGAATTGATCCCGGCCTTCGCCGTCCTGATCCACATACGTGGCGGCCCAAGCGGCTGCCGGCAAGAAAACGCGCAAGGCGTTGCCGGTTACTTCGATGACTTCTTGCGCCCTCGCCTGCGAAGCGGGCAACGCCAACAGCACACCCGCGCACAGCAGGGTTAACGCACGAATAAACCGCACGCGTTGGCGGTTTATCCCAAATAAGGAAGCAATCGACCGGTGGTTCATAATCCGATTTAGCCGGACTCGTCCAAGAAGCGCAAGAGTTCTTCCGTTTTCGCCTTCATCAGCGCCTCATCGGCGCGCGACTCCACATTCAATCGCACCACGGGCTCGGTGTTGGATGCACGCAGGTTGAAACGCCAATCGTCGAACTCGAAACTTAATCCGTCGGTGCGATCCACCGACCGCGCAGTACTGCCGTATTGAGCTTCTATGGCCTGCAACGTAGCGGCGGCATCTTTTAGGCGGCGGTTAATTTCGCCGCTGGCAGGGAATTTACGCTGTCGATCCGCGAGTAAGCTGGAGAAAGGGCGCTCGGCACGAGAAATCAACTCCCCAACCAACAGCCACGGAATCATACCGCTATCGCAGTATGCAAAATCGCGGAAATAGTGATGCGCGCTCATCTCGCCCCCGTAAGCGGCATCTTCTTTACGCATGCGCTCCTTAATGAAGGCATGCCCTGTTTTGCTCTGCACCGGCGTCCCGCCCAGAAGACCGCAAATATCGATTGTATTCCAGGTAAGCCGAGGGTCGTGCACGATTTTCTGCCCGGACTGCTTCCGTAGACAAGCTTCCGCTAACAAGCCCACGATGTAGTAGCCTTCAACAAACTCACCCTTTTCGTCGAAGAAAAAACAACGGTCGAAATCACCGTCCCAGGCCAACCCTAAATCAGCGCCATGAGCGCGCACCGCTTCGGCGGTAACCGTTCGGTTTTCGATCAACAAAGGGTTCGGCACACCGTTCGGGAAATGCCCATCCGGCTCATGTTGAAGCTTGATAAACTCAAAAGGCAGGTGGGGTTCGAGCAGGTCAACGACGGCTCCGGCACCGCCGTTACCGGCATTCACAACCACCTTTAGCGGCTTAAGTGCCTCTCGCTCGACATATCCCAGTAGGTGTTCGAGGTAACGCGGCCGATGATCCAACTCGAAACGACGCCCGCACTCGGCCATCTTGGGAAATGCGTTCTCTTCCGCAAGAGCCTTGATATCCTTAAGCCCCGTATCTCCGCTGATAGGCTTGGATTGCTCGCGAACGAGCTTCATGCCATTGTAATCTTTTGGATTATGGCTGGCGGTGACCATAACCCCACCGTCCATATCATTATCGAAGGTGGCGAAGTAGACTTCCTCGGTGCCGCACTGTCCGATCTCGTACACATCCGCCCCACCTTCAGTGAGCCCCTTAATCACCGCCTCGCTCATCGCCGGACTCGATAAACGAATGTCGTACCCGACGACCACCTTTTTCGGCCGCAGGTATTCCGCATAAGCACGACCGATCCGGTAAGCGATATCCTCGTTCAGCTCATCGGGTATCCGCCCACGGATATCGTAAGCCTTAAAGCAAGTCAGCTCGCTCATATCGGTTTGTTCCTTCTTCTTGTTAAGCGACTAGGGCAGCGGCATCAGGCAGCTTAAACCGCCTCGGAAACAAAAAACGGCGGAAGCAGACGAACCGCTCCCGCCGAGAATCATACCGCGCGGCAATTACACCGCCGAGGCTTCGGCGTCGCGTTCCAACTCCGCCGCCGTTTGCAGCAACAAATCCCGAAACCCGTCGCCAAGCTCCGGATGGGCCAAGCCGTAGGCCAGCGTCGCCTCTAAGTAACCCAGCTTACTGCCGCAATCGTAACGACGACCGTCAAACTCATACGCCAACACCTGCTGTTCCTTAAGCAGCGCGGCGATCGCATCCGTGAGCTGGATTTCGTTACCCGCGCCGCGTTCGGTTCGCTCCAACAAATCGAAAATGCGCGGGGTCAGCACATAGCGGCCGACAACGGCCAAGTTCGAAGGCGCCTTATCGACCGGCGGCTTCTCAACGATGGCATCGACAGCCTGTAAACGCTCTGCAAACGGCGTCGGGCTCACCACGCCGTACTTGTTCGTCTCATCCTCCGGCACTCGCTCGACACCTAACAAGGAGCATTGATGCCGCTCGAATAAGCGCGTCATTTGAGCAAGCACGCCCTGTTTGCCGGCATCGATCAAATCGTCCGCCAAAATAACCGAAAACGGCTCATCGCCCACCACGGATTTCGCCCGCAGCACCGCATGCCCCAAACCCAGCGCCTCGCCTTGGCGAATGAAAATGCACTCGATACCGTCCGGTGTAGTTTCGGCAACGGTCTGCAGCAGCGCTTTTTTGCCCCGCTCTTCAAGCTCCCGCTCAAGTTCGGGCGCCTTATCGAAATGATCCTCAATCGGACGCTTCGTTCGGCCGGTGATGAAAATCATTGTTTCCACACCGGCGGCGACTGCCTCTTCTACCGCATACTGAATAAGCGGCTTATCAACGACCGGCAGCATTTCCTTCGGGCTAGCCTTAGTAGCCGGCAAAAAACGGGTACCTAAGCCCGCTACGGGAAACACACACTTTCGAATCTTATCCATAGTTTTCTCGTAAAGGACCTTCGGCATTCGGGGACGAACCGGAATGCATTCAACTTTAACGAAAACGGAAGGCAGAGCACGATGCCTCAGGCCGTTTGTTCAAACGCCAGCCTACCGTTGCTCCAGCGATAGAAACCTCATAAACCCTGTCGCCAAGTATCAACCGACCCATAGCGACAGAGCAAACGACAAACGGACTATTTACGGCTAACGCGTACTCTTATCTAAGTCGCGCGCTCGCGGCTGGAACTGCGCCACATTGTTAGCAACCACAGCCGCAGCATTGCCGACAGCCGTTTGGCCTTGGCTGCGTGCCCAGACTAAATCAGGCAGGGCACCCTGTGGCGAGAAGCCGTGCACCATTTCTTCCAAAATTCGCTGCACCGTCGCGACATCGCAGTTCTTCGCCGCCGTCTCAAGCTCAAGCAGCAGAGCGCTCATCTGCTCCCAGCTCGGCGCCCATTCCTCGGCTCGGAAAATCTTCGGATGCGCCGTACCGGAAACGTTATCTCCGATCAACAGCTCTTCGTACAACTTCTCGCCCGGGCGCAAGCCCGTGAACCGGATTTCGATATCGCCATGCGGATGTTTATCGTCCCGCACCTCGTAGCCCATCAAATGGATCATCTTCCGGGCTAGATCCACGATGCGGACAGAGTCACCCATATCTAAGACGAATACATCGCCGCCCTTCTTCATGGACCCTGCTTGAATAACCAAGGAAGCCGCTTCCGGTATAGTCATGAAATAACGCGTAATTTCCGGGTGCGTTACCGTGACGGGCCCACCTCGTTTGATCTGCTCGCGGAACAAGGGCACAACGGAACCCGAGGAGCCCAATACGTTTCCAAACCGGACCATGCAGAATGTAGTCTTGCCCGGATCGTCCATCATGGACTGCAAAACCATCTCCGCAAGGCGCTTGGTAGCGCCCATAACGTTGGTCGGCCGCACTGCCTTGTCCGTTGAGATCAGTACGAAATGCTCAACCCCCGTCGTTCGGGCCGCTTCCGCCGTGTACCAAGTACCCAAGGCATTATTGCGCAAGCCTTCGATGCTATTGTGCTCGACAATCGGCACATGCTTGTAAGCGGCCGCGTGATAAACGGTTTGAATATCGTATGCTTGCATGATTCGCAGCATGCGGTCGCGATCGGTGACCGAGCCGAGCAAGGGGATAAGCTCAACGTCATAATCGAGCTTATCGATAATCCCTATCAGCTCTCGCTCGATTCGGTACAAACCAAACTCGCTCAATTCCAGAAGCACCAAACGCTGGGGGCGCTCCCGGATAATCTGCCGGCAAAGCTCGCTGCCGATTGAACCGCCGGCACCTGTTACCAAAACATTTTTGCCGGCGATACAGGCGCTCATAAGCTCGGGATCCGGCACCACCGGATCGCGCCATAAGAGGTCTTCAACCTCAACATCCCGTACCTCATCCGGTTTGGCTTCGCCGCTGACCAAGTCTTCCATACTCGGCACCGTCTTAACATGCACCGGGAAGCTCTCCAAACGTTGCAGGATAGCTTTCCGCCGCATACGCGGCGCGCCGGGCATGGCGAGCATCACAAACTCAGCGTCATACTCGGCAATCAAATCTGCCAGCTTATCCGGCCCGTAGACTTTGACGCCGCTAACGAAGCTGCCATGCAGGCTACGATCGTCGTCCAACATCGCAACGGGGTGGAATTCCCACCCGGCCGCCAAAGCCGCGGCGAGCTGAGCCCCCGAACTCCCGGCACCGTAAATAACGACCGGTTTTTTCTCGACCGAACGCCGAAAACGCGATTGTAGCCAGGCGCGCACCAAAAACCGGCTACCACCGACGCCTAGTAGCAAAATCAACCAATAAGAGACGAGAATCGAGCGCGGGAAGCCTTGCGAACCGAGCATAAGCACGATTACCGACAACATCAGCGCCGAGTAGGTAACGCCCTTAAATAGGGCATAGACGGCATGCGGCCCCATATAACGGACCACCATGCGATAAAAACCCAACGCTGCAAAGACGGGGACTGTGAGCAACGGCAACAGCAGGAATAACCACCAGAAACTCCCCATCTCCGGTGGGAAGAATTCCCCAAGCCGTAAAGCAAACGCCCCCCACAACGCAAACGGAATTAACGCCAAATCGGCGCCAACCATTACAACCCGCTTAATTACTCGACTCATCCAGATAAGCTCTCGTTAATTCAGCAAATCCATGCCTATGTGACTCAAGCGGATGCCTGGGTGCCTGGGTGCCGAACCGAAATTTGCATGTAGCACCCTATAGCCCTGCCTTGCCGATGCAGGCAGCAACGAGAAACGTTCACAGCTGGTTCCGGCAACGGCGGCTATCCGCCCCCTAAGGATGAGGCGCTTTGCGTAGAGACACAAGACGCAATTGTATGAAAACGCATAGATTAGAAATCAATCAAAAACCAACAAAAACGTAACGTCCACCCTACGCAAGCACTATATCTTTACCCATTACCAACAGAACCACGCGGAAATCAGTCTCTGTATAGAGCGAACTGCTATGAGCTACACTTTCCCAACCGGCTGAAGCAATTCAAATTATCAAGCGCTCTCCGGCACTCCAGCTTTAAACCACCAGCACAGGAACACCAAAGGCGCCCACGCAATCACCAAAAAGAGCCCGCCTAAGCCCGGAAACCATGTCGCTAACGCTGCCCAGGGCAGCAACCATCCGATATTAATAGCCGCGACTCCCAACGTCACCGGCTTATGGGCGCCAAACTCTCGTGATGCATATTGATATGCATGGATGCGATGCGCCTCGTAAAAGCGCTGGCCAAGCGAAACTCGTCGAATAAGCGTCCACGTCGCATCGACTAAAAACACCCCCAGCAGAATCCCCCAGGCCCATACGCCGATTCCGCCCTCGCCCCCCGTCCAGAGGGCAAAGACTGCAAGCACGAACCCTAAAAAACCGCTACCGGCATCACCCATAAAAATTTTTGCAGGTGGCCAATTCCAGACCAGAAACCCCAATCCGCACGCCGCCAACAAAAGCAACCAGCTTGCAGAGATAGGCGCCCCTTGCCAAAACAACAGCAGAGCCGCGCCGCCTGAGACGGTTACCAGCTCCACCCCGGCCAGACCGTCGATTCCGTCCATGAAGTTGTAAAGATTTAGCAACCAGACGATAAAGAGCGCCGCAAACAGATAGCCAAAGACGCCCAAATCAAGTATCCACGAGCCCAAGGGTACAGTCGGCAAGCCGCCATGCGCCGCTAACGCAGATAAAGCGACGAACGCTGCGACAAAATGCGCCATAAGCCGCCAACGGGCAGCGACGTCACCATGATCGTCCAAGTAGCCAATACCCGCGACCACGGCCCCTCCGCCCAACATAGCCATAAGCGCTGTCGCTGACCAGCCAAGCCAAGGCGCTAACAGAGTGGAAAGAGCTGAAAAAACCAGTACTAATGCTACCCCGCCGCCTCGTGGGGTAGGGTTGGCATGAGAACTCCGCTCATTGGGCACGTCTACCATCGAATGTGCCAATGCATGCCTACGCATAGCGGCAGTGAATGCGGCGGACAACGCTACCGCAATAAACAAGGCAAACGGCATTATCCAGCTAGCGTGCAAAATCAGTACCCTTCAAGAAAAGAATCATTATTTGGCCGCCCCACCTTTCTTTGACTCGCTGAACGCACGCGCCGTCGCAAGAAGCCCATCCGACAATGAACGAACTTCATGCCAGCCCAACAGGATCCTCGCCTTTTTCGAGTCGACCTGAAGCGGATCACACACCTTCCTTATCAATTCTTCCTTCCTGAAAGTTTTAGCGGCCCAAAGAAGCAATTCATAAGGGACATTTAGCAATCGAGGAGAACGCCCCATCCCCTGCGCAAGGACACGGACTAAATCGCCCGTAGCAATATCCTCGCCGTCGGAAACGAGAAAGGCCTGATTCGCCGCAGCAGGATGTTTTGAGCACGTAACTAGAAAATCAGAGAGATTATCAACACCAATCAAACTGCGAGCACCCGCCACAGCGCCAAACGGCAAAGGAACGCCTTTGTAAATCAACTCCATCAAGCGGTGTAAGTTGCCAGGGCATCCAGGCCCGTACACCAGAGGAGGCCTGACGATGACCCACTCAAAGTCCGCTGCCTGAGCGAATTCAATTACAAGTTTCTCCGCTTCCAACTTGGAACGGGCATAAAGCTCGCTTGCATCTAAGTCGTCCGACTCACGGAGCACCCGCCCATTAGCTGGTCCGTGAACGCCAACAGAACTCACGAACACAAGCCGACGAACCCCGGCGCGCCGCGCGCCCTCTAGAACGGCCTGGGTAGCATCTACATTAACTTGCCGGAAAGCCTCGCTAGGATTCCCTTGTCGCTCCCTGAGTATATGAGCGCGACCAAGAAGATGAACGACCACTTCCGCCCCTTTAAAGGAACGAGCCCAGCCATCAACATCGAGCAATGACGGAGTGGGACGGCCTCCGGGCAGCTCTTTCCATTGACTTGATATAGATATAGGGTTAGTAGGCCCTTCGTGTAAGCGATGAGCGAGTACACGCCCAATAAAGCCTCCAGCCCCAGTAATGGCGACAGTCATAGAAACAGCCAACTATTTACTCAAAGACAAGACTCGCTTTTACGCGCTCCTCTCTTCCGAGGATCTACAATGCTCAGAGCCTTGTATAAAAAATGTTGAACTGGAGCCGGTAATAGTGCACGAATTAACGGCACTGAAACCGCTAGCTGCTGCCACAAGGGAAGCCTCAATCGCCGGCACCCCGCCATCCAATCCCCGCCTGTTGTAAAGCTAACCTTAACGGTTGTTTACGGTGTGTATTCTCATCAAAAAGTAGTAAATCAGAGGCTCTTGCAAGTTAGCGAACCTCAACCCTCGCTCGGCACATCGAAACCACAGTTCATAGTCCTGGCGCCTTCGCAACTCAGGATCATAACTGCCAACATCTAGAAGACGACGGCGACGAAAGGCGACCGTTGGATGAATAAAGGGGTTAGCCCAGATACATGCCATAATATCATCATGCTCCGCAGGCATGCACCGCACCCCAATTTGTTTTCCTGAACTGTCCACTTCCAGCGCCGCACCACCTAACACATCAACTTCCGGGTTCTGATCCAGGTGCCGCACCTGCCTTTCAAGGCGATCAGGTAGACAGACATCATCAGCATCAATACGAATCAAATATTCACCAACAGCCTCATCAACTCCCCAAGCCAAGCTCGCCCCGAGCCCTAAATTGCTTGAGTTTGACAAGATACGGATCCGGTTATCTTTCTTCGAAGCCCGCCGAATTATATCCGCTGTCTGATCTGTCGACCCATCGTCCACGATCAACAGCTCAAAATCCTTGAAACTCTGCTCGAGTATGCTTTCCACACACTTAGATATTGATCGCTCGCTGTTATAGACCGCGAGCAGAACAGTTACTCGGGGAGTTGATGCTGTCTTAGTCAACAGATGGTTCCTACAGCTATCTCTGCATGGCTACACTTAGGCAGGCCCAAATCCTACGAGAGTAGGCCTTCAATATTAATGACATATGTGCCTCTAACACCATCATGCCCTGAGTCAACCGAAACCGCCCGCCCATCAGGACTCCACCTAGGATGAAGATCGATACGCCCCACTCCATCAAAGCATAGGGGCAATAAGAAACGGCCAATCTCTTCGACTCGACCATCAGAGAAACAATAAAGCAAAAGCCGTTGTTGGCGTTTACGATCAGGATAGGTGTCGGTGATTAAATAGTCACCGCAGGGAGAGATGGAGGGATGCCCATCGCCGAACTGGTTCAGCAAACCTGCAGCAAAAGTCTGCACCACACAGGTGTCCACATTAAGCTGATAGTAGCCGTCTCCCGCAGGTCCGCGAGCATATGCAATGATTTCGCTTTCAGTCCGCCAGCAGTAATGCGACACCATGCCCTCGTCAAGAAGCAGCTTCACACGACCGCTTTCCCGTTCATAAAGAAACAGTCGGCTCTTCTTTCCCTCACTTCCGAACCAACGATAGACGAAGATGAACCTATTACCTGACGGGCTAAACATCACATGGTTCACCTTATGCTCATCGGCCCCAGCGGCATCGGGCGTCAGAGCCCGCAGCTCGGCTAAGCTGACGAGAAGTTCAGCTGCCCCATTATCACGCTCCACACCCCATAAGCCATCCTGCTCATCATCCATCTCCGCAGAGAAGTTAGAAACCTCAACCGAATAGCCGTAATCCGGCCGGAGCTTCTGCAAGCGGCAGTAATTAAGTGAGATAAAGTAATCACCAGCCGGTGCAACTGCTTGTATTGGCCAGTCAATCACCTCACTCTGCGCACTCGCGGCAGAATACCAATACGACACCAGCTTGTTATCAGCGACGCCATTGTAGGCAATCGCAACATCCGGCCCTCGCTGGACCCACTGAGCCATTGCTCCTTGCTGCCAACTCCACGCCGCGGTTCGACCCAATAAGCCAGCCGCAGGCCCATCAACTACCAGTACCGCCGCCGTCCCATCATCTTCGACTTGATGGCATAAGAAACCCGACTGGGCTGAGCTCCAAGGAGATTTATCGTAATAGCCAAAAAAGTCGGGGTACTCGGCTCTCCGTTGGCAGGTTCGACTCTTTCAAGGGACGCATGGGCATGAACACTAGCGGAGAAACCACGCTCACGAAACACCAAGTAATTGCCGACTTGATACAACCGCTTCAGTGAACGCTTAACCCCAGGAAGCCGATCAAGGCTGCGGGCAATGGCTCGCTCAAAGCCGCCATAACTACCACTCATACTGATCACAATCTCTATACATCCCGAGCCTCCGCCGCATTAATAAAGTTCGCAATTTCCCTACCCTGAAAGCCAGAGGAGTGCGCCCTTTCCGCCATACGTGCCCTAACTACCCCACATCCGACGGCACCAACCTCCCTTGCAAGTCGCCCGCCCTCTAAGCAAGAGACAAGACAAGCACTTACTGCTAATCACCTGAAAAGCGCGAACAAAGCTCGAGCCGGAGCCTCAACTTGCAAAGGGCGAAGACATGCACTCTGAGCCGCCGCCTTCAAAGCAGCCTTGCGATCAACCCCACTTGCCGCCTTAGCAGCGAGGTTATAAAACGTTGCGGAAAGCTCATTAAGCTCCGCGCCTGTCAAACCGAATTCTCTTCCACGGTACTTATCTATCAACATCTTTGTGCTTGCAACATGCCTATTATACTGCTTACTAATCTGATCGCCGCCACCCACACGATAAAGAATCAAAGGCTCCGATATAAAACCAACCTGCCTCCCCCCAAGAATTAAGCGAATGTAGACGTCATAATCTTGAAGACAAGGCAATCTAAAATCAAACCCGCCCACATCAAGCAATGCTTGCCTTAAAACAAGAAAACCTGACGTAGTTCCCAAAAAGTTACCACGTAATATAGCACGACGTTGACAACCATTCGGCAGCTTTCTTTTTGTTCTTTTTAGAACCAAAAACTCATCGTCACTCCAGCGCCCAAACCAAGCCCCACATGCAACCCCAGAAACGGATGCCTCTGTAACGACATCGAGCTGCTTCTCCAATTTCTCAGGCAACCAAGCATCATCATCATCAAGGAACGCAACGTACTCACCGCGGGCAGCCTCAATCCCAGCATTCCTCGCCTGGCCTCCACCTCGCGCCTCAGATAACGCTCCAACGTGCACAAATCGAACGCCAGCCTTTTGGCAATCTAAATCAATAAGGCGTATCTGTTGGAAAAACTCTGCATTTTCGTTGCCATCATTTACCACTATTAGCTCATAAGGAGCATGCGTCTGCGCTAAAATAGACCTCACAGCACGCCCCAATGCTTGCACCCGATTACGTGTCGGGACGATTACCGAGACCCTTCTATCCACACCCCCTCCAAAAGAAGCAACATACAAAGCGTACAGTTCGATATAGAAAAGCGTATAAGCAAGGACCGTTATTTGCTCTCCCTTTTTAGAAGCTCAACAACATTGACCCATACCATCATCAACCTAATACGTTGCCTCAAGAAAACCAACTTACCGAAAAAACGCCAATCACCTGGCGCTCCTCTCCTCCTAATAGCATCGGCCACTTCAAAAAAATTTGGCACAATAGCCGCTGAAAAGCAGCGGATTAAGGATCTAACCACCCGATTTTGCAGGCGCCAAATGCCTACTTGCCCTTTAGCAACCCGACGCTGCTTCCGCAAGAGAGCGTCTTTTCCTTTAGCTGGGTACTCAACTATGCATCGTTGGAAATACCTGATCGGCTGGAACTCAACAGACACCTTTTTCGTTAGCCTCAGGTCTTCTCCAGAGCGGACCCCCTCACCAAAACCACCGGACGCCCAGAACAGCCCCTTATCGATAAACAAGTTCCCTCCAGGCGCCCACCCCTTTCTAGAGGCCCGCTCAGCGTCAACATTAAAAAGACTGTCATAAAGCTGATAAATACAATCTCTTTTGCTTCTCTCTACGACGTACCCACCTGTCGCGTACAGCCGCTCACCGTGCCCAGTCAACCGATCAGCATTCTCAAGCCATTCACGCGACGGAACACAGTTGGAGTCCAAAAAGACCAAAATATCGCCCTTAGCTACCTTAGCCCCTAAATTTCGACAAGAATAAGGGCTCCGCCGCTTATCGATCTGCTCTAAAAACTTGACCCAAGAGAATGCCAGCACAGCTTCTTTAGTTCCGTCTTTCGAGCCATTATCGACTACAATTACTTCATACCTATCGAATGACAGCGTCTGCTGCCGGATCGCAGAAAGGACCTTCAAGAGCCTTTCACAATTATCGAGGGTCGGTATTATCACACTAAAAAAAACTCTCGCCATACTCCTTAACCTCCCCCCGCCAATCGCCGCCTTAGAAAAAAGGGATAATTTTCAAAAAACCACAAACGAATAAGGAACAACACTATAAGGATCATCTAAAAGCATTTTAATCAGCATTGCCATATATACGAAGACAGCCGCAATATATGCAATCAGCCTCTCTAAACGCGTCCGCAAACGTGAAACCAGGAGCGCCACAACAACCCCCTGAAAAACAATAAAATAATTCGCCAACCTAGAAACATCGGCGAAATTGACCAGCGCAAACCTAAGAACAACACCGATCACAAAAAGATAGACTATTACCTTATTACTTAACGCAATATCCTCGCGCCTGTTGATAAGGAAGAGGCCCGCCAAAGCGATCAAACACTCAAACAGCGCTCGCACACCTACACCCGCAGCCTCGCGCTGAACCAGAGAGAAATACCTCTCATACCCAGGAAGATAGGCCTTTAAAAAAGACAACAAATCTACCAACTGCACAACGTAAGAAGGCTTGAGGTACAAGAAAAAGGCAACCACAACCCCTGCTGCGAGAACAAGATCACACCGAATATAGCGTGCAAACAAAAAAGCAGGCCAAAACAAGACAGCGGTAAAATGAAAAAGTGGTGCAATGACCGCGAGCGCTACGGCAAACAGATAGCGCCGGTGCAAAAAGCACAGACTGCCAGCGCAGTTATAGAAATAGCAAACCCTTGCCGCACCGCACTCAGCTGCCAGAACACAACTCCGGAGCAGAATAGTACGAAAATCGCCAATCCTGGATAGGGCGATAAACTTCGACTCAAGACCGCTGAACTAAACAGGGTAAGCGCAGCAGCCAAAAAAACACGGCACTGACCTCGCCCCCCATTCGTCTAAGGTAAACATTGAGGTAAAAGTAGCCCCTTTCGACATTTTCCCGGGTAAAAGGGTGCTGTTCCATAATCTGGAACCAACGGACATACTCTTGCCAATCAACGCCGACATCTTGCCTTATCGCCATCACTACCCCGTACATCGCAACCACAGCAGCGATGGAAAAATATGATGCGTTACGCGAAAGCGGTCGAGCGACCGCACCGGCCGCAAGTAAGGGAAATATTAGATAAGGCAACATGCCAAGGCTCACTTATAGCAGCCTCTTTTCAAACACAAGGAAAACACCGACTGACTCACCACGCTGAACCCCGATCAAATGTGCTCGCGCAAGACAAGCTATCTACCTGTTTCGCTCTTCTTCGAATTCTCTATAACTTCAAACACTCGTTCCCACATTAACTCGGTAGCCTCTTTTAATTGGTCCGAGTGGTGCTCTAGCGTTCTCCGTATGCGCAGGTTACTTTGTGGATCAATAAGTTGGTCTAGCTTCGACTTTACGTCTTCGTCTCCCACCTTAATCAAGCCGTCCGACCACCCGTAATCCTTGAACAATTCAAGGTATTTATGGCTCCACCCGGTTCCTAGCGAAGGGACGCCTTGACTTAAGGCACTAACCAATCCGTGAAAACGACTACCGATCGTCGCGTAGCTACTTCCAAGTATTCCCTTGATCGCGAGAGGATCAGTTTCTCGTACAATTGGAATTCCCCCGGCCTCGTACGATATCTCTTCCGCCAACCGGTAATCGGCATCACCTTCGTGAACAAGAATAAAAGGCTTTTCCCCACGACTGACCAAATAGGCAACGCACCACACCATAAAGGACGTGTAACGATTAGATACGTCAGGTAATGACTTATCGATCATTCGATAATTTGGAACAATACATACGCGCATTTTTGAATGATCAAAATCATCAGGTCTCCTGCCAACCAGAAGGTTGGTAAAGTCAGGAAACCTACATATGTTGGACGTAGAGCCGACGACGTCTTCAAGATTTCTTAGAGAAACTGAGTCTCTAGGCATTACGAGATCGACATCCTTGACAACTTTCGCTATTAGTTTTCGGTGAATGGTGCCCTCATAAGGGCCAAAGGCCTGCGGCATCAATATTATTGTGGTGCCCTGTTTGCGCCACCTTTTCACTGCATGAGCAAGCTCTTTGGTATGACCAATCCCCCATTGGTCACTATACGAAAAGCCAGCAGCATCCAGAACAACATCCACCTCTCTGTCGAGAACAACTCCATACATTTCTCTTAGTTTTCTCGGAGCAAGACTCGCAACCCTCCCCCAATCAAACCCATAACGATATAATGAGGCTTTAAGGTAGAAGCCTTCCTTTGCGATCTTATTGAAAGGGCGGGTTCCATGACTGGGAGTAGGCGCTACAACAATTCTACTAGCAGGAAACTTAAGAAGAACCTTCTCCTTAATAGCCCTGAGCATCAACTCTGCGCCTTTGTTTACGAAACCCGCTTTCCGAATTTCTATTATCATGCTTTCTTTACCGTCTTTAGAAAGTAACGATAGAGCGCCCCTCCCACAACCCGCCATACTGGTCGATCGTCAAGCTGCTTGATATAGGGCTGAACGGCACGCTCAAGGTGTGCAAAGTCACGACGCTCTTTTGCTTCCTGATATGCCTTGATGGAAACATCTCTTAACGCGACTCGCGCTCTGTACATTCGCTTCCTGCGGCGAGTTAAATTCACGCCAGGTTCAACACGCTTCGTCGGCACCCATTTTCCAACGGCAATGTCATCACTTAGGCGCAAAGCCAACCCTTCCGTCCGATGCCTAATTCCACCCATTTGGGATTTCACAATCACTTCTGGGGCGACTTCCGTTAGATCCAATCGGCCTGCAGCATTTGCTCTTTCTACAATCCTTTGTACCCCTGGATCCCTAATCACAACGACACTACTGCCGCGATGATCATTAACATACTCCGGTAGCCAGGCATCGCCGATAGCGACATCCGCAGTTTCAGCCAAAACATCGTCACAATAATCGCAAGCTTTATATTTGAAAAGGTTCCATCCCCAGTTGCCGCCAAAAAGCTGCTTTGATGAGATTGGCCCTGCCAAATGAGTGCCATCCGAGGCTGTTACCCCCTTGTCGTTCGCTTTCTTTCCCTCAATCTTTCCCCGAAAATCAATACCCTTAAGGCGGTTGGGCTCTACACCCAGCTGCCAAGCCAATGCTTCCGCAAAGCTCGCCGTCTTTAAATGCCCGCAAATTATTCCAATGACAAGCGATAGCCTTTCATCAATTACCGAATCCACCTTCGCCAAGTTTCTCAATGTCTTTGCGAAGCAAGGAATTGCAGTTATTGCATATCGCCCTGGCACAGATCTTATCCTCTCTAGAGCGCCCGCCAGCGTAACCGGGTAATATGCTGACTTGGCTGCCGCACGCACTTGAGCTGGGTCATTAAAACAGGCGTAGGAGAATAGGGTATCGCTACCGTCTTGCGGCTCCACCTGAATGACATAGTCAACAGCTCCGACCTTAAGGAGCTCAGCCAGCAGCCACCTACCAACTCCTCCACTGCTCCCAAGAGAACGGTGGTCTTCTTCTTCCACGTGCCCTACATAGCACCCGCGGAAATAACCAACGTGGCGTGCTTTTTCCGCAAAGCCGCCAAACAGGCGCTCACCTATTTCATCTTCGTTTTCTATTTTATTGGTAAACGGGCACACCTGATCGGCTAATTCCGATGGGTTATGCTGGCCTGCTTGCAGTGTGGCCTGATAAGTTCCTTCAGAGGTCCAATCCAGCTTATAAGCCGCGTCATCTAGATAACTACATGCTCCACATCCTATGCAGTAGCCACCCGGAAGCACTCGCTCTGATATTTGACTCATAAAAGACCTACAGGACAAAATTGGCAATAAATGTTTTTTCAAGAAGAACGGCGTGAAGTTTGTTCAACCTCACTTTCTGGACTTTTGTTTTCCTTATCAGAGCCACACAGTCCGCAACGGGACAGCTGTGTGTCACTTAGTCTAGAAAACTGGTCAGCGAACTTTTTGCTTGAACCTCCAAGGACAGCCTCATGGACTTGAGCGCACCATCCTATTAAAGACGTCACTACGTTGCTGCAAGTCATCGATTGCGCCCTCAGCGCTGACTCGGCCATTTTCGAGTAACGCCACCTTATCGCAGCCCTCAACCGTGCTCAGACGATGGGCGATCAGAATAACCGTTTTCTGCTTACTAAGAGCATCGACGGCGTTCATCACGGCCTTTTCAGTGAGCGTATCCAACGCGCTCGTCGCTTCATCGAACACCAGGATGCTCGGATCGTGATAAAGGGCGCGGGCAATCCCGATGCGCTGGCGTTGGCCGCCGGAGAGGCGTACGCCGCGCTCGCCAACGGCTGTGTCGTAGCCGGCAGGTAGTTGGGTAGTGATGAAGTCGTGCACCTGAGCCATTCCGGCGCAGCGCTCAACTTTCTCTTGGTCGATTTCTTCCTTTGGCACGCCCAGAGCGATGTTCTCCGCGACGCTGGCGTCGGTGAGGAAGATATCTTGAGGCACATAGCCTAGCATTTGTTGCCATGCCGCCAGGTTGGCATCCGTCACCGGTTCACCATCCACTCTTAAGGTTCCGGCATTAGGCCGCAGCAAGCCAAGAATGAGATCAACCAGGGTTGTTTTGCCCGCTCCGGTACCGCCGACAAGGCCGATTGAGGAACCGATGGGGATAGTTAGGTTGATGCCCGTTAACGCCGGGGAGTCCGCACCGGGATAGGTGTAGGTGACGCCTTCGAGACGGATTGCATCGGTCGGCGTCATGGGCGCGGGGGCGCGACGCTTGATCTCGGCCAGGGCTGTGCGTTGCTCTAGATCATCGTAGATGTCGTTGACGGCCGACGCACCGAAGCGGAATTTTGCCATACCGGTGTATATGCGCTGGGCAGCCGGCAGCAGTTTATATCCGGCAAAGGCATAGAGACCCAACACCGGAAGCACTCCGGCAATGCCGTCACCGGTCGTCAATAGAACCAGCGAGAGCGCAAGCACGCCCCCTACCCCTACCGCCTCGATGAGGTATTTAGGCACTTCCGACAATGTTTGGTTGGTCGCTTGGTGGCGGGCAAAGCGGGCCGAAGAGGGACGGAAACGCGACAAGTAAGCGTATTCTCGCCCCAAAAGTTTGATGTCTTTGATTCCGCCCAGGGCTTCGCTGGCGGCGGTGAAACGTTCACGGTTGGCGGCAGCACGGTCGCGACCAACGCGGCCGAGGATTCCCCGCACCGCAAAAAAATGAGGGAATACAAGCCACCAACAACAACCCCTACAACCAGGGCTAGCAATGGGTCAAAAACAACTAGTAGAGCAATGATAGCCATTGCGACCACAACATTAGCGATAGCCTGTATACCGGGCCGGTAAACATTCAAAATAAGCTGGTCGACTTCCGAGAGGATACTTTTTGCCATATCGCCGCTATGCCGATTGAGAAAGAAAGCGTACGGCTGGCGGAGGTAGGTTTCTAGCAAGCGCTGGCCGATGCTGTGGCGACGCATCTCGATAAAGCGGTTCATCACGTACTGGGTGACAATTCGAAACGCCGCAGCAAAAAGCACTAAGCCGAACACTAAGACGCCAAGCCCAAACAAGAAACTATCAACGGACTCGAAACCTAAGCGCTCATAGGCGCCGGACAGCACAGGGTTTTCTTCCACAACAGCTGGGTCGCCTAGCACAGCGAGAAAAGGCATGACGGAGGCGATGCCAGCAGTTTCGAGCACAGCCATGATGATAACCATAACCATGACGAGCACGCCTCGACGGCGTTCCTTCGGCGATAGTAAGGCCAAAGCCTTCTTATACGTTCCCATAAATCGCTGGTTATCCCACTCAAAAACCGTGAACTAGAAGGTGCGGCACGCTACCGCCCTAGGGCGCCCTCCCCAAGCATGCGGATGCAACCGTTTAAAACTTAAGTTCAACGTCCTTGAAGGCCTATGCATCAGGTAGGCGACGGCGCTCTTCTTTCTTATCGATAGCGTCAATCGCCGCCTGGAAGGTTACGCGGAGTCCAACATGGCCTCAAACGACTTAGTCACAAATCGGTTGCAGCACCAAAACAGCAGGAACGGCGCTCGCGGGCGACATTACACGCGATGCCTGGAAACAAAGCAAATTAGCAAATAGAGAGATGAGGGCGGGGGCTGTCGAAGTAAACGAAGCCTGGGGGTAGGCAATAAACAAAGGGCGGCTTGATTCTTCAAGCCACCCAATAGGATAGACGACCTTATCCGACGTCGACGGCTTAGCCGGCCATGACGTTCAGCGCAGCGGCCTCGGACATAACTCTCTCAACGGCATCGGCCAAGCGATGCATATCGTCTTCCACAAGCGTGTGGTCGACCTGGAACATCAGGCTGGTTTCGCCGAGCTCGCGCGCCACAGGCAAGCGCTGCCTTGGGGCGTACCCAGTCCCGATAAACGCTTTCTCGCGGTAAATCTCGCTGCAGCCGCCGTGGAAGCAACGCACACCTAGGCTGTTAATGGCGTCGACAACGGCGTCCTGATCCCACCCATACTGGAGTGTGTCAGGGCGCAGATAAGCGTAAAACTTGTAGTAAACATGCCCCGCCTCCGATGGCGGCTCCGGTACACGCAGGCCCCGGATCGCCGATAGACGTTGGTGAAGCACCTCGGCATTGGCACGGCGCTGTTCTAACCACTGCGGCAACTTCTTGAGTTGAGTCCGCCCAATGGCGGCTTGCACTTCCGGCAAACGCCAATTTGTACCGAAGGACTCGTGCAACCAGCGGAATCCAGGGGGATGCTCACGGTTGTAGACGGCATCCCAGCTTTTCCATGATCTTTAAAGCTCCACGCACGGCGCCAGGCATTTTCGTCGCGGAACAACACCATTCCGCCTTCGCCGCCGCTGGACATGATTTTGTCCGTACAGAAGGAAAACGCCGCGGCATCGCCGAAACTGCCGACAGTACGGCCCTTCCAGGTAGCACCGTGAGCTTGTGCGCAGTCCTCGATGAGGAATAGATCGTGCTCGTCCGCCAAGGCTCGGAACCCATCCATATCGCAGGGCCAACCTGCGATGTGCACGGGAATGACAGCCCGCGTGTTGCGCGTAAGCACAGCGCGAACAGTATCGGGCGTTATATTGCCGGATTCCGGATCGACATCGGCGAACACTGGGCGCGCCCCACACATGACGATGCACGAGGCGGAAGCAAGAAAGGTGCGTGGGGTTACAATCACGTCATCCCCCGGGCCGACCCCTAGAGCACGTAGTGCCAATTCTAAAGCCAGGGTTCCGTTACTGACGGCGACACCATAAGGAGCACCATGGTATTCGGCAAACTCACGCTCGAATGCGCGCCCCTGCTCGCCGTTCCAGTAGTTAACTTGGCCAGACTCCAGCACCTGCTGTACGGCCGCTATTTCGTCTTGTTCAAATCGGGGCCAGCTCGACATATCGTCCTCCGATGACAACTGTCAGTCCATTTCGCAGCATTGGCATTGACGGAAGGAGTACCGCCTCACACCACATCAACCTTGCTTAAGTATAGTACTGCGGCTGCGGCTTCTCATAGTACTTAAGTGCAAGGCGCGGCAACGGCTGAGGCCTGCGAAAGGAATGGTATGGGTTTTTGGTTACAAAAAGAGGAAACTCGGCGATGTAATCGCCATCTTTTCAGATAATTGGGTTAAAGCGGAAAAAGGAAAGCATGCGTCGCGCAGGCTATTTGAAGACCGTCTTCCAGACATAGTCAATGTCACGCCAAAAAGACCATTGTTCGACATACAGCCTATTTAGACGCACCTTGTCCGGAAAGATAATGTCTTTGTTATAGGCTTCGGGGTCATCCACCTCGGCCAGCAGTTCTTCTTCGTTGCGATACTTTAAGGTTGCAGGGCCTGTAATCCCTGGTCGCACAGAGAGGACTATCCTGTCCTCTCCCTGTAGCAGGTCAGCAAATCCCGCCACATCGGGACGCGGGCCGACAAAGCTCATATGTCCGAGCAAGACGTTAATCAACTGCGGCAGCTCGTCGATTTTAGTGCGCCGAAAAAACGCCCCAAGGGAGTAATCCGAGGGTCGTAGGTTGTTGTGACCGTGGTACTCACCTCCCTAGCCGGCCGCATCGTACGAATCTTGACGACCTTGAATAGCTTTCCGTCTTTTCCGACTCTCTCTTGGGTGAAAAAGCCGTTGGACCTGGTATCGATAGATGCTAAAACCCAAGCGACCGCAATAATCCACCACGTAAGCGCTAAACCAGAGGCGGCCCCTATGACGTCGAAACAGCGTTTAACGAAGGCCTGGGTAAGGCTTAACCCTTTTGCTGGGTTGGTATAAGGCGTGACCTGCATAGAAGATGTCCGAGGGTAAAGATAGTGTTGCACATAAAATAAAGCGTTATGCGACTGGCTATGCATAACCAAAAGGAGTCATTGCTGATCAAGGGCTTTATACTTTTGGGGCATCGTCATTCAGCTGGGATCATCCGGCGCCAGCCCTATAACCCTTTACTCTAGCTATAAAACCTATCTTCGGCGCGCACGTTAACACCGAACCTTAAAATATTTGGCCATTCCCTTTAGCTCTTTATTATCCGTAAGCAAAAACCAAAATTAACGGCTATCCTTTGGAAGGCGTGCTTTAGGTTTCTACCTGCCGCGACCAAATCACCGTCGCAAAGCATCAATGAAGAACTATTTTAGGTGGATCGACAGATACCGGAGGAAACTCGATAAGTAGGTAATCATTAGGCAGCTCCTTTATAACCTTAAACCCGCCCTTCGCCTCTAACGAAGCCAGCGAAGCCGTATTGTGCCGGGATATAGTTGCCCTGGCCTTGACTCCGAGGATCCCCGCCTGCCAATGGAGATATTGACTCAAAAGCTTCCCGACCCCGCTTCCGGACAGTGCCTCATTAACCAAGCGCCCGCGATAAGCAGAACCGGTTGGCGACAGCTTTAAAAGTGCATAGCCTTCCAAGTTATCACCAATAAAGAGACCATAATTGAGATATGCGGGGGATGCCAGCACCACCGCCAATCCCTCAAGCGAAAAATCATGCGGACGAAAGAACTTCAAGCGCGACTCTGACTGCGCCCCTAAGAAGTCATAAAGAGCCCTTGCATCCCCGACTACAAGCGGCCTTACTACCGCCGCTTTCCCATTGATGAAACCTTCGACTCTCCCGGCCTTTGTGGCTCGTTCAACAGCTCGACGATAACGTAAACCAGTATAATAGCCTGCAATCTTCTCGAGAAAGCGAAACACCTTGGGGAATGTGTGCTTCAATCGGTAGATTAGGTAATCCATCAGCTCTTGAATACCTCGCTTTCTTGACCACTAAGCGCTGTACTCTCAAGGGAAAGAATCTCAATAAGCTCCGCGTTAATACGATGAACATCAAATTTCTTCTCAGCAAGCTTCCTGCTTGCCAAGCCCATACTTGCAATCTTCTCTGGATGTTCGATGAAGTACCGCATTTTGTCCGCAAGCGTATCAACGTCATGAGGCGGCACTAGAAAACCCGTTTTACCATCCTCAACAGTCTCACGACACCCCGGGTTATCTGTAGTGATAATTGCCCTACCCATAGCCATTGCTTCTTGACTACTACGCGGCACCCCTTCCCTATAACACGACGGCAAGACATAAACACTCGTTTGTTCAAGCCACGGCCTGACGTCTTTTACTTTCCCTGGCCACTCAACAAGCCCCTCATCCACCCAAGACCGCACTTCTGACTCTGGAATTCCATCAGGAGTGTCATCGCATCCACCGAGAAGAATAAAGCGACAATCTACGTTAGCCTCCTTAAGAGCACGAGCTGCACTCACGTAATCGCGAACTCCTTTCGCTGCAATCAACCTTGCGGCTAACGCGAATGTTACGGGTTGTGTAGGGCACGGAGAGAAACTGTATTCTGTTGTATCGATTCCTGTTCCGTTAACTCGTTCAATTTTTCCCTTGGAAACAATATTTCTCTCAACGAGCTCTAGCTCATCTTCGAGGTTGTAAACCACTATTTTTTCATTTAAGGACGAGGCCCGCCTCAGTAACCCTTGCACTACGGCACTTACGAGCTTTTGCTTAGTCGTCGATTCTTTTCCTTTCTCGAACGAATATCCAAGTCCAGGTAACATCCCGTAACATGTACCGACTCCGGCCATTCGCGCAGCGAACGAACCAAATACCACCGGCTTTACAAAGTAGGTAAAAACAAAGTCTATACTGAACGATTTTAGCTTTCTCGAAAGCTCGTAGGTGCTCTTGAGGTCCGCTATAGGGTTTACACCCGTTCTATTTAAGGCATAGCTTACCGGCACCGCCCCCAAGTCACGCACCCGTTCTGCGGCCGCTTCGTCGTAGTCTATGGCAAACGCATAAACCTCATGCCCTAAACCAACGAGCCTCTTTAAAAGCGGCCCACGAAAACCAACCATCGAAGAAGACACGGTCCCTATCACAGCGATACGCATCACTTAGCACCCTCGCAACCATTATTAACCGCCTCAACAGCATGTGCGTAACGCTTACCCCAAGTATCCGTACTAAAGTTCTCTAATGCGTGAAGGTTGGCGCGCCGTGTAACCTCGTTCCGTAAGCGTGAATCCTGTATGACCGTATTAAGTTTATTGGCCCAAACGCGAGGACACCAAGAATCGATAACCCACCCCGTCACATCATTTGTAACGACCTGCGGCAATCCTCCCACTGAGCTAACCATGACAGGAAGGCTCAGCAACATCGCTTCTTGAACGCAGTTTGGGACACCCTCGTTCTGCGAAGGCAGTATAAGCAGGTCGGCTGATCGCATTAATGCGACGATGTCGTCTCTCCAACCCAGGAATTCGACATCGCTCTGGAGGCGAGCCTCCTCGATATAGGCTTTTATATCTCGAAGGTAAACCTCATCGGCCACTCCCCCTGCACACAGGAGCTTTACATTCTTCTGGCCATACTCGTTCTTAAGAACACTCAGTATTTCAATGGCCAATCGTTGATTTTTACGGTCGCACACCGTGCCAATCAATAGAACCTGAAAGGCTTGCTTAGCGTCTTGGGACTCTTCCTCTGGGCGCGAAACACCTGACTCACTCAAGATACGCGATGAGTCGATACCGGGCACAATAGAAATATGCTTGCTCTGCGTTTTGACAACTGTCGATTTCCCAAAAATTTCCTCGGCAGCCGCCTGATACTGATAGATCACCTTGCTTGACAAACGCAGCCCCAACCGATGAAGGATTCGAACAATCCCTTTTGACTCAGGCTCAAAATCAACATCCCAAATAAGGCGACGGCCCGCCAAGCGCCCACCAAGAGCTCCGAATGCGATACCTTTAGAGCTTCTGATCCAGATTAAATCAGCGCGCTCGCGTTGAGCGGCTAGTGCAACACGGGCGTTTTGCAGCAGCAAAAAAATATCACTTTTATACGAAAAAAAAAGCCAGAGCCAAGAAGTCCACGCCTCCGAGTTTTGAGGATTTTGAAGCAGTCTAACTTGGCTATAGCCAACCCTTTTGACCGAGCCTCCGCCAACATCTGAGACTCTGGGGGCGCTGCCAGGATCGGCTCTAACCCCTGCTCACGGAGAACCTCACATAGGGCTAGCACACGACGCGGAGCTCCGGTCATCCCTCCTGGCAAAGGCATGTATAGGAGGATTCTTGTCTTTTTCTTTCTATCCATGAAAACCTATTTTTTTCGTATGTGATGCAAAAACTGTTTTACGTTTAATACAACACACTGGAGGAATCATGAGGCACCAATTCAATCGAGAGGTTGAGGAAACCCGCCAAACGCGAGCTTAACAAGCGCCACTTTCAAAACGCACTCCGCAACCGACTGGACAGCTCCTGCAAGAGGGCCCTTTCCTTCTGGAACTCGAACTCCAACTCCTTTAAAAACTCACCGGAAAGCGGTTCTTTCGGTTTGGCCCGCTCATTTAACTTTGCTAGGCCAAAACCTTTCCTGAGCCCTAAGGCGGCACGCGTTCTCCCGCCAACCCTTAGAAGCCGTTGGAGTAGGCGACTTCTGCTCCCTCTGGCCTCATTTGCCACCGGGAATGAGGCTCGCCCATCATCGCTCAACTCCAAGAAAGCAAGAACGCGTTGATACTCAACTTTTGCATTAACGCGCATCGCCTCAAGCGGGATATGCAATACTCGCTCAACGTCAACCTGTTCTAATAGCCTTTCCAGCATCGATCCCAAAGCGCAGGCTTGGCGGTACTGTAGAAACTCAGGCTCAGTGCAAGGGGCTGGAATCATTTTCCCTTTTTCTCTTTCGCCTTGCAGTTTCCAAGCACGCTCAAACGTCGGCTGATCCTCATGCAACACTCGATAGTTATGGTGGTAAAGGGAGTGCGCCATCTCTATTGGATCGCGAGTCATCACGATATAACGCGTACCCGAATGCTGACGCTCAATGTTTGCTACCGCTTCTTTTGAATAAAGGTACCAAGTCGACGCTTCGCCAATAGCCTTATGCGCCGATCCCACACCGGAGAACAAGCTTAAGTACGATGATTCCGATTTAATTCGCCTATTAGACAAATCGGTACTGTAGTAATGCGGCTCTTTCGTCGGCGATAGATAGGTTTCCGGATGTTCTGATAACCAACGCGCCAAGGACGTCGTACCACATTTGGGCGCACCGATGATAAAAAAGTTGGGGCTTTTTACCGTCATGAATACTTCTGCGCTCCAAAATCAGTGTCAAGGCAACACTACTAAATATGATTCCGCGTGTGTTGAGTAACGATGTTCCCCGCTCTGGGAACACCTAAAGGGGAAGAATCCGCTTTACTGGCGGTATACCGAAATCTAAAACGCGCCACAAGCGTCCACCAAATGAACACGGCAGGAACTATTGCATGAAAAACCCGTAAATGGATGGGGTGGTCGGCTGCAAATAAAAAAGTGAGTATACAAATATAACCATTATAAGGGAGTGGCCAGCGTTTGCATGGTAGGCACATGCCACCCACTTCAGAAACACACCATATACCAAGAAAACCAGCACAATACCTGGATACGAGAAATTCCAATATGCCTCTCCCACCGCCCCGGGAGGAATAGCCGTCAAAGGTTGATCATAGATTCTGATAGCATTGAGCTTACCGCCTGCTTCTGGTTTAGCTCCCCAGACGGCACTAGGAACGAATACAAAGGGGATTGAGAGATAGGACTCGCCATACAAGTAAGGAACGTCATGGGGAACACGCCCCAGTATCGCTAGCTGACCATTATTGGCTCCAGCATGTCGCTCCAACTCTTCGATTGCCCGAACAGCCCAATCCTTTAGGCCGCCCTCCAACTGCACATCATCTAGAGCACTGACTTGCTGACTTGTTGCTCTAAACTCGCCTAAGAAACCGATAAGCAGGAGAGCACAAAAACCCCTGCAAAAACAGCCCTATAAGGAATTCTCCGATGCTGCAGAACCCAAACAGTCCCTATCATCAGCATGGGCGTTACGATTCCGCCTCGCGATCCGGTTGCCGCGAAGCGGATACTTAAAGCTGCAAGCAACAGAATCCAAAAGGCTGGTTTTTTAACGGCCGCAGGTTGGCACGCCAACCACACCAAGGTTGCCACCACCCCGATCCCGGCGAGGAAGTTCCACTGTCCACCTACTTGAGCGCTTATGCGTTGATCAGAAGCCAAACCTCTCTGCATTAATACTTGATCAATTCCCCCGCCAATTCGGATTAGCATCAGCAACCCAATGGCTGCGACTCCGACCCATAACGCACACCTCCATACTGCTCCTGTTGGCTCAGGCGCGCGCCACTGAGGAATGCGCAGCCATGGCGCAAAAGCGTAACCAACATACAAGGCAACCAAAGCGATGGCTTCCAGAGCAAATGACAACGCTACAAGATGATTAAGTTCACGCACTGTGAGCCCAGGCAGTGCACGATGGAACTCTAGACCGGTGGCAGCCAGCACGGCGTCACCTTCCAACACCCCACGAAACCCCATCCACAACACGTAGAAAACCAAAGGGTGAAAAACGCTAGGTTTGAAGTCACGAATAACAAAAGGGAGCGATAACGCAGCGAGGTATGCAACAAAAGCGGTAACGGCAACAACACTTCCAGGAGTTTCGCTCGTAAGAGCTACAAAACTTGCCAAGAAAGCGGTTACTATTAAAAAGCCAAGGGCAAGAATCCGCTCCCCTGGCGCTAGTGCGACAAATGGTGACTGAGGGTCTCGGTTAAATAGCGACGACACATTTATCTCCCGGATAACACCCTACTCTAGCCTGTCGCGCTAGTAGCATCGAACCCCCAAGTGCGCACCACCCTGCATATCACCATCAACCTAATGCTTAGCATTGCTTCCTACTCAACCGCGAACCAATAATGCTTGGCTCAATATCAAGCTTCTTTCTAACCGATATGTATAAGGCGAAATTCCACAAAAATAGCGTCATCGCGGTAGCAAAGGCAGCACCTTCCATTCCATATGAGGGAACGAGCAATATATTCAAAACAATATTACAAATTGCAGCAACGAAAACGCCTCGCAATGTTGCCTTTTCATTTCCTGTCATGTTTAGGAGTTGTACAACAGAGCCAAAGGCAGCATTAACTAGCTGACCTATAACGAGGATTGATAGCGCCATGTAGGCTGCCTTATATTCATTACCGAAGAAGACCCCCAGGATTTCCGAACCAAACACCAGAAGAACCAAAGTCGGCACGACTCCTAAGAAAAACATGGCTCGAGCGCTAGCGGTCGCAATCTTTTGTAACTGCGCAGCGTCCCCCCTTGAGTACGCGGCCGAATAATACGGCTGAATTACCTGCTCGATAGCTCGAAGACCAAATATAACTAGCAAGGCGAACTGGACCGCTACCTTATACAGCCCCACCTCTTCGTCGGTACGAAAATAACCTACCATCAATATATCTAGGTGGCTGTTTATTAGTTGAAACCCGGCCACCATGGCTAGCGGCGCGGCAGCTCGCCGCCAGTCGCGCCTCGCACTCAAATCAGCCGCCACCTGACGAGCAGAAGGAGGCATATTTTCCTAAGCATGTATGCGCCGAACATAAAAGCTAGCGACGCAGCCCCCATATGCAATACTAATGCAAACCAAGGCTCAATGGGGAAATGAGAGTAGCTGAATATGCTGACAAGAAGAATTAGCACAAGAGTAAGGGCTGGCTTGATAATTTTCTCAGGCAGTAGCCCTATAACAATATGGCGTAATCCTCGTAAAGCCCCCGCTCGAACGTTCGCCAGTGCGATTACTGGTATCAGCAGCATCCCTGCAAACAGTGCGTTCCACCTATCTTCGTATAGCCATGAAGGACGCAGAAATAGCAAAGCTATGGCGCACGCCATTAATACTAAAGAGAACATAAGGACATAGCGATTTGCCCACTTCCACAATCCTCTCAACCGCCCCCAATGCTGGGCAGACTGCGCCTTCGCAGTCTCCCTGATGACAACTTGGGGAACACCCACTTGCGCAGGAATGGCTAATAATGTGATTAGGGTAAGAATAAAAGAGTAAACACCGAACCCCTCGGCGCCTAATGTCCTGGCTAACGTGATGGCTAACAGAAAAGCGATTACTGCATTCAGTGACTTGACAATCAAACTTCCCGCTCCGCCTCTTAGTAGCCGAGCTCTTAAACTGTCGCCCTTTGCCAGACGTTGAAGTTTACGAAGTAAGGTTTGCTCTGTTAGTTCACTCAAAAAGTCACCTTCAATCAGCATCTACTTGAGTAGACAACCTGATCAATGCTTATTTTGGAAAAAACCCAGCATGAGTGCCATTGCTCTCTGAGAGCACAACCCATGCTCAATAAATCACTGTGATAGTGACATTCCCACTATAAATCTTGGCACTCTTACCCATAAGCCTTAGCCAACCACTCTTTACCTTAAGCCTCCGGCTCTTTGGGAAACTTGCGTAACTGGGCTGACTTTATGCCTAAAGGCTTTCCAAGGTCGCTTTCTTAGAGATTTCTATGAAGTCAGTAGAAACGGGATGAAATCTATTCAGCAGCCTCCAAAAGGGGCCAAGGTCCAAGAATGGATGAAAACCCTGTGTTAGACACGCTACCGCCCTAGGGATATACCCCATGACTCGCGAGAACATATGGCCTGTTAAGCATTTAGGTGAGGAGTGCTGCGCGCCCGGAAGGAATCTTGATACTCAATAACCCCTCCTTAGGTACTACACGCTAAGAGACTCGCTGGAAATGAGTATATAGATGTGGAAATACGCAGCATTAGCCCGAACGGACTAATCAAATGGATGGCAAATAGTAAACGATTGACGAGACTTAATATCCGCTGCGAGCCATTAGGCTCGCAGCGAAGCTTTCAACTGCCTATAGGGACTCTTTGCGTGCACGCCTTGCATTCGCAACAAACTCCCAGAACAGCGCTGCAAAAACGCCACCCATTAGCCCTAAAACGATGGAAAGGGCCAGAACAAGCGCTTTCCCGCCGCTAACCGGCTGCTCGGATTGACTGACCAGGAAACTGAGTTGGGTCGACTGGCTAACGGTCTCAGCCCCTTGAATGGAGGCTTTCACCGGTGCCAACTGGGAACGAACCGTGGCAATGTCACGGCGCAGATCCGATGTCCGCTGGGCATCGATCAAGGCCACGATTCCTCGCTCGGCCCCCGCTGCATGATCGCGCTCGCTTAGCAACTCGGCTTGCTCGCGTAAGCTAGTCAGTTCTTCGTCAAGCGCCGCGGCACGCACTTCAAGCTGCCGCACGACCAAAGCAAGCTCACGCTCGAACAAAGGCTGGTGCCGTTCGGCTAGGGCATCGACAACCTGGGTGTGTAACTCCTCCACCAGCCCCACTTGGCTTGCCGGAGCACTCGAAATCAACACAAGCCCAGCGTCACTTTCCCGCACCTCGACATTCACACGGGGTATGGCTTCGTTCGTTGCGGCAAGCATGCGCCGGACTTCAGGAACGACAACCTCGGCCAGTCGGGCGCGTGACGCATCGGGAGACTCTATAAGACGATAACGATCGCCGGTGGCAACTTCGCCACGATAGATATATCCAATATCCACGCCCGAACGAAATTCATAGCTAGGAGTACTCGAGAAAGCAACGGCGCCTCCTAGCAGCACAGTAGCGAGGAAGACGGCCGCGATCACCCACCAGCGGTCGACAAGCACGTTAAATAAATCATAAAGGCTGATTTCATCATCGCGGTAATACAGCTCTGCGTCCCGCTCAGTTTGCGGCTGGCGCATCAAGTCTCCCGAAGACGAAGGCTCCGTCATTCTCTCTACCTCAATTCGTACATTGCCTATATTGCCGTGCTCTGCCGGCGAAACACACCGGCAAGGCATCGGCTTGCATACCAAAATAAGCTATTTCCCCAGGCGGGCGTGAAGCCGGGTACAAGAATATAAGTATGCGGGAGCAATTTCTAAAAAACCTGACCCATTTAGCGGCCAGGCGACTCAGAACTATAGAAGCAGAACTCCGCCTATGTTACGGGCCGGGAGACCACGCACGACTACGCTTCAATCGTCGGTAAAATAAGGTATAAGCGACAAACTCTCGGCCATACGCGCCAAATACCGCGGCTAACAGCCCTATCACAAACCCGAGCGAAAGCGATATGGCAGGGTGCGCTCCCACAGCTTGCTCAGAACGACTTGCCAGAAAAGTGTAGGACGTGGACCGGCTAGCCTGCTCGACGCTCTCGCGCATAGAACGAAGACGAAATAACTCGGCCTGCTTAGCTGTAAGGTCGCGACGGACCTCAGCCATACGCCTCGCATCAATCAACGCCAACAGCCCGTTCGCTTCCGCGTCGGCGCTGTACTGCAAGCGCTCGAAGCGGTTTCTATCGGCAGCAAACTCCTGCTCAAGCACCGTTTGCATAACTGAAAGCGGCTGAACCGCTAAAGCCAACTCCCGCTCGAATTTAGGTTGGTGCTGCTCGACTAAGGCGTCTGCGATATACCGATGCAAGCGTTCGACTTCAGCTCGACGATGAGCTGGCGCAACCGAAACGAGTGCAAGCTCGTCATGCGCGTCTAGAAACTCGACACCGACTTCCGGAGCAAAGCCTTCCGCAACGAAGGCCTCGCGGCGCGCGGCGGGAATAATGAGATCGTTTAGCACCGCCCGCGCTGCCTCCGGCGATTCCACTAATCGGAACCGCTCGTTAAGCGACTGCTCCCCGCGGTAGATATAAGCAAGCTCCATACCGGAGCGGTATTCGTAAACCGGAGGCCTTAATAATACGTATGCCGCGATCGTCGCCGTCGTAAGCAGCCACACCGCAACAAAAAAAGTTAACTGCCGTTTTACTACGCGAGGCAACGCTAACGACCGGCGCTGCACTTTTAAATCGGAAGCAGTGTCCTTATCCATCGCGCATCATCCTTGATGACTCGATCGATTCGCAGGCGGCGCCGGGAGAAGGCCTTCACCCGCAACGATAAAGGCCTCTTGCCGTTATAGCATTAGCGCTTAACTCGCCAGTCGCCGGAATAACTCGGGATCGTATTCCCTGTACCATTCGACAAAGCGCCGCACACCCTCTTCCACCGGCGTGGCCGGCCGATAACCGACATCGTTTTTGAGGTCTTCGACATCGGCATAAGTATCGGGGACATCGCCGGGCTGCATGGGTAAGAGATTCTTCTGCGCCTTCCGGCCCAGGCAGTCTTCCAGCACCTCGATATAGTGCATCAACTCTACAGGTTGACTATTACCGATGTTGTAGAGCCGATACGGCGCTGCACTCGAGCCCGGATCAGGCGCATCGCCGGACCAGGCCTCGTTCGGCGAGGCGATCTTATCGAGCGTCCGAATCACACCCTCGACAATGTCGTCGATATAGGTGAAATCACGCCGGTGCTTGCCGTAGTTGAAAACATCGATCGGCTCGCCCTTGAGGATTTTTGCGTGAACAGGAACAAAGCCATATCCGGCCGACCCCACGGCCCGTATACCGTAAAGAAACGCAAGCCCGTGGTAGGAATCCGGTACAGATGGGCATAAGTATGCGCCATCAGCTCGTTAGCTTTTTTGTCGCCGCGTACAATGAAACGGGATGATCGACGTTGTCGTGCACCGAGAACGGCATATTGGTGTTAGCGCCGTAAACGGAGCTGGTCGAGGCATAAACGAGGTGCTCGACCTCATGATGCCGACATCCCTCCAATATGTTCATAAAACCGACTAGGTTTGCGTCGACATAGGCGTGCGGGTTCTGGATCGAATAACGCACGCCGGCTTGCGCGGCCAGATGCACAATACGTTGCGGCTTGTCTTGCGCAAACATGGCCTCCATGCCTTCGCGGTCCGCCACGTCAAGCTTGCGGAAGACGAAGCCTTCACGGGCTTCCAACCGCTGCAAGCGGGCAAGTTTGAGATTAACGTCGTAATAGTCGTTCAGGTTATCGACGCCTATCACCTCGTCGCCCCGGTCGAGCAATTTTTGCGCAACGTGCGAACCAATAAAACCGGCGGCACCGGTTACGAGTACCTTCATACCGTTTTACTTCCCTTGGAATCGTTTGCGAAAGTGCAGTTTAACAGGCCTGACGCGGTCCCGGCAGGCGTACTTATCGTAATAACAGGAATGTCCGGGGACGATGCCCCATACGCTTGATAACCGAACTTCGCATCTACATGTACACCATAGGGCGTAACCGTCCGACTTCCAAGCGCTAAAAAAGATCAACAAAACGCTAAACAACAGCCAGGTTATCCATGAATACAAGAACCTACGGAGAAAGATTTTGTCTGTGGGGAAGCTGTATCGCACTGGCCTGCGGTGTCGTCAGCCCCGCAATGAGCGAGGAGAACGGAATAACGGTCGGCGGCGCCGTTCGTCTTAACTATCACCTGGACACTTCGGATGACGCTCAGAAAGATCGCGGGGGCGACTTCGACATCGAGCTCTTCCGGCTAAACGTCGCCGGCACGCTCGATAACATCGAGCTTAGCGCTGAGTGGCGTCAATATAGGGATTTTCAAACTATTCATCACGCATGGATAGGCTATGCCTTTTCCGACACGCTGAACATGGAGCTCGGAATCACTCAAGTTCCGTTTGGGCTGCTGCCTTTTGCCTCTCATTCGTTCTGGTTTAGCGGCGCACATTACCTCGGTTACGAGGACAATTACGATACCGGCATTAAATTTGAGCAGCTCTCAGGCGATTGGTTGTTCACTTACGCTTTTTTCAAGAACGCTGAGTACGCCAGCAGCACCCGCACAGAAACTTACTCGGTGAACCTCGCTGCCGACGAGGTACCGACTGACGAAACGGACTGGACAGGGCAATACAACACCGAAATCAACACTTTCAACCTGCGCATAGCCCGCACCCTAGCTCCAACCGACCAAAGCGCGACCGAACTAGGGGTAAGCGGTCAATACGGGCAAATTTACAATCACGCAACCGCGCGCACCGGCGATCGCTGGGCTGCTGCGGTTCACCTTGATGGAGAGTATGGTCCGTGGAATCTTCAGCTACAGGCGACCCGCTACGCATACTCACCGGAAAACCCCGCCGATGTGAGCGACGACTTCGTCCAAAAGCGTCCTTCGGCTGGCCGTTTTGATGGCCGCCGAGGCCGATGTCTATATCGCTAACATCGCCCGCACCCAGGTCGTTTCCTGGGGGCCGATCAACAAAGTTAGCTGTTATAACAACTTCACTCATATCGACCCGCGCGTCTCCAACGCCTCCGAATCGATACAAAATGTTGTTGGCTGCTCGGTCGCGGCAGGACCAACCCTAACCTATATCGACTGGATATCGGGGAAAAACATGTGGTTCGCCGGCGGCGACGGTATCGGCCTTAGCAGCGAAACGGCAGGCGAATGGAATCACCTGTTTAACGTCAATATCGGCTATTACTTCTAATCAACAGCAACGCCCGCTGCCGCCCCTACAGGCGGCCATCGACGTCGGCGGCCGGTAGGACACTCTTGATGTCGAAAAGCACGCCGTTCGGTTTCAGCAAGGCTCGAATCTGCGCGCCTCCCATTTCCTGGAACTGGCGGTGGCCAACGGCGATGATAACGGCATCGTAGCGCCCCGCTTCCAAGCGGGGAATAGGCTCCAGGTCGTATTCCTGCTTCGCCTCGGCCGGATCGACCCACGGGTCGTAAACGTCAACGTCGGCATGATAACTATGCAGCTCTCGTATGGTGTCGACCACACGGGTATTGCGCAGGTCCGGACAGTTTTCTTTGAAAGCGAGCCCCAACATCAGCACCTTGGCACCTACCACATGAATGCGCTTTTGGGTCATCAGCTTAGCCACCCGGCCGGCGACATAACCTCCCATACGGTCGTTAATGCGACGCCGGCCAGGATCATTTCCGGGTGATAGCCTATCTCCTGCGCCTTATGGGTAAGGTAATACGGATCGACGCCGATACAGTGCCCGCCGACCAAGCCGGGCCGAAACGGCAGGAAATTCCACTTGCTGCCAGCGGCCGCCAGCACCTCGTCGGTGTCGATTCCGATCTTGTTGAAGATAAGCGAGAGCTCGTTCACTAGCGCAATGTTCACATCGCGTTGGGTGTTTTCGATAACTTTCGCCGCTTCGGCTACTTTTATGCTGCTTGCTTTGTGCGTACCGGCCTTAATCACGCGCCTATAGAGGCTATCGATGATTTCGGCCGCCTCGGGGGTGGAACCGGCAGTCACTTTACGGATCGTTGTAACACGGTGTTCCTTATCGCCGGGGTTAATCCGTTCCGGCGAGTAACCGACGAAGAAGTCCTCGTTAAAACGCAATCCGGACGTTCGTTCTAATATCGGCACGCAGACTTCTTCCGTACAGCCGGGATAGACCGTCGACTCGTAGACGACGATATCGCCTTTGTTTAAAGCTGAGCCGATGGTTTGACTAGCGGACTGCAAAGGCGTGAGATCCGGCCGCTTGTGAGCGTCGATCGGCGTCGGAACGGTTACAACGAAAATATTGCAGCCGGTCAGCGACTCCGGATCGGCGCTATAGCGTAAACGCTTAGCCTGTGCCAGCTCCTCGGCATCGACTTCCAGTGTACGATCCCGCCCGGCGCTAAGCTGCTCGACGCGTTCGCGCTTGACATCAAAACCCAGCGTATCGAATTGCTTACCAAACTCCACGGCAAGCGGCAGGCCGACGTAACCCAACCCCACAACCGCAATCCGTGCTCGATCCAGATCGAATGTCACGCTCATCTGCAGACCGTCCCTGTCTGGGCTTGAAGGTAACGTTAAACCTCGGTTCCACGACAACAAGGGAGCCGAAGGCACTTAAGGAATAAGCAGGCTATGATGCTGCTGAAGTTGGAGCGGATCACGCGCTTTTCAAGCATTCCGGCATATGATCATAAGAAAACTGAGCGTGATGAATGGACACCCTTAGCGATATCGGACTTTTGGCAAGGGCTGACGCTATTCGCAGCGAACCTGGCTTTCCTTAGCTCTACCTGACCAGAGAAACAAAAGGCCGTTAAGGGTTTCCTTGAATCCAAGCGGCAGGCGGGCCATTATCTTGTCCCTACCCGGCAATACCGCAATGATTTAAGGGAAAGGCGCTTCTGCCCCCTTTTGGACGGACATCCTCTATGCTCGAAGACGTAAAGCCCTTACATACGCCGCCCCAACTTCCACCGGAAGATTTACCGCTGGACAAGATCCTGCCGGACGAGCCGCTTCTGCTCATGGGCGCAGGACCGGTGCCGGTGCCGAGCAAGGTCGCGGCGGCCAATTCAGTGGTCATCAACCACTTAGGCGATACCATGGGCACAATCATCGAGCGCGTTAAGCTAATGGCCCAGTACGTCTTCCAGACGCGCAGCCGTCATGTGCTCGGGGTAGCCGGCCCCGGCTCGGCGGCGATGGAAATGGCTATCAGCAATCTGGTCTGGCCCGGGCGGCGGGTATTATGCGTCCAGAATGGGCTGTTCAGCAGCCGCTTCGCCGAAATGGCGCGCCGCGTAGGGGGCGAGACGACGGTACTGAACGTGCCGCTCGGGCAACCGGCCGACCCGGAGGCGGTCAAAGCCTTGTTGGCGCAGGAGCGGTTCGACGTGGTTACCCTCGTTCAAGGCGAAACCTCCTGCACGGTATGGAACCACGCACTACCGGAGATTTGCCAGCTGGCCAAGGCGCGCGGCGCACAGACTATCGTCGACGCCGTCTGCACCCTCAGCACCATGCCTCTACCGATGGACGAATGGGGCGTGGACGTGGTGGTTACCGGCGGTCAGAAGGGCTTGTCCTCCATCCCGGGGGTATCTCTGCTGGTGTTTTCCAACGAAGCCTGGGAGAGCATCGAAAACCGCAGTGCGCCCATGCCGCACTGGTGCCTGGATGCACGCTTGGCGCGCGAGTTCTGGCAAAACAAGGGCTATCACTATACGGCACCGGTGTCGGGTATTCTCGCCCTGCACGAAGCGCTGCGGCTTATCTGTCTGGAAACCCTGCCCGCACGCTTTGAGCGCCACCGGTTGTGCTCAAAGGCGCTACAGGGGGCGATTCTCGCGATGGGGCTTACGCTGTTCGTCGACGAGCCGGCACGCCTCAACTCCGTGGTCGGCATTAACGTGCCAGAAGGCGTTGACGCCAATGCCGTGCTGAAGCAAATGTCCTCGCGTTACCGGGTGGAGATCTCCGGCGCCTTTGGCCTGAACCTGGTGCGGATCGGCCAAATGGGAGAGCAGGCCCGTGCGCACAACGTCTTACGTGCCGTCCATGCCTTAGGGATGAGTATGCAAAGCGCCGGCGCCAAACTAGACGTGCCGACCGGCATGGCGGAACTGGAACGGGGCTTGGCCGACGCCACTTGATGCTGTTATTCGCCCGCGTTGAGTTTTCGCCATAACGTACTCCGGCTGATTCCAAGCCGGCGGCTGGCTTCGCTGCGATTGCCGCCACAGGCGGCCAATACCTGCTCGATGCGCGCGCGCTCATCGAGAGCGGGCGCCGCCCGCTCCCCTCCCGCTGCGTCCGCGAATAACTCCGGCACCACGGTGCGCAGCTCCTCCGCCCCTATCGCACCGGCGGCAAATTCGGCGTGATAAACCGCCAGCCGCTCCATCAAGTTTTCTAATTCGCGGACGTTGCCAGGCCACCGATAAGCCCGCAGCAACGGCAAAACCTGCGCGAGAACAACCTCCGGGTCGCACCGGCCACCCAACCTCGGCAAGGCTTTTGCCAGGGCTTGGCGCGCAATTGCCGGCACATCGTCAATACAGTTCCTCAAGGGCGGCACATCGATGCGCAGAATATTCAAACGGTAGTACAAGTCTTGCCGAAACTCGCCGCTGGCCACAGCGGCCGCCAGGTTGCGGTGGGTAGCGGCGATCACTCGCACATTCACCGGCGTCGGCTCGGTGGCACCTAGACGAATGACCTCCTGCTCCTGTAAGACGCGCAGAAGTCGCGTCTGCAACCCTACCGGCATTTCGCCGATCTCATCGAGAAACACCGTACCGGTATGAGCGGCCTCGAACAGCCCTGGCTTACCGCCTCGACGCGAGCCGGTGAAAGCGCCTTCCTCGTAGCCGAATAGCTCGCTCTCCAGCAGTGCAGCAGGAAAGGCTCCACAGTTAAAAGCCACGAAGGGGTGGCCGCGACGGGGGCTCGCATTGTGGATACCTTGAGCAAGCAACTCCTTGCCGGTGCCGCTCTCGCCGACGATTAGCACGGTCGCCTCGGTGGCCGCATATTTCGACGCCAGCCGCTTGGCTTGTTGCAACGGGGGGAGGAGCCGAGCAACTGATCGAGTTCGTATTTCGCCGCCAGTTGGCGCGGTTTATCGGTCGAGCGCAGGCTGCGGTCGACACGCTGGATAGCCGCCGAGTCCTGTAAGGTCATTACCGCGCCGGTTTGTACGCCCTGCTCGCGGATGGGGATGCGGTTGGTCACCAGCGTACGCGAGCCGAGCCGGTGAATCCGCTCCAGCTCCGCGCGCCCCTGCTCCAAGGTCGAACGCAAGCTCAGGCTAGGGGCGATCTCGCTTAAACGGCGGCCAATGGCCTGCTCGGCAGGCAGACTCAGCAGGCGCTCCAGCGCCGGGTTGAACGACTGCACGCGTTCGTCCATGTCAACAGCGACAACACCTTCGTTGAGCTGCTTGAGGATAGTGTCCAGCCGCTCCCGACGGGCGACCTCGACACGGCCGACACGGGCGATTTCAATGGCCTTGTCCAAGGCCTCCGCTACCGAATGGTGCGAATACAAGAAAATGCCGGCCAAGCCGCTGCGCACGGCCAAGTCGGCGACCAAACCTGGGCCGATAATGGCCTCGGTACCGGCGTCAGCCAGCTCGCGCACCCGGGCGCGGGCATCGTCTGCCGTATGGTAGGCACGCAGTGTCAGCGGCAAGCCAAACTGCGCTTTGAACTGCGCTAACTCCGGCGGCACCGCGCCGTGCGTCACCACGCCAATCCGTTCGCTGATGCGGCGCGCTTCGGCTAATGCCTTTAGCACGTCGAAACCGGTCAGCGTCACCAAAGCAACCGGCAGCGCAAGATGGCGCCGTAGAAAGGCGCCATTCGAACCTGCCGCCACCAGCGCATCCGCCTCATCGGTCCGACGACGATGCTTAATGGCCTCGACAGCCTCGTCAAACCCTTTGTCGATAATATGGATTTCGGCGCGTTCGGCATAATGGGGCGCTAACTCTTGCAAAACGTGCTTTAGGCGGCTGACGCCGACAGCCCAGATGATCGGTTTGCGATCCCTATTCTGGCCGCTGTAATCCACCATAGCTTCGCCCCCGCCGTTTCATATTGAAACAACTGAGTGTTTCACAAAAACGACAAACAAAACACTCAAGATCTAACGCCGGCTTCGAAAACCGCTATCTCGGCCCCAACATCAATCACTTAGCCGAGGCTGCCGCGGCTGGCATGGCGCTTGCGTAACGGCTTGTCAGCCCAACCGCACCAAGGAGCCAGTCATGAGCAATAAAGCAACCTCAGCCGGCGCCCGCTTTCGCCGCGCCGTAGCCGCCGAGCGACCGTTGCAAGTCATAGGAACCATCAACGCCTACCACGCGGTTATGGCCACTGAGGTCGGCTATCAGGCAATCTACCTCTCCGGCGGCGGCGTCGCGGCCGGCTCCCTCGGCTTGCCGGACCTTGGCATCAGCACACTGGACGACGTACTCACCGACGTGCGCCGCATTACCGACGTCGTGGACACGCCCTTGCTGGTCGATGCCGACACCGGCTTTGGCGGGGCATTTAACATCGCCCGCACGGTCAAATCGCTGATCAAGTTCGGCGCCGGGGCCTGCCATATAGAAGATCAGGTACAGGCCAAGCGTTGCGGCCACCGCCCCGGCAAGGCCATTGTTTCTCGAGAGGAAATGGTAGACCGTATAAAAGCGGCGGTGGATGCGCGTACCGACCCGGATTTTGTGATTATGGCGCGCACCGACGCGCTCGCGGTGGAAGGCCTGGAGGCGGCCATCGAGCGCGCCCGTGCCTACGTGGAAGCTGGCGCCGATATGATCTTTCCTGAGGCGATGACCGAGCTCGACATGTATCGCCAGTTCAGCAAGGCGGTAAAAGTGCCCGTACTGGCTAATATTACCGAGTTCGGCTCGACGCCCTTGTTCAGCCGCGAAGAGCTAGGAGAGGCCGGCGTCCGCCTGGTGTTGTATCCGCTGTCAGCATTCCGCGCCATGAACCAGGCCGCACTCAAGGTCTACCGTACGGTACGCGAACAAGGCAGCCAGGAATCGGTGCTACCGCTGATGCAAACACGCGCCGAATTGTATGAGTTTCTCGGCTATCACGCTTATGAGCAAAAGCTCGACGCACTGTTCAGCAAGGAGAATCAAGAATGAACGAGACCGTTAAGCCGAAACCGAAAAAGTCGGTCGCCTTATCCGGCGTCGCCGCGGGCAACACAGAGCTATGCACCGTAGGCCGCAGCGGCAACGACCTACACTATCGCGGCTATGACATCCTCGACGTGGCCGAAGCCTGCGAGTTCGAGGAAATCGCCTATTTGCTCGTTCACGGCAAGCTACCCAACCAAGCCGAGCTGACCGCTTACAAGAGCAAGCTAAAAGCGCTGCGCGGCCTGCCGGCAGCGGTCAAAGGCGCGCTGGAGCAACTCCCCGCCTCCGCCCACCCGATGGATGTGATGCGCACCGGAGTGTCCGTGCTCGGTTGCTGCCTACCGGAGAAGGACGATCACAACGCAGCCGGCGCCCGCAGCATTGCCGACCGTTTGATGGCCTCTTTGGGCTCGATGCTGTTGTACTGGTACCACTTCAGCCATAACGGCCGCCGTATCGAGGTAGAAACCGACGACGACTCCATCGGCGGCCACTTCCTGCACTTGTTGCATGGGGAGAAGCCGCGCGAATCCTGGGTGCGTGCCATGCACACCTCCCTGATCCTCTACGCCGAGCACGAATTCAACGCCTCGACCTTTACCGGACGAGTGGTGGCCGGTACCGGCTCGGATATGTACTCCGCCATTACCGGCGCAATCGGCGCCCTACGCGGGCCTAAGCACGGCGGCGCCAACGAGGTGGCCTTCGATATCCAGCAGCGCTACCAAACGCCGGACGAGGCCGAAGCGGACATCCGCCAGCGGGTCGCGAACAAAGAAGTCGTCATCGGCTTCGGGCATCCGGTTTACACGATCAGCGACCCGCGTAACAAAGTCATCAAGGAAGTCGCGCGGCGCTTGGCGGCGGAAAACGGCGACATAAAAATGTTCGACATCGCCGAGCGCCTGGAGAGCGTGATGTGGGACATCAAAAAGATGTTCCCGAATCTGGATTGGTTCTCGGCAGTGTCCTATCACGCGATGGGCGTACCGACAGCAATGTTCACGCCCTTATTCGTCATCGCCCGCACCAGCGGCTGGGCGGCCCACATCATGGAGCAGCGGGTGGATAACAAGATCATCCGCCCCAGCGCCAACTATGTCGGCCCGGAAAATCGCCGCTTCGTGTCCATCGACCAGCGCGATTAATCCTGCGGAAAACCGGGGCCACCGCAAGCTCGGTAGGTTGGGCTGAGGCGAAGCCGAAGCCCGACATCCCCCACCGATAAGAGCCTACGGAAAGCCAAGATATCGCAGCGGCGCCGAACGGGCTCCGCCTGAATTTCGCGAGCCCCGGCCCTGCCCGTGCTCAGGCGAGACGCCACAGCCTTTGTGGCCTCAGGCCGCTAGAAAGCATCGCCTGGCACGCGCACCCAGCCTTCCATCAGCACCCGTGCGCTACGGCTCATAACGGCTTTGGTCACGCGCCAGCAGCCGCCTTGTCGGCTCGCCTCGGCACCGACGCGCAAGATGCCGGAGGGATGACCGAAGCGCACGGCGTTGCGCTCGCCGCCACCAGCGGCGTCGCTAACGAGCGTGCCCGGGATCGCCGCGGCGGTGCCGATGGCCACCGCCGCCGTACCCATCATGGCGTGGTGCAACTTACCCATCGACAAAGCCCGCACCAACAAATCGACCTCGTCGGCATTCACCGTTTTACCGCTGGAGGTGGTGTAGGGCCGCGCCGGGGCGACGAAAGCGATTTTTGGGGTGTGTTGGCGTTGCGTCGCCTCCTCGATACGCTCAACTAAGCCCATACGTAGCGCGCCATGAGCGCGCAAGGTCTCGAAAAAGGCTAAGCGTTCCGAATCGCCATTGATCGCCTCTTGTAGCTCCGTGCCGCTGTAGCCGATGTCCTCGGCGTTGACGAAAATAGTCGGGATACCGGCGTTGATCAGCGTTGCCCGCAGCGTGCCGATACCCGGCACTTCCAGCTCATCCACCGTATTCCCAGTGGGGAATAAGGCGCCGTCGCCGGCGGCCGGATCCATGAACTCGATCTGCACTTCGGCCGCCGGGAAGGTCACGCCGTCGAGTTCAAAATCCCCGGTTTCCTGCACCTGGCCGTCGGCAATCGGCACGTGAGCGACAATAGTCTTGCCGATATTCGCCTGCCAAATGCGCACTGCGCAGACGCCGTTGCGGGGAATCCGTTCGGCTGCCACCAGCCCGCTTTCGATAGCGAATGCGCCCACGGCGGCGGTGAGGTTGCCACAGTTGCCGCTCCAGTCGATGAAGGCTTTATCGATGGCAACTTGGCCGAACAAGTAATCGACATCGTGCTCCGGCTGCGTGCTCGGCGCCAAAATAACCGTCTTGCTCGTGCTCGATGTTGCACCGCCCATACCGTCGGTATGCTTGCCGTAAGGGTCGGGGCTGCCGATCACCCGTAGCAAGAAGGCATCGCGCGCCGCTCCAGGTATTTGTGCGGCGACGGGTAAGTCCTCCAGCCGGAAGAACACCCCTTTGCTGGTGCCCCCGCGCATATAGGTCGCAGGCACTTTGATTTGCGCTGCTCGTGCCATACCTTAAGCCTCCACCGCTTCGGCTTCGAGAAAGTCTTGCGCGAAGCGCTGCAACACACCACCCGCCTCGTAGATGGAAACTTCTTCGGCGGTGTCGAGCCGACAGGTCACCGGCGCTTCGACCGTCTCGCCGCTACGGCGACGAATTACCAGGGTAAGATCGGCGCCCGGCTTTAGCGCGCCGTGCACGTCGAAGGTTTCGGTGCCGTCGATCGATAAGGTTTTGCGCGTGGTGCCGGGTTTGAACTCTAGCGGCAGCACGCCCATGCCAACCAGATTGGTGCGGTGAATGCGCTCGAAGCCTTCGGCGACAATGGCCTCCACGCCGGCTAGACGCACGCCCTTCGCCGCCCAATCCCGCGACGAGCCCTGACCATAATCGGCGCCAGCGATGATAATCAGCGGTTGCTCCCGTGCTTGATACGTCTCGATTGCTTCCCACATCCGGGTAACCCGGCCCTCGGGCTCGATGCGTGCCAACGAGCCCTGTTTGACCTCGCCGCCCTCCTGCACCATTTCGTTAAGCAGCTTGGGGTTAGCCAGGGTGGCCCGCTGTGCGGTGAGATGGTCGCCGCGGTGGGTGGCATAGGAGTTAAAGTCCTCCTCCGGCAGCCCCATTTTGGCTAGGTACTCACCGGCGGCGCTATCGGGCAGGATGGCGTTCGAGGGCGACAGGTGATCGGTGGTGATGTTATCGCCCAATACCGCTAGCGGCCGCATGCCCGTGAGGCTGGGTTTGCGCGCCAGCGCTCCTTCCCAATAGGGCGGGCGCCGAATATAGGTGCTCATCGGCCGCCAGTCGTACAAGGGGCTGACCGCCTCGCCGGCTTCCACTTTAAGCTGGAACATCGGCTCGTAGACTTGCCGGAACTGCTCGGGCTTGACGTGTTGCTCGACGATGGCGTCGATCTCCTCGTCGCTCGGCCAGAGATCTTTCAGGGTAATAGGCTTGCCATCCAGGTCCGTACCCAGCGCATCCTTTTCGATATCGAAGCGGATGGTGCCGGCGATGGCGTAGGCCACCACCAGCGCCGGCGAGGCCAGGAAGGCCTGTTTGGCGTAGGGGTGAATGCGGCCGTCGAAGTTACGGTTGCCGGACAATACGGCGGTGGCGTAGAGATCGCGGTCGACGATTTCCTGCTGGATCGCGGGGTTCAGCGCGCCGCTCATGCCATTACAACTGGTGCAAGCAAAACCGACAATGCCAAAACCCAGTTTTTCAAGCTCCGGCAATAGGCCAGATTCTTCCAGGTACAACTGCACAGCTTTGGAGCCGGGCGCCAGCGAGGTCTTCACCCAGGGCTGGCGAGTCAGGCCCAATTCGTTGGCCTTGCGCGCCAAAAGCCCCGCCGCCACCACGTTGCGCGGGTTACTCGTGTTGGTGCAGCTGGTAATGGCTGCGATAATGACGGCGCCGTCGGGCATTAGCCCGGCTTCGCGCTCCACCTTACCGGCAATACCCCGCTTGGCGAGCTCAGTGGTAGCGACCCGCTTGTGCGGATTTGACGGACCGGCGATATTGCGCACTACTTGCGAGAGGTCGAAACGTAGCACCCGCTCGTAGTCGGCCTCGGCAAGCGAGTCGGCCCATAGACCGGCCTCTTTAGCGTAGGTTTCCACCAGCTTGACCTGCTCGTCCTCGCGACCGGTGAGCTTGAGGTAATCGATAGTCTGTTGGTCGATGTAAAACATCGCCGCCGTGGCGCCATACTCGGGCGTCATATTGGAGATCGTGGCCCTATCCCCCAGCGTCAGGTGCGCCGCACCCTCGCCGAAGAACTCCAGATAGGTGGAAACCACACGTTCTTTTCGCAAAAATTCGGTCAACGCCAGCACGATGTCGGTGGCGGTAGTTCCTGGCCGCGGCTTGCCGGTCAACTCCACACCGACGATGTTCGGCAACCGCATCCACGAGGCGCGGCCGAGCATCACGCTCTCGGCCTCCAGGCCGCCAACGCCGATAGCAATCACGCCCAGGGCGTCGACGTGCGGCGTATGACTATCGGTGCCGACCAGCGTGTCGGGGAAGGCCACGCCGTCGACCGCGTGCACCACCGGCGACATCCGCTCCAGATTAATCTGATGCATGATGCCGTTGCCCGGCGGGATGACGTCGACGTTGTGAAAGGCTTGCTTGGTCCAATTGATGAAATGGAAGCGATCCTCGTTGCGCCGCTCTTCAATCGCGCGGTTTTTCGCAAAGGCGTCCGGGTCGTAACCGCCGCACTCCACCGCCAGCGAGTGGTCGACGATGAGCTGGGTCGGCACGACTGGGTTGACCTTGGCCGGATCGCCGCCTTTTTCCGCAATGGCGTCGCGCAAGCCGGCGAGATCGACTAGGGCGGTTTGGCCGAGGATGTCATGGCACACGACCCGGGCGGGGTACCAGGGAAAATCGAGATCGCGCTTACGTCCGATGAGCTGCTGCAAGGCATCGGTCAACAGCTCCGGCTCGCAACGGCGCACCAGATTTTCCGCCAGCACGCGCGAGGTATACGGGAGTTTTCTGTAGGCGCCAGGCTGGATGGCCTCGACGGCGGCGCGGGCATCGAAGTAGTCGAGCCGGGTTCCCGGCAGAGGCTTGCGGTATTGTGTGTTCATAAGCATCAATCGTCGTGGTTTTCCAGATATTTGCGCGCACGGCTGATATGCCGGCGCATAAGCAGTTCGGCCAGTTCGCCGTCGCGCGCAGCAATGGCTTCGGCAATCCGTCGATGCTCGTCCAGCGCTCGCTGTGGGCGGTGGAGATTCAGCGAGACTTGATAGCGGTAACGACGCACGCGGTAGTAGATTTCATTGAGCAACAGATCGACCAAAGTGCCGTTGTGGCTGCCCTGGATGATGCGGTAGTGAAAATCGAGATCGCCCTCGCGCTGATAGTAGGCGACATCCTCCTGCAGATCCTGCTGTTGCTCGTGTTGCTCCAGCAACTCCCAAAGACCGGCAATCTCCGCCGCGCCCATCTGCTCGGCCGCCCAACGCGCCGCCAGGCCCTCCAGGGCTTCCCGCACTCGATAGATCTCGATCAATTCGCGCAGTTCCAACGCCGCCACTCGGGTGCCGACGTGGGGGATGCGCTCCAGCAGCTTGCGTGCTTCCAAGCGCCGAATTGCCTCCCGCAGCGGGCCACGGCTAACGCCGTAGCGGGCCGCCAGCTCGGCCTCGCCAAGTTTCTGGCCGGGTTCGAACACACCGAGGACGATATCGTCCTGCAAGCGGGTGAAAACCCGCTCGGCCAGCGTACGGTTGTCGTTGGCAAGAGCAGTGTCCATAGGTCAGCCTTAACAGGATAGATCCGGCAAATTGTCGACAATGGACTACCCGTGAGCGGGCAATCAGCGCTTGCCGATAGGTATCCTATCGGTTTTATGGTCATTTTGTCGACAATGAATCTTCATAACAGCGGTACTCAAGGGAAATCGGGAGGGAAGCCTGTTTATTGTCGACAATCTTTTCAAGATTCGCAGCTGTGTAAGGTTCCGCCGGGCAAAAGGGTTTTTCCTGACAACTGAGGCTTGCCTTTCAAGAGGTTCGTCGTGCTTTAGCGGGATGATTGCTTTGTTGTGGTTAGGTTCTGGTAACGGCAACGAACAGGAATGAGGAGATAACGGCACTCCTTCCGTAAAACTGTGGCGAGAACCTACCGACCTAGCCGGCAAACCGTTAGGTGCCGCTTCTGGAGCACTTTCAGATCAGATTCCACAAGAATCAAATTCGCATTTTCTAAACCAGCCACAAGAGGTTGACGGGCCATCCGGCCTGGACAATACTCAAGCTAATCAGACAAAAGAAAAAACCAGCATAATCAAAAAGTAATGAAGCCCTCGGTCATGAGGGGTTTCCACGCGACCACCTCAACTCAGGCGGTCTGCTGATAGGGCCTAAACATGCTAACTCGTAGTGCCGGAGCGTACCGCCTGGCGGTATACAAGGGCAGGCGTGTTTACTAGGAAAGCGGCCTAATAAAGGGATATATCATGAGCAACAGCGTGTATATGGCACTGATCGGCTATGCGTTTGTTACCTCGGTCACCCCTGGCCCCAACAACTTCATGCTGCTTTCCTCAGGCGTCAACTTCGGTTTCCTTCGATCCATCCCTCATATGCTGGGCATTTCTGTAGGTTTTTTTGCGCTCTTGATCGCTGTTGGGGCTGGTCTAGGCGCATTACTGACAACTTTCCCAGCATTCCATCTTGCACTGCAAATAGCTGGAGGCGCCTACCTCCTCTACCTCGCTTGGCGGATCGCAATGACGCGCTCTATCGCGGAGGGCAGCGTTGAGAGAAACCAGCCGATCACTTTTCTCGAGGCGGCAGGGTTCCAATGGGTCAACCCCAAGGCTTGGGTCATGGCCACCACCGCGATGGCGATCTACACCAACACGGATAGCCCACTCCTATCGGTCTTGGTAATCGCGTCTGTGTTTACCTTGATCAACCTTCCTTGCGTATCCATCTGGGCGGGTTTTGGAGTGAGTTTGCGGCAAACCCTCTCCGATCCGGCTCATCTTAAGCGCTTCAATATGGCGATGGGTGTGGTGCTTGTGCTTAGCATGTGGCCCCTCCTGTTTTAATCGATCATGAAGGGGGCTCTATGATTGATTTGCTTCACGCACCATTTTCCAAATTTGCCGGGATGCGGGCATTCTGACCCGGCGCGCTATCAGGGACAATGGACAGGACTTTTCCTACGAGGATCTGCTTGCACGGTCCGAAGAGGTGGCAGCGTTCCTGTCTGCGGCCGGTGTTAGGCAAGGCGATGTTGTCGCCCTGATGGCCAGGCGCGGGTTTGACGCAGTAGCAGCCGTCTACGGGATTATGGTGTTGGGCGCGGTTTACATGCCCGTTGACAGAGCCTTCCCGCGCGATCGCGTTGCCTACATGCTCGAAACAGCATCCTGCCGATATCTCCTGACCGATGACATCGCGTGCGCGCAAGGGCTTCCGGAATCGGTTGCGCGGCTTCCCCTTAATCGCGCTGGCGGCGAGCGACTTGGCTACGATCCCGCAGTCGTTGCGCCCGACGACCTTGCCTACGTGCTCTTCACTTCGGGCAGCACAGGCCGCCCAAAGGGAGTCATGATCCGGCACCGCTCAGCGGCGCGCAGGATGGTCTGGGCTCGCGAGCGGTTTGGGCCAGATCTCGCCCTCGTACTCGGGTCCACCTCCTATGCGTTTGATATCTCGATCCTAGAGCTCTTTGCGCCGCTCGGCTGCGGTGGCGCGCTTGAGATCGTCGACAGCGCGCTCTCCCTCGCCGAGGAACACGTCGGGCGAGAGGTTACGCTCGTCAACTGCGCGCCGTCCGCATTATCCGCCGTCCTATCCCTCACACGACTCCCCCCTACGGTGCAGACGGTAATTCTTGTCGGCGAGGTGTTACACGGCCGCCTTGCCCGCAGGCTGTATGATCAAGGCGTCCGACGAGTCTTCAACCTGTACGGCCCGACCGAGGACACGATCTACTCGACCGAGTACCTCGTCCCGCGGGATGTCGGCGACAGCGTTCCCATCGGCATGCCGCTGCCAGGGACCGAGGCGGTTGTCATGGACACGGACCTGCAGCCGGTCGCCGACGGAGCGCTAGGGGAACTATGCCTGCTCGGGGAAGGCCAGGCAGCCGGATACATCAACCGCCCGGACCTCACAGATGAACGGTTCGTAACCTGTACCGCCCCACCCTACGTCGGTAAGCGTATGTACCGTACCGGGGACCGCGCCCACCGGCTACCGTCCGGGGATCTGCATTGCCTCGGCCGCCTCGACGATCAAGTCAAAATAGACGGCCACAGGATTGAGCTATCCGAGATTGCGCATGTCATCATGAGCGTGCCGGACGTCGCTCAGGCCACAGTGATCGTTGCGCAGTTCGGTGCGCAACGCCTGGGGCTCGCGGCCTACGTGGTGCCGACGCAGGGTAACAGCAACGAAGAAGATCTCCTCGAGAGCATCAAGGGCCAGGTCGCCGCCAAGCTCCCCGTCTATATGCATCCGCTGAGCTACGACCTGCTGCCCTCGTTCCCGACGACGACGAGCGGGAAGCTCGACAAGAATGCGCTCCCCCCACCCTCCGCAGGGCGAGGCAGTAGCGCGACGGATATGGTCGACGAGGCCCTACAAGCGGTCCTCGGCCGATCCGACCTGCCGGCATCAGCTCCGATTTTCCTGCACGGGGCGAGCTCGATGGACCTCGTGCGGATAATTGCGTATCTGCGCGAAGCCAGCGGGCGGGCCGTGGCGCTCGCCGCGGCATTCCGCGCCGCAAGCCCGGACGGGCTGCGCCAACTCCTGGCAAATGCAAAGGAGAGCCCCAGCCGCCTCGCGTCGATCAAACCCGATCCAATGGCCGTGACGCAAGCCCAGCGACAGATGTGGCTCGCGCAGGAGATGGCTGAGGATCCGGTTGCATACCTCCTGTTCGTCGAGGTCGAGACCACGCTGCCACCCGAGGCTCTTGCGCTCGCCGTGCGAGAGGTGGTCGCGCGCCACCCCTCTCTACATACGGCTATTGCTCTAGATGAAGAAAACCTGCGGCGCATGGCGATCGATGCAGCGGAAGATCCGGTCTGCACTTGCGAAGAAGACCACGGCTGGGAAGGGGCGGTCGACCGGCATCTGTCGAGCGCATATCCGTTCACGGCGGCGATTACCAAGATTCCGGGAGGAGCAGCCGCTCGGATCGTCGCTGACCATGCCATATTCGACCGCTGGTCACTCAATATCCTGCGCGACGAACTCGCCGCGCACCTCGCCGGTCAGGCTCTTCCTCCCCTACCCTCCTTACGCGTGCCTGTCAGGGACGCCGAGGACGATGCTGCATTCATCGAACGACTCTCCGTGGAGCTCGCCCAAGCACAGCTCCTTGCCTGGGCTGCAACCGATGCGCGTGCCGCACACATCCTCCGCGAGCCGCTGTCCGATACCGCCGTCGCCGCGATCCGCAGGGCTGCGGGCGCGCTTAACCTGACGGCCGCGGCGGTAGGCTTCGGTCTTTTCGCCGAATGTGCGTCGATGCTTACCGGCGTCGGCGACCTCTCAATTGGGATCACCCTCGTCGATCGCCACCAGGGGAACATTAACGCCATCGACTGCCACGTGAATACGCTACCCATCTACTGGTCGCGCGCATTCGGTGTAACCCTGGAGGAGCGCCTCGATGCGGCCGGCCGTCGCGTGTTCTATCACGTAGCACATAGCCATGTTGGCATCGAGTCTGTGCTGTCGGCAGTCCGGACACGGCGCGGCGAGCCCGGTTGGGTTCCGTACGCAATCGCCTACGGCTGGCACTCCGAATCGCCCGACACCACTGCCGGCAGCCCCATTATCGTCCGTTTCCGACCGAATCCGTCGGCAAGGCTTCCGCTCACGCTCTGGCTGGAGGAGCGCGGTGGCCATGTGGACGCCGTCTGGACGGCACACCCAGCATGCTTCGAAACGATGCGCCTCAAGACATGGCATCGTACGTTCGAGAACATCGCCGGCAAACTGGCAACCCTGCTGTGAAGGAGAACGGAATGACGCTACGCCAATCTCGATCCTTTTTGGGCGCCGTTGCGCAAGCACGATCTCAAGCCGAAAAGCCGTTCCCGTTCATGGTAGAGGCTGCAGGAAGGGAGAGCCTTACTGACTATATTGCGAGCGCCAAACCCATGATCGAGCGGTTGCTCGTCGAGCACGGCGCGATTTTGTTCCGCGGATTCGCCGTGAGCGAGGCGACCGACTTCAGTGCGGCTCTCGCCCAGCTCGAGCCCAACATCCTAACCTACACTGAGCGCTCCTCGCCGCGCACCGCGGTTGCCGAGAAGGTCTACACCTCCACGGACCACCCGGCGCACCAGAAGATCGCCATGCACAGCGAGCAGTCCTACACTTTAAATTGGCCTTGCCTGATTAGCTTCTTTTGCCGCAAGAAGGCCGCGAGCGGCGGCAATACACCGATAGCCGACAATCGCAAGATCCTCTCGGCCCTATCCGAGCCTCTGCGCTCCAAGTTTCTTGAATATGGCGTGATGTACCGGCGCGTCTACACCCCGGGTCTCGGCATCGACTGGCGCACTGCGTTCCAGACCGAAGATAAGGCGACAGTGGAAGCGTTCTGCGAGTCTCGGGGCATCAGCCTGACCTGGGAAGATGACGATCGCCTACGCACCACACAGCTACGCTCGGCCTTTCAGAAGCACCCGGTCACGGGCGAGCTTGTCTGGTTCAACCACGCGCTGTTTTTCATGTGACGAGTCTCGAGCCCGGCCTCGCCGAGGCGCTCATCGACGCGGTCGGCTTGCAGAACGTTCCCACCAATACGTGCTTCGGGAACGGAGAGGCGTTCTCCGCCGACGACCTCGCACTACTACGCGGCGCCGTTGACGAGGCCACCGTAGAGTTCGACTGGCAGGGGGGCGACATACTCCTGCTCGACAACATGCTCTCGCAACACGGCCGCGACTCGTTCACCGGCGAGCGGGAGGTGCTCACGCTGATGGCGGGTCCGTACGCCGACCGCGCCGCGCCCTTACGTGCTCCCCACCAAGGATGAACCAGCATGGCGAGACAACCGTTTCCCCAATCGCCCATCACGCTGATCAAGGCTCCCGCCTCGCCGTTGGTTAGCACTCATGTCGATACCGAGACCGCCTTCCTCGCGATCATCCCGCGCGGCGCCGGGAGTCGCACTCGCCGACTTCGTCTGCCGGCATGCCTCCGACCTGGAAGCCGAGCTCGAGCGCTCCGGTGGGCTCCTCTTCACCGGCTTCTCCGTAAACAATGCCGCCGAGTTCCGTGCGGCGGTACTCGCCTTCGGTGCCGAAACACTGCCTTATATGGAACGCGCGGCGGTACGCCGGGAGGTCGTCGATGGGGTCTTCACCTCAACTGAGTTCTCCTCCTCGAGTTGGATCGACCTCCACCACGAGATGTCCTTCGCTCGCCGCATACCGGCGCGGATATTCTTCTTTGCCGAGGAGGTAGCCGCTAAGGGTGGTGAAACGCCGGTCGCCGACGAGCACAGAACCACCGCCGCCATTGACTCCGCAGTGCGCGACGAATTCCTAACGCGGGGCCTCATCTACGTACGCAACTTCCGACCCGAGATCGATATGGACTGGCAATCCGCGTTTCAAACTTCCAGCCGCGATGACGTCGAGCGCTACTGCCAGGCAAATGGCATCCGCTGTGAGTGGATCTCATGGGACCACCTGCGCACCGAGCAGCCTCAGGCCGGTTTCCTGCGCAGCCGCATCACCGGCGAACGCCTATTCTGCAACCATGCGCACATTTTCCACCCCGCCGCTATGGACAACGACCTTCGCGAGGCGCTCGTAGACGCTTACGGCGAGGACGGCCTGCCACGCAACGTCCTGTTCGGCGATGGCGCGCCGATTCCCGACCAGATGGTGCGGCACCTGCGCCTGGTCTATGCGCGTGCGGCACACGCTTTCACATGGAAGAAGGGCGACGTAATGATGCTTGACAATGCCCGCTGCCTGCACGGCCGCGCGCCCTTCGAGGGAGCTCGCACCGTTCTCGTTAGTATGACCGGCCTCTTGGAAAGGGATGTTTGAGATGAACACGATACTGCACCCCCACCCCGTCGGAAACGACACCGACCGCGTCCCCGCGCGCCCCTGCAGAGCGCCGCATTCCGCGCTTATTCCGCTGGCGAACTCAACCATCCCGTGGTGATGGTCGGGTGGACAAGACCACCTGCCGTGAGCAACGTTCGTAGCGCACTCGATGCAGCCGTCTCGCGCCATCCGACCTTCGGGACGCGGATCATGCCACCGACGGTGGACACCGCGCCGCTACAGGTTGCACGCGGTGGCCGCGTGGTCGTGACCGAGCACGACAACGAAGACGCGTTCGAGGCCAGCTTGGCAAAACGGTTCCACCCAAGCGACGACACGGCGCTCGCTATCCACTTCCTGCGTTCCGAGGACGGTATCGGCCGACTCGCACTCGCGACGCCGCCTTACGTCAGCGATGTCGATGGCCTCCTGCTACTTCTGACAGAGAAGGAGCCGCACGAGGACCTGAGCTATTGGCACTTTTCAGAGTGGTGTCGCGGGCAGGTAATAGCGGGAACGACCGAGGTGTCCCACGATAGCTCGGTCGACCTCCTAACATCCCCAAACTCGGCGCGGCGCCTCATGCGTGCCGTCCGACGCATAGAGACCAGTGCCCCTGCTGCTCTCAAGGGGACGGTCACCACAATCGCCTGCCTCGCACCCTACCTGCAGGCTGCCGACGACGGAACCGTGCAGGTGTCCCTTTCCGTCGACGGTCGCCTGTTCGACGAGTTTGCGGCTGTCGCCGGACCATTCCGCTGTCGCGTACCGCTACGGATCCCACACGCTGCCCTGCAGTCGGTCGACCGTACAGGCCAGGTCGTCATGGAGGCCATCGCCGCCTACGAGGAGGCCGCTCAGCTTGGCGCTCTCGGCGCACACGGTGCGCCGCGCTGCCTCGTAGCCTGCATTGAGTTCGGCCGGTTGGCACACCCCTTTACGGATGCGGATATCTCGGTACGTCTGCCGGAGATCGCGCAAATTGGCGTCACCCTATTGGCCGGACCCGACGCGACAAGCGTCCTCGTTGAAACCGACCTCGCCGGGGTGGACGAGAACGCTGCCGGGCGCCTCGCCGGCGCGATTGCAACCGCCCTCGGCACCGCGGCTACAGGCACAGACGCTCCGCTCGCCGAGATTGCAGGACAGCAGCCGCCGGATTTTGCCCCACCGAGATTCTCTGAACGTAACCTCATCGACCTATACGCGGATGCGGTGAGTCGCTTCGCACACCGAACCGCTGTCATCGCAGAGGGCACGGCAACACGCTTCGCCGAGCTTGACGGGCACGTCACCGCGCTCGCTGCGGCGTTGGTCGAACGGGGGACTGTGGGCGACCGCGTTCTCATCCTCGCAGACCGTTCGCTCGACGCGATTGTCGCGATGTTCGGCGTGCTGCGGGCAGGCATGGTCTGTGTGCCCATCCTACCGGATAGCCCGGATCATCGCGTCGCGGATATCGCGCGCCTTGCCTCGGCAACGCACGCCGTCGCGCAGCTCGACAGCATTGAGAGGGCCAACCGGGTAATGCCAGGCAAAGTTCTGCCGGCGTTGGGCCATCCACCGAACCTTGCGCCCTCAGTAGCACCCGCTCCAACCGACACGGCCTACCTACTCTTCACGTCTGGCACGACAGGCACACCGAAGGGAGTAGCGGTCGCACACCACTCGGTGGCAAACCTAGTCGACGCGCTCGATGCGACCATCTACGCCCGCACGAAAGCGCCGCTTCGAATTTCGCTCAATGCGCCCCTCGCCTTCGACGCCAGCATGAAGCAGCTTTTCCAGCTCACCCGCGGCCGTACTCTCGTCGTCGTTCCGCAGTCCGTTCGGCGAGACCCCGAAGCATTGGCGGCGTTTGTGCACACCGAGCAGCTCAACGTTCTCGACGCCACACCGACCATCCTAGATGCGATGATCGAGCACGGGTTCGGCACCTCAGCGGAAGGCCTCCCCGAACGCATTCTGATCGGGGGGGAACCGATCAGCCAGTCACTCTGGGACACCGTCGCAAGCTGGGCAAGTTGTGAGGCATGGAACGTCTACGGTCCGACGGAAGCGACAGTAAACACGCTCGTCGCCCGTATCGGCGAGAAAGGCTACGTTAACCTCGGAGCACCGTTACCCAACATGTCCATCGCGGTCGTCGACGAACACGGGTACGAGGTTCCTGCCGGCGCGGTCGGCGAACTGCTAATATCTGGCGCTGGCGTCGCGCAGGGCTATATCGGAGCCTCGGCGGCTGAATCAGCGAAGTTCATCAAAGCCCCATCGGGGGGCAGGGCCTACCGGTCCGGCGATCTCGTACGCCGCCTGGCCGACGACAGCCTTGCCTTTGTCGGGCGCAACGACGATCAGGTGAAAATCGGGGGCCAGCGCCTGGAGCTAGGTGAGATCCGTCACCGCCTTGAGCAGCATCCGTTGGTGCAGCGAGCAGCCATAGTACTCGACGATCGAGACGAAGGTGCGCCGCGCATCGTGGCGGCGGTAACCTCCGCCGGAGCGCACGCTCCGGACGATGGAACGCTCTACGTCGACCTTCCGAACGGACTACGCGTCGCGAGCGTCAACGCCAACGAGACGCACTACCAGTACAAGGAGATCTTCGAGGACAAGATCTACACCGACCCACAGCTCCCGTATCCGTCGGGCGCGGTCGTATTCGATGTCGGCGCCAATATTGGCATGTTCACGATCTTCGTTGCTCAGCATGTGCCTGAAGCGCGGATTTATGCCTTCGAGCCGCTCACCCCTATCCGCGAGCGCCTCGCCCGCAACGTGGCGGCGTACGCCCCAAAGACCACTATCCTCCCCTGCGCCCTCGCGAGTAAGCAGGGCGAAACCGAATTTACCTACTACCCCGGTTATTCGATGATGTCGGGGCGATCTCAGGACGCCGATGCCGGCGCCGAGATGTCGGTCATCGAGACGTTTCTATCCAACTCCGCGGTGAAGGGCGACGAAAACGCCTCGATCCTGCGCGAAAATTTGGACGAACTGTTGCAGGGCCGCTTCGACGGCGAGACGCACATATGCGAGCTACGCCGCCTGTCCGATGTCATAGACGAGCTCGGTATCGAGCGCATCGACCTCCTCAAGATCGATGTGCAACGGGCCGAGCTTGACGTCCTTTATGGCATTGAGCCCCGCCATTTCTCAATCATCCGCTCGGTCGCTCTTGAGATCCACGACGATCCGGACGGCAGCACCTCCGGGCGAGTTCAGGTTATCTCAGAGCTGCTAAAGGACAGGGGTTTCGAGGTCCGCGTTACTCAGGACGAACTCCTACGCGGCACTGACCGCTGGAACTGCGTCGCGGTCCGCCGTGACGGCTCCTACAGCTGCGCCGATGCGGCAAACTTCTCCCAGTCGCTGCCCGCTGCAACCACTGCGGACTCCGCTTCATTACACCAGTTTCTCGCTGCCCACCTTCCGGCCTATATGCTGCCCTCCCCAATCATCGTCCTCGACGACCTGCCGATGACGCCGCAGGGGAAGCTCGACCACACGGCGCTTTTCGCCCGCATCGATGCAGTAGAGGCGGCGAAAGCACGCTCTTCCAGGGCGTCATGCGGCATTCCGAATCAGCCGGAGCAAGAGATCGCCAGCGCGACGGCATCTACTGCGCGTAAGCGGCAGACTCTGCTTCAGATCTGGCGTCGCGTTCTACGCAAGCCCGATCTCAGGGAGACGGACAACTTCTTCCACAATGGCGGCGATTCGATTCGAGCTATCATGATGCAGTCGCAAGCTCGTAAAGCCGGCATTTCAATTAACCTCGCCGCGCTGAACGCGACGCCAACCGTCGCCGGTCTCCTCGCCAAAGACGAGCCGGCGTCAGCCGACCATTCCGCGCCGCGTCACGCTATGCTCGAGCTATGGCGCAAGGTGCTACGCAACCCCGAGTTTGACGAGAGCGATAACTTTTACCTGAAGGGCGGTGACTCCATCCGCGCGATCATGCTGCAGTCGCAGGCCCGCAAGGCAGGCTTCCCGTTCAGCCTAAAGACGCTCAACGAGCATCCGGTCTTCACCGATTTTTGCGCTGCCGTCCTTAGGAGTAGACCGCCCCAGAGCGAGGTCAATATACACAAGCTGGCGCCCACTACAGACGGTACGGCCTGGACGCCGTCGAGTCTGCAGCAGGCCATGTTACTCGCTACCCTTACGCGCGGCGACGCCCGGATCTACCACAATGCGACGGTGACACCAGTGCGGGCGCCCTTCGATGCTGAACGCTTTAGCGAGGCAGTCGCGGCAATGCGGCGAGCTCACCCCGTGCTTGCGGCACGCGTCCTTATCGGCGAGGCCGGTCTCACGTTAGTCTTCGACCACCGCCTCGTCTACCGACCGGTGCAGGTCGAGGATCTATCCGCGCTTGACGAAGCCGAGGCTGACCGGATCGTTACAGACGCGGTTTTCCGCGAGCGCGACCGCCACTTTGCTCCGACCGAGGGCGACCTCGTGCGCTTCTCCGTCTTCATCCGCGCCCCGTCCCGTTTTGATGTCATCGTCGCAGAGCATCACGCGGCGCTCGACGGCATGAGCCTTAACGCTATGATCGCCGAGCTCGTCCACCGTTATCAGGGCCGGTCGTTTGCCCCGACCTCAGACATCGCGGTGTTTGAAGCCCTGGCACAGAATATAGCGGAGACTTCAACCAGCCAGGCCAGCGCAACCTTCTGGCGCAGTGCCTTCGCTAGCCGTCCCGAGCCCGAGCCCGAGCCACTTACAGTACCCCGCGGCCCCAACGACATCGCAGACATGCGTCAAGTCGACGTCTGCGTCTCATACGAGGCGAATGCTGCGCTCGCGGCGGCTTCTCAACAACTTGGCGCGTCACGTAAAGCCCTCCTCTTCGCGCTTCACGCGCGTGCGCTGAATCGCTTGCGCGGGCCCATCTCGAGCCTCGGTGTCGTCACCTCGTTACGGCCGGAAGTCTACGGTAGTGAGAACGCCGTTGGGATGTTCCTCAACGTCCTACCAGTCCCCGTTGAGGGAACGGAGATTGCAGAAATTGCAGTGGCTTTCGATCACTTCGATCAGAAGGCCTTCGCGCACAAGGCGGTCTCGCAAGAACGGCTGCGCGAGTGGGTCGGGGCCCACGCATTGATCGACTCTATCTTCAATTTCATCCAGTTCCCAGAACCGGATGCGGCGGCCGGCGATGTATACGAATCTGAAAGGCGCTATTTCGCGGTGGATGCCTACGTACCGCTCGCCATCGACTGGGACATGTCCGGCGGGCGTTTAGCGGTCGGCTTTCAGTATGACCACAATCGGCTTGATGACGACTTCGCCGAGGCGCTCGCCACCGCAATCAGGGCGGAAGTCGCCGGCCTCCCCAGTGCAGCCCACGGAGCGGGGAACCGCATCCACAACATCCTTCGAGACTTTGGCCTCGAGCCCTCGGACCGGCAGCAGGCTTTGTCGGCAGCCGGGCTCGGCTCTCTCGACCGGCTCCGTCTTGCCGGCGCACTGAAGGCGGTGGCCCGCCGCCGCCTGGATGTCGTCACCTTCATGAGCCTGCGCACCGTCGGGGAGGTCCTTGACGCCATCGGGGGTGCGCGTGGAGAGCTTAGGGTCAAGCTCGTGGAGCTGTCGGCCACCCTTGCACACCCACATGCCCGGATCATCGGTTTCCCGCAGGCGGGCGCGGCAGCCTCGGCCTTCGACCCATGGTGCGAGCTTGTCTCGCCAGAGGTTGCAGTACATGCCCTACAAGCTCCTGATCCGGCGACCTTGGCCTCTGCCTCTTTCGAAACCCTCGTGACAGCGATCGCCGAGGCCGTCGAGGCGCTCACCGATGTCCCGTGCATCTTCGTCGGCAGCTCATTCGGTGCAATCCTCGCTTTTGAGACGGCGCTTCGACTCACACGTCGCCCCACGGCACTGTTCGTCGTTGGCTCCCCCGCTCCGACATTGGAGTTCGAGGCCCAACCTACCACCTGATGGACGACGCAGCGATCGATGCCCTTTTGCGCAAGATGCGGATGGCGACGGATGCGCTTCCCGAGGAAGCACTGCTGCGGGCAGGACGTGAGGCGCTACGCGCCATGTCTCGCCTTGCACAGAGCTATTCTCCAACTGGCGCGCCATTAGTCGACTGCAACATCGTTTCGGTCTGGCCGCGCGGAGACCGCTTGGTCACGGCCGAACACATGCAAGGATGGCAGACACTCGCCGGCTCCGAATATACGGCAGTCACGGTTAGCGGCGGCCATGCTGTTTTAGTTGAGGATCCCGAACGGCTCTACGCCGAATGCGGCATCGCATCACTGGTAGAACGGCTCCTAAGTCGTACGTCACCCGCTTGAGGATAGACCCCAAGTGTGTCTCTCGTTACCTATGAAAAGCCGCGCTCCAAAGAAGCGACGGATCTGGACACGGGGAGGACTGGGTCCGCGCAATGACCGCCTATAGCGGAGGCAGGTCTCGTGCTCGTACGCAGCCGCTATACCGTTGCCGGCCACCACCCTGGCGCTCCCCCCGCAAGGATGCCGAGCACAGCTACGAGCGCTTGCTCGGCGCTTTGACACCGCCTACCTCGACCACCACCAGGCCAGCTGGGATGGTTACGTCGAGGTGCGCGGCAACCGCTAGCACCGGAAAATAGCTGCAGGACCACCCCGCAAAAGCGGGGCTTTATATGCATCATCAACAAAACCTACAAAAGGTACTCACTAGAACGGGATATCGTCGTCGAAATCATCAACCGGCGGTTGTTGCTGCGGGGCTTGCCGCTGACCGCCGCCCTGGTTGCCACCGCTCGGCTGGCCGTAACCGTCATCGTACTGCGGCGGCTGTTGTTGGGTTTGATAGCCTCCGCCACCGCCCCCTCCACCACCGCTGCCTCCGCGGCCGTCGAGCATTTGCATTTCGCTGGCGACAATCTCGGTGGTGTAGCGGTCGCGGCCTTCGCGATCCTGCCATTTGCGAGTCCGCAGGCTACCTTCCAGATAGACTTTGGAGCCTTTCCGCAGATACTCCCCGGCGATTTCTGCCAAACGGTTGAAGAACACTACATTGTGCCACTCGGTACGCTCTTGCTGTTCGCCGGTTTGTTTATCGCGCCAGGTCTCGGAGGTCGCCACCGCGATGTTGGTTACCGCGCTTCCGCTGGGCATGTAGCGGACCTCCGGATCGCGTCCGAGGTTACCGATCAATATGACCTTATTCACGCCCCTGCTGGCCATGAAAGCCTCCTTGAGTTCAGAAAATGGAACTGAAGAACGCCGCCTTCAGCCTCCGAATACGAATGTGACGAGTTTAGCGCTATCGGCTGCTCAGCAACACTACTGTATATTATGACAGCTCTAATAACGAATAGTGCGCCGCCAGTAACAACAAGGGGCAGGCACTGTGTTGGTACCCGCCCCTGAACGCTGCGATTATAAATGCAGCAGGCTTAGCTTTGAGTAGCTTGATAATGCTGCATGAGGATTTCCGCCACTTCCGGGCGGGAGAATTCCGGCGGCGGAGCAATGCCCTGGCTGAGCATTTCCCGCACCTTGGTACCGGATAGGAGGACGAAGTCCTCTTTGCTGTGGTCCGGCGCTTCGTTCATCATAACCACGCGGTCGAGCTTCTTCGAGTAGGCGGTGTGATCGGCACGGAAGATGTCGATTTCCAAGGCGCCGGCCGGAACCTGCTCGTCGAAAATCGTCTGCGCGTCGAACGGCCCATAATAGTCGCCCACACCCGCGTGATCGCGCCCGACGATCAAGTGCGTGGCCCCCATGTTCTGGCGGAACACGGCGTGCAGCACGGCCTCCCGCGGGCCAGCATAGAGCATATCGAAGCCGTAGCCGGTAATCATGGCCGTGTTGGGCGGGAAATATACTTCTACCATTTTGCGGATGCAGGCATCGCGCACCGGAGCCGGAATGTCGCCGGGCTTGAGCTTACCAAGCAGCATATGGATCACAATACCGTCCGCCCCTAGGCGCTCTTGGGCCATGCGGCACAGCTCTTCGTGCGCGCGGTGCATCGGGTTGCGGGTCTGAAAGGCAACCACTTTGTTCCAGCCGCGCTCTTTGATTTCGTTGCGGATTTCGACGGCGGTGCGGAAAGTATCCGGGAAGTCGGTCTGGAAGTAGCTGAAGTTCAACACCTCGATCTTGCCCGACAACAGTTTATTACCCAGGCCTTTAAAGGTCGCCACGCCCGGGTGCTCCGGGTCGAGGGTGCCGAAGATTCTCTCGGCCATGAAGTCGATCTGCTCGGCGCTGACATCCTCGATGGCGTCGACGTCCATAACCGCCAGCACAGGATTGCCTTCGACGTTGGGATCGCGCAGGGCAATGCGCTTGGCGCCTTCGATACCGCTGACATCCTGGGTGAGGTTAACGACCGGCACCGGCCAGAACAATCCGTCGGTGGTCTGGAGCTTTTCGGCCACGCTCAGCGCATCGGCCAGGTTCATGTAACCTTCCAGCGGATTGAAGTAGCCGCCGCCGAGCATCACGGCATTAGCGGCAGCGGCCGAGTTCAGCAGCAAGGAAGGCAGACTTTCTGCCTCCGCAACCAGCGCGTGATGACGCTCCGTGTCGTAAACGAACAAAGGCTTGAGTTGATCGGATCCGTGGGGTTTGATCATTCGTGTTTATCTCCCGTTTAGCTGGCAACAACCTTGCCGCTGGCCTGGCCGATGATGCCCCTCTGTTCGAGCAACTCGAGTAGCAGGGTCACTTCTTCTTCCAAGCTCATTTCCTGGCTCTTGAGTACGATTTCCGGCTTGAGCGGCGGCTCGTAGGGGTCATCGATACCGGTAAAGTTTTTGATCTCGCCGGCACGCGCTTTTTTGTACAACCCTTTCGGGTCGCGCCGCTCGGCCTCTTCCAGCGGCACATCGACGAAGACTTCAATGAAATCCATGTCTCCAGCCTCGTGCAAAGCGCGGACGTTATCGCGGTCTTCCCGGTAGGGGCTGACGAAACTGGACAGCACGATCACGCCGGTGTCGACGAAGAGCTTGGCGACCTCGCCAATGCGACGGATATTTTCGGCCCGGTCCTCGGCAGAGAAACCCAGGTTTTTGTTGATACCCATACGCACGTTGTCGCCGTCGAGCCGGTAGGTGAGGTGCCCGCGTTCGGTCAGCACCTTCTCCAAAGCAACAGCCACCGTACTCTTGCCACTTCCGGAGAGTCCGGTAAACCACAGCGTGGCGCCTTTTTGGCCTAGCAGGCGATTGCGTTCAGCGCGCGTCACTTCTCCCTCGTGCCAGTGCACGTTGGTCGCTTTTTGTTCTGCCATGTCATCGCTCTCCATTGTTGTCAGGCCGTTGATACGACGCCTACCAGGTGTTCCGACCTCTCGTCGAGCGGCGCAGCACACCGAAGGAGTCGGCCTCCCTGTTAGCGTTCTGCCAGGGAGGCCCGAACACCCTTGCCCGCTCTCCGAGGACAAATAATGCCGTGCATTTTACATTACGCTCAGCGCCTTATAACGGCGCTAGATATAACGTTACGGTCTATCGTTATGCGGGCTTACCGCTTAACGTCGCCAATAACCGCTTCCGCCAATTCTGTCTGCACCGGTGCGGACAATCCCCGGGCCAGAAAGAACCAGCCCAGAGCTATCACGCCACAGAAGGCGAACACACCTTCGATGCCAAGCCCCGTATACAGTCCGCCACCGGCCACACCGCCCACGAAAGCGCCGAAGAACTGCGAGGTTGAATAAACGCCCATGGCCGCCCCTTTCGCTTCCAGCGGCGCATAACGGGACACCATGGAAGGCAAACTGGCCTCAAGCGTGTTAAATGCGACGAAATACAGCCAAAGGGCGAACCAAAGCCAAGCAACGCCAGCGGTAACGGAAAACGCCAAAAGGAACGACGCCGCGGCTAACATTAGTACGACATAACCCAATAGGCGGTGCATTTGCCGACGCCGCTCACCGAGCGCCAACAGAGGCACCATGCCGACCACAGAAGCCAGGAGTACGGGGATATACACCCGCCAGTGCGCATTGTCCGCCACACCCAACTGATCGCGTAAAGCAATCGGCATAACGACAAAGCTCGCGGTCAGTATTAAATGCAGTACGAAAATCCCACTGTCCAGCCGAAACAGGTTCGGCTCTTTAAACACGGCCCATAGCCGCCCTTGCTCCGACACAGCCATACCCGCCGCGCCGGCGCCTGCTCCGGCGTCGGCACCAGAAGATACATCACCCCGATACCCGCCAGGGCCATCACCGCCGTAAACCAAAACACACCGGACAAGCCCCACCAACCGGCGATGACGGGGCCCAGCATCAAGGCCAATAGGAATGAAAAGCCGATACTTATGCCTATTACCGCCATGATTTTGGTGCGCTGCGAATCGCGCGTCAGATCTGCCGCCATTGCCATCGCCGCTGCCGCGACCGCGCCCGTCCCCTGTAGCGCACGACCGGCGATAACGCCGTAGATACTTTCGGAGAGAGCTGCGACAACGCTACCCAACGCAAACAAAAGCAAGCCGGCGACGATCACAGGGCGCCGCCCCCAACGATCGGAGGCCATACCGAGCGGTATCTGCAATAGAGCTTGCGTTAGACCATACGCGCCGATGGCCAAGCCGATCATCATCGGCGTCGCGCCCGCCAGTTCGTGCGCATACAGTGCGAATACGGGCAGGACGAGAAACAGCCCCAGCATCCGCATCGAAAAAACGGAGGCGAGGCCCAAAGTAGCGCGACGCTCGCGGGCGGTCATCGGGTTGCGCGGGGTTTGCCTGGTTGAACTCACGAATTGATTTCCGGCGCTAGCCAGAGCCGAACTCTGGGCGCTTGTCAGTTGCATCAGTGGATATTTGGTCGCGGGCTTTCCGTCGAGAGGAGAAAACACCACGAAAGCCAAGCTGCGGTGCAGTATACTATCAGGTCGCCGAAACGACGGGAAACTGCATGGAAACAATCCGCATACAAGGCGCTCGCACGCACAATCTACAGAATATCGATCTGGAGCTGCCGCGCGATAAACTCATCGTACTGACCGGCCTATCCGGCTCGGGCAAGTCCTCGCTGGCCTTCGACACCATCTACGCCGAAGGTCAGCGTCGCTACGTCGAATCGCTCTCGGCTTATGCCCGCCAGTTTCTGTCCATGATGGAAAACCGGACGTCGACCATATCGAAGGGCTCTCGCCGGCTATTTCCATCGAACAGAAGTCGACTTCGCATAACCCGCGCTCGACGGTAGGCACGGTTACCGAGATCTACGACTATCTGCGCCTTCTCTATGCGCGGGCAGGTAAACCGCACTGTCCGGAGCATGGCGTAAGCCTGGATGCGCAAACCGTCAGCCAGATGGTCGACCAAATTCTGGCCCTGCCGGAAGGCAGCAAAATCATGCTGCTAAGCCCCTTGATCGACGACCGCAAGGGCGAGCATGTTCATATCATGAGCGAACTACGTGCCCAAGGCTTTGTGCGGGCACGCATCGACGGACACATCGTCGAGCTGGATCAACCGCCGCCGCTCGACCCCAAGCGCAAACATACCATCGAGGCGGTGGTGGACCGCTTTAAAGTCCGCCCGGACTTGGCCACACGGCTCGCAGACTCGTTGGAAACCTGTTTGTCGCTGTCTAACGGTTTAGCGCGAATTGCCTGGATGGATGAACCGGAGCGCGACGAACTGCTTTTCTCCTCGCGCTACGCCTGCCCGATCTGCGGCTACAGTTTAACCGAGCTCGAACCCCGGCTGTTCTCCTTTAACAATCCCAAGGGCGCCTGTCCTAGTTGTGACGGCCTTGGAGTCAAGCAATTCTTCGACCCGGCTCGCGTGGTAACTCAAGCGCATTTAAGCGTGGCGGACGGCGCGATACGAGGCTGGGATCGGCGAAATAACTACTATTTCCAGATGATCACCAGCCTGGCCACGGCTTACGAGTTCGATATCGAGACACCGTTCGAAACGCTACCGAAAGAGATAAAACAGATCCTATTGTACGGCAGCGGCAAACAGGCAATCGACTTTCGGTACGTCAACAGCCGCGGAGAGGTGAAGGTTCGTAAACACCCCTTCGAAGGCATTCTGCCCAACATGGAGCGCCGCTACCGGGAAACCGATTCGAACCTGGTACGGGAGGACTTAGCGCGGTATTTGAGCAATCGCCCTTGCCCCGACTGTCAAGGAACGCGGTTAAATCAGGGGGCTCGTCATGTCTACGTGGCAAGCCGTAGCCTGCCCGAGATTTCCGCCCTACCTGTGGGCCAGGCCTTAGCTTTTTTCGAGGGCCTGGAACTAGCGGGCGCCAGAGGCGAGATAGCCGCAAAGATCATCAAGGAAATTAATGAGCGGCTGAGTTTCTTAGTCAATGTCGGCCTGGATTACCTCACCCTCCACCGCAGTGCCGATACGCTTTCGGGCGGCGAAGCTCAACGTATCCGCTTAGCCAGCCAAATTGGTGCGGGCTTAGTCGGCGTTATGTATGTCTTGGACGAGCCCTCGATCGGTCTTCATCAACGGGACAACGAGCGGCTGTTAGCCACCCTGATCCACCTACGCAATCTTGGTAATACGGTCATCGTCGTCGAACACGACGAGGATGCCATTCGCGCGGCCGACTACGTCGTCGATATGGGGCCGGGGGCTGGGGTGCATGGCGGGCAGATCGTGGCACAAGGTGCAGTAGCCGCCATCGAGCGCAACCCCCGTTCGCTCACAGGGCAGTATCTTTCCGGAGCACGAGAGATCGCCGTTCCCATCGAGCGGCGTCAGCCCACTCCAGGCAAGGCATTACGGATAAAGGGCGCAAGTGGTAACAACCTTAAACACGTCGACACGGAAATCCCTGCCGGTTTACTAACCTGCATCACGGGGGTTTCCGGTTCAGGCAAGTCAACGCTGATCAACGATACGCTGTATCGCTTTGCCGCGCGCGAACTCAACCGCGCCAGCGAAGCACCCGCTCCCTGTCTCGCCATCGACGGCTTGGATTTGTTCGATAAAGTCGTCGATATCGATCAAAGCCCGATTGGCCGTACACCGCGCTCGAACCCGGCCACCTATACCGGCTTATTCACCCCGATCCGGGAACTGTTTGCTGGCGCCCCTGAAGCAAGAGCACGTGGCTATCAGCCCGGCCGCTTTAGCTTCAACGTCAAAGGCGGTCGCTGCGAAGCCTGCCATGGCGATGGTGTCATCAAAGTCGAGATGCACTTCCTACCGGATGTCTACGTCCCCTGCGACGTCTGCAAAGGTCGGCGCTATAACCGCGAAACCTTGGAGATTCGCTATAAGGGCAAAACCATCGACGAAGTGCTGGATATGACCGTAGAGGACGCCCTTGAGTTCTTCAGCGCGATTCCAGTGCTCAAACGCAAGCTGGAAACCCTGATGGACGTAGGGCTGAGCTATATCAAGCTAGGCCAGAACGCGACAACGCTCTCCGGCGGCGAAGCGCAGCGAGTAAAGCTTGCCCGAGAATTGTCTAAGCGCGACACCGGCAAGACGCTCTACATACTGGATGAACCGACGACGGGCCTACATTTTTACGACATCGAGCAATTGCTTAGCGTCTTGCACCGGCTACGCGACCATGGCAATACCGTGATTGTGATCGAACACAACTTGGATGTGATTAAAACAGCCGATTGGATACTCGACCTTGGCCCCGAAGGCGGTGACGGCGGCGGAGAGATTATTGCCTATGGCACGCCGGAAACCGTAGCGGACACACCGAGCTCCTATACGGGCCGTTTTCTCAAACCCATCTTGGAGAAAGCCCGCCGAAGCATCCCCAAAAAGAAGGCGCCCTAGGGCGCCTTCTTTTTCTTTCGCGAATCGTACGTATCGCTTACGGCAACAAGTGGCTAACGCCGTCGCGCTCTTCTTTCAGCTCCTGTTCGGTAACCGTCATCCGCTCGCGGCTGAACTCGCTGATTTCCAGACCTTGCACAATTTCGTACTTACCGTCTTTAACGGTGACCGGGAAGGAGTAAATAAGCCCCTCCTCGATGCCGTAGCTGCCGTCGGACGGAATACCCATGCTGGTCCAATCGCCGTCCTCGGTGCCTAGCGCCCAAGTGCGCATGTGGTCGATCGCAGCGGACGCCGCCGATGCAGCACTGGACTGCCCACGGGCCTTGATGATTGCCGCACCACGCTGTTGTACGGTCGGAATAAAGTCGTCGACCAACCAAGCCTCGTCGACCAAATCGGCAGCCGACTTACCGTTAACCAGCGCATTGCTGATATCAGGATACTGCGTCGCCGAATGGTTGCCCCAAATCGTCATTTTCTTGATGTCGTTGGAATGGCAGCCGGCTTTGTTAGCCAATTGCGCCAGAGCACGGTTGTGATCCAACCGCGTCATGGCGGTGAAACAACGCGGATCGAGGTCCGGCGCATTACGCTGAGCGATCAAAGCATTGGTGTTTGCCGGGTTGCCAACGACCAAAACGCGAACGTTTCGGCTAGCTACATCGTTCAGTGCTTTACCCTGAGCGGAGAAAATCGCTGCATTAGCTTCCAACAGGTCTTTACGCTCCATACCCGGACCGCGCGGACGCGCACCGACCAGTAGCGCATAATCAGCGTCCTTGAACGCCTCCTCCGCTTTATCGCTAGTCGTAATGCCAGCCAACAGCGGGAACGCGCAGTCCTCAAGCTCCATCACAACGCCGCGCAACGCTTCCAACGCCGGAGTAATCTCTAGCAGTTGTAAGATAACCGGCTGATCCTTACCCAGCATATCGCCAGCGGCGACCCGAAACAGTAAGCTATAACCGATCTGCCCAGCCGCGCCAGTGACGGCAACCCGTACAGGTGCTTTCATCGACAATCTCCTTCAGATTGAACTTGTACTTGCTTCCTCATCCTGCATGGCCCCGCCTAACCTTCGCGAACGTCATACGAGCCACATACGGACAGGTGCAGGCCGGCGGGCATTGTACCAGAACATGACCTGTGCCACATTTTTCTGTCTACGAAGCTTGGGTATATAAGGCACACTTCTTTCACCGCAAGCCTTTGCTAAGACCTACAACAGGTCGCAAACGCACCTATCAACGCCTGACCATATCGACCCGGGAACCTATCTCAAGGCCAAGCGTTTCCGCTGCGCTACCTTCGGCCACCGCCACCTCAACCAACCCCGAGGAGTTGTGGTACCAAAAAGCCTCCCCCTTCTGAACTTCGCAAAAGGTACGAGCGTACCTCAGCAAACGCTTCCCAACCCAAAGCAAACCGTCAGCCGCAACGGCATGACTCGGAATGCCGGTAATGGCATTCCCAAACTTGTCCACATAACAGATCTCGAAACAAACACTTGGCCAGCCGATGCCGACCAACTGCCCCGCCGCACATTCCGCCCCCTGAGGCTGCACCCCGTTGGCGATGGCAACAGCAGCCGGACAAAACAGATCTCGGCCGTGGAAGCTGTCCGACGCCCCTTCGGGCACGTCCAATTCAAGTATTCGGACATGCTCGGCACCCTTGATAATCGGCGCCAAAAGTCCATTATCAGGCCCTAGGTACCAACGCCCATCAGCCATCACCGCCAGCGCCTTTCTAGCTCCACCTACGCCTGGATCCACCACCGCTATGACGATCGCCCTCTGCGGCAAGGCCGCGCTATAAGCCTTGAGTAAATAGCCGGAATGCAGAGCATCGAACATCGGCGCATCATGCATCAAATCGACTATCGGCGCTGCCGAGCTAGCCGATAAGAGCGCCTTCATCTGGCCAATGTAAGGCCCCTCCCAGCCAAAATCCGTAAACAGAACGAACATGCTTAAGCCCACCTAACAGGCAAAAAAAACCGGAGCATCGTTCCCGACGCCCCGGTTTCGTTCGGCTCATACGATAGGTTTACCTATCGCGAATTACTCTGCGGCTTCTGCACTCTCCGCCTCAGCCGCTTCCGGCATCGGACGGTCAACCAACTCCACGTAAGCCATCGGCGCATTGTCGCCGGCGCGATAGCCATACTTCAAAATCCGCAGGTAACCACCCGGCCGCTCTTTGTAGCGCGGGCCAATCTCGGAGAACAATTTGCCAACAGCTTCTTTGTCGCGCAGGCGCGCAAAAGCCAGCCGCCGGTTGGCAACGCTGTCCTCTTTACCGAGGGTAATCAGCGGTTCAGCCACACGCCGCAGCTCTTTAGCCTTGGGCAACGTGGTTTTAATGGCTTCGTGAGTCAGCAGCGAAGCGGCCATGTTCCGGAACATAGCCTTACGATGGCTGCTATTCCGATTAAGCTGTCGTCCGGATTTACGGTGACGCATGATATCTTTCCTTCAGTTCCAAAGCGGGCGCTGCAATCAAACCAGGCGATCAACCAGCAGCCTGATCCCTATCGCCTAATCCCGCGGGAGGCCAGTTTTCCAGCCGCATCCCCAGCGCCAGGCCATGGGACGCCAAAACCTCTTTGATCTCCGTAAGCGATTTCTTACCGAGATTCGGAGTCTTCAAGAGCTCGACTTCCGTACGTTGGACCAAATCGCCAACGTAGTGAATGCTTTCCGCCTTCAAGCAGTTAGCAGAGCGCACCGTCAGCTCTAAATCGTCGATCGGACGCAACAGAACAGGATCGACCTCCGGTTCTTTCCGCTCCGGCTCGCTCTCGAACTCGCCGCCCTCCAAATCGACAAACACAGACAACTGGTCCCGCAACAGGCCGGCTGCCAGGCGGATCGCCTCTTCCGGCTCTAGGACACCATTAGTCTCGATGTCCATAACCAACTTATCTAAGTCGGTGCGTTGTTCGACACGCGCGCTCTCAACGTTATAAGCGACGCGCCGTATCGGACTGAAGCTCGCGTCCAGTTGCAGTCGGCCGATTGGACGGTCTTCTTCGTCACGACGCTGAGTGGCGGGCTCGTAGCCCCGCCCACTGCGCACCCGAAGCGTCATCTTCAGTTCTTCGGCCTTGGTCAGGTTTGCGATCACCATGTCGGGATTCTTAATCTCGACATCGTGTCCGACCTCGATGTCACCCGCGGTCACCACACCTGGCCCTTGCTTGACCAGCGTCAGCGTCGCCTCGTCCTTCGAATGCAAACGAACCGCCAGGTTCTTAAGATTCAGGAGAATATCGACAACGTCTTCCTGAACACCTTCGATCGCGGTGTACTCATGCAGGACGCCTTCGATCTCGGCTTCAACCACCGCATAGCCCGGCATGGAGGAGAGCAACACCCGCCGCAGGGCGTTCCCTAAGGTATGACCGAACCCCCTCTCCAAAGGCTCAAGCGTGATCTTCGCATGCCGGTCGCTGAGGGCATTAACATCAACAATTCGCGGCTTAAGGAAATCCTTAAACAGACCCTGCATGGGCACTTCCTCTCTCGATTCCAGCGGTACGCGAAAGAGCCTTTACTTGGAGTAAAGCTCGACGATCAGGGATTCGTTGATATCGGCGGACAGATCGCTGCGATCCGGAAGGGCCTTCAACGTACCCTCCATCTTCTTCGTGTCCACCTCAACCCACTGAGCAAAACCCTGCTGCTGCGCCATCTCCAGCGCCGCCTGTATGCGGACTTGCTTCTTCGCCTTTTCGCGAACGCTCACCACGTCACCAGGCTTAACCTGGTAAGACGGAATGTTCACAACCTGGCCGTTGACCTGCAACGCGCGATGACCGACTAGCTGACGCGCCTCACTCCGCGTAGAGCCAAAGCCCATACGGTAAGCAACGTTATCCAGCCGACCTTCCAGCAACTGCAACAAGACCTCGCCCGTCGCACCTTTGCGTCGTGCGGCCTCACCGTAATAGTTGCGGAACTGCTTCTCCAGAATGCCGTAAATACGACGAACTTTCTGCTTCTCGCGCAGCTGCAAGCCGTAGTCGGAAGTCCGACCGCGACGCTGGCCATGCTGGCCAGGCGGCGTATCGAGTTTGCATTTGCTGTCGAGCGGACGCATGCCGCTCTTAAGGAAAAGGTCGGTACCTTCCCGACGCGACAGCTTGCACTTAGGACCAATATACCTCGCCATCAATCGTCTCCCTGGGTCAGACGCGACGTTTCTTCGGCGGACGGCAACCGTTATGCGGGATCGGCGTCACGTCCGTAATATTCGTAATGCGGTAGCCTACGTTATTCAGCGCACGTACCGCTGATTCGCGACCCGGCCCTGGGCCCTTAACCCGGACTTCCAGGTTCTTCAGGCCATAGTCGAGCGCCGCCCGACCCGCACGTTCCGACGCCACCTGTGCCGCGAAGGGCGTGCTCTTCCGCGAACCGCGGAAACCGCTGCCACCGGCACTCGCCCAGGAAAGCGAATTCCCCTGACGATCCGTAATGCTAATAATTGTGTTATTGAACGACGCGTGGATATGCGCCACGCCGTCGACCACGGTACGTTTCGCGCGTTTACGACCACGCGAACTGCTTGCAGCTTTCGCCATCGCCTTAATCCTACAGTTGCTATGCAGCTATGCTAGAGCCTTACTTGCCGGCACCGCGCCGCGGACCCTTACGCGTACGAGCATTCGTACGGGTGCGCTGACCACGAACCGGGAGACCGCGCCGATGACGAATGCCCCGGTAACTACCAAGATCCATCAGACGCTTAATATCCATGGCAACGCTACGCCGGAGGTCACCCTCGACGACATACTTGCCGACTTCACTCCGAAGGGCCTCGAGCTCCTGCTCGGACAGCTCCCTCATCTTACGCTCAGGCGCAATTCCGACCGCTTTGCAGATATCCTGCGCCCGGCTCCGCCCAACGCCATAGATATAGGTGAGCGAAATCACAGTGTGTTTGTGGTCGGGTATGTTTACGCCAGCAATACGGGCCATAAACCCAATCTCCCAGTCCGCTCGCGGAAAACCCGCAATGTTATCGAATACAAAGGCGCCGCTTCAAGCGGCAACTTAACCCTGTCGTTGCTTATGACGAGCGTCGGTGCTGCAAATAACACGCACCGAGCCGTTACGCCGGATAATCTTGCAGTTCCGGCAAATCTTCTTAACAGAAGCACGTACCTTCATGGCTTCGTCTCCAAAAACTACGCGTCGCGCCGCGAAAGGCGCGTAGGATAACAGAATTAGCGTCGGCGCGCTAAGAAAAAAACGCGCCGGCACATATCAACTCAAACCCTTATCGGAGAAACCCGGTGCCGCCGTGCCCTTTCAGGTTAGCCTTGCGCATAAGCGGCTCGTACTGATGCGAGACCAAGTGCGCCTGCAACTGCGCCATGAAGTCCATAAGTACGACGACAATAATCAATAGCGACGTCCCACCAAAGTAGAACGGTACATTCCAGTAGAGGATCAAAAACTCTGGCAGCAAACAAACGGCGGTAATATATATCGCCCCGACCATCGTCAGGCGGCTCATCACGCCGTCAATGTACCGCGTAGTCGCCTCCCCAGGACGAACGCCAGGGATAAAGGCGCCCGATTTCTTCAGGTTATCTGCCGTGTCTTTAGCGTTAAAGACCAACGCCGTATAGAAAAAGCAGAAGAATATAATTGCGGCCGCATACAGCCCAACATACAGCGGCTGGCCGGGCGACAGCGTATTTGCGGCGGCCCCAAGCCATCCCAGCCCCGGCGCATCGCCGAACCACTGCCCCACCGTTGCGGGAAAGAGGATGATGCTTGAGGCAAAATCGGCGGAATCACACCTGCCATGTTGAGCTTCAGAGGCAAATGGCTGCTTTGGGCAGCATACACCCGACGCCCTTGTTGCCGCTTGGCATAGTTAACCGTGATCCGCCGCTGCCCTCGCTCGACAAACACCACAAAAGCAGTAACGGCAACAGCTAGAATCAGCAGCAATAGAATGGCTGCGGTACTTAGCTCTCCAGTACTACCCAACTCCAGCGTACCGGCCAACGCACCTGGCAGGCCTGCAACGATGCCGGTAAAGATAATAATGGAAATACCATTACCGATACCGCGTTCAGTAACCTGTTCACCCAACCACATCAAGAAGACCGTGCCGCAGACCAAGGTTACAGTGCCGATGAAGATAAAGTTCCACGTCGGCAACATTGCAACACCCTGCTGCTCCAAAGCAATGGTAATCCCAATGCCCTGCACTGTGGCAAGGCCAACCGTACCATAGCGGGTGTACTGCGTAATCTTTCGGCGCCCAGCCTCGCCCTCTTTCTTCAACTGCTCAAGAGAGGGCACGGTCGCAGCCAACAGCTGCATGATAATGGACGCCGAAATGTACGGCATAATGTTGAGCGCGAATATACTCAACCGCTCGAGCGCCCCGCCCGAGAACATGTTGAACATTTCGAGGATGGTACCGCGCTGGGCATCGAACATTTCAGCCAACTGGCCGGGGTCGATGCCGGGAATGGTGATGTGTGTACCGATCCGATACACGATCATCGCCAACAGCACAAATAACAAACGGCGTTTGACTTCCGCCAACTTCCCGAGGCCCCCGATGGAACCCATATTCGCGCCCGCCTTAGCCACTTAGTCCTCTACCTTACCGCCGGCAGCCTCGATAGCCGCGCGCGCACCCTTGGTGACACCAACGCCACGCACGGTAACGGCCCGAGACAGCTCACCCGATGCAATAATCTTTGCGTTGCGCGCCTGCAAAGGAATAACCTTGGCAGCTTTCAAGCTCAGCAGATCAATCACGTCGCCTTCGACGTACCGTAGCTCGGACAGCCGGACTTCCGCGTTATAGCGGGCAGTCTGCGAGCGAAATCCAACTTTCGGCACGCGCCTTTGCAGGGGCATCTGCCCACCTTCGAAGCCGACCTTATGGAAGCCGCCCGAGCGAGAGTGTTGCCCTTTATGACCGCGACCCGCGGTTTTGCCGTTACCCGATGCAATGCCGCGACCGACACGGTTGCGTTCGGGGCGGCTGCCAGCGGCGGGCTTAATCGTGTTCAAACGCATGATTAAACCTCCTCAACCGACAGCATGTAGGAGACTTTGTTGATCATGCCTCTATTCTCAGGCGTGTCAGCAACAATCACCGAATGCCGAATTTTCCGCAGACCAAGGCCTGCAACACATGCCTTGTGGCTCTGAAGCCGTCCGATGACGCTACGCGTCAACGTGACTTTCAGCTGTTTGTTCTTGCTCATGGCTTAACCCGTAATCTCTTCGACGGATTTTCCGCGCTTGGCCGCCACCTGGTCCGGAGAGGCCATCGCAGTCAACCCATTGATCGTCGCACGAACGACATTAACAGGGTTCCGCGAACCGATGGCCTTGGCCAGAACGTTCTCGACCCCAAGCACCTCGAAAACCGCGCGCATTGCACCCCCGGCAATAATACCGGTACCGTCCGATGCCGGTTGCATAAACACTTTGCTCGCGCCGTGGTTTGCACTTACCGGGTACTGCAACGTCGTCCCGTTGAGATCAACGGTCCGCATGTTCTTACGCGCCTTTTCCATTGCCTTCTGGATGGCGACAGGCACTTCGCGCGCCTTCCCATACCCGAAGCCAACCCGGCCGGCGCCGTCGCCAACCACGGTCAATGCCGTGAAACCAAATTGCCGACCACCTTTAACCACTTTAGCCACACGGTTAACCGTGATCAGCTTTTCGCGGAGGCCGTCGCTATTCACCGAATCGTTGGTCGCCATAGCTCTCGCCCTTGCTTAAAACTGCAGACCGGCTTCGCGCGCAGCGTCAGCCAACGCCTGCACACGGCCATGATAACGGAAGCCAGAACGGTCGAACGCAACCTGAGTAATTCCGGCTGCTTTCGCACGCTCCGCGATCAGTTTACCCACCTCCGCCGCGGCGTCGCGGTTACCGGTGGATTGGAGTTTACCACGGAGATCTTTCTCGACCGTGGAAGCGGCTGCCACCGTACTCTGTCCGTCCGGACCGATCACCTGCGCGTAAATGTGCCGCGGTGTGCGGTAGACGCAGAGGCGGTGGGCGCCCAACTCGCGAATTTTCGCCCGGGCTTTACGGGCGCGCCGCAAACGTGCTGCCTTTTTTCCATAACCCTTACCTGCCCGATTATTTCTTCTTGGCTTCCTTCATGATCACACGCTCGTCGGCATAACGAACGCCCTTACCCTTATAGGGCTCCGGCGGACGATAAGCACGGATCTGAGCAGCGACCTGACCCACCTTCTGTTTATCGATTCCCCTAACCACGATTTCGGTTTGGCTCGGGGTCTCGACAGTGATCCCTTCCGGAATCTCGTGATTCACCGGATGGGAGAAGCCAAGCGTGAGGTTCAAGACTTTACCTTGAGCCTGGGCGCGGTAACCGACGCCCTTCAGCTCGAGCTTGCGCTCGAAGCCCTGCGTCACACCTTGGACCATATTACTAACGATGGAACGGGTAGTGCCGGTCAACGCAACGGCATTCGCTTTCTCGCCGCGCGGTTCAAACAGCAGTTCGCTACCCTCTTGCTTCACGGCAACTAGCTCGTGAACATTCCATTCAAAGGCGCCTTTCGGCCCTTTGATCTTGAGCTGATTCTCAGCGATGGCGACTTCCACGCCACCGGGAATCTGCACTGGTTTCTTGGCAACTCTGGACATGACGTAATCCTAAGTTAGAAGACGACGCACAGAACCTCACCGCCATGACCGGCTGCACGCGCAGCTTTCTCAGTCATAACGCCTTTCGAGGTCGAAACGATGGCGACGCCGAGCCCGCCCCGCACTTGCGGCAGCTCGTCTTTGCCCTTAAAGATACGAAGACCCGGCCGACTTACGCGCTGAATGGTCTCAATAACCGGAGCGCCCTGGTAATACTTAAGATCCACGGTCAGGGTGGGCTTGCCAGCCTCTTCCCCAACGGTGTAGCTTCCAATATAGCCTTCGTCTTTCAAAACCTTGGCGATCGCCGCTTTTAGCTTCGACGAGGGCATGCTGACCTGCGCTTTACGCGCAGTTTGAGCGTTGCGGATGCGGGTCAACATATCCGCAATGGGATCGGTCATGCTCATGCTGTTGCCACCTAAGTGCTATGCGTATTTGCTGGTCAGTTTCGAGCTTACCAGCTCGACTTGACCAGACCCGGGATCTCACCGCGCATGGCCGCCTCGCGCAACTTGTTACGCGCCAAGCCAAACTTACGGTAAACCCCACGAGGACGGCCGGTGACACGACACCGGTTCCGTCCACGAACCGGGCTAGAATCCCGCGGCAGCTGATTCAATTTCAGCTGTGCGTCGAAGCGCTCTTCATCAGAGGTCTCCGGATTCAGGATAATAGCCTTTAACTCCACCCGACGGGCGGCATATTTCTTAGCCAGACGGGCGCGTTTCTTCTCGCGCTCGACCATCGATACCTTTGCCATACCTGCCTCTTACTTCCGGAAGGGAAAGTTGAAGGCCTCAAGCAAGGCCTGACCTTCTTCGTCGCTCTTCGCAGTGGTCGTGATGGTAATGTCCATACCGCGAATAGCGTCGACTTTCTCGTAATCGATTTCCGGGAAAATGATCTGTTCCCGTATACCGAGGTTGTAATTACCCCGACCATCGAAGGACTTCGGCGTAAATCCGCGGAAGTCTCGTATACGGGGGATACTACGTTCACGAAACGATCAAGAAACTCATACATCTTTTCGCGACGGAGCGTTACTTTACACCCAATTGGCCATCCATCGCGAATTTTAAAACCCGCAATCGATTTCCTGGTATACGTAACAATAGGTTTCTGACCGGCTAGCTTAGCCATGTCAGCCTGCGCATTCTCGACGACCTTCTTGTCACGGACGGCTTCGCCTAAGCCCATGTTCAAGGTAATCTTCGTGATACGCGGGACCTGCATCACGTTCTGATAACCAAAGCGTTCCAATAGCGCTTTCGTTACCTCTGATCTGTAATACTCTTGCAGCCTCGCCATCACGTCACCTACGCGTCAACTAACTCGTTGTTGGACTTGAAATAGCGCACCTTACGGCCGTCATCTACCCGGATTCCGACCCGATCCGCTTTTCCAGTCGCCCGATTGTACAACGCCACGTTCGAAATATTGATGGGCATCTCTTTCTCGACGATCCCACCCTGAACCCCCATCTGCGGGTTCGGTTTCGTGTGGCGCTTTACCATGTTTATGTTGGCGACAACGACTTTGTCCTCGTCCGCGATCACGCGGATGACCTCGCCGCGGCGCCCTTTGTCTTTACCTGTGATGACGATAACTTCGTCACCTTTCCTGATCTTCCGCATGACGATCTCCGCCTTAGAGGACTTCCGGTGCGAGAGATACGATGCGCATGAATTTCTCACTGCGCAGCTCACGCGTAACCGGTCCAAACACACGCGTACCGATGGGCTGCAACTGGTTATTCAGCAAAACTGCAGCATTGCTGTCGAAACGGATAATCGATCCGTCCTGACGACGCACTCCCTTGCGGGTGCGTACGACGACAGCGTTATACACTTCGCCTTTCTTCACGCGGCCGCGCGGAATAGCATCTTTGATGCTCACTTTAATAATGTCGCCAATACCGGCGTAGCGGCGCTTGGAACCGCCAAGCACCTTAATACACATAACTTGGCGCGCACCGCTGTTGTCGGCAGCGTCCAAGAGAGTCTGCATCTGAATCATGGCGCTCTACTCGCTAACTTTCCGTTGGTGTCGTGACTGCCGACCCGCGACCGGTGCCACCGCACATTACTGCGCGGCTTTCTCCACGATCTTAACCAGGCGCCAGGTCTTCGTTTTCGAAAGTGGGCGACATTGCTCGATAGAAACAACATCGCCTTCCTGGCACTCATTGTTCTCGTCATGGGCATGAAGCTTGGACGAGCGGCGAATGTACTTTCCGTACAGCGGGTGCTTTACAAGGCGCTCGACCAGCACGGTGATGGACTTGTCCATCTTATTGCTGACGACGCGGCCGGTCATCACCCGAGTTGTCTGTTGCTGTTCGCTCATCACGCCTCACCTGCCGTCCGCTTCTCACCAAGGATCGTCCTGATGCGGGCGATGTCCCGACGAACCTTTTTCATCTGATCCGGTTTGCTGAGCTGCCCGGTAGACTGTTGCATACGAAGGTTGAATTGCTCCTTCAACCGTTCCAACAGCTCCTTGTTTAGCTCTTCTTCACTCTTATTCCGAAGATCTGCTGCGTTCATTACATCACCGTCCGCTGCACAAACGTGGTCTGAACCGGCAGTTTCGCCGCAGCTCGGCGGAAAGCCTCGCGCGCGAGCTCTTCGGAAACGCCTTCGATCTCATAGAGCACGCGACCGGGCTGAATCTTAACTGCCCAATGGTCGACGTTACCCTTACCTTTACCCTGACGAACCTCTAGCGGTTTCGCCGTAATCGGGGTATCGGGGAACACGCGAATCCAGATCTTACCGCCACGCTTAACGTGTCGGGTGATCGCTCGACGGGCCGCCTCGATCTGGCGAGCAGTCACGGGACCACGGGTTGTTGCTTTCAACCCGAACTCGCCGAAGCTCACCTTATCGCCACGACGCGCAAGACCGGTGTTCCTACCTTTTTGCTGTTTACGGAACTTCGTACGCTTTGGCTGCAACATGGCCTAATCCTTAACTCTTCGCGGCGGCGCGTTCTCCGCCTTTCGCTTCGGCCGCCGGCACGTCGCCTTCAATGATCTCGCCTTTGAAGATCCAGACCTTGATGCCGATAATGCCGTAGGTAGTCTTCGCCTCGGCGAAGCCGTAGTCGATGTCGGCGCGCAGGGTGTGCAACGGCACTCGGCCTTCGCGGTACCACTCGCTACGAGCAATCTCCGCGCCGTTAAGCCGGCCAGCGACGTTGATCTTGATGCCCTGGGCACCAATCCGCATCGCGTTGCCGACCGCACGTTTCATAGCGCGCCGGAACATAATGCGTTTCTCGAGCTGCTGGGCCACACCCTCGGCAACGAGCTGCGCGTCGAGTTCCGGCTTGCGAACCTCTTCGATATTGATGTGCACCGGCACACCCATAATCTTCGCAACTTCGCCACGCAGACGCTCGATATCTTCACCCTTCTTACCAATCACGACACCAGGCCGTGCGGTATGAATCGTGACCAACGCGTTCTTGGCCGGACGCTCGATCTTGATTCGGCTTACCGACGCGTGCGAAAGCTTGTTCTTGAGAAAGTTCCGCACCCGGAGGTCGGTATTGAGGTAATCACCGAAGCGGTTGCTGTCGGCATACCACATCGACCGCCAGTCCTCGGTAATGCCGAGGCGAAAACCCGTGGGATGTACTTTATGACCCATTACGGCCCCTCTTTACTTTTCAGCGACCATCACAGTGATGTGACTGGTACGCTTGAGAATCCGATTCGCGCGCCCCTTGGCGCGAGGCTGGATGCGCTTATAGACCGGACCCTCGTCAACAAAGATCCGCGACACAGTCAATTCGTCAATGTCAGCACCGTTATTGTGCTCTGCATTGGCGATCGCCGAATCCAGCACCTTCTTGATAATGGCGGCGGACTTCTTCGGGCTGAACTCAAGCAGGTCCAGTGCCCGAGCTACCGGCAACCCGCGAATTTGATCCGCTACCAAGCGCGCCTTCTGCGGGGACACGCGCGAGTACCTAAGTTTTGCCGCGACTTCCATCGCTATACCCCTACTTGGATTTCTTGTCCGCCGCGTGTCCGCGGTAGGTCCGGGTCATCGCGAACTCGCCCAACTTGTGGCCGACCATATTCTCGTTGACCAACACCGGCACGTGTTGCCGCCCGTTATGAACAGCAATGGTGAGCCCCACCATGTCGGGTACGATCATGGAGCGCCGGGACCAGGTTTTAATAGGACGCTTGCTGTTGGTCTCGACGGCCTGCTCGACCTTCTTAAGAAGGTGGGCGTCGATGAACGGTCCTTTTTTAATCGAGCGTGGCACTGTTCACCAACCTCTCTGCGTTTAACGTTTGCGACCGCGGACGATGAACTGCGTAGTACGCTTGTTCTTCCGCGTCTTGTGACCCTTGGTGGGTTGCCCCCAGGGCGACACCGGATGGCGTCCTCCGGAGGTACGACCTTCACCACCACCGTGCGGGTGATCCACTGGGTTCATGGCCACGCCACGAACCGTCGGGCGAACGCCCCGCCACCGTTTCGCGCCGGCCTTGCCGAGCGAACGCAGCGCGTGCTCGGAGTTACCGACCTCACCAACGGTCGCCTTGCAGTCAACCGGCACTTTACGCATCTCGCCCGAGCGCAAACGGATCGTCGCATAGGCCCCTTCGCGAGCCACCAACTGAACCGTCGCACCAGCCGAGCGCGCCAACTGCGCACCTTTGCCGGGCTTCATCTCTACACAGTGCACCTGCGTACCGACCGGGATATTCCGCAATGGCAATGCGTTGCCCGGTTTAATCGGCGCCTCGGACCCGGAAACGATCTGGGAACCGGCGGAAACCCCGCGGGGCGCGATAATATACCTTCTCTCGCCGTCGGCATAAAGTACTAATGCGATATTCGCACTACGATTCGGGTCGTACTCTAGCCGTTCGACCTTTCCAGGTATGCCGTCTTTATCCCGCTTAAAGTCGATAACGCGGTACCGGCGCTTATGACCTCCGCCCCGATGACGCGTCGTGATGCGGCCAGCGTTGTTGCGGCCGCCGCTTTTGGAACTCTTCTCGACCAGCGCCGCATGCGGCTCGCCGGTGTAGAGCTCCGGATTCTTCACCCGAACGACAAAGCGTCGCCCCGGAGATGTCGGTTTTGCCTTGACCAGTGCCATGGTATTCGCCCGTATCCGCCTCAGTGGGTTGTGTGGTGTTTACGCACCGACGATGTCGATTTCCTGGCCTTCCGCCAGCGCGACGTACGCCTTTTTCCAATCCGAACGGCGGCCACGTATGCGGCCAAAGCCCTTCTTCTTGCCCTTAACGTTCACCACGCGAACGCCGTCGACCTTCACTTCAAACAGTTGCTCGACAGCTGCTTTGACCTCATCCTTAGTGGCATCTTTAGCCACCTTAAACACCACTTGATTGGCGGAATCCGCAATCACGGTGCTCTTTTCGGAGACATGAGGCCCCAAGAGTACGTTGAAAACTCGTTCCTGGTTCATGCCAGCCACTCCTCTATCCGCCGAATGGCATCGACGGTAACCAGTACGTTTTGGTGGCGTAGGAGGCTTACCGGATCGAGACCAACCGGGTCGCGAACATCCACTCTGCCGAGGTTTCGGGAGGCGAGATAAAGATTCTCGCTAACCTCTTCCGTAACGATCAGCACGTCGGAAACGCCGAATTCGCCCAGCTTTGCAACCAGCGCTTTGGTTTTCGGCTCTTCGACATCGAACTTATCGACGACGATCAACCGCTCTTGCCGGATAAGCTCCGACAGGATAGAGCGCATTGCGCCGCGATACATTTTACGGTTGACCTTCTGCTCAAAGCTCCGCGGTTTTGCGGCAAAGCTGACGCCACCCGTGCGCCACAAGGGGCTACGAATGGTGCCGGCGCGCGCGCGCCCGGTGCCTTTTTGACGCCAGGGTTTTGCGCCACCGCCGCTAACTTCGGAGCGGGTTTTCTGCGCCTTCGTCCCAGCACGCCCGCCGGCCATATAGGCCACGACCACCTGATGAATCAGCGCTTCGTTAAAGTCGCGTCCGAAGGCGCCCTCGGAAACCGCCAGCTTGTCACCACCTTTGACTTGCAGCTCCATTAGCTAGCCCTCCCCCTGCGCGTTTTCACCGACGCGCGGATGATCACATCTCCGCCTTCGCTACCAGGAACAGCGCCCCGAATCAGCAGCAGATTGCGCTCTGCATCGACCTTGACGACTTCCAGGTTCTGTACCGTAGTACGTACATTACCCAGCTGCCCCGCCATTTTCTTACCTTTGAAGACACGCCCCGGCGTCTGGTTCTGACCGATGGAACCCGGCGCACGATGCGACAGCGAGTTTCCGTGGGTAGCATCCTGGGTGCGGAAGTTATGCCGCTTAACGGTACCTGCAAAGCCTTTACCTTTACTGGTGCCGGTAACGTCAACTTGCTGGCCCGCTTCAAAGATGTCGACCTTGATTTCGCCGCCTACTTCCAGCTCCGGCGCTTCACCGTCCAGCCGAAACTCCCACAATCCGCGCCCGGCTTCTACACCAGCCTTTGCGAAATGACCTGCAGCAGGCTTGCTCACCCGGGTCGGGCGGCGCGAGCCGGTAGTAACCTGCACCGCGCGATACCCATCCACCTCATCAGCCTTTAGCTGAGTGACGCGGTTAGGAGTCGCTTCGATGACGGTCACCGGCACCGATACGCCATCTTCGGTGAAGACACGCGTCATGCCGCACTTACGACCGACGATTCCGATTCCCATCGTTAACCTCTTCTAGAGACAAAGAGGATCACCCCCGCGCTGCGAGGGTGAATCCTGTCTGCGCCTAAGCGCGTTAGTACAGCTTAATCTGGACATCGACCCCTGCGGAGAGGTCGAGCTTCATCAATGCGTCGACCGTTTTATCGGTCGGATCGATGATGTCCATCAGTCGCTTGTGCGTACGAATCTCGTACTGATCCCGCGCGTCCTTGTTGACGTGCGGCGAAATCAGGATCGTAAAGATCTCTTTCTTGGTCGGCAGCGGGATCGGGCCCTTAACTTGGGCGCCGGTACGCTTGGCCGTCTCTACGATTTCTCGTGCTGATTGATCGATCAGTCGATGATCGAACGCCTTCAAGCGAATACGGATTCTCTGGTTCGCCATGCCGCTTACTCGATAATCTTGGAAACGACGCCGGCGCCGACGGTACGGCCGCCTTCACGAATCGCGAAGCGCAAGCCGTCTTCCATCGCGATCGGCGCA
>NZ_NFZV01000059.1 GCF_003399765.1 Alkalilimnicola ehrlichii | reverse complement strand
CGGACGGCATGACCGTGCGCAGCCACAACGGCAACGTCACCATTCAAGCGGCCCGGAACATTCGCCTGACCGGCCGCGGCGGCGGCGATATCACCGTCGAGCAAAGCGGCGCCGGTTTTAGCGTCAAAGCCGACGGCACGGTGCGTCTGTTTGGCAACACCGTGACGCTCAAAGCCGATCAGGGTGTCACCTTCAACGGCCCGGTGAGCTACGAGGTGCCGGGCAGCAATCAGCCCGAGCGGGTGAGTGTGCCGAAGAGTAAGCCGGTGGTGGAAATTCCCGCCTTGGTGGACGAGCACGCCGCCAACGAGCTGTCGGGCCGGGTCGGCGACCCGCGCTGGGGCGTCAACCGGCCACGGGCCGGCACGCCGGTACCGCTTAGTTTCCGCTACAACGGCTGCACCCCGGGCAGCACGGCCGAGGTCGCCATCTACTGCCGCGAAGGCGAGGCGGTCGAGCACCTCGACACCCTCCGCGTCGACATCGAGCAGGCCGGCGGTGCGCAGGAGCTCACCTGGACGCCGTGTGCCGGCGCCACCCGCAGCCAACTCGAAACGGCGGAGAACGGCAAAGTCACGCCGATGGCGTTTTTCTTCGAGGTCACGCTCGAAGGCGAAACCAGCGGACCGTCCGACGTGCTGATGTTCACCAAGAATGTGCGCATCCAACTCAACGACACCGGCGAACACACCTTCCCCGACGGCGCCCGCACCACGCTGATCGCCGCCGACGGCACCCGCCACCGAGGCAGCATCCACAACGGCGAGCTACGCTTCAACGATGTCGTCGTCGGCCACTACAAAGTGTTCCTGGACCAATACAAGCATCAAGGTTAAATAAAAATGGGCGCGGAGAACAACGAGCTTCGGTGCATTTCCGAAGGCTGCCTGGATATCGGTACGGAGACCGAAACGGTCACGCTCACGGTCAACGACACACGCCGCGAAGCGTGCGAGCTGATCTTCCTCACGGGCGAACAGGCCATTATGCCGCTGACCGAGGCGCAGCTGGCCGACCTGGTAGAGTTCGAGGAGCACTACGACGACCTGATTAAAGCCATCGTGGAGGCCAACCGAAGCGGCGATCAGGCGCAGATCGAGGCGGCCAAGAACGCGCTTGCCCAAGCCCTCGAAGAGGAGGACGAACCGGAGCCCGCCGACGACGAGAACACGTCCCGAAAACCGGGCATGACCGGCAGCGGCGCGAAGTTTGTCGAGATCCGCCGCATCGGCGGCCGGAAGTGGTCCATCGTGCCGCGCCATGTCGTCAATGCGATCAAAGAAAACCCTGATAGCTATTTCCGTATCGCCGATCACATCGACAGCGAGGAGTTCAGCCCGGAAGACTCGCCCCTGTTCGACGGCTCCATCCGCAACGATAAGGGCGAACTCGACCGCGAGAAAATCCGCCAGCGTCTCACCAAAGTCTCGATCAAAATCAAAGATAAGTGGGATATCGTCGAACCCCAAAGCGAACAGATCTCCAGTAAGCACCTGCTCCGGGTCATGCCTGGCGGCGACTTGGGCCGGATCCTCATCGGCGACGACTGGCTGGACAGCTTCGATGCCTGGATTGCCGACCTCAACGAATCGGCCCAGTACAGCTACACCCAGTACGCCAGCCGGCGCGACGCCGCCGTCAAACGGCTCCAGAAAGACGATGACGACTACGACGAAGACGACGACTTCGGCTTCGCCAAGCGCGCCGTCGAGGACATCTGGGGCGACAGTACCGACGCCGACGATCAGGCGCTGGTAAGCGCCTTTGACGAACCGCCGCGCAACAGCCGCGGGCGGCAGCGCTTAGCCCGCCGCCTGGCCGAACACCCCGTGCCGCCGGCGCGCTTTGACTTCAGCGCCGACGCCCAGTTCATGCGCTACGCTTACGGCGCCAGCCTAGAGGGCGAGATCGATCTCAAAAACGGCCTCATCACCGGCCAAGCCAAAGCCGAACTCGACCTCGCCTTGGCCGAGGGCAAGGTGCAAGGCAACTGCTACCTGCCGCACGAAGACGGCTTTGATTTGCGCGTGCCGGTCAAGGTCACTCGTTATGAGCCGCGGTGGGAGCCGCTGGACAACGCCTTCAAACCGATCAGCGCCTTCGAGCCCGACAGCGCGTTTTTGACCCAAGCAGCGTTCGTCGATATCGCTAAGGCTATTTCGGTCTTAGAAATCCAGCGACTGATGAAGAGTGTGCCGGAAGGCATCGACAAACCCTCGGTGCGTATCCAAGTCATCGGCCACGGCGACCCCAGCGGCGATCCGGACTTCAAACAAAAGCTGAGCAAGCAGCGCGCGCAAGCCGTGCTCGGCTTCCTCAAGCGCGATATCCGCCTATGGTTTGACTTATGCGACCCGGAAAAATGGGGCGAACTCGCCTGGGGCAGGCGCGAGTTCGAGCGGATGCTCATAGAGGTCTGCGGACCCCGCCACAGCCTGGATTATCCGGGCTTGGTCGGACTATACCAAGGCTCCTTGCACACCTCCCCTCGCCCCCAGCGCTTTGCCATTGGGCATGGTAGTCGTGGCCGCGCCGTCAGTTACGTCCACGAACCTCCCGGCTATGCGGCAACAAGCCAAGCATTTGCCGAACGCGACATGGACCCCACGAGCATACGCCGGGACCGCTCCATCGGCCTCGCCGACCCGAACGCCATCGGCACACTCCTGTGGCTGCTCAACGATTACATGGCCCTCGGCGAGAGCTTCCGTTCCAGCAGCGGCGGCAACGAGTTCGGGCCACTGATTAGGCTGCCCAGCCTAAGCTTTCAGGATTTTCATGACGAAGCGTCCAAGGGACTCGGCATCTCGCGCCCCTTACCGCTCCCAAGCAACGGTGGTCCGGCGCCGGCGCATCACCGGGTGGAATTCGCCGCCTGTTATCTCAACACCGAAACCGAAGTCGAAGAGAACGACAGCCTCGACCTCGGCGACATGCGGCTTCAACTAAGCGCCCACCTCGGCGGTTACGTCGGTGCCAACTTGATCGGCTCGGCGAAAATTCACTTGGACACACGAGACGGCATCGTACACGCCACCGGGATCCGCACCGACAAGGGCAACCCGGACGGGGTACCGGAGCACAGCGCCGGCCCCCACGTCCCCGACAATGAGCTGGCCATTTCCGCCTTCGCCGGCGCTAAAGCCGATGCCGGCCTGAAAGGAGCCCTGGAATGGCGCAGCCCGGAGCCGGACGGGCCGACACGGGCCACGCTTGACGAGCCGGATACGACGCAGACGCCGAAGTTCGTGGAGCTGGGCAGCGTTGGGTATACCGTTACCGGGCTTGCGGGAGCCGGGCTGAATGGCAGTATCAAGATTGGATTTAACTATCAAACTAACCGCTTCGTCATCAAGGCCCAAGCCTCCGCCTGCCTCGGACTGGGCTTTGGCGGCGAGCTGGCGTTCGCCGTCAGTGCCAAGCATGTGTGGCAGTTCATCGTGCTGGTACGCAGCAAGCTACGGGAAGCCGACTTCAGTTTTGTCGACATTTTTGAAGACCACGACGTTTTCGATCTGTTCTCGGCCTGGCAGCTGGAATTGATTCAGCAGAGTTACTCAATCTTCAGACGCAACGTGCCGGCCGTCCGGCTTGCTCATGAGATTGGGAAACGAGGAATAGCTTTATTAGAGCATGCGGATGAGTTTCGCGAATCTTGGCTCGACACACAGATATCTGCAAAACAAGTCCATGAGTTGATCGATGCGATTGAAGCACAACCGTCCGTATTGAACTACTGTACGCCGGAAACGATTGGCCGAATGATTTACATGCTCATGAACACCGGCGACGGATGGAACTTCCGAGACGTACAACTCATTCCCAGCAGCAGCGGCATCCTGCAATACGGCCCCGGTCGGAACGAGCGCCGCGAGGCGGCCATCCTCTACCTCCTGCAAACCCTGGTCACCAGCAAGCGGGAGTACCAGGAGATTCTCGAGCACATCGGTCCAGTGACGCCGGGCGCGTCTGCAACGGAGAAAGCGAACCGGGCAGAGGCCAACCAGCAGCAAATCATGGACTTCCTCGACGGCCGCCAGAAACGTGAGTTCGTTAGTTGGCTGGAGGATTTTACCTAAGCACCGGCTTTAAGGGCCATTCCTGACCATCGCGCTGGCGCGTGTAGAGTACCGCGCCAGCGCCGCCTTCTGGGCAATCACTCTAGCGGGGCCGCCTCAATCGGGCTTGTTTGATTCACCACACAACGAATGCCACCGCCACCCCCGGTGTTCTCCGGCGGCATCGGGCGACGGCTAAAGGTCGTGTTATATTCCGCGGAGCCTAGCCAGCCTCCCCCACGTTGAACCTTCCGTTCTCCCGAATCAGGCCCTTGCGGATTGGTTTTCGGCTCTTCCGTGTAACGGCCGTACCAATCCAGTACCCACTCCGACTGATTGCCCGTCATACCGTACAACCCGAGCGGATTCGGGGGAAACGCTCGCGGCGGCGTTGCGCCCGACGGCGTATCCGGTCCGCGATAGTTCCGGCCCCGGTCGATGGTGCCGTCATCCGTCGCATACAGCACGTTCTGACCGCGACTCCGTGCGGCATACTCCCACTGCGCCTCGGTCGGTAGATCAAACGGTAGCCCCGTGAGTTCGCCTAACCAGTGGCAGTACGCGCGGGCGTCGTACCAATCCATGCCCCACGCGGGCCGGTTCGGACCCCGCGTTGGCATATGGAGCCTATTTGCCCGCACAAGCTCCCTGCCGGTGGACCGAGTAAAAAGGTCATACTCTTCGTGAACCACCTCATACGCTTGGATCGAATAACTGTCCAAGGTCACCTCATGCGCCGGAAGCGTGTCGCGAGCCCCCGCCCAGGGCCGATGGATTACCGTCCCGTCAGACAGCGTCCGCTCAAAGCCCACATCCCCCATCATGAACGTGCCGCCTTCGACGAACACCAGGCTCTCCAGCGTCCGGTCCACATGCGCCTGCAACTCCGGGCTTAGGTTCTCCGGGTCAATC
>NZ_NFZV01000058.1 GCF_003399765.1 Alkalilimnicola ehrlichii | reverse complement strand
GTCTCGGTCGGGTCACGGCGGCATCCTCCACTGGATAAACAACCAGTCTAGGAATAACCGCGGCGACGGGACTTGTCAACGAGTAGAAGTATCGGCTAACGGAGCGAGAAAAAGCGGTTCACTCGGTGTATTGGGTGTCCCGCTAAGCTCCGTTGGGTGTCCCGCTAAGCTCCGGTTTCTGACAATCAAATAATTAAACTTGGTCAGCAGGCTGCTGCAAAAGGATATCCAAGCGCTACTTCGCAAGGAGTATCGCAGTTTACCTCTGAGGCTGGGGTATAGACTTTAGGGTTTATATAAGAGATGGCATTATTGATAATTTCCATTCGGAGCTTTAACGAATGAACGAAGCACTGTTTAGAAATTTGGACCGGGAAAATGATCCGTTATGGATGGCTAAAGAGTTTTTTAACTCAGTAAATAACATGTTCTTTTTGCGTGTTATTGGTTATTTAATTGAAGGTACAAGTTATGGGGATGAATATAGCGCTTGTGACTTTCCTGATGGATTGGAAGAGGACGAAGAGCCGTTTGAAGGTGTTCGCTTCAGATATCATGATGATGAAGTTGTTGTGTCCGAGAGTAACTTTGAGGAGTGCTTAATTTTAGCGTGTAAAAGGTATGAAGAAATCAACCCTGATAAATCATCAGAAATAAAAGAGTTTCTCTCACGCTTATAGTATTAAAAATACAGTCATATGGTTGGGTTTTTGCACATTAAGAAATAACTGTTTGTTGTCCCAAATAGTTCTGGTCCCGGAGGTAAACCCTAGGTCAAGGCGACTAGGGGACATCCACTCAATGTAAGCCAATATACGGAAACGCGTCGGCCGACCGCCGCGCCGGGCCGTCGGCGGTGACGGCGTAAAGGGACCGTGGTCTGTGCCGTTTTTCCGTCTGCCGAAGGCAATCCATCCTATAGGACACCCATAGCCGATCCCGAATGGGTGTCCCTGTGCTTTGGGTGCGAGGCAAACGCGGCAACGGGCATAATAGCCAGGGCAGCACCAACCAGGGAGAACTTAGCGGCAGTGGTAGTGGCCCTCAAGGGCAGGGGGCGGCGCCGTCGGTTGGGGGTGGGGCGGGAGGTGTCCCAAACAGTCCAGCTTCTAGGTTAGCTGATAAAGTTCAGGGACTACCATCATCTCAACGACCAAATACTGTTGCAGTTATCCAGCATCAGGATGGCACGATTACGGTTGGGAGAAATCAAGGTGGAGTTCAAAATTCGACTGTTCAAAATGCATTGGATAATGCTCCAGCAAATTGTTTTGCTGGCCAGTGTGCTGAAATTAATGCGCTTTCAAGAGCTTTAAATAAAGGTAGAAGTTTGGATGGTGCTTCGATTTCGGTTTCGAATGTCCGTGGGCCTGCAAGTATATCGGGTGTTCATGGAACACCAAAACCTCAATGTGAAACATGTTCAAGCGTTCTAGATCAGTTGGATGTTAATGGTAACTAATTTTCAGGTGTTATGATGATCTCAACCTTCAATAAACGCCAACTGCAAGCTTATGCAGCAATTTGCTTGTGGACTTTTTGTCATCATCTTGGGATCAAGAACGATTCGATTACCAAGCTGTTCGAACATCTAATGGCAATGCTGACCACAAACAGCCTTCCTGATTGGGAGCGGAACGGTGCAGTGTTGGATATCACTGGTAGAGGTGATCCTCTGCCCGTTGATGTGGAAAAAGAAATTCCACAAGAGCATTTTGAGGTATTTAACTCACTCCTTGAAAACTGTGTGGAGGTTGGAATCGTTGATATGTATGGTGATTCGACTGAGCAGCCGATAAAATTTTTGGAGAAGTGCTTAAATGCCCTTGAGCGTTCTGGTATAGAGCCGCCAGGGGTGGAGAATTTAAGCCAATATAGAGTTGGAAATGATCCATGGGGTGAAGCTATTAGTGAGTTTGAATTGGATGAAATACTGAAAGCGTACGGAATAAAGGAAGGGAAACGAAACTAGAGGACATCCTGCCAAGGTAAGTCCACATACGGTAATGCACCGGCCGGCTACCGCTCCGGGATCAGGGGGACACCTCTCTGACGGCCACTTTCCCCTTTGTTAAGGGCAGGGGCATCAAATGGCTGTCTCTGTGATTTCCGCCCCAGGAGAAGAATAATGAGAGGACGACGCAAGGCAGTCTCGGGGACAACCAAAGCGGGCATGGGCAGAACTGGACACCTGAGGTTCGTCAACAGGGGGGCAGGGGATGTCCTAAACCAGATACAGCAACAGAACGTGCCAGGGATAGATAGACCATTTCGACAAATCAATCCCGAGCATCCGCCAAATGCGGCAGTGGTCGAACATATGAGCAGCATGCGTATTTGCACAGGAACAGATTGTTCTGAAATAGCAGATGCACTGAGAAACGTGGCCGGGGAAGGGCGGATTCTCCGAGTGACTGGTCAAGGTGGAGGTGATTTGCGACTCTTGGAGCACGGAAGGGTTGACAGCGGCTTCAGGTATCACGAGGTTTTCACTGACGGTAGATATGTTTACGATCCACGCCTAAATGATACACCAGTTCCTGAGGGCGACTGGATTCGTATGATTCAGGGCTTGAATCCGGGAGCGCTGATCGAATGAAACCTACGGGCCGAGAATTAATCGATGTACTTGAGAAAGCGGCTGTTTTGGAGTGGTTTCGGTACCCCAGGAGTAGCCTTGATGAGGGGTCGGTAACGCCTCCAGTTGTCGTATGGCGATTCGATTCTACTAAAACAAGCGTCGAGCAAATCCAACATGTTATTGCGACGATTCAGTCAGTGTTGGCGGCTTTTGTTGGTAACGTTGCTTGGAGCTTGAAGAATACCGGTCGAAATTGGGTTCTTTTGCCAACAAGAGTTCGGGAGCTGGAAGAATCGGGTCAGTTCAGAACTGATGGGGAAGTTCTTGATTACCTTAGGCAAGAAGATCCTTTTTTTGGCAAAGAAGCTCATCATGATCTCGTAGAAATAGCGGGTGCTGTTGCTAATAGACTTTAGGCCTAGTTACGGCACCCAAGGGGATCTCCCAAGAGCTCCGCAGGGGAAAAGGGGAGGGAAAAGGGGACACCCATTAGGAGGCCCCCGGTCGGGAAAAGGGGACACCCATTAGGAGGCCCCCGGTCAATAGTCCGTAGTGGTTCGCCGCGTTGCCCGCAGGGCGACGCGCTTTGCATTTACTCCTCGCCTGGCATAGACGGCGCGTATCCTGGTCTTCTCGTCATGGTTACGGAGATTCGCACCAGACACCCATCTGGATCAAGGCGGCCGTAACCGCCCCTGGCATCGCTGCCCCCGAAAACCCTTGGTGCCGCGGTCGTGTCCACTGTAAGCACAGATGTCGTGGTTACTGTTGTGTCCACCCCTGGACTGGCTCACGCCGCGTGGCACATCACAGGGAAACTAGGGGACAGCCACCCAATGTAAGCCGATGCACGGTAATGCACCGGCCGACTACCGTTCCGGGATCAAGGGGCACCCGTCTGATAGCCACTGTCCCTTAAGGGTATCAAATGGGTGTCCCTGTGATTGCGGGCAGGATAGATTCCTCGTTGCCATTGAGGGAGCAAGCGCTCCAGTCTTTCCAGATGCGAAACGAAGTGAAGTTGCAAGCTAGAACCTTCATGGCCGACCGCGCAGCAGCAGAGGCTTTGCCGCCACCTAGGACCCTTCAGGATGTTGTCCGCAAAGCTTATCAGCAGGGGCTTCGTGGGGATGATGTCTGGAATTACGTGCGGGGCGGCGCGACGCGTTCGGATCCGAATGTTGATGCGGCCCTCGGCCTAACGAGGTAGCGAAATGAACAGAAAGCCTGTTGTGTTAACTCGCAATAGCGATGGGCGGTTTGGGATCGACGTGCCTAGTGTTCCGGATTGGGAAGGCTTCGAGAAGTTGGCGCGTTTCTTGGAGAACGAGTATCAGGCGCAGGTGATCAACAAAGCGGATGGACCTGACAGTCGCCAATGGATTTTGCTGGTAGGTGGCCATGAGGTAATCCTTCGGCACGATGATCCATACGGAAATACGATTGAAAGCAAGGATGCGCTAGGGGCTAAAATTGTCGAGGCTATCGGAAAGGACCTTGAGGCGCGCTTGAAAGGCTTCTGACAGAAAATTATTTGAAGTCCCAAATAAAGTCACTGCCGACGCGGCTGTCGGCGGTAGCCAAACGAGTGCTCGGCTGCGTTATATGGGAGGAACACCGGACAAGTATTCGAGGACGGGGCGAGAGGTGGTCGAGCGAATGCGCTCGGAGGGTCTTGTGCAAGGTGACGGACCACTGCTCCGCGGCAACCCGAAGAAACTAGGGGACATCCACCCAAGAAACTAGGGGACATCCACCCAAGAAACTAGGGGACATCCACCCAATGTAAGCCGATGTACGGAAACGCGTCGGCCGACTGCCGCTCCGGGATCTAGGAGGGCACCCATCTGACAGCCACTTTCCCCTAAGGATATCAAATGGGTGTCCCTGTGATTAGACCAACAGACGGCAGCGCTGGATGCCTCGGTGACGGTAGATCATCGCACGATCTAGGGGACACCCATGAGGAGGCCCTTGAGGAAATCGGATTAGAAGGGATCGATGCAGACGAGGATCTTGTTTGAGTTTTCTGTCTTTGATTTGATATCTCCTGCTCCCCAAACTGGTGACTAGGGGACATATATGGACGCCTCCCCGTGGTCAAGGGTGCTAGTCGATAAAGCAGTTGGTTCGCGGACAACTATCCGGCGTCTGGATGGGGCGGCATCAGCGGGCCCCGCGCCGTGATGAGATCCGGTCCCTGACCGCCTATACACCCACACGTGCTCGGTTGGCGACGTGTCCCACGACCAGGTTCTTATCAGGGCCGGATGACCGGTTGCTTCATCGGTAACCGCAAAACCCAGGGTAAGTAGTTCTGTTGGTGCTCCTGTTAGTGGTCGTTCTTGCCGCTTAGGCGGCGAAGGCCTTATTCATGTCGAACGCGGCCTCCCGCGCAAGCACCGCCCAGGCGATGCGGGCGCATTTATTGGCCAGTGCCACCACGGCTTTGTTGTGCCCGCGTCGCAAGGATCAGGGTCAGTTCTCACATTCCAACATCTGACCGAGCCATCGGCGTAGTTGCAATGTTGGAATGTGAGAACTGACCCTCTTGCTCGTGCCGCGGGACCAGCAGACGGCGGGGCTGGATGCGGGCGTCACCGTCGACCACCGGCTGCTGAGCGAAACCGGACGAGAGGAGATCTTCCAGCAGCAGCGCGACCTCGTC
>NZ_NFZV01000057.1 GCF_003399765.1 Alkalilimnicola ehrlichii | reverse complement strand
CCACTGCCGCCCCATCCAGGCGCCGGGTAGTTGTCCGCGACCCCACTGCTTTATCGACTCGCACCCTTGACCACGGGGAGGCGTCCATATATGTCCCCTAGTTCCCCTAGTTCCCCTAGCTGTATTACAGATTGGTCGAATACATCTTTACGTTACTAGCACGGCATTCCACTTTACCTGAAACAATATTCTCTGGAGGATTCTCCACCTCTAGCAACACGACGCTTTCACCAAGCGCCACGGAAAGACAACCATCTTCTTCGAGACTGACAACCGATCCTCTTAAAATAAACAAGTCTTTTTCGTGTGCTATACCAGGAGCTTCGTTTCGCGTCGTAAATATATTTACCCCCAAACTAGATCATCATCTACATCCAGCTCAACATCATAAACTTCACCATATTTTGGCAGCTCGCCAACCCACTGGGCAAACGAACTCCCGTAGCTCGTAGAGAAATAAACTTGAACACCATCGTCATTTTTGTTCACTTTTCTGATTTTTATCTTCATGTCTATTTCTTGGCAAAGGCACACGAGCAACCGTATTATCCACATTCATAACATTATTTTCAGGATCAAGGCTCCATGTCTCTTCATGATAATGATGCTTTGTAGGTTTGCTGTTCATTTCGTGGGAGCCATAGCGGATGCTGCGCTCGCCGTCGGCAGACACTATTCGGTCAGGATCGATCTCACCTGTACGTGGATGCCTATTACTATAAAAAAAGCTTCGCGGGACACCCATTAAACGACCGCCAATGAGCCCGTGTGGGAGCCCGTGTGGGTGTCTAGGCAGTCAGGCGACCTAGCCATTCCCCGCGTTTCCACACCCGAGGGCCGACGGGTCAGGTTGACGACTGCGTGGCAACCGGTAAAAAGCGGCACAAACCGCGGCCTCTTTGCACCGTCACCGCCGATGGTCCGGCGCGGTAGTCGGCCGACGTGTTACCGTACATCGGGTGGATGTCCCCTAGTCGCCCTAGTCGTTACGACGCCATCTTTGAAGGATACTTGAGGGCGATATCCTTGCCCCTGTAGCTGGGAGCCCACATCAAGCTCAGACTGCCGCCAGCTCGGGCGAACTCCTGGGCCAGCATTACTTGGGACAACAAGGCATTGGGATGCAATTTACGAAGCAAATCATAACTCTGGAGGCGCAGCACCACCGCTGCTCTCGCCTGTCCGAACATCTACTTCAAACCCAACAAATGATCCAGTAGCCGCATCCCAACCTTCCCCTACTATAGCGGAATCAGTTGCGCGCACGTTCCTCAGCCCGTCCCATGACAGCGAGCCGGTTCTCCACACCGTTCCATCAGACAAAAATCCAATGAGCTTTGTGTAATCAAAAAGCACCAACACTTTACGAGCATGAATAGCGCAGTATCCCATAATGGGGCGAACAGCAAGCTCGCTCCAGTCACTGGGATCGCAAGCAGATACGACGTAACCGGACCCTTTTGCGAGAACTACAATATGCTTTCCATCTGGATGATCACAACACAGGTCAACAGCGTTAGGTGACTCTTTGCCGGCCGAAAAATGACCTACCCAAGGCTGACAGCCGCCCTTGCGGACGAGGATGCTCGCACCGTGGACCCATCTATCCTCAAGTGCACCAGGATAAGCAAAAGACCTTAATCCAACGTCTTCCTCTTGATCGCAAACCGCAACTTCAAAACCCTTACCCCCGAAATAGTTAATGAATTTCATTGCGGCTCCTTATCCTTAGGCCTGAAGAAGCGATGCGTAATCACCTCCGTTCGACCCGACTCCGACGGTCTTACACCAATTTCGAACCGACCTTCCACAGTTCGAGGCGGTGTATGCCCCACCACCTCACGGACCCGTTGACCATCGCCTATCTGGATTTGACTCCTACCATATATCGGCTCGTCAGGAAGGGTAATGGCACCCTCTCTGGAGTAGAGGACGTATTTGTCACTAACAACTGTCCTGGTTACAGAAAAAATCTCCGGATTCAGTGACTCAGGAAAATTATGGAAAGGCCCCGGCTCCTCAACACGCCGGTTAAGCTCCCGAACTGAATAAATGCGGTTGGGACCGGTCGGCAAGTGAATCACAGGGATATCCATTTGATGCCCTTAGGGGAAAGTGGCTGTCAGATGGGCGCCCCCTTGATCCCCCTTGACCACGGGGAGGCGTCCATATATGTCCCCTAGACCCCACCCTAGCTCCCTGTTTATTCCTTTATTCCGTACGCTTTAAATATTTCATCCAATTCCAGCTCACTAATAGCTTCACCCCAAGGATCATTTCCAATTCTATATTGGCTTAAATTGTCTACCTTTGGCGGCTCGATGCCAGAACGCTCAAGGGCAACCAAGCACCTTTCTAAAAAGTTCCTCGGCTGCTCAGTCGAATCACCATACATATCAACGATTCCAACCTCCACACAGCTTTCAAGGAGTAAGCTAAACACCTCCAAATACTCTTGTGGAATTTCTCTTTCTACATCAACGGGCAGAGGATCACCTCTACCCGTGATATCCAACACCGCACCGTTCCGCTCCCAGCCAGGAAGACTATTTGTGGTCAGAACCGCCATTAGATGTTCGAACAACTTAGTAATAGAATTGTGCTTTATTCCAAGATGACGACAAAAAATCCATAAGCAAATTGCTGCATAAGCTTGCAATTGACGATTGTTGAATGTTGAGATCAACATAACACCTACAATTAGTTGCCATTAACACCCAGCTGATCTAGAACGTTTGAGAAGGTTTCACATGGAGGTTTTGGTGTTCCGTGAACACCCGATGTACTTGCAGGTCCACGAACACTCGAAACTGAAATCGAAGCCCCATCCAAACTTCTACCTTTATTCAACGCTCTTGAAAGTGCATTGACTTCAGCGCACTGGCCGGCAAAACAATTTGCTGGAGCATTATCTAATGCATTTTGAACAGTCGAGAATCACAGGGACATCCATTTGATCCCCTTAGGGGAAAGTGGCCATCAGATGGGTGCCCCCGTACACCAGTTCCATGCTTATTCCAGAGCTTCCCCGCGCAAGCGCTCCAGTTCCTGCTCGCACAGCGCCTGGGTCACCTCCAACAACCGCTGCACTTTGGGCGCTAAGTAATCAAGGTCTTCTTTCGTGACGTTAAAATCCAGATGGTAGCGGGCGGCGATGTAGGCATTGTCGAGCAGCTGGAACATATCCCGCTCTAGCTGCGTCGTGTGCGGGAAGATCTCCTTAAACACCGGCCCGTAATCCGACGCTTGGAACCCGAGATAGTCCAAGAGATGCTCGTGCGGGCAATACAGGGTGTGAACCAGGAGGATACACTTATAAGCGGATTCGGTCGCTTGGTTGAGGTGGAAGGCCGCCCAGTTCAGGATGTTCTCGTTATAGGCCATACGGAAGAGCTTGAATGCTTGATGGCCTCTCACGAACCAGTTGTCGAAATACTCCTGCGCAATCCGCAGCCGGTCCTTGGCCGGTAACTCTTCCGGCTCGGTCAGCGGGCCGATGTTGCTGCCTATCAACACGCGCCCCTCGCGCTTGATGTCGAGGAAGAAATACCGGCCTTCCCGCAGGCTTTGATTGACGTGGCTGAGGCGATGGACGATGGGCCGGACGGACGCCGAGAAGTGCTGCGCATTGCACAGCTCATAAAGTTGCCGCCCCAGTTCTGCGTCCGATTCCGTGGTGCTATCCGATACCACCACCAGAATATCGTAATCCGAGGCGTGTCCCGACCAGCGCTGCGGCGCCAGGTCTTTCTCTTCTTTGTAATCGCCCCGCGCATAGCTGCCGTAGAGAATCACCAGTTCCGGCTGCACGGCCTCGTTGATCAGGCCGGCGATCTGCTCTAGTTCCTGCTGTTTCTCAGCCGGTAGGTGGCTCAGCGACGTGCGCATATCCTTATGGTCCAAGCGGTTATATTCCAGCGGCGGCATACCCTCGCCCTCAGCGTTTTTCGTGGTATTAGGGAAGTATCTGGTAATAGTGCCATAGGCGAGGGGGAAGGCACAGAGCCCAAGGCAAACGTGGCAAGTTGTAAGATCTTGATTTCAGAGCGTCGCGGGCACCCAATGCGCTATCGATACGCCTGAGGCGCTGCAACAACTGGCTGGGCACGTCCGGCAAACCTATATCCGCGGCATCGACCTCGCCCGCCGTTTGTTCGCCCCGCTCCCGGCAACCTAGCCATTCCCCGCGTTCCACACCCGAGGGCCGACGGATCAGGTTGACGACTGCGTGGCAACCGGTAAAAAGCGGCACAAACCGCGGCCTCTTTGCACCGTCACCGCCGATGGTCCGCTCGGGACACCCATTAGATCGCTCTGAGAGAGCGCATAAAATCAAGCAGTACTCCGGCGAACAGAGTTTCCCGCGTCTGGCCAGGGCCGGCTAGCTAGGTATCCGATTGTTCTTCCCATCCTTGGCAAAAAGCCCTGACCTTGCCCCAGTTCAGGCTTTCTTGCGCTGTCCGGTGCGGGCAGCGGCCTCTTATAGGCAGCCGCGGTTGTTACGGTTTTTGACCGGCTGCCGAGTAACACCGAGACACAGAGTGCGGCTCTGGCACCCTCAGACTCCATGCCAACGCCCAAATCAGTGCGCCGACCCCGAACCAAAAGCTCCCCGATAGATTGCCGGCTAGCACCAACCACTGCTCCGCAAGCCAAGGGCCCATTAGTTGCGTAAAACTGTATAGTGCAATCAACGCCGCCGATAGACGCGGCCCCTGGTGGGGGTGCAACGCTCGACCTAGCCGTTGAGTCAGCATTACAGTGCCGATAAAGGTCCCGCCGACAAGCCCAGCGCAGAGAATCAACCCGAACGCACTAGGCCACAGTAATGGCGAGGCGACGCCCACCGTTTGCAACGCATAATTCACTAACAGCGCCGTACGATCGCCCCACAAACCGCCGAGATAGTTCCAAAGCCAGATCGACGGTAACGTCGCCACTGCCACCCACAGCCAGATATGACCGATAAGCGGCTCACCGCCCCCTAGGACCTCCACTGCAACCACTGGCAGAAACGTCATCGGCAAAATATACCCAAGCCCCGCCCCCGCATAGGCGAGAAACAGCGGAACGCTCGCCCGGTCGAAAAGCCGACCTGAGGGTTTCGTATGGCCGCTATCCGGCTGGGGCACGGACGTCGGCGTGTCCAGCCTCCAAAGCCGTAGACCACTCCAAAGCGCCAAAGGCAGGGCGATCAGCGCCGCCGGCCACCACCGCTCCGGCCCGCTCAGCCACTCCGAAGGCCATTCAACCAAGCCGCTGGAGACCAACAGCCCAACGCTTACGCCAAAGTACGTCAACCCGCTCAGCCTTATACGCCCGTGCCGGGCGAGCCACTCCAGCACCAAAGCCGGCGCCTGAACGAAAACAATGCCGTTGGTAACACCGCTGGCCAAACGCCAGAACTGAAGCCAAGACGGATCGAAGGTAAATACCTGCGCCAACGTAATCAGCGCGTTAAGTACCAGCGCTGCCGGTAATACACGCCGCAACTGCTCCGGCCGGTGCCAACGCAAGGCCAGGAGGGCGCCGATCATATAACCGGCATAGTTCAGGGCAGCCAGCTGCGCGCCTTGCTGAGCCGTGAGCATCCCGTCATTGATGAAGTACGGCAACAGCGGAGCGAAGATGAATCGCCCAAGCGTATGCACGACTAA
>NZ_NFZV01000056.1 GCF_003399765.1 Alkalilimnicola ehrlichii | reverse complement strand
GTACTGTTGCCAAAACTCCCAGAACGCCTCCACCTCCCACGGCGACTCCCCCTCTTCGGGATAAATCAAATGCTGGTCGCTGTAGCGGTGGATGAGCACTAACTGATAGCTCGTGCGGCCGGTATAGCCGGTAAACGGCATCAGGTACGGGTCGAACTCGTCGAACGGCAGCTCCACCATCCGCCCGCGCCGGGGCAGGCTCACCAGGCCGGTGCGTCGGTTCAGCCAAAAATTGCGCTTATCCGGCGATAGCACGTACTTCGTCAGCAAGGTGCCGATACCCCAGATACTGACCGGCACCGCCAGGACTAACCCAGCCCCCCCTCGACAAATACCGCATAAAATCCGTTGTAGACTGCAAGAGAACTGAATGCCACCACACACGCAAACACCCCCATCAACGCCAACGTCACAATAGCGTTGATCAACACGGCGGGGTTACCGAGGTGTTCCCAGTCGACCCTTTCGTGATAACGCCAATGCGGCATATGCTTGGGCCAGGCGCGGCCGAACAGCGCGTCGAGATCGGCATGGCTGATGCTAAGGTGCTCGCCGCACTGCACCCCCGGCCGCCCTTGCAGGGGCTTACGCTGCAACTGCCGGGATTTCCACCCCTGGCGGCCCGCATCCGCCGGCGCCAGATCGCGGGGACGCGTGCTGTTATAGGCCGTGTCAGCGTAGTAGTTCATAGGCTCGTCTCATTGCCGAGTAATCCTTATCGCGCACCACCGGAAGTTGTTGGTAAACCCAACCCGGCACCTCGCCCAATTCGAGGCCGTCCTCGTTCGAGGGCAGCTCCGTCGGCTCCTCATTGTCCTTATCCATAGGGAGTAGTAAACCTGTTTCGGTGGTATAGCGAACATTGGCGCGCCACAAAGCCGACTCGCGATAGCCACGGAACCGGTAACGTTTGCCGATGACGGCAACGCCGCTGGCATCGGTCAAGTCTTCGTCCCGGTAAAACGACGCGCTCGTCTGGATCGGGCTCCACTGAGGCTCGCTCAAGGTTCCGCGGAATGCGCCGCTGTAACCGGCCACGAGGCCGGCGGCTCCGGTAACGCGCCCGGCCAGGTTAGGCGCATGCCCGCGAAATAACGATACGGAGAAAGCGGCTTCGAGGCTGACTTCGTCCTTAACACCGCCGGGAACCAGCACATCGACGAATACATCCGGGACAAACGTTCCGTCGGCGTCGAAAAAGCCCTCGCTTTGATCTTGCTTGACCAAGACGACCGGGTTTAACAGCAAGTCCGCTAGGGCCTGATAACTTTTCTCCGGCGAGTAGCCTTCGAACTCCCGGCTTAGCTTATCGCGCTCATTTTTCGGGAAGGGGCCATACTTGGTCCAGCGCTCGAAGGGGGTGTCGGTAAAAACATGTGCCAGTACGCCCGCAACAACCGCTATGGTGAGGAAGACCCAGCCGTAGGGAGTCAAGAAGGCCAAGCCAGCCACCCCGGCTTTACCAAGCGCGGCCAACATTAGTCCGGCCATGGCGGTAGCCTGTACGCCGTACCAGAACGCCGCATCGTTATCGCCGCGGTCCGCATGCGCTAACATCTGCCGCGTGGCCACGATCGCCCCAATTCCAGCCAAGCTCGCGGAGCTGAGACCCAGTATCTTAAGATTACCTAGTTTCGGAATGTAAATAGTGCCCTGCACAAAACGCTTAGTGAATACTTTGGACGCTATATCTTTTCCGGCTAATGCAAGAGTCGCCTCGGCCAAAGCAACTAGTGCGGCCAAACTAGCAGCACCGACTACAGCATACTCTTTGAGTCCGTCTTCTGTGCTCACAGCTTTAAAAGCATTAACCGCATTAACCGACTCAACCACAGCCACCAACGGCGGCAACGTCTTATTACCGATGTGGACGGTTTCCGACGTAATATGCTGCAGCGTGCTGCCACCGACCATTGTTCCAGGCTTTACCGCATTAACCGCGTACGGTTTGGCGTCGGCCGACACCGTGACCACATCGGCCCTCGCCCTTGCGAGCCCATCCGCTCCATAGGTTTGAAATACGCGGCTGAATACCTCGCCCGTCACCGGCTTCATACCGTGTATTTTGTCGATATGCGTCGGGTTGCTGCTCAATACGGCTCGGCCCGTATTGGCATCAACGACATCCAGCCCTCCGCCACCGCTACTTGCCCGAGCTCCCTCCGGCTGCATACTTTGCTTTATCAGGCCGCGCCGCTGCCTTCGGTTAAGTAGCTTTGACTCCACATTGGCCTTAACAATAATTCGGCCTTCCTCGATAACCTCGCCCGCTCGCACCACTTTCATACCCACCAGCTCCGGGGTATTCGCGGCCTTCGCTAACCGATAGAAAACATTCAGCTTTTCTTCATGCACTGTCAAAGCATAATGCTTTTTAAAGCCTTCCATGAAGTCGCCGACCACTTTCTGGAATAATTTAACGGTATCTTCCAGCCACTTAGGTAGGCCAGTCGGCGGCTTGCGGGAGGCGGCGATGGTCGCGGCGAACAGGCCCGGCCGAAAACGTCCGCTGCCGTCCGAACGCTCGGGCACGGGAGGCTCGTAGTCGGCCGTGTAGATGTCGACCTGCGCCTCGCACGGGAACACCATCTCGTGTATCGGATGCCCCTCATCCAACAATTGGCTTAGGTACTGAAGGCCGGGATCGTCTTCGGGCTCCGGACGGTCGATATTCGACTGTAGGTCGTAGCCCTCGTCCAGATCGCAGGGGTCGTGCGAACAGAACGCGATCAAATCGCTCGCGACGAACCAAAGCTGAGCGTAGGCCTCGCCTTCCAAGGTCGCGTAATCGCGCAGGGCTTCTTCCAGCGCGACAAAGTCCGGGCAGCGATCGCGGAGGCTCTCGCCTTTATAGCGCCCTTCCAGAAAGTCGATGTAAATCACCTTCTCGGCGCGGATCTCCTCCCGGAGCCGTTGGCGCTTTTCAACCCGCAGAATGTCCTCTAACCGAGCTTGGCTGAGGTGCTCCCCGGCTTCTCTGAGCATTTTCGAGGCGCGGTCCGCCTGCGCGTATCGCCCGCGATAAAGCGCCCACAGCGGCGATAGCGCAGCGCGGCCTATCGACTTGGCAAAAGGCTCTTTCTCCCACAGGTCTTCGTCCAAGAAAGTGTGGTAGGCCGTTACCGCGGCGTGGTAATCCTCGTCGGACTGTAAGGCTTGTAACTCTTCTTTTAATGCCTCGATCTTGTTAGTGACAATGCCGTATTCGCCTAAAGCGACGCCCAACGGGTCATGTAGGTATACGACCGGAATGCGGCTATTCCTGTGTACTTTCAGATGGTACAGCCGGGGGGCCGTAACGGCCGATTCGAGCGCTGCGCGATTATCTTCCGGCACTTGGTAAGGGAAACCCTCGGCGTAGCCACCGAGGTCGATCTCCTGCAACCGCGCTTTTCGATACGCCGCGGCCTGCTCGTTCTGTTCGCTGCTCGGCATCGGCACAAGCTCTTCGCCTTGGCGGCGCCGTAAGCGAGGATCGGCCTCCGACATCCCACCGAGCGCATTGATCCGCGACCAACTCCATTGCACGTCGGCGTAGCAGATTTCGACGGTTCGCGGCTGTCCTTGGAACCGATACGGCACCAGGATTCTGTTATCGGCATGCCCGGTGGCCGTTCGCTCATCCCGACCGGCTTGAAAGCGCAGATTGACATCCTGATAGAATCCGCGCCCCACCACTTTGAGTTCGCGCCATAGGTGACCGTCGACGAACACGTAGATATACCCGTTGGTTCTAGGTACATCGGCCTTTTCCTTGTCCAAATCCGGCGTTGTATAGCATAGGGGGACGATGGGAACGATGATATTCTCGCTCTGCCCGCTTGCTTCGCTACGGGCTTCCTCCAGCTCCCGACGAGAGCGGGCCGATAGCTCGCTAAGCGGTATATCCAACCAGTTATAGTCGGGGTGCGTATCGAATAACCGCAAAAATGCGTAGGCCTCGCCTTTGTCCGCGGGAATAATCACTTCGCGGTGATTATTGAAGGCATAGGCTGTATCGCCGACGGAAAGACGCTTGGCTTCCTCCAGCCGGTCCATGTCGACAACATCGTTTTCTAGGTAGCTGACGCCGTCGCCGTCTGCCATAGATGCTGCACTATCGGCTCCGGCGTCGTCCCGCTCGGGTTCGACACGCTCCGCCTCTTCCGGCGCCGTGGCGGGGTTGCCCGGCGCTTCGGTATCGAGCCCGTTCAAAAGCCTAAGGTACTCGCCGGCGGTTACCCCGTTACCATCGGCCGGCGGCGCCCCTCCGCTGCTTAGCCAGGAGTTGACGGCTCCGGCCCCGACGAGATGAGCGGCACCTAGCAGGCCCGACTCCGTAACAATAACGCCGTCGACTTCCTGCCCGATGTAATTCCACGCCCCGTTGACTCTTAAATAACCGCGAACCCGCTCGTGATAGCGAGCGACCGCAGCCTCTTGCGCCTCCTCGCTGTTTAAAAAATCCGTGTACGACGAGACGCCATACTGCTGAGCTTGCGCCGTCCATTGATAATCGCGATAGTTATTATTCATCAGCCCGTCATTGACGATGAAACCGGCGTCGACGAGCGCTGCTTCTCCCATTTGATACAAGCCGAGGTAGCCGAACCGATTAATCGCATGCGGGTTGTTGGACGATTCCCGCAGGGCAAGCCTTTGTAGAAACTCTGATCTAGCCACGCCAATCCACCCAAACGTTAGCAGAGGTCTTCCAGGTCAGGATGGTGTTCCTCAAAGAACACCACTTGGTACTCGCACCCCATCGACCCGCATGACCACGTGTCGGTTATCGTTGCAGCACCGTTTTGCTCCAAACCCGCTTGCCGTTGCTGGCGCCGCTCCAAGCGCATTCGTGCTTTTGGTAAGCAGCATTCAAGGAAAACTGGTACGCCCTTTGGCCAAGGGGCAACGTCATGGTTAAGGCTGTGCTCCCTGCCTCGGGTTTACTGACGGACCACAAAGACGTCGCCTCTTCGCCGCCGCCAAAAACCTCCACCGGCTCGGCTAGCGTGACGGTGTGCTCGGCCTTATCGAAGGCGTCTTGCGCTTGTAGCCAGCGCATCCCGCCGTCGACGCCCTCGATAGCAACCTGCCCCGCGATGTCGGGAAAGGTCACCGCCGTCTGCCCCGCACAGGCCGCCACCGCGACGGCCCATAAGGGCAAAACGGCGCAACGCTTAAGCCAAACGTTTAACGCTGGCATGACACACCTCCAGTATTCCGTCTAGTACGCCAACTGCTTTATCTATTCTTCGGGTTCTAGCCCCGCCAGCTGCCCCTTTACCAACGGCAGCTCGCCGCCGGCAACCTCCACCGCGTAGGCGTTGGGTGGATCGTTAGGGTCGGCATCCTCCGGCTCGTCGGCCAACAGCGCTTGCGGCGGGGTGCCGGAGGGTTGCATCAACGGTGCCGGCTGGGTGTTTTGGTTGTTGGAGACCATCAGATCGTGCGCGCGCACGGCTGGCTCGCCTTCGATGAGCACGTTCGGCGAGGCAGTGAGAAACTCGGCCTGGCCTTGGGTGGTACCGGAGAGTACGCCGCCTTTGCGGCCCGCCTCGTCGCCGGTGCTTTTGCTGAACACGGAGGCCTTGGTGCAGACCGGGTGGCCGTTGATTTTGACGGTGCCGGCGGTTTTGGCGGCGTCTTTGGATTGGGCGACGTTGGCGTAGAGGATGTCGGTGGTGCCTTTGCCGCTG
>NZ_NFZV01000055.1 GCF_003399765.1 Alkalilimnicola ehrlichii | reverse complement strand
CAGCGGCAAAGGCACCACCGACATCCTCTACGCCAACGTCGCCCAATCCAAAGACGCCGCCAAAACCGCCGGCACCGTCAAAATCAACGGCCACCCGGTTTGCACCAAGGCCTCCGTGTTCAGCAAAAGCACCGGCAACGAGCCGGGCCGTAAAGGCGGCGTACTCTCCGGCACCACCCAAGGCCAGGCCGAGTTTCTCACCGCCTCGCCGAACGTGCTCATCGAAGGCGTGCGGGCCGTGCGCGCGCACGATCTGATGGTCTCCAACAACCAAAACACCCCGCCCGCGCCCTTGATGCAGCCCTCGGGTACCCCGCCGCCGGCATTGTCGGCCGGTGCCCCGGCAGACATCGAACCGGAACCGGGACCGATGCGGGTGGCGGTTAAGGACTTAGGCGGAGAGTAAGGGTGTTTAACACGTATAGCGTTATCAGCAGCGGCGAGAACGACGAAGAGGTGCTCGCGCGCGGCCTGCTGGATCGCGTCGACACGCGGCTAGCGGAGGCGGGCCTAGCGTGCACGGCGAGCGTTTTCGACCAGCTCCCGGCTCGGGAAAGCTACCGGCTCTGGCTCGCGCCCGTCGACCCGCAGGCCGACTACGACGAGGCGGCCCAACAGCGGCTCGGCCTGTTGGGCGAACTCCAGGGGCATTACCCGATACCGCTCGGCGACATCGCGGCCCACCACCGGGACGAAGCGCTGGAGTGCGAGCTGGAGACGCTCAAATGCCTACCGGTCACGGCCAATGCCGCCGGCGAGCTTATCCCGCTGCGCGACGGCTGGCTGTATATCTTCCGTAACGGGTGCATCTGGCGGGAGCTGCAAGTCCTTGCCGAGAGCACGCAGTTTCAGGAAGTGAACCTAATCGCCCAACAGGGCCGGGACGCACGAACGCCGAGTGTGTACCCCCAGGACGGCGTCCTGCAACTGCCGGTCAGCCTGGGCGGCGAGGAAATCGACTACCACTTCGCCTTCTCGCCGGTTCAATGGCCCTGGGATTACCTGCTGACCCTGAGCGCGGACATCGGCGCGGATCGCCGCTTCGACCCGGCCTGCGGCGCCGCTGCCCGCGGCGTTACGATCAACGCCGCGCGCCAGGCCGAGCGGCTGCAAAAGATCGCCTTGGCCGACTACCGCTTCGACGCCATCGAGCCCGAGCAGCTCGGCGCAAGCGCCGACACCGCGTCGGCCGGCGCACCGCCGACGGTCGACGAGCTCTACGGCGACTACGGCTATAAAGTGCCGCTGCGCAGCGCGCTGGCGCGCTTTCCCGAGCAGTTGGCGGCCTTGGCCGACTTCGCCGAGCGCCTCGGCAATCGCCCGCTGCTGGTGCTCGCCGACCCCATTGGGGTGGCCGAGGAACTCGCGGCCAAACACCAAGCCGATTGGGTGATCGCCAATCACACGGTCAAAACCGCCACCGGCCTACCCGACGACAGCAAACCGGAAGAGCACGAAAGCGAAGCCGCCTACCGCGCGCATCTGTGGCGGCAGGATCAGCGCAGTCACCGCTTCAACACTGCCAATTTCCTCTACCAGCTCCTGTTCGCCAACGCCGAGCTTGAACAGGCAGTGGAGCGAGAATGCAGCCGAGAGCAGGCCGAACAACTCGCCAAGTGGCGGGGCTTAATCAACCAAACCGCCCTGGAGCGCGACCTGCGCGTACCGGCGGTCGCGCAGTGCTACTTAAACCTTATCAACAGTCGCCCGCGTTTAGTCGAATGGCTGCTCAAAGAAGGGCCGCTGTCGTTCACCGCCGCCTTCGACGACTATGCCGCCCTCCACGGCGAGGCCATGCCCCAGCGTTACGAGTTACTACAGCGGCTACTCCTGCGCCTGGACGCCAACCCCGAGGTTTACGACAAATGGATCGCCGGCGAGAACGGCGAAAGCGAGGGCAAGGCCGACGAGCTGCATGTCGACTGCGGCCAGGAATACTGCTTACAGTTGCTGGGCGTGCACGAGGGGAAACCGCCCCTACCCATCACCCGCTACCTGCTGCCCGGCTACGAGCCCGGCGCCGACGCGGAATACGTCAGCGCCCTCCGCGCCGAGGCCATTCCGCCGGGCGAACCGGGCTTTGACCCGACACCGCTGCTCGAAGCCACCGCACACACCTCCTCCCCCGGCCTACCGGAGCTGGCGCGCCGGGTGCTACAAGGCTGGACCGCACTCCTCGGGCAAGCCGAAAACGTACAAACCCACCTCGCCCACAGCCGCTACAACAACGAACGCGAGGCTTTCCACCAAGCGCGTGAAGCGCTGGCGCAAGCCGAAGCCGGGCAACGCCAAGCGGCCGACTGGGCGCAGGCGACCGAGCAAGCGCGGCGGGTCGTCGAGTCCCGCGAAGCGGAGCGCGAACGCGCGCGTTTGGAAGCAAACTACCGACAGACGCAAGCGCACACCGCCGCCGCCCAAGCCGAGTACGACGCCTATCGCGCCCTCGTCGACGAGCAAACGACCCAACACCTGCTGTATAAGCGAGAAGTGGAACGTTACGGCGCGGCGGAAGCCGAAGCCCGCGGCCGTTACACGCCCCTGCGCCAGGAATACCTCCGGCTTGAGTATCCGGCCGCGCAAGAGCTGAAGCGCTACATCGAAGCCTACCGCCGCCTAGCGCACTCGCTGGAGGCGCTGGACGACAGCTACTTAGCGCTGGATCGGCGCATCGCCGACCTGGATGCCGAGATCCGCCAGGCGGACATCGACCATCGGCTCGCCCAACAAGAGCGCACCGCCGCCCGCGACGACCTGATGGGAAAACTCGGCCGCTACCACGGCAGAAAACGCCGCGGCGAGCGCTGGGAGGTAGCGCAACGCCAAGAGCGGGAAACACGCCTGCGCCGCCACCAACTACGTCAGCGCCGACAGGCGGACCGGTACCTCCTCTCCACCTTGGATCAAGCCTATGCCGATGCCGGCCTTGAGCGCCCGCAGCCGGGCCGACGCCGCAGCCCCAGCGAAGTCACCGCCTCGGCCGAGCAGGTCAGCGGCGGCAACACCGGGCGTGCATCGCTGGGTGCCCATCATGCCCGCATGCTGCGCATGGTTAACGTCTCGGCGCTGCGTTTTGACCAGTTCCCGCTCGCCACCGCGCACGGCATGGTGCCGCCCGGCGTGCAGCCGATCGTTGCCAACGAATTACAGGCCGAGCTAAAACAGCGCTACCCCGCCTGGGCCAATGCCGACCCCCGCGCCGTGGCCGAAGCGCGCACCGAGCACTTAGCCGGCGCCTTAGCCGAGGGGGTGGCGACGCAAGGCCGCGGGCTCTTCGGCGAGCTACGGCAAAGCCTGGCGAGCACCCACGTCGCGACCGGGCTGATCGCCAGCGAACGCCCCCTGCCACGGGCCGCCAGCGTCGGCGAGCTGCTGGACATCATCGCCCAGCAAGAGGCGCCCTACCGGGATACCGAGCGCGTTCTCGCCCACTACCTCGACTACCTCGAAGAAGCGATTAGCTTCGAGGGGCCATCGGCGCGGCAGGCCAGCGTGCAGCGCAACCGGATCGGCAAGCAACTGGAACGGGTGGCCGCCGACATCGAACACGCCGCCGACGGCAAAGCGGTGGCGACTCGCGGCTACCTGGAAAGCGCGGTCAGCCTGGCCATCGCCGAGACCCGCGCAAAACACGGCAAGGCCGATCTGCTCGCCGCGCAGGCGACCGAAGCCGACGCGCGGCAAGCCTGGCAAGCCGCCGAGGACGAGCGGGTGCACCGCATCACCGATGCACAACAGGCGCACACCGCGCAGGAGGCCGCCAACCGCACCTTGGCGGAAGCCAAGGCGAATGCGCCCGCCGAACTCCGCCACCGACCCGGCGGCATTCTGCCGCACCAGGCGCGCCTGCTGGTGCAGCGCCTTAACCGCAACTTTAGCCTGCCCCAGGCGCGCAACTTGGGGCTTTTGTTGCCCTTGAGTGCGGTGGAGGTGCTGAATTTTCGGTCGGCGTGGGAATCAGCCCGCGACAATTTGTCGGTGGCTACTGGTCTTGTTGCAGCAAGTGCTGTTTTGGATTCCGTAGCCATGACCATGCAATGGCTGCAAGCCGCGCGAATCGCCGCCGCCGGCTTGAATCAGGCTCTGGTTCTAGAGGTGGCCAACGAGGCTTGGAAGAACTTCCGAACCTACGGGGTTTATACGATCGACACCGACGGTTTGTCGGCGGGCGAGAAGGCAGCCAAGAACGCCGTGTTTCGGACCGCCCATGTCTTACTTTATACGAGCGCGTTCACTTCATTTGCCTCCGCCTTTTCCGCCGTTGTCATGACCATGGATGCATGGCATCAGTGGCGGCGCGGTCATCGCGCGGGGGCGCGATCCGCGGCGGCAGGTCGCAGCCTCACCGCCCTGGCCTATGCCGATGCCGGCTACGCGCTGCGCTGGCTGGGCACCCAGGTCGCCGGCCGCAGCGCCTGGCTGGGCCTGGCCTTCCTGCGCTTTTTATTCTGGGGCGGGCTGGTGGTCACCCTTGCGTTGGAAATCCTGTTCTACCTCATGCGGCAGACGGTGCAGGAGTATTATCTGAACAACACCCCCTGGGGCGCGGCGAGTTACCGCGATATGCGGCACTGGCTGCAGGACAGCGGCCTGATGTATCGGGATATCATCGGCGTGTTCGCCTTATGGCCGCAGTTGACGGCACCGGCATGGAGCATGGGAAACCCGAACGAAGGCCTGAAGGAGCTGCAGATCTTCCTGCCGCAATTCAGCGAAGCGTCGGTGGCGGAGCTCGATTGGGAGCACCTCTATCACTACAGCGAGGAGCAACACGTCTTTACCGCCGGCTCCTACGAGGATCTTAAGCGCTTTATCGAGCCCGACTCGCGGCATACCGAGCCCGGCCTGCACTTGATCTTAGGCGGCACCCGCGTGCAGGCTTATGCCGGCCGGGTGCAGCTTGCGCACGGCACGGTCGCCGAGCGCGTGCCGCGCTGGTTCGCCGGCCTCTACCAAGGGGCCAAGGCGGGGCAGGGCTTGGCGGCGACGGCCGAGGTGGCGCGGCGCGATGGCGGCTTGCGCATCACGCTGCGGCTACCCGTCGAGGCCTTGCCGCATCGGGGTTATCATCACTTTATGCTAAAGCTGCGTTATTGGCCGCTGGGGGCGGATCATCGGTTCGGGATGAATGAGATTCCGATCAGCTTCCCGTACCCCGAAGCCGGGGCGGCCGCGCCGACGGATTGGCTTACGCTGTACGCCCCGAGCGCGTATAAAGTGCGCTCGCCGGCGCCGGGGGCCGGCGAGCGGCGGCGGCGCGAAGAAGAACGCCCGGGAGGCGCCTGTTAATGTTGCGACGGTTGAAGAAGTTGGGGCTGCACGGTCCGCTGCCGCGGGACGCTGCGCTGATCTACAGCGGCGCGCCCTGGTACGGCCACATCAATGCCGAGCGGGCGGTGCTGGTGCAGCCGATGGGCCATGCGCTGGTTTATTCCGTGTTATCGGGGTTGGGGTTCGTGATTGCGCTTTGCTTTGGAGGCTCAGCTGCGGGTTTTTGTATCTCCACGGAACAGACAGCTTATTTTGAGTTTACCTTTTGGTCTCCTTGGATTGATCGGCCTCATCGCCGGCCTCGTCCTCGCCCGGCGCTACGTCCGCGCGCGCGATGCGCTGTATGCCGCCTGGGACGGCAAGCCGGATCTGGCGGCGGGTTACTTCGACCGGCGGGCGGGTAAGCTGGTGTTGCCCAAGGAGGGGCGGGAATACCCTTTCGCCGAGCTACAGGCGTACATCATCCGCCACCCCACCCGCCACGGGCTGATGCTGCACGATCTGGTGCTCT
>NZ_NFZV01000054.1 GCF_003399765.1 Alkalilimnicola ehrlichii | reverse complement strand
AAAAAGGCCAAGTGGGATAACTTGAGACTTAAAAACACCAGATAGAAGCGGATGAGATCCTTGTTAACCGCCAAGACAGGTTTTAAATCAACGGCACAAATACCCTTAGATAAAACAAGATTATCTTTGCCGGAAAACGCCCGACCCTGTGCCGTAGAAAGAAAGGATTCAAGATTATCGGCCATGTTCTGGGCCGCCTTGGCTTGCGCATCATTATCGAAATAAGTTGCGCCGCGCAGCTCCTGCAAGTAGTCAGGAAGGACCGGCGCCTCGCGCGATAGGTCTGGGGCGGCATACATCATCTGTAGCGCCATTTCGGCCGCCGCTTCCTGATGCTGATCAAGGCTCATTCGCCCGCCGGATAACACTAAAGCAAGTGCTGAAGTAGTACCGCCGGCAAGCCGGGCATCTAATGGCAAGGCGTCTGGATCATCCCCGGTGATGGGCTTAGCCATCGAGAACGCCGGCAAAGGGTTGACCCCGTGTTCATTAGGATCAACGGGGATATAGCGGCCGCCGAACCCCTCCACGATCCACTGATAACTACCGCCGATTTCCATAATGTACCAGTCGGTACCACAGGGGTAGGATTCGGCAATGGTGGCGACCGTATCCACACCTTTCCCGCCGCCTGTCATAGCAACGGTGAAACCATGAGGAATCTTTTGCCTGGTAACAGAAAAACCAGTCAGTTGACCCGATGTAGAAAGCCGCAAAGATTCCGGTTCCTCGCCCCGGTCATCGACTTGCACAGGCAGCATGTTGCCAACCTGCCAAGAATGATCACGCCGCATGACCGGCGCTTTATAACCTTGGCCGGGTTGTCCGTAACGAAAGAACGGTAGCTGCATATAATCAGCGCTGCGTACCTGCCCCTGGTTATCTTCGATCCAGTTAGTTATCTCCTCCGCAGTAGCCTCAACAAGATCTTTAGAGCCGTGCAGGTGAATAAGGTAGGCGTTGTCGTAGATGTCCAGGGAGTTGCTAACGACAAATTGCTTAAAGCCGGCAAGATCACGAATCTTATGAAAAGCATAGTCTTGCCCGCTATCACCAACGAGATTGCCGGTATAACGCTCGGAGCGATCGGCCGCCCGCATAGCAAGGCGAGTATGCAAGGGCTTCACGATATGGGAGACGTGCATTTCACAGGGCAGCCCAGCGAGCCCGAGGAAGAAAGCAGGGTCGGCATGGGGATACAAGAAAAGAAAGAGACACTTAGTGTAAGTGTCTCCAAGCTTTAAGAACTCACCATCCCGTGCGGGCTTTTCACGGATTATTTGCTCATTGATTTGAAAGAGAGGATCAAAGGGCACACCCTCTCGCTCATGCAAGCGCCGCTTGGCGTAGGCAGGCCGATCGTAAGATTGCTCGATACGGGCTAAGTAATCAGTCCAGGGCCGGACTTCACCACCTAGAATTTTAGCCACCGCCGCACCCTGAGCGCGTAGCTCTTGCGCTAACTGTGCTTGTTTGACTAAGCGGCGTTTACGCCCTCCCAAACCAGTAGCCGCCGGCAAACGGGTAAGCACAATGCCAACAGTATTACTCATAGCGCTGGCGGCAAGATGCTCAACCATCGCTTGCCGCACGGCCCGCCCGATCTCCTGCCCGCGAAGCATATTCTGTTCGCCGTACTGGTAATAGTTGATGGCAACCGAGGGGTCATATTCACGCCATAGATGCCATTCAATCGTGTATTCGACCCCAACACGCGACAAGACGCGATAGAAGCGGTTCCATTTCGCGGCCCGTTCGGTGTCATCGGCTAACCAAACATCAAGCCCCGCCCATTCGATATAGAGAGATACCGCACCATCGTTATGGGCAATAACTTCCTCACCGAGCGGATGAGACCAGGTATAGCGTCCGTGGTAACTCATTCGTCCTCCCAAACCTCGGCTGTCCGACCAGAATCATGCTCAAGAAAGCGGACACGCCAGAAAGGCAAGTCATCACCCAGCCGGAAGACAAGCAACGCCGCAAAAACGAAACGACCGCCATCGCCAAGAACAACAGCCGCAATACCGCAACCGGGAGAATCAAAGCCAGAATCGCAGTGACAAGGGCAATTACGAGGGCCACCGCCGCGTAAATGGGAATACCTGCAAGTGCGGGTGGCTCGAAACGACCGTTAAAGGCACTCATAAGACTTACCCTGTCACCAAACGAATGATGCCCCAAATAAGAACGAGAAGAATAAAAGCGCCAAGGCTGCCAAAAATAGATTCTTGGCAGTTTCTCTATTGCCTATGGCGAGGAAACAGGCGGAACTTGCCAAACCGATAACCCCCAGCATGGCAGCCACCAAGAGAATGAAATCTGTAACCCTGCCACCGATTTGCTGGGCTTGCTGCTCTGCATTGCCGGTTTGTGCATAACTAGGCAACTGGATACTCGCCCAAAGCGGCATGGAAGCAAGCAGAAGGACAAGAAAGACCCCGAACCAGGGACCAAAGCGTTTCATGTTTATTATCTCCTAAGCTAACGATTGAGGCCGGCTACAGTCTCACGAGCGAACCAATTTCTTACATGAAGAAAACAGGCAAGTATCATATAAAGAAAAGGCAAAACAAAGGCAAAAAAGTTAGTTGCTACGACAGCATGAAATAAAACTGCATGTTCAAGCCGCGCATTGGCAGCCCATAGGGCTAGCGTTAAGCGTGTATCTGTTGGCAACCAGAAAAAACCGTCTCTAGCATCCAACCGCGAATAGGCACCCCCCAAATAATGGCCATTAAAATCGACAGTGGGAACAAGCCCGACAACGAATAAAACAAGCCAAACGACCGGAAAAACCGGCAGTAACTGTAACCATGTAATCATTCCAACACCTCAATATGAGAGGGGTCAGCAGGAGCCGCCGCCGCGACGACTTGCTGAACAGTTGCTAAACGTCCACCAGCCATATAGCGGTCCCATAACCCAAGTCCCTGCTGTCCAGCGGGAGCAGGCATTTCCGGCAAGGGCAAGTCGTCATAACCATCAGCAATAGGCGGCATCGGCAAACGCACGCGCCACAACGGGTTTCCATCGCGACCCGCATTAGGCAGCACCGTAGACACATAAGCGCCGCCGGCTTCCATGCCGCGTAGCTCACGCGGATCAACCCGGCCTAGCCGCTGATAACCCAATGAGGTGCCGGAGCGATCACCTAGCTCACTGGTCGCGGCTCGTAACTGGTCAGCATCGCCGAGAAGGCGCAGCGCAAAATTAACGGTGGCGTCACCCATAACGCGCATGACAACTTTTGTCGCCAAGTTGTCATCCATGACGGTTCGGAAAGGCAAACCGAGTTCATCGAGTTGACCAACCGACTGAAAGGAAAACACCAACGGCATATCGGCCGACCGACAGCGAGAAGAGGCAGCGGAAAAGTTGTCATGAAAAAACTTTCCCCAATCGTCAAGAAGCAAGGGATAAAGCTGATTGCCGGTGCCGCTAATCTGCCGCCGGCGCGCCTCGGACGCGAACATTTCAACCAGCGCAATCCCCACGTCCCGCGCAAAGGCCGTATACGGCAAGTGAAAGAACACGTATTTCTGTTCTGAAACAACGCTAGGAATATCAATATCCGGTTGGTAGGCATTCAGCCGAGCCGCATACGGGCCATGAACAAAAATAAGAAGACGGTTCAGGAGGCCAGAAATCAGCTGCACCCGGTCTTGGAAATCCTGAGACAGGAAATTCTTTGCCATAGACAAAACGAAAGGATCGGCGCCCGCCCGTTCAGCCGCTTGGTAGACCTCCCAACCGGCATCATCGACAGCAAGCGAGGCGTATAAATCACGGGCGTTATAAGGCTGCCCGGTGGCTGCCAACAAAGGCACCATGAAAGTTAATACTGCTCGCTGCTGATCAGAGTAATAAGTCGTAGACGTTGTCGTACCGATGAGCAGCCGGGAACAGCGGTCTACAACATCCTCCGGCGTACCGGCCATTAAGTTGATCGAATGGCTATCCGGCAATTCACTGGAAAAGAAATAATCCGGCGTTGCACCCATTCCGACGCTACGACGATACATATCAAGTTCGCCCTTACCATCAAAGACGGCGGCGCCGAGCTGTTCCGGCAAGCGATCGCGCGGGCCATCGAAATGCGCATATAAAAAACCGAGGATCCCTGACACCGTTTTACCCGCTCCCATACCACCCAACAGCAAAATGCCGTAGTTGAAGACAGAGCGAGGAATAACCGCACGCGGAACACGACGAGGGCTAGAAGGATCGCTAATGTCGTCAGCGGTCCCCATATCCCAGCCGCTCGGAGCTACCGCGATGGCTGGCGAAGGCCTCAGCTTCCAGGCCCCCCAAAAAACCAAGCGACAGGAGCAACAAAAGCAACCAAACCAGATCGCCGAGCAAAAAGGCTAGAACCCCTGCATTAAGGGCAAAGGTAAAACCATAGAAAGTTGCAAGCCACCTCATATAGGCACCTTATGCGAGCTGCCAGAGGGCAGGAACGTATAGCAGCTTAGGCGCTATCAATTCGCCCGCTGGCGTATGGAAAACAGAAAGCACGTCAGCTTGCGCGAGATAAGCGCGATGATCCGCCAAATGCTCAGCATCGGTAACCGCGACGATGAAGCGATCCGCGACATCAAACCAATGTCGAGGGGCCGGCGGCGCATAATACGCGGGTTTCGAGCGATGACGCCGCCGCCATACACGGACTATCCGCTCGGATGACATAAAATAATCATCCATCAGGAGCAGCGAATAAATACCATCATCCGAACGCGCAAGGTGTTCACCATGCGCAGGAGACAAACCCAAGGAAAAGGCATCAACCCGCAAAAGCACACGGAAGCCCGGAAAATGGGCACCAAGGCGAAGAACGGCAGCATTCACATGGCAACGGTGAGCAATCGCAGACCACGACCGCACACGCCGCCCGGTGCGGGGCTTAGCGGCAACAGCACGTAAGCCGGCAGGCGTTGCGGAGACAACATACGGGCGCGCTACCCGCAGCAGCGTTACTAAAGAACCAGCTTCCAGCGTTCTTAAGGTGCGGGTAACGGTACTACGGTCTACATTCAAATAGACCGTCAACTGATCGGACGTTGCATATTCAAGTTCCGCCAGTATTCGCAGTACCGCCCGGGCCGTATAGGATAAGCGACGAACACGCATCAGCGTTGTAGCACCTCTAGCAACTCAGGCACTCGCTGTTCAATAACCGCTAGCAAGTCTTTGCGCGTAGGTTTCGCCCGCAACTCAATAGGATTTAAACCATGCTGCTTGGCAAGCAGCGCCATGACCTGCACGACATCGCGCAACTGATCGAGCGGCACGGGGACACGCGGTATACGCTGCGGAGTAGATACCCGTAGAGTGGCCGGCGGCTTGGAATCATCAGAGGCAACAGAAGAAGTAGAAGCCGCTACCGGGCCGCTTTCCTGCTCGCTCGTAGGCTGTGACGTGAGGAAACGACGATAATCACCCTCCGTAACTTGCCTAACAGACAGTTCCCCATCGCGGACCGCTGCCTGCACTTCATCAGGCAGATCTAATAGTTTTAGAAGCTTAGAAACACGGGCCGGAGAATGCCCAAGACGCTGGGCAAGCTCAGCTTGAGAAAGATTATGCTCGCGCATTAAGCCCGCCATCCAAGCCGCCTCATCAAGCGGTTTGAAGCGGTAATGCTTCATAGTCTCTTCATACTGAGCTAATTCACGCTCAAGCCCGCGCACGGGTGGACGCCGGCGCGCTGCGATCCCAGGCCAACGGATAGGGTCTTCTTCATGAAGAAGTGTCAAAGCACGGTAACGTGTTTCGCCCGCAATTAATTCATAGCGCCCATCTTCGCGATCAGCAACAACAATACTTTGCAGTTGCCCCCAACGCCGGATACTCGCAACCAGTTCCAAGACGTTATCGCCGGCATTCCCCGAATCATCAACGTGGGTAAAATCCTGTCGAACATTGCTTGTTACAACAATCTGATCCAGCCGGAGAAAAAGCGCATCAGGATCGCGGGCGGAGTCCTCCGCCTGATGGCGAATCACATCACCAGCAGTAGCAGATATAGCAGGCTGTCCTTGGGTAGACTCAACAGGGTGAGCCGACGCAGCCGGCTTTCGTCCCGCGACCCGCTCTTTCATCGCATCCTTAAAAGCCATTATGTAAATTCCTCAAATAGATCGGCAAAGACTTCACGATAGCTTTGGGATACAGGTTCAGCCGGAAACTCAGTAACAACCGGCGCGCGCGCACTCGCTGCTTTT
>NZ_NFZV01000053.1 GCF_003399765.1 Alkalilimnicola ehrlichii | reverse complement strand
TTTTCCATAAGTGTGCGAGCGTACGCAGATCATGAACGCACCAGTGAGTGACCGCTTCGGGCGTCGCCCCTTACAGATCGTAGAGATCGACGAAGACTTTTGCCCGTTGATCTATGGCGAGGCGCCTTGTTCGGCAGAGCTAGGCGTAACGGGCGTTAGAAAGTGTTACAACCGTTTTCGCAGCTGCCAGAGCGTGTCGAGCTATGAGCGGGGAACGCTGACGCTTCGGTTTGCCAAGCCTCAATCGGGTCTGCCGAAAGGCATGACGGTCTTCCCCGCGCTGGTTAGTGTTTCCACGAACCCAACAAGCCTTAACGTTGGCGGCTCCGATAAGTCGCGTGGCCCGCTCGGCCGGCGCGCGACGGTGACCGTGAAGCTCAAGGACTTCTCCTACCATGACCGTTATACCGATAAGTACGCCCGCGAGCGCGTAACCGGCGAAGCCCAGATTGACGAGCCGGGGTACAACCCGGCTAAGCGCGGCACGTTCTTCGGCAAATACCGCAAGCGCAACCCTTACTATCAGGGTCGAGCGATGAGAGTTCGGGAAGGCTATGAAGGCCAGCTCATCGAGGAGATGCGCACCCGGCATTACGTTATCACGAAGTTTGTCGGCCCCAACTCGTCAGGCGAAGTTACCTTTGAAGCGAAAGACGTCCTTGATCTCGCGGACAACGAGAGAGCCGTTGCACCTAGACCAGGGAGCGGGGCGTTAGACCGGGAGATTGACGAGCAAGCTACTTCTTTCAATCTCCTGCCGGAAGGCGTTGGTGCCGAATACCCTGTTGCTGGGCGGGCGGTCATTGGTTCGGAAATGGTGGAGTATTCGCGCTCCGGCGATGCTATCACGCTAACGGCGCGAGGCGTCAGAACTGAGGTTGCATCACATGATGAGGGCGACACATTCCAGCCAGTTCTGACTTTCCATCTTGCCCGTATTGATGAAGTCATCAAGACACTGCTTATCGATTATGCGGGAATTTCGCCCGAATTTATCCCTGACGACGAGTGGCAAGAGGAAGCAGAGACCTGGCTTAACTCCTTCCAGCTAACCCGCGATATCACAGAGCCGACGGGCGTCACCAGCCTGATCGGGGAGCTATCGGAGCTTGGCCCGTACATATGGTGGGATGAATTAGCGCAAAAGATTAGGCTGCGCGCCAACAGGCCGCCCGGAGCCGGCGCTGTGCCACTCCTTTCAGACGGCAGAGACATCGTTAAAGAGTCCACGGAAGCGACCGACAGGCCCGACGAGCGGATCACCCAGGTTTGGATCTACTACGGCCAGATCGACCCAACCGGCAGTGTCGACGACGCTGCTAACTATCGACGCCTTCGCGTTACGCCTGACCTTGCGGCCCAATCGCCGGAACAATACGGCGACACACGCATCAAGCGGATATTTACCCCTTGGATGACAGGCGGCAATGAAGGCGAGGTGTTAGCAATATCCAATCGCCTATTGGCGAGATACCGGGACACCCCGCGCCGCATAAGCCTTAAAACGGATGCGAAGGACCGAGGGCTATGGACGGGGGATGTCGCCGACCTCCTGACTCGGATAGATGAGGACGAGACAGGCAGGCCAGAGGCTAACCGCTGGCAGGTCATCAGCGCCGAAGAAGTCGAGCCAGGGCACCGCGTTAAATTCGTCTTCCAGTCGTTTGAGTTTGTGGGGCGGTATGCCTTTTTTACTCCCGACGATTACCCGGACTATGGCAGTGCTGACCCGTCACAGCGCAACTTCGGCGCGTGGTTTGCACCGTCCGGTGATGGCTTCCCAGATGGAACAGAGGCTTATCAGTTCATATGAGCGAGTTACCAAATAACGTCGTAGTGCAGTGCCCGGTACCCCGAGACACCAATATCGAGGGCTACAAGCGCACGATGCACGTCCCGATTAGCACCTGCGAGAGCTGCCAGCACCTAAAAGCCGTAGGCGTCGCCAGCAGCGACGAGCGCCTGCCGTGGGATGAGCGGCACCGCATCCTGTGCACGTATCCGCGTCAACTCCCGGTTCATGAGGTGAAGCATGGTTGATTACGTACCGATCAACGAGAGCGAAACGCTCCCCGGTGCGCCGCTAACATCAAGCCTTGGCTTTCGTTTTGCCAACAACCCCATCGCCATTGCGCAGGGGGCGGAGGGGGCTCCGAGGATTGATACTCCGGCGTATCAAGACAAATCCTTAACAAACGACAAGATCGCGGACGACACCATAACCCCCGGCAAACTCGCAACTGTGTCGGCCGGGGATGACTTTCTTGTGGGAGGGTTGTTGGGAGAATCTATCGTAGAAACCAGCACTGGCAGTGAAAAAGCTTTTATCGAATACCTTTGCTTGCAGGGTGGGTCTTGCCGAGTGAGGCTGCACCAAGCGCGAACCGGAATTGCTGGCGATAGCATTGTTGTCATCCGAGTTAACGGCCAGCAGCGACAGATATGGTCAACAAGTTCGGCGAGTGGCCACGCCCGAACAGTGGATGTAGCGATCAACAGAGGTGACACATTGACCGTCTCTGTTAACAGGACGGCAAGTAATGCAACGATCATTTCTGACTTTAGAATAACGACGAGCCAGATGGCATTTGCATGGCCTCATCGATTGTATTTGGACTTCGACAACCGAGATGATTGATCGTCAGGCGCTCGCGTCTGCTATTACGCGCGCATAGTTGAGGGCGCTGGCCTCAGTAACGAGGACGTGAGGCGATTGCACTGGCCACATGGCTACAAAGCGAACCTCGCGTCCTTGGGTGGTTTCGAAAACCTCGGGAAAGACGAGCAGGCTGCCGCCTTGGCAGGGCGTTTCGATGAGAGAGGTGGCGGTTCTGTGATCAGAGAGTGGCAAGATCAGATCTTGAGTAAACAGAGATCCTGCCGACAATATAATCAGGGAGTAATCGGTTTATAAACGATGAGAGAAAAATAATGTTCTATAGAAAGCTCGCGGGGCGTGTTGCGTCTATAGCGACCTTGCTTTTAGCCTCCTTTGTCGCCCCATCTCATGCGGGAATTGTCGCTTCTTTCGGTGTTGCAGGCCACATCGATGACGATTGCAGCGGCGACTGCGCCTTGTACTCGTCTCCTGACAGGCCTCATATGGCTGTCTCTGTGGGATACCAGGCGGGCCGGTCGTGGTTCCTAATGCCAGAGCTTATGATCCGTCCTGGCGCTGGATACATTGCCTCGATCAATGCGGGGGTGGAGCGCGGTGATTTCCGTGTTTCAGTCGGCTACGGGCTTCTTGAATCGGGCGCGGGGATTAAAACCCCTGAAGGGAGAGAGAGGGAGTCTGTATCAATCAGCGGTAACGCCGCGAACATCCAGGTAAGTTGGAGAGGTGTATTCGTAAGGGGTATCGTTGAGGATCGGCAGGAGGTGGTTAGGTCTGTTGATGTGTCGGATGGGCCTGAAGGGCAGCCAGTTTATGGCGACCGTCATCGAGACAAGGTTGATATTGATCGCCATACCGTTCTCATAGGCTACATGCACCGCTTCTAAACCCAAGCCCCGAAGGCACACCGACGGGGCTTTTTGTGGGCGCTACGCCATATGGCTGCTATCGGGCACCTTAATTAAGCTTTCGGCAGGGATGCCTAGGCCTTGATGCAGGCTCCTAACCATATTCAGCGTTAGGGGCCGCTTACGGTTAAGCACTTCGTAAACGCGGTTTCTGCGCCCGATCATCGGCTCTAAGTCCTTCGGCTCTAGCCCGCGCTGCTCCATCGCGAATTTAACAGCCTCGATAGGGTCGGGCAGGTCAAGCGGGAAATGATCGCGTTCGTAGGCCTCTACGAGCGTCACCAGTACATCGAGTCGGTCGCCTTCGGGCGTGTCGGGTTGCGCCATCATCAGCGCCTCTATCTCGGCCAGCGTCGCCCTGTAATCGGCGTCGGTGCGAATTGGTCTAATGTCCATGACGTTGCCTCCGCTCAGATCGTTTGGGCGTCTATCTGGTCGTACTGTTTGTGGGTGCCGATAAAGCGGACATACGCCACACGGTAGGGGTAGTTGATCCACACGATCAGCCGGTACTTGTTGCCGGCCAAGTTAAATACAACGCGTCCATCCTTGAGGATGCTGGCGTTTCGGAAGTCAGCCTTAACATCGGCTGGCGATGCCCAATCCGCCTTCTTTGCATGCTGATACCAGGCCAGCGCTGGTTGCTTCACATCGGCGTAGCTGGGGCTTTCTTCCCAGAACTGTTTGAGGGTGGATAGGGCAATGATTCTCATGTGAAGAATTATAGTCCCAAACCGGGACCATGTAAAGAGTCTGCCCTTTTATTACCGGCCTAGCGCCAGTTTTTTTGTGCCCGGAGAATTTATGTCTAGAAACTACGCACGCTATGTGAACGTGCTCCGCGACAGCAAAGGCGCTGCCGTTGAGAGTGCGGATGTTTACGTTTACGTCGGCGACTCGACGACGCTTGCCCAGCTTTACGACGGCGCAGGAAACACGGTTGGCCAGCCCCTGCGCACTGACGCTGATGGCCTGATAGACAACGGCAGTACGACCGGCAATCCGCTCGACCGTATCGGTTTCAAAGCTCGTGGCGGCCGGTATCGGGTGCGCGTCGTGAAAAACGGTGACACGTTCCAGTTGCCGGATCTGCTGCTTGGCAACGCCCAGGGCTACGACGTAGCCGACTTGTTGCCGATCACCGCCGACACCGTCTACGAGAGCACGGACGAGGGATTGGCCGCGACCGGCGACGGCGACTACTTTTGGGTAGCGACGGGCGGTGACGACATCCTTGAGCTGTACCGTAATGACGGCGGCAACGCCGAGTACATGGGTGGGCTGTCCAGTGGTGCCGACGTGCGAGAGCAAGCGGTACGCGCCGAGGAAGCCGCCGATCAAGCCGAAGAATACCGCGACCAGATTGCAGTTTTTGGAGGCTACTTTGCTGATGCGGCTGCGGGCATCGCGGGCACGAGCGACGGCGACATTTTCAGCGTTGCCAATGATCCTGATCCGGGCAAGATCACGATCTATCGCAATGACGATGGCCGTACGGAGGTCGTTCAGACCTACTACATGGCAACCGGCGACGCTGCAACGAAGGACACCGAGAGCAGCGGCGGCACGGTTCTGGAATCACAAAATATCGGGAGCGCTGCAAGACATAACGTAGGCAATGGGCCAAACGATATTCCCACCAACTCGACACTGGCCCTAACCATCGGCATCCCAGGAACAGTAAGTGAGTGGGTAGGGGATGAACTCCCTTTTGGAGCGCTCTGGTGCGACGGCAGCACGGTCAGCCGAACCGAATACGCCCGGCTGTACGGGATCATCGGCACTAAGTTCGGTGATGGCGACGGCGAGACGACGTTCAACGTGCCCGACCGGCGCAACCGTGTAGCAGTGGGCGCGGGAGATCAGTATGAGGTCGGTGAAAAAGGCGGGAGGGACCAGCAAAATCACAGCCATCCGGATAACTTAAGTGTCAGTGGGCATCCGCTGAGCGTCGGGCAATTGCCGGGCCACGACCATCATAGCGGTGTATCGCTACCATCGAATACAAGCGACGGCGTGTACAACGCATACGCCGAGTTCGGGCATAGTGGCAATTCATCATCTAGTCAGCGAGCCACCGGATCAACTAGCGGCGGCACATATTGGCGAGCCGTGACAGGGTTGAGAGGGACTGGCTCCCCCCACTTGCACGGCTTAACCGGGGGTGTACAGGATTCAGATGTGGACGTACGTCAGCCCTACGAAGCAACCAACTTTATCATTTGGTACTAAATATGTATGAGCTAACTGCAATCCGGGATGACAACGTCGTTGTTGTAGACGGCGCGGCGCTGGAAGTCGATCTAAGCTTTCTGCCCGCCGAGGTGTGGTCTGTCCACTGCGTTTACGGCAAGCCTGACATCTACTTGCGCGATGTATGGCAGCACAAAAGCGAAGACCCCGACGATTTAGTCGGGCAGTGCGTTTCTGCGTGGCAAGCCGAACAGCAGCGGTTGGATGATGAGCGAATGGCTGCCGAAGAAGCTTGGCTCAACTCATGGGAGCGCATCCGTCAAGAGCGCGATCAACTGATGTTGGAAACGGATTGGATGATTCTGCCGGACTCGCCGCTTAGTGATGCCGACCGAGACGCCGTAAAGGCGTACCGGCAGGCCCTCCGCGACGTACCCCAAGACTTTGCTGAGCCGGCTGCAGTCGAGTGGCCGAATAAACCTGCCGTGGTTACCGAGCACGCATAAAAAGCCCCCGCGCCGCAGGGGCTCCACTCCTTGGAACAGAAGACTAGCTCTGCGGGGGAACAGAGCCCCGTAAATATAGCACACCCGCCGCGCGCGGGTATTTTTTGCCCGGAGGATGGAATGCGACGAGTAAAAGGCCCGCTGCCGGGCCCCGGTGAGTCAAGCATCGAGAGCGCGACGCTGACATTGCGAGCGCTTGTGTCAACGCCCGACGGTGTGCCTGAGGGTGCGACGCTGTCGATGCCCGTGATTAACGGCGAGTACGACGCGCAAGTACGCCCCGGCATTTACAGCGTGACGCTGGTCTACCCCGACGGGCGGAGCAAAGTCCTGTACCGGCGACTAGCAGTCGCTGACGGCGACCCGGCATCGCTGTTTGAAATTGCCGAAGCAGCGAAAGTGCCGCCGTCGCTTGTCGACACGCTGATGTCGCAAATGGCGGACATGCAAAGCCGCATCGACGCGCTGGAGAGCGGTCAGCCGAGCGAGCCCGACGAGCCCGATCCGGCGGACCCGGGCGGCTCAACAGTCTGGGATGCAGGCGCGACGACTTGGGACAACGGAAACACGGTTTGGATCTAAAGGAGATAGCTTAATGACCTCTAGCATAAACCCCAATCACCCGGAAACCGGCGAAGCATCGACCGAGGAAGTGCGCAACAACTTTGCCGCCGCTAAGGCCGAAATCGAGGCGCTGCAAACCGCGCTTGCTAACGTGCCGACCGACATCACGAACGCCGTTGTCGCGGTCGTGCAGCAAGAAGGCCAGCCAGTGCCGGAGCGGCCGGAAGCGCTAGTCGTGCACTGGTATACGTGGGGTGAGCCGCCGATTTCCCCGGAGCACCCATACGACCAGTGGTATCAGATTGCCGAGATCACCGAGCCCGGCATACCGGCGGCGCCCACCGGGCTGAGCGCAGTGGGGGCCGACGCCGTCGTCTCGTTGAGCTGGACCCGATCAACGTCGAGCGGTGGCGAAGCGCCGACCGGACAGCGGCTCTACCGCAACACCGAAAACAGCTTCAGCGGCGCGACCCAGCTCGGCAGCGATCTCAGCGCTAACGCCAACAGCTACAGCGATGAGAGCGTCGAAAACGGCACGCAGTATTACTATTGGGTGACGGCGTTTAACAGTGAAGGCGAATCGTCTCCGAGCACTCACGCCAGCGCCACGCCGGAAGCTGTCGGCGACATCGAGACGTTTGTTGATGACTTTGACCGGCCTGACGAATTGCTCGCTGAGTCGCCGGATTGGGAGGATCACGAGGGGGCAATCATGGTCGAGAGCGGGACCGCCCGCGCCAGCTCTCCGTACTCGTCCAGATCGGCTCGCATGACCGGATCGGTGTCGCCGAATCAGTACGCTGAGATCGACATCGTCAACCACACGACTGGCAACTCGTCTGTTTTTCCGCTCGTGCGAGTCCAGTCGAGCGGCAGCAACTGGTACGGTTTGGATGTCAAAAACGACGGGTCTTGGCAACTGTTGCGCCGTGTGTCCGGCAACAGCACGACGCTTGATAGCGGCACCGTAAGTCTATCGCTGCCGGTTACTGCACGGATCGAGGTGCAAGGCTCCGAGTTGCGCGCGTACATCGACGGCAATCTCGTTGCGACCGAGTCGGACACGCAGTATAGCGACGGCGCGCCGGGCATGCGGATTTACGCCGACCCTGATACCGCAGCGGTGCAGATTGATGAATTCAGGGGTGGTGCGCTATGACAGTGACGCCTTACGCGCTAATGCTCAACGATCCGACGACCGAAATCATGGTTGCTTGGATCGACGAGCGGAGCGGGGCCGACGGCTCTGCGCAAACCCTGCACTGTGATGGCCGCGAGTTTGCTGCAGACGGCAACGCGACGGAAAACGGCGGCATCTATCTCTATCACGCGATCATCGAAGGGCTGGAGCCCGACACGCTCTATCCGGTGTCTCTTGATGCCGGCGAGACTATTGAGTTTCCGCCGATCAAGACGCTAAAGTCCCGTCTCGGCGACGGCGAGTTTAAATCGCTGGTCGTCTACGACACACACACGGTCAAGCGGCAAATGACGGAGCCGGCGACGTTTGCGCCGATGGCTGCCGAGCAAGTCGACGCGGTGTTCGTTGCCGGCGACATGATCGGGGAGCTCGACTACGAGCGCAACAATCACAACACCGGCATTTGGGCGACGGCGTTCCGAGATTACTTTTCGCAACTGCACATCGAGTTTATGCCGCAGATCTTGCAGATCCCCGGCAACCACGAAGTCGGCAACACGATGAACGACGGCACGATGCTCGGTGATGCGACCGGGACGCTGTACGTCGATTTTTCCCCAACATTCGCCACATCGAGCCGGTCAATACAAATCACGCGGCGCTGATGATCGGCGACTACATGCAGATCCTCGGCGGCGACTGCTACAGCGACTACCCGAGCGCCATCGGTGAGATGATCCGCGACTATCACGATCAGGACGCAGCTATTTGTATGTTTATGGCGCACAGCCCCATGTTTAGCGCGTTTGATATGCGATTCGTACCGCAGGACAACTTGCTGCAAGAGCGGCTGCGCAACGAGTGCTTCCGCTTTTTGCAGACGCGGGACAACGTCAAGTTTTGCCACGGCGGCAATATCCACGTCCGCTCGATCACAAAGCCGCTAGTGTTCGTCGAGGACGACCCCGGCACTGATGACAAGATCGAGGTCGGCGGTAGTGAGCCGGGGTGGATCGTCGAGGGCAGCGAGCGGCACGGCTTGATCGAGTACGGACAAGGCTGGGTAGGCGGTCGCGCCGGTACTATCGGCAACTGGTTTTTGCCGAGGAAACCCGACACGGCAATCATCACTACATTATGACTGTGCGACATGGATCTGTAGATGTTGAGGAGCGCGGGCAGGACTTAAACGTCATGTCGTTTAAGCGCTGGCAGGTGCCGCAGGCCCGTATGCCGAGCAAAGGCGATTGGCGATACGCGCACAACAAAACGCAGATCGACGGCCGGTGGGAGTCCGAGCCGGTGCGGAGCTACGGCGCCCTCGGCTGGCGCTAACCCAACGCCGCCCGCCGCTGGCTGGATACATTCTTGCTCAGCCTCTGCAAAACCCCTTAAAGAGTTATAAGGGTTATCTTTGTTGTTGACTATGGGAGTTATAGGGGTTATCATAGGTTCAACATTAGAGATAAGGGGGAAGGGTGAAAAGCAGCGAACTGATTAACGAGTTAAAGGCGGCGGGATGGCAGCTAGACCGCATCAAGGGAAGCCACCACCACTACCGCCACCCGGACAAGCCCGGCACAGTGACAGTGCCGCACCCAAAGAAGGATCTAGGAAAAGGGCTTATCCAGGCAATCAGGAAGCAAGCCGGCCTCATTTGAGGCCGGCAGCTTGACGCCAGACCCCGATACGCTGAAGACAGCATGTCGCAATTCGCGGCTCAGCTTGAGCGTTAGAAGAGAGAGATAGAGCATGTGGTATCCAATCGCGGTTGAAGTGGGCGACGGAGAGACGGCGTATGGTGTCGTAGTGCCTGACCTCCCTGGATGCTTTTCTGCCGGGGATACGTTTGACGAGGCGATCCTGAACGCACGCGAAGCAATCGAAGGGCATATTGAGAACTTAGCGGAGCATGGTGAGGAGATTCCGAAAGCATCGGATGTTTCGGTGCACATGGGAAATCCAGCATATAGGGATTGGGTTTGGGCAGTCGTCGATGTGGACGTTACCCCTTACATGGGTAAGAGCCAGAAGATCAATGTCACGTTGCCCGAACTCCTTATTAAGCGTATCGATGACCAAGTAGCCAGAGATCCCGCTTATAAGTCCCGGTCAGGATTTCTCGCTGATGCCGCCATGAAAGAGCTTAGAAGGGAGAGATCGGCGCAGTGACGGGTTGAGAGGGCTATCGCTAGCCCGACATCATTCCAAAAACTGCTTTGTATCATATTGATTCTTATTGTAGTAGAATGCGCCTAAAATTCGGGCCGGAATATAGACGTTTTTACTTTTGCATCAGATGCTTACGCCGAATTGTGCGTATTCATGGGGTGCAGGTGGTCGGAGGTTCAAATCCTCTCACCCCGACCAAAT
>NZ_NFZV01000052.1 GCF_003399765.1 Alkalilimnicola ehrlichii | reverse complement strand
GTGGCCGTGGGCGTGCAGCTCGGCGACCAGGTGCGCGAGTTGGTAGGCGACCTTGACGCGAAAGCGGTAATCCTCCGGCAAGCCGGTTGCGCGTCGACCACGGGCGCTGAGCAAATACTCCAGCGGCACGGTGTTGTCGACGTCGAGCTGCGGCATCGCGTAGCCGAGGAAGGCGCCATCCATGCTCTCAAGCGTGCCGATAGGCCAGGTGATGCGCGGATACTGGCGGCCGCGGCGCTCAAGCGGGGCAGGTGCGGCGGGTCGGCCAGCATGGCTTGAACCTTGGCCTGTTTTTCGGCGTTGGGTTCGTGATAACGCTTGGCGACCAGCGGTGGCGTTTCTGGTAGGCGGTAGATGGCGCCCTCGCCGCCCCGGGCCAGCGGCTCAAGGTCGCCGTATACTGGCCGCCGCCCTTGCGGTGTTACAAGAATCCAGGTTTGAGCGTCATGAGGCATCCGTTGAGTCTTCTTGCGATTTAGCGGGTATCGCTACTATTGCGTCGGCGCCGGTAGGCGTGCCGCCCATAGCAGGGTTTTGTCGTCGCCGCTGATGCGTCGCGGTTGCTCTTGGTTGAGCGTTCCGCTCAAAGCTTGGGAGCCCTGAGCTTCTTCCGCTTGCTTAAGATAATGAGTGACCGGGCGGACGAAGCCTTCGTCTAAGCCCTTGCGGTCGCGGCTAAGGGCGAAACTTGCCGTGCCGTCGCTCATGAGGATGAACTCGCCAGCCTCCGGCGCGAGCGTATAACGCAAATGTCGATGCCAGGTGTCCTGCGTATAGAAGAACGTCTCGTTCGCGAACTCGCCATTCTCCGGTAAGCTCAAGACGCAGTTGGCCCATTCGCCGTTGTTGCTGGCGGCAGCGACGCCGTCGCCGATGTGAAAGATCAGCGCTTGCTCGGCATTGGCAATAACGCCGACTATCGTGGCGTGGAAGGCGCTTAGGTCTTTGTCGGCGGCCGGTAAGGTCTCGCGCGCGTAGGCAATACCGCTTTTGATGTGTTGTCGCCAAAAGCCGAGGAAGTCTTCGCCTGTGAAACCGCTGGCCGCTTGTAGCAGATGACGGCTAACCACGGTGGCGGCATGGCGGGCGCCGAGCTCGCTTTGGGCGGCGGAGCCGGCACCGTCGCAGACGACGGCGGCCAGCCATTGGCCGTCGCGTTGGAAAGCGAAGGCATCCTGGCAGGGTTCGTCGCGGCGTTCGTGGTCCGGCCCGCGTGCGATGCCGGCGGCTACTTTCCATTCCATGGTCGATTCACACCTCCACCACGGCCCAGTCGGCAGCGGGAAGCTGCACTTGCTGCCCTGGGGCGGCGGTGGAAACGCTACTCATGCTACGGCTTAGCCAAACGAAGAGCTCGTTAAACTGTAAGCCGGCCAGGTGCTTCGGCCGGTTGTTGGAAAATAGATCCAGCGCTTCGAAGTCGGCATGCTCGACGCCGATGGGAAAGATGGCTACTTGTTTCGCCCGCTCGGCATCGCGGCAGCGGGCGGCTATTTTCTGCCAGCCGTGGTCGTTGGGCGCGCCGTCGCTGATCATCATGATCCAGGGGCGGGTGGAGGAGATGCCGTTGGCGTCGTAGCGTGCCTTTTGTTCGGCAACCTTATCCAGGGCTAAATCCATTGCTTTGCCCAGCGGCGTGGTGCCGTTGGCTTCGATGGTCGGGGCATGGAAGTCGATCGCGTCGACCCAATCGCTGACCACTTCGGCTTTGTCGTAGCCGCCGACGCGAATGATTAGCAGCTGAACCCGCAGCGCGGTGGTGGGGTCTTTTTTCAGCTCGCGTTCCAGCGTCTTCAGGCCTGCATTCAGTTGGTCGATGGCGGGGCCGAGCATGGAGGTCGAGCCGTCCAGGACCAGTACGCAGGGGGTGCGTTGATTGGTGTTGTCGCTAAACGCGAGTCGGGAATTAAGTAGTCGCTCATCGTTTGCTCTTGCTCTTATCGTTGCGCGGTTAGGGTGTGTCGGTGCTGTGCTCGCGTGGCCGGGGCGACGGTTTGCCGTAGCGGTGGACGCGTTCGGCCAGGCGCGCGACATCGGCCAGCGCGGCGTCGAGGCCGGAGTCTTCGGTGCGGAGCACGGCCAGTTCTTGCGCCAGGCGCTCCATGCTGGCAACGGCGGCGCGGCCGCTGTCCATTCTGCTGTCTACCTCGGTGCGTAGGCGTGGGTCGTCGGCCCCTGGCCCGAGGTCGCGGAGGCTCTCCAGGAGGAGGCAGGCGCCCTGCAATTCGTCGAGGGCGGCCTGGCGGAGGCGGTCGATGCTGCTGCGATAGCGGTCGTACGTGAGTTCGCTTGCTTCGAAGCGTTCGCCGAGCCAGCGTACGGCTTGCCGGTAGTGGCGCTCCAGGGCGTCCAGCAGCTCCAGCAGGGAGGGAGCGTTCAGCTCTTGCAGTCGCCAGCGCAGCGAGAGGGCCGGCCCGGCCGACTCGGTTTCGCTGTGCGAATGGGTCATGCCAAGCGCCTGCCGCAACTGTTCGAGAACCGCGTCGCGCCGCACCTGCCAGGCGGTAAAACCAATAGGGAGGATGATAAGTCCAGCGCGTTCCAGTAAGCGGTAGCGCTCCCATTCCCATGCTTCTCCAGCGCTGGCGTCGGAGCCGATGGTATCGACGGCCAACGCCCGGCCTTGGTAGAGCACGAGAAGGTCAAGTTGCTGCCCGGCGAAGCAATAATCGGGGCGGCACTGGGCGCCCCAGGCTTCCAGCGCCGCAATCAACTCCCGGCGCATGGCATCGTGGGCAGGAACGCGTGTGTCTTGGCGGACGGCTGTCGTTTGGGCGTGTTCGACATAGTCCGCCAGCAAGTTGGGGCCGGTGTCCTCCAGGGCTGCTTTCGGCATGAACAGGATTTGTCGATAACGGGCGCGGGTGACGGCGACATTAAACACGTCCGCGCGGTTGAGGTAGTTCCAGGCTGCGGCGGCACGGCCTGGATAGACGCCGGTGGCGATGAGCATGAGGTCGCGTTCTTCGCCTTGAAAGGCATACGGGGTGCCGACGCGGATGTCGTGGCGGCTGAGTGTGCCGAGCGGGTAGCGTTCGAGTAGCTCGCGTTCCAAGACCGCTGCGGTGGCGCGGAAGAAGGCGAGGACGCCGATGCTAGGGCATTCGTGATCCGGTAATTCGCTGGCGTCTTGAATCAGTTGTTCGAGGCGGGCCAGTAGGGTATCGATCTCGGCTGCGTTGACCTCGTTTTCCTGGCGTACCGGGCAGTCGATCACCTCGATAGGTAAATCGCCACGGTTAGCTTTCAGATGCGTCAGCACTTTGAGGCGGCTGTTGTAAAAGCGCTCGTTGCTGAAGGCAATAAGTTCCGGGCGGCTGCGGAAATGCTCATCGAGTAAGACGATCGCCTCTCCGCTGCTGACGGCTTCAAGCCCGTAATCGAGTAAGGAGCGTTCGCGGTAGTTGAGGTCGACCGGGGCGGCGTCGACCTGGTGTTTGCCGGCCAGTCGGCGCTGGCGGTCGCGCGAGACGAAGGAAAAGTGCCGTAATTGTTTCGGGTCGCCGACGATGACGGCACGCCGGGCGCGTTGCAACGCGGGCAGCGCCAGCGGCAGGCTGCACTGAGTGGCCTCGTCGATAATCGCCAGCTCGAATAATTCCGGCGTTGGCGGTAGGACGCGATGCAGGGTTTGCGCCGAGACGACCCATACCGGGAATGCTTGGGTTAGTACGTCCCAGTCGAGGGCTTCGAAGCGGCTTTCCCGGTGGCCGGAAGCGCGCGAGCGCAGGGCGGTGGTGAGCGCTGTGAGTTGGCGGCGTTTGTCGCGCAAGAGGCGATGGAGGTTGTCGTTCGCCAGCGCTTCCAGGTAGTGGCGTGCCCGTTGCTGGTGGGCGGCGACTTGTTCTTGCAGCGCTTGCCAGCGTTGGGCAAGCAAGGGCCGGCGGCTCAGTGTGAGGTGTAGCCACCAGGCGCGGAGCCGGTGCCAAGGATTGCTCGCTTGGCCGTTGCGCCAGATGGCGCCTTCCTTTTCGGCCGTGGCTAACGCTTTCTGGAACTGGTGTTCGCTGCGGCGATAGCGGCGTGCCAGGGTTTGCAGCTCTGCGGCGAGCTTGGCGGGTGCCTCGGTTTGGCGGGTGTCAGCTTCGCCGGCGAGGAGAGCGTCGAGGTCGCTCAGCAGTTTGCTGCGGTAGTCGCCGCGGCCGGCACGCACGATCAGCCCTTGCGCCGCGCCGAAGGCTTCCGCCAGTTTGCCGCGTACCACATCGGCGGCATGCTCGTTGCTACAGACGATGAGCACACGCTCCTGGCGCAGGACGCGGTCGATGGTCTGGGCGGCGATGGTGAAGGTTTTGCCGGTACCGGGCGGGCCGTTGATGACGCTGATCGTTTCCCGCGCGGCATTCTGTAAGGCGCGCTCTTGCGACAGCGTCAGGCTGATCGGCAGGGTTTCCGGAGCCGACTGGCGGACTCGGGGCGAACGCTCGGCGGGGGCGCCGAGCAGTTGCCGCACCGGCGCCGCCAACGGGGTGGCGGTGCTACTGAGTTCGTCGAGTTCGTAGGCAACGCTGCGCGCGAGTTGGGAGCGCTTGGCCGCCCAAACCACGCCCGTTGCAGACCAGCGTGCGGCTTGTCCGGAGCGCCATGCCGGGTAGCCATTGGCTGTGGGCGAGTGGCCTTGACGCTCCGCTTGCGCTAAGGCATGGCGAAGGATGCCGTCCTCCAGCGCATGCTGGTGGCCGAGTTGTTCGGGCGACAGGCCGAGAGCGGCGAGGGCGGTGGGGTTTAGCCGCAGGGTGTCCGGCTGCGCCCGTACCGCGTATTCGCCGTCGCGCTGTAGGAGTTCGGGTTCAAATAAAAACAGCGGCGCCCGGACTTGGCGCGCGCGGCCCTTGTTTTCCGGCGCGGGGCCGGAGACCAGACACGTGCCGATGGCCAGCTCGCGTTCTTGGCGCTGTACGCGCAGTAGGGCGATTAGGCGCTCGGCATAGTCCGCGGGTAGCTTCAGCGGCTCGACGGGTACCCAGCTTTCCGGAGCACAGGGGAACAGAAACGGTTCGCGCTCGTCGCGGCCGAAGACGTCCAGGAGCTGACGCTCGCCGCCGTCGGCTAACAGACAATCGCGAAAGTACGCGATGAGATTGCGCAAGGTCTCGTCGTTCGACGCCAAAGCTCAAGCCCCCTCGGTGGTCGCGTAAGCCCAGGCACACCTAGCGGTGTGTCTGGGCTGGTTCGTCTTAAGCGACTTCGATTTCGATCGCCGCGCTGCTCTGGCGAGCCTGGTCGATACGACTGATGGATGCTTCGGTGCGTTGAGCGAGTTCGTCGAGCTCGGCGATGTTCTGCGCCATCGTCGGCAGTGCTTCTCGGCGGAAGCGAGAGATGTCTTCCAGCGCGGTGTTGATATCGGCAAAGGCCGTTTGCAGCGTCTCCATGCTCAGTTGAGAGGATGCGGCGCGCTGGTGAATGGCCGTGCCTTGCTCGCGCAGCTGGCGGGCGTTGCCGGCGATGAGGTTGTCGGTGGTCTCGTTGACGGCTTCGATCTTGTCCAAAACGATCTTCTGATTGGCCAGGGCCAGCGCTAGGGTAACGGCGATTTGCAGCGCGTTGACGGTGACGCTGGTGGCGCGGTTGACGCCCCGGATCAGTTCTTTGTTGTTACGAATGATGATCTCGGTGGTCAGCACGCCTTGCTGGTTGACCGCCAGTTGTTGCTGTAGATCCTGAATCCGCTGGCGGAGGGGGAACAGCAATTCTTCTTCGATGAAGGCGTAGCGGGGGTCGTCGTTGGGAATTTCGTTCTCAAGCTTGGCGCTTAGCTCGGCGTCGATCAAGCGGCCGAGTTCGATGGCGCGTTTGAGCTTGGTGCTCAGTTCGCGCATGTCGGCTTGGTCGTCCTGTAACGTGATGTTGTCGCGCTTGAGCTGTTCGCGGCCTTCGTGTAGCGAGGCGACGATGCTGTCGATCACCGTGGAGGCTGATTCGTAGCGCGTGAAGTAGCGTTTGACCGGCGTGCCGACGAAAGGCAACCGCCCCAGCAGGCGGCTGAACCAGCCGGGCGATAAGTCGAACCGTGCCGGGTCCAGTTCTTCTACGCGCGTTTTTAAATCCATCAACGCATTGGCGACCGGCCCGCCGTCGTCGCTGCGTTGCGAGAGTTTGCGGATGGGCTCTTTGAGCATGGCGCTTTTGTGGACCGCCTGCGCCTGTACTTTTTGGCTCATGGTCTCGACCGAGTCGCGGGCTTGTCGGCGCGCCTGAGCGTCGTTGTGGTCGATTTGCAGCAATTGCGCGGTAATCGTGTTCGCTTGCGCGGTGAGGTCGGCCGTATCGTCGGCCGGTAGCAGCGCTTGGTCCAATTCGTTACGTAAGGTGTCCGCTTGAGCGGCGATCAGTGCTGGTTGCGCGTTGTTATCGGTTGTCATCGTGCGTTTGTCCCCCCGGCTCCCTATCGTTCAGCGTGATTCCTTGGGCGGCTTTTTCTCGTTGCGTAGCCTGCCCACATACTGCCGTCATTCTATCAGCTTCTTTTACTTGTTTGTCGCGGTAAAGGTCGTCATTCGCGCGCGCGGGCATGGAAACGATGGTGGCTCTGCGGCATTATGTGCCGCGCCATGCCGCCCTGGTTGTTTACCTCGGGAAGCTGTGCGGTTTTGTAAACAAAAACAACGAGAAGGAATATACGATGGATCACGGACGCTTGGTGAAGCCGCTGTTTAACGGTTGGGTTATTGCCGGCTTGTCGATGAATACTTTGTCGGTGTTGTTGATGCTGTTGGTCGCTGCCGATGAGTTCGCCCTAGACAGAGGGTTCGCGATATTTTTGTTGGGCATTGCCGGCGTAGGCTGCCTGAGTTTGCTTGGGGGGGCGATGCTCGGGTTCGGGCAAGCAAGGTTGGGGGCGTGGTTGCTCATTATCGGGAGTGTCGTGTTTGTGCCCGTCGGGATCGTTGGGCTGGTGGGTGGCTTGAGTATTCTCGACCAGCTAAAAGTGACGGGTAATGGTGCTGTCGAGGCAGTCTCGGCCGCCGGTGCCGATAGCGGGCAGGTTGAGCCGGAGAAGCAATATTTTAGTAAGTCGACCACTCTTTTTCTGGTTCTTGGCGTTGGTAACCTTATTATCGGGATGGTGATGATGTCTCTGTTAGGGATAGGAACCGTTCATCTCGTGATTGGAGGCGTTGCTCTGGTCGCCGCTTATCTTCATCGAACCAATGCGCTGGTATCGTTTTACGAGGGTCACGTCACCTTTCGGAAAGCGGTTATTCTGCCCGCTAATCGGCATGTTCGCTATGACAGCCTAAAGGAGGTCGACGGGGACGAGAATACCCTCGTGATCCGTTATGAGCAGGGCGGGCGGGAGGAAGTTGTGAAGTATGACAAGAGCATGCTGGATAAATTGGCCTTAAACGATATCAAGCTTCAGCTGCGCCGCGCGATGAGCCGCTAGCTGGTGCCATCCCCTCGACCTGCGCGAGATGACATCGCTTGTCCGTATCGGGCTACTCCCTCATCTCTTCCTTGCGTGCGTTTCCGTATTGGGGGCGGTGTTTTTTGTAGTCAGTAGGCCTCGATAGCTCGGGGAGGCACATCGATGGGTTTTACCAACAAGCCGATAGAGCAGGCATCGTTACCGGCGGTGGAGACGTTGGCGTTGGCGCCGGTGTCGCCGCGCTTTGCGCCTTATCAGGTGCTTTCTGCGCTTGCCCAGTGGTTGCCGTTGGTCGTTTTGCTGTGGCTGTTTATTCCGTTTGGCATGCTGCTGCCCTGGGTGCCGGGCGTATTAGCCATGTTGGCGATGATCGGCTTGCCGCTGCTCGCCGCGTTGGCATGGATCGAGGCTAAACGGCGGGAGTTCGGCTTACGGGAGCATGACGTCGTATATCGTAGCGGCATATTAGTCAGGCGGACCACTATCCTGCCTCTGGTGCGTATTCAACATGTCGAGACGGTCAGCGGCCCGTTGGAGCGCTTGTTCGATTTATTGCGGGTTCGGTGCTTTACCGCCGGCGGGGCCAGTGCGGATTTGGTTGTCCGCGGTTTGCGGCAGGAGGAGGCGGAGCAAGTGCGGCAATATCTATTGGGTCGTATTCGCGAGCAAGAGCCGGCATCCGCCGGTGGCGCGAATGACTGAATCGGCGGCCAATAACGGACTCAGTTGCTGGCATCGGTTATCGCCGTGGGCGGTGTTGTTTCTATTGCTGCAAGGCAGTTTGCGGTTCGCGCGCGATAACCTTCCGTTGGTGCTGGGCGCGGGTGCCGGGGTGGCGTTTTTGGAGCAAATTGGCCCGCGGGAGGTCGCCATTGGCGGGGTCTTTCTGGCCTTGCTAGCCGCAGTGCTTAGCCTTCGTTATTACCAACGCTTTCGGTTTCGGCTCGATGCCGACGTGCTGGTGGTGCAGAAAGGCTTGTTCGAGCGTACAGAGCTGAAGGTGGGCGCGGAGCGTGTGCAACACATGGCGATTGACGAGCCGGTTTATATGCGGCCGTTCGATGTGGTGCGTTTTAGCGTGGACACGCCGGGCGGAAAGGGCACGGAGGTCGAGCTGCCGGGGATTGCGCGAAATGTGGCCGAAGCGTTGCGGGAGCGCTTGGGGCGGCAACAGGTCGCTGCGGCGGATGCGACGGAGGCATCGCCTGCAGTGGCGACGGAAGAGGTTGTATTTCGTGCTTCCGCTCGTGGATTAACGCTGCACGGTATCGCCAGCAATTACTTATTTGTGTATCTCGCGGCAGCGGTCCCTTTCCTGCAAGTTGCGGAGCGTTTAGGGCGGGAGCATTGGCAAGCGGTGGAGGGCTTCCTTCCTCTGGGGTGGGTTGTCGAGCGCCCCGTTATGGCGGCAACGCTTGCTGTGAGCGTCTTGGTGTCGGCCGTTGTGCTGTTGTCGCTGACGCTCGTTTGGTGGCGCTTTTATGGGTTTACTTTGGTTCAATACCGCGATCGCTTTACCCAAACCAGCGGTTTGCTGAACCGCCAACATCAGGTGCTGACGCTAAGCAAACTGCAATCGGTCGAGTGGGTGCAAACGCCGGTCGGGCGTTTGCTGCGGCGTGGATTTTTGGTGTGTAAACAGTATGGGGGCGTGAGCGAGCAGGAGGAACGTGCCGGCGGGAGCTTTTTGGTGCCGGCGTTAGGGCTGGAGGCGGGGCGCGCGTTGAGTCGGCGGTTTTGGTCGGCACTGGCGCCCGAGTCGGCGCTATCGACGGTGCACCCTTATTATCGGCGGGCGATGGCTGTTCGCTTTGGCTTGGCCATCGCCGCTTGCGCTGGGCTGCTTGCTTTGGTGACGGGGGCCGGGGCCTGGTGGTGGTTGGCCCTGGCGGCGCCGTTTGTGGCGATGTTGTTCGGTCATTTGCGCTGGCGGGCCGTGGCTTGGTGTTACCAGGGCGGTTTTGTGCAGGTCCGGCGCGGTTTGCTTGGCCGTCGAACCGCGATGTTTCCGGCGGCGAATGCTCAGGCGGTGACGATAACGCAGAGCTGGTTTCAGCGCCGCCGCGGTCTGGTCAGTTTGCATCTGAGTGTGGCGAGCGGGCCGGTGAGTATTCCCTTTATTCCCGCCGCCGACGGTTATCGAATCGCTAACGAGGTGTTGTATCGGGTCGAGAAGGACGAGGCGATCGCAGGGGCGACAGGAATGCCAACAGACTCTAAAAGAGCCTAGGCTCGTTGAGCCGCCGCCTTTTTTTCGCTGCCTACGCGGCAGCGAACTAGCGAAAAATTCAAGCAAGCCTTTGCTGTTATTGAGAAAAGCTCACTGCTTGGCGGCATCCTGAGCGAGGCGCTCGATCTCCGCTTGGCAAATCTGCTCGGTGACGGCGAGCAAGCGCTGTACCCGCTCGGCGAGGTAGTCCAGGTGCTCGTGGTCGACGCTGAAGCCCATGCGGTAGCGGCCGGCGATGTAGGCGTTATCCAGCAGGTCGAAAAGGTCCTGCTCTTCTTGGGTTTGGCATGGGAAAATTTCTTCGTATACCGGGCCGAACGCAGCGGCCTCCAGCGCCAAATAGACTAACCGATGCTCCTGCGGAGTATAAAAGGTATGAACCAGGAGAATGCACTTGTAGGCGGATTCGGCAGACTGGTTGAGATTGAATGCCGCGAGGGGAAGGTTATCTCGCCCTTTGTAAAACTCGAACCCTTCATAAAACCCATGGGCAGCTTTCAACCAACTATCAAAATACTCCTGGGCAATCCGCCGCTGACCTTCGGCACTGAGCTCGCGCGGCTCCTCCAACTCCACCCAGCTTTTCTTATACAGCACTCGGCCTTCGCGCTTGATGTCGAGGAAGAAATATCGCCCTTCGCTCAAGCTCTCGTTAACGTACGCCAAGCGGTGGACGATGGGGCGGACGGAGGCGGAGAAGCCGTGGGCGTTGCAGGTTTGGCTGAGTCGGTGCGCCAGGCTGGCGTCCGATTCGGTCGTCTCGTCGCGCACG
>NZ_NFZV01000051.1 GCF_003399765.1 Alkalilimnicola ehrlichii | reverse complement strand
CCGCTTAGAGCACGGTGAGAGCGAGGTGGCGAATAGGCATTTTCTCGCCCGCGTAGAGGATGAGCTAGAGGGCGAATTGGGACCGCGTAAAACTTTTACGCACCCCCGGAATGGCGCAAAGGTGGGTTTCTATGAGCTCACTCGTGACCAGTGCACTTTGGTCGGGATGCGCGAGTCAAAGGCCGTGCGCCGCACCGTCTTGGCCAAGCTCAAGGCTATGGACTCGGCGCTGCCTGTTATCAAAGACCCACAGCTTGCCGCCGTCGCCACAATGCTGACCCAACTAGATGCAGTTAAGCAGGAGCAGGCAAGTCAGCGGAACGAAATCGCAGACATCCGCGCCAAGGTCGAGACCTCGCCCCGCGACTACTACACGGTGGCCGGCTATGCCTCGCTGCGCGGTCTCAGTCTGGACGTTAAACGGGCAAGCCTGCTCGGTCGTAAGGCGTCAAAGTTGTCGCGTGAATATGGCGTGGACACCGGTGAGGCGCATAGCGAAGTGTTTGGCACGGTGAAGACGTATCACGTCGACGTGCTCGCGGAAGTGTTTAACGAGGAGGCGGCCTAGTGCCGCCCGAGGTTGAGAGTATGGGTGGGGCGGTAATAGGTGAGCGCGAGATTCTGCGGAATCTGGATAACGTGCAGCGCCAGCAGCTCCCGTTCGCTACCGCAATGGCACTAACCCGTACAGCGATGGGCGGGCGTGAGTCTGTAATGGCCAGCATGCCAGACCAGCTGGACAGGCCAACCCCTTTCACTAAGAGGGGTATCGCATACCGACGTGCTACTAAGCGCAACCTGCAAGCGGCTATATTCGTTCGCCCCACCCAGGAACAGTATCTGCGCTATCAGGTAGACGGCGGCACAAGACGGCCAAGCGGCCAAGCTATCCCAGTACCCACCTCCAACATGCGTAAGAACGCATATGGGAACATGCCCAAGGGCAAGGTAAAGCGCCTGCTTTCCAACAGGCAGAAGTATTTCAGTGGAACCCCGCGAGGCGGGCAGGGCGGCGCCGGCATATGGGAGCGCGTTGGCACACGCAGCAGGAGAGGCGGTCAACGCATCCGTATGCTCGTGTCATGGGAGAGCCAAGCACGTTATGCCGACCGTCCCTTCAAGTTCTACGAGACGGCATACGCCGCTGTACGTCGCAACTATGCGCGCAATCTGCGTGATGCTGTGGAGCGAGCGTTGAGGACGGCTCGATGATCGAGCGGGGACCCTGAGCAAGAGCGATTACCGTGGGTAATTCGCGACCCCGGTTCTCGACAGTTTTTTCAGTTCCACAAGACTTCAACAACAAAGCCATCTAACGCCTTGGTTTCATTGGTCGAGGCGGGCTGTCGGCTTGGTAGATCATGGGTGCAGTTGCCAACGTCAATGACGCGAATCTCTTCAGCATAAATCGCCTGTCTCAAATGACGGGGATGGCGCGGGAGACGATTACGCGTAAGGTTCAAGGCATCAAGCCGTCGGGGACAAAGTCGGGGCACCCGGTATATCACTGGCGAGACGTTGGACCGGCGCTTTACGGCGATGCGATGCCAGCTGCCGCCACTGACCCGAACGAACTTCCGGCGACTGAACGCGACCGATGGTATGCCTCCGAGCTGAAACGCCTGGAGTACGAGCAAGAGCTTGGCCAGTTGCTTAAAGCCGAGGATGTACGCTCGGCATGGGCGGGGGCATTGAAGGCGGTCATGCTGGGCCTGGAAACATTGACTGATGTTGTTGAGCGTGATGCGGGCCTCACGCCGGAGCAGACATCGGTTATTCAGCGCACTGTAGATCGCATGCGGGACCAGCTTTACCGAGAACTGTCTGGAGAGGAAGACGATAATGTCTAACCTCGCCAGCGCAAGAAGCATCCTGGCCGAGGTCGCCGAGATCGTTAGGCCGCCGCGCCGCTTGACAGTGCCTGAGGCTGCTGAGCGACATGTTGTGCTTGACATTCCGGGCGGCTACCAAGGTCCGTGGTCGAATGATCTGACACATTACATGGTGGAGCCGGCGCAGCGCCTGTCATCTCGTGAGTGCGAGGCAGTCATATTTGTGGGGCCAGCGCAGTCTGCTAAGACCCAGGCGCTAATTGATAACTGGATTGCGCACAGCATCGTTGCCGATCCAGGCGACATGACAGTCATTCAGACGGCTCAGGACACAGCGCGCGATTACAGTCGGCGTCGAGTCGACCGACTGATTGCCGCTTCTCCCGACCTTCGCGCTCGACTTCGTCCAGGCCAGGATGACAACACGCATGACAAGACGTTCTCTAGCGGCATGATCTTGTCATTAGGTTGGCCGTCAAAGAATCAGCTTGCAGGCCGTGCTATCGGGCGTATGGCGCTGACCGATTACGACCGTATGCCGGAGGATATTGGCGGCGAAGGTTCGGCGTTCGACCTTGCGCGGAAGCGTACAACGACATTCCTAAGCCGGGGCATGACGTGTGCGGAGTCTTCGCCGTCCCGGCCGGTGCGCGATCCCAAGTGGAGACGGAAGACGCCCCACGAGGCCCCGCCGACTTCAGGAATACTTGGGCTCTACAATACTGGAGATCGCCGTCGTCTCTATGGGAAATGCCCGTGCTGCGGCGAGTATTTTACGCCGGAGGCTGGGCCAGAAGCGGCAATGATTCCAGACGACGGGAGCATCGATTCAAGAGCGGAGCGGGCGCAGCTTATTTGCACTGCTAGCGGCTGTCTTATTTCTCAGAGCGATGAGAGGAAGTTCAAGCGTAGCGCGCGCTGGCTTAAAGAGGGTCAGACAATTGGCTCTGATGGCGTCGTCAGCGGCGAGGGCCGTCGAAGCCGTCGCGCCTCGTTCTGGATGCCGGGCTGGTTTGCAGCCTTCCAGTCTTGGCGCTCAATCATCGCTAATTATCTGCATGCGATTGATAACTACGAGCGCACTGGCGATGAAGAACCGCTGAAGTCGGTTATCAATACCGATATGGCGGCCCCTTACCTTTACAAAGCCCAGCAAGACGACACCCGAGATGGCGGTTATTTGTCGGAGCGTGCCGAACCGTCTGAGCGGTTCGTTGTTCCGGAAGGTGTGAGAACGCTAATTGGCGTAGTCGATGTGCAGGCCGGCAAGAAATCAAGCCGGGACGCCAAGAAAAGGGCCCGTTTCGAGGTCGCAATCATTGGCTATGGGGAGCGGGGCGAGCGCTGGCTGATTGATCGCTACCCGATAACAGACGTTGACCCGGCCGCTCGGATCGAGGATTGGGACAAGGTCACGGAGAAGGTAGTCAACGCTACGTACCGGCTTGAAGGCGGACGGGAACTTCGCGTCCATAGGGCAGGGGTTGACCTTGGCGGGAAGGCTGGCGTCTCCGAGCGTGCCTACGAATGGTGGCGAGGACTGAAGCGGGCAGGGCTTGGGAATCGCGTTCGTCTCGTTAAAGGCGAAAAACGGGCGGTCGGGCGTATCCGTGAGACGTATCCCGATAGCTCAAGCCGCAAGGATCGTCGAAGCGGAGGACGCGGTGATGTCCCCGTGATCCTGGTTAACGGGAATCAGGTTAAGGATGCAGTCTATGCGGACCTTCAGCGCGAGTCACCCGGTCCCGGATATGTGCATTTTCCTGATTGGCTCCCTGGTCGCTACTACGACGAATTGACCGCAGAGCAGCGAACTGAGAAAGGCTGGGAGCCGATCCCTGGCCGACCTAACGAGACATTTGACTTGTTCGTCTATGCAGCTGCGCTCTGGCTATATCTGAAAGGCGACAAGATCAATTGGGCCGCGCCTCCTTCGTGGGCCGCACCAATGGAGCGCAACGCCAACGTGATGACTAAAGACGAGCGGCGAGAGATGAAGACTCAGCCGAGACCCACAACGCGGGGACGCCGCGCTCGATTCAGGTTCAACTGATATGGCATTTACCCAACTTGATCTGGAAAACATAAGGCTTGCTATCGCCTCTGGCGAGCTGACCGTACAGTTTTCCGACCGTCGCGTCACGTATCGCAGCATGGATGAGCTCCTAAAGGCGGAAGCGCGCATCGTTGAATCCCTCCAGCAGGGCACAGGGAAACGTCGGCCCCGTCAGTTGCGCGTCAATGTCAGCAAAGGAATATAAGCGATGCGGCGCTCCGTAATTGTGAATCATCGCGGCATGCCTTTCGTGGCAAATAAGTCTTCCTATGACAGCGCGGGACAGGGTCGACGCGCCTCGAATTGGTATGCTCCACGCTCAGGCCCCAATGATGCTCTGGTAGGCAGTTTAGACACGCTGAGGAATCGTAGTAGGGCCGGCTACCGGAACAATCCTTGGATTAGGCAGGGTGTTAATTCTCTCGTTTCCAACGAGATAGGGACTGGGATAATTCCGCGCTCGCGCGTAGAGGACGAAGATTTCCGCAGAAGCCAAAATGCGCTATGGGACCGATCCGCTGACGAAATGGACGCCGATGGCGTTCTGGATATCTACGGGATGCAGGCCCTATGCAGCCGCACTCGAAGACAGGCCGGGGAAGTCTTTGTGCGCAGGAGAATGCGTCAAGATAGCGACGGCTTGGCGGTGCCTATTCAATTTCAAATCCTAGAGCCTGAGTTCGTTCCTATCTGGCTTAACCAGACTGCCGCCAACGGCAACCAGATCCGGCACGGAATCGAGATCGACTTGCGCGGTCGGCGGGTAGCTTACTGGATGTATAGGGAGCATCCGGACGACTCAAGCGCGAGAGTTGACGCTAGTGAGCTTGTCCGGGTTCCTGCTGATAGCGTGATCCATCACTACTTGCCGCTCAGGCCAGGACAGCTTCGCGGAGAGCCGGTTACCGCTCAGGCGCTCCTTAAGGCATACACTTTTGATTCTTATGATGATGCCGAGTTGGTGCGCAAGCAAACGCGAGCGCCTTACACCGGCTTTATCAAGAAGGAATACGTCGGCGAGGACGATTGGAAGTTTGATCCAATGACCGGCGAGCCGGTGAACGAGGGCGATGACGGCGTCCCGTCAATCAACGCGGAGCCTGGAACGTTTCTGTCGGGCTTGCCGGGTGAAGAGCCGGTGATGTTCGATGGCGATGATACAGGCGCAGGTTACGCCGACTTTATGAGGCAGCAGATTCTCGGGATGGGCGTTGGCCTCGGCGTCCCCTACGAAATCCTATCCGGGGATTGGTCCAAGGTTAATGACCGGCTCGTCAGGGCGATCTTGCACGAGTTCAGGCGCAGTATCGAGGCCGATCAAGACCACCTAATGATCTTCCAGGTTTGTCGCCGTATATGGCATTGGTGGACAGATGCTGCCGTTATGCGCGGCCGCCTGGAGGCGCGTCAGTACGCCCTGCGTAGGCACGAATACTTAGCCCATGAATGGCGCCCTCAAGGTTGGCCGTATCTTCACCCCACCCAAGATGTTGAAGCCAAGATCAAGGCTATCGAGCACAACCTGGCTAGTCATGAAGGGGAGGCGGCGAAGACTGGATGGGATCTTGAACAGATACAGAGGGACAACGTTGAGGCAGAGAAAAGGTTTAGGGAGCTTCGGCGAGAGGCTGGGCTTCCAGAGAGTTCTGAACAATCGGAGGGCCTATGAACTGGCTTAAGGTCTTAAACGTCGCCACCGAGCGAGAGGGTGAAGAGGATAAGCGCGTTGCCAAAATGCGTATCGAAGGTGTGGTGGGTAGCTACAACTGGCTGACCAATACGGACTCAACAGCGACCACATTTATTCGTACTGTGGACGCTATGGGCGACGTTGAGGAAATCGACCTCGAAATTAACAGCCCTGGTGGAGTGGTTACCGATGGCGTCGCCATTACCAACTATCTTCGCAATCACTCCGCTAGTGTGAAGGTTACCGTTATTGGCGAGGCGTCGAGCATCGCGTCAGTGATTGCGCAGGCCGCTGATCCCGGCCGGCTCCATATGGCGCTTGGAACGACGATGTTCGTACATGACCCCCTCACTGCGGCAGTTGGGGATGCTGACGATTTCCGTCATATGGCGGACCGGCTAGACAAGATCCGGGACAGTATCGTTGACATCTACCAAGCGCGTAGCGGCATGGACCGGGAAGACATCATCGACCTGATGAAGGCGGATACCACAATGACCGCTGAAGAGGCGGTGACATGGGGTTTTGCCGATTCGACGGACGAGCATTTGCAGGCGGTTGCATGCACGGAAGATTTAGAAAAGGTCCTAGAGCGCGCCCAGATGCAAACGCGGAAGGCACTCAGGTCGTCGGGGGAAAGCAACGCCAGTGAGGTAGCTAAGCTGCGCCGGCAGATCGATGAACTTAAGCGCGGCCCCGAGCCCGCAGCGGCGGAAGCCGTGATTGCTGCTTGTGCGGAGGCGGATATCCCCGCACTGGCGGTTGACTTCGTTAAGGCAAAACTGCCGATGTCTGAAGTTCAATCTCGCATTGAGATGATCGGCAAGGTTCGCGACGTGTTTGCGGCCGCCGAACTGGACCCTGGCCCCATTCTTTCGCACATCGACGACCCCGTCGAAATGCTCCGAATCGCAGTGACGAACGCCAAGGCGGCAAACGAGCAACACATCGACAACTCACTCAACCAAAACTCCGAATCCCACCAGGCTGGCTGGGACAAGGCATTCAGCAACGTACGAGGTGACCAAGCATGACTGCATTGATCGAAGGCCAGCACGCTGGCGAATTTATGGTGAGCGAGGGGAATAAAACCATCTCCCGCGAAGCGATTACCGTCGCCGGTGGCGAGGCGCTAGAGGCGGGCACTGTCCTGGGCAAGCTGAGCGCGAACGGCAATTATGTGCAATTAAGCCCTGGCAGCGAAGACGGTTCGGAGACAGCTGTCGCCATTCTATATGCTGGCGCGGACGCTTCCGATGGCCCGTCGACGGAGTTGCCGTTGCTCGTCTTGCCGAGGTAAACGGTGAGGAACTTATTTGGCCTGCCGGTATTTCCGCCGAGGATCAGGATGCAGCCGTCGAGGAATTGGCAGAGCAATACATCATTCTCCGGTAACCACCCGCCAACTTACAGACTGATTACCCAGGCCCGCAACGCGGGCCTTTTGTATTTATAGAGGGCAAGAAATCATGGCAACGATGGATATCTTCCAGCAGAACGCCTTTAGCATGGTGGAGCTGACGGCCGCTATTAACAAGGTGCCGTTTCAGCCGTCCATGCTTGGGTCTCTGGGAATCTTTGACCCGCGCCCAGTCCGCACCACCACCGTGGCCGTTGAAGAGCGCGAAGGCAAGCTGTCCCTGATCCAGACCAGTGAACGTGGTTCGCCACTCGATCAGCGCAAGAACGAGAAGCGCAAGATCCGAGATTTCCGGACCAGTCGCATCGCCACCTCTGACCGAATCATGGCGGATGAATTGCAGAACATTCGCGCGTTCGGGACTGAAACCGAAATGGAGCAGGTTCAGGCCGAAATCGCGCGCCGCCTAGGCGGCCCGACTGGCTTGGTCCGCAACATCGAGCTGACCCACGAGAACATGCGCTTGGGCGCTGTTCAGGGTGTCGTCACTGATGCCGACGGTTCGGTCATTTATGATTGGTTCCAGGAGTTTGGCATTGCCCAGCCGGACGAGATCAACTTCGCGCTTGGTACTGCAACCACGGAAGTTCGAACCAAATGCTCCCAGGTGGTTCGGCAGATGCTTCGTGCTGCGAAGGGTGCCGCCACGCCGCAGACCGAAGTGCATGCCATCTGCGGCGATCAGTTCTACGACATGCTGATTTCCCACAAGAGCGTGAAAGAGACCTACCTGAACTACTCGGCAGCCGCTGATCTCCGTCAAGGCGCTGCATTCGAATCGTTCCGGTTCGGCGGAATTGTGTTCCACAACTACCGAGGCACTGACGACGGCTCCGAAGTGGCTGTGGACACTGATAAGGCCAAATTCTTCCCGGTTAACGCGCCAGGCGTTTTTGAGGCTGTTTTCTCGCCCGCCGAGACGTTCGATTTCGTTAACACGCCGGGGCAACGCTTGTACTCCATGATTATCCCCGACTTGGAGCGCAACATGTGGGCCGACATCGAGGCATACAGCTATCCGCTGTTTATGTGCACGAACCCCGGCATGTTGCAGAGCGCACGAGCGAACGGAAGTTAATGAACGACAGGCTTAATCGTTCCGTCCTCCGGCATATGGGAGAGCCAGCCGAGTACGGCATGCAGCGCGAGCCGTTGCGTGTCGTATTCAACCGGCGACCCTTCGAGACGCTGGATACGTCCGGCTACATCACGGAGGCCTGGTGCTTGAAAGAAGACGCCGAAAGACTAGGTATCGAGACGCGGCAGGACATCGTTATTCGTGGTGTCACCTATGAAATCGTGCCGCCCTTTGAGGACGATTTCGGCGGCATGATGCGCATGGTGCTTGAGAGGATTGACGGGCTGTGATGCATGCAAGGGCAAAGATCCGCGAGGCGGTTGCTGAACGGCTTTTGCTGGTCCAGCGGGTGGCCGGCAATGTCTACGAGACGCGGCTCCACGCACTGGAGGGCCGGGAGCTGCCCGGCCTTACTGTCGCCACCGGCAACGAGCGCTCCGAGCAGTACACCGATGACCGGGACATGAGGCGCGAGCTTCAGGTTCAGGTAGCAGTGCACGTTAGAGGGGCACACGACTTTGATAGGGAGGCCGACAGCATTGCGGCCGAAGTGGAATCGGTGCTGATGACTGAGCCCACGCTTGGGGGTCGCCTCGCGAATTTCTACCTATCCGAGACCCAGCCCGACTATTCCGGCGAAGGGGAGCGTCGTGTCGGGAGGCTAGCTATGACGTTTATGGCGACATACTACACCTACGAAGACGCCCCTGAGTCGATCATCCCAACGGAGCATGAGGCCGACTAGGTCGGCTCTTCTGAAAAAGCCCTGACAACCCGCCGCTGAGCGGGTTTTTTGTGCCCGTAGCAACGAGGATTTAGCAATGAGTGGTGGATTTAAAGGCCGCGCGGTCAAGTTCCGCTGGAAGAACGAAATGGTTGCAGGGATTCGGACGAAGAATCCGCAGTGCAATTCCGAGCCCGTCGATGTCACCGATGACGATTCCGACGGCTGGCGTGAGTTACTCGCTGAGCCGGGCGAACAATCGGTCGACATCTCCCTGTCTGGCATCACCAAAAGCGACACGTTGAAAGGTGATTGGTTCAACGGCCAGCGTATGGGAGAGGCCGAGCTGGAGTACCCGGACGGCGGCGTACTGTCGGGTCAGTTTTTCCTGGCGAACTACTCCGAGACTGGCGAATACAACGAAGGAACAACGTTCGACGCTGAGCTGCAATCGAGCGGCGAAGTCATCTATGTGCCCGGAAACAGTAACGGCAACGGGGAAGACTGATGGCGATTTTGAAGACATCACTCTCGACTGGAAAGGCCGTAGCTACACCATCCCGGCAAACGACGTAATGATGGCGATCGCCAAGATCGAGGACGTTATCACCATTGCCGAGCTGGATCGTTTCAGCCAACGCGGGACCGCCCCTGTCGCACGTCTTGCTCAAGCGTTCGCCGCGATCCTGAGGCACGCGGGCGCACGGGTAAATGACGATGAGGTCTACGCCTCCATGTTCGAAGGCGGAGCGACCCAGGCCCGCATCATGGAGGCTACCAACACGCTCCTGACGCTGATGTTGCCGCCTGCCGCGCTAGCGTCGTCTGCCGGCGAGCAGAAAAAAAAGGAGTGCAAGGCAAGACCGGTCGCTCGTCGCGGAAGCGTACAAAGCGGCGGTAGGCAACTGGGGCATGTCGCCAGCCGAGTTCTGGCGGCTTCACCCTGTCGAATTCTGGTGGCTAGTTCAAGCCAAAACCCCGACACGCATGTACGGCTCGTTGACGGAAGACGAGGTGGCAGAGCTTTATGAAGACACTTATGGAGACAGCTGATGTCTGCCGGTAGGTTAGGCTCCCTTGTTGTCCGCATTGGCGCCGACACGCGAGAATTCGACCGCAACGCTAAGGGCGTTAAAGCCCAAATGCGTGACATGGGCCGCTCGATGCGGGCAGGCGTTGCGGGTGCTGCCAAGTTCGGCGCGGCCATCGTGGCGGCTGGAGCAGCCATTGGGGCTGCGCTTGTCTCACGCTCGATGCAGGCGATTGATACCCAGGCCAAGCTTGCACAATCGCTGCAAACGACTCAAGCCACGCTTGCCGGTGTTCAGCGTGGCGCGGATATGGCTGGCATTAGTAATAGCCAGCTGGAGCAGGCCACGCGCCAACTGACCAATCAACTTGGTCGCGCTGCGGAAGGATCGGGCACAGCGGCGGCTCGTCTCGACCAAATGGGCCTTTCCGCCGAAGAGCTGGCGCAGATGCCGCTTGACCAGCGTTTGGCGACGATTAACCAAGCCATTCGCGACCAAATACCCGCCTGGCAGCAAGCAACCGTCGCTTCGGAGTTCTATGGGGACCGTGCCGGCGCGGCCATGATGCGGCTGGACCCCGAGACGCTGGCCGAGGGTGCGCGCCAAGCTGACGCATTGGGGCTTGCACTTAGCGATGTCGACGTTGTCACCATTGAGCGTGCCAACGACTCCATGTCGACGCTGCGTGAGATCGGCACCGGTATCATCAACCGGTTTGCTGTTAAGTTCGCGCCGCTTATCGATGCCATTGCGTCGCTGCTGAGCGAAATGGCTATCGAGTCGAACGGCTTTGCCGATGCTATCGACAAGGCGTTTGATATTGCGGTGACAGGCGCGGGATGGTTTGCCGACACCATTCAAGGGCTGCGTGTTGTCTTCAAGGGGCTGCAACTGTTGGCAGCCGCCTGGGGATCGGCAGTCATGGGTATTGTACGGCGGGCGGCCGAAGGAATCTCCGCTTTCATCGACTCCGTTGGTCGGGCCGTTAACGCTACTGTCGAGCAGCTTAATAGACTCCCGAAGGTTGATATCGCGACCATAGATCCTATCGGCGATTCACCGTTCATGAACTCCATTCGGACGATGAGCGATGTGGCCGACGATCAGGTCGCGCAGCTACGTGGAGAGCTCCATGACCTCGCCATGCAGCCCATGCCGTCCGGCAAGATTAAAAAGTTCGTTGACGACGCCACGGAGGCGGCGCAAGAGGCCAGCCGGAAGACGCTGGAGGCCCGCGAACAGATGGGTGGCGTGTTCGGCGGGGAAGAACAGCATCAGGAAGAGCTGGATCAGCTGCACGAGGCCATCGACAAGCGGCTTGAGGCAATTCGGGAAGGTTTCCGCGCTGAGGATGAAGTGGAAAAGCTCCGTCACGAAGAGAAGATGGAGCACCTCTTCGAGGCGCTTGAGCATGAGCGCGTAACCCTTGAGGAATTCAACCACCTCAAGGAGCAAATGGAGTCCGAGCACTACGAGCGCATGGAAGAAATCCGGCGCAAAGGGTTATCGGATCTTGAGCAGCTCAACGAAAAGAGCATGCGGGCACAAGTCGACCTGGTCGCCAAGGAAGGCACGAACATGCTTGCCGCTTACGGGCTAGTTAATGACCGGATGGCGAAGACTGCGCGTATCGCTGGCGCATCCCAAGCGTTTGCCGCAACGCTGGTCGGGCAAGCAGAGGCCTTGAAGCTTGGTTGGCCCGCTGGTCCGATCGCTGCCGCGAAGATCGCAACCAAAGGCTTTGGTCTTGTCGCGGCGCTGAAATCTGGTAAAGGGTCCAGCGGCAATATGTCATCGGCTGGTATGAGCGGGACCGGCGAGATAACCGACAGTACGCCGGTGTCGCAAACAGGACAGCAACAGCAATCACCCATCTCGGTAAGCCTTAGCGGCATTGATCCCTCGCAAATGTACTCCGGCGAGCAGCTTGGGCAGCTATTCGAAGCGCTGAACCAAGAGGCGGGCAACCGGGGCATGACTTTCGCGGTGTCCTCATGACCCTAGCAATAACCGGCAACCTCGTCCTAAGCCAAGCAGCCACGGACGAGGCTCACCCCAATGCGCCTGTTTTCGGCTATCAGAACCTGTTAGCCGAGGGCGAGCTTACGGCCAGCAGCGAAACGGCGGACGGTTATGCCGAAAACGCGCTGATTGGTACGACCGACTTTTGGACGCCGGAAACCGTGCCGGCAACGCTTGAGGTCCAGCTCCCGGCTGTGCGAGCCGCGGACTACGCGGGTATCGAGGCTCACACGCTAGGCGATGCCGAATGCTCCGTCTACATCGAGTATCACGACGGCAACGACTGGGTGACGGCGGCGTCGGGGTCGACGGGGGACAATCGGGGCTTGGCGTTTTTGTTCGACGAGCAATCAAGTGACCGCTGGCGGCTGCGCGTCGAGGGAAGCGCGCCACCGTCCATTGGCGTTGTCCACATTGGCAAGGCGCTACGGGGTCAGCGGCGGCTGTACCAGGGGCACACCCCGATCCGCTTCGGCGAGACGGTGCGGCTGCTGGTCAACGAAAGCGAAACCGGCCAACTCATCGGCAACAGCGTAATCCGCTACGGAGCCGGGACCACCATCGAGCTAGACAATCTCACGCCCGACTGGGTGCGCGGGCCGCTGGAACCTTTCCGCAAGCACTTCAACCAGGGGTTGCCGTTCTTTTGGCTGTGGCGTCCCGGTAAGTACCCGGACGAAGTCGCCTACTGCTGGCGGCAGGGCGGCGAGCTACAGC
>NZ_NFZV01000050.1 GCF_003399765.1 Alkalilimnicola ehrlichii | reverse complement strand
GATGAATCGCCCGAAGGGCTCCTACTTGTCCCACTGGCCTTTATTCGGAGCTTGGTCCTTTTGTTTGGAATGGTGGGTTATTAAAGACCGGCCCTCAGCGGAGCGGCCCAAAGGGAGAGGGCATCTAAATGTTTGTGCGCGTAGCGCACGCCGATCTTTCAAGCCGAAGGTGCGCCGCTACGGCAGGAAGAAGTATCTACGAAGGGAAAGCGGTTGGCCGTGCGGCGCGCCGGTCCGAAGGATCGGCGCGGAACGAGGGCTGAGCATGACGGCGTGTTAACGCGTTGCGGGATGCAACCGTCTATGCGAGGCGTAAATTTTTAGCAACCGTTGGGCCTTTAGGCCCTTACGGATGCTAAAATTTGCCCGAGTTCCGGTTTTTTAGGCGGCGATAATGGCACCAGATAACATCTTATAAACAACGATTTGCAGCATAATCATTGCACATAAATGGGCAAAACTGCTGCAATACTAGCCCGCGAAGCGGCCCGAAGGGCGGCTTTTGAGGTTTGTGAGCGAAGCGAACTCGTTTGCCGGCCGAAGGCAGGCAATAGATACCCGTATGGCGGGTATCTTATTGAGGGTGCGCTTGGCGCACTCAAATTAAGGCTGCTGTAAGAGGGGTGACCGGAGGGAGTGGGAGATTGGGGGTCGGTTAAATAAGGGTTAAAAGTGGTTAAGAAGGGTTAGCGATGTCGGGGAGTATGGTGATAAGTCGCAGAGTATAAGGGTTTCTAGCAAGAGTGGCGTACCTGTCTTTATGCGGGAAGCGTACCTGTCTTTATGCGGGAAGCGTACCTGTCTTTATGCGGGAAGCGTACCTGTCTTTATGCGGGGCGTACCTGTCTTTATGTGCCAGCGTACCTGTCTTTATGTGCCAGCGTACCTGTCTTTATGCTATCGCTTAGGAGCGGGAGCCAGTTGAACGGGCAACATGGACAAGATCATTCGAGTCTATCCAGTCCTGATTAGGTAGGGAGGGAACAAGAAGGCCCGTAGCTTTGACCTCATCTAAAGCCTTTCGGATCTGTTGCCTTAGCTTCCGAGTTGTCGCGGTCGTAGAACCGCATAAGTCTTGTAGAGTGCGAAGCTTAAGCGGGTAAGGCCGCCTATGGCTTGAGTAGTAATCGTAGAGTCGCTTTGCAATGGGGCTTAGACGTTGCCGCTGTTTCCATTCTATTATCGTGTAATAGTGTTCACCGAACAGGACGCGCATTTCTGGTTCTATCCAAATTCGCCACACCTTTTTGCGGCTGCTATCACTAGCTTGCCACTCAAACCGTTTAACAAGGGAAAGCCCAAGGGCTCTACCCAAGCGCTTACTTTCAACTGTGACAGAGGTAGCTTTCAAACGACTGATGGCCGTCTTTAGCTTGTCGTAGTAGTAAGGAGTATTGGCCCAGCCAAGCTCTTTAAGAAAGCTATAAGCAGTGAACTCAACGCATTCACCTAGAGGTTGAAGACGCGCTAAGTGCAAAATTTGGAGCCATACATCCTCATCGTCCACCCGCAGCTCCTCGCCTCGATACGATATGGCCCCATCACCAACAACTAAAATGCTTTCGTCTGCATAGTACCGCCGGGGCGTACCATTCTTCTGAGCCTTGAATAAGGCCGAACGGACGACCTCATTGGGGATACTACGAGACGAATCACGCCAAAGCGGTAGCTGCACGACTTTAGACGCTCTGACAGCGTTAACACGCTCTTCTAATGAAATTACAAGAGGTGATTTTGACGGTGTGGTTATGCTCATCTTGAGGCCCGTACCTGTTTTTATGCTATCGGGTAAGCGGAGGGCTGTTCGTGCGTTAATGAATGTGCGTCAGTGTCAATAACGCAACAACTAAAGTTTAATGAGTCGCTTGCAGGCTTACAAGCCATTTTGGATGAACGCTAGCGGGGGATGCTACAAGGCCCGATCCCGGTTCTGGTAGGACTCTAGGTCACCACAGCCAGCGGGACAGTAGTCGGGATGAAAGCCGTGGGCACAAGAACCCTCTTCTGCAAGCTCCTCTTGCATCTGCTCCAGCTCCGATGGCGATGCGTAGCCCATCGCACGGGCCTCCCGGAGAGCCGTATCCCGTTGAGGGCTCCCCTCCGGAAATGCGGTATCGACCGCGCCGGAGAACTTCGCAACGAAAAGCTCATACGAGAGCCCGCAACCGCGATCACTTTCCCGCGATAGGGAATCCAGCTCAGCACGAATCTGCTCGATGGTCATGTGTTTCATTATTTTTCTTTGCTCGATGCTTGCTTCCTCCGGCCGAACAGCCGCTGCCAATCATCGGGGCTGAGCGAGCGATACCAACGGCGGTTGCGCTCATTTTTCGAGCCCGCCTCTCCGGGTCAGTCATCGCTATGTAGTAGTAGCGGCGCTTTTTAGCAAGATGCTCTGCCCTTAGCTGCTGGTCGCGGTCGATCTTTGCTTGCCAGCGTCGTTGGGCTTGGCGTTGACGCTCCCTGATTTTCTCGGCGTAGTCAGGGTTACGCTCCATTGCCTCTTTGATCCTCTGCAAGTAGCTCCGCCGCGTTTGCTTAAAGTGATCGGTGTGCTTTATCTGCTCGTACCGATCACGCTCACGACGGGCGGCGCGTTCCTTGCGGCATTTCTCGGAGCATGTCGCGGCGCGCTGGCGGCCATGATATGGAATGATTGTGCCGCAGACTTCGCAGGGCGAACCGAGGCAGTAGGAGCATTTTCGAGGGCCGCGATACGAGGGCTTGAACAGGTTGCGGGGGTAGAGCCCCACGTGGCCGCAGTCGCACCGACACTTAATCTGATCGCTGCCCGTATCGGTCAGCGCCGTCAGGCTACCGACCTTTTGCCCCGTCCGGTCTATGCGGGGCATTAGGCTAGCCTCGCCATTCCGTCCGCAAAATAGAGCGCCGACACCGACTGTTCGACGCGCCAATCGAGCCGACTCTTGCCGGGGTTCGCTGCCTCGTAGTCTTCAAACCGCTGATAGAATGGCAGCTCTAAAACGTCGATCCGCTCATCGACTGGCTTACCCTTAACTCGTTCTTCGATCTCGTCGATCAGTTTTGCCCGCTGCTCAACAAGCACCTCCATCGTGACTTCAACATCGGCCGGCACCGGGGAGCGGCCCGCCTCCCAATATTGCCAGCTGCGCGGCGATACGCCGCCGATCAGCTCGGCCGCCTCGCTCGCGTCGAGCATGAGCATCTTTCGCAGCGCTTGGAGTTCTTTCGCGTTCATATCAACCTACGGAGTAGGGCCCCGGCCTGCGCCGGGGCTTTGAGGGTTTTATTCGACGTAGAAGGTCAGGTCACGGTACTGGCGCTCGGAGAGCATCGGCACTTCGAACGCATCGGCGGCTTTAGCGAGGTTGCGCTTGCTGCGGCTGACGCGGAAGGTCTTGCGGTTGATCGGGTAGCCGTTGATATCAACCGCGCCCGCGACTTCGATTTCGCGGACGCCCTCGGCGACCTCAGCGGAGAAAACGACTTGGTTGCGTTCGTTAATGATAGCTGCGTTCATATCAGGCCTCTCTCTTAGAGTTGGGTCGAGCCGATCTCGTACCCTATGCCTTATAGTATAGTTCGCGATTGCGAACATTGCAAGCTCTTTTGTGTTCCCCGCCGGTTTTTCTTCAAAACTTATAAATAGTTAATACCGCCATGGTGTAGCGGACGCGCGGGCATTCCTTCGCTCGCGGTTTTTGCTGGAATGGTTGGCGAGTCGATAACTAGGAGTAAACGGCAATGAAACAAAAGCTATTGAAGTGGCTGCGGAACGCGACGTTCGCAGTGAGTGTGACCCTGGGCGGGGTTGGCCTGGTCGCCCCCGGAAGCGGGTCGGTGGCGCCGACGTGCGTGACGACCACCCACGTTGAAGTGAATGCCGAGACAGGCACGTTACACCACTCGTCGCAGCAAACGTGCGGGCCGGCGCTAGAACTGCATCCCGTCCATAAAGTGGTTGGTGTCGATCAAAAATAGCCGGGTGTAGACCTCAGTCGAAGCGAGTGAGGCATGGCCGAGCCAGCGCGAGATCACGACCAGCGGCCGGTAATGCACCAGGCAATGCACGGCGAAGCTGTGGCGCAGGGCGTGGCAGCCGGCGCCGGCCGGGAGCGCCAGGCCGGCATCAGCGGCGGCGGCTTTAAGCCAGTTGTCGGCGGTTTGCCGTGTGATGGGCCACAGCGGCTCATCGAGCCGGAGGCGCTGGCCGGTGATGTAGCGGCGCAGCCGCGCCTTGAACGGCTGCGCCTCGGGCGCCACCGGGATCGTGCGAGCGGCGGCGGTGCCGCGTGAGCTGCGGCGTTTGCTGCGCGGCACGACGATGTACGGCCGCGGGGTGTCGAACACCAGGTCGCGGGGCGTGAGGCGCAACGCCTCGCTGATCCGCGCCCCGGTGTGCCACAGCACATCGAGCAGGCAGGCGGCCGCGTCGTGCCGCGCACCGGCTATCAGCGCGTGGACTTCGGGCTGCAGGAGATATTTGGGAAAGTCGGGGTACTCGGCGTACACGCGCGGGCGCAGGGCCGTCCAATACGGCCAGTCAACATTCAGCGCCGGCACCGGCGCCGGCGCGGCGGCGAGCACCGGGGCATCTTGATGCGGAACGGGGTAGCTAAGGCCATCGGGCATCGCGCAGCTCCTTGGCATAGGCCACCGCCTGAGCCAACGACGAGAACGAGCCCCGCCAGGTGCTCCGATCCCAGGCGCCGCCGTCGAGGCAGTAAACGTCATGGCGAATACCCGCCGGCCAGGCCGCGAACCACTTTCGCCGCATCTCCTTGAGCCTCGCGTTGTATTCGGCCTCTGTTTCCTTCACCTGGGAGCCGTAGCGCTCCAGCCGCTGGCAGAAATCGGCATAGCTCGCATCGGGAACGTAGAACTCCTCGCTCCTGATGAAGGGAAGGCCCCACCAATCCCGCACCTCCGCCGGATCGCGCTGACCGTTGTCCGTGGTCTCAAAGCTCCGCCGCAGCTTCGGATTAATCGGGATGCCATCGATCAGTTCTTGCGCCTGGGGGCGGTACTCGGGAAGGTAGGGCTCCGCGGCCGCCGCGGCGTACATGGCGTACATTCGGTCAAGTTCGTCCATGCTCAGTCTCGCTCTTTCACCGTTTTGTGGGTCATCGGGCAAGCCTCCAGGGTTGTTTTTGACCAGTCTAGCGCGGGCGCGGGTTGTGTCAAAGGCGGCGGGCGCAAAAAACCGGCCCCGCTGCCCGGCCGGGGGGGTGGGCGCGGGGCGGGGCCGGGGGGGAGCGGGTTTCACCGTTTACCGGCTTTTGTCAAACCGGCTCTCTTTCAAAGCTGAAGCGGCCTAGCCTCCACGGCGCGGCGCTCGTATTCCTCCGCCAACAGCCGTGCCGCCACCGCCAAATGCCGGTAATCCGCCGGCGTGCCGTTAAGACGCCGCGCCGCGATATCCCGCATATCTTCATATGCCTCTTCACAATCGAAAACATCAAACTCAGGCGAACAGCCATCAAATAAATCACTTCGCTTCTCCTTTGCGCCTTTCTCCGTTCCTCCTGCCATTCCTCAACTCCTTGCCACCAGGGCGTCATCGGGATCGCTCGGCCATTGTCGATGGCTTCCGCATTAGTGTCGTAGAACGCCTGGTAGCACTCGATATACTCAGCGCAAAACGCTTCTAGCTCAGCCACGGGTAAGCGTGGCGAATAAACTAGATTGTGCCCTGCCTCCAGGTCCGTAATAAGAGCTGTGCCATCATCGAACTCTGCGAGCCCTGAGGCCACCAGATCCATGGCCATGGTGATGTGTTTTCTATCATCTCCTAGCATCACTTTGATTGGACCAGGTTCATAAACAGTTGCCGGTATATGTGTTACACCGGCTTCTTCATAGGGCACGGCGGTAACCGTAGCGACTTTTCCTCCGTGAGAAATCAGATCACCGACAGCAAGCGCGGCCACAGGTTTCGGCGCCCAACAGTCGTACTGGAAAGTGCTTATAGTTCTCATGGTTTTACCTGCCAAGCTCTTGGAAAGATTGTGGCGTGTCCAGCCCATGTTCTGCATACGGATTGCGAAGAGGATGCCCTCGCAAGATATTGACGATGTTGTCGTGGCTCGCGGCTGCGATCGCCAGCAGGATTTCCCCCTCCTTATCCGCATGCTGCGGTTCCGGCAAGGTTGTCTCATGGCGGTAGAGCTCTCCTCCAGCAAAGGAGTGCACGACCGTGATTCGCGTGTGCTGGCCGTGCTGAGTGAGGGTCTTGGTCGTAACAGAACCGACAGATGAAGGAACGACCCATGCTCCTGCTGCAATCTGAACTAGCGTGTTCTTATCCATTCTTTATTCACCCTTGATCAAAACTATCCGCATTCGGAATGCCGTATCTGTTTTTATGTGTCCGGTTTACCTTTGCCCTGTCTGCAGATCGGCTTGCCCGATAAGCTGCGCCTAGCTTTGTACTCATGCAAACTGGACATTGAAAGTTGCACGTCCGAGTTCCTCGACGACGCTGGCGATAGCATCCAACGTTTGAAAGACACGTTCACCACCCCGAAAACGCTCAAGCACTTCATAGTGGCCGCGTTGGGTTGCCAATAAGAGAATCCATCCCTCATGGCACGGTGACCGACGCGCCGCCACATCGGTTAATGCGCCGGCTTGCTGTAATAATTTTGCGTCTTGCAGTTTCATTTAGTTGTGCGGGACGTTTCACGTGGTAGCTCCCCGCAACCGAGCGGACAGCAATCAATGGAAAGGCCGTGGCTGCAAACGGTTTCGTCAGCTTCAAGGGCGGCCTGCCTTTCGGCAAGCTCGGCGGGCGTTGCATAATCGTGTGCCGTCGCCTCCGGTAGTGCCACCCCGCGCAGCGGTGAAGCCTCCGGGTAAGCGGCATCAACGTCGGCCGAGAACCGCTCGACGTAAATTTCATAGACGCCCCCGCTGCAACGGATAGCCTCCTGAGCAAGATCGCGTACTTTGCGGACAACAGCCGCCAGCTCGGGACGACAAGCGCCGATAGGCAGTTCGCCTTCCTGTTCTATGACGGCTTCTGTGTTGACATTCGCGGAAGAAATCGCGTCAAAAGCCGAATCCTCAGCCGCGTGACGACTGAGTATTTCCCCATACTGCCGCCGTGTCTCGCCATCGGTATAGTTTTTAAGGGCGATGCGATAGAACATAGATGATTGACCTCCGTCTTGTTCTTCGTCCATCTGGTCTGCGGACGTGCGCGAGCCGCAGAGTCCGCAGAAGAACACGTCGTCATCGGCGACATACTCCATCGCCCAGGCGGGCGTGCCGCAGCTGCGGCACTCAAGCACCTGCTGCAACTCCTTAAGCTCGGCCTGGGTTCTCATTCGCAACCCCGCTCCTGCGGCCCAGGACGGCAAGTGCCGCAGCTGTTTCAACGATTGCGCTTAAACCTCTCACCTCCGGGCCTTCTACGCCTCGGGCATTAAGGCCATGCTTCAAGACATGCTCACCACGAGATAGCGGCTTGCAATCGTTCCGCCACGCCTCTTCTGGATCGACACCTAACTGGCGCATGTTTCGATAGATAAAATACACATACCGGCAAACTAGGCGAAAAGAGCGCTCCGCTTTATGTGCGTCACCCTGAAACTCAATACGGTTACCAGGCAAAAGCTTAAAATCACCATGGGTAAAGACATGCGGGCGTCTGCGATTGCCGCCCCAACAGATCGTCCAGATAGCATGAAATGAGAAATAGCCGCCACGGTTGCGCGTGAAATACGCTTCACAGTGGCCGTCTATCTCGGGTGATACACCACGGCCGCCGAAGTACCCAACCCATAGCTGTTCACCAACCCGCAGTCGCCGCAACTGGGCGACACGATAGTACTCAAAGCGCAATTGCTGCATCCAATCGTGCGCGTCAATGTTGCTCGCGGCACCATCTACCATACCTGTGCCCTCGCTTCTCGAACTTGTCTTAACTGGGAGTAATGCGCTCTATAAAACCGCCCTTGGGCGGTTTATCTAAAGGGAAGGGCGGCTAAGCCGCCCCTCTATTACCGAAACCAACTCCCACAGTAAACCGCGTTAGGTATCGTTAACGTATCGCTCACGCTATAACCATCGGCAATACGCAGTTCTGCGGTTCCCGTCCGACGACCGTTGCACGGTCGCGCCGGCGATCCCCCGAAATGCACGCCGCCGTAAGAGAAGATGCCATCGTCATCTGGATTGATAGAGCCGAACCCCCTATTTGCCCCGGCAACCTGGTAACTCTCAACGGTATAGGTTTGCGACGGGTCGTAGTTATCAATCCGGATACGCAGGCGATAGTCAGTACCGCTATTTCTGTTTTGGACTATCGTCATAGATGGCTGTTCGTGCGCGAAGATAACGGTAATCACTTGTTCAGCTGTGCGGCCGATACCGTCTCTTGCGATGACCCGGATTTGGTGCGGTCCGTTACTGAAATTAGCTGTATTGACGCGTACGCTAGTTCTAGCATTATCAGTGTGCGGCGCATAACTATGGTGCGCGCCATTAATGAGGATTTCGATTTCCTCTACACCAACCGCATCCCATGCATCGACTGTAATATAGAAATCACTAGTAATGGTATCGCCCTGTACAGGCGACACAATGTTTACAGTCGGTGGGGTGTTGTCAAAGTAGACCTTTCTGGTCTCTGTCGTCGTATTACCCGCCTTATCGACCGCGACCAGGCTTAGCGACTTCTCTCCCTCCGCGAAATCGCGAGTATCGATCATGTAATCAATACGCGGAAAAGCCGAAAACTCTGCGAGTACATTGCCATCAAGGTAAAGCACGGCCGACTTTACCGTTTCGTTATCTGTAACATCTGCCAAAAACTCGTAGACACGCTCAAGATACGCACCTTCTTTTAACTCCCAGCTGATCTCCGGCGCGGTGTTGTCGATGGTAAATTCCACGGAGCGCTGTGTTTCATAACCGCTCTTATTGCGGGTCCACACTGTGAAGGTATGCTTACCTTCTCCGAATTGCGCGAGACTAAGGTCATAGCTTGGTGAGTTCAGGTTGCTTGGGAAGTACGTTGCGCCATTAACAATGAAGCGCACCTCATCGAGTCCAAAGGCATCGCTGATGCTTGCGCTGAACGTGTGTGTACCGCGGATATGCTGGGCGTGGGACGGGCTGATATCGCTAATTGTCGTGCCTTGGTTCGCAACATCGAGGACGATGTCATGCTCGGTGACGCCGCCGGCGACGTTTGTTGCGATCAACCGGAAATGATGCTCGCCATCTTCCAGTGCGGTGGTGTTCACAAGGAAACGCGGTTCAGAAGAGGCGCCGCCGGCGAGGTGGAAATCGCCGTTCAGATACAAGTCAACACTGCCAATACCGATCGTGTCCGTAACGGAAACGCGTAGCTCGATCTCGCCAGCCACCGTGTCACCCGTTGCGTGACTAAAGTTACTCATGTTGGGGGCAGCATCGCTTAACGGGATGATATCCGCGCTGCCCCATAAGCTCGCGTTCGACTCATTGAAACGAATGGCATGGTCGACGATGTCCGCCGCCGTGAGCCCCGTGCGGTTTTCCGGCGCATTAGCCATCACCAACATATTGGCGGCGATACGATGGCGATAGATTTCTTGGTTGAGTGGTACCGTACCCTGCGCAACGATCCCATCCAGGCCTTGCCCATCCAGGCGGCCATTGGCACGAATATCGCTATAAGCCGCTTGTGCAAACCGTATTGAGTTATAAGGCTGGTGCACTGCCGTGCCGTTCTGCTCTGATATCCAGGCGGTCAGCTGGGAAATTGCAGCTGTTGAAAAGCCATACAAGTGGCCGTTTGTAACCTCAGGCGTTGCATTATCGACTTGTGTAACTTCAAGCGGCGTAACTTCGCGGATATCCAGACCAAGGAGATCGCTGATTGTCCGGTTCGCATCTACGATCGCTTGTCGGACAGGTGTACCCGTCCGAACCATGTGTTCCGCAAGCCCGGCGGCAAGCGTTGTGTAGTAAGTTAGCGACGTAGTAACTTCGTCGCCGGCTTGATAGTCATAAACGGCATACAGCGCGTCACTACTCTGTAGCTCAACATTTCGCCCGCTAGCTTCTTCAAAATAACGACCGTTCGTTACTTTAAGTAAAATCGGCTGACTCGGTACTTCATTCAAGGTAATGGAGTATTCACCAAGATTATCTGTCCGCCCCTGCCCCAACACCTCGCCTTTCGTACCATCCCAGGCATAGGCAGTCACATCGCCGCCGATAATCAGGCCGTCGAAGGCGACGCCGGATAGCTCACCACTCGGCCTTGGATCTGGACTGTTACTACTATCACCGCCACAACCGGCTAAAGCCAATAGCGAGATAGCAACCAAACATAAACTTCTTCTTAATCGCATTGTCGTCTCCATGCGTTCTTAATTAAGAACATCGAAAAGGCTAAACTGCCATATCTGTAGAATTACTTTGATCTAAAAGCCCAAGTAAACGCACCCATCCCTAAAACCACCAAGAAAAACCCAACTATCAGCACCATGACCGGCAAAGGCTCGCCGCTATAGCTCAAAAGAGCAGAAAGGGCTAGCAACAACCCGCCCCCTAAAAAAAGGGCAATGCCAAACGAGAAACCAAGGACTTTAAAAACAGGCAACCATTGAGAAGAGGCAGGCTTAACAGGTTGCTGCTCACTCTCACCTAGAGGCATACCGCTAAGAGAGTCGTTTCTAAAGATTTCTACTTGCTCCTGCAACGCTTGCTGGAGAGCAAGCCCCTCCTGGTAGGTCTGAGGACCGGCGGCCCCATAACTGTCATAAAGCATCTTAAAATCACCGATCACATCGGCCACTTCTGCAAAAGCCTCTTTCTCCGCATCGCTCAGGGGTTCATTCAAGACATCGTCTAGCGGACGCAACCGACGAAAAGCCCATAAAAGCCCACCGCACGCGAAAAGCACTAATGCAAAGCTGTAGGGAAGCAACTGCACAAACGGGAAAAAGTCCGTTGTCAGCCCAGCTAACAAAACCGGCAGGCCCAGCAACAATAGCAAGGCAAAGCCCAAAGCCGCCCGTGGCATCCCCCGGCGCTCCAGCGGGTCAGGCAAGATAATAAGTTTCAGATCACTCATTTGTACCAAGCCTGCAATTGCGCAAGCGCTGCTTGCTCAGCGGCATCTGCGAACTCAGTAAGCGGCAACGCTGCGAATAACTGAGGACGGACAGCCTGCCAGAGCGCGGCGACATCATTAACGTAACGGTCATCTAATTCTTTTCGATGATTTCGCAACCACAGAACCACAAGAGCCTCAGCATCGTTTGTGTCCTGCGGCTGATAGCCTGCGTCTAAAGCTTCGGGTAAGACGGCGTAGTAGGCCCAGGGCGAAACCCGTTGCTCGCCCCTTGCCCAATGGGTCAGCTTTCGGCCGCTCAAAGAGTCGGGTAGCGGCTCGATCCCCATCACTCGCGCCCTGCTAAGTAAACGTTCTGCGACTTCGGCGGCAGAACCACCACCTTTGTGCAAAAGGTAGTTGAACAAAAAACGGTTGGGCTTACGATCACGCATAACAGAAAGAACACTCAAATAGACGGCTAACAAGCCAAAGAGTGCATTATAACGCAGCATCACTCGCCCCCACCTTCAGTATCAAACTCCGAGAAACACCGATTAAGGAAGTCAGCAGACAAACGAACAAGGACAGAGAAATGGGAGTCCACTTGTCGTTTATCAGCATTCCAACTCTCTCTGTTATAAGCAGAGCATATAAGCTCAAGCTTAGAGAGCAGACGGAAACCAATAGGCGTATAAATACGGCGACTCGGCCAGCCGACAGCAACAGACATACCGTAAAGCAAAGAGGCGGGATGAAAGGGATTAATACTGCAATCCTCTATCCTAACCTCAATCCCTCGCTCTCTTACGCGGACGTTATAGACCCCTTCGCTTAACTCACCAATTTCTATAGCTGTAGCTATATCGCGCCTGATAAACTCGGCAACGTCATTAATGGGCAAGTTGGGATCGAAGTATTTGCCGATGAACTCACGCTTATTTGCATCTAAAATCACAGTCCCGGTCAAATTGGGAAAGCGAATAAGCCGTGTAGGACCACGCATAAAAATCCCCTCATGAGGAGCACCCCGCAACCCGGTGCCGGTTTGTTTTAGGAAGTCACAAAATACTAATAAAAGAAAAGCAAGCTAAAAGATCCGTAGCGGAGACCGTCAGAAAATGGATGCTGATATTGCACACGCCAAGCCGCTGGGCGGTCCCACCCGAACAAATTCACATCAAAGTCAGTTTGTACAAAGACAAGACCAGCGGCATAACGCCTATCAGCATTAGATAAGCGCTCATCAAGATAGCCGTCATTGGTCACTTTGTACCGATCACTAGCACGGTCATTAGCTATACCAAGGCCAACGCCCCACCAGGGCTGCCAGTTAAAGGTATGCCGCTGCCGAAACTGCAAAGTACCGGCTAAAGAATAATGAGAAACATCTTGACCCACGCCCCCAGGCTCAGGGTCAAACGTTGCGCTGGCATAGGACAACTCAACGCTATAGCGTCTGTCGCGTGCGTATTCTTGTTGATAAAGAAGGCTCACCGGGCCAAGTGCTACCAGCGAGTCTACATCGCCATCGCTATCAGATACGGTCTGATAGCTAACGCCGAGGCCGACACCAAAAGACGTCTCATACACCGCGCTTGCAGGTGCGCTGCAAAGACCAAGGCAAAGACAAAGAAAACGCAAACTTCTCACCCTATCCCCC